>JAZTZY010000036.1:0-48700 GCA_045637705.1 Acutalibacteraceae bacterium | reverse complement strand
GCCGCCCGCCGCCCCCCCCCCCCCCCCCCCCCCCCCCCCAAAAAATAAAAATCCCACAACCTTCCCTCCCGGGCGGAGGGACACGACCCACCCGAATCACTCAGAGAAACATCTCATAGTGGCTACGGGAGCGAGCTAGATACGAGACTCACTATTAAATAAAGACTAAAAACAAAAGGACACCCTCACCATTGACTAACCCAAAATAAAATGCTATAATAAAACCGTAATCTGACATAAAGATAAGTTCTGAGTGAAAGATGCGAGTTAAAATTTACAGCCTTTCTATAACTATAAGTGTATTTTTATGACTGCATCTTTTTCGGTGCAGTCTTTTTTGTCATAAAAAAGGAGAAAACTATGGAAACTCGAGTGGCCGTAATGGGCATCATCGTCGAAAACAGCGAGAGCGTACCCACCCTCAATGAGCTTTTGCACGAATACGCCGATTACATCATCGGCAGAATGGGTCTGCCCTATAAAAAGCGAGGGGTCAGCATCGTCTCAATTGCCATCGATGCCCCTCAGAATGTCATATCAGCCCTGACAGGCAAAATCGGCAGATTAGAGGGTGTCAGCGTCAAAACCGCATATTCCAACGTGATTGCCTATGAAGAATGAACTGACAAAGCTCATCGACAAGCTTGAAAAAGAACACAGCTTAACTGTCGGTGAATATCAAAAACTAATAGAAAACTATGACAGCGAGATTATGGCGTACTCTGCCGAAAAGGCGAGAGAGCAGTGCCAAGAACACTACGGCAAAGATATATACATCCGAGGACTTATTGAGATAAGCAGTTTCTGCAAAAATGACTGTTACTACTGCGGAATAAGAAAGTCCAACAGTAACTGCAGCCGATACAGGCTGACAAAAGATGAAATTCTTGAGTGCTGCAAAGAGGGTTATGATTTAGGCTTTCGCACCTTTGTTTTGCAAGGCGGAGAAGACGGTCATTATACCGACGCATTGCTCTGCGAAATTATCAGCGAAATCAAAAGACAGTACAAAGACTGTGCCGTGACTTTATCTCTCGGCGAGAGGTCGGAAGAGAGCTACAAACGGCTTTTTGATGCAGGCGCTGACAGATATCTTCTTCGCCACGAAACCGCCTCAAAAGAGCATTATTCAAAGCTTCATCCTGAGTCCCTGAGCTTTGAAAAAAGAATGGAGTGCCTTTATAACCTCAAAGAAATCGGCTATCAGGTGGGTTGCGGATTTATGGTAGGTTCACCCTATCAATCGGCAGAGTACCTTGCCAAAGATTTAAAGTTTATCGAGGAATTTTCACCTCATATGTGCGGAATAGGCCCCTTTATCACCCACAAAGATACGCCTTTCAAAGACGAAAAAAACGGTAGTGTGGAGCTGACACTGTTTCTGCTGAGTCTCATAAGACTCATTAAGCCGACGATTCTTCTGCCTGCCACAACGGCTTTAGGGACTCTGCTTGAAGACGGCAGAGAGAAGGGAGTTTTAGCAGGCGCAAATGTCGTGATGCCGAATCTCTCGCCCCTTAGTGTGAGAAAGAAATATATGCTCTATGACAACAAGATAGCCACGGGTCAGGAATCTGCCCAATGCGTCAGCGACCTGAGAGAGCGAATGAAAGCCATTGGCTATAATGTGGTTGTTTCGCGCGGAGACGCGAAATGAATGCAGAATGCAGAATTGCGGGAAAATCCTGCGGAGATTCCGACTCTCTAACCGCAGAGTTAGTTAGGAGTGAGGAGTTAGGAGTTGTTCCCTCCCTGAGGGAGTAAACAAACTTTCCCGCTGCGGAAACTGCAAACGCAGGCGGAATAAGGCTTATTAAAAACGCAAAAAGTTGGTAACGGTACCAGAGACAATAGAAAGCACAAGCCAATACGCTTCGTAGTTTGCAGTTGGAGGCGGACTATGGCTATTTAAAAAAGAATAAACTACCGTCAACAAAACAGAGCGCTTTGCTTACTTTGTCGCTCGGGACAAAGTAAGAGTCCCGCGCCTTGAGCGAGGAAAGACTGACAATCAGATAAAAGCTAAAAATAAAAACACAACCCAAAAGTTTCATCAGCAGAAACGAGTGGAATTTATATGTTGCCTGACGGCAACTCGATATGCACCTGACGGTGCGATACTAATAAGAAAAGAGGAAAAAATATGTACAATCCAAAATCATTAAAAGCTGAAGAATTCATCAGCCACGAGGAAATCCTCGCAACAATAAAATATGCCGAAGAAAATAAACATAATACAGAGCTTATCGATGCTCTCTTAGAAAAAGCAAAACCCCGAAAAACCGAAGACGGCATCACCTGCGCGGGTCTTACTTACAAAGAAGCAAGCGTGCTTTTAGCCTGCGATATTCCCGAAAAAGTTGACAAGATACTGAAACTCGCAAACGAAATCAAGCAGGCATTTTACGGCAACAGAATTGTTATGTTTGCGCCTCTCTATCTCTCAAACTATTGTGTCAACGGCTGTGTTTACTGTCCTTATCACCTTAAAAATAAGACTATTGCACGCAAAAAGCTGACTCAGGAAGAAGTAAAAGCTGAGGTTATCGCATTGCAGGATATGGGTCACAAGCGCCTTGCAATTGAGGCTGGTGAGGACCCGAAAAACAATCCCATTGAATATATCTTAGAGTGCATTGAGACAATTTACAGCATTCAGCATAAAAACGGCGCAATCAGACGAGTCAATGTCAATATCGCCGCCACCACAGTGGAAAATTATCGCAAGCTCAGAGATGCAGGCATCGGCACATATATCCTCTTTCAGGAAACCTATAACAAAGAAAGCTACTTACAACTTCATCCCACAGGCCCGAAGCACGACTATGCCTATCACACAGAGGCTATGGACAGAGCTATGGAGGGCGGCATCGACGATGTAGGTCTCGGCGTACTCTTCGGTCTTGAGGGTTATCAGTATGAATTTGCAGGACTTCTTATGCACGCGGAACACCTTGAAGCCGTTCACGGCGTAGGCCCTCACACCATAAGTGTGCCCCGTCTCAAGAGAGCCGACGACATTGACCCCGACGAGTTTGACAACGGTATCCCTGACGATATCTTTGAGAAAATCATTGCTTGCATCCGTATCGCTGTGCCTTATACGGGTATGATTATATCCACACGCGAAAGTGAAGCGGTGAGAGGCAGAGCCCTTGAGCTCGGCATCTCACAGATAAGCGGTGCATCAAGAACTTCCGTCGGCGGTTACACAGAAGAAGAAAGACCTCACGACTCAGAACAGTTTGACGTTTCTGACCAGAGAACTCTCGATGAGGTTGTCAGTTGGCTTATGGATCTTGATCATATTCCCTCATTCTGCACAGCCTGTTACCGTGAGGGCAGAACAGGTGACAGATTTATGAGCCTTTGCAAAAAGGGACAGATTCTTAACTGCTGTCACCCCAACGCGCTTATGACTCTCACTGAGTATCTTGTGGACTATGCAAGCGACGAGACTAAGAAAAAAGGCTTCGAGCTTATTGAAAGAGAACTCGAGAAGATTCCCAAAGATAAAGTCAGAGCTATTGCCAAAGAAAATATCGAAGCTATAAAGAGCTCAAACAGACGAGACTTCAGATTTTAATCAATTATGAATTATGAATTATGAATTGTGAATTGCGCTTTGCGCATTGATAAGGAGAAAACTATGAGCCTTAATAATACACCATCATCAGAGCGACTTCACATCGGCTTTTTCGGCATACGCAATGCAGGCAAATCAAGCCTTGTCAATGCCGTCACGGCTCAGAGTCTGTCCCTTGTCAGCGATATAAAGGGCACCACCACTGACCCTGTCAAAAAGGCTATGGAGCTGCTTCCTCTCGGCCCCGTTGTCATCATCGACACCCCGGGTCTTGACGACGAGGGTGCTTTAGGTGAGATGAGAGTCAGACGCGCAAAAGACATTCTCGGCAGTGTGCATATTGCCGTTATTGTTGCGGACGCGCTTAAAGGTTTAAGTGAAGAAGACAAGGCTCTTGCCGCCGAGCTTGAAAGCAGAAAAATCCCCTATATTATAGCTATGAATAAGGCTGATTCACTCAGCAGTATACCCGAAAATAAAGACGGCATAATATATGTAAGTGCCGAGAAAAATATAGGTATAAACCGGCTAAAAGATAAGCTCGCTTCACTTGCAAAAGCCGATAAAAAAGAAAAGAAAATCCTCGCTGATCTTGTATCAAAGGGCGACACTGTTATGCTGGTGACGCCCATAGATGAATCAGCGCCAAAGGGCAGGCTGATACTTCCTCAGCAGCAGACAATCAGGGAGCTTTTGGAAATCGGTGCTGTTACCCTTATAGTTCAGGCGGAAGAAATCACTCAGGCACTGTCTAACCTTAAAGTGCCGCCGAAGCTCGTCATCACAGACTCTCAGGCTTTCGGCAGAGTGTCGAAGCTCGTGAGCGAGGATATAAAGCTCACATCATTTTCAATTCTTTTTGCAAGATATAAAGGCGACCTCGATACTGTTGTCGAAGGCGCAGATAAGCTGTCATCACTTCAAGACGGCGACAGAATACTCATATCAGAGGGTTGCACACACCACAGACAGTGCAAAGACATCGGCACAGTGAAGCTGCCCGGCTGGATAAAGACTTTTTCAGGCAAGGAGCTGACTTTTGACTTCACAAGTGGCGGAGATTTCCCTGAGGATTTATCAGCATATGCCTTAGTGGTTCATTGCGGCGGCTGCACTCTCACTGAAAACGAGATGAAAAACCGTCTTGAGAGATGCCGTCAGCAGGGCGTGGCTGTGACAAATTACGGCACAGCAATAGCTGAAATTCACGGCATACTCAGACGAAGCCTTGAAGTTTTTGACAATCATTTATAATTTACAATTGAATCAAATCTGTAACCTTGCTGCCGTGCCATATCAATAATATCAGATAAAGCCTCGGCATTGTCCTTTGACACACTGTGAAGAAGTATCACCGCACCGGGATGAAGCCGCGACATAACCTTTTCTATGGCATAATCCTTGCCTCTTATCTTCGAGGTGTCCCAATCGTCATAAGCCACAGACCAGAAAACACTTCTGTAACCGAGAGAAGAGATAACCTCAAGGGCACTCTCATTATATTCTCCGGCAGGAAAACGGAAATATTTTGCCGCATATCCGAAATTCTCTCTGAGATAATTCTCGGTTTCTTCTATCTCTTTTGCCATTTTATCTCTTGATATATTTGCAAAAGACGGATGTGTTGCAGAGTGGTTGCCGACAATATGACCTTCTTTAATCATTCGGGCAATAAGGTCGGTTTCTTTTTTGATATGATCAAGAGTGCAGAAAAATGTTGCTGTCACACCCTTTTCTTTCAGCACATCCAAGACCCTACTCGTGAGATTTTCATATTCATATCCGCAGTCAAATGTGAGATAAAGCACCTTTTCTCCTGATGTGTCAACGGTGAAAGCTCTGTATTTTTCCATTGTTTTCTGCATTTCTAAAACCGTGTGATGTGCCTTGCCACCGCTTGCAGGGCCGTGAGAGTGGCTGATTTTTTTAGTCGAAAGCCCCGTAGCATCAGAGGCTTTATAAGTGATTTTCTCCAAAGGCGCAAAACCTGATTTATATGACGGGTCGGGGGTACCCGTAATTATCATCTGCTTATTTGTGAGATTGCGTTCATCAATAACGGTTGATTCCATAATTTCAGGTGTATCTATAAGATTTTCCGTCTGACTCGTATCCTCGGCAGAGTACGAGGGATAGACTGACCTCTCATTTGTGTTGTTGCCCCCGCAGGAAACAAAGCTGAAACATATAATCATCGAAAGCATAACTGCCGTAAACTTTTTCATAATATATAACTCCTTTTCTTATGTAACTCGGCAAGCTATTGCCCGCCGATATTAAGTTTCAAGGGTGTTTCATCTGAAAATATACTTCACGTCACCGATGATATTTTCCATATTCTTCATAGCTCTGCGGGCAGTTCTCTTAGTGCCTCGTTTCATCATACTGCCTGCCATTGCGCCTTTTAAATAGGCTGTGGCACCGCCCACTGCCATACCGATGCCGATGCCTGTCATAATGTTTTTCATCATAGCTTTTTTTCTCCCGTTAAATTTAGCCCTTGCGGACATCAATATTTTTTGGCGACGAAAAATTTTTATACAAAATAAATTTTTACATTTGTATTTCAATTTATGCCGTGAGATGCTATAATGTGTATCGTATATTTTTGAGGAGGAAGTAAAAATGTCAAAACTCAATATAGTTCTCGTTGAACCGCAGATTCCTCAGAACACCGGAAACATCGCACGCACCTGCGCAGCAACGGGAGCATCTCTTCACCTTGTAAAACCTATGGGTTTCACCGTTGACGATAAAAAATTAAAGCGTGCAGGTCTCGATTATTGGTACCTTTTAGATATCACCTATTATGAAAGTCTGCAGGATTTTTTCGACAAAAACAAAGACGGTAAGTTTTTCTATTTCACCACTAAGGGTCAGCATATTTATTCTGATGTATCTTTTCCCGAAAATTCATATATAGTTTTTGGCAGAGAAGATGCAGGTCTCCCCGAGTCTCTTCTCAAAGATAATCCTGATACCTGCCTTCGTATGCCTATGATTGGTGATGCAAGAAGCCTCAACCTTTCCAACACAGTTGCCATCGCAACTTATGAGGTACTTCGTCAGTGGGGCTTCCCCGAGCTGCTTTGTCAGGGACAGCTGACGAAATATGATTGGAATTAAACAAAAAGTGACACCTTATAGGTGTCTTTTTTTTATTAGTGTCAGCAGTGGATGAGCTTTAACCTATGCTTTCATTTTCACCTTGTCTCAAACAGCGAGTCTTTCCTCGCTCATGCCGCGGGGCCTCTTACTTTGTCCCGAGCGACAAAGGAAGCAAAGCGCTCTTTTTTGTTGACGGTAGTTTATCGCATTTAAAATCAGCCGATTCTCCGCCTCCAACTGCAAACTTACCGAAGCGCTGTGGTTTCTTCCTTTTATCAGCTCACATCAATGTCGCACTGCATTACTGTTTATGTAATATCTACCCGCCTGCGTTTGCAGTTTCCGCAGCGGGAAAGTTTTTGCCGACGAAATTTCAAGTCTCTGCAAGAGGTTGGGGGCGGCTGCGTGAAATCTCGACGCGATTTCCGTGGGCACGCCCACGCACCGAACTGCGTTCGGCGACGCAGCCGCCGCAACCTCTACCTCAGACTAAAAATAAGCGTCAGCCGACAAAGCCCACCCGAATCACTTAGCGAAACATCTCATAGCGGCTACGGGAGCGAGCAGAGACGAAACTGACAATCGGATAAAAACCAAAAATAAAAGCAATTACCGACTGTTTGTCAGCAATAAAAAAACTCCCCATCATAAGACGGGGAATAATTTTTTTAGTCGATTTCAACTGAAATCTTTGTGTCGCTTCTGTTTGCAGTTGCACGCATTACTGTTCTGATAGCTTTTGCAATTCTGCCCTGCTTACCAATAACTCTACCCATATCATCCTGAGCAACATGAAGGTGGTATACTACTACACCCTCTTCATTAATGTCGTCAACCTCAACAGTCACCTGATCCGGTTCGTTAACCAGACCGCTGGCAATTGATATAAGTAAATCTTTCAAAGTGCGTTCCTCCACCAATTATTTAATGATGTCGCACTTTTTAAGAAGAACCTTAACTGTGTCAGTAGGCTGTGCACCGTTAGCAATCCACTTCTGAGCCTTTTCTGCATCAATCTTGATTTCAGCGGGTTCTCTCATAGGATTGTAGTAGCCGATTTCTTCGATGAAACGACCGTCACGGGGATATCTTGAATCTGCTACAACTACACGATAGAAGGGAGCCTTCTTAGCGCCCATACGACGAAGTCTGATTTTTACTGCCATTTTGAATTACCTCCAAATTTAATTTTGCTTTTTAATATTTAACACTTTCGTGCATTTAACTATATTTTTTGTACGCGTCAGGGTACGCATCAGAAACCGAAACCGCCGGGGCCGCCCATTCCGGGAGGCATCATACCTGGCATATTTCTCATACGCTTCTGCATTTTTCTTGAGTTTTTGCCGTTCATCTGCTTGAACATTTTCTGCATCTGACGGTATTGACTGAGAAGTCTGTTGACATCTTCAACCTGCATACCTGCACCGGCTGCGATACGGCGTTTTCTTGAGGGGTTGATAATGTCGGGCTTTTCTCTTTCCTGAGGTGTCATTGAAAGAATGAGAGCCTGCACACGGTCGAACTGTCTTTCGTCAACCTCTACATCGTCAATCTTCTTTCCTACACCGGGAATCATTTTAAGCAAGTCTTTGATTGAACCCATTTTTCTCACCTGCTGAAGCTGGTCGAGAAGGTCATTGAGGTCAAATTTATTTTTTCTGAGCTTTTCTTCAAGCTCTCTTGCTTTCTTTTCATCGAGCTCCTGCTCTGCCTTTTCAATAAGTGAGAGCATATCACCCATACCGAGAATACGTGAAGCCATTCTGTCGGGGTGGAAGACGTCAATATCACCGAGCTTTTCACCGGTACCAACGAACTTGATAGGCTTGCCTGTAACTGCTCTTGCTGAGAGTGCCGCACCGCCTCGGGTGTCACCATCGAGCTTTGTCAGAAGCAGACCGTCAATGCCGAGTGCTTCGTTGAATGAAGTCGCAACATTAACTGCGTCCTGACCTGTCATTGAGTCAACAACAAGCATAATTTCGTGGGGATGAACTTCACTCTTGATATTCTTGAGCTCAGTCATAAGCTCTTCGTCAACATGAAGTCGACCTGCTGTGTCAAGGAACACATAGTCGTGACCGTGATCCTTGGCGTGAGCAACAGCCTTTTTTGCAATTTCAACGGGATCAATCTGACCCAGCTGGAACACAGGCACACCTGCTTTTTCACCCACAACCTCAAGCTGTTTGATAGCCGCAGGTCTGTAAACGTCACAACCGACAAGAAGAGGTCTGTGACCTTTATTTTTAAGCATAAGAGCAAGCTTTGCACTGTGAGTTGTTTTACCGCTACCCTGCAGACCGCACATCATTACGATTGTGGGCGGGTGGTTGGCGGTGTTGAGTCGGGACTTGGTACCGCCCATGAGATTTGTAAGTTCCTCATTAACGATTTTGATAACCATCTGTGAGGGAGTAAGGCTTTCCATAACCTTGGCACCGATTGCTCGTTCTGTTACGGTTTTGGTGAAGTCCTTAGCAACTTTGTAGTTAACGTCAGCTTCCAAAAGAGCAAGACGAACTTCTCTCATGGCTTCCTTTACGTCGCTTTCTGTAAGGGCACCCTTACTTCTGAGCTTTTTAAAGGCGGCTTCCAGTCTGTCTGAAAGACCTTCAAATGCCATTATATCATTCCTTTACTCACTGATTATTTGTGTCAGGGCGGAAATTCTTGCCGTTGCGTCGTTGATTTCTCTTGAGAGAATTGTACGACGGTTGACCTCGTCAATGAGTTTTATGAGCTCACTGATTTCCTGGAGGCCGCTTTTTGTTTTTTCAAGACGTTTGCAAAGTCCTAAGTGCTCTTCAAAAGAGAAAAGCTGAGCTTCCGCACGCTTGATTGCATCACGGACACCCTGTCTTGTGATGCCTTCGTTTTCGGCGATTTCCGCAAGGGAAAGGTCATCGTTGTAATAATAGCCGATAAAATCCTGCTGCTTCTGAGTGAGCATTTCTCCGTAAACATCAAAAAGGATAATTACATCAAGATTTTTAGCCATTTTTACTTCCCTCCTCCCCTGAGTGTAAAGTTATAAATCTTTACAGCCTGGATATTATACTAAACTCAGGTGTAAATGTCAATAGCTTTACAGATATTTTTTTGCGTTTTTTGTGGTTTATATGTGGTTTTTGCTCACGAGATTTTTGATTTACCTTTCATTTTCACCTTGTCTCAAGCAGTCAGTCTCGTTTCCGCTCATGCCGCGGTGCATCGTCACCGAAGCGTCGCCGACAGCACAGAAGTTTGAGCTTTTCCTTTTATTTTTAGCTTTTATCAGATTGTTAATTTTTCCTCGCTCATGCCGCGAAGGCACTTCCTTTGTCCCGAGCGACAAAGGAAGCAAAGCGCTCTTTTTTTGTTTGACGGTAGTTTATCGCATTTAAAGTCAGCCGATTCTCCGCCTCCAACCGCAAACTACGAAGCGGATTAGTCTCTGCTATCTATATAAAACAGTACCGTTACCAACCCTATACCTTTTTAACAAGTCTTAGTCCGCCTGCGTTTGCAGTTTTCGCAGCGGGTAAGTTTTTGCTGACGAAAATTCAAGTCACTGCAAGAGGTGGGGGGCGGCTGCGTGAAATCGCGTCGCGATTTCCGTGGGCACGCCACGCGCCGAACTGCGTTCGGCGACGCAGCCGCCCCCTCCACCTCAGACTGAAAGTTACACAAACTTCTCTTCCTCGCGGAGCAAACCGACCCAACCCACCCCGAATCACACAATAAAACATTCCTTTAGCGACTCACGACTGTCGGGTAGAGAGAGGGTAAAGCAGACGGAAAGCACATTAGACGAGAACTCATTATATAAAGAGGGATAAAGTAGCGGTATCCATTGAGAAAAGTCGTTTTATATAGAGATGTTCGGTTAAGAGCAGATGTAAGGCAGAAAGCAGAAATGTGAAAAATCACCGATAAGCAGAGATTAATAAATTGGGGAGACTTGGGAAATTCTCCCCGTCATTAAGTCTGATGAAACTTCGACGGTGATTTCTTCACTTCTTTCGGACTAAAGGCACAAAGGGCGCTTTTGGTTACTTTTGTCGCCCGGGACAAAAGTAACGCCCCTGCGGCGAGCAGAGACGAAACTTATTATAAGATAAAAACTAAAAATAAAAGGATAAACCCAAAAAATATCGTCGGCAAAAACCACATCCGACTTTAAGAGTTTTGCTATGTTTTATTCTTTACAAAGCTTATCTTTTGTGTTACAATTAGCTGAAAACAAATCCGACAGTGACTATCGGAGAAAGGATTAAATTATGAGCGTTGCAAAAACACATTACGCCTTTATGCCCGACGGCACAGAGGTGCATCTTTTCACAATCACAAATAATAACGAAATTTCAGCAGGCATTATCACTAAGGGTGCCACACTCAATTCATTCACCTGCCCCGATAAAGACGGCAATATGGGTGATATCATTATGGGTTTTGACACTATCGATTACCATATTTCATCAGGTACATACACAGGTCAGATTATCGGTCAGTATGCAAACAGACTCTGCGGCGGCAAGTTTAAAGTGGGCGACGCCGAATATCAGGCAACACAGAACGAAAAAGGCAAGACCTGTCTTCACGGCGGAGCCGAGTATTCTGGCGCTGTGTGGAAAGCTATTATCATCGATGACAATGCTGTTGAGTTCAGCTATCACAGTCCCGACGGCAAAGAGGGCTTCCCCGGCAATGTTGATGTAACTGTTGTTTACAGACTCACAGACCGCAACGAGCTTGAAATCAACTATAAGGCAGTTACCGATAAAGACACAATCATCAATATGACCAACCACGCATATTTCAATCTCGGTACCACCGCAAACGGCGATGTGCTCGACCACGAGCTGATGATTAATGCTGACTACTATACTCCCACTGATGCAGACAGCATTCCCACAGGCGAGCTGAGAAGCGTTAAGGGTACTGCTTTCGATTTCACCACACCTAAAAAGATAGGCAAGGATATCGGTGCTGATGACCAACAGCTTATAATGTGCCGCGGTTATGACCACAACTTCTGCGTCAACGGCGAGGCAGGCAAACTGCGTCTTGTAGCTAAGGTTACAGACGAGCGCAGCGGCAGAAAGCTTGAAGTTATGAGTGACCTTCCCGGTGTACAGCTTTATACAGGCAACTTCCTTGACGGCACCGAAATGGGCAAAAACGGCATCGCTTTAGAGAAGCACTACGGTTTCTGCCTTGAGACTCAGTATTATCCTGACACACCTAATCAGCCTGCATTCCCTCAGTGCACATTTAAGGCAGGCGAGAAGTTTGAAAGTACCACCATATTCAAGGTGTGAGGTAAAAGTATGAACAACGTCAATTTTGATCTTATTATAGACAGAAAAAATACCAACAGTTTAAAACACGACTTTGCAAAAGAAAACAATCTCCCGGAAGATGTGCTTCCTATGTGGGTTGCAGATATGGATTTCAAGGCACCGCCTTGTGTGCTCGAAGCTCTCGGCAAGAGTGTTGAACACGGCATTTTCGGTTACAGCGACACAAAAGACGACTATTATGATATAGTTGTTTCCTGGTTTAAAGACCATTTCAAATGGGTACCCGAAAGACAGTGGCTTGTGAAAACTCCCGGTGTGGTTTATGCTCTTGCAATGGCTGTCAGAGCTCTGACAAAACAGGGTGAAGCTGTTATCATTCAGCCTCCCGTTTACTATCCGTTTTATAATGTAATCCGCAATAACGGCCGTCAGATTATCGAAAGCCCTCTTGTTTATGATGATGGCAAATACACCATCGACTTCGAGGACTTCGAAAAGAAGATAGCTGAAAATGATGTCAAGCTCTTTATTCTCTGCTCACCTCACAACCCCGTCTGCAGAGTTTGGACTAAAGAAGAGCTTCAGAAGCTCGGCGAAATCTGCAAGAAATACGGCGTATATGTTGTCTCCGATGAAATCCACTGCGACTTCACCTGGAAAAATCATCCTCACACTGTTTTCACTCAGGCTTGCCCTGATATGACTGACAGAGTTATTATCTGCACAGCACCCAGCAAGACCTTCAACGTTGCAGGTCTTCAGCTGTCAAATATATGGATTCCTTCAGCAGATATCAGAGAAAAATATCAGCAGGAAATCGCAGGCTCAGGCTATACGGTTATGAATAATCTCGGCATTGTGGCGTGCAAGGCTGCATATAAAGACGGCTATGAGTGGAGCTTACAGCTGAAAGATTATATCAAAGGCAACCTTGATTATATCCGTGACTTCCTTAAGGAGAATATTCCCGAAATCAAACTTGTTGAGCCTGAGGGCACATATTTTGCCTGGCTCGACTGCAGCGGTCTGGGACTTACATCAGACCAGCTCGACGACCTTATTATCAATAAGGCAAAGCTCTGGCTCGATGCCGGCAAGATTTTCGGCGAGATTGCAAATCAGTTCCAGAGAGTTGTTTTAGCTTGTCCGAGAGAAATTATCGTCAAGGCAATGAATCAGCTCAAAGTAGCTTTGGAGAGATAATTTTTAATTATGAATTATGAATGTAAGGACGCCCATTGGGCGTCCTTTTTTATGCGAAATTCGAAATGCGGAGTTGCTGACGAAACTTTTGGTTTGTGCTTTTATTTTTAGTTTTTATCAGATAGTCAGTCTCGTTTCCGCTCGAGCCGCGGGGCATCGTCACCGAAGCGCCGCCTGTGGCGGATGAAGCGAGGCGAGGATGGCGCAGCGGTCAAAATCGCTCGGTGCTCCAAGCCGATAAACGATTTTGGGAACCGCAAGAGGAAATTACTTTTGTCCCGGGCGACAAAAGTAACCAAAAGCGCCCTTTGTCGATGAAAGCCGAAAAAACAAAAAATCACCGCCAAAGCTTCATCAGACTTAAAGTAAGAGAGAGTTTATATAGTCTCCCTTTTTTATTAATCACTGCTTATCGGTGATTTTTAGATTTCTACTCCCTGCCATTCATCTGCTCTTAACCGAACATCTCTATTTAAAACAAGGCTTCTCAAAGGATACCGCTACTTTATCCCTCTTTATATAATGAGTTCTCGTCTAATGTACTCTCCGTCTGCTTTACCCTCTCTCTACCCGACAGTCGTGAGTCGCTAAAGGAATGTTTTATTGAGTGATTCGTGGTGGGTTGGGTCGACTCCCTCTGCGAGGGAGAGAAGTTTGTGTAACTTTTAGTCTGAGGTGGAGATTGCGGCGGCTGCGTCGCCGAACGCAGTTCGGCGCGTGGGCGTGCCCACGGGAATCGCGTCGCGATTTCACGCAGCCGCCTCCATCCTCTTGCAGAGACCTTTTATGCAAACTGCATAGTTTTGAGCCGATATTTTGTACTTGCTTTTTTCTATAATAATTGTTAAAATATAGGTTAGATTAGTATGGATTGGAGTAATCCTATGGGTGAGAAAAACTTATATTGCAAACCCACTTTTATGAATATCCCCAAAGAAAAAAGAGAGAAAATTCTCTCTGTGGCTGTCAATGAATTCGCTTATAACGGCTTCAACAACGCCAACATAAACACTATCGCAAAAAAAGCTGAGGTCAGTGTCGGTTCTCTGTATAAATATTTCGACACAAAAACCGATCTTTTCCTGACAAGCGTCAACTATGCTTTGCAAAACCTTGAAATCATTATGGAAACCATTGTGGAATCACAGGAAGATGTAATGATCAAGCTTGAAAAATTAGTCAGAGTTGCCATTGAGTTTTCAAGAAGCAACAGTGTGCTCATCAAGCTTTATAACGAGGTCACAAGTGAAAGCAATGCTGAAGTTGTGAAAAAAATCGCTGAGCATGTTGAAAGTATCACTTCTCAGGCTTATAAAAAAGCTATCATCGACGGTCAGGTTGCAGGTGAAATCCGCAGTGACATAGACCCCGGTATGGCGGCGTTTTTTGTCGATAACCTGCTTATGAATATTCAGTTTTCTTATGCCTGCGATTATTATTGCGAAAGATATAAAATCTATGCAGGTGAGGATATTTTCTTAAAGGATGAGTTTGCTGTTGAAAATATCCTGCGCTTTATAAAAGCCGCACTTAAATCAAATCAGTAATTTTATTTGAAAGGAATATAAAATATGAAATACGCACTTGCTTATGATATCGGTACTACCGGTGTTAAAACCTGTCTTTTTGAAATTGACAAAACTATCAGACTTGTAGCCGACGCAATTGAAGGTTATGAACTTTATGTGCTTCCCGGCGGCGGCGCTGAACAGGACCCCGATGAATGGTGGGCTGCTATGTGCAAAACTACTAAGGAGCTTTTCACAAAATGTGACATCAAGCCCGAACAGATTGACGGTATTTCCTTCTGCTCACAGGCTCAGGGCCTCGTGCTTGTTGATAAAAACGGCAGACACGTCAGACGCGCTATGAGCTACATGGACCAGAGAGCAAGAGAAGAGCTCAAAAACCTTATGGCTTACGGACCTCAGATTGCAGGTGCAAATATTCCCAAGCTTCTCATTTCACTTCAGAAAACAGGCGCTGTTGCTGCAAGTGTAAAGGACCCTGTTTACAAATATAATTGGGTTAAAAATCACGAACCCGAGGTTTTCGGCAGAGTACATAAATGGCTCGATGTTAAGGAAGCTCTCATCGCAAGAATGACCGGCGAATTTATTATGACTGAAGACTCAGCATTCGGCACACTTCTTATGGATATCAAAAAGAAGTGCTGGTGTCCTCAGATTGTCAAAATGCTCCATGTTGACGAAAAACACCTTGCTAAGATTATCAAGTGCACAGATAAAGCAGGTGAACTCTCAGCTGAAGCTGCAGCAGAGCTCGGTCTTGTTCCCGGCATAGCTGTTTTCGGCGGCGGTATGGACGCTTCCCTTATCGGTGTTGGTGCAGGCGCAACCAAAAACGGCGACACCCACGTTTATATGGGCACATCAGGTTGGGTTTCAACTGTTGTTGACAAGAGCATCGTTGACGCAAATGCTATGATTGCCGCTATCGTCGGCGCACAGCCCGGTCTTTACAACTATTTCGCTGAGCTCGAAACAGCAGGCAAGTGCCTTGAGTGGGTTAAAAATCACCTTGCTCTTGACGAAATCGGCATCTATCTTAAAAAGACAGACGTTGCCGAAGATATCGAAAGCAAATACACCAACCTTTATCAGTATCTTTCAAGTGTTATCGAAACTGTGCCTGCAGGCTGTGACGGTGTAATCTTCACTCCCTGGCTTCACGGCAACAGATGTCCTTTCGAAGATCCCAACTCAAGAGGCATGTTCTTTAACCTTAGCATTGAAACCGGCAAGAGCGAAATGATCAGAGCCGTTGTTGAGGGTGTATGCATGCATATGAGATGGATGCTTGAAACTCAGGACAAGAAAACAAAGACATCAGACACAATCCGTTTTGTAGGCGGCGGTGCTCTCAATGCTTCAACCTGTCAGATTCTTGCTGACTGCACAGGCAAAAAAGTTGAAACAGTTCCCAGCCCCCAGAATGTAGGTTCAGTAGGCGCTGCAGTTGTTGTTGCTTGCGGTCTCGGACTCATCGACAACATTTCAGATGCAGGCAAGCTTATTTCAGCTGACTGTGTATATGAACCCAACAAGGCTGACAAGGCTGCTTATGACAGAAACTTCGCGGCATATAAAGAAATCTACGGCGCAAACAAAAAGATTTTTAAAATGCTCAACTCAGATAAATAAGAAAATCTTCGCATTTTTGATTACTTTTTCTGCGACTGGAAAAAGTGATGCCTCCGCGGCGAGCGGTAGGTTGCAAGGGCGAAGCCCTGCCACAATAAAATATTAATGTTAAAGGGTACGCGGGTAAGGCTTGCGTACCCTTTTTATTTATACCTCGCCGAGTGAGCATTGATGTTTAGTGTAACTTATGATATAATGCTTATAAAGGAGTGTGATTATATGAAAAAGAAAACAGGCATAGCTATAATAGTTTTTATTATTTTAATAGTAGTTGTTTTTGCAAAATTAATCCCCTCTTATGCCTTTGTTATAAAATCAAATTGGGGTATTTCACTTCCTATAAAAGCTGTACTGACTGAAACATACGAGAAAGATTCGGGTGCAAGTTTTCACGGTGATGGAGTCCGATATCATGTTTTTTCGTATAAATATGAAGATTATATCGATTTGATGTTTGCATGGACACCAAATGAACATAAAACAAATAATTATCCGACAACTCATCAAGCTGCAGAAGTATGGCTTGATGAAATTGAAGTTGATTCAGATAAAAGACCAAACTATACAAACTGCATATCTTGGAACAAATCTCAAAATGATAACAGCGAAATTATCTTTTTTTGGGACAGTGATTTAAACAAGCTTTATATAGTTGAGAAATTTATTTAAATTCAAATCGATTAACCCAAACAGCAGCAGACTCAGATCTGCTGTTTTTTTGTGTCAGCTGAGGGTTGTGCTGTGACTCCGCGTACTCATAACCGCAAAAAATCTGCATAAGCTATATCGGGTGATGAAAATGAATATTGATAAAAACAAACTGAAAATTTACGGAACTTCCATAGGTCTGACTCTGATTGTCGGCGGAATTTCCTCACTGCTGACAAACATGGGAATGGAAAGTTATAAAGCGGCAGAAAAACCTGCTCTGACTCCGCCTGATATTCTCTTTCCCATTGTATGGACTATTCTTTACATTCTTATGGGCATCAGTGCCGCACGCATATGGCAGAACGGTGACAGCAAGCAGAAGGCTCAGAGCCTGAGAATTTATCTTCTGCAGCTTGCCTTTAATTTCGTCTGGAGCTTGTTATTTTTCAACCTGCAGGCATACGGCTTTGCATTTGTGTGGCTGATTATATTATGGCTTCTGATTATCCTTATGATTCTGTCTTTCAGCAAAATCGACAAGCCGTCGGCATACTTGCAGATACCTTATCTTTTATGGGTAACATTTGCAGCTTATCTTAATTTTATGGTCTGGATGCTGAATAAATAATTGTTACAAAGCAAGGACACCCTCACGGGTGCCCTTGTTTTTTTCATAATTGACAATTAATTCAGCTCCTCAATAAAAACCGCTTCGCCGTTTTTCACCCTGCATACATACTTCTTTCCGGGCAAAATCTTTGAGCTGAGAATTTCTTCTGAGAGTTTATCCTCAACTTTATTCTGCAAGGCGCGTCTTAAGGGTCTTGCACCGTAAACAGGGTCGAAACCTGCCTTGGCAACAAGCTTTGTGACATCGTCGCTGAAATCCACTTCCATATCCATAGCTTTAAGTCTTGCCTTGAGAGTGTCAATCATTCTGCCTGCAATCTCTTCAATCTCGGCTGATGACAGCTGACTGAAAACAATAACCTCGTCAATTCTGCCTAAAAACTCAGGTCGGAATGCCTTTTTAAGTTCGCCCATAACGGCACTCTTTATTTTTTCATCTGAGATTTTATCGCTGCCCTCACCGAAGCCTATAGCCTTGCTCTGACCTGCAATCTGCTTTGCGCCGAGGTTTGAAGTCATAATGACAACGGTATTTTTAAAGTCGACCTTTCTGCCTGTGGAATCCGTCAGGATGCCGTCGTCGAGAATCTGCAGAAGCATATTGAAGACGTCGGGGTGAGCTTTTTCAATCTCGTCAAAAAGGATGATGCTGTATGGCTTTCGTCTGACCTTTTCCGTCAGCTGTCCGCCCTCGTCATAGCCTACATATCCCGGAGGCGAACCGACAAGCTTTGAGGCGTTGTGCTTTTCCATATACTCGCTCATATCAAGGCGTATCACTGCGTTCTCGTCGCCGAACATTGCCTGACCGAGAGCCTTGCAAAGCTCGGTTTTACCCACACCCGTGGGACCCGAAAAGATGAATGAACCCATAGGTCTTTTTGGGTCTTTGAGTCCGCTTCGGCTTCGTCTGATGACCTTTGAAACTGCTTCCACAGCCTTTTCCTGACCCACAATTCTTTTGTGCAGTACCTTTTCGAGATTGAGAAGCTTCTGACTTTCTTCCTGGGTTATCTCGCTTACGGGTATTCCCGTCCAGCCTGAAACAATCTGTGCAATCTCTTTTGCCGTCACCTCTGAAAAGCCGTGAGAAGACTTTTCTTTCCAGTTGGTTTTGCTGACGGTAAGCTCACTCATAAGCTCTTTTTCTCTGTCTCTGAGTCTTGCGGCACCCTCAAAGTCCTGATTGTTTACGGCAGCTGCCTTTTCAGCCGTAACCTCTTTGAGTTTTTCTTCGATTTCTTTGACCTCAGGCGGCATTGTGAAAGAGCGAAGTCTCACCTTTGAACAAGCCTCATCAATAAGGTCGATGGCTTTGTCGGGCAAAAATCTGTCGCTGATATATCTCACAGACATTTTAGTTGCACTCTCTATTGCTTCATCGGTGATTTTCACCTTGTGGTGAGCTTCATATTTGCTCCTGAGTCCTTTGAGGATTTCAACTGTTTCTTCTGCTGTGGGCTCACCTACTTTTACAGATTGGAATCGTCTCTCAAGGGCACTGTCTTTTTCAATATATTTACGGTATTCTTCCAATGTTGTGGCACCGATAACCTGAAGCTCGCTTCTTGCGAGAGAGGGTTTCAGGATATTTGCCGCATCAACTGCACCCTCAGCCGACCCCGTACCGATAAGATTATGCACCTCATCGATAAACAGTATAACCTCTTTACTTTTTACGGTTTCTTCTATGCAGGTTTTGATTCTCTCTTCAAAGTCGCCGCGATATTTGGTGCCTGCCACCATGCTTGTCAGGTCAAGTGAAACAATGCGCTTGCCCTTTAACAGCTCAGGCACTTCACCCTGAAATATTTTTAATGCCAGACCCTCAGCGATTGCCGTCTTGCCCACGCCGGGCTCACCTATAAGGCAGGGGTTATTCTTGGTACGACGGGATAGAATCTCAATAACTCTTTCAATTTCTTTTTCTCTGCCGATGACCGGGTCGATTTCGCCCTTTGAGGCTTTTTCGGTTATATCGCAGCCGTGTTTGTCAAGGGTGGGAGTCGAAGATTTTCTGCCGCCACGGGTACCCTTAGAGCTTGGCTGTGTATATGTGCGCCCCATAGAATTTGAGCTGATATCAGACAAAACAGATTCGGGACTATGACCCAGCTCAGATATTATAAAGGCGGCGCAGCTGTCGTCTTCGCTGAGAATAGCGCTCAGAAGATGCTCAGTGCCCACGTAACCTGCGTTTTCTCTTGCGGCTATGGATACGGAAAGCTCGATAATATGCTTGCTTCTTGGGGTGAAATCGTCAGGGGTCAGCACTGTGGGAATTCCCACGCCGACGGTTTTTCTGATTTCCTGCTCAACACTCTGAGCTGTTATGCCTTTAGATGCCATAAGAGATGTGGCAACACTGCCCCCTTCTTTGACAATTCCGCAAAGAAGATGTTCACTGCCCACATAGGTGTGGCCTAAATTTTCTGCAGTTTCAACTGCACCGTTAAGTGCTCGGTTGGCTTTTTCTGTAAAGCCTGTGAATTTATACATTTTAGTTTACCTCCTTTATGGTGCACCATCAGGTGCATATCGGGTTGTCATATACAACATATAATCTTGTCTCTTCTCTAGTGACTCGGTTTATGGGTTTTCCTTTTATTTTTAGTTTTGATTATGTTGTTAGTCTCGTTTCCGCTCAAGGCGCGGGGCCTCTTACTTTGTCCCGAGCGACAAAGTAAGCAAAGCGCTCTTTTTTTGTTGACGGTAGTTTTCACTGTTAAAACTGACTGATTCTCCGCCTTCAACTGCAAACTACGAAGCGGACCGGTCACTGCTATCTATATAAAACGGTACCGTTACCAACCTTATCCCGTTTTAATTAATCATATTCCGCCTGCGTTTGCAGTTTCCGCAGCGGGTGAGTTTTTGCTGACGCTTATTTTCAGTCTGAGGTGGGACGACGGCTGCATCGCCGAACGCAGTTCGGCGCGTGGGCGTGCCCACGGAAATCGCAACGCGATTTCACGCAGCCGCCTCCCACCTCTTGCAGAGACTTTCTCAAAACAAAACCTTATCATGTCGCCTCGGCGCAGTGAAATTTTTTTCCTCTCACTCACCCAAACGGATAGTTTCTCAGCGGAGCGACCCTTAATTCTGCATTTTGCATTCTTAATTCTGCATTAAAAAAACGGGTCATCACGACCCGTTTTTTTATGCAAGTTCTTCTCTGACCTTCTGAGACCTCAATATGTCTCTCTCTGTCTGTGTCAATACCCTGTCGCTCTGAGCGTTGAGGGTTGCAGGCTGTAAAACAACAGTCATTTCACGAAGTTTCTCTGTGGGAATAGACAAAATACCCTCTGAGACTCCCACTCTTACATATGACACGAGATTGACAAGCTCTTTTGAGGTGAGCTTGTATGCACTTTTGAGAATACCGTAGGCACGGTATATACGGTCAAGATAATCCTCGTCTTTGATAAGAGCGGCACGGGCCTGCTTTTCCTGAGTGATTATCTGCATAGCTATTGAATTGAGATTTTTGATTGCTGCTTCCTCACTAATGCCCAGAGTCACCTGATTGCTGAGCTGATAGATGTCGCCTGACACCTCACTGCCCTCGCCGTATGAACCGCGAAGTGTGAGACCGAGCTTTGCAACTGTGGTTGAAAGTCTCTGCATTGCGCCCTTTTTAGACAGTGCAGGCAGGTGAAGCATTACACTTGCTCTGAGAGCTGTGCCGATATTTGTGGGACACTGAGTGAGATAGCCTAAGTTTTTATCGAAAGCATATGAGAGCTTGTTTTCGAGGATTTCATCAATTTTGCTTGCAGTTTCATAAGCCTCGCTGAGAGAGAGACCTGCATAAACTGTCTGTATTCTGATGTGGTCCTCTTCGCAGATCATAATGCTGATATCCTCATCTTTTGAAAGAAGAAGACTTCTGCCTATAGTATCACAGGCGAATTCGGGACTGATAAGGTGTTTTTCTGCAAGAGACACTGTCTGAGCTGAAGAGAGTGATGCCATATCGATATAATCAAGGTCAAAGCTTTTATCTGCAGCTATGATATCTCTGACAATATTGCCGATATCTTTTTTCTGACTCTCATCGAGTCGTGCAGGGAATGGGTATTCAGTCAGGTTTCTTGCAAGGCGCACACGGGTGCTTAAAACTATATCGCCTTCATTACCTTTGTTTTTATACCAGTTCATTTCAGTTTTCTCCTTTCAGTGATTTTATTTCGTCTCTGATGGCTGCCGCTCTTTCGAAATTCTGGGTTTCGATTGCCTTTGCCATTTCTTTTTCCAGGTCGCAGATTTTTTCTTCTGCCGTTTTTTCTTTCACAACTATAGGCTCGGCAGTTTTTGCGGGCACCTTGCCTGAGTGTTTTACTTTGCCGTGTATTCTCTGGATTGACGGCTGAAGCTTGCTGTAGAACTTTTTATAGCAATTGCTGCAGCCTACATTGCCCGACTTGATAATATCTTCAAAACTGCAGCCACAGATTTCGCATCTGTCGGCTCTTGTCTCGCCTAAAAGCAGGTTTCTGTCGTCGAAAAAGCTTGAAAACAGTGAGGGAAGATTAAAAGTGAAATCGCTGAAGAAGTTATCGTATCCCAGACTCTGAGCACATGATGAGCAAAGATGTTTCTGAGTGGCTTCGCCGTTGACAACTCTTTTGATATGGGTATTGGCTTCGTTTACTTTACAATTCTGACATAACATAAAAATTACCTCCTTAATATCTTAATAGTCTTGTTTTATAATTGAGAGAAGTGTCTGTTTGAAAATGCAGGCTCTGACGGCATCTCTTATTTCCACGGGTAAACCTTTAAAATTGCTGTCTGAGAGAGCCGCGGCAATTATCACGCCGTCACGGCGGGAAATAAGCTGATGTCTCATAAGATTCATCAGGTGGTCATCAGCAGTGCTTTCTGATATATATGAGCCGATGCTGTTTATAACATTCATTAAAAGGGTATCTTTGTCATAGCTGACTCTTGTGATTCTCACACAGCCGCCGCCCCCTCTTCTGCTTTCGACTATATATCCCCTTTCGGGAGTGAATCGTGATGAGAGCACATAGTTTATCTGACTCGGCACACAGCCTACATTCTGAGCTAATATGTTTCTCTGAAACTCTATTTCGTCTTTATCTTCAAGCATCTGAATAATCATCTGCGCTATTGAATTTGAAATATTGATAAAATCACTTCCTTTGACTTTGACTAACTTTGACCTTTCTTGATTTTATTATAGCTAAAATTATTCGATTTTCAAAGGTCAAATAAGGTCAAAATCTGATATCTGACCTTTGTTTTTGCAACTTAGCTTTTGTTTTCTTTATTTTCCTGCGTTTTTTGAAAATTTTCAACCCCCGCAAATCTGTCTGTGTGCTCCTTTGACTTTGACCTTTGACTTTCACATAAAAACTCCTCTGACACATCAATACCAAAGCTCTCGGCAGTGTCCCTCGGTCTGAAATGAACTCTTTGCAATAATTTTTCCCCTCTCATCTTTATAATATTATTCTTTGACCTTCGCTGATATTTTATTCCGGTGAAGCTTTATGAATTGATATTTTAGCCTCAACTTATTGCAATCAAAATAAATGTATGATAAAATCAATGTGTAAAACTGAAAGGATATGATAATATGAAGTATGTAGTTGTTTTATATGACGGCATGGCAGACTATCCCGTGCCTGCATTAGACGGAAAAACCCCTATGATGTGCGCAAAGAAACCTCTCTTTGATGCCCTTGGAAAAGAATCTGAAGTGGGTCTTGTAAAAACTGTCCACGATACCCTCAAACCCGGCAGCGACGTTGCCAATATGAGCGTTATGGGCTTTGACCCTATGAAATATTACACAGGCCGTTCACCTCTCGAGGCTGTGAGCATCGGCGTTAAGCTCAGAGACACAGACGTGACTCTCAGATGCAACATCGTCACCCTCTCTGACGAAGAAAACTATGAAGATAAAACTATGGTCGACTATTCAGCAGGCGACATTTCCTCAGAAGAAGCAGCCGAGCTTATAAAGAGCATTCAGGAAGCTTTCGGCAATGACACATATACATACTATAGCGGTGTCAGCTACCGTCACTGTCTTGTGGTAAACGAGGGAACAACAGACCTTGGCAATATGACTCCGCCCCATGACATCAGCGGCAGAGTTGTGGGCGAATATCTCAGCACTCACGACAACGCAACAGAGCTTATCGCAATGATGAAAAAGAGCTATGATGTATTAAAAAATCACCCCGTTAACCTTAAGAGAATCGCAGAGGGCAAGCGTCCCGGCAACTCAATATGGCTCTGGGGCGAGGGCAACAAACCTATACTTCCCACATTCGAAAGCCTTTACGGCATAAAGGGCAGTGTTATCTCAGCCGTTGACCTGCTTAAAGGCATCGGTCTCAGCGCTGAAATGAGTGTACCCGAAGTTGAGGGTGCCACAGGATATATTGACACAAACTTTGAGGGCAAGGCAGAGTGTGCTCTCCGTGAGCTCGAAAACAACGACCTTGTTTATATTCACATTGAAGCTCCCGACGAATGCGGTCACAGAGACGAGCCCGAAAACAAAGTCCGCGCCATTGAGCTCATTGACGAAAAAGTGCTGACTATACTTCTTGAGGGTCTGAAAAAATATGAGGACTACAAGATTATGATTCTCCCCGACCACCCGACACCAATCGTCACCAAGACTCACGCAAGAGACCCTGTGCCTTATATGATTTATCATAAAAATGCACCCACACAGGGTGTTGACACTGTCAATGAAGAGACAGCAAAAGCAACGGGCAATTTCATCGAAAACGGTCCTGGCATAATGAAGCACTTTATTGAAGGATAACAACGCGTTTTGGTCACTTTTGGGCGTCAGCAAAAGTGTCGCCTGCCCGGCGAGGGCAAATAAAAAGATAAACCGAGTTGAATAATTTCAGCTCGGTTTTTGTTTATCCTTTTATTTTTGTTTTATTATACTTCGAGTCTCGTTTCCGCTCGAGGCGCGGAGCCTCATACTTTTGTCCCGGGCGACAAAAGTATGCAAAAGCGCCCTTTGTGCCCTTAGTCCGAAAGAAGTGAAGAAATCACCGCCGAAGTTTCATCAGGCTTAATGGGAGGGAGAATTTCCGAAGTCTCCCCAATTTATTAATATCTGCTTATCGGTGATTTTTCACATTTCTGCTTTCTGCCTTACATCTGCTCTTAACCGAACATCTCTATTTAAAACAACTTTTCTCAAAGGATACCGCTACTTTATCCCGCTTTATAAAATGAGTTCTCGTCTAATGTGCTTTCCCTCTGCTTTACCCTCTCTCTACCCGACAGTCGTGAGTCGCTAATGTGATATTTCAGTTAGTGATTCGGGGTGGGTTTTCTCTACTCCCTCCGTGAAAATCTGCAATTTTGCCACCTCCCTCGGGGAGGGAGGCAAGCTGACGATTATTTTCAGTCTGAGGTGGATGGGGCGGCTGCGTCGCCGAATTTCATTCGGCGCGTGGGCGTGCCCACGGAAATCGCGACGCGATTTCACGCAGCCGCCTCCCACCTCTTGCAGTAACTCAAAATTTCGTCAGCAACTCCTAACTTCTCACTCCTAACTCCTAACAAAAAAAGGACACCCATAGGGTGTCCCTGCACTCATAATTACTCCTCAATGCTCTTGCCTGCAAAGGCGTTGAGCTCGAGAGAAGCTATGTTGCCTGAGAGATATTCGTAATATCCCTGAGAGCCAACCATAACGGCATTGTCACCGCAAAGCGAAAGCTCGGGCAGATAAAGTTTCCAGCCGTGTTTTTGGCAAAGCTCAATAACATCTGCTCTGAGCACACTGTTGGCTGATACACCGCCTGCAAGCACAAGAGTTTTGTATCCTGTGTCAATCATAGCCTTTTCGGTGTTTTTGATAAGACAGCCTGATACGGCTTTCATAAATGATGCACCAAGGTCAGCCTTGTTGACTTCCACGCCCTTTTGCTCGGCATTGTGAATTGTGTTTATGACACTTGTTTTAAGTCCCGAAAAGCTGAAATCATAGGGACATCCCTCCACCTTAGGTGTGGGAAATTTATATGCACTGCTGTCGCCGTCTTTAGCAAGTCTGTCCATATTAAGTCCGCCGGGATATGGAATTCCCATAGTACGGGCAGCTTTATCGAGAGCCTCACCTGCGGCATCGTCACGGGTTCTGCCAATAACATTAAATGTGGTGTAATCCTTGACCTCAACCATCATAGTGTTGCCGCCGCTGACAACAAGACAGAAAAAAGGCGGCTTCAAATCCTGATGAGTAATATAGTTAGCAGCGATATGTGAGCGAAGATGATGCACGGGAATAAGAGGCAGACCCTTTGCATATGAGAGTCCCTTTGCATAGTTGACACCCACAAGCAGTGCGCCTATAAGACCGGGAGCATATGTAACTGCAACTGCATCTATTGTGTCAAGGGTGCAATCGGCATCACTGAGAGCCTTTTCCACCACACCGCTGATGGCTTCCGCGTGGCGTCTTGATGCAATTTCGGGCACCACACCGCCGTAGATTTTATGTTCAGCCACCTGTGATGCCACAACATTTGAAAGGACTTTTCTGCCGTCTTCGACGACACTTGCCGCTGTTTCATCACAGGAGGATTCTATTGCTAAAATTTTCATATTATCATTCCTTACTGAAGGTTTTTGTCATAATCAGGGCATTTTCCGTGGGGTCGGAATAGAAGTTCTTTCTTTCGCCAAGGGAAACATAACCTCTTTTTTCATAAAGAGCTATTGCAGGCGCATTGCTGACTCTCACCTCAAGAGAGATGAATGCACAGTTTTTACCCATAGCCGTTTTTTCTGCAGTGTCAAGAAGTTTATCTGCAATTCCCTGACGTCTGAATTTCGGTTTCACGGCAACATTGGCAATATAGCACTCGTCTAAAACTATATGCATACCCATATAGCCTGCAATTTCGCCGTCTCTTCTTGCAGTCAAAAACACGGCACCGTCATTGCTCAGCTCACTGATAAGTCCCTCCTGACTCCACGGGGAGCTGAAGCACTCTTTTTCAATCAGGGCAATCTCTCCTGTGTCCTCATAGGTCATATTGTTTATCTCAGTGTCATTGTACCTTGCCATAAGAGCGTCTATTGCTTTTTCAATTTCACGGGCACAGGCAATATATTCCTGCTGCGACTGACCGTATGGGTCAGGGATACCTTCACCGAGAATGACGAGCTTTTCTTTCGGCACAAAGTCGGAAAGTACCTCATAATGCTGAGAAGTCATCACTGCAAAAATATCATATTCCTCCGGCATATAACTGCTGAAAGGTCTTGCTCTGTGCTCTGTCAGGTCAATTCCGTATTTTTTCATAGCTTCAATGCTTTCTATTGTTGCACTGTCGCCTGCAAAGGCACAGATTCCGCAGCTTGAAGCAATAATATGGGGATATTTCTTGCGGGCAAGAGCTTCAGCCATAGGACTTCGGCAGGTGTTGCCCGTGCAGATAAAAAGTATTTTCATATATTCACCAACTTGCTTTTTAATATAGTAATATTTTTTCTTTAAAAAGTAAATATCTTTTTTATTTTTATTTTTCATTTCTAAAGTGTTAAATGATATATTTTTGAAATAATTTTCTTTTTTGTAATTATTTATCCATTTTATTAATATATAATGTAGATACTTGTAATATCAGGAGGTTAAAATTATGAAAAAAATTATAGCTCTCTTACTGAGCATTGTATGCCTTTTCTCTTGTATGGCAACAACTGCATCAGCAGGTCTTTTTCAGGACGTAATCGATAACATCACAATCAACATGGGCATGGAGCCTGATGAACCCATTATCTACGGCATCACCTATGAGTCAAACAGCCAGCTCACCGGTGTTAAGGTTATGTATATACCCAGTCCCACTTTTTCATTCACAAAGCCCGGTACATATGTAGTAACTGACAATGTACCTCTCTCAGTTGACTATGAATTTGTCTGCTGGGAAGATGAAAACGGCAAGCCTTATTATGCAGGCACACCCATTTATATCGACGGTCAGAAGGTTCTTTATGCTAAATGGGCACCTAAAACCGACAATCATTCCCGTCCTATCAGAGTGCTTCTGACTGCTATCGAAACTCTCAGAAGTACACTGCGTGCTTTCTTCGGATTCTATGCAGTTGAATATGTGGAAGATCCCACAGCCAATATCAAAGAAGAAAATCTCTTTGCAATTGCACATCTTATTTCATATGAATATGACTATGATACCAACAAGAGATATTTCAAAATTGCCGTTGAACCCGTAGCAGAGGGTGTTGTTTATGAAGCTTTCAACAAAACATCAAGAATTTATATAGGCGGAAGACCTGAGAATATCGAGGATTTCGACAGTAAGGGCAATGTTATCATGAGAAATGAGCTTGTCGGTGCAGAAACATATTCAGCTGAATACAATATGACAAGCGAAACATTTGAAAAGGACGGCATAAAATATCAGCTTATCGAAGTTAGTCTCGTTGACGGCGTGCGTGACCCCAAGAAAGGCGAACGCGTAACATTCACAATTCCCAGAGGCATGCTCAGATATAAGGATGCCAACGGCAACTATCAGACCAATAAGACATACTCATTCTCAATTATAACAACAAATATTATCTGATAAAAGAAGGCAACTCTCAGCAGTTGCCTTTTTTAAATTGTAACACTCTTTTCTCTTTCGCGTATAATGATGATGAAAGCGGAAAGGAGGTAGGTCAGATGGCTTGCAATAACGGTTTATTCGGCGGCAACAGCTGTTGCTCATGGATTATCATCCTTCTCATTTTATCAATGTGCAGCGGCGAAGGCGGTCTTTTCGGCGGCGGTTCATGCGGCTGCAGCAACAACTACAGTTGTGGTAACAACTGTGGCTGCGGTTGTGACAACAACTGCGGTTGCTAACCCCAAAAGCAAAAGAAAACCTCGGCTTCGGTCGGGGTTTCTTTTTTATTCAGTTGCTGCCTGCAGTTGGCACGCGGGGTCTCAGGAGCCGAATTTTATTCGGCTCTGCGACGCCTGCGGCGTCGCCACAGAATCCGTTTCACGGATTCTGCTGAGCCCCCGCTCCCGCCTTTTGCAGAAACTTGATAAACATATCCCCCATTTTTTATAGGTATATCATCGGTTTTTCGGTTAAAAATAACAAATGAGACAAAAACATAAAAAATTCTCAGAAAAGTATTGACATTTCATATGCTTTCGAGTAAAATATAAAAGCTGTTGAAAATGATTCACTAGCTCAGTTGGCAGAGCACTTGACTTTTAATCAAGGTGTCCGGGGTTCGAATCCCCGGTGAGTCACCAGCAAAAAGGTACTTATCAAAAGATAGGTACCTTTTATTTTTTATTATGAATTTATATGGGGATTCGAAGTAGGAGCGGTAGTGAATGAAGCTCCGGTGGAGCTTCAGAGCCGCGAATGACCGAGGCCCGCAGGCCGAGAGTCGAATCCCCGGTGAGTCACCAACAAACGCTGAAACTCTTGAGTTTCAGCGTTTGCTGTTTTTATTTTTACATATAACAAGGCTCTTGATTTTTAATGTAATTTATACTAATCAAGGAGCATTGAAAAATGGCAATAATTGAAATGAAAATTAGTGTATCAATGGAAGAAACTTTTGACGATTTCCTTCTAAAGAAAAAATCAATGGGGCTGAGTGATAAAACCCTTATTACTTATAAGCAGCACTTGTGTGTGATGAATTTTAGTATGACAAATACTCTTTTGAACAATATCCGAAAATATGGTTATAGGAAACAAAAGCCCAGTCTCCATTAATCATATAGACCTTTACGATACTATTATACGGAATTACAGTTAGTATATTTTCAGGATCAACAATTGCTGATGAACGAATCCTTAGCCCTTCTGTTGCGTTTACTTGAGCACTATATAATGGTTCATCATCACATTCAGATGGTTCGAACAAATAATCACAAGAACACCAACCTGATAAACCATCATAAGTTATATATGCCCAGTTGTTCACTATATTTTCAATCAAAACCAGCGTTCCGTTTGGTATGAGAGAAATTTTTTCTCCATCTTCACTTGGTTTGTTTCGAATTCGCAATCCGCTATCTGCGATCACAACTTTTTCTATATTTAAATTATCATCGGTATTGATTTCTGTGCCATCATTATCTTGTTGCAACCCATCTAACGAATATATTGTTCGACTGCCAATGCTTTTCCAACCTACAACACCAAATCCATCATCATCAGTCAAATAAATATATCTGGTATCTTTATATACATCAACATATGTTTGATAATACTGATTGTCGAATTCAAAAATATCTTCCGTTTCAGGTTGTAAATCTCCTATATTTCTATATGTATCAGGATTTTGTCTATGTAGTTCACTGGCTTTTTTATACAAGGATTCTTTATTATTTCTCCACACCTCTTTAACCTCTTGGTCGTTATCAAGATGCGATAAATTGTTTACCGATAAAATTCTATACGGATATTCCAGTTCTACTAATAGGCAACGATTTGAGGCATCTGAAAAACTATATACATCAAACAAAATTCCTTTATACTCTAGAGATCCGTCCCAATTTACTCGCTCAATTGGGAAGTTGTATTCATTTAAATATGCAATAAGATTTTCTGGATGTTGTATTTGATATAAATCATCAAGATAGAATGTAAACATTTCATTATACTCTGCATATGAAATCACGGTATATTCAAGGTAATTCTCTTCTGGCCATGTATGATTCGCGGTGTCTATGGCAAAATTACCTTCGTCTGTTTCCCAATATAGTCTACAAGCAACAGGTAGTTCTTCGTCATAAATAATTTTAGGCTCAGTATTTATTAAACATTCATAATTTGAATTCAAAAACTCTTTTACCGTCATTTTACCAGAATAATTACTTGAATCCCAGTAGGCTACAACTTTATCATTATGAATTGTGAAATAAGTTTCTTTATTATCTTTAAGATTTGAACGATAATGCTTACAGCACTCACTATATAAACCTACTGCACTTACATTTTGAATGGCACCATTTTTTACAGGTTTTAGGTATGCAAAATCTGACCAACTTCGGTTAAGATATTTCAATTTCGTATTGGTAATGTTATTTTCGCTAGTTGATAAATTTTCTGGAGGTTTAGTAGTATTATTAATTTCTGTTTCATTATAAGAACAGCCCGTGAAACATAACAATACAATTATAGATACAATTGAAACTATGAAAATCTTTTTCATTTTAGTTTATTCCTTTCGCGTATACGTTTAATCTCATTCTAGCAAATAAAATCATTGTATTCAAGTGCTTTTTTCAAAATCCGCCCTCATACTTTCCTCTTTTGGTTTCTATGCTACACTAACACTGAAAAGCGGTAATTTACCAGCAAGAAGCACCCATCAGCTGATGAGTGCTTCTTTATTATATTCCGCGTTGTGTTGCAAGTCTCTTGTTTATGGCTACGCCCAGAAATGCTGCCGCTATAGCCTTGATGATGTCCCCTATTATAAAGGGCAGGGAGATTGTCACAAATGCTCCTCTTATGTCAAAGCCGTTGTGCAGACACATCACCAAAACAGCACACAAATGCTCTATGGGCACTCCCACCAGAACTGTTACGGCAGAGTACCTGAGAAAATTTGGCTTTTTGCCCTTAAGCAGACTCATAAGCATCACTGCAAACAGAAAGCCGAAATAATATCCTCCCGTAACACCGAAAAGCTTGCCAGCTCCGCCGACACCGCCCGAAAACACAGGCAGGCCGATGAGTCCCATAAGCAGATAAACTCCTATTGCTGCCGTACCTTGCCAAGGCGAGAGAATCAGTGCCATAAGGCTGACTATGACTGTCATCAGGCTGAAACCCGACGGTGGCAAAGGAATGACAATATACGACACTGCAATGAGCAGACTTATGAGCAGAGCCGACTCGGCAAGGACATAGACCTTTTTATCTCTCATATTCGGGTATCTCCGATACTCCGAAATGCTCAACGAGTCTCTGATATTCAACATAACTTATAGCTGTTACACTGCCGTGACGGGGATGAAGATGGTCAACGGAATAAAGCTTTCTTCTGAACTGTCTGAAGTTCTCAAAGTCTGAAGTCATCTGAGCAAAGAAGCTTCCTTCACTATACTCATCCATAAACATAATCCACTGATTTGTACCCGTAATATTATACATAAAACTGCCTTCAACGCCCCACCAGTTAAGGGATACGATAGTATAATCTTCAGGCTTAACATCTGCAAAGCCTGTGGGAGTATCAGCTTTTACATAAGCGATTTTCTGAGTCATATCCTCTTTGAAATAGAGGTAATAGCAATCGTCTTTTTCATCGTAGATCATATCGCCGTCGATACACTGGATACCCACAAACTGTGAGCCGTCTTCTCTTGTTATAACTTCACTTCTTCTGCCATAAAGGTACTCGGGAGAAGTGAAAGTCTTGAAGTCCTCAGTGTACATATAGTAATGCTGTGCATTGTCTTCGTTAAGCTCGGTATTGGGGTCATCCCAGGTTGAAAGAGCAAGATAAACCATATATTTGCCTACGGTTTCATCATAGATAATCTGAGGTGCCCATGCTCTGTTACAGCCTTCCCAGCCCTCAAAATCACGGATATCAAGCACAAATTCATCTTCCCAATTAACAAGGTCATAGGACTTCCAGAAGATAATTGAGTGGTTGCTTACCCAACCCTGCATAGCGTCCATATCAGTTGCAACTATGTAATAGCAAGGCACGCCTTTTTCGTCTTTTGCCTTTAAAATATATGGGTCGCGGAGACACTTTGTGCCGAGAGTCTGAGTGATAACAGCTTCGTTATCATTGAGAGCTGCGAAATTATAGCCATCTTCGCTGACAGCGAAATGCAGTCTCTGCTCTTCGGGTTCATTGCCCACAAAATAGACCATAAGATAAGCTCCGTCTTTGCTGACAACGGGCCATGCATAGTCATTGACTACGAAATTCCAGAGGTTGACACCAACCATAAGTATGGCTGTAAGGTATCTGATAAGTTTGTTGATATTCATAATCTCTACCGCCTTTTATTTTTTGTCATTATAGCATAATTTGTTTATTCAATCAAGTAACACTGCAGGAAATTTTATTTTATATAAACACTTCTTTCTGTTTTGTGAGTCTCTCTCACTGACGAAACTTTCAGTCTGCGGTGGCAGGCGGCTCCATAGGCGAACTGCGTTCGCCTCAAGGAAAGCAGAAGCTTTCCTTGGAAAATCGCTTTGCGATTTTAATGGAGCCGCCGCGTCCAACCTACGCCGCAAACTTTTTTCTTTTTCCCCCTTGACAAAGCCGTTTTTTACTCATAGAATGAAATCAACGGAACAAATGTTCCTTTTATTTTTTTATACTTTTTCAGGAGGTAATTTAATGGCAAAAGGTAGTTTTATTGTTTATGATGTGGACTTGCAATCTCTCGACTATCTTACATATGAACAGATAGGCAGATTGTTCTCCGCACTTTCAAAGCACAGACTACACGGCATAAAACCCGACTTCGGAGACGACAGAGCTTTGCAGATTCTCTTTCACCAGATGAGCGAGCATATTGCCATCAACGAAGAAAAATATAAAGCAACCTGCAAGAAAAATGCAGAATCGGCAAAAAAGAGATGGGCTGATAAAGAAGATGCCCACGCATGCGAAGGCATGCGAACGGATGCGAACGCATGCGTATATGATACTGATACTGACACTGATACTGAAACTGATACTGTTACTGAAACTGATAATGAGCCTTGCGGCGCAAAGAGAGAAAAAAGAAAAAATTATTACGGCAAGAAAAATAATATTCCCACATTATTGAGAGACGAGCCAGCTTATGATGCCGAAGCCTTTATGCGCAAGGCGATAGGTCTGAAATATGACAAAAAAGAAAAGCATACATAGACAGGCGAATGCAGAATTCGGAATTGCGACAAACTATGTTCCTACCCGCCGAGTCAGAAGTCAGGCGTTGCTGATGAAGGTTTAAGCTTATACCAAATTAAAGAGTTAACAAACTTCCCCGCTGCGGAAACTGCAAACGCAGGCGGACTAAAGCCATTTAAAAAGAGAGAGCTGGTAACGGTACATCACATAATAGAAATCACAGACCAATCCGCTTCGTAGTTTGCAGTTGGAGGCGGAGAATCAGCCAATTGAAAATGCGATAAGCTATCGTCAACAAAAAAAGAGCGCTTTGCTTCCTTTGTCGCTCGGGACAAAGGAAGTGCCACGCGGCACGAGCGAGTAAAGATTAACTATCTGATAAAAGCTAAAAATAAAAGAAAAAAAGAGACTGCAAATGCAGTCCCTTAATTTTATCATAGATTATTCTTCGATTTCTTCTTCGATTTCGAATTCGAGAATTTCACCGCAGGCAGGACATTCTACCTTGCCGTCTTCATCGATGTCTTCGAAGTCAATGCAGATTTCTGCCTCGCAAGCGGGGCAAACAGCTTCGATGCAATCGTCATCGCAGCAATCGCAATCACAATCGTCGTCGCAGCAGCAATCGCAGTCGTCTTCGATGTCATATACGAATTCTTCAACGTCGCCGAGAGCTTCGTCAACTTCTTCGATATATTCTTCGAGTTCATCAAGATCGTCTTCTACATCTTCGATATCTTCTTCAAGGTCGCTGATTTCTGAAGCCATTTCGTCGAGTGCATCAACGATAGCTGCAAAAAGCTTGCCTTCCTTTGAAGTTTCGTCGAGGTCAAGACCTTCCATAAGTCCTCTTAAATATGCAACTTTTTCTGATACTGACATTATGTCCACATCCTTTTCTCAATAATTTAATATAAATAGAAAACTCTATTTCCCTGTTGGTACGCAGTTAAGCTTCAGCTTATGCGCGGCCCATGTATTCGCCTGTTCTTGTGTCGATCTGAATCATTTCGCCCTCGTCGATGAAAAGGGGAACCTTAACTTCAGCGCCTGTCTCAAGAGTAGCGGGTTTAGTTGTGTTTGTAGCTGTGTCGCCCTTGAAGCCGGGGTCTGTCTTAGCAACCATAAGTTCAACAAAGTTGGGAGGTTCAACGCCGAATACGTTGCCCTTGTATGAAAGGATACGGCAAACCATATCTTCCTTTACGAACTTGAAGTTGTCTGAAAGATCGCTCTCATTGATGGGAATGAGCTCGTAGCTTTCGGGATCCATGAAATAGTAGAGACCGCCGTCGTTGTAGGAATATGACATTTCCTTTCTTTCAACGAAAGCTGTGGGGAACTTTTCACTGGGGTTGAATGTACGTTCAATTACTGAACCTGTGATAACGTTTCTTACCTTTGCACGAACAAAGGCTGCACCCTTACCGGGCTTTACGTGCTGGAATTCAATGATCTGAAGAACATTGCCGTCCATTTCAAATGTGACGCCATTTCTGAAATCGCCTGCTGATACCATAATTAGTATTCCTCCGAATTTATAATTTTACTAAGTTATTTTATAACAAATCTTATGATATTTCAAGTCTTTTTTGAAAATACAGTAATTTTATCTAAAGAAATATGTCAATTTCTTACATTTTTCATAATTTAATAAGTTTTCTATTTTGTTTTAACTGTCTTTATGATACAATTTTATTATTAAATCAACTTTAAAACAACGGATGTGATTATCATAAAAAAGATTATATACATTACTATACTAATACTTGCGCTCACAGTTGCAATATTGACTGCCTGCATCGGCAAAACCGATATACCCTTTATTACTACCAGGCCTGCCGAGACAACCCCCACCGAACCGCTGACGGTAAGCGTCACCTTTCCTGAGGGGATGACACTTGTGCAGATAGCAGAGAAGCTTCAGGAAAACAAGGTCTGCGACGCCTCTGAGTTTATAGCATTGACCAATAACAGAGAATTCATTCAGACTCTCGGATATTCTTTCACCGAGGGCATAACAAATCCCGAAGAAAGGGCATTTTATCTTGAGGGATATATTTTCCCCGACACCTATGAATTTTATAAGGGCGAAAGCGCCGAAAGAGCACTCAGAAGATTCCTTGACAACACAGACAAAAAGCTCACGGCAGAGTACAGACAGAGAGCTGAAGAATTGGGATTCACTCTCGACGAAATCATCACCCTTGCCTCTGTTGTGCAGGAGGAATCTTTCACCAATGACAGCGTGAAAAATGTCTCGAGTGTGCTTCACAACCGTCTGAAGAGTCCGTCATTCCCCCGTCTTCAGTGCGATGTGACCATACATTATATAAACGATTATGTCACAGACTCGCCCTATCTCACAGGCAACACCGATGTTTTCGCCGAGAGATACAACACCTATAAGTGCGAGGGTTTGCCTGCAGGCCCCATAACCAATCCGGGTCTTGCTTCCATTGAGGCTGCTTTGTACCCTGCCGAGACGGATTATTATTACTTCGTGACGGACAGTGATTGGAATTATTATTACGCGGCAACCTATGCTCAACACAAGGTTAATTGTAACAAAGTCGGACTTGCAGGATAGTTGGGAGTTAGGACAGTATGAACAAAGCAATTATAATCGGTTGTCCCGGATCAGGAAAAACAACTTTCGCCGAGAAACTCTGCAAAATCACAGGTCTGCCATTATATCACCTTGATGCAATATGGCACAAACCTGATAAGACACATATTCCCAGAGAAGAATTTGACGAGAGAATATCAGAAATATTTGCCGCTCCCCGGTGGATTATCGACGGAAATTATAAGAGAACAATCGAGCTGAGACTTCAGCACTGCGACACTGTTTTTCTTTTTGATTTGCCCACGGAAATATGTTTGCAGGGTGCAACGGAAAGAATAGGAAAAGGCCGCTATGACCTGCCGTGGATTGAAACAGAATTAGACCCTGAGTTCAAGCAGTTTATAGAAACTTTTCCCCAAGACACCCTGCCTTATATATATGAATTGCTTGATAAATATAAAGCGGGAAAAGAAATTGTAATATTCCACTCGAGAGAAGAAGCCGATGAATATATTGAAAAAAGCCGCCCTTATCCTTGCAAACCACAACCGCATTTGATATAATCAGATAAAGGAGATGATTATATGTTACAGTTTATAGTGTCGATTATAGCCTTTGTTATATCAGGACTCATCGCACTTATATGCGGTGTCGCAACAATATCTCAGATTTTTATGGCAGGTCTTCTTGGAGTTATTCTTGTCAACTTGCTTTTATGCACTTCTGTAATTAATGATTTACAGAAAGAAATCGCTGAGCTTAAAAGTATGCTCAAAGAAAAGGAAAACAACACAGAAGATAAATGAAAATAAAATCGGCGGGGAGAAATTAATCTCCTCGCCTTTGCTTTGTCGCGTTACATTATTATATGCCCTCGCCGGGCAGGCATTACTTTTTCCTATCGCGGAAAAAGTAATCAAAAACGCGATGTTATTCAAATAAATTTACGCTCATATATCTTTCGCCGCTGTCAGGCAAAAGCACCACTATCTTCTTGCCCTCATTCTCAGGTCTCTCGGCAATCTCCTTAGCAGCCTGTAGCGCCGCACCTGAAGAAATACCCACAAGCAATCCCTCACTCTTGGCAAAAGCCTTGCTCATAGCGAAAGCATCCTGAGTCTTGACTGTCAACACCTCGTCAATCACAGTCATATCCAGGTTGTCGGGGATAAAATTAGCACCGATGCCCTGAATGCCGTGAGGCCCTGCTGTGCCCTTAGTGATAAGAGGTGAATCATAAGGCTCAACACCGATAACTTTTATGTCGGGGTTCTTGTCTTTGAGATATTTACCCGTACCGCTGACAGTGCCACCCGTGCCGATGCAGGCAACGAAAATATCAACTGAGCCTTGGGTGTCCTGCCATATCTCTGCGCCTGTGGTGAGCATATGACTCTCGGGATTATCGGGGTTATCAAACTGTGACGGAATAAATGAGTTAGGTATACTCTCCTGCAATTCCTTTGCCTTTTCGATAGAGCCCAGCATACCCTTTGCGCCCTCAGTGAGCACTATCTCGGCACCGTAAGCCCTCAGAAGCTTCTGTCTTTCGACGCTCATAGTCTCGGGCATCACAAGCACAGCCTTATATCCAAGGGACACTGCCGCAGCAGCAAGTCCGATACCCGTGTTGCCGCTTGTGGGTTCGATTATGGTTGCGCCCTGGCTGATAAGACCTTTTTCTTTAGCTTTTATGAGCATATTCACTGCCACTCTGTCTTTGACAGAACCTGCAGGATTGAAGCACTCAAGCTTGGCATAAACTTCAGCAGAAATATCCTGCGCTTTTTTAAAGGCATCTGCTTTAAGCAATGGAGTGTTGCCGACAAGGTCGGCAAAGTTATTATAAATCATTCTATCACCCGAAAATTATTCTTTTGAAAGAAGCTTTGTCAGCTCATCCATAAAGGTGTTGATATCTTTAAACTGACGGTAAACACTGGCAAAACGCACATAAGCAACCTCGTCGAGGCCCTTGAGTTTATCCATAACAAGCTCACCTATATGTACTGATGTGACCTCTCTGTCAAGGGAGTTCTGAAGTTCGGTTTCGATATCCGTTACAACCTTTTCAATCTGGTCAATGGAAACGGGTCTCTTTTCACAGGCTCTGAGCATACCGTTAAAAAGTTTCACTCTGTCAAATGCCTGACGGGATTTATCTTTCTTCACTACCACAATGGGTACTGTTTCGATTATCTCATAGGTGGTGAATCTCTTTGAGCAAGCGATGCACTCTCTTCTTCTTCTGATTTTCTCGCCCTCATCGGTGGGTCTTGAATCAATTACCTTGCTTTCTTCATAACCGCAAAACGGACATCTCATAATAATATACCTCTCTTTTTATTTGTTTTTAAAGTCTCTCCCGCACCTGAGTGAGTATAGTCTCAAGATAGTGTGCAGAATTTATAATATCCTCTACGCCGTCAAAACCGTCGGAATACAGTTCTATTATATACTTCCCTTTATAATTTATGCTGTTGAGCTCAGTGAAAAGCTCTTTGAAATCGAAAAAGCCTTTTTCACCGGGTGGAGCACAAAGACTCGTCTGATTGCAATCACTCAGATGCACATGAGCTATGCTCTCCCCCACAGCTTCAATATATTCTTTGGGCTCGATTTTTGCTTTTCTTGCCTGCTTGACATCCAGCACCATTTTGAAATTCTCTTTGCCGTAACGCTTCAGCAGTTTCATCAGTTCAGGTCTCTGCCCCGAAAAATCAACCACATTTTCGTGAGCCATAAAACAGCCGTAAGTCATTGCAATTTCATTAAGGTGTGTAAATCTCTCAGCATACTCTTCATCACATATATCCGCCCCGTATTTTGCGCCGTGCATTATGACATAGTCCGCACCCAGCTCGGCGGCAGCAGAGAAAAATCTTTTGTAATTCTCACACGCGTCCTCATAACGGCGATAGTAGTGAGAGAAAAAATTATAGCCCTCGCCAAAGCTTTCATATGGGTGAACAGATGTGACATTGACACCGTAAAAGTCTTTGACCGCTTTTAGCTCTCTGACAAAAGAGGGTGCAGTTTCGCAGGGGGAATTGAAAAAAATCTCAACATTCCGAAAACCCTTTTCACACAGAAGCTGAAATGATTTCTCAGTTTCAAGAGGATAGAAGCAGGCTGACGATGCGCCGATTTCCATTTTCTTGTGCCTCCCCTCTTAAAATCATACATTTAGTATATATTATAACAAAGACAAATAAAAAATACAACCTTTTGTGTATTAAAAAATCACTGCAGACCAAAAAATCCGCAGTGAAATTATGTTATTGCTGACTTCTCCAATTCAGGATATCATCATTGCCGTATATACCTGCAATGTCGAAGATAGTTTTGCCTGATGAGTCTTTCAATGAGGCGTCGAAGCCTTTTTCTATGAATTCCTCAATAACTTCGCTGTTGCCGAATGCACCCGAGAAGAAATATGCAAGTCTCTCTGACGGTGTCATTTCCATTTCGTCTTTCCCCTCAAGCTCATCCATAACTTTCTGAGAGTCGCCTAAAATCGCACCCTCTAAAAGTGAATCAAGACCCGTTGAGCCGAATTTCTCGTTGACAGCTTCGGTAATATGTCTGATAGTCTCATATGAAAGCTTACCCGCATTTTCGAGAGCAAAGGAAACGATATCCTCAGTCAGAAGCAAGGAGTTTGTGATAAGACTCTCTATGAGCTTTTCGTTGCCCGATATTATAGCCGAAAGAAGAGGGTCATCATTGTTTTTCACAGTTGTGGGTACCGTTGTAGTGGTGCCTTCATATTTCGGCACACTCAGTTTATCTATGGCAATCACTGCCACGATTATAACCAGCACAAGCACTGCCGCCATAGCCATAACCTTAAACAGTCGGTTTACGCCGCGTCTTTTTCTTCTTTCAATTACAGGCTCCTCAAAGATTTCATCATCAGCTTCAGATATTGTTTCTTCCTGTGTTTCATCGGGGAGCTCTTCTTTGAATTCCTCACTGAATTCTTCTGTAAATTCATCTGTAAATTCTTCCGAGACTTCTTCTCTTACAGGTGATATTTCATCAATAAGACAATCGAGTTTTATTCTGTGGGGTACTTCAGGCATAAACTCAGGCTCTGCATTTTTCAGAGCTTCGCTCATTTCTTCGACAGTATACTCTGAAAAACCTCTCTCATCATCGGGGTTCAGGGTGAAATAAAGATTCACGGCTCTGCGGTGAGCAATGACACCGAGATAGCCTTTGAGACTGCCGTGCGAAAGGTCAACATCATCTATATTGTTATAAAAGGCTTCGAATGAATCACTGATGCACTCAAAGATGTCATCATCACTGCCGACTTCACGCAAAACGTCACTGACAAGCTGATAAATAAGAGTGCCGTATGTATCAATGAGAGCCGACAAACCTTCGGCTCTGCCGTCATAAATCAGGTCGAGAATTTCCCTGTCTGTCATAGTCACCAACCTTTTCTTTGCCTGTACTTCAGGCAAGGCTTATATAAATTAAATTTCTGCAAGAGGCAGGAGGCGGCTCCATTAAATAGCGAAGCGATTTACGGCTGCGAAGCAGCCGACCCGAACGCAGTTCGGGTATGGAGCCGCCGCCCACCGCAGACTGAAAGTTTCGTCATATCACATTTTAAATATGATACCTACCACTGCCGACAATGCAATCAGAGCAATGGGGTGAATCTTTTTGAATTTCGTGGCAAGGAAGAATATCACTGCCGAGAGGATAATGCTCTTGTAGTCCACAGCCATAAGGAAGTTGCCGCTTTCAGCCATAACTTCACTATTCCAGAAAGCAATCTTTGCAACACCAAGCCACGCAGCTGCAATAAGTCCCACACTTGCGGCGCGAAGACCATAGAAAGTGAATTCCACATATTTTGAGTCCCGGAATTTCATCAGCATTTTTGAGATAATCATAATTATCACAATACAAGGTGTAACCTCGCCTAAGCTTGCGATAATACTGCCTAAGATTCCGAAAGGCAGACCCATTTGACTGCCTATCTGAAAACCGATGTAGGTTGCCATATTGATGCCTATAGGCCCCGGAGTGGACTCGGATATAGCCACCATATTTGAGATGTCCATTGCATCAAACCAACCTGTTGCCTCACCCATTGATGTCAGGAAAGGCAATGTGGCAAGTCCTCCGCCCACGGAGAAAAGACCCACCATAAAAAATCTTATATAAAGCTCAAGGAAAATCATCATTTTTTCTTATCCTCCTTGGCTTTTCTCAGTCCCGAAATATTGAGGATAAGTCCGCAGACACCTGCAGCAACAACAAAGATAACGGGAGATAAATCAGTGAAGAAAGATAAAACAGCCACCAGAAGGAAAATTATCACCGTGAAAATATCAACAAGACTTTTCTTGGCAATTTTCCATATGGCACTTATAATGAGCGCCACAACAGCGGCACGGATGCCCGAAAAGGCCCACTGTACCACTTCATAATCCTGAAAGCCGTGAAGAAAAGCGGCAATGATACCCACAATAATAAGTGAGGGGGTTATCATTCCGAGAGTTGCAACGATACCGCCTAAAATGCCTTTGGTTTTATAGCCCACAAAGGTTGCAACATTGACTGCAATTATACCGGGGGTACACTGACCTATGGCGTAATAATCAATAAGCTCTTCATAGGTGGTCCAGCCTTTATTGTCCACAAGCTCCTTCTGAAGCATAGGGATCATAGCATATCCGCCGCCGAAAGTGAATCCGCCGATACGGGCAAAGATAATAAATAATTGAAAGAGTGTTTTCATAATTAACCTTTCTTATGAGTTAACCTTGGAGTGTGCCTTGAAGAAATCAAGCATGCTGTCGATAGTACCGTTGCCGGGCTCTCTGTCGGGATAGAGAACGGCATAAACGTGAGGCATAGCCTTGCCGTCATATTTGTCGTGGTTGAGAAGCTTGGTTTCAATGCCGTATTCTCTGAATGCCTTTTCAGCCTTGAGAGTCTGCGAGAGTGCGAGGGTGTCACCTGTTGATGTGATAAAATATGTGGGAGGCATTTTGCCCAGAGTGAGAAGCTGGTCGGCATTGACATAGTTTGCCCACTTCTGCTTTTTATACTTATTTCCGCCGAGCATATGCTTTGTATAAACACTCATAACGGAGCCGTCATCCATATATGCCACGGGAGATGTCAGGCAAACAGCGTTGAATTTTATACCGAAGTCCTCAACATCATAGAGCTCTCTCATTTTTTCGCTTTCGCTGAGCATTGCTGTGAAACAAGCAAGCATACCGCCTGCAGAGTCACCTGTGAGACAGATATTGTCTTTGTCACAGGGGTAATTATCAAGGTTGTCTCTTATCCACTGCATAGCCTTGCCGATATCACGCAGCTGCTCGTCGGCTGTGACATCGGGGCAGAGTCTGTAGCTCATATTGAAAACCACGTTACCTTTTTTAGCAAGATAGAGGTTATAGGGTTTGTTGAGCTCTTTGTCACCGTACATCCATCCGCCGCCGTGAATATCAATAATCACGGGGAGCTTTTCTGTAGCACCCTCAGGATAATATACGTCAAGCTGATGATAAACATTACCGTCATTTACATACTGATGGTTATTGCTTTCAGCCACGCCCTCAGGCATAGTGAGAGTTTTGATTCGTTTATCGTCCATTCTTTTTGTGTTAGCCCAGAAGAGCTTGAGAATTGTGTCTAACATTTTCTTCACCTTTCTTTGTCGGATTGTTTTGTTCTTTTATATTCAGTTTTAATAAGACTGTCAGTCTCGTTTCCGCTCAAGGCGCGGTGCCTCATACTTTGTCCTGAGCGACAAAGTATGCAAAGCGCTCTTTTTTGGTTGACGACAGTCTTATCTGTTCAAGTCACTCTTAGTCCGCCTCCAACAACAAACTCCGAAGCGCCTCGGTGTAATGACTGCTTTATCTGATATGTGCCGTTACCTTCTCTGATCTGTCTGAACGAGCCTTAGTCCGCCTGCGTTAGTTGTTTCCGCAGCGGGTGAGTTTAGCCAATTGCGTCTCGGAAGAAATAAAGCCTTCTCTGAAAGAGAATGTTGCAGACCGAAGGTCAGACGGATGAGTCTTTCATATCCTTTCAGGAGAGATTGATCTGACAATCAACGCAGTTCTATGTCGTCACTACAAATCACCTCTGCGGGCAGAGAGTTGCTCCTTTGAAAAGCCCGCCCGCAATTCATAATTCATAATTCACAATTCATAATTCATAATTAAAAAAAAGTTGGTCGCAAAGTTAAACTCTGCGACCTTGTTTTACTGTATTGGTGATCGCAGTAAATTTTACTGAATCGGGGGCTGCATACCGCCTGCCATAGCCTGAGAGAACATTCCGGGTTTCTTCTGCTTCTTGGGCTTGTATGCGGGAGGGTTAAGGAGCTTTTTCTTAGCCTTTTTGCCCGCAGCTGAAGCAAGATATTTGTTCACTTCGATTACGGGAGGAGCCATAGTTTCGCTCATATAGTCAACACATCTTGCAAGAAGAATTGTGTCATTTTTAAGCTCACCGAGAATTGTAACTGCGATGAGGCTCTGTGTGTCGTTGGTACCGTCTTCGTAAATCTCGTTGAGTACCTGGAAAAGCTTTTTCATAGTCTGAGGGTTATTCTGTTTGATAGCTTCGATAACCTTATCTGTGCCGTATTTTGTGAAGAACTCTTCGCCAAGGAACTCGCCGTATCTGTCGATATTGTCTTTATAATAAGGACGAAGCTCGGGGAATACGAGACAAAGCTTGCTTGCGAGAGTGCTGGGGTCATAGAATGAACCGTTCTTTACAGCTGCCTTTGAAACAGTGTGCTGAGCCTTCTGCTGCTGAACTCTCTTTGTGGCAGGGGCTTTCTTGCCGAATTTTTCGTTGATTGTTTCGCTGAAATCAGCAATGATGTATTTCACATCTCTTTCGTCAGTGCTTTCATCAAGCATAGATGCAGTGAGTCTCTTGGGTGTGTTTTCGGGAGTTTCAGGGTCATCACCTGAGAAAACAGAGATTCTTTCACCTTCATAGCGCACTTCGATAACACCTTTTTCACCTGTGTATCTTGCTGAAAGGGTGCCGTCTTTTTCACTGATGAAGTCGCCGTTTTCGTCTTTATAAGCTGCAAAGCCTAAATTTTCTGCAACTGCTGAAAGGTTATCGAGTACCTTTCTGAAATTTTCATTTACATAACTCATTTCAGGATAGCTCCTTTGATATATTATTCATTGTAATTTATACAGTATAGTAGTATATCATACTTTTTATCAATTGTCACCATTATTTTGAAAAATAATTGCCACAGAACAAAGAAATTATCCTGTGGCATATGATATTTAATTGGCTATGTCCCAAAATAAGGTTGATTTTATTACAATGCAGAGTGCAGAATGCAAAATGCAGAATTGAGGTCGCAGGTAAATTTTATCAGATTTATAGACTTCTTCCGCAGAGTCAGTCGGATAAAATACCAACTGCCGTCGATTTAATTAATGGATTGTAACCACAACGGTGCGGCGGTCTGTTGCTTTATTTTTACATCTGACTTTAAACGGATATATTCGGAGCGAAGCGACCCTTAATTCTGAATTCTGAATTCTTAATTCTGCATTCCGGAATCAACCGTAATATGTACAGAGCTTTTAATTTATTTTGACTGAGGAACGGGGTCTGAAAGCTTGACGAAGTCGATCTTTTCCATCTTTGTTCTGGGAAGCTCAGGTACAACAAAAATCTTTCTGGGGCAACCGTAGCCTTCGAAGTTTTCTTTGCAATATGTCATAAGCTTTTCTTTGATTGCTTCTTCGTCTGCTTCTTTATCGTTGAGAGCAACAACGAGCTTGACATAAGGCTTGCCGTTTTCGTCATAGCCCTGGCAAGCACAAGCCTCAGCAATATAGTCCAGCTGTGCAACCTTTTCTTCGATTGTTGCGGGATAAATATTGTAGCCTGCAATGATGATGATTCTCTTCTTACGGCTTGTGAATACAATGTGATCATCCTCATCTATGTAACCGACGTCACCTGTTCTTACCCATTTTTTGCCGTTTTCGTCAACATAAATACCTGTTTCCTGAACAACATCATCGGGAAGATATCTGTTCATCATTGTGTCACCTGCGAAGATGATTTCACCGATTTCACCCTGAGGAAGCTTATTGCCGTAATCGTCCCAGATTTCAGCTTCAACACCGAAAATGGGTCTGCCGACTGTGTTGCTCTTAGCATCCTCAATGCCGAAGTTGTTACATGTGCATACAGCGCACATCTCTGTCAGGCCGTAGCCTCTGCCGAGATAACCCTCAGCACCGAGTGACTTGATTTTTGCATTGAATTCATTTACAAATTCTTCGCTGACATAGTCGCCACCTGCTGCAAGAACTGTGAGATTCTTCACACCCTCATTTTCAAAATTGGGAGCTTCGAAGAGCTTCTGGAACATCTTGGGTACACCGAAGATTTCCTTAATGCAATATTTTCTTATAAGCTCGTTAGCCTGAAGAGGATCGAACTTGGGAATCATAATGGGACGGTAAGCGTTGCAGAGGATATAGTGCATTGCTACACCCAGGCCGAATGCGTGGAAGCAGGGAAGAATGCAGAGTGAATATGAATTTGTATAATCGTGAGGTACATCACAGGCATACATAGCGTAAGCAAGTGAGTTGAATGAGAAGTTTGAGTGAATGATAGTCTTGCTCTTGCCTGTTGTTCCGCCGCCGTGAAGATAGATAGCGTCATCCTTGCCTGGGTTCTTGATGTCGGGTACTGCAGGAAGATCCATAGCCATAATATCAGCATAGCGGTAAACATTTTTATTTTCGGGCACGTGTGCGTTCTGCATTTCGTTGCCCTTTGCATACTGATATGCAACACCGTCACAGAAGTCTGAGGTTGAGCAGACAATTGTGGGGTACTTGTCAATAATGTTGGTATATGCGTGAGCAAAAAGGTCAAGCATAAACACAGCCTTGCTCTTTGTGTGAGCCATAATGCCCTCAAGCTGAGCCGGAGGTGTGAGAGGGTGAACAAAGTTAGCCACAACGCCAAGCTTTATAAGTGAATAAAAAGCGATGAATGCGTGACCGCATGTGGGCATAAAAGCTGTGACAACATCGCCCTTTTTGATGCCGAGTGAATCTATGAATGATGCCATCTTTTCAATATCGTTAAAGAGTCTGGGCATCTTTATTTCGCTTTCAACAGGGCCGACAGGAGTAACAAAAGCTGTGTAGTCCTCACCTAAAACCTTTGAAATTCTGCCGTAGGCTGCCTTGAGATAGTCATAGCAGGACTCATCTTCAGGCTTGCGAAGATAGTTATTTGCCGGTATTCTGTAATCGTACATAATAATTTCCTCCTCGAAATTAATTCTCCATGCTTTGTGAGTTTGATTATATCTTTATAAATTTTCTTTGTCAATGGATGATTTTTGCCATTATGTTAGAATTGTGACACTTTGTATCAATTAGTACCAAGACACCCAAAAGTTTACAATTTGTTCATTTTTAAAGCTTGATAAGATACTACTCCTACAGTCCTTAATTTTTTAGCTATTGCTTTTTTATTCAAATCAATGTATAATAGCAATATTATCCAACTATCATAATACTTAAGGAGGAATCAGTATGGAACCTATTCAGGTAGATTTCACAGGCGGCGGTGATAACACCAAGGGCAGAGGTAAGAGTGCTTATCTCGTTCCCGAAAAATCCGCCCTTAAACTCATCATCAGCATCATCGGCACCGTTATCGGCGGTGCAATAGCATATTACTTTATGCTTCCCCCACTCAACTTCAAGAGCACTGATACCTATATGTTTATCGGCACTGTTGCTGCAATTTTTATCGGTCTTCTCTTTGTCACATCAGGTGCTTTCCTTAAGCCCGAATATACCGAATATGTGAAGAAGCGCAGCATCGTCTCAATAGCTGTCATTGCAATTCTTGTGGCAGTTGTGGGCGTAGGTATGGTAATTTCATCGGTTGTTTTCAGAGCCAAGACCTACAGCAACATCATCGACGTCAACACTGAGACAAATTTCTCTCAGGATATTGAAGAAGCTGACTTCTCAGCCGTACCCGTACTCGACAACAACGCTGCAAGTGTTCTTGCCAACCGTACTCTCGGCGACCTTGCTTCAATCGGTGCGATTTCACAGTTTGAAGTTTCACCTCTTATGACTCAGATCAACTATAAAAATGAGCCCGTCAAGGTTACAACTCTCTCATACGGCGACGTTTTCAAGTGGCTCAAAAACACCAAGGCAGGTCTTCCCGGTTACATCGTTGTCAATATGGTAACACAGAAGTCTGAGCTTAAGATTCTCCCCGAGGGTCAGTATATCAGATATTCAGTTCACGAGCATTTCGGCAAATATCTTATGAGACACGTTCGTTTTGCTTATCCCACATACATCTTTGACACACCTCACTTCGAAATCGACGAAGAGGGCAATCCCTTCTGGCTCTGCCCCGTGCTTGATAAGACAATCGGACTTTTTGGCGGTACAGATGTCAAGGGCGTTGTTATCGTCAATGCCGTTACAGGCGACATGGTCGAGTACACTGCCGAAGAGGTAAAGAACAGCAACGAGCTTCAGTGGATTGACGGCATTTATTCAAGAGATCTTCTCATTGAGCAGTTCAACTACTACGGTCAGTATAAGAACGGCTTTATCAACTCACTTCTCGGTCAGGACGGCGTTAAGATGGCTACAGAGGGTGAAAACTTCCTTGCTCAGAACGACGACGTTTATCTTTACACAGGTGTTACCTCAGCAGGTAATGACCAGGCTATCATCGGCTTCGTACTCATCAATATGAGAACTAAAGACGCAAGCTTCTATGCTGTTTCAGGTGCTAAAGAAAGATCAGCTCAGTCATCAGCTATGGGTGAAGTTCAGGACTATGCATACAATGCAACATTCCCCATTCTTCTCAACATCAGCGGTGAGCCCACATACTTTATGTCACTCAAAGACAAGGATAACCTTGTTAAGCGTTATGCTATGGTTAACGTTGAAAACTATCAGGTAGTTGTAACCGGTACCACTATTGCAGAATGCACAGATGCATATGTAAAGAAGCTCAAGCAGAACAATATCAATATCAACGTTGACATTGACAAGATCGAAGATGCAACGAACAACGAAAACACAACTCCCGAAACCGAGACAAAGAAAATCAAAGGTGCAATCACTGACATCCGCACAGCAGTTATGGGCGGCGAAAGTGTATATTTCATCGAGCTTGATGACAAGGGTGTTTACTACAGCATCAAGGCAAGCGACAATGCAATGGTTGTTATTCTCAACAAGGGTGAGACAATCACAGTGACAGTTGATGCTCAGGCAAAAGGCGACATCATCGATGCTGTAAGTGTGAAATAACAGCGTGTTTTTGATTCTTTTTCCATGCCGGGAAAAAGAATGCCTGCCCGGCGAGGGCAAACAAAAATGCAGAATGCAAAGTGCAGAATGCAGAATCGCGACAAAGTTAAGGCGAGGAGATTAATTTCTCCCCGCCTTTTTTAGTTAGAAGTTGCCAACGAAATTTCAAGTCACTGCAAGAGGGTGGAGGCGGCTGCGTGAAATCGCGTCGCGATTTCCGTGGGCACGCCCACGCGCCGAACTGCGTTCGGCGACGCAGCCGCCCCTCCACC
>JAZTZY010000035.1:0-13043 GCA_045637705.1 Acutalibacteraceae bacterium | reverse complement strand
TTAGTCTTAGCAAGCACTGGATTTGTGCATACAAATCCGCTTGTTAAGGACACCCTAACACCCGATGAAAGGAGGATAGAAATGAAATTAACAAAAACCTTGTACTGTTACCTTGACGATGAAGAATTAAAAGAGCTTGATTCAGATGCGGCATCGTTAAGGTTAACACGGTCAGAATATGTACGAAAACAAATACGAGAAAGTGAAATGATACCTACACCGAAGATGAACTATACAGAGTTCATTTTAACCTTGAAGCTGATTCTTGACCGAGTGGAAAGTGTCGCAGACCGACTGTGGCACAAAGTAGTTTTTGATGTTCCGATGCTGCGGGGAGCATTAAGGGACATTGAAGAACTGATACCCAAAATTAAAAAGGAGATGAAAAAATGCGAAGCAGAAGTAACAGAATAGCAGTACGTATAACAAATGAGGACTACCAAAAAATACAGAATTATGTAAAAAGAAGCTTCTTCCCTAAAGAAGCACTTCTACGGTACATTATTGCAGGCTATCCGATACAAGAGAAACCAACCCAAGATGCAATAAAGTTTCTTGTGGTATTTAGGAAGGTCGGCTCTATAATCGGAAATCTTTGTCTGAAATATGATTTAAAGAATACACCGATAGGTGAAGAACTTGAAGCCGTAAAGGAAATGATGTATGAAACAGACAGAAGCTTACACCGTATGCACTATGTACACTATGACAATAAGCTTAAAAAGCAAATCAGAAAAATTAAAAAGGAGGCTATTAAAAATGGCAAGTAAAAAATTAAAAGCACCGGTAAATATACCGACTGAAAAAATTCATTCATTTGAGGGACACCCTTACAAAGTATTAGACAACGAGGAGATGGAACTACTCACAGAAAGCATAAAGGAGCAAGGGATACTCTCACCGATAATTATAAGACCTATTGAAGAGACAGAAAAAGAATACGAGGTGATAAGCGGACACAGACGCTTACACGCAGCAGTAAAGGCAGGGATGAAAACAGTCCCTGCTTTAATTTACGCCATAACCCGTGATGAAGCGGCAATTATGCTTGTTGACAGTAATCTGCACAGAGAACATATTTTACCAAGCGAGAAGGCTTTTGCGTATAAGCTAAAGTATGAAGCTCTTAAATCTCAGGGCAAACGCACAGATTTAACTTCGTCTCAAGTTGAGACGAAGTTAAGAGCAGATGAAATAATTGGTGCGCAGACAGGCGAAAGTCGAGCTCAAATCCAACGCTATATCCGCCTGACAAATCTCATTCCCGAACTGCTTGAACTCGTTGATGAAGGTAAAATAGCTCTTACGCCTGCAGTTGAACTTTCTTATCTTGCTGAAGACCAACAGTATGTTCTTCTTGATACGATAGAGGAAGAAGAACGCACACCTTCATTCTCACAGGCAGTCCGTTTCAAAAAGTTAAGTCAGAGTAACGAATTAAACACAGAGCAGATTGAAAGCATTATGCAGGAGGATAAAGCGAACCAAAGAGAAACTATAAAGTTTCCGCTTGAACAGTTGCAGCAGTTTTCACCAAGAGCAGATAAGAAAGAGCTTGAGAAGTTTGTGCTGAAAGCTTGCGAGTATTACAGAAAGTATCTGATAAAGCAGAGAAATATGGATGCGAGGTGATTGAATGTTAAAAAATTTACTTTTATGGTTATATGCTTATCTTAACGATATCCGAGGTGAGGTTTCTTTTCAGCCTGTTGATTACAGTAAAATTGAACTGCCGAAAGAGGTTCTTGATTCTTTTGCCTCGGCAATGGTTCCCGAAATTAAGAAGTTTTACGAAAGCGATTTCGGGAAGGAATATTTTAATAAATGGTTAGAAAAGCATCCTGAGTATGCTTAATATACAGCTCCCCGATATTTTACGGTATCGGGGAGCTTCACACATTCGACAAAGAAAATAAATTTAAATAAAATTAAAATAACAAAATCAGGAGGATTAAAATGAATGTAGTTATATACGCCCGTTTCTCTTGTAAAAGACAGACGGAGCAATCAATTGAAGGACAGTTGAAAATCTGTTATGAATATGCGGCGGCTCACAATTATACTGTAGTCGGCGAATATATAGACCGAGCGCAAAGCGGTACCTCCGATAACCGTTCGGACTTTCAGCGAATGATTGCCGACAGTGAAAAACACACCTTTGAAGGAGTGCTTGTTTATCAGCTTGACCGTTTTGCACGTAACAGATATGACAGTGCAATTTATAAGGCAAAGCTGAAAAAGAACGGTGTAAGAGTGTTTTCGGCTAAAGAAAATATCACCGAAGATGCTTCAGGCATCCTTGTTGAGGGTTTGCTTGAAAGTATGGCAGAGTATTATTCTGTAGAGTTGGCGCAGAAGATAAACCGTGGACTTGCAATCAATGCAGAAAAGTGCTTGTCAAACGGCAGTAATCCCGGACTCGGCTTCAAGGTCAATAAAAAAGACCGAACCTTTTATGTTGATGAAGACGAAGCAGCAATCGTGAGAGAAATCTATGAACGCTATGCCCGCGGTGAGCCTAAAGTCGAAATAATCAAAGACCTTAACAGACGGCACATTAAAACCTCAATAGGTAATGAGTTCAGCTTCACAAGCCTGACGAGGCTTTTAAGCAACAAACGCTATATCGGCTATTATTTATACAGCGGAAAGGAGACTCCCGGTGGTATGCCGAGAATCATTGAAGATGATTTATACTATCGGGTACAGGAGATTTTGAACAGAAACAAAAGAGCGCAGGCAAAGACAAAGGGCGACGATGCCTATATTTTAACCACCAAGCTTTTCTGCGGTCATTGTAAGGAAATGATGATTGGTGTTTGCGGTACGGGTAAGTCGGGAGCTGTATATCACTATTATGTCTGCAAGAGTGCAAGGAAAAAGAAATGTGAAAAGAAGTCTATCGGAAAACAACTGATTGAAGACCTTGTTATTAACGAGTGCCTTAAAATGCTGACGGATGAAAAGATGCAATATATTGCTAAAAAGATATCTGAAGAATGTAACAGAAATCCCGATAACCTCTCTATCAAAAATCTTAAAAGCTCAATCAAGGAAATTGATGAAGCTATTGAAAATATGTGGTTGTCCATTGAAAAAGGCGGAGATGCTGTGGCACTTACAGAACGAATCAACCGCCGTCAGGCAGAAAAGGAAGTGCTTGAGGAACAGCTCGCCGTAGAGCAAAACAAGAGAGTACTTCTAAGCGAAGCACAGATTTTAGCTTTTCTCAATTATGTCTGTGAAATGCCCGGTGATGATATGGCAAAACGCAGAGCTATCATCAATATCTTTGTTAATTCGGTTTATCTTTATGATGATCATCTGATGCTGATTATCAATGCAAGCAACAAGCCTGTCACCATAGATGACATACCGCTTGATGATATTGAAGCAACCTTTAATGGCGAAAAATCAGCAATGGAGCAATGTTCGAACACCTCGGACATTGTTCCACCAAAAAAAGGATAATCCGAAACTATCTGTGTTTGCAGAGGTTATCGGATTATTTTTTATTTAAGCGGTAATCGAAACCGCCTTGTCCATCTTTTGCCTTGGCAAAAGGGACACAAAATGCGAAAGATTGCGAAGCAATGACCGAAGCGAGAGCTTCGGTTTACCGCCGTCTCCACCATTAATATAAAATCCGAAACATTGCTATTGTGCATATGTTCGGATTTTTCCTTTTTTATGCGGTAATTGAAACCGCATAGTCCATCTTTTGCCTTAGCAAAAGGAACAGGTTTTTAATATAATATTTTCCACACTCTTAGTCCGACACTGTTACAAATTTTGTTGCAATTTATAAAACAATTAACATTTTTTTGCACTTTGCGGTATTTTTTGTGGAAAAATCATTGACATTTAAGAGAAAACATTATATAATGTGCAAACCCCTGAAAAAATCATGGGCACTGATTAAAAGGCAATGAAGTTCAGGAAATTCAGAGAGATATTAATAAATGAAAGGAGTACCTCAATGATTATTTTTAGTGATTTTTTAGAAGTTTTTAAAGGTATAAGCGATGTAATGAAAGTACTTTTTAGTAAGTGGGATAAAGTAGAAGATGTTGCAACGCGTTTTCTGATGTTTGTCGAAAACCTTTCTATTGCTATGCTTAATAAATGGTTCCCTGTTTGATTAATAATAGATATCGGAAAACAGAAGAAATATGTTTAGAAAAGAGGAATACTAATGGAATTTTTTGATATTTTTATGGATTATTTTAATGTAGTAAAAGATACTACGATTAAGCTTATTGAACAGTGGGATGTTGTAGAAGATGTTGCAAAACGCTTTGTTGCTTTGATGGAAAACCTTTCCATGGCTATTCTTCAGAGACTTCCCAACTAAAAGTAAAATCAGCATCAGGTGTGATCTTATGATTGCACCTGTTTTTTTGTTTTAATTTATACCTGATATATGCTATCTATCTCGTGAATGTGATATAAATTTTCTTTCATTAATAATACAATAACCCTATCAAAGAGAAAGGTCAGATATTATGTTATTACTATTGATTGTTATTTATGTGGTTTTTATCTCGTTGGGTCTGCCCGACAGTCTTTTCGGTGTGTCCTGGCCCGTTGTGCACACTGAGTTCGGCATTGCAGAAAGCTTTGCTTCGGTTTACAGTGTGATTATCAGTGTGTGTACCGGTGGGGTCAGCTTTATATCAGGTTGGCTTATACGCAAATTCGGCACAGGCAAGGTTACACTCTTTTCTATTTTTCTCACTGCTATCGGCCTTGTGGGAATAAGCTTTGCTCCGAATATTATTGTAATGATAGTTTGCTCTGTTATTCTCGGCTATGGCGCAGGTGCTATTGATACGGGTCTTAATAATTTCGTGTCACTGCATTATAAAGCTCAGCATATGAACTGGCTGCATTGTTTCTGGGGTGTAGGTGTAACTGTCAGCCCTATGATTATGTCACAGTTTCTCACGGGCGAAGAGGGTTCATGGCGAGGCGGTTACAGAGTTGTGGCTCTTATGCAGCTTGTGATTGCTTTAGTTGTTTTATGTACCCTGCCGAAATGGAAAGGTCTTGACGGTGCAGAGGCGGCAGAGTCCGAAGATAAGACAGACAAAGGATTTTTAGATATCCTTAAAATAAAGGGCGTTATAACGGGCATAGTTTCTCTCGGACTTTATTGTTCAATGGAGTTTTTGCTCGGTACATGGGGTGCGACTTTCATAGTAAACACATTGGGCCTTTCACCTGATACGGCGGCTATGTGGGTGTCGCTTTATTACGGCGGCATAATGCTCGGCAGAGTGATTTCCGGCTTTGTCTCTATGAAATACAGTGACAAGAGTCTTATAAGAGCGGGCATAATTGTTTCTTTAGCCGGCATTATAGTTTTGCTTTTGCCTATAGGCACTATGTCACTTGTGGGACTTCTTCTGATCGGTGTCGGCTTCGGCCCTGTTTTCCCCAGCACTCTTCACGCCATACCTGAGCGCTTCGGCAAAAAATACAGTGCAGATATAACGGGTTACCATATGGGTGGTGCTTATGCTATCGGATTCGGTCTGCAGTTGATTTACGGCTTTATCGCTTCTGCAACAACCTTTAAAATCACCGGCTTTGTGCTTATTGCTCTTTGTCTCGGTCTTGCATTTTTCAGTGAAAAAACAATCCGTATTCTTAAAAGTAAATAAAGCTCTTTACGGGTGGAATTATTTATGGTAATATATAATTACTAACTTGAAAGGAAGTAAAAATATGAAAGAAATTCTTATGTCAAACATCCCCGCAGCTGTGGCTGTAATCGGTCTTGCTTTATACTTCTTCGGTATGGCAATAGTTTTTATAATCAGTCCCATCAAAAACGCAGAAAGCTTTTCTGTAAAACCCGTTGATAATGCAGGTAAAACTGAAATCCGCGTTTATTACGGCGGTATCTCCTTTGCACTTGGTGCATTTCTTCTCTATCTCACCTTTGCAACAGGCACACCTGTTCATTCCCTTGTGGGCGGACTTTTCTTCTCAACCACTGTTTTTGTCACAAGAACCATCTTCCTCTTTGTTGACAAGGGTTGGAAATGTCCTTACACAAAGCTTGCAATTCCCGCAGAAGGCCTTTTTGTTATTGCTCTGTGGACTTGCTTCATTCTTTCAAAAACACTTTATTGATAGCCCGTAAAACAAAAATAAACCTGCTAATTACTTAGCAGGTTTATTTTTTATCAGATATTAATATTGGAATTCGCTCATATATAAATAATTATCAAGCACGGCTCTGCCCTTGGCGCTCATACCTAAGAGACTGCCGTTTTTGATGTTGATGTCGATATGCATAAACTGATCAAGCTCAACAATCTGATTGGTTTCGGGGTTGAATGTAAGTTCAGCAACACAATCATAATATGTAAGTTCGAAGTCAACATTTTTGATAATGAATTTGATAGTCGGGTCTGTGGTCAGTGTGGTGCGTACCTCTGCCATTTCGATAGGTGTGAACATTGAACCTACATAGCTGTCGCAGGTGGGAGCACTCTTGGGAGGCTCGCTGTTGATTTCATCTTTAAGCTCAATGATAATTTTAACGTTGCCGTCGGGAAGCTCTGTGCAGGTAGCGTTTTCAATTACGCTTGCGTCTGTGAGCATACAGCCTTTATCGTTGTGATAAATGGGGAACCATTCCATTGTGCCGCCTTTTTCCATAAATTCAGGAGAGGCTTTTGCGTCTTCTTCTGTTTTGAAGAAGTTTGAAGCAAGAGGTAAGATTTTTCCGAAAACAGCGCCCTCAAACTGAGCCTTTTCTTCAGGAATAGCCTGCCACTCGACTTTTTTGAAAGCAGGCTTCGATGCTTTGGCATTATTAAGCACCTCTGAATATTTAGCGAGAATTTCTTCATTGCTCTGAGGAAGCGCACTGTCATCGGTTACTTCTGTGGGAGCAATTGAATCGTTGTCGGTATCGGCAGGTTCAGTTGCCTGAGGAGTAGTCATAACAGGCTGAGTTACCTGAGGTGCTGTAGGCTGTACCGTCTGCACAGCGGGTAAATCGGTATCAATGCTGCCGCTAACCTTGATTTCTGTGGGAATGACAGCTGAAAGTGTCATTGAAAGCAGAACAAAAACCACTGCCAACAATGCTGTAAAGATAAGTTGATCGTTCTTTTTCATTAGGTATTTTCTCCTTCAAATATATTTACAAAAAAATTGTAGCACTAATGAGGGCAATTGTCAATTATTTTTTATCACTGCAAGAGGTGGGAGGCGGCTCCGTCAAATCGCCCTTAGGGCGATTTGCAATGGAGACTCTGAGAGTCTCCATTGAGGCGAAGCAAAAGCTTCGCCAACGGAGCCGCCGGGCCTGCCGTTTTCATCAGAGTATAAAACAGGCGGGAACTGACAACAAAAAAATCGACGGGAAGAAATCAATCTTCGCCGCCGATTTTGTCGCGATACAATAATATTTTATGCTGCATCCTGCATTGCTGCCGGAGGAGTAATCTGTTTCTTTTCACCGAACTTCTGAAGAACGATAACTGCAGCGATAAGAATGATGCCAGCCACGTCTGTTGCAATGCCGGGGATGATGCTCAGAAGACCACCGCCAAGAAGCATAATTCTCTGCCACCAGGGTGTTTTAACAAGCATATAGCCTTCCATACCTGCCGATACGGCGAAAATGCCGACAAGAGCAGTGATTACTATAAGAACAACATCATACCAGGCAGCATCGATAAGAAGCATTTCAGGGCTGTATGCAAAGATGTAAGGCACGATAAATGCCGTGATGGCAAGTCTTGTTGCCGTAACGCCTGTTTTCATGGGGTTGGACTTTGCAATTGCCGAGCCTGCATATGCTGCAAGTGCAACGGGCGGTGTGATGTCTGCCACGATGCCGAAATAGAAAACAAACATATGAGCCGCGAGTACGGGGAGGCCCATCTTAATGAGAATGGGAGCTGTGATTGTAGCCATGATAACATAGTTAGCTGTTGTGGGAACGCCCATACCAAGCACGATGCAACAAATCATCGTCAGGAACAGAGCAAGGAATGTGCTGTTTTCTGCGATGGGCACAAGAGTGTTGATGAGAATCTGACCGAGAGCTGTCATTGTAACAACACCTGAAATCAGACCTGCCATACCGCAGGCAACCGCAACACCGACGGTGTTTTTAGCACCGCTTTCAAGAGAGTCGATAACAACTTTGGGTGTGAGTGTTGCTGAGTCTTTTGTAAGGAATGAGAGTATTACACAAGCTATCATTGACACAAGGATTGCTGTGCTCATATTTGACTGGCCGAAAGGAAGCCATAAGCCTAAAAGCACTGCAAGAGGAATAACAGGAAGAATAACTTTCCATGCAGTTTTCTTGTTGAGCTTTTTAGGCACAAGTGAAACTATAAGTGAACCTAAAATTGCGAAACAAGCGGAAAGACCTGCGCTGAAATAGTTCATAGCGATAACGAGAACTACGATTGGAAGCAGGAGATAACCGTTTTTGAGAATGAGCTTGAAGAAGTTGGGGATAGCATCCTTGGGAAGACCCTTGAGACCTAATTTCTTTGCTTCAAAGTGAATCATCATAAAGATGCCTGTGAAGTAAAGCACAGCGGGAAGAATAGCTGTTACTGCGATAGTGGAATAAGGAGTCTCGGTGATTTCTGACATAAGGAATGCTGCCGCACCCATAATGGGAGGCATTATCTGTCCGCCGGTGGAAGCTGCTGCTTCAACTGCTGCTGCGAATTCAGGCTTGTAACCGGTTTTTTTCATCATAGGAATGGTGATTGAACCTGAGCCTACGGTGTTGGCAACACTTGAGCCTGAATACATACCCTCAAGGGCACTTGAGATAACGGCAACCTTAGCGGGACCGCCGATTGATGAACCTGCAATTGAGTTTGCAAGATCAACGAAGAATGTGCCGATGCCTGTCTTTTCAAGCAGGGCACCGAGAATTATAAATAATACAATAAAGGTTGTGCAAACATAAACGGGAGTTGAGAAAAGACCGTTGGAAACATCATAGAAAAGACCGTACATAAGGCTTCTCAGAGCTGTGCCGGGGTTTTTGCTTATAGCGTTGACAGCTGCATAAGCCACAAATAAGCCGGCGACTATAATAATGGGCCAGCCTACGGCTCTTCGGCAGAGTTCAACGAGAATAAGAATTGCTATGAGCGCAACGATAATCTGCAGTGTACCGATACGGCGTGACATAAGAATAATATCTTCCTGGAAGATTGCATAGTAAAGGAATGAACCTGAACCGACAAGAGAAAGAATTATGTCATAGAAAGGTACATAGTTGATTTTTTTTGTCTGCTTTTTGTATGCCGGGAAAATAAGGAATCCGATGAATACAATGAAAGCGAGGAAAGTTGTGAGCTTGGTATATTTTGTGGCATTCTGGAAAACGAGAGCCATTGAAATCATATAGACACTGAAAAGTGACATAATAGCAGTAATTACGGTTTTTCTCCAGCCTGTGAAGATACGGGTATTACTTTCTCTGTCAAATTCAGCCATAATGGCGTCAGCATCTATAGCTTCGTCTTCTGTCTGAAGGGAAATTTTATTTTCGTCCACAGTTTTACCTCCTTTTCAGATTTTTTTCTTGATTTTAAACCCAAATAAATGCTGCAAATTTTATTGCAGCATTTACCTGAAGTAATTATTAGCTAATTTTGTTTTAAAGAAACTTATGCGATAACGCCGATTTCCTTATAGTACTTTTCAGCACCGGGATGAAGAGGAACATTGCCGATTGCAGCAGCTGCTGTATCCTTGCTCATTTCCTTACCCTTAGCATGTGCTACAGCGATTTCTTCCTGCTTTTCCCAAAGGTTCTTTGTGATTTCATAAACCTGATCTTCGCTCATATCGTTTGTAACGATGAATGTAGCCATGATAGCAACTGTTGAAGCTGTTTCGTCGTCTGAGATGAAACCGTAGTCAGCGCTTGTGTATTTGTGTTCAGCATAGAAAGGATAATCGTTCATAAGCTTAGCAATTACATCATCGCCAAGGTCAACAGCAACGATTTCTGTTGATGTTGCAAGGTCTGAAACTGCGGGAGTAGGTGTGCCTGCTGTGATGAATGCAGCATCAATAGCACCATCTTTAAGAAGAGTAGCAGCATCGCCGAATGAAGCAGCTGTCTTGTTGATGTCTTTATCAATGTCAAGACCTGCAGCAGCGAGAATCTGAGTTGCATTGTAATAAACGCCTGAGCCTACGTCGCCGACAGCTACATTTTTGCCTGCAAGGTCTGCGATTGTCTTGATGCCTGAAGCCTTAGTTGCGATAACCTGGCAAACTTCAGCATAGATGCAACCAACTGCTGAGAAGCAGGTGATGGGAGCTGCAAAACCGTTTGTGCCTTCGTAAGCATAGTTCATAACGTCATTCTGAACGATAGCGAACTGAGCTTCACCGTCTTCGATCATTTCGATGTTAGCCTGTGAGCCGCCTGTTGCCTGAACAGTAAATTTGTAATCGTCAGTGCTGAGTACCTGGCCTGCTGCTGTTGTGAAAGCATAGTATGTACCCTGGTTGCCGCCTGAACCTGTTACGATGTTAGCAATAACTTTTGCTTCGTTGTCGCCGTTTGTTGTTTCGTCGCCGTTGCCGCCGCAAGCTGCAAGTGAGAAGAGCATGAGAACTGCAAGGAGAACTGCGAGTAACTTTTTCATGTTTGTGAACCTCCGTTTTATGTTTTGTTTCCTTCATTTTTCTGAAAGAATTATTGGATTATATTGTAATATATTTATAATGTAATTGTCAAGGGGATAAGAGTAAACTTAACAAAAAAATATCTGAATAATGAATAAATATAAAATATATGCAAAGAAAACAGCAAAATAAATGTATGATTTTCTGAATTTTATTGCAAATATTAACAAAATGGCTAAAATTAAGGTGTATAATAATTCCAAATTTGCAAAAGGAGAATTGCTTTATGAAAAAACTCGGCTTCGGTTGTATGAGACTTCCTCTCAAAAACAAAAAGATCGGCGGAAGTGTCGATCTTGAAAGAACAAAAGAGATGGTAGACTATTATCTTAACGAAGATTTTACATATTTTGATACAGCATATATGTATCACGACGGCAGAAGCGAAAGGTCTGTAAGAGAAGCTCTTGTCAAGAGATATCCCCGCGAAAGCTTTTTGCTTGCAGATAAAATGCCTGTGGGTATGCTTGTGCTTAAAGGTGATACCTCAAGAATATTCCGTCATCAGCTTAAACGTTGCGGTGTAGAATATTTTGACTATTATCTGCTTCACGCACTGAATGCAAAATATCTTGAGAGAGCCGAAAAACTCGGTGTATTTGAATATCTTCTCAGCAAAAAAACTGAGGGCAAAATCAAAAAGCTGGGCTTTTCTTTCCACGACTCTGCCGAGGTTCTCGACAGAATCCTCACAAGACACCCTGAAATGGAATTCGTTCAGCTTCAGATAAACTATCTTGACTGGGAAGATGAAAAGGTGCAGTCACGCCTTTGCTATGAAGTTGCAAGAAAGCACGGGAAAGATATCATAGTTATGGAACCTGTCAAGGGCGGCAAGCTTGCAAATGTTCCCGATAAAGTTGAAAAGATTTTCAAAGACGTGCATCCCGATTGGTCACCTGCTTCCTGGGCAGTGAGATTCACCGCAAGTCTCGAGGGTGTTATATGCGTACTCAGCGGTATGTCTGATATGGCTCAGCTCAGAGATAACACATCATATATGAAAGACTTCGAGCCTCTCGGCGAAAGAGAAATGAATCTGCTTAAAACAGCGGCAGGCATAATCAATAACAAAGAGAGCATTCCCTGCACTTCCTGCAGATATTGCGTTGCTGGCTGTCCTGTTGATATTCCTATTCCCGAATATTTCACCGCCTATAATAAAAAGCTTGCAGGAGATAAGGATTACAAGGAATACTTTGACGGCAGTACCGATAAAAAAGGCAGAGCCGATATGTGCATCAAGTGCAGAAAGTGCGAGCAGGCTTGTCCTCAGCATATTGATATTGTAAACAAGCTGGAAATGCTCAAAGATAATCTTTTCTGATGCCGAAGAACCTTCGTTTGTGATAAAATTTCACAGGAAGTCTATAAAATATCTGCAATTTCATTGACTTATTTGCTATATTGTTATAATATATAAGACATAATAAAAACCGCTTGAACCGATCAGGCGGTTTTAATCAACAAGTAAAGGAGTTTTACTTATGGAAAAAATCATCTATGTTATTCCTTTTATAGGTATAATGGGTATGTTTTTTGCTCTGTATCTTGCTATGAAAATCAATAAGCAGGATCCCGGCAATGAAAGAATGAAAGAAATTTCAGCTGCTATTCACGGCGGCGCTAAAGCATTCCTTTTCGCAGAATACAGAATTCTTGTATTCTTTGTGCTTGCTCTTTTTGCGGCAATCGGTTGCTGTCTCTCATGGGGCACAGCAGTGAGCTTCCTTGTAGGTGCACTCTTCTCAGTAGGTGCAGGCTATTTCGGCATGACAGTTGCAACCAAGGCTAATGTAAGAACAGCTCAGGCTGCTGCCAAGGGCGGTATGAATAAAGCTCTCGGCGTTGCATTCTCAGGCGGTGCAGTAATGGGTATGAGCGTTGTAGGTCTCGGTATTCTCGGTATTTCGCTTATCTATATACTTACAAAAGATGCTGATGTGCTTTTCGGTTTCAGCCTCGGTGCTTCATCAATTGCTCTTTTTGCCCGTGTTGGCGGCGGTATCTATACAAAGGCTGCTGACGTGGGAGCTGACCTTGTTGGTAAGGTTGAAGCAGGTATCCCCGAAGACGACCCCAGAAACCCCGCAGTTATTGCCGATAATGTAGGCGACAACGTTGGTGACGTTGCAGGTATGGGTGCTGACCTTTTCGAAAGCTATGAAGTCGGAGGCCAAGCGGTCTTAGGAAGACAAATCCTTGATGCAACTCCTTGGCTCACAGAACGACATGGCTACGATCCGACTTCCCCAGAAACCCCGCAGTTATTGCCGATAATGTAGGCGACAACGTTGGTGACGTTGCAGGTATGGGTGCTGACCTTTTCGAAAGCTATG
>JAZTZY010000034.1:0-23261 GCA_045637705.1 Acutalibacteraceae bacterium | reverse complement strand
CCTTCGGCGCTTCTTCGCACTGAGAGCAACAAATCTCTTGCCCTTGAAGATTTCCAACGACTCCGCGAGAAGATAAAGGAATTGGAATTTAACAATTAACAATATCCCCCATTATATGCGATTCAAAAACGGCGAAGACAGATTTTCTCTTTGCCGTTTTTTTATGCGGCTTTGTTTTGAGAAAGTCACTGCAAGAGGGAAGAGGCGGCTCCGGGGCCCAACGCAGTTCGGCGCGTGGGCGTGCCCACGAAAATCGCAAGGCGATTTCACGAAGCCGCCGCACCTCTTGCAGTGACTTGAAATTTCGTCAGCAAAAAAACAGCCCTCTGATGAGGACTGTTTTTTATTATATCTTGATAACACGAATAACATTTTCTAACTCGGCAATGTCTTTGATAGCCGCTTCGCTGACTGCATCGGGAGTGTCCACAAGCATAACAGCATAGTCGCCCTTTGAACGGTTAGCCATATGGTCGATGTTGATGCCCTCAGCTGAAATCTTACCTGTTACGGTACTGATCATATTGGGCACATTTTTGTGCATTACCACAAGTCTTGAGCCGGCGCTTCTGGGCATCTCAATATCAGGATAGTTGACACTGTGTTTGATGTTGCCGTTTAAAAGGAAATCCTGAAGCTGATGAGCAGCCATAACAGCGCAGTTGTCTTCACTCTCGCCTGTTGAAGCACCCAGGTGAGGCGTGGTGATAATACCGGGATAGTTTATGGTATCTTCTGTGGGGAAGTCTGTGACATAACAGCTCACTTTGCCACTTGCAAGCGCCTCTTTGATATCGGCAACATTCACAAGGTCAGCGCGTGAAAGATTGACAATCTTAACGCCATCTTTCATCTTGGAGATAGCTTCAGCATTAATCATGCCTCTTGTGTCGGGTGTTGAGGGAATATGAAGTGTGATATAGTCAGCCTCTTTATAAACCTCATCGTAAGTTGAAGCCTTGTTAATTGAACGTGAAAGATGCCATGCAGCGTCAACTGTGAGGAAATGGTCACAGCCGATAACCTTCATACCAAGGCTCTTTGCGGCATTTGCAACAAGACCGCCGATAGCTCCGAGACCGATAACACCCAGAGTCTTGCCCTGAATTTCACAGCCGCCGAAAGCACTCTTGCCTTTTTCAACCTGCTTTGCAACGTCGCTTTCAAGAGTATTAGCCCAATTGATACCGTCGGTAATCTTTCTTGAAGCAAGAAGAAGAGATGCAATTGTCAGCTCCTTAACGCCGTTTGCATTGGCACCGGGAGTATTGAATACAACAATACCCTGCTGAGCGCACTCATCGGTGGGGATATTATTTACACCTGCACCGCAACGTACGATAGCTTTGAGTTCAGCATTGAATTCCATATCGTGAAGTGATGCAGAGCGTACCATTATACCCTCGGGAGCTTCAGCATCGTCGGCAATATTAAAGATAGTTTTATCAAGTTCGTCAAGACCGATTTTTGCGATCTTGTTCATTGTTTTAATATTAATCATTTATTTCACCTGCTTATTTAGGATTCTTCTCAGCGAAGTCTTTCATAAACTCTACAAGAGCTACAACACCCTCATAGGGCATAGCATTATAGATTGAAGCTCTCATACCGCCAACACTTCTGTGGCCCTTGAGATTCTGCAGACCTGCTTTTGCAGCTTCTGAAGCGAATTTCTTATCAAGGTCAGCATCGCCTGTTACGAAAGTAACATTCATCATTGAACGGCTGCCCTTTTCTGTGGGAGCAATATAATAGTCCTGAGAATCAAGATAATCATAAAGCACTGCAGCTTTCTTTTCGTTGAGCTTTTTCATTTCGCTCAGACCGCCCAGTTCCTTGATCCACTCATAAACAAGCTTTGCAACATAAATACAATAGCAAGGAGGTGTGTTATACATTGAATCGTTGTCAGCCATAAGCTTATAGTCTAACATGGCGGGGGTATCGGGTCTTGCATTGCCGATGAGGTCCTCGCGTACAATAACAATTGTAAGACCTGCAGGAGCCATATTTTTCTGAGCACCGGCATAAATCATACCGAACTTGCTGACATCAACGGGCTCGGAGATAATGCAGGATGACATATCGGCAACAAGAGGAATATCGCCTGTGTCGGGGATATAGCCGAACTTTGTGCCGTAAATTGTGTTGTTAAAGCAGATGTGAACATAGTCAGCATCGGGTCTGAATGACTCTCTTGTTGTCTCGGGAATGCGTGAGAAGTTGTCATCTTTTGATGATGCAGCAGCCACTACATCGCCGTACTTCTGAGCCTCTTTATAAGCCTTGGTTGAGAACTGACCCGAGAGAATGTAGTCTGCCTTGCCGTTTTTATTCATAAGGTTCAGGGGCACTGCTGCGAACTGAGTTGAAGCACCGCCCTGAAGGAAAAGCACCTTATAGTTATCGGGGATTTCCATAATTTCGCGAAGAAGAGCCTCTGCGCTCTTGATGATTTCGTCATAAACAGCACTGCGGTGACTCATTTCCATTACACTCATACCGCTGTCGCCATAGCAAAGCATTTCGCCTGCAGCCTTTTCAAGCACTGAAATGGGAAGCATTGAAGGGCCTGCTGAAAAATTGTATACTCTTTTCATTAAAATCACCTCATAGGATAATTATATTATATTCATAAAAATAAATAATGTTACCATTATACAGTGTTAAAGCGCTAAAGTCAATACACGTTTTATATAATTTCCTTATTAAATCTTCTTTTTTCGTACATTTAATATAAATATTGCAATTGTTTTTATTCCTAAGCCAAAGATTGTTCACAGTCTTGAAATTCAGAGCCTTATGATATATAATGAATTCAAGTCAAATATAAAGGAGAATTAAATATGTTCAGACTATTAAAAAAAATCAGAAAACTGATTTCTGCAGTATTAACCCTGATTGCACTTCTTTTTATAATTATTGTTGTGCCTACGATTCCCGACACAATCGGCAGCGGACTTATGGTTTCAATGCACACAGATTCGGCTCCCAAGCTCATTGCTCACAGAGGCCTCTCATCTCTCTATCCCGAAAATACACTCCCTGCTTTCTACGGTGCAGCTAAATACGGCTTCGATGCTTTTGAGTTTGATATACATACCACCAAAGACGGACAGTGGGTTGTCATACACGATGACGATGTGGATCATATGACAGACTCGGAGGGCGAAGTTAAAGACTTCACTTTAGAAGAGCTACGCGAAATGAAATTAGTAAGCGGAAGTAATATCGAAGAATATCCCGATATAAAAATGCCCACCCTCAGAGAAACTCTCGACGTCTGCAAGGAATGGGATATTCTCCCCGTAATTGAAATCAAAGGCTGTGACACAGAATATCTCCCCTCACTCAAAGAGATGCTTGATGAATATGAGCTTTCAGACAAGGCTGTTATTATCTCTTTCGAAGCGGAATATCTCGAAGAATACAGAAAACTCGACAAAAATATCGAAATGCTCTACCTTGCCAATGAGCCCACAAAAGAAGACATCGACTGGTGCGTGGAAAATAACTTCGGCATCAATTATAACCATTGGTGCTTATATAAATGTTTCGGAGCTATCAGATACGCAAAGGAAAAAGGCATCACCATTGCCGTCTGGACAGTTGATAATAACTTCTTTGCAGATATAATGGTGCTCTTTGGCGCTAAGTATATCACAACTAATAAGATTCTCCCTCAATCTAAAAACTGATTATAAAAAAATACGGAGCAGGTTTACGCCTGCTCCTTTTATTGCGCTCGCCGCGGGGCATTACTTTTTCCTGTCGTGAAAAAGTAATCAAAAACGCGGTGTTATTCTCTTGTTTCTTCTTTTATCTTTGAAAAGACTATCTTCTGACCCGTATATAAACTGAAATATCCCGAAAGGACAAAACAGATAAATATTGCCAGAGCATAATATAAAATTCCCTGGGCGCCGAAAAGCTCAATTGCCAAAAACACCGAAGCAATAGGACAGTTTGTCACACCGGCAAAAAGTGCAATCATACACACTGCCGCACAGAAGCCCACCGGCAATCCGATTATTCCCGACAGGGAAAAACCGAGAGTTGCACCGATAAACAGCGTCGGCACTATCTCACCGCCTCTGAAACCGCTTCCGATGGTAATCGCCGTGAAAATAATCTTCATCAGAAAAGCTATCTTGCTGACCTCTTCGCCGTGAAAAATGCCCTCAATTATGTGCATTCCGCCACCGTTGTAGTCCCTTGTGCCCACAATCAGCGTCAGAAGAATTATCACAACACCGCCGACAAAGGCTCTGATATATGGGTTTCTGATATATTTTTCAAAGCCATTGTGTGAGACTTTCATCGCCACACAAAACACAATGCTCACCAAAGCCACAACCACTGCAAGCAATGCCGTTTTTGACAGGGACCCTGCCGACAGAGAGGGTATAATATCCACACTGAAGCTTTCGGGGTGAACTCCTAATTTCAGGGCAATCAGATATGATATCAGTGCCGAAGCAAAAGACGGGTAAAGCGCCGAGAGAGAAACATAGCCTACACTTGCAACTTCAACGGCAAAAACCGAGGCACCCACAGGTGTGCCGAAGACTGCCGCAAAAACTGCCGCCATACCGCTGACAGTGAGAATGTGTCTGTCTTTTTCGTCGGACCTGAAGATATCGCCCACAACTCCGGCAATGCTGCCGCCAATCTGAAGTGCCGCACCCTCTTTACCTGCCGAGCCGCCTAAAAGATGAGTTATTCCTGCACCGGAAATAATGGCAGGTGCCAGAGCAAAAGAGACTTTTTTATCGCTTCTCACAGCTTCAAGAACCTGATTTGTGCCCTTGTGCTCCACTTTCAGCAGGTGATAAATCAAAGCGATTACCGCACCGCCAAGAGGCAAAAGATAAAGCAGCCACTCATTATTCATCCGCACATCGGTAACATATGAAATCAGATGAGCAAAACCTGCTCCCACTCCCCCGCCGACTGCACCTATGATGAGGCTGAAAAGGCTCCACTTGATAAAAGCGGTGACATATAAGGCAGAGTGTTTGGCTTTTAACAGAATATTATCTTTCATAAATTACAATTCACTTCTTCCCAAACTTCTAACATTAACTGATTGTAATATCAAGAAAAAATGCTTTAAATTTATCAACTATAAAACAATAATGCATTTGTAGTTTTGACTTAAAGCGACAAATTATTTGATTGCTATAACTATGTACATAATACATGCTATCGCCATAAGAATTGCACCTAAAACAGAAAAGATCTGAGGCAGCACCTTTTCACGGGCGGAAAACGAACCTATACCGTTGCGTTTATTATGTCTGTATTCACATTGAAATATCTCAGCAGGCAGTTGCTTCTCTAAAAGATTGATAACCTCAAACTTGCCATAATTATTTTTGTCGTATGACGCCAATGATAAGTACCAATTTCTGCAAAGCACAATCAAAATTAACCCTGATAATAATAAAATAGTAGCAGAAATTCTCAAATCACTGAAAGCGAAAGAGGCACCAATCAAAGCAATCAGAGCCGTACAAAGAGTAGTATAAAGATTTACAGTTTCTTGTCTTCGCTCCATAAGTTTTTCAGATGTATCAATCATAATTTTATATTGTTCAAGCAACAAAATTTTGTCTTCATCTGTGAGTATTTCATTATTTTTTGTTTTGTGCAACAAGTTGTCATTCATACTCCACTTACACTCTTCCACCATAAAATCAACAGCGTCGTCTATCTTCACTGTCTTATATCGAGAATGTTTCGGATCTTGCTTAGAATATCCTTCTTCGTACCAAGAGCGATTTTTTGATTCAATGTCAGACTTGAATACAACTATACGTTTATTTAATTTTTCAGCCTGCTTTATTTCCCAAGAAATATGTTTTCCGACAGAATTGTAATCACCTGATAACGAATCAAAAATAACAACCAACTGACTGTCTTTCAGTTTTTGTTTTGCATATGAATGCCAATTTTTAGGAGTTTTGTTTGGTTCAAACATAAATATACTGTTTTTTTCACCAAATTTTTCCTTGCCGGATTCATCTTTATCCGATATTGCTGCAAGTATCTCATCTACTTTAGCCTTAACAATATCGCTATCAGCAAATTTATAAATTACGTAAATATTCATATTTTCAACTCCGATACAAACAAAACTTGTTTATTGATTATAACATATATCTAACTAAGAATCAATAAAATTAACTTCGGTTTATCATAAGCCAAAATCTGATGGGCGGCAACACACTATCACATATCAGTTACTGCAACGCGTACTAAAATAAACACTGAAGCTTTATACTCCGATGCAGAAAAATCTCAGAAAACAAAAAAACAGACCCGATTTCTCGAGTCTGTTAATATTAAACTGCAATTATGCAAGCTCAGCGAAGTACTTGATTGTACGAACCATCTGGCTTGTGTATGAGTTTTCGTTGTCATACCAAGCAACAACCTGTACCTGATAGAGACCGTCTTCGATCTTTGTAACCATTGTCTGAGTAGCATCGAAGAGTGAACCGTATCTGATACCAACGATATCTGATGAAACGAGTTCTTCTTCTGTGTAGCCGAAGCTGTCTGAAGCAGCAGCCTTCATAGCAGCGTTGATGCCTTCCTTAGTTACGTCGTCACCCTTAACAACAGCAAGGAGGATTGTTGTTGAACCTGTGGGAGTGGGAACTCTCTGAGCTGAACCGATGAGTTTGCCGTTGAGTTCGGGGATAACAAGGCCGATAGCCTTAGCAGCACCTGTTGAGTTGGGAACGATGTTTGCAGCAGCTGCACGAGCTCTTCTGAGGTCACCCTTCTTGTGAGGACCGTCAAGAACCATCTGATCACCTGTGTAAGCATGAACTGTTGTCATGATACCGCTCTGGATAGCAGCATAGTCGTTGAGAGCCTTAGCCATGGGAGCAAGGCAGTTTGTTGTGCATGATGCAGCTGAAATGATTGTGTCTTCAGCTGTAAGAGTGTTTTCGTTTACGCTGTAAACGATTGTGGGAAGGTCGTTACCAGCGGGAGCTGAGATAACAACTTTCTTTGCACCTGCAGCGATGTGAGCAGCAGCCTTATCCTTTGAGCAGAAGAAACCTGTGCATTCGAGAACTACGTCTACACCGATTTCGCCCCAGGGAAGTTCTGCGGGGTTGGGCTTAGCATAGATGATGATTTCTTTGCCGTCAACTGTGATTGAGTTTTCACCAGCTTCTACTGTGTGGCCGTCATATCTGCCCTGAGCTGTGTCGTACTTAAGAAGGTGAGCAAGCATCTTGGGGCTTGTGAGGTCGTTGATAGCAACAACTTCATAACCTTCAGCGTCGAACATCTGACGGAAAGCGAGACGACCGATACGGCCGAAACCATTAATAGCAACTTTTACTGACATAATTTTTTCCTCCAATATTTAAATTGAATTTTTAAAAAAATCTACCCTAATATAATAGCTGATTTCTTTTATTTTTTCAACCTTTTTAATGATTTTTTTCCAATTATTTAAAAATTTGTTATTCTCACCAAAATATACAAAACCAACAGCCTAAACTATACAATACTCACTAAAATCAGGTCTCATTCTGTTCGTCAAGGCTAAGATAAAAGCTCGGCAGGAACTCTTCCAGGAAAACTTCAACCTCAGGCATAGCCATATCCTCCACTGATGCGCGGGTGCTTTCAAGAGCCTTGCCGAATTCATTATTGCCCGCATTTTTTTCTTCTATACACTTTATCAGCGCAGAAAGCTTATCGGCAGCCTTGACAATTTTCCAGAGATATTCATCGCCCTCATTTTTAAAAAATGCACCCTCATAGTACTTTGCCATATCATCGGGAAGCATGGACAAGAGGGTTCTTCCCGCTTTGTCTTCCACTGCCTTGAAGGCATCTGTCATATCCTCACTGTGATATTTCACGGGGGTGGGCATATCACCTGTTATAATCTCTGTCATATCGTGATAAAGACCTAAAAAGGCTGCTCGTTCCGCGTCGACATCACCGCCGAAACGGACATTTTTTATAATTGCAAGGGCGTGAGCGATTACCGCCACATCATTGCTGTGTTCGCTGATATTTTCACTGACAGTGTTTCTCATAAGAGCCCAACGGTTGATATATTTCATTCTTGAGTGCATTGCAAAAAAATGGTAACTCATATTATTCTCCTTATTTTTTCACTTGGTTAATTTCTTTGATATTACATAGTCATCGCTGACGCCTGCCGCGATTTTAAAGGGGGTAGTTGCCGAGGGATCCCAGACATAGAGATATGCCACGCCCGTCTGTTTGCCGTACCAGGTTCTGTAGGGGTGGATTATATAAAACAGACCGCTTGTGAGATATTCCATTCCCTTTGAGCCCTCGGGTATAAACCAACCGTAAATCCCTGTTTTCTCGTCGTAGGAGCCGTCTTTATAAAGAGTCAGCACTTTCTGCACATCTTTCTTTTCCTGCCCTTTAAGAGCTTTCTCTTTTGGCTTGACATCGCCGTTGACTATGAAAAGATTATATTTCGGGAAATCCTCTTTCAGAGTTGTGTAAACATTGAGGAACCAGAGATTGAGTTCCTTGAAATAGGTCATTGTCTGCACACCGTAGTTTGTATTGCCCGTATAGACAAAAAATTTGCCGTGAATATCTTTGGGGCCTATGTGGTGCACCTTATCATAGCGAAGAGGCTGACCGTATTTATCCCACCAGCCTGTAACATCATATTGCACAAGTATCTGATAGTCGTTATCTGTTCTTTCTGTCTGTGGTGTGGTACCGCAGGAAATTGTCAGATAGTGTCCCTTTCCTGTTTCAAATGAGGGCCCGAAGCACATAGCATCGGTACCTGAAACACCGTAACGTCTCCAATATGTTTTGCCCTGATTTGTGACTTTGGCTGAATAATCTTTCCAAACGTGAGTCAGATGAACAGTTCTGATAAGACCGCCTTTAACGGCATCAACGCCCATTTCATTGAGTTTTTTTACATCGATAATGGCAAGGTACAGCGCCTTTTTGCCCTCAGGATTTAGAGAAGCATAAACTTTGCCGTCTTTCGGGTTATAGCATATATCACCGAGATGACCCTGAATTCCCGTTATACTGCCCACAGCATTACCCTCAAGGTCACATTTGACAAAGGTGTTTGTGTAGGAATAATAGGCATAGCCGCCCTTTTGGTCTATAGCCATTCCCTGACAGTGCTTGATATCCCATGAACCGCCACTTGCCAAAGACAAAGGAAAATGGTCAATGACAGTGAAATTCTCAACCTCCACCACGGTTTCTGTAACTGTTGTTTCTGTGGTGGTTGTAACCGTTGTAGTCGGCTTTTTTGTGGTGGTTGGTTTTGTTGTCGAGGTCTCTTCAGAGGTACTTTCGGTGGTAGTTGCTGTTGTGGCTCCGACGAAGGGCGCAAAGAAATCTCCCCCGCCCACAAAAGAAATGCTGATGTAGCCGAAAGATAAAAGAGCAATTATGCATATTAAAACCAAAAGCGAATTCTGCAGGACTTTTTTCATTGAGTTTTCTTCCTTTTAGATAGGTTGATGACAGATAGGGCTTGGCGGCTCCATTAAATCGCTGTGCGATTTACAAGGAAGACCTGCGGTCTTCCTTGAGACAAAGCCACAGGCTTTGTCTATGGAGCCGCCTCCCCTGCACCGCCAACTTCATATACAAAAGCGGCCGCACAAAGCGACCGCATTAGCTAACAAACTGAAATCAGATGATGTCGCCTTCCATACCGGGTGTGCATGAAGCAGCGTTGCTCTCGTCTGTGTCAATGTGCATTGCAAGAGCATATGAGGGGCTTACTCTGACGATAACATCGCCGAAAATGAGAGCTCTGCCGTCGCTGTCAGCCTTAACTGATACGATCTGCTTGTCAGCAAGGCCATATTTTTCAGCATCTGCAGGAGTCATATGAATGTGTCTCTTAGCAATGATAACGCCGTCGTTAAGTTCAACCTCACCCTTGGGGCCGACGAGTTTGCAACCGCCGCTGCCTTCAAGGTCGCCTGACTCACGGATAGGAGCCTTAACACCGATTGAACGTGCATCACCTGCGCTGAGCTCTACCTGAGTTTCGGGGCGTACGGGGCCAAGGATTGAAACAGCGGGGAAGCTGCCCTTAGGGCCGATAACCTGAACTCTTTCTTCGCAAGCATACTGGCCGGGCTGAGAAAGATCTTTTTTGTTTGTAAGTTCATAGCCTTCACCGAAGAGAATATCAAGAACTCTGCGGCTGACATGGATATGTCTTGCTGATGTTTCAATTAAAACGGGTCTGTTCATATTATTGTCCTCCAAAAATAATGTTATAAGTTTTACACAAGATATTTTACAACATATTTCTTTTAATTGCAACACCGATTTATATTTTTATTTTAAATTTTAAATAAAAATCCCTGTACACTGCCGTACAGGGAAAAATCATTATTTAACAAAAAGCTTCATAAGCTCGGGAAGACCCCACTTGACAAAAAGTGAAAGCATAAGACCAAGGAAAAACATACCGATTTTTGTCCAATCTCTTACATCATCATTTTCGACGAGATTCTGCCATGAAATTGTTACGGTTGCACCGTCCTGATAATATCCGTCAATTTCGACACTGTCTGCTGAATCAGCTTTTTTGAAGCCCATATCTGAAAGTTCAGCAGCAAAAAGACCTGCCATTGTGCTGTCTTTGAATGTCAGATCTGCTTCGATTCTGAGTTCATCTGCAGGGTCTGTGCTTCTTACACTGCCGGGCACAAAGCCTGTGCACCACCAATATTTGCCGACGGGACGCTTGAAGAGAAGCTCATAATCCTCGGGAGCATCTCCTTCATTTTTCTGATGATATACGCCCATATCCATTGTCAGCCAATTTTCCTGATCGGCAACATTATATAAGGTGTAAGGATCTCTCTTGAGTCCGTCTGCTTCTCTCTGATAAATGCCTATTTCAGCACCGTAAAATACTACATACTGACCTTTCCAGAGCTGAACCATAAAGTCCTGACCCTCATAGGTGAAGAAGGCTCTTGCATAGTCATATTTCATCTGTACAAAAGGAGCCATATAGTCATATACCTTAGCAAAACCGAATTCTTTCTGCCAGGCTAATTTGTCGTTTGTGTAATAGTAGCCGCAATAATCATAGCAGTACTGATAAGAAAGAAGGTCATACTTTTCCATATATGAATTGAGAGGATTTTCATTTTTTACAACCTTCATGGGGAACTTGGCAGTGAGAGTCTCACCACCGACAACTGTTGTTGCAATAATTTCAAAATTACCCAGAGCAACGCCCTTGACAAGACCTTTGGAGCTTATTGTTGCAATTGACTCATCTGATGTTGCCCATGTGATTTCGGGCTGTAACTCAAGGCCTTCTACCTCTGCGCCAACCTGAGTGAACTGATTGAGACCAACATTCATACTTCTTGCAGAAATGGTGAAATTATAGTCTGAAGCAGCTGATGAAGTTATAACTGTCAATGAGAAAATCATAACAACAAAAAGGACAAGCATAAGTTTTTTAGCTGTATTTTTCATATGTACCCTCCGATAAAAATTTTGTCTATAATATCATTAAAAAAATAATTTTACAAGTTTTTTCGATATCTTTTTAATATTGTTAATATTTATTTAAAGTCTGCTGAACTATTTATATGTATTATAAAAGTGAAATATTAACTCTGAGGCGGAATTATTATGAATACTGAATTCGAAAATTTAAAAAATCAGTGTCTTGGCTGTGACAAGTGTCCCCTGTCATCAGGCAGACACAATGTGGTTTTCGGTGTGGGCAACGAAAACGCAGAAATTATGTTCGTCGGCGAGGGGCCCGGCGAGCAGGAGGATTTGCAGGGCGAACCCTTTGTGGGCAAAAGCGGTCAGCTTCTTGATAAATATCTTTCCCTCATCGGTCTTGACAGAAAAGAAAACATATATATTGCCAATATAGTCAAATGCCGTCCGCCTATGAACCGAGACCCCAAGCCCGAAGAGCAGGATATCTGCATCGGATATCTTCGTCAGCAGGTAAAATTCATCAAGCCTAAAATTATCGTTTGTCTTGGCAGAATCGCCGCTCAAAGACTCATCTCACCTGATTTCCGTGTGACAACTCAGCACGGTGAATTCATCGAAAAAGGTGGAATTCTCTTTATGGGTACTTTTCACCCTTCGGCGCTTCTTCGCACTGAGAGCAACAAATCTCTTGCCCTTGAAGATTTCCAACGACTCCGCGAGAAGATAAAGGAATTGGAATTTAACAATTAACAATATTCCCTATTATATGCGATTTAAAAACGGCGAAGACAGATTTTGTCTTTGCCGTTTTTTTATGCGGATTTGTGAGAAAGTCTCTGCAAGAGGGAAGAGGCGGCTCCGTCGCCGAACGCAGTTCGGCGCGTGGGCGAGCCCACGAAAATCGCAAGGCGATTTCACGGAGCCGCCGCACCTCTTGCAGTGACTTGAAATTTCGTCAGCAACTCCTGACTTCTCACTCCTAACTAAAAAAGGCGGGCAGGAATCAACCTGCTCGCCTTAGTTTCATCGCAATTCTGTATTCTGCACTCACTTAACGGCCTCTGCAACAGCCTTTGCAAGCTGATCGGGACATGATGTGCCCTTGAAACCGCAACGGATGCCCGAAAGCTTGTTTATGATTTCGTCAGCTGTCATACCCTCAGCAAGAGCTGAAAGGCCCTGAGTGTTACCTGAGCAACCGCCTGAAAATTTCACATTTTTAACTATATTGTCCTCGATGTCAAAGCTTATCATTCTTGCGCAGACACCGTGGGGTCTGTAACTGTACTGCATTTTAACTGCCTCCTGATTGTTGATGTGACTATGATATTATATCAGAGTGTTTTTGTCAAGTGAGAATATAAAGCAAAGCCAGAATCAGCATAGGGTCACGCCGTTCTTTTCTCAGCAGAAAAATCAGCGAAAATATCAGTGCCGTGTCTTTGTCGGTGATATCATTTATAAAGTTCTGCTGCTGTACCCTGCCGTGATTGTGTGGTGTTCTGCCGTAAAGGTCATATCTCAAAATTTTTCATCCTTTCACTGCAAATCATTAAGCAAGGGCAGAAAGGATAAAATTTCTAACATTTTTATTGCCTCGTCAGCCTTGTGGCGTCTCTCAGGTGAAAGCATGGGCTTGAGTGCCGTGAGAAGCTGACAGGCAGGATCTTTGGGCATAGAGGAAAGCTTGCTCATAAAGGATGCGATTTTAGTTACAGTGTCAAAATCTATGCCTTGAGAAGAATCCTCCTGAGGTTTGGTGTCTTTTGTCTTGCCCGAGAAAAACTCACCTGCCAGAGATGAAAGTTCTTCAATATCACTTTGGCTCATGGAGTTTATTATATTTTCAATGCCTTCTAAGTTCAATGAGCCAAGGTCCATATGCTTACTCCTTTTTATCTTTTATCATATCAAAAAGTTTCTTTGCCTGAGGTGAAGATAAGAGCTTTTTCAGTTTTTCAGGGTCCGACAGAACTGAATTGATTTTGTCCTTCTGCTCAATTGAAAGAGAATCCTTGATTGAATCGACAGAGACATTCTGCCCTTTGCCGAAACGGCTGAGAAATGAATTAATCTGTTCAGAAGAAATATTTATTTCATTTTCCATTGAAAAACCTTCCAATCTGTGATAATATAACTTGTAATATGATAAATATGCCCCGAGGGAGTGTGATATGAATGAAAGTGCTGGTCTTTTCAGATTCTCACGGTGCTGTGAATTATATAGATGAAATGCTTTTTAAAGAAAATGATTGTCAGACGGTATTTTTTCTCGGTGACGGTATGAGCGAAGTAACAAGAATCATGGCAAGGTACCCTGAGAAAAAATTTATAGTCGCAAAAGGCAATAATGATTGGCATAGTGACGCCGACACCGAAGCATATAAATATATCGACGGTGTTACAATTATGGCTTGTCACGGACATATATTCAATGTCAGGTTTTCTCTCAGAGAGCTGCTCTCATCGGCGAAGTCTGTCAGGGCAAATGTTGCACTTTACGGTCATACACATAAAAGCGCAATGTATAACGACCCTGTCACGGGGGTTTGTGCAATTAATCCCGGAGCACTCTGCGACGGAAAATATTGTGTACTGACAGTCGAAAACGGCAGTTTTGATATCGACTTCAAAACTTTATAAAGGTTTTAAGCTCTTCTCGGAGCTGAAAATACAACAAATACTCAAAGAAAGAAGGAAATAAGAATGGACGCAATTTTTGATTCATTTTTAAGTTTCGACCTTGGCGTTTTTGAATGGATTCAGAGCATTCAGAGCCCAATTCTCACATCAATCATGGTTGTTATAACCACTCTCGGTGACGAAGGCATCATCTTTATCGCTGCAGGTCTTGTTCTTTTTGCAACCAAGAAATACCGCAAAATCGGTCTTGCAATGCTTATCTCACTTGTTGTTATGCTCGTGCTTAACAACCTGGTGCTTAAAGAGATGCTCGAGAGAGTCAGACCTTTCTACATCTTCGACCTTGAAGGTCTTCTTGCTGACAAGCAGGCATTTATAGATGCAGGCAGACTCGGTAAGTTCGACGTTATGGTTGAAAAAATTCAGGCTCTCACAGAAAAGTATCCCGAAATGGCTGCTGATTGGTTAGCTAAATATCAGTACCCTGACTTTGTTGAAAAGCTCACAAGCTTCTCATTCCCCTCAGGTCACACATCATCAGCTTTTGCAGCTTGCGCAGCTATCCTCTTCCTCAACAGAAAGATTGGTATTCCTGCTATGGTATTTGCAGCACTTATGGGCTTCTCAAGAATCTATGTTGAAGTTCACTACTGCACAGACGTTATCGGCGGTGCAATCGTCGGCATCATTTATGCTGTTATCGGCGTACTTATTGCAAAGGCAGTTTATCCTCTTGTTGAAAAAGTTCTCGCATCAATCAAAGAGAAAGTTTTTAAGAAAAAGGCAGCATAATAATCTCAGACAATTTTTAAGCAGGCACTTGATTGGTGCCTGCTTTTTTTAGTTTTAATCTGATAGTCAGTCTCGTTTCCGCTAATGCCGAGTTTTGTCCCGAGCGACATGACCTCTCCTTTTATTTTTAGTTTTTCTGAAACAGTTAATCTCGTTCCCGCTCAAGGCGCGGGGCATCGTCGCCGAGGTGCCGCCGGTGGCGGATGAAGCGAGGCAAGGATGGCGCAGCGGTCAAAATCGCTCGGCGCTCCAAGCCGGCAAGCGATTTTGGGAACTGCAAGAGGGAATTACTTTGTCCTGAGCGACATGACCTCTCCTTTTATTTTTAGTTTTTCTGAAGCAGTTAATCTCGTTTCCGCTCAAGGCGCGGAGCCTCTTACTTTGTCCCGAGCGACAAAGTAAGCAAAGCGCTCTTTTTTTGTTGACGGTAGTTTTCACTGTTAAAACTGACTGATTCTCCGCCTCCAACTGCAAACTTACCGAAGCGCTGTGGTTTCTTCCTTTTATCAGCTCACATCAATGTCGCACTGCATTACTGTTTATGGAATATCTACCCGCCTGCGTTGGCAGTTTCCGCAGCGGGTGAGTTTTTGCTGACGAAATTTAAAGTCACTGCAAGAGGTTGGAGGCGGCTGCGTGAAATCGCGAAGCGATTTCCGTGGGCACGCCACGCGCCGAACTGCGTTCGGCGACGCAGCCGCCCCTCCACCTCAGACTAAAAGTTACACAAACCTCTCTCCACCGCTGACGCGGTCCCCATTTCCTTTCCGGGAAGGCTAACTGTTTCGTCAGCAATACCCAATAACTAAAAAGGACGCCCAATGGGCGTCCCCTATATTCGAAATTACAAATTCAATTAAAACAGACCTGTAATCTTGCCGTCTTCGTCAACATCAATCTTCATAGCCGCAGGAACTTTAGGAAGACCGGGCATTGTCATAATGTCGCCTGTGAGCACAACGATGAAGCCTGCACCTGCACTGACTTTGACATTTCTTACAGTTACGGTGAAACCGTCGGGCGCACCGAGCTTTGTGGGGTCATCTGAGAAGCTGTACTGTGTTTTTGCAACGCAGATGGGCATATTGCCGTAACCCATATCTGTCAGCTTTGCAATCTGCTTTTTAGCTGCAGGCAGGAATGCAACATCATCACCGCCGTAAACCTTGGTAACGATATTTCTGATTTTGTTTTCGATGGTGTCTTCTGCATCATATGAGAAGCTGAAACCTGAGTTATCCTCTTCTTCGCAAAGGCGTACTACTTCCTTAGCCAATTCAACGCCGCCCTTACCGCCGTCTGCCCATACAGTTGAAAGGCAAACATTTACGCCGAGAGCTTTGCACTTTTCGATAACAAATTCGATTTCTTTGTCGGTATCTGTGGGGAAGCGGTTAACTGCAACAACGCAGGGAAGTTTATAGACATTTTTGATGTTTGAAACGTGTCTGAGAAGATTGGGGATACCGCCCTCGAGAGCTTCGAGATTTTCTTCGCCGAGCTGTGTCTTAGCAAGACCGCCGTGCATTTTAAGAGCACGGATAGTTGCAACCATAACAACAGCTGAGGGAGTAAGTCCTGCCATACGGCATTTGATATCGAGGAACTTTTCAGCACCGAGATCAGCACCGAAGCCTGCTTCAGTGATAGCATAGTCGCCCATTTTAAGAGCTGTCTTTGTTGCGATAACAGAGTTACAGCCGTGAGCAATATTTGCGAAAGGTCCGCCGTGCACAAATGCAGGAGTACCCTCAAGAGTCTGAACAAGGTTGGGTTTGAGAGCATCTTTGAGAAGAGCTGTCATTGCGCCTGCTGCACCGATTTCGCCACAGGTAACAGGCTCATCTTTGAAGTTATAACCGATTACGATGCGGCTGAGTCTTTCTTTAAGGTCAGTGATTGAAGATGCAAGGCACAGTACAGCCATAACCTCACTTGCAACAGTGATATCAAAGCCGTCTTCACGGGGGGTACCGTTAACTTTTCCTCCGAGACCGTCTGTGATGAAACGAAGCTGTCTGTCGTTCATATCAATACAGCGTTTCCAGGTGATGCGGCGCACGTCAATGCCCAACTGATTGCCCTGCTGAATATGGTTATCTATCATAGCCGCAAGAAGATTGTTTGCACTTGTGATTGCATGGAAGTCGCCTGTGAAGTGGAGATTGATATCTTCCATAGGCACAACCTGAGCATAACCGCCGCCTGCTGCACCGCCCTTGACACCGAAAACGGGGCCGAGTGAGGGCTCACGAAGAGCAACTGTGACTTTCTTGCCGATAAGGCTCATACCGTCTGCAAGACCGATGGTTGTGGTTGTCTTACCCTCACCTGCAGGTGTGGGAGTGATAGCTGTAACGAGCACGAGCTTGCCGTCGGGTTTGTCTTTGGCATCGTTTAAAAGCGAAAGGTCAATCTTTGCCTTATAGTTGCCGTACTGCTCGATATACTTTTCTACATCGGCTTTCTTTGCGATTTCAGTGATGTGTTTCATTTCACACTGCTGAGCGATTTCAATGTCTGATAAATAAGCCATTTGGATTTCCTCCGATTTCCTCATATATTCCTTATGCCGACACATCGGCATCTATGGAAAAATTATACATCAATATTCTTTTCAAGTCAACCTAAAAATATGTGATCAAACTGTTTATTTTTTTAGTTTGTGCTGACGAGCCTTTTGGCTTTTTCTTTTATTTTTAGTTTTAATTATATTTCGAGTCTCGTTTCTGCTCGAGCCGCAGTGGCTCATACTTTTGTCCCGGGCGACAAAAGTATGCAAAAGCGCCCTTTGTGCCTTTAGTCCGAAAGAAGTGAAGAAATCACCGCCGAAGTTTCATCAAACTTAATGTCAGGGATAGTTTCCAAAATCTCCCCAATTAATTAATATCTGCTTATCGGTGATTTTTCACATTTCTGCTCTCTGCCTTACATCTGCTCTTAACCGAACATCTCTATTTAAAGCGACTTTTCTAAAAAGATACCGCTACTTTATCCCGCTTTATAAAATGAGTTCTCGTCTAATGTGCTTTCCGTCTGTTTTACCCTCTCTCTACCCGACAGTCGTGAGTCGCTAAGCTGATGTTTTATTGAGTGATTCGGGGTGGGTTGGGTCGACTGACGAAAATTTAAGCTTATACCAAATTAAAGAGTAAACAAACTCACCCGCTGCGGAAACTGCAAACGCAGGCGGAATAAGGCTTATTAAAAAGGGAGAGAGTCGGTAACGGTACATCGGATAATAGAAGCTTTAGACCAATCCGCTTCGTAGTTTGCAGTTGGAGGCGGAGAATCGGCTGACTTTAAATGTGATAAACTACCGTCAACAAAACAGAGCGCTTTGCTTCCTTTGTCGCTCAGGACAAAGAAAGTGCCACGCGGCACGAGCGAGGAAAAATTAACTATCTGATAAAAACTAAAAATAAAAGAAAAAGCCTCTCCGCCACCGGTGGTGCTTCGGTGACGATGCCACGCGCCTTGAGCGAGGAAAGACTGATAATCTCACCAAACTAAAAATGAAAGAAAAAGCCAATTCTTTCGTCAGCAGAAACGAAACTAAAAGAAAAAGCGGAGAGCCGAAGCTCTCCGCAAAAATATTAACCAAGATGATCTTTTACATTATTGTCATAGTGACCTGTGTTGACAAACCAATCACCGTCTGTGTTGAGTCTCTCAGCGCTCCATGCCGCTGCGATTTCATCATATGTGCCGTGGAAAATCTTCGCTCTTGAGAAGCCGTTTTTCGCGCCGTACATACACCAGTCTGAAGACCACATTTTGTCGCCTGTTGCCTTGTATGTCCAACACATCCAGCTGTAACCGAGCTTATTCATAGTTGAGAAGCAGTTGTTCCACGTTGTCTTTTCGTGGGGATAGAATTCGCCTACCATAAGAGGTACATTGGGATGAATTGCAATTGTGAGAAGAAGGAAGAAATTGAAGATGAAGTCTGAGTTGTTATAGAAGTGTACCTGATAAACAACATCTTTCCAACCCTTAAGGAAAGTCTTGGGAAGTGCCCAACCTGTCCAGATAGCTTCCATAGTGATGATGTGCTCTTCGTCAACTGCACGCACTGTGTTATAAAGGCGTGTATAGATAGCTTCATTCTTTATTCTTCTTGTGAGCTCACCGCATTTTACATCGCACATAGGCTCGTTGAGAAGGTCATACATAGCTACGGCAGGGTTACCCTCGAAACGTGAAGCAATAGCTGTCCAGAGCTCGTCTGTGAGTCTGCGGTACTCTTCACCCTGTTCGCTGTTTTCCATAAGCTGTGCACCCTTGAAAGCTCTGCCTGAGTGTGGGGCGTCTGACTGTGAGCCTACAGCACCGTGCATATCAAGAATAACATAAAGCTCTCTCTTTGAGCATTCTTCTACAACCCAATCGAGTCTTGAGAAATCCCATTCGCCGTTTTCGTCAAGGATTTTAGTACCCTTGTCATCATAATAGAAGTTTCTGTACCAGAAAGGTACGCGGACACAGTTGAAGCCCATTGACTTGATATTGTCAAGGTCCCATTCTGTAATCCAGTTGTCATAGAACATATTGAGAAGCTCCTGAGCCTTTTCTCTGCCGAAACGCTTCTCTAATACATCATAAACCATTTCGCCGTCATAATCTTTCTGATAGTAGGGATCAAATATAGCTTTTTCTTCGGCTGTCAGGTCTTCATAGAAGGTACCCCAATACTTTTTCTGCTGTTCTTCTGTCATTTTTGACTTGTATTCAACATCGACGCAGTCAGGGTTGAGCCAGTTTTCACGCACGAGCCAGGCACCGAGATTTACACCTCTGAGCTGTACTGTTTCGCCTTTCTGATTAACGATTTTTCTGCCCTTTACTCTGAGGAAGTCTTCCTGAGTAAAGCCTGTTACTTCCTCTGCGGTCTCTTCATTTTCTGCACCTGCGAAGACCATAGTTGAGGTCAGCATAAGCAAACAAAGAACAATGCAAAGAATTTTCTTGAATGTTTTCATTTTATTTTCCTCCGAAAATTATTTTTTGTACTAAGCCCTGCGGGCTCTATACCTGAAACTTATTATATAATTTACCCCTCAGCAATGTCAACATTTCTCATATAACTCCCCTGACTTTTGGGAATCTTAGCCAAAGCAAAATGCTCTTTTTTGTTGATTTTAACCTCATTTTCATACTAAAATCTTTTGACAAAATACCAATTGAGTATTATAATAGATTCCGACAAAAAACTTCAGAGGTAAACATTTATGCGAATGAGAAAAAAGAAATATCTTGATGAAAGAATTGACGCCGTAAGTGAGCTGATTCTCGACACACAGAGCGACGAAAGAGACTTCAACAAAGCTATAGAAGAAAAAACACTTTTCAATTACAAAGAGATTTTCGGCAACGACAACCCCGTGAGAATGGAAATCGGTTGCGGCAAGGGACAGTTTATCTTTGAGCTCGCACAGCGCCACCCCGATATCAACTTCATTGCTGTTGAGAAAATCAGAAATGTTATTGTTGCCGCTGTCGAAAAGGCACAGGGCATAGGTCTTAAGAATGTCCGTTTTATATGCGGCGGTGCTGAATATCTGCCGAAGTTCATTCCCGAAAACAGCATTGAGCTTATTTATCTCAACTTCTCCTGCCCTTATCCCAAGGCAAGATATGCCAAGCACAGACTCACCCACAGAGATTTTCTCGCTCTTTATGAAAAGCTTCTGACAGCAGACGGTGAGATTCATCAGAAGACCGACAATATGCACTTCTTCGAGTTTTCCATTGGTGAGTTTTCAGCGGCAAATTACAAAATTGAAAATGTCTCCCTCGACCTGCATAACAGCGATTTTGAGGGCAACATTGTCACTGAGTATGAAAAGAGATTCAGCGACTTAGGTCAGCCTATTTACAGACTCGAGGCTAAAAAAAGATAATATATCCGTACGCGGCAAAAGGACGGCGAGTAGGTTAATTCCTACCCGCCGTTTTGGTTATAGGTTGAGGTAAATTTCGTCAGATTCAATGCTGAAATTTATTAATTGTCCGCAGAAAGAACCGCCGGGGATTTCTCCCCGGCGGCTAATTTATTTATGCACCATTATGCTATTTCCTGTAATACTCTTACAAGTGAGAAAATGAGCTTAATAAATGTGATAAGCATACAGAGATACTGAGGTAAACCTGTATTCGGATGAGCAGAACCGCCACAATCGTGGCATACTTCACTGTCATCTGTAGGTTCGTCAGGTGTGTCGGGTGTGGGTTCTTCGGGAGCAGGCTTTTCAAATTCGTAACCGCAACCGTAATCACAGATGTAGTCACCGTCAGCATCGGTATGAGTGAGAGCTTCGATAGCCTTTTCATCTGTTTCACCGCAGCCGTTGTCACAAAGGGCTACTTCCTTACCTTCTACACCGCACTTTGCTTCTTCTGCTATTTCGTACTTTGTGAAGGAGTGAGTGAGAGCTGAATCGGGAACCTCTCTTGTAAGAACTTCACCGCAGAACCAGCAAGTACCTTCTTCAATTGCATTTTCGCCGCACTTTGCAGGCTTGCTTTCTTTGTATTCCCTTACATTGTGAGCACCGTTAAGGCAGTTTTCAAAGCTTGCAAGGAATTCATTAATCATTCCTTCAAGTTGCTCAATGTTATCAGCATTCTCAGCAACAGAGCCTTCAAGTGACCCTGCAAACTTCTGAATTTCACCATCTTTTGCCATTGCTTCTTCCGTTGCTTTTTCATTATCTATAAACTCTATGTAAGCATCAGCCAAACCGTCAGCTTCAATCTTTTTTCCCCATTCTATATACATTTTGCTTACAATTTCCCCGCCGTCAACCTTGACCGCTGAGCCGTCTTCAACACCTTTTTCAACTACTTCAATAAACTCATTAAGCTGTTCTGCCAACTGGCTGACAATGTTTTCTTCACCTTTGATAAAATGGTGGTTTGCGTCTAATTCAAAGAAATTAATTACATTATTAACCTCTTGCAGCATACTGTCTGTAAGGTTTTCATCAACATAACCCTTGACCTTTTCGAGCAGTTCTTTAAATTCAGCATAGTTAGCAGGTCTTTCGGCTACTTCTGTTTTTGTAGCACCGCAGGCAGAGCAGATATATGTATAATAGCCCTCTTCTGTCTTGGTGGGTCTTGTGAGTACGCCTTCGCTCCATTCGTGGGGACATTCATAACCGCATTCGACGCACACACCGTTTTCGAAGTTTTCAGGAAGACATTCCCATTCGATAGTCATTTCTAAATCACTATTTGGAGAGAAATAGTATATTTTATTATAATCATTGCCGTCTGAAGCTAAAATACTTTTAATAGTGTGTTTATCTTTAACAAATGTATCTTTTACAGAATTAGTATAACCTACAAGCATTTTATTGGAAATAGCATAGTCGTTTTCAATAAAATACTCTTCTACTATATCAGGAGGACACTCAGGACTAAATTTGCCTCCGTTAAGTTTTATTCTTGCCTGAGTATAAGCATTTGCATGGGTTTCAACATCACCGTTCACCAATTCTCCGGGAATTGTGAGCACTGTACCGTCAAAAGTAATTCCGTTTTCATCAAACTCAAATTCATAAAAAGAATTTGCACCGATAGTGAGTTTAAAAAGAGAAACATCATTACATTTTTCACTTACAAGATTTTTAAATTCAATAATCAAGTCCTCGCCATGTATTGCTACAGGGTTGCCGACAAATTCAACACCCTTGCTTAACTTAGTTTCCATTCTGACGGTATATTTCTGCTTTACATCACAGTTATCACAAGCACCGTCTGCGTAGTTAGCGTGAACACATTCATAACCGCAATTTTCTCTTGCGCAAATGCCGTCTTTATTTGACCAATCGTGTGCATCAGGGTCAGCAGGAAGTACTTCATATGTTGTGTAGTCACACTCTGTGCAGGATTCGTATGCATCCCAACCAATTTCTGTGCAAGTGGGAGCCTTTGCATCTTTCTGAACAAGTGTGTGCTTATTTGCATCAAATTCACCGTATTCTTCACCGCAAGTTTCACAAACTGCTTTTGCTACGCAGGTTGCTTCTCCGCCTGTGTGGGTCAGAGTGATGCTCTTCCATTCGTATTCGCCACTCCAATCACCAATGAACCATACATTTGTTTCAAAATTTGGTTTATATTTGTCTTCTGCTTGCAGTTGTCCGCAGTTAAGAACAAGGTCGCATCCTCCAACCTCGTATCCGTCCATATGAAATGGACCTGAACTCTCTTCTTTAACAAATGTAATTACTGAGCCAAAAGTAAGCTTTTGCAAATATAAGGTAGCATAAAAAGCACCATCCCCAACAGATGTAACTTTTGGAAGAGTGATACTGTTGAGAGCA
>JAZTZY010000033.1:0-20191 GCA_045637705.1 Acutalibacteraceae bacterium | reverse complement strand
GTGAAATCGCGACGCGATTTCCGTGGGCATGCCCACGCGCCGAACGCAGTTCGGCGACGCAGCCGCCCCACCACCTCAGACCAAAAGTTATAGAAACCTCACTTTCTCGAAGAGAAAGCCGACCCAACCCACCCGAATCACTTAGAGAAATATCTCATAGCGGCTACGGGAGCGAGCAGAGAGTGAATTCAGACAGAACACAGAACACGCAAGGTAGAGAGTGTATAATAAGGACAAAGTAGCGGTATCCCTCGAGAAAACTATTTTTAAACAGAGCACTTGGGTAGAAAGCAGGTGAATAGCAGAGAGTAGAAATTTGAAAAATCACCGATAAGCAGATATTAATAAATAGGGGAGACTGCATAAACTCTCCCCAACCTTGAACCTGATGAAACTTCAGCGGTGATTTCTTCACTTCTTTCGGCTTTTCACCGCAAAGGGCGCTTTTGGTTACTTTTGTCGCCCGGGACAAAAGTATGAGGCTCCGCGCCTTGAGCGGAAACGAGCTTGACAATTTGATTAAAACTAAATTTAAAAGAAAAAACTCAAACCTCTTCATTACTGGTTGTGATTAAACGACGATGTCCCGCGCCTTGAGCGGAAACGAGACTCGAAATATAATAAAACTAAAAATAAAAGCACCGTCTTTCACATAAAAAAGGGACTGCAAATGCAGTCCCTTGGCTTTATCTGATTATTTCTTGTGATATCTGAGGTGACAGATGTCGTCGCCGTTAGCAATTGTTTTGGGCAGGTCAAGCTCTGCACCATATCTTTCACCGATACCTCTGTCGCCGCACATAGCGATGTCGCAAAGCATTGCGATTTCTTCATCACTGCAGCCTGCTTTCTGCCAAGCTTTTACAAGAGGGCAGTAGTGGAAGTGAATTTCAAGTTCGTCGTCTGTTGAGTTTTTGATATCCATTTCAAATACCCACTGAGCAGCCTTTGTGAAAAGAGTCTTGCGAAGACCGACAAGTGAGTCTGTCTTGCCTTTTTCAACAAGGCCTTTACCCTGCATAAGACCGCAACGCTTAACAGCTGCACTGCCGAAATCTTTGGGGTCAAGACCGCGCTTGCTTGCTTCATCGCAGAGAAGATAGAGCCATGTAGCTCTGTGTTCGAGCTGTTCGCGCACAGCAACGATAAGTGGATTTTTAATTTTAGCTTCGTTAACAACTTTGCTCATTTTAATGTTCCTCCGTTTTAAATGGAAATATATAACATATAAATTATATCAAATTAACTATGACTTTGCAATAACATCTTTATGTTTTATTGCGAAACAGTGTGTTTGAAATAAGCCGTGTCACCTGTGAGATTGAAATATGTTCCTGCCACGCCTTTGGCAAGTCCCATATAAACTTCTTTTGCATAGAGAGGTACCATAACGCCTGAGTCTATGAGGTACTTCTCGGCTTTTTCGGTTTTTCTTGTAGTTTCGGCAAGACCCATAGTGTGTTTTATATCGCTTATCATTGAGTCATATTTCTTGTCGCTGAAGTTTACGATGTTTTCTTTAGATGTGCTTGTATAACTCTCAAGGGCATTGAAAGCTGTGTTGGTGCTGTAAGTCAGAGGTATAAGAGCAATCTGATAGTTTTTGCTTTCGACTCTTGTTTTAAGGTCGCTTTCGCTGACGACCTCAATAAAAATTCCGCATCTGAAGCCTAATGTTGCCTGCCAGGACTGCATAAGCTTTCTGACGGCGGATTCATATTCCTCGGTGCAGATAATGCTGATTTCACATTTATATGCATCGAGAGAGTCGAGACCTTTATCGAAAAGCTCCGAGGGTGCAGAGTGCTTATAAGCAGCAACATCTGAGGCAATATCACGGTAGCGCTGAGTGCCGATTGACATTGTGTCGGGTACAATGCCTTTTGCCGTGAGTGGGCCTAAATCTGCCTGAAGCACATCATAATCAAGGCTTGAGACAATAGCGCGGCGGATATTTTTATTGCTGAGCACCTCATCACTGCAATTGAAAATCAGCGACAGTATACTGCTGTCAAAGGGCACAACGGTATATTTTTTCTTGTCAGCGATTTCCTGAGCCTGGTCATAGGTCAGAGGCGACACTGAATAGGTTTTGTCTTTGAGTTTGTCAAGTCGGGTATCCTGCTCGTTGTTGATTGAGAAATAAACCGAGCGAGGGAGTGTGTTTTCCGCGTCGTAGTAATAGTCGTTTTTTCTGATTGATACGGAAACATCGTCAACCCAGTTGTTGATATAGAAAGGCCCGTTATATATGAGATATTTCACCGCAAGACCGTATCTGCCGCCTGTAGCTTCAAAGAAAGTTTCATTGCAGGGCATACAGCCGGGCTCTGAAAGAGTGAAAAGAAAGTCAGGGTCATTTTTTTCGAGGGTTATTTCAAGGGTATAATCGTCGAGGGCCTTTACTCCGAGATTATCAGACGAGGTTTTGCCTTTGTTGACTTTTTCAGCATTTTTAATGCAATAGAGTGCTTTCGCGGCGGGTGACTTTGTTTCGGGCAGAAGTGCTCTCGTGATACCAAAATCAAAATCATAAGCCGTAACGGGCAAAGAGTTTGTCTGTTTGGAGCTCAGACCGATAAGGGGGCCTGCATATATGCTCACACGCCATTGGCAGTTTTGTCTCAGACGGAAAGTATATGTCAGACCGTCGGGAGAAATGACCCAGCTTTCAGCACAGCCCGGCACTATCTCGCCTTTATCATTAAGGGTAACGAGACCCTCAAAACAGTTGGCAATGATATTTTTTGAGCCGACACGGGATATAATCTGAGGGTCAAGATATTCGGGGTCTTTGTCAATGGGAAAGACGAGACCTGCATCAGAGCCTTTGACTTCACCGCAGGCAGTGAAGCAAGTGACTATCAACATTATACTCAATATGAGACAGAGGACTTTTTTTAACATATTTTTCATTCCTAACTTTATAATAAATGAGTTAAATTTCTAATTTGAAATTAAAGTTATAGTTTTTATTGATATAATAATAAAATGGATGCAGACCCGCACTTAATTGCGACAATAATTCTGCACTCTGAATTTTGCATTCTGCATTAGTGATGAACTGAAATGAGGGAGTTTAAATTATGAACTACATCTTGGATATAGCAATTATTATATTACTTATTATATGCGTGATACTTCTGATTTTGGTGCTAAAAAAGAAAAATAACCAAGAAACTGACAGACTTTTTGCATCTCAGGAAAAAATATCTTCATCTTTAGATAATCTCAAAAGCGAAACACAGCAGCAGAGCAACGCTCTTTACGGTGCTGTCAGAGACGAATTCAGCAAGAGCCGTCTTGAAACCAATGCTCAGCAGAGCGAGCAGAGAAAAGAGCTCACAGCTCAGATGGGCGAAATGGCAACGAAAATCGAAAAGATGAATACTGACAACTATGCATTTAATCTTCGTATGTCAGAGATGATATCAAAAAATCTTCTCGAGATGAGAAAGGGCAATGAAGAAAAGCTTGAGCAGATGAGACTCACCGTTGACGAAAAGCTCAATGAAACTCTGACAAAGAGACTTGATACCTCATTCAAAACTGTCAGCGAACAGCTTGAAAATGTATATAAATCTCTCGGCGAAATGAAAGTCCTTTCCACAGGCGTAACGGAGAATGTCACTTCTCTCAACAGAATCCTCACCAATGTCAAGGCAAGAGGCACCTGGGCAGAGGTTCAGCTTGAAGGTCTTCTTGATCAGACAATCCCGGGCATGTTTGACAAGAATGTTATGACCAATCCCTCAAGCAAAAATATAGTTGAGTTTGCCGTGAAGATTCCTTCGGGCGACGATAAGACAGCTATGACTTATCTGCCCATTGACTCAAAATTCCCCGTTGAGAGCTATATCAGACTCTGCGATGCCGCCGACAGAGGCGATACCGCTGCAGCAGATGCTGAAAGAAAAGCTCTCGAGACTACCGTTATCAATCAGGCTAAAGAAATCAAAAAATATATCAACGAGCCCACAACCACTCCCTTTGCTATTATGTACCTTGCCACAGAGGGACTTTACAGCGAAATAATATCCTCACGCAATGCAGTGGCTGAAAGATGTCAGAGTGAGTTTTCCGTTATGATAGCAGGCCCGAGTACCATAACAGCTCTGCTTAACTCTTTGTCAGTAGGTTTCAGAGCAATGGCGATAAACGAAAAAGCAAAGGAAGTCCGCGTTGTACTTGCTGCTGCAAAGGTGCAGTATGATAAATTCGGTGTGCTTCTTGACAAGGCAAGAAAGAAAATCACAGAGGCAGGCAAGAGCCTTGACGATGCTCAGTCAAGAAATGCTATCATTCAGAAAAAACTCAAGAGTGTGGAAGAAATCGACCGCAGCAGTGCCGAAGAAATTCTCGGCATAGGTGATATCACCGAAGACTTTGATGAATAATATTATTACAAATATATAATCAAGAGGTGTGAATATGGCAGAGTATTACAGATGCTATAAGGAAATCGACCTTGACATAATAGAAAAGAATTTCGATAATCTGAAGGCCCTGACTAAAGAAAATGTGAAAGCTATGGCTGTTGTCAAGGCTGACGCTTACGGTCACGGAGCAACTCAGGTTGCAAAAAAACTCAAGGATAAGGCAGACTTCTTTGCTGTTGCAACGGCGAGAGAGGGTATGGAGCTTCGTGAAAACGGAATAGAAAATCCTATACTTGTGCTCTCATACTGCGCTCCTGCAGAGTATGACCTGATACTCAAATACGGCATTACCCCCACAATCAGCAGTGAAGAAGATGCATATATACTCAATGCAGCTGCAGGCGCTCTCGGAATGAATTGCAAGGTTCATGTTGCCGTTGACACAGGTATGAGCCGTATAGGTGTAAGTGATAATGACAGCGGTTTTTATGCTGTGCAGACCATAGCAATGATGCCTAACCTGACTATCGAGGGCATTTTCAGTCACTTTGCAAAGGCCGACTATGAGGATAAAACCTCAGCCGACAGACAGACGGCACGTTTTGATGCATTTGTCAAGAGACTTGAAGATGAGGGCATCAGCATACCCATAAAACATATCTGCAACAGCGCAGGGCTTATTGAGTTCACAACCCAGCATTATGATATGGTGAGAATGGGAATAGCTCTCTATGGTCTTTATCCGTCGCAGGAGGTTAAAAAAGACAGAGTTAAGCTGACACCTGCTATGAAAGTTGTGGCTCACGTTATCCACATAAAAGATATTGATGAGGGCACTCCCGTCGGTTACGGCGAGAGCTATGTCGCAACAGAAAAGAGACGCATTGCCACTGTTTCAATAGGCTATGCCGACGGATATAACCGAAGCTTTTCAGATAAGGGTTATGTGATGATATGCGGCAAGAAAGCTCCTGTTATCGGCAGGGTTTGTATGGACCTTGCAGTGGTGGATATAACTGATATCCCGGGAGTAAAAAAAGGAATGCCTGCCACTATTTTAGGTGACGGTATCACTGCTGAGGACTTAGGCAGAATGTGCGGAAGCTTCAACTATGAGGTTATCTGTAATTTTGCTAAGAGAGTTACTGCGGTGTATAAAAATTAATTGTGAATTGCAGTTGCAGTGAATTAAACAGGAGACAGGCAAAATGATAAGATTTGAAAGCGACTATACTCAGGGGGCAACACCTGAAATTATAAAGAGACTCGCTGATACCAATATGGAAATGACTCCCGGTTACGGTGAGGATCACTATTGCAAAACTGCGGCAGAGAAAATCAAAAATGAAATCAATATGCCCTCGGCTGATGTGCATTTCCTTGTGGGCGGTACCCAGACTAATATGCTGTTTATCTCAAGTGTGTTGAGACCCCATCAGGGTGTTATGTGCGCTGTGACGGGTCATATCAATGCCCACGAAACAGGTGCCGTTGAGGCGACGGGACATAAGGTTATAGCTCTGCCCAGCAACGACGGTACCCTCAGTGCCGATGTAATCAGAGAGGCTCTCGACAGCCACTATGCCGATGTAACTCGCGAGCATATTGTTCAGCCGGCAATGGTTTATGTGTCTTTTCCCACAGAAAACGGCACGCTTTATTCCAAGGCTCAGCTGACGGCTGTTTCTGAGCTTTGCAGAGAAAGAGATATTCCTCTTTACCTTGACGGTGCGCGACTCGGTTACGGTCTGATGTGTGACAAAAACGACCTGACAATTCAGGATATTGCGTCTCTTTGTGATGCCTTTTATATCGGCGGAACAAAGGTCGGTGCCCTTTTTGGTGAGGCACTTGTTATCACAAACGACAAGTATAAAAAAGATTTCCGTTATATCGAAAAGCAGAAAGGCGCTATGCTTGCCAAGGGCAGACTTTTAGGTCTGCAGTTTGACACGCTTTTCACCGACGGACTCTATTATAAGATTTCATCTCACGCGGCGAACCTTGCAAAAAAAATCAGGTTGGCATTTGAAGAGAAGAACATACCTCTTTATTTTGATTCGCCAACAAATCAGCAGTTCCCTATTCTGACAGATGCGCAGATGAAAAAGCTCGGTGAGGAGTTTGCTTATTCATATTGGTGCAAGGCAGGGGACAGACATGCTGTGCGTTTTTGCACAAGCTGGGCGACTAAAGAGGAAGATGTTGATAAGCTCATAGAAGCGATTAAAGGATTATAATAACATCGCGTTTTTGATTACTTTTTCCGCGACAGGAAAAAGTAATGCCCCGCGGCGAGCGAGGTGTGGGGCGGAGCCCTGCCACAAGAGCAATAAGCGATAATTCAAAATTAAAACTATTGAGACGCGACGAAATTCGCGTCTCTTTTGTTTCTGCTCTGATGAGTGCGGAAATAAAAACAGTAAACAGTCAGATTGCGGCGGGAACGGAGTTGGCGGCTCCATAGGCGAAGCCGAAGGCTTCGCCTCAAGGAAAGCTATGGCTTTCCTTGTAAAATCGCAATGCGATTTTAATGGAGCCGCCGCACACCTGAGACTTGAAGTTTCGTCAGTAAAGGGACTCACTCATAGAGATAAGTCTTTTTTGGCAGGGTTTTCTATAACCCTGCCATTTTCATCAAACCTTGATCCGTGACAAGGGCAGTCCCAACTGTGCTCGTGTTTGTTATATTTCAAGGCGCAACCGAGATGTGTGCATCTTTTAGGCAGGGGAGTAATAAGATTGATTGCAGTTTCGGCGGTGTTGACAAAAAGCTGCGGTTTTATAATAGTTCTTGAGGGAGTGAAAATCTCGGCATAACGGCTGTCAATTCCGCAGATAATATCTCTGAGAAGTGTTGCACCCACTAATGCGCCTGTCATACCCCACTTGTTAAAACCTGTTGCTGTGTACCAATTGGCTGTGGATTTGCTGTAATGGCCGATGTATGGCATAGAATCGAGGCTCATACAGTCCTGGGCTGCCCAGTGATATTTTTCTTTATGATTGGGATAATGTTCTTTCGCAAAGGCCCGTAAGGGTTCATATGCACCGCTTTTCTTGCCTGTACGGTGATTGCTTCCGCCGATGAAAAGCAAATCCTTATAGCTTCTGAACGACAGACCCTTATCACTTTCATCGATAAACATTCCGTCAATCTGATCAGCATTTTCAAGGGCGATGACATAGCTTCGGCTCTGATAAAGTTTCACGAAATACAGTCCGTGACTATCTATGAAAGGAAAGTGAGTGGCAAAAACAATGCTGTCGGCTGTGATTTTGTGAGTGTCTGTATATGCAGTGTTGCCGTCAACTTTTTTTATGAAGGTGTTTTCGAAAATATGCATCTCTTGAGCTATGGCATAGAGAAATTTGAGGGGATTGAACTGGGCCTGATTTTCGCAATAAACAGCTCCCGAAGTTTTTATGGGCAGTGGTACGGAGTCGGTGTAACCCATAGGTATTCCCAATTTTTGAGCTGCATCAAGTTCCTTTTCGAGTTTCTTTTTGTCGTTTGCAGAGTAGACATAATTAGTCTTTCTTTCAAAGTCACAGTCGATATCTTTGCACATTTTTTCATATAACAACAGAGCTTCTTTGTTAGCCTGATAATAGGCTTTGGTTTTGTATTCCCCGACACTTTTTAATAGCTTATCGTATATCAGAGAGTGCTGAAAGGTTATTTTTGCCGTTGTGTTACCGGTGGTGAGACAGCAGATTTTATCTTTTTCCGCAAGGATATAGGGTATACCCTGGCGGTGAAAAAGATATGCCGTCAGCAGACCTGTTATACCGCCGCCGATAATGAGGACTCCCGTGCGTTTGTTTTCAGTCAGTGTGGGAAAAGCCGGAGGTGCAATGGTGTCTTTCCAGGGTGAGAGCATAGTTTTTCTCCTTTTTTATTTAGTTTGGGGTGAAACTTTCAGTCTTATTCGGCAGAGTTTCTGATTTTAGTCTGATGCGGTCGGCGGTGCGGCGGCTCCATAGGCGAAGCCCTTGGCTTCGCCTCAAAGGAGAGCCCCGCGGGGCTCTCCTTTGTAAAATCGCATCGCGATTTTAATGGAGCCGCCTCCCACCTCTTTCCGCAAACCTCTCCACTTACCAAAAAAAGTTGTGAATTAATTGAAAAAATTTCCTCTAACTATTTACTTTTAAAAAGCCTTGTGATATAATACCTAAGCATTGTGCCGTTTCTCGGTTTGCGGGTTTTGCTCAAAGAGCACTTCACCGGCCGTATACTGGGGGCGAGCATAGCAAATAATATTTTTATGAGGTGAAATGTCATGATGACAAAAGAACAGAAAACCGCAATTATCGCTGAGTACGCTACTCACGAAGGTGACACAGGTTCACCTGAAGTACAGATCGCTCTTCTTACTTTCAGAATCAAGAACCTTACAGAACACCTTAAGGACAACAAGAAGGATCACCACTCACGTCGTGGTCTTCACATGATGGTTGGTCAGAGAAGAAACCTTCTCGCATACCTTCAGAAGAACGATATCGAAAGATACCGTGCTATCATCGCAAGACTTGGTATCCGTAAGTAATTGCACTCACTCGGCAGACATGATGACAAATTCGTGTCTGCCGTTTTTCAGGTAAAAATCGATGCGAGACAAAACAATTGGTTTTAGCACTAAATTGAGCCTTGTAATTTTGCAGGGTTGAGTTTAATGCTAAACCCTGTCTCGTACCGAAAAAAATATAAAATTTTAAAAAAGCGAGGTAGAAAATTATGTTCCCTGAATTCAGAAAATTCGAAACAACTCTCGCAGGCAGACCCCTTGTTGTTGAAACAGGCAAAATGGCAGGTCTTGCAGGCGGCTCATGTCTTATCAGATATGGTGAAACAGAAGTTCTTTGCACAGCTACTATGGCTGCTAAACCCAGAGAAGGCGTTGACTTCTTCCCTCTCTCAGTTGACTTTGAAGAAAAACTCTACTCAGTTGGCCGCATCCCCGGTTCATTCCAGAGAAGAGAAGGTAAAGCAAGTGAAAAAGCAACTCTTTCATCACGTGTAATTGACAGACCCATCCGTCCTCTTTTCCCCAAGGATATGAGAAACGATGTAGGTGTTGTTGCTACAGTTATGTCAGTTGACCAGGATTGTCTTCCTGAAATCACAGCTATGATCGGTGTATCAGTAGCTATCTCAATTTCAGAAATCCCCTGGGACGGCCCCATCAGTGGCGTTTCAGTAGGTCTTGTTGACGGCAAGTTCGTTATCAACCCCACAGAAGCAGAAAGAGAAAAGTCAGAAATGGCTGTAACTGTTGCTTCAACTGCTGATCTTGTTGCAATGATCGAAGCAGGTGCAAACGAAGTTGACAACGAAACAATGTATGACGGTATTATGTATGCTCATAAGGTAAACCAGGAAATCGTTGAGTTTATCAAGGGTATCCAGGCTGAAATCGGCAAGGAAAAGGTTCCCTTCGAGTCACAGGATCCTGCTGCTGAAATGTTCGAAGCTATCAAGGAATTTGCTATTGATGATGTTAAGTTTGCTCTTGACACAGACGATAAGAGAATCCGTGACGAAAGACTCAAGCCCGTTTACGATAAAGTACACGAGAGATTTGACGAAGAATATGCTGACTGCATCGAAAAGATTGACGAATGCATGTACAAGCTCCAGAAGTTTGTTGTAAGACGTTGGCTCCTTGACGAAGGCAAGCGTGTTGACGGCAGAGGCATCAACGATATGCGTCCTCTCGATGCTCAGGTTGACCTTCTCTCAAGAGTACACGGTTCAGGTATGTTCACACGTGGTCAGACTCAGGTTCTCACTGTGACAACACTTGGTCCTATGAGCGACGCTCAGCTTCTTGACGGTCTCGACAACGAAACCGAAAAGAGATATATGCACCACTACAACTTCCCCTCATACTCAGTTGGCGAAACAAAGCCCTCAAGAGGTCCCGGCAGACGTGAAATCGGTCACGGCGCACTTGCAGAAAGAGCTCTTGTTCCCGTTATCCCCAGCGTTGAGGAATTCCCCTATACAATCAGACTCGTTTCAGAAGTTCTTTCTTCAAACGGTTCAACATCACAGGCTTCAATCTGTGGTTCAACACTTTCACTTATGGCAGCAGGTGTACCCATTAAGGCTCCCGTTGCAGGTATCTCATGCGGTCTTATCTCAGAGGGCGACCGTTTCATGACAATGGTTGACATCCAGGGTCTCGAGGACTTCTTCGGCGATATGGACTTCAAGGTTGCAGGTACCAAGAAGGGTATCACTGCAATTCAGATGGACCTCAAGGTTCACGGTCTTACACCCGAAATCATCAAGGAAGCTTTTGAAAAGACATATGAAGCAAGATGCAAGATTCTTGACGAAGTTATGATTCCCTGCATCGCTGAACCCAGAGCAGAACTTTCCAAGTACGCACCCAAGATGCTCACAACTAAGATCGACCCCGAAAAGATCGGTGATGTTATCGGTAAGCAGGGTAAGGTTATCCAGAAGATCTGTGCTGAATGTGAATGTAAGGTTGACGTCAGCGAAGACGGTTCAGTATTCGTTTCAGCTGTTGATATCGACAATGCAAGACGCGCTATCACAATCATCGAAACAATTGCTAACGACCCCGAGGTTGGTTCAATCTTCCGCGGCGTAGTTACACGTCTTATGACATTCGGTGCATTTGTTGAAATCGCTCCCGGCAAAGAAGGTCTCGTACACATCAGCAAGCTTGATGTAAAGAGAACAGAAAAAGTTGAAGATTGCGTAAACGTTGGCGACGAAGTAATTGTTAAGGTTATGGAAATCGACGATCAGGGCAGAATCAACCTTTCAAGAAGAGATGCACTCATCGAAATCGAAGGTCTCACACCCGAAGATGACGGTGAAGAAGCTCCCAGAAGACCCAGAGGCGGCAGACCCGGCGGCGACAGAAGAAGAAACAACAGATAAGCAATTATCGCGTTTTTGATTCTTTTCTCGACAGGAAAAAGAATGCCTGCCCGGCGAGGGCAACAGAATAAAAATAGGCGAGTAGAGGTTGGTCTGCTCGCTTTTTTTATTGACTTGATTTGAATTTAACATATTCTTTACAATCAATTGCTCTAATTTAGAGTTTTGTGTTTTAAAATCAACTCATATCACATAGGGATGTTCAGTTATTTAGCAACTGCCTTTGTGTAAATTACTGATAAAATTCCACGTATTCTCCATGCAAATATCTAACCGGAAAGGCAGCGTAAATCGTTGTCTTTTTCGGTTTTAAGTTGAAAAAATAAATATGATTGTGGTATTATTGTATAAGATCTGAAAGGAGTTTTTGATATGAGTGAAAAAATAATGATTATTGATGATGAGCCTGATATAATCTTTCTTTTGCGCGACTTTTTTATGCTGAATGATTATGATGTTATAACTGCTGAAAATGCACAAGAAGCAATGGAAAAATTCAAAGAAAACCCCGATCTTATTTTGCTTGATATTAATATGCCGGGCAAAAACGGTCTTGAATTTTGCAAACAGATAAGAAGTCTCACTCAGTGTCCGATAATTTTTCTTTCTGCCAGAACGAATGAAGAGGATATCCTGACAGGACTTAATGTAGGTGGCGATGACTATATCACCAAGCCGTTTCATATCCGTGAGCTTTTAGGTCGTGTGCAGGCACATCTGCGCCGTGAAAAACGCACCAAAGATAATACAGAACCTGCCGAAAATGTTCTCAAAATAGATTATTCGGGTATGCATGTTACCTATAACGATAAGGCGATTTCTTTCACTAAAACAGAATTTGAAATTATCGAGTTTCTCTCAATGAATCCGGGACAGGTTTTCAGCAGAGAAAAAATTTATGAAAATGTTATAGGCTTTAATTCAGACGGTGACAGTACCGTAATAACTGAGCATGTAAGACGAATAAGAAATAAGTTTATGAATGCAGGTTGCGAATCCTATATTGAAACGGTCTGGGGGTTAGGATACAGATGGATAAAATAAACGGTACTAAGCTCAAAGACAGAATAAAAATTAAACCGTCTTTTTTCATTTACGTTTTTGTGTGTCTGCTTATCGCTCTGACTCTTTCAGTAATAACTGTGCATATTGTGGATACTTTTGTATCAACGGTGTCGGTGTATTATATTGACGGCAATGAAGATATCGACAGAATCAATGAAGACAGAGACGAAGATGTTTATATTGCTGTTGAAATGATTGATGAAGATTTCAACGAAGATAATTCAGATGCAATTTTGTTTTACAGCCGAAACTGGATTGTAATTGCGATGCTTATTTTTTATTTTATCTTTGCCATTATTGTTGCTGCTCAGACGTTTTTTAAGCGAAAGCTTGATACGCCTCTGAGGGAGCTCGAAGAAGCTGCACAAAAAATATCGGAGAAAAATCTTGATTTCAAAATTGAGTATTCGGGCGATGATGAAATGGGTAAGCTCTGCAAATCTTTTGAAACTATGAGGTATCAATTGGAGCAGAATAACATTGAAATGTGGAATATGATTGATGAACAAAAGAGAGTGCAGCATGTTATTGCTCATGATATAAGAACACCGCTGACAGTTACAAAAGGTTATACCGATATTCTGCTTGATTATGTGCCTAAAGGAAAACTCAGCGAAGAGAAAATTCTTGTGACGATAGAATGTATAAACAGAAATATTGTAAGATTGGAAAAATTTATCGATCTTATGAGTGATATGCAAAAGCTTGACCAGATAAAAATAAACAAAGAAACTATCGATATAAAGGTACTCTTTGAAAATCTGAAAGAAAATGCTCAGGCTATATGCAATGGCAAAGAATTGGTTTTCAGCGGTATGGCGGATAGCGAATCAATATATACAGACAGTTTTGTTATTGAGCAGATAATCACAAATCTCATTTCAAATGCAGTTCGATATGCAAAATCTCAGGTGATGCTTGACTGCAACTATAAAGAGGGACACTTGATTATAACTGTCAGAGACGACGGAAAAGGCTTCAGTGAAGAAGCTCTCAGATATGCTTTTGAACCGTATTATACTCAGGAAAATAAAAATGACGGGGTGCACTACGGTCTTGGTCTTGCAATCTGCAAAACTTTATGCAAAAAATTAGACGGCATAATCACATACGGCAACAATAACGGTGCTGAAGTGGTTGTGGAAATATAAAAGAGGTAACTGTGGTTAAGATAAACTTTCTGCAGTGAGTGAGCCCGGCGGCTCCACAGCCGAACGAAGTTCGGCTACGGTGATGAAATCACCGTAAAATCGCTTCTGCGATTTTGTGGAGCCGCCTGCCCACTGCAGACCTGAAAATTACAGCAAATTGAAATTAACTCCAAATGGCGGGACAAAACCTGCCGTGTTTGCTTTGGTGCGACGCGTTCCAACAAAACGAGCATAATAAAAAGGCAACCTCGGTTAAAAGGTTGCCTTTGTCTTTTTATGTTGCCCTCGCCGGGCAGGCATTCTTTTTCCTGGCGTGGAAAAAGAATCAAAAACACGCTGATTTTAGTCCTGATATTTTTCGATGATCTTAACAGCGTCTGCAAGTGTTTCGATGTTCATAACCTCACGGTCAGGAATCTCAACATCAAATTCATCTTCAATTGCAACTGCAATGTTTACAAGCTCAAGTGAGTTGAGGCCGAGCTCGCTTCTGATGTTTGTGTCAGCGTTGAGCTTTGAAGGATCAATGTCAACATATCTGCAGATTACTTCGATAAGTTTTTCAAGCATGGGATTAGTCTCCTTTATTTTAAATTAAGCGTTAACCTTGTTTGCATATGTGTCGATTACCTTCTGACGGATAACCTTTCTTGTTGAGCTCTTTTCAAACTCGCTGAATGATACATATACATTCTGTACCTTGCGGTATGCAGGCTGGCCTTTGTTTGATGAAGCAACATCAGCCTTAACCTTAGCAATGATTTCTTCTTCGGTCATACCTGCGAATGCGGGGTCTTCTTTTTCAACATAGATGGCTGCAGCCATTACTATATTCTTTCTGTCGCCGAATACTACTGTATCTTCAAATGCAACAACCTCGTGTGCATAGAGAAGACATTCCATAATGTTGCTTTCAACTGTTTCGGGGAAGATGTTTTCGCCGTTGGGAAGAATGATGATGAACTTCTTACGGCCTGTGATATAAAGCTCGCCGTCTTCGTCGAGTCTGCCGTAGTCACCGCTTCTGAACCAGCCGTCTTCTGTGAATGAAGCAGCTGTAGCTTCGGGATCTTTGTAGTAACCCTTGGTGATATTGTCACCCTTGAGAAGAATTTCGCCGATGCCGTCTTCGTCGGGATTGTCAATCTTGAACTGAGCTCTTGGGAAAGCCTTACCTGCTGAAAGAGGCTTCTTTCTGCCGTTGTTGTGAAGTGTAACTGTGGGTGAAGCTTCAGTCATACCGTAACCGCCGATAATGTTGAAACCAAGTTCACTGAGGCTCTTGATATGGTCAGCTCTTGCAGGTGCACCGCCGCATGACATTGTGGGGAACTTGCCACCGAAGTTTTCAGAAATCTGCTTGAACACGATAGGTCTGATGTCGATGCCGATGTCAAGGAGCTTGTTGCTGATTTTAACCATCTTGCGCATAACATCAGCCTTGCCTCTTGCTTCAGCCTTTGACCAGATGCCGTTATAGATAGCTTCAAGTACGAGAGGTACAACAGCCATAGCATTGGGTTTGAACTCGTTGATGTTGGGAAGAATATTCTTAAGGCTGTCGTTGATATAGATGATACCGTTCATATAGATAGCTGTCATAACACTGCATGAAAGCTCATATGCGTGGTTCATAGGAAGAATTGACATTGTTGAAAGCTCTGAACCGAGGAAGTCAATAACACCTTCAACGTTTGAAGCAAAGTTATAATGTGAAAGCATTACGCCTTTGTTGGTACCTGTTGTGCCTGAGGTGAAGAGGATAGCTGCAAGATCATCTTTTTCAACAACTGCATCGATGAACTCTCTGTTGCCCTTTTTGAGTTCTTCTCTGCCGAGTTCAGCAAGAGCATCGATAGTCATAAACTTATCAGCATCGCTTTTGCCGCTCATAAGGAATACTTTCTGGCATCTGTCATCGTTCTTAAGATGAAGTTCTGCAGTTTCCATATATGTTCTGCTTACGAAAACAGCTTCAGCATCGCCCTTTGAGATAAGCATACTGATATCTTTGTCGGGGAGCTCTTTGTCGATGGGCACTGCAACACCGCCGCCGCAAACGATAGCGAAGAAAGCAACAATCCAGTTGTATGAGTTTTCACTTACGATTGAGATGTGTTTACCGCCAAGACCGAGAGCATAAAGACCTGTACCTACTTCTCTTACCTTGTCGTGGAATTCTTTTACTGTGTAGGCAACGGGCTGCTTCTTGATTTTTTCAACAACAGCAACGTTGGGGCCGAATGCTTCACTTCTTGTGAACATATCTTTGATTGTGCCGAGAGGACCCATCATATGAATCTCGTGGCGGAGTTTTTTGAGAGCTTTAATCTCTTTTTTTGTCAGTTCAATAGTCATTTCCGGTTCTCCTAATATTTTTTATTTATAGCAGTATCTGATACTGCTGAATTACTTAAGTTATCTTTCGCACATATCAAGCAGTTCTTTTATTGTTATCTGAGGATTCTCGATACCTGCCATAATAACCTTCATAGCGTTTTCGTGAAGAATTTCAATGTCTTCAGGCTTTGAGAGCTTGACTCTGTACATATAGTTAAGGTTTATACCCTTATCTTTGGGGTCGGGTGAGCAGATAGTGTAAAGAGGAGTGAAATATCTGCCGAGGTCATATGTCTTGAAGTCAAACTTCATATCTATCTCGCCAAGGTCAATGGGTACGGGAATCCATGAGAACATCATACACGCGGGACCCTGAATGAGACTGTAATTATACATATCTCTTGACATATCACGGGCTGTGATATAGGGATATTCACTGTGGCGATAAAGGTTTGTTCTTACACTTGTATATTCCTTGAGACCCTCTTCAAAGGTAGCGGTTTCAGGAATGATTGTGCGAACCTGAACGGGCTGAACGAGACAGCCTGACATATTCTTTTCTTTGATAGTTGCTCTCTTTGAGCAGGTAGCCATCATAAACACGTCATCTGTTCTGTAGTTGATAGCAGAGCAGTGAGTACGAAGACCGAGCATAAAGAGACTTTCGGGAGCAATCTTATTATCTTTGCAGAATGTGAATATCTTTTCTGCGTCTTCGGTATTGATATGACCTGTGATCATATTGCATTTATCGAGCAGGGGGTTATATGCTGCAGGTACTCTCAGGTCGGGATTTTTCTTTTTGATTCTCTGCTTCTCAAGGAAAGCGGGGCCGTGTACACCGGCATAGAAAGGTTCGCCGCCCTTGGCAAAGTACTCGCGGTAGAACTTTTCGTGCTTTTCAGTCTTTTTTGGATTATCAAGTCTCTTGAATTCTTCTTTGATATATTCTTCATAAGAGTCAAGAGCCGCGGGCAATTCCTCACCGTATTTAAGAGCTTTATAGATTCTGATGAGGTCGAGATAGAATATCATAGCGCCCATAGCATCCATATTGAGATGGCTGACATTGAAGTAAATGCCGTTGCTGCCATTGGCGTTTTTATAGAAATAGATTCTGAAGTTAGTGCCCTTGTCAAATCTTATGGGTTTCTGAGCATCAGCAGCAAAGAAAGCCTCCTGCTCTTCTGCATTGCGGAAATATTTGCAGGGTACCTTGCTCATTTTGTATGAGGGCAGGAAATATTGTTTAATCTGTTTGTCAACCTTAACAAATCTCAGACGAAGAGAATCGTTTCTTTCAAACTCGATGTTAAGCGCCTTAGTGAGAAGCTCAAAGTCCAGCTCTTTGTCAACACAGAAAGATGTCGGAATCTGAGAAATCTGCTTGCTGAAGGTGTATTTGAACATCAGATACATCGTCTGCTGAGAAGGTATAAGGTCATATAAAACATAGTCAGATGTCTTCTTCATATATGTACCTCTCTTTCAAATATATGTTAGTATAGTGACATACCTTAACCATTATATTATAGTAGTTTAAATTGCAAATGTCAACAATTTCCAAGATTTCGAGACAACAATAAGACACACTGTCACAATTTGTTGCAATGTTTTTATATCATATCTGCATTTGCATTTAGTTGCAGAAGCTTTAATAAAATGTAAAAAGAAGCAGGTGAATTTTACCTGCTTCTTTTTTATGTGAAATTATAAAACTTTTGACAGAAAATCCTTGGCTCTGTCGCTCTGAGGATTGCTGAAAAACTCTTCGGGAGTGGCTTCTTCAATGAATCTGCCCTCATCCATAAACATAATTCTTGTGCCGACTTCTCTTGCAAAGCCCATTTCGTGAGTAACAACTACCATAGTCATACCCTGATTTGCAAGGTCTTTCATAAGCTCGAGAACCTCGCCTACCATTTCGGGGTCAAGAGCTGATGTCGGCTCGTCAAAGAGAATAACATCAGGGTCCATTGCAAGTGAACGCACGATAGCAACTCTCTGCTTCTGACCGCCTGAAAGACTTGAGGGGTAAGCATCAGCCTTGTCTTCGAGTCCGATTCTCTTGAGAAGCTCCATAGCCTTTTCATAAGCCTGCTGCTTGATTTCTTTTTTTGTTTTGGGACCTGTATAGTCAGGACTTTTCTTATTCTTTTTGAGATTCTTTGTGGCCACATAAACAGGAGCCATCATAATGTTTTCGATAACAGTTTTGTTGGCAAAAAGGTTGAAGTGCTGGAACACCATACCCATTTTCTGACGGTGGATGTTGATGTCAACCTTGGGGTCTGCGATGTCTTCGCCGCCGAAGATGATTGAACCGCTTGTGGGGTCTTCCATGCAGTTAAGGCAACGAAGGAAGGTGCTTTTGCCTGAGCCTGAGGGGCCGATAACAACGACCTTTTCACCTTTTTTAATAGTGGTGGTGATATCTTTGAGCACGTGATTGTCACCAAAAGATTTTGAAAGATTAACGACCTCTATCACTCTTACGCAGCCTCCTTTCCATAATCTTGATGCCTAAGGTAATAAGGCAAACGATAACGATATAGATAATTGCCATTGCGAGGTATGGTACCATATATTCATATGTACCTGAGCCGATGCTCTGGAAAGCGAGATACAAGTCTTTGGCACCGACGAAAGAAACAACCGATGTCTCTTTTACAAGGGCGATGAATTCGTTGCCCATAGTGGGGAGAATGTTTTTAACAGCCTGAGGAATGACGATTTTCATCATTGTTGTGCCGTAGCTCAGACCCACACTTCTGCCGCCCTCCATCTGTCCGGGGTCAACACTGAGGATACCGCCGCGCATAATCTCTGATATGTAAGCGCCGCTGTTGAGACCGAAAACTGTGATAGCAACGAGTACCGATGACATTTTGATGCCCATAAGGGGGAGCATAACATAATAGAAAACAAGAAGCTGAACCACCATAGGTGTGCCTCTGAAAAGACCCACATAAAAACTGCAGAACTTATCCATAGCTCTGACAGCCTTTTTATATTTAGGCATAACGCGTATTGTTGCGATGAGGGTACCGATTACGATACCGATGAGAAGACCCATAACAGCTATAATCATTGTGTTCTGAAGACCTGTGATAACTTCCTTATAGCCGCCCTTATTGATGAGTATGTCAAGGAACTTCTCTACTTTAAACATAAATCCGTTCATATATTTATATCCTTTAACATCAACAATGCCTTACTGATAGGAGTAAGGCACTGCGTATTTGATTTTTAGTTATCTCAGCCGATAGCGTTGAAGTTCTCAACGATACGAACAGCGGGGTCAGCATCGATCATAACATAGTCGATGTTGCCGTTGATAAGGTCCTGAACAGCGAGAGCACCGTTGTCGTAACCCTTGGGCTGAACATTAAGACCGTCGAAGCCCCAGTCAGCATCACCGTTAACATAGAAGTCAGCTGTTGTGCCGTTCTGATAACCGACTGTCTTAGCACCCTCTGTTGCATTGAGGATAGCATCAACATCTGCTGCAGTTCCGCAAGCATCGAATGTTGTGTCGTCAGCCTTAACGATGAGCTTCTGATAAGCACCGTAGTATGAATTTGAGAAGTTAACAACTTCTTTTCTTGATTCTGTAACTGTGAGACCTGCCATAGCGATGTCACACTTGTGTTCGCCGACTGAAAGGCAAACTGAGTCGAACTTCATATTGTTGATAACGAGCTCTTTGCCGAGTTCTTCAGCAAGAAGAGCAGCGATTTCCATATCGATGCCGTAGTATGAGTCTCCTTCCATATATTCAAAGGGAGCGAAAGCAGCATTTGTAGCAACTACAAGCTGATCTTTTGAGGGATCTTCAACTGCTGATTTAACGGGTGTGGGTTCACCGTCGCCGAAATATTTGTTGCAGATTTCGTCGAATGTGCCGTCTGCCATAATTTTGTCGATGAATTCGTTTACATCCTCGAGGAGTTCGGGCTGATTTTTGTCAACACCGAAAGCGTATTCTTCTTCTGTGAGGTTGATGTCGATAATTTTTACTTTGTCTGAGGGTTCTGTGTTACCGCCGCAAGCTGCGAGAGCAAAAAGCATAACGGCTGCAAGAGCGATTGCTAAAAACTTTTTCATTTTGTTTTCCTCCAAAACTAAAATGTAGTATTATCGGAACAAAGCCCTGATAATCTGCTTATAATTATATCACACACATTCAATTTTGTAAAGAGAAATATTGCCATACGCTCCATTTTTTTAAATATTTGCCCTTTTGCACAGTAATTTGGGCAATTTTTTGAACGATACGGCAAAATTCTGCCAAGCAAGACACCGTTCTGCCTTTTACGCGCAGTCTGCACTGT
>JAZTZY010000032.1:0-26338 GCA_045637705.1 Acutalibacteraceae bacterium | reverse complement strand
GGCTGTCGATGATGCGCTTGCGGATCTTGACGGAGAACTCACCGATACCGCCGGTAAAGACGATAGCTTCGGCTCCGCCGACCAGACAATGGTATGCTCCGATGTATTTGACTACGCGGCGGACGAACATTCTGACCGCGAGTTCAGCTCTCTCGTTTCCGGCTTCGGCGGCGGCGAGCATATCGCGCATGTCACCGGTGTTGATTCCGCCGACTCCGAGGAGTCCGGATTTCTTGTTGAGGATGTTGTCAACCTCTTTAGCTGAAAGGCCTTCTTTTTCGCAAAGAACAGCAATTATTGCAGGGTCGATTGAACCTGAACGGGTACCCATCATAATGCCCTCAAGAGGAGTCAGACCCATTGTTGTGTCGAAGCATTTGCCGCCCTTAACTGCTGAGATTGATGAACCGTTGCCAAGGTGGCAGGTTACAACTCTGAGCTCGTCTGCGTTATATTTGCCGGGGTACTTCTTCATAAGGAAGTCAGTAGCACGAGCTGAAACATATCTGTGGCTGGTACCGTGGAAGCCGTACTTTCTGATGCCGTGCTTGAGATAGTATTTGTAGGGGAGAGCATACATATATGCGTAGTCGGGGATAGTAGCGTGGAAAGCTGTGTCAAATACAGCAACCTGAGGAATGCCTGCCATAATCTTTTCGCATACTTCGATGCCGATAAGGTTTGCAGGGTTGTGGAGAGGGCCAAGGGGGATGCATCTTCTTACTGCAGCCTTAACATCTTCTGTTACGAGTACACTGCCGCTGAATTCTTCACCGCCGTGGAGAACTCTGTGACCTACTGCATTGATATCAGCCATTGACTCGAGGATACCGATTTCTTTGTCGGTAAGTGTGTCCAGAAGAATGGTGATTGCATCGTTATGGTCCATAGCATCAACAGGCTTTTTATTGAAAACCTTGACTTCTTCGCCGTCTTTGTCAACCTTGTGAGTGAATGTGCAGGCTGTACCGATCTGTTCGAAGATACCCTTAGCGATAACCTTTGCTTCGGGCATATCGAATACCTGATACTTAAGTGATGAGCTGCCTGCGTTGATGATTAACTCTTTGAAACTCATTTGTTTGCACCTCTTTTTTTTATAGTCGGACTGCCCTTTAAGGCAGAGCAAAAATTCACGAGAAATATTATAGCACATATTTTCTCGTTTTTCCACTCATTTGCAAATTTTCTTGTGGAATTTTACGAAAAATAAGATTGAAACAGGTGCAATATAACTTAAATATGGGATTTTTTATGTAATATGCACATATAAGACAGCTGAGAATTGTAGAAGTGTATTTTTCTGTTGTGAATAATGACGAAATAATCAGATTTTCTTTGGTTAGTTTGGATATTGAAATAACCGACAAAAGGTGATAGAATGTATACACTTCAGAAACACGAATAACAGAGAGCATTTTGATGCTTTTAAAAAGAGAAAATATATGAGTGAAGAGAGACCGAAGCGGTCTCTCTTTCGACTTTTATAGGGTGTTTATGTTTAAGAAACTTATATTTTATCGCGTTAAAGCATTGATTTTTGCAGTAAAATAATGTATACTGTTTTTATCTTATAAAACGGAGGAAATTAAAATGCAAAAGAACAAAAAAAGCATTGCAAAAATAATTCTTGCAATTATGGTTATTTTTGCTTTAGCAGTTCCCGTATCAGGTATCGCATTTGCAACTGATGACACAGCAGTGCTTCTCAGTGAAGATGCAGATCTCACAGCTCCCGCTGCTGAAGGCGAGGGTCCCTTAGTTGAGGGTGAAATGCCCGCTGTTGATGCTGAAAGCACAGAGACAACAGGCGAAGAAGAGGAAGAAACCAACAAGTATTTCAATACTTTCTGGGCACTTGTACCCCCTGTTATCGCTATCGCTCTTGCACTTATCACAAAAGAAGTTTATTCATCACTTCTTGTCGGTATCATTTTCGGTGCTCTTCTTACAACATCATTCAATGTTATCGGTGCTATTGATAATCTGACAAATCAGGGCTTCATCCCTGCAGTATCAGACACAGCAGGTATCTTTATCTTCCTTGTGCTTCTGGGTATTGTAGTTGCTCTTATCAATAAGTGCGGCGGCTCATATGCATTCGGTCAGTGGGCAAAGAAGCACGTTAAGTCAAAGACAGGTATTATGTTTGCTACATTCATACTCGGTTGTCTTATCTTTATCGATGACTATTTCAACTGCCTTACAGTCGGCTCAGTTATGCGCCCCGTTACAGATGCAAAGAATGTTTCAAGAGCTAAGCTTGCTTACATCATCGACGCAACAGCTGCTCCCATCTGTATGATAGCTCCCATTTCATCATGGGCTGCTGCAGTTTCAGACTTTGCAGAGGGCACAGGACTCAACGGTTACGAGCTCTTTATCAAGGCTATTCCCTATAACTTCTATTCACTTCTCACCATCGGTTTCGTTGTTATGAGCATTGCTATGAAGGTTGACTTCGGCTCAATGAAGCTTCACGAAGCTAATGCAGAAAAGGGTGATCTCTTCACTACAGGCGACAGAGTTGAAGCTGTTGAAGATGCTCCCAACGCAAAGGGTAAGCTTATCGACCTTGCACTTCCCATTATTGCTCTTATCATTTCAAGTGTATGGGGTCTTATTTATGTCGGCAAACAGAACGGCGGCGAAACAATCCAGGATATATTCGCTAACACAGATGCTACCGTAGGTCTTCCCTTAGGCGCATTTGTTGCAACAGTACTTATCGTAATCTATCTTGTTGCAAGACGCGTTATCGGCTTCAAAGAAGCTATGGAATGTGTACCCAAGGGCTTTATCTCAATGGTACCTGCAATCCTTATCCTTACATTTGCAACTGCTCTTAAGAATATGACAGGTCTTCTCGGCGCAGACGTTTACGTTCACGACCTTATGGAAGGCGCAGCAGAAGGTCTTCAGAGCTTCCTGCCTGCTATCATCTTTGTTGTTGCTTGCCTCCTTGCTTTCGCAACAGGCACATCATGGGGTACATTCGGTATTCTTATTCCCATCGTTGCAGCAGTATTCGATCCCACAGATGAGCTTCTTTACATCGGTATGTCAGCTTGTCTTGCCGGTGCAGTATGCGGCGACCATTGCTCACCCATTTCAGACACAACAATTATGGCATCAGCAGGTGCACAGTGCAACCATGTAAATCACGTTAATACACAGCTTCCCTATGCAATCTTCGTTGCTGCGATTTCATTCGTAGGCTTCATCATTGCAGGCTTTGTTCAGAAGATTTACATTGTTCTTCCTCTTATGTTTGTAATCCTCTTCCTTGCTCTTCTTCTTATCAAGATGACAGTCGGCAAGAAAAAGGCATAAGATTTAAATGCGAAATTCATAATGCTGAATTGCGACATACTATGGCGGTGTAGGTTAATTCCTACCCGCCTTTTTTAGTCAGGAGTTGCTGACGAAATTTCAAGTCACTGCAAGAGGGGCGGAGGCGGCTGCGTGAAATCGCGTCGCGATTTCCGTGGGCACGCCCACGCGCCGAACTGCGTCCGGCGACGCAGCCTCCCCCTCCACCTCAGACTAAAAATAATCGTCAGGAGACCCAACCCGCCCGAATCATTTAATAAAACATCCCTTTAGCGGTCAGCGAATGTCGGAATAAGAGTCGGTAAACAGTACCACCCCACGAAGTGGAGCGCAGACGAGAAGAGTCTTATTAAAGCGGTATATATCAGCGGTATCATTTGAGAAAACCCGTTTTAAATAGAGATGTGCGGTTAAGAGCCGATGAATATCAGGGAGTAGAAATGTGAAAAATCACCGATAAGCAGATATTAATAAATAGGGGAGAGCTATATAAACTCTCCCTGACTTTAAACTTGATGAAGCTTTGGCGGTGATTTCTTCACTTCTTTCGGCTTTTCACTGCAAAGGGCGCTTTTGGTTACTTTTGCGCTCGACTGAGCAAAAGTAACGCCCCTGCGGCGAGCAGAGACGAGACTAACTATTTTAGCAAAACTAAAAATGAAAGGAGAGGTCATTCCCTCTTGCGGTTCCAAAAATCCCTTTCCGGCTCGAGCGGAAACGAGACTGACTATTAAATCCAAACAAAAAATAAAAGGAGCTGAAAACAGCTCCTTTATATTTTAATCAACTTATGCTTCGGGCTCTGTTGTTTCAGCGTCTTCTTTTTCGCCGAAGCTGATGCCGAATGCCTCAAGGAGAGATCTGATAATCTTCTCTAACATATCGATAACTTCACGGATTGACATTTTCATTTCTCCTTTCTTAGGATTTATTGCAATTTAATAATATCATATTGTTTTTTAAAAATCAATAAAATTCACAATATTTCAATTGGGCACATTTTATATTGTAACCTTATGCCTCAACTGCTGCTCTTTCTTTTTCGGCAGCCTCTCTCTTTTCTTTAAGCTGTCTTTCAACCTCAGCGATATGAGCCGCGTCGTCTTTGAGGAAGAGTATAACTATAAGATAAAGAACTGAACCGATTGCAGGACCTAAGATAAACTGATGCCAACGGTATTTGAGGAATCTCGGAGCAATCTGAGCATTGATAACTGTCTGATTTGCTGCATGCTTGATGTTCTGGTCAAAGCCAAGGAATTTAAGCACATAACCCTGAATGAACTTGGGAATAGCACCTGTGAGCTTTGAAACAAAGTTCTGCATTGAGAATACAATACCTTCGGTACGTTTGCCTGTCTTGAGTTCAACTTCGTCAATTGAGTTGGTAAGAAGTGAACGGTGGGCAATGTCTTTCATATTGGTGAAGACCTGAGCGGTACCGAGAAGAGCCATAACCACAGCAAGTGCACCGATATTGAGGAAACGGTCGTTTGCGCCCACATAGAAAGCAATAACACGGGCAACAATCGTAGCTACCTCTGAGAAAACAAGGAGGTTTTTGTTACCGCCGAGTCTCTTGATAAGCTTGATGGCAAAGAACAGTGTGATTGCACCGGGGATGCCCATAATAAAGCCGTAAACCACCTGAGCGGTACCGCCTGAAATCTCAGCGCCGAAAACATTATAGGAAACGCCCTGTGACTCGAAGAAATATTCCCAGGGAAGTGCGATTGAGATACTCTGCACTGTTCTTGCAAGGCAGACGATAATGAGAGTTTTATTGTGTCTGAGGTCTAAAATATCCTGTAGAATACTGCTTTTATTTTCATTATCGACCTCGTCAACCTTTTCTTTCATTCTGTAAGCCAGCATTGCTATAATCATACCGCCAAGGCCGAAAACAAGAGCACCGAAAACATAAGTGTTCTTTTCGCTCATAATTTCGTTTTTGACAAAGATATCTTTAAAGGTCGGGAAAAGACCTGCAATAGTACCGCCGAGACCTGCAGCAATTGAAATCCACTGAATAACGCGTCTTCGCTCGTCTGAATCAGGGCTCGACATCGCGGCAATGCCCCAGATAGAGATATCCTGCAAGGAATAGAATACGTCAAAGAGTATGTATAAAATAAGGACAAAGGCTATGGTTTTGCTTTCGCTGAAGCCGAAGTCAACAAACATCAGGAAAACAAGTATGCCGATGATTACGGGAGTCCATAAAAGGAAAGGACGCAGTTTATATCCCGGTCTGTGCTTTCTGCGGTCAATAAGACCACCTACAAGGGGGTCGTTGATTGCATCCCAGAGTGTGCTGACACCTGTGATAATACCTGTTTTCTCCGAGGGTATTTTAAGGATAGTGTTGAGATAGACAAAGAGTCTGCTTGAAACAAGACTGTAAGTCATATTCTGACCTGTCAGACCTGCCGCATATGAAAGCAAACGGGTATTGGAAACTTTGGTATCGGTTTCCGTATTGTCAAAAAGGAAAAATTTCTTCATATTCTCGCCCTTTCATTATGTAATAATATCAGTATACAATATACAGGCGAAAAAATCAATAAAATTAAGGCTTTATTACGGAGATTTTTGTAAATTTTTGATAAATGCGAGGCGGTATTGCTGTCGGAAAAATCATATCTTGCTTATTTTAATTGCGGCGGCAGTGAGGTCATCACCGCCGTTTTTGTTGTTTCTCAGGTGGGCAAGAGATACAATATGTGATGCCAGGTCCTGCATATTGTTTGTGCTCCAGGAAAGCAGCTCGTCGTTTATCCAGCCGCAGTCATCACCTGTTACACCGTCAGACACAAGCAGAATAATATCTCCCGATGAAAGCTCAACACTTCTGTGGGCAGGAGTTATGTTTCTGATTATGCCAACAGGCAAAGATTCCTCTTTAACTATGTAAATCTCATTCCCGCTTCTTATGAAGCTGACAGCAGCACCCGACTTATAAAAATCCGCCTGAGCCGTATAAAGATTGATACTCACTGCATCCACCGTTGCGATAGACTCGTCGGTGGATTTCATTATCATAGCCGAGTTTACGCTTCTGATTGCGCCCTCAACTGAAAATCCCCCTGAAATGAGCTTTTCCACCACAGATGATGTCATGGTGCTGTCAATGGCAGCTCTGGCCCCCGTGCCCATTCCGTCGCTTATAATAGCAGTACGAAGTCCGTTGGTACCCGAAACAAAACTGACGGCATCACCGCAAAGGCCTTTTTTATTAAGAGGCTTCTGAGCATAGCCGAAAAGCACATCATAGAGATATTTTTCCTCAAAAGCGATGGTGGTTTTCACGTCGCCCACGGTTATATCGGCCTCGCTGAAACGCCTTTTTAAAAGAAACTCAATAATGTGTCTGAGCTTTTTGCGGTCTGTTTCAAAGGGTCTGTCGATAATGCTGATTTCGATTCGTACCCTGCCGTCTGAGTCAGTGAAGTAGCTCAGAGCGTCGGTGTATATGCCTGCGTCCTGAAGTGCACTGCGAAGAGCTGTGGATTTTGCCGTGTCCATAGTCTTGCTGTCGGAAATCTTCTGCGCCGTCTCTTTGAGAAAGTCACCCATACTGCAGAATTGGTCAGTGAGGACTTTGCGCATTTCTCTTGCTTTCATTTTCACAGCCATATTGTTGGCATAGCTTACACAGCAGGCCTGGATTTCACTAAGGAGCAAATCTTTGCGCTCACATCTTTTTTCAAGAGGGAGCTTGCCTTTGGCTCGTTTTTCTATGCCGCTCAGGGCAAGAATATCGCTTGCCGTTGAGTCAAACATTTTATTCCAGCACCTGCTTTTGTTTTCACAGCCCACACAGACGCCCTGCTGCAGATTGGCGAAGAGCTTGTTGACCTCGGGGTTTATTATGCTGTCGAGTTTTTCGCTGACCTGACTTACAATGTCCGACACCTCATATATGTTTTCGGCGGCGTGGCAGAGATTTTCCGACACCTGACGGTAAAGAGGATTATCAGCAATGACACCGCTTTTTTTCAGGGTATCACCCAGAGAGCTTATCCAGCTTGCAGGCATAATCATAAAAGCAGCTGAGGCTATGGCAACCTCAATAAGGCTTATAAGAATTTCACTGTCCGCTGTCTGAAAAAGACCTGTAAGGCTATATGTAACGGCAAAGGCCAAGGCTGTTGCAATCTGACCCAAGGGCGAAATCAGACCTGATACAAGACCCGAAAGGGCATAGCAGGGAAAAAGATATCTGAAAGAGGGAGTGATGCAAAGACTTGCGCCTATGCATATGCCCACGAGACTGCCTACGGCACTGCCTTTATAAAAGCTCAGAAACATAAGGGCAAGGCAGGAGATGATTCTTGCAGGGGAGAGTCCCTCAATGCTGAAGCCTGACATACACATAATAAACACACATACCGACAAAACAAGACTCGAGGAATCTTTGATTGAAAGAGATGCCAGACCCGTTTTCCACACAGGTGTCTTAAAACTGCGGATAAAAAACACCACCGCGCAAAGAGATAAGAGGCTTTCACTGATAACCATAAAGACTCTGATATAGTTAAACTCAGAAAATGCCGTGAAGATAAGACCGACACTTACACTGCAGACTAAGCAGATGATATATCTCAGTTTGGGATTATCTTTATCATATAGCTTTCTTGTGATAAAGAGCCTGACGAGACACAGCATAGCTGAAGCGACGGTATATTTCAGGGCAATCTGCCAGGGCTTCGAGAGAAAATAGCCCAGGGAAGAGAAAATAAAAACCGGGAAGCAAAAGTCAAATTTCACAGCCGAAAGAAACGACAGGGTAAAAGGCGAAATCTCGCCTAAAGCATCAAGCTGAGAAAAGCAGAAGCCTGCGAAAGCATAAAGGGCGTGAATTATATAGTGACGATAATTTCCGGGTGCAGAGTCACTGCTGAGAGAGTATTGCTCATATGTTTCATCTTTTACATTGATTTTCATATTAAAACAGCCTTTCCTATTGGTCGTTACATTATACATCTGTATCAGACCGAAAAAAGTCGCAATGAGGCGAGGGGGATTTATTTAAAGTTGCTATTGATATTGAGAATATAAATGTGATATAATTCTCTTTAGTTTTTTGAAAGAAGATGTATAAAATGATTGGCGTTTTAGTTAATGTTGCAACTGTCATATTGGGCAGTACCGTAGGACTGATATTTAAAAAAGGCATCTCTAAAAAATACAGTGACGCTGTGATGACAGGCATCGGTCTTTGCACTGTGATGATTGGTGTGCAGGGTATGCTCAAGGGTGAAAATCAGCTTGTTGCCATTATCTCAATGGTTATAGGCGCCCTTACAGGCACAGCTCTCGACATCGACGGCAAACTCAACGGGGCAGGGGATTTCATCTCCAAAAAGCTTAAAAAATCTCAGGGAGACAAGACAAGTGTTGCTCAGGGCTTTGTTACGGCAAGTCTTTTATTCTGCGTGGGTGCAATGACAATCATCGGCTCTCTTGAGTCGGGTCTCAAGGGCGATCACACAACAATTTTCACCAAAAGCATTCTTGACCTTTTTTCATCCTGTATGCTGTCGGCATCTCTTGGCATCGGTGTAATTTTTGCCGCAGTGTTTGTTTTTATTTTTCAGGGCGGTCTTGTGCTTGCGGCAGGGGTGCTTGAACCTCTTCTGAGTGACAGTGCCGTTGCAGAAATCACCTGCGTTGGCTCCCTTATGATATTAGCTCTCGGACTTAATCTCACAGGTCTTGGCAAATTTAAAGTTGCAAACTATTTCCCTGCACTTGTGGCGGCACCCTTTATCTGCCATCTCTTTGAGCTTCTCGGCAGATACATTCCCGCTCTTGCATAATTTTAATTCAGGACTATTTAAAAAAAGAGGATATATAAAATGACAAAGACAAGAAAAGATTCACTTATCGGCTCGGCTTTTTTAGCTCTTGCGGCAATTATATGGGGCAGTTCCTTTGTGGCTCAGACCGCAGGTGCTGAATTCGTAGGCCCATTCACTTTCATATCCGTCAGAAGTCTCTTAGGCTCCGTTGCTCTCTTGCCCATTATCGGAGTAATGGATATCTTCAAGAAAAAGAAGAACCCTCAGGAATATAAAAAAATGACCAAGGCAGACTATAAATATCTCTTTATCGGCGGCTCAGTCTGCGGTGTTGTGCTGTGTGCCGCTTCCTGTCTTCAACAGCTTGGCATCGACGGCGGTACCGCTCCGGGTATGGCTGCATTTATCACGGCTCTCTATATTCTTCTCGTTCCCATATTCTCCGTTTTTATCGGCAAAAAAATCAGACCCGTTATCTGGGTCTGTGTGGGTGTATCAGTAGTTGCTCTCTATCTTCTGTGTGTCAAAGAGGGCGGCAGGGTACAAGGCTCTGACCTTTATGTTTTAGCCTGCGCTGTGTGTTATGCGGTGCATATTTTAGTCATCGACAAGGTGTCACCAAACCTCGACGGCGTGCGACTTTCGGCACTGCAGTTTTTTGTTGCAGGCGTAATCTCATTTTTTATAATGCTCTTAACAGAGGATGTGACCTTTGAGGCTCTCAGAGCGGCGGCTCCCTCAATTGCATATTCGGGCATAATGTCAAGCGGTGTGGCTTTCACATTGCAGATTTTAGGTCAGCAGAAAACAGAGCCCACAATCGCCACAATGATAATGTCCCTCGAGAGTGTTTTCGGTGTGCTGACAGCAATGATAATTCTCTCTCAGGTGCCCTCAACAAGAGAAACCCTCGGCTGTGTGCTGATGTTTGCGGCAATAATCGTGGCTCAGTTACCCGAGAAGAAAAAGTTAAATTAAGGTGTACTCTGCCGAAAAGGAGAGTATAAAACATAAAATATAAGCACAGGATAATCCTGTGCTTTTTGCGTCTTTGTGCATCAGATAAGTCTGATAAAATATCCGGCTATTTCCTCGGGAGAAATGTTCATTTTATTTTTTACGCACCACATTATTGCGGCGCAGAAGCTTTTTGTTAAGTGATTAAGCAAAAAATCCTCGGGCACATCTTTCTTAAGCTCACTCAGGTGCATTGTGAACAGCTCTCTGACATATTCTTCTATATATCCCATAAACAGTCCTGAGCTGTGACAGGACAGAAGCCCCATAACATCTTTTTTGTGATTTTTCAAATGCCAGAGTATATGAGCGAGCTTTTCCTGAAGATTGTGGGTCTGCCCGGGATAATCACAGAGCTCCCCTCGGAATATATGCTCGAAAATATCACTGCACATAGCTTTCAGCAGCATATCTTTGGTTTCAAAGTGGGAATAAAAAGTGCTTCTGCCGATATCGGCGCCGTCGATTATATCCTGCACTGTTATGTTTTCATATGAGTTTGTTTTAAGAAGCTCACTGAATGATGTGAAGATGGCCTGTCTTGTTTTTCTCTGTCGTCTGTCCATAATTTTACAATACAAATTCTCTCAGATGTTCAGTATCTTACATTGAGAAAAATTTAACTGTTGTTTTTTCACCTGCCTGTTGATAATATATTATAGAACAAAGTGTTCATTAACATATCTATTGTATTACAGATTTATCTTCAAGTCAACGGGAGGGTACCATGAAAACTGAAAAAAAGATATTGTTTGCATTTATACTTAATCTTGCTTTTTCAATTTTTGAGTTTGCAGGCGGCATAGTAACAGGAAGTGTTGCCATACTTTCAGATGCACTGCACGATATAGGCGATGCCGCAGGCATAGGAGTGTCTTATTTCCTCGAGAGAAAAAGCAAACAGCAACCCGACGAAAACTACACTTACGGTTATCTGAGATTTTCTGTGGCGGGCGGACTTATAACTACTCTGATTCTCCTTGCGGGCTCTGTGGCGGTTATATATAATGCAATATCAAGACTTGTAAACCCCACTGAAATAAACTATGACGGAATGATTATCTTTGCTGTTATCGGCGTTATAGTCAATTTAACCGCCGCATATTTAACGGGGCACGGAGAGTCAATAAATCAGAGAGCCGTTAATCTTCATATGCTTGAAGATGTTTTAGGCTGGGTAGTTGTGCTTGTGGGCGCAATAGTTATGAAATTCACGGATATAGCCATAATTGACCCCATCATGTCAATAGGTGTGGCTGTATTCATATTGATAAACGCATTTAAAAATTTCAGAAGCATCATAAACCTTTTTCTCGAAAAAACTCCTGAGGGCATATCAGTTGCCGAAATAAAAGAGCATATAAAAGAAATCGACGGCATAATCGATGTTCACCATATCCACATCAGAAGCATTGACATGCAAAACAACTATGCAACAATGCACATTGTCACAGACAGACCGGGACATATAATCAAAGAAAAAATCAGAGAAGAACTCCGCGAGCACGGAATCAGTCACGCCACAATTGAGCTTGAAGAGCCCGATGAGCATTGCGCTGAAGAAAACTGCATAATCAGCCATTGCGGCGAGGGTACACATCATCACCACCATCATCACATCAAAAAGTAAATTCGCACAGTATAAATTCCCTTAACTCACAAATACTACTATCACAATTTGTAATTTTAAGGGAGAGAAAGATATATGAAAGCAACGGGCATTGTGCGCCGAATCGAGGCTTGTGTTATAATAACACAAAAGGCGCTAAAAGCCTTGTGATTACAGGTTTTCGATCAGTTTTTGAAGAAAATTTTTTGACGAAAAACAACAAATTTTGACCTATACATAGCAAAAGCGAGGTGAAATCACTCGCTTTATTAACTATATTGGTAAGGAAAATCCACCGTAAGAAGTGTACCATCCCTTCATTTTCTTTTGCTTGTCAAAGATATTTTTGATTATATGGCGATATAATTTTTCACTCGGCCAAATATGTTCACTATCATAATAATAGTACATCGGCAACTCTAATAAGGGAATATGAGAATCCGTTATTCCTCTAAATTTAACTTGCACTTCATCACGATAACCGCAATATCCTTCTTCGCCCATATACATTTCTCTATCTCGGAAAGGCTCAAAATCAAGTGCATTGCATAACGGAAGCATTTTTTTCATTTGTTCTTCTGTCAGTTTTATGCCATAAGAAAAAATCACTTCTTGCTCATAATGGTCATCTTTATAAAGAGTCGGTTTAAAATTTGTTTTTTGAGAAGAAATCCATTTTGCAGGATATCGGGTATCATAAGAATGTAGTTTTCCATGCCATTCTTCGGTTTCTATACCTTGAATAGCTGGAGATTGATATTTCCATTTAAATACTTGATAAGAAAGTTCTCGCTCTGGTAAATTTAATAGTATTATGCTATCGGGATTTCCATAGCCAATGGTTTCAATAAATTCGATTTTTGAAAAATAAATAGGTTCGCTCATAATTTGATTCACCACCTATAATTTATTATATCACACTCAACCTAAAAAGTAAATTTTGCAGTATAAATTCCCTTAACTCACAAATACTACTATCACAATTTGTAATTTTAAGGGAGAGAAAGATATATGAAAGCAACGGGCATTGTGCGCCGAATCGATGACCTCGGGCGTGTTGTTATACCCAAAGAAATAAGACGAACTATGAGAATCCGCGAGGGCGACCCTCTGGAAATTTATACCGACACCGATGGCGAGGTCATTTTCAAAAAATATTCGCCCATAGGTGAGCTCGGGCCTTATACCAAACAATATGTCGATGTTCTCGGCAGAACTACCGGTATGCCGGTGGTTATCTGTGACAGAGATCACATTATTGCTGTATCGGGTCTGCCGAAAAAAGAGGTGTCAGGCAAGAGAATTTCGCCGCTTCTTGAGAGCTATATGGAGCGTCGCAGCACCTACATTCTCGGCCAGGATAAAGACAGCCTTATTGTATCCGAGGATAATCCAAAGGCGGTGAGTGTCATGGTGCCTATTATCGGTGGCGGAGATGTTATGGGGGCCGTTGTGCTTCTCAGCGGTGATAAGAGTACCATGCCGACACAGACAGATGTGAAGTTGGCTCAGGTTGCAGCAGGTTTTTTAGGCAAACAAATGGAAGAATAACTCGGTAGGGGCGCCCGATGGCGTCCTTTTTTTAGTTAGGAGTGAGAAGTTGCTGACGAAATTTCAAGTCACTGCAAGAGGTTGGAGGCGGCTGCGTGAAATCGCGACGCGATTTCCGTGGGCACGCCCACGCGCCGAACTGCGTTCGGCGACGCAGCCGCCCCTCCACCTCAGACTGAAATTCACACAAACCTATCTTCCTCGCAGAGGAAGCCGACCCAACCCGCCCGAATCGCTCAGAGAAACATCTCATAGCGGGTACGGGAGCGAGCAGAGAGTGAATTCAGACAGAACACAGAACACGCAAGGTAGAGAGTGTATAATAAGGATAAAGTAGCGGTATCCCTTGAGAAAACTATTTTTAAATAGAGCACTTGGGTAGGAAGCCGATGAATGGCAGGAAGTAGAAATGTGAAAAATCACCGATAAGCAGATATTAATAAATAGGGGAGAGCTATATAAACTCTCCCTTACTTTTAGTCTGATGAAGCTTTGGCGGTGATTTCTTCACTTCTTTCGGCTTTTCACAGCAAAGGGCGCTTTTGGTTACTTTTGTCGCCCGGGACAAAAGTAACAGCCACGCGGCTTGAGCGAGAAAAACTGACTGTCAAATCCAAACTGAAAATAAAAGAGAAGGCTCATTGTTTCGTCAGCAACTCTTCACTAAAAAAGCCGCACAGGTTTCACTGTACGGCTGAATTTTAAAGATGATAAAGATTGTCGTTTTCATATTCGGGCTCGCTTGTCAGGTGAATTCCGAGCTTGCGGAAAACTGCTCTGTCAACGGCTGAGGGAATAACCGAAATGTGAGCCTCGCAGTCTTTGAGCAAGGGCAGACACGCCATAACCTTTGCGGCGTTTTCGTCTGTTGCGGCGCTGACAGAAAGAGCGACCAGCACTTCGTCAACATGAAGTCTCGGATTTTTCGAGCCGAGATAGTCAACCTTGAGATTCTGCACAGGCTCAATAAGATTTGAGGGCAGAAGCAACAGCTTATCGTCAAGACCTGCAAGAGCCTTGAGAGCGTTGAGGACACAGGCGGAAGCACAGCCTAAAAGCTCTTTTGTTTTGCCGACGACAATTGTGCCGTCGTGAAGCTCAATAGCCGCTGCAGGTGCACCTGTCTCTTTTTCGACATCGTTTGCAACCTTGATGATTTCTCTGTCCTTTACGCTGATGCCTGCTTTATTCATAAGAAGCAATATCTTTTCTGTCTCTTTTGCCGTATCAGCGCCGTGGCGCGCATCACAAAGAGCATTGTAATATCTTCTGATGATTTCCTGATTTGCGGCTTTGCGCACTACATTTTCATCAGTGATGCAGTTTCCTACCATATTTACGCCCATATCTGTGGGTGATTTATAGGGAGAAGAACCGTATATCCGGCTGAAAATAGCATTGAGAACAGGGAAAATTTCAACGTCTCTGTTGTAGTTGACAGTTGCCTGACCGTAGGCCTCGAGGTGGAAGGGGTCAATCATATTCATATCGTTGAGGTCTGCGGTTGCGGCCTCATAAGCGAGATTTACAGGGTGGTTAAGAGGCAGATTCCAGATAGGGAATGTCTCAAACTTGGCATAACCTGCTTCGATACCCTTGAGATGCTCGTGATAAAGCTGAGAAAGGCATACGGCCATTTTGCCGCTGCCGGGGCCGGGAGCTGTAACAACAACGATGTTTCTTTCGGTTTCCACATATTCATTTTTGCCGTAACCCTCGTCAGATACGATAAGAGGCACATTTGACGGATACCCTGCGATTTTATAGTGGGTGAAGACCTTGATGCCGAGCTCGCAGAGATTCTTTCTGAAATTGTCTGCTGCACCCTGGCCGTCATATTGAGTGATAACAACGGAGCCCACATAAAGACCCACGCTTCTGAAAAGGTCAATGAGTCTGAGAACTTCTTTGTCATATGATATATTCAGGTCGCGTCTGAGCTTCTTTTCTTCGATAGCCTTAGCACTTACGGCGATGACTATTTCAGCCTCGTCTTTGAGCTGCAAAAGCATCTTGAGCTTGCTGTCAGGTTCAAAGCCGGGCAGTACTCTTGCGGCGTGGTGGTCATCAAAGAGCTTGCCGCCGAATTCAAGATAGAGCTTGCCGCCGAACTGTGACAGACGTTTTCTTATCTGCTCAGACTGAGTTGTGATGTATTGATTATTGTCAAATCCAATCTTTTTCATTTAAAATACACCCCTTGGAAAAACTACAAATATAAATATAACACAAACCGATATTTTTTTCAATAATAAAACTGTACATTCTTATAGGTATTATTGTATAATAATTGCACAATAAACTTTAGTTGGTGATAAAAATGAAAGATAAATATCAGAAACTTTATGCCGAAGCGACGAGAATCCTCGGCAACAAGACCCCTCTGAAAAAAGATTGCGGACTTATCTGCGGTGGGGAATGCTGCAAAGGCGACGATGAAACGGGTATGCTTCTGTTTCCTTTTGAAGAAAGTGTGCTGTCAGTCAAAGAAAAAGACGGTGTGCGTCTTGCAGTATGTCAGGGACACTGCAACAGAAACGAGCGCCCCCTTTCCTGCAGAATTTTTCCGTTTTTTCCATATGTCACTTCCGACGGCAGAATAAAGGTTATCCCCGATATCAGAGGCGTGAACATCTGCCCTCTCATATCTCATTTTAATGAGGTTAAGTTTGACAGAGGCTTTTTATATCGTGTTAAAAAGGTGGGCCGTCTTTTGTACGCGGATGAAGAGTGCCGCAAATTTTTAGTCGACACAAGCCGCGAAATTGATTTACTTATTTCTTTAATGGAATCATAACCCCTGCGCAACAAATTGTAGCACTGATTTTGCAGTGATTTGTCGTGACTTTGCCATTGACATATAGTAAAATATAGTTGTCGGAAGCGACTCAGACTGCTTCCAACGAAAGGATGATAATATGGCGAAAATTTCAAAAAACATCAAACGCCTGCGAAGTGAAAAAGGTCTCACTCAGGATTTGCTTGCCGAAAGACTGTGTATTTCCCGTCAGGCAGTTTCAAGCTGGGAAAACGACAGAACTCAGCCTGATGTTGATATGCTCGAAAAACTCTCTGAGATTTTCGGCGTCAGCATAGAAGAAATCATTTACGGCAAAAAGAGAAACACAACTCTCGAAACAGAAAAACAAACCTACAACAACACCCTGACAATAGTCTTTTCAATATTGGGTGCACTTCTTGTCGGTGTGGGACTTGTGCTCATATTTGTCACCTTCTGGCAGGATATGCCGCTTATGTTCAAGGGTATACTTTCATTTGTACCCCTTATTGCAGGTCAGGCATCGGGACTGTTTGTCTTATATAAGAAAAAAGACAAGGTGCCTTGGACTGAGGGTGGCAGTGTACTCTGGACAGCAGGTATAGCCGCAACTCTGACGCTGATTTATAATATTTTTGATATGAGCGTAACATGGCCGACTCTGACGGTTATGGTTGCCCTGTCTCTTGTGCCTGTTATTCTGCTGCTTAAAAGCGTGACACCTCTTGCCGTTTATTACGGCTGCAGCATCTGCTGGGGCTTTTCGATGTTTCAGGAAGAGGAATCTTTATTTGCTCTTGCAGTTTCAGCTTTGTTGGTGATTCTCGGCTGTGTATATACAACGCAGCTTATAAAGGCCGAAAATAAAAGCCACCGCAGTGTTTTTGCTCAGTGGCTGAGTGTTATTGCCGTGACGATATTTGTCACCATTGTGGGTATGGGCATAAACGATATGGACATTTCAATGGCAGGTCTTATGGCTGTGGCTATCTGTCTTTATATGCTTTCACTCAGCGACAGCGATATGGCAATGCCCTACCGTTTCCCGGGCCTTATGGTGACGGCAGGACTGATGTTCTTTTTATCCATCGGCTATCTCGGTTATCTCAGAGCCGAAGCCTACAACATAATTTTTATCGGTGTATGCGTCATAGCCGCACTGACAGTGTCAGTTCTCACCGCAAAGAAAGCCAAGGATAAGTTTTCGCTTTTATATATTGCCATAGTCTTTATATATTATGCTGTTTATATTGCTTCGCTCTTTGCAATGGGTGACCATTATGTAACGGGTAAGACAGATTCATTCTATCCTTTAATGAGGGGAATTGCCCTTGTAGCTTATATAGTTATGATGATTATGGGCGCAAGAGAAAAGAAACTGCTGCCTATCAACGCAGGCTTTATCGGTGTCGGAGCTATGGTTATAGCAATTCTCAGTGACTCAGGTCTGTCTATGATTGCCAACGGTTTTATTCTTCTGATTTTCGGCGGTGTACTTCTTGCCATTAACTTCAGACTCACAAAGGCAAAGCAAAAATTACCCTCTTCTCAGAATAATGAGGAGGTGCAGGACGATGAATAACAAAAAGCTGAAAATTTTTATTATAGCCGTTTTAATTGTGCAGATACTTCTGCCTGCGGGACTTCTGACAAAGGAATATTCCAAGCGCTCCGAGGCCTTTTTATACAGTCCCGATTTTAAGTTCAGACTCTATTACGTCGATATATGGGATTTGCCCGACGGAGAGGGAGAAGTGCTGTCTTTCAGCATTGCCACAAAAGACATTCGCACTTATTACGGCGATGATATTGCAGTTACGGCAGACGAAAAGGGCTATGCAAAGCTCTCTCTTGCCGAAAACAAAAGGCTCAATAAATTCTGGTTCTCCTATAAGCAATATCAGAATGTCGGCTCATATGAGGCTTCAAAAGGCGAATTCACCTATGTCGATACCCCTGAAGCTCAGGAGATAATAAACAATTGGTCAGGCAAATATTTGGGGAATTACACAATTGAGGGCAGAGGGCAGGACTCACTTTATATCACCGTCAAGGTCTATAAGGGTCTGTTTATACCCACGGCAATTTATATTGATGATGTGAAAGTAATAGAGCTTTCTTAAGAAAAGATTACAATTTAGTAATAATTCTTTACTTTTGTGATTAATAGTATTATAATACCTTCTGCAATACTCAGAAGGTATTATTTTTTGGTGGTGTTAAATATGAAAGAAAAAACGGAATCATCTGCACCCTCGTGGCAGATGTTTATATGGTGGATTGTGAGAGCATTTATGGTTTTTGCTCTTTTTGCTGCACCCACTGTGCCTAAAAAGTTGGCTGTGGGACTTTCTCTCTTAGCCTGCTTTGCCGTTACAATTGCGAGAAAGACTTTTTTCCGCAGTCTCAACGAAAAGCTTCAGACCTGCATATGCCTGACTGCTTTCTTCGGTTCAGGTCTCGGCTTCGGACTTGATATTTTCCAGAAGTTCCCCGAATATGATATGTTCCTTAACTTTTTCGGCGGTATCATCGGCACTGTTATAGGCTATTACATAAGCATCTCACTTCGTAAGCCTTATAAGAAAAAAGGCTATTACTTCACAGTGATGATGTCATTCTTTATCTCAAACACCTTTATTGTTATAAGAGAAGTCGCTGAGTTTTTCATCGACTTCTATACAGGCAGAAACCTGCTTCACTGTGAAGATGTCGGCGATGACTTCTGGCTGTTTAAGGTTGTGGGCCCTATGCTGAGTCTGCCTGAGCACAGATTCCTTTATGATTACAGCCTTGACCTTGTAATGACAATTGTGGGCGCACTTATAACAACGGCGGTGCTTTATCTTTATCTTGTAAACAAACACAGAGAGATTTTCGCAATTGAGAAAAAGAGCATTAAGGGAATCTTCAGAAACATTCCTGAGCGCTGTAAAGACAAAATCGCCTATGAAATCGAAAAGGTAAGACAGCAGACCAACACGGCAGATATGCTTTTATGGTGGTGCACAAGAATTCTTATGGTATATGCATTCCTCACTATTGAAAACAAGGCTGAGGGCGTGCTTATGCTTGTTGTTTCTCTCGGTACCTGCGCAATCACTGCCATTCATCTGATTTTCCCTAAAGAGTCAATCTTCTGCAAAATCAACTACAGAGTTCAGTCTCTGCTTTGCATTATAGTTTTCCTCGGCTCATATTGCGGTAACTATGCATATCTTTATGCTTACACAAGCAGATTTGACACACTGCTTCATTTTGTCTCCGGCTTTATAAGTGCCACGGCAGGGTACTATATCGGTCTGACTCTTGTCAAACCCTTAAACAGAAAAGAAAATCTTGCCCTTTGCCTTTTCGCCCTTGCTTTTGCAATGACAGTTATTCCCATTCACGAAATGGTGGAATTTATCGGCGACTATATCTGGGGTACAACCAATCAGGGCTTTATGTGGGAACCCCTGCCTGAGAATGTAATGCTTTATAAGGTCTTCGGTCACGGCGTAGGCAACCTGAAGCTTATGAAAATGTATGATACGATGTATGATATGGTGCTTGCCACAACTTCGGCTGTTATGAGTTTTGTTTATATGTTCTTCTTCCTCGAAAAGAAGGCAAAGAAGAGCGGCAAGGTTCTCGCTGAAAGAGAAACTGTCACCTGTTGACAAAATTTCAAGATTGTGGTAAAATACTTATCAATAGAGAATGTCCTTTTAAAACAAGGGGAGTAGCTCAAAGCTGTAAATCAACATTCGCCGCAAGGCTGGTTTACAGACCTTTAAACAGGTAGCAAGACCTTTAACGGAGCCGAGTGTTCTGTTAAGGGTCTTTTTTGACGAATTATGAATTATGAATTATGAATTCGGAATTGCACCTGAGTTCTGTCAACAAAGAAAACTGACACCGCAGATAAAGTGGGCTGAGAGTTGCTGTCTGAAAAAAGGAAATATTCTCGCTGAATTGTCAATAATTATTAAATAAGAAAGATTTAAAAGAAAGGAAAATTTGTATGAAACATTATCTCCACACCGCTGAAGAAGTTTTCAGTGAAGTTCAGTCATCTGAACAGGGTCTCACCTCCTCAGAAGCTGCCGCAAGACTCGAAAAGAACGGCAAAAACAAGCTTCAGGAAGCAAAGAAAAAGTCAACTGTCCAGAGATTTATGGATCAGCTCAAAGACCCCATGATCATTATCCTCATTATTGCCGCTGTTATTTCAGCCGTAACTGAGTATATTGAAGCTTCTGCAGCAGGCCACAACTTCTTCCCCACAGACACAATCATCATTCTCGCGGTTGTTATTATCAATGCCGTGCTGGGTGTTATGCAGGAAAGCAAGGCTGAAAAAGCAGTTGAAGCTCTGCAGAAAATGTCAGCAGCCACCACAAAGACTCTTCGCGACGGTCAGATTGTTACTGTCAAGAGTGAAGACCTTGTAGTAGGTGACGTTATTCTTCTTGATGCAGGTGATGCTATCCCCGCTGACTGCCGTATCTTCGAGTGCGCAAGCATGAAGATTGAAGAAGCTGCTCTCACAGGTGAATCTGTTCCCGTAACAAAGCTTGTAAATGCTCTTATGGGCAAAAAAGACCAAAGCGAAGTTGCTCTCGGTGACCGTAAGAATATGGCATATATGGGTTCAACTCTCGTTTACGGCCGCGGTAAAGCTGTGGTTGTGGCAACAGGTATGGACACTGAAATGGGTAAGATTGCCAACGCTATTTCACTTGCAGAAGAAAGCAAGACCCCCCTTGAAATCAAGCTCGAGCAGCTTTCAAAGGTACTCACTAAGCTTGTTCTCGGCGTTTGTGTCATTATCTTCGGTTACAATGTTGCTATGCACTTTATCACAGGTGCAGAGGGCGCATTCTATGAAGTAGCTCTCGACTCATTCATCACTGCTATCGCTCTTGCAGTTGCTGCTATTCCCGAGGGTCTTGTAGCAGTTATGACTATCGTTCTTTCAATCGGCGTTACCAATATGTCAAAGAAAAACGCTATCATCCGTAAGATGAATGCTGTTGAAACTCTCGGCTGTACACAGATTATCTGTTCAGACAAGACAGGTACTCTCACTCAGAATGTAATGACCGTTGTTGACCACTATGCTCCCGACGAAAGCCTCCTTGCAACAGCTATGGCTCTTTGCACAAATGCAGAAGTTGCTGAAGACGGCAAGGGTACAGGCGAACCCGACGAAGTGGCTCTTATCAACTATGCCAAGACTCTTTCACTTCCCAAGGCTGAGCTCACAGTCAAGTATCCCCGAATCGGCGAAGTTCCCTTTGACTCAGGCAGAAAGATGATGTCAACTGTTCACGAAAACGACGGTGCTTTCGTGCAGTATACCAAGGGTGCTCCCGACGAAATCCTCAAGAAGTGTACTCATATCGATATAAACGGTGAAGTCTTCGAAATGAACGACGAGCACCGCGAAAAGATTGCTGCCGAAAACACAAGAATGGGCAACAAGGCTCTTCGTGTATTCGCAGTTGCTTATAAAAAATACACCTCAGCTCCCACTGTTTTCGATTCAGAATCACTTGAATATGATATGACATTCATCGGTCTTACAGGTATGATTGACCCTGTTCGCCCCGAAGTAAAAGATGCTATTCTCGAGTGCCGCAGCGCAGGCATCACACCTATTATGATTACAGGTGACCACATCAACACAGCTAAGGCTATCGCAAGAGAGCTCGGCATTCTCACCGATGACAGTCAGGCTATGATGGGCGCAGATATTGACAAGTACTCAGACGAAGAATTTGTAAAATTAGTTGAAAATATATTCGTTTATGCCCGTGTTCAGCCCGAACATAAGACAAGAATTGTCAACGCTTGGAAGAGCAAGGGTTATGTCACAGCTATGACAGGTGACGGCGTTAACGATGCTCCCTCAATCAAGAGCGCAGACATCGGCGTAGGTATGGGTATCACAGGTACTGACGTAACAAAGAACGTTGCTGATATGGTGCTCACAGACGACAACTTCGCAACTATCGTTTCAGCTGTGGGCGAAGGCAGAAGAATCTATGACAATATCCGTAAGGCTATTCAGTTCCTTCTCGGCTCAAACCTTTCAGAGGTTGTTTCAATCTTCTTTGCAACAATTATGGGCTTCACAATTCTTGAAGCTCCCCATCTTCTTTTCATCAACCTTGTAACTGACAGTATTCCTGCTCTTGCACTGGGCCTTGAAAGACCCGAAGCAGACATTATGAGAAGAAAACCCAGAAGCAAAACTGACGGCATCTTCGCAGGCGGTCTCGGCTTTGACTGTGCATATCAGGGTGTGCTCGTAAGTATTCTCACAATTATTGCTTTCTATATCGGCGAATGGCTTCAGTGCCTCGAAACAGGTGCGGCTTTCGCCTGGACAAATATCCACGACAGCTCAGAAGGTATGACAATGGCATTCTTCACAATGGCTATGTGTGAAATCTTCCACTCATTCAACATGCGCTCACAGAGAGCTTCATCAATCGGTATGGTGCTCAAAGGCAGCCACAATGTAGCTCTTTACGGTGCTATGTTCGGCTCATTCCTGCTCACAACAGCAGTTGTTGAGGTTGACTTCCTTTCAACCCTTTTCGGTTTCTCACACCTTGACCTCAAAGAATATCTCATCTCACTCGGTCTTGCAGTGCTCATTATCCCCATTGTTGAAACTGTTAAGGCTATTCAGAGAGCAGTGGCAAAATAATAATTACAATAATGTAACGCGACAAAATCGGCGGTGAAGACTAATCTCTTCCCGCCGATTTTTAGTCAGTTTTTACTGACGAAACTTCAAGTCACTGCAAGAGGGGAGGCGGCTGCGTGAAATCGCGACGCGATTTCCGTGGGCACGCCCACGCGCCGAACTGCGTTCGGCGACGCAGCCGCCCCTCCTCTTGCTGAAACTCTCTGAAAGAGCGATGCGAGTGAGAGGTTTTACGGATTCATAATTCCGAATTTTCTTGACTTGCTGTCAATAATGTAATATAATAAAATATCAACGAAAAACTCAGAAAAGAGGTTTTAATATGAGCGATTATAAAATTGCAACCAAATGTATCCATAGCGGATATACTCCCAAAAACGGCGAGCCCAGACAGATTCCCATCTGCCAGAGCACAACCTATAAATATGACTCAAGCGTAGAAATGGGCAAACTCTTTGACCTTGAAGCTTCAGGCTATTTCTACACAAGATTACAGAACCCCACAAATGACTGCGTAGCTGCAAGAATTGCAGATCTTGAGGGAGGCGTTGCCGCAGTGCTGACATCATCAGGTCAGGCTGCAAACTTCTTCGCTATCTTCAATATCTGCTCTGCAGGCGACCATGTTGTTGCTTCAACAGCTATCTATGGCGGTACCTTCAACCTTTTCAATGTAACTATGAGAAAGCTCGGAATCGAGTTCACATTCGTTACACCCGACTGCACTGAAGAAGAGCTCAACGCCGCTTTCAGAGATAACACAAAGGCTGTTTTCGGTGAGACACTCTCAAACCCCTCACTTCAGGTTCTCGATATCGAGAAGTTCGCAAAGGCAGCACACAGTCACGGCGTACCCCTCATTGTTGACAACACTTTCCCCACACCTGTCAACTGTCAGGCGTTCAATTACGGTGTTGACATTATCACCCACTCAACAACTAAATATATGGACGGCCACGCAACTCAGGTGGGCGGTGTAATCGTTGACAGCGGCAATTTCGACTGGACTCAGAATGATAAGTACCCAGGTCTCACAACTCCCGACGACAGCTATCACGGTGTTACATACACCGAGCGCTTCGGCAAGGGCGCATATATCACAAAGTGTGTGGTACAGCTTATGAGAGACCTTGGCTCAATCCCCGGTCCTCAGAATGCATTTCTTCTCGGTCTCGGCCTTGAAACACTTGCACTTCGTATGGAAAGACACTGCTCAAATGCTCTTGCAGTTGCAAAATATCTCAGAGACAGCGACCTTGTTTCCTGGGTATCATATCCCGGTCTTGAAACAGATCCTCAGTACGAAATCGCTAAGAAATATATGCCTAAGGGCACTTGCGGCGTTATCTCATTCGGCGTTAAGGGCGGCAGAGAGGCTGCAACAAAGTTTATGGATTCACTCAGACTTGCATCTATCGTAACACACGTTGCAGACAGCAAGACCTGTGTGCTTCACCCTGCATCAACAACTCACAGACAGCTCAGCGACAAACAGCTTGAAGAAGCAGGCGTTAAGAGCGACCTTATCCGTCTTTCGGTTGGTATCGAAGACGTGGAAGACATTATCGCTGATATTGAGCAGGCACTTGCAGAAGCTACAAAATAATTAAATCAACGCGTTTTTGGTTCTTTTTCCGCGGCAGGAAAAAGAACGCCTCCGCGGCGAGCGGATACAAAAAATAAAGAGGTATAAAAATGAAACTTGGTATTGTTGGTTTGCCCAATGTTGGCAAAAGTACACTTTTTAATGCAATCACAAATGCAGGCGCACAGTCAGCTAACTATGCTTTCTGCACAATTGAACCCAATGTAGGCGTTGTTGCTGTACCCGACTACAGACTCGACAAACTCGCAGAGATGTATAACCCCGTGAAGTTCACACCTGCAACTATTGAATTTGTTGATATCGCAGGTCTCGTAAGAGGCGCATCAAAGGGTGAAGGTCTCGGCAACAAGTTCCTTTCACATATCAGAGAGGTTGATGCGGTTATCCATGTGGTACGTTGCTTTGAAGATGATGACATCATTCACGTTGACGGCAGTGTCAATGCAAAGCGCGATATCGAAACAATCAACCTTGAGCTTATTCTCTCTGACCTTGAAATGGTTGAAAGAAGAATCGACAGAACATCAAAGGCTATGAAAGGCGACAAGACTCTCGCAAGCGAATACGAGTTCCTCAAGAGAGTTAAGGAAGCTCTTGAAAACGAGCAGACCGCAAGAAGCATCGAGTGTGACGAAGAAGAAAAAGCTATTCTTGACACTGTTGCACTTCTCACATCAAAGCCTGTTATCTATGCCTGCAATATGAGCGAAGACGACTTTGTCAGCGGCATCGATACCAATGAAAACTACAAGGCAGTCTGCGAAATTGCAGCAGCAGAGGGCAGTGAAGTGCTTCCCATATGCGCAGGTCTTGAAGCTGAAATTTCTTCGCTTTCAAAAGAAGATAAAGAGATGTTCCTTGAAGATTTAGGCATCAAGTCAAGCGGTCTTGATCTTCTTATTCAGAGAAGCTACAATCTTCTCGGTCTTATCTCATATCTCACAGCAGGTCAGCCTGAAGTCAGAGCCTGGACAATCAAAAAGGGCACAAAGGCACCTCAGGCGGCAGGTAAGATTCACTCAGACTTTGAGAGAGGCTTCATTAGAGCTGAAGTTGTTTCATTTGACAATCTTATGGAGCTTGGCTCACTTGCAGCTGCCAAGGAAAAGGGTCTTGTCAAGAGTGAAGGCAAGGAATATGTGATGAAAGACGGAGATATTGTACACTTCCTGTTCAATGTATAAAATCATCGCGTTTTGATTACTTTTCCGCGATAGGAAAAGTAATGCCTGCCCGGCGAGGGCAATAAAAATGCAGAATTGCGACAAAGTTAAGGCGAGTAGATTAATTTCTACCCGCTTTTTTTAGTTAGGAGTTGCTGACGAAACAGTTAGCCATTGCTTTCATTTTCGTTTTTTTTTGAAGCAGTTAATCTCGTTTCCGCTCAAGGCGCGGAGCCTCTTACTTTGTCCCGAGCGACAAAGTAAGCAAAGCGCTCTTTGTCGATGAAAGCCGAAAAAACAAAAAATCACCGCCAAAGCTTCATCAGACTTAATGTGAGGGAGAGTTTATATAGTCTCCCTTTTTTATTAATGACTGCTTATCGGTGATTTTTAGATTTCTACTCCCTGCCATTCATCTGCTCTTAACCGAACATCTCTATTTAAAACAAGGCTTCTCAAAGGATACCGCTACTTTATCCCTCTTTATATAATGAGTTCTCGTCTAATGTGCTCTCCGTCTGTTTTACCCTCTCTCTACCCGACAGTCGTGAGTCGCTAAAGGGATGTTTTATTGAGTGATTCAGGGCTGGTTGTGTCGGCTTCCTCTGCGAGGAAGAGAGGTTTGTGTAACTTTCAGTCTGAGGTGGAGGGGCGGCTGCGTCGCCGAACGCAGTTCGGCGCGTGGGCGTGCCCACGGAAATCGCGACGCGATTTCACGAAGTCGGATCGTAGCCATGTCGTTCTGTGAGCCAAGGAGTTGCATCAAGGATTTG
>JAZTZY010000031.1:0-83799 GCA_045637705.1 Acutalibacteraceae bacterium | reverse complement strand
TATGATTATTGATGTTGATGCACCTAATAAATATACAGATGCACTTTTTGAATGGTATGAAGAACATGGTATTACAAAAATTGGTGAAGAGAATGAAGATGAAATGTATGATGAAAACTGTGCATATATAGGTAAAGGTCCTGCTGGACATTATGAATTGCTACAGCTTGCTTCGGGTATTGCAAAAAGGTTGCAGGAAGAAGAAATAATTAAAGGGCATTTCGGAAAAGAAGTACCTATCATAATTCACGGCCTTGAGTACGCTTGGTATGACCTTGAAGCAACAGAAAAAGCAAACCCTAACGGTCAGGCAGATGTATTCTTTAACGCTATGAAAGAATTAGGCTTTTGCTAAAGGGTGTCATTCCGTCCTGTAAAGACAAAAAAATACAGATACCCAATTGGGTGTCTGTATTTTTTTATGTTTCATATATGAATCTAATTTGCGAAACTGTGTTTCCACAGACGTATCAAGCGGCTGGTTCATCGTGCCCCGCGTCCGGTGGAAGATTCCCCCACAGTGTGGGGGAAATGTCACGAAGTGACAAAGGGGGACGGGCCCGTCAGGCATGAAGGGGTGCGATGAACAGGAAGAAACACGAGCGATACGAGCGCTCCAAGCGAAGTAGCGCGACAATGTTTCTGACCGACAATCGCTTGTTTCTTCTGAGCTCTTGCATCGTTGGAGTCATAGTTTTATTTCATCTTGACTTTTTGTTCTCAAATTGTTATATTAAAATGGAGGTGACAATATGATAAACAGTGTTTTATTGAGGAGATTTTTTGCAGTGGCTATAGATTCTCTTTATTTTCTACCGGGAGCAATTATTTTTGCATTGTTTAATGATTTGCTTAGTCTTATTATTATGTTTACTATTTTTGTTTTAAGAGATGTATTTTCAGAGCGTAGCATTGGTAAAAGAATTATGAAATTGTATATTGTTGACAAAAATACAGGCAAATCTGCTTGTGTAAAACAGAAGATAATTCGTAATTTGTTTATAATTATCGGTACGGTTGATGTATTTGTGTTGTTGATAAAAGGTGAATCAATTGGAGATGTAGTTTCTAATACAATTATTGTATGTAGCTGATTTCTATCTTGTTATGATGTAATAATTTATAATTATCGAATGTATAATATATGATTTTACCCCGCCCCCTCGGCGGGGTACTTCTTTATGTTACCACAAACATAACCGCGTACAAAATATCATTGTAAAGCCATATAATCTTGACATTGCTTGCGGTAAATGTTATCATTATTTGGTAAATTCAAATTTTAGAAAAGAGGTGTTTTTATGGCGAAAATTACTAAAATTAAAGTGATTTCTTCTCTTGAAAAGCTTTATTATGAAGATGATATCCCCGAAGGTGAATACAGATGTTTCACAATGCTGAACAATGAGAAAAAGTCTTTTCAAATTGCTGTTGAAGCTGATGAGAAATGCGAATTGCCCCTTGCTGTTGGCAGTGATTTGGATAATATTAAACTCTATACCGTTAAGCATATAAAGTCTGATTTGCCTATGTCAGAGGGGGCTGATGACTATTTCAGATATTCAAAAAACGGATACTATCCTGACTTGCTCTTGCCGATAGAAGGTGATAAGGTGTGCCTTTCATCAGGAGTGAATGTTATCTGGATTGAGATTGATGCGTCAGGTAACAGCGCAGGTTTGCATAATGTTGAAGTCAGTATTGCCGGTAAATCAACCGACGTGGAAATCGAAATAATAGATGCTGAGCTTGATTTCAGCGACTTTATTTATACAAGCTGGTTCCATACAGATTGTCTTATGTCATATTATAAATTTGAGGCTTTCAGCGATGAATATTGGCGTGTAACGGAAAATTTTCTCAGAACTGCGAGAGAATACGGTATGAATTGCGTACTCACGCCTATATTTACTCCTCCTCTTGACACAGAGGTTGGTAAAGAGAGACCTACTGTGCAGCTTGTTGATATAAAATGTGACGGCGGAAAATACAGTTTTAATTTTGATAAGCTGACACAATGGATTGAAATGGCACACAGATGCGGTGTGGAATATTTTGAGTTTTCACATTTCTATACTCAATGGGGTGCAAGATGTGCACCAAAAATTATGGCGACGGTTGATGGTGAGTATAAGAGAGTTTTCGGCTGGGACACTAAGGCTAACTCAAAGAAATATAAAGATTTCCTTTTGGCTTTCTCGGTTGAGCTTAAAAAATATCTTGAAGAGAGAAATCTCAAAGACAAGGTACTTATTCATGTCAGCGATGAGCCGAATTTTGGAGTTATATTTAATTACAGTAGAGCTTCAAGATATATCCACAAGCTATTCAAGGGCTATATGATAGTGGATGCTCTTTCTGATTATTGGTTCTATAAGCTTAAAATAGTTTCTACTCCCATTCCTGCTAATGACCATATTGACAAGTTCATCGGCAATGTGAATATTCCATGGGTCTACTATTGCAGTGGACAGAGAAATCACTATGTTTCAAACAGATTCTTCTGCAACAGCTCACTTAGAACAAGAGTGCTTGGCTATCAGATGTTCAAATATGATATCAGAGGCTTTCTGCAATGGGGTTATAATTTCTATTATTCTCAGCTTTCAAAGTCTCTTGTCAATCCCTTCGAGGTCTCAGACGCGGGTGGCAAATTCCCTTCGGGTGACAGCTATATCGTGTACCCTGCCGAAGACGGGACAGCTTATCATTCCATAAGACTCAAGGTGTTTTATGATGCACTGCAGGATATGGCGGCTCTTAAGACTCTCAGCAGACTTGTGGGCAAAGAAAAGTGTATAGATATAATTGAAGAAAGCGGCAAATATGATATTACCTTCAGAAATTATCCTCACGATGAGAATTGGCTCCTCGACACAAGAGAGAGTATCAATAAGGCTATCAAAGAAAATCTTAAATATTATGAAAAGAGAGTGAATCCATGAAAAAATCTAATGCATTTGCACTTATACCCATTGGCGTATTTGTTGCATTCTATCTTACTTTGGGTGTCGTCTTTGAGTATGTGCTCAAAATACCTATGGGCTTTTACAGCGTACCCGTTGTAGTTGCTTTTATTCTTGCACTTTTTGTTGCAGTGCTTCAGACAAAAGGCGTGAAGCTCGATAAAAAATTCGAAATAATGGGTCAGGGCGTAGGTGATAAAAACATCATCACTATGTTGTTGATATTTATGCTTGCAGGCATATTTGTCGGCGTTGTAGGCCGAAGCTCGGCAGAAAGTGTGGCGTACTTTATGCTTTCCGTAACCCCGCCTAAATTTGCAGTTCTGGTACTGTTTATAGTCAGTTGTTTCGTGTCAACTGCTATGGGAACTTCTGTTGGTACAATTACTCTGATTGCTCCTATTGCTGTTGCTGTTTCAGAGGGCTCCGGCTTCCCGCTTGCGCTTTGTGTGGGTACGGTTGTAGGCGGTGCTATGTTTGGTGACAACCTTTCATTCATATCGGATACAACTATTGCTGCTTGTAATGGTCAGGGATGTGAGATGAAAGATAAGTTCCGCACCAACTTTGCCGTTGTTTTGCCTGCAGCTATTGCGGCAATAGCGATTATAATCTTTGAATCATCAGGCTTTGACATTGCTGATAAAATTAACAATGAATATGATATGATTCAGATTATTCCTTATGTGCTTGTGCTTATCAGCGGTATCATCGGAGTCAATGTATTCCTGACTCTCGCAATAGGCATTTTTTCAGGCAGTGTTATTATGCTTGCAACAGGTTCAGTCAATATCCCTGATCTTATTGCAGGTATGGGCAGCGGTGCTTCAGGTATGTTTGAAACTTCAATGGTTGCAATCCTTGTTGCAGCACTTTGTGCCCTTATCAGATATAACGGTGGCTTTGAGGCCCTTCTTAACGGAATCCGTCGTGTTTTCAAGGGTAGAGCTCTCGGTCAGCTTGGTATCGGTCTTCTTGTTGGTCTTATGGACATTGCCACAGCTAACAACACAGTTGCAATCGTTATGGCTAACCCCATAGCAAGTGAGATGGCTAAGGATTTCGATATTTCTCCCAGAAAAACAGCTTCAATCCTCGATACCTTCTCTTGTATATTCCAGGGTGTGCTTCCCTACGGTGCTCAAATTCTCGTGGCACTTTCAGTTGTTAATACAATGGGACTTGAATTATCATCATTCCATATAATTTCAAATCTTTATTATCCTATGATGCTGCTTCTCAGTTCACTTGTGTTTATATTCTTTATTCCCGAAAAAAAGGCAAAAGCATAAAAAAACGAGGCTCTCGGAGTGTTTCCGAGGGCCTCAACATATCTATTATATCAAAATTCAATCTTATATGTCAATACATTTGCATACCATCACGAGGATTTCTACCTTTTGTATAAAAAGAGTATATGTAAATTTGTACAAAAAAGATATTGAAATGTGGAAAAAATTATGTTATATTATAGACACAGAAAGGGAAAGGTGATACCAATGAGATAGGTAGTAACCAAAGTTTTCAGAATCATCAGAGTGAAGTAAAAAAAATAAAATAAAGAAAATGAAGAAAACAAAAAATGATGATTAATGAAAACGACGAATTCTGTAGAAAGTAGAGGTTGACCAAATGATGTTAGATAATAAGTCAGAACAGAGGTAACCCCCCGGACCAGAAATGATGTGTGAAGAAACATCGGTCCTCGGGGGTTATTTCAATTTTATCAGAAATTCAGAAGTTGCACAGCCTTTGGGCTGTTTTTTTATTGCACTATTTTTAAATTAGTGATATAATAGCTTCAGAAAATAAAAAGGAGAAGATATTATGAAAAGTGTTCTTGTTACAGGTGCAAGCGGAGGTATGGGTGTAGCTATCTGTCAGAGTCTTGTTGCTAAAGGTTATAAGGTTTACGGTGTTGATTACAGAAAAGGCGATGACATTGCAGGTGTTGAGTTTTTTGAATGTGATGTCACAGACAGAGAGTCAATTGAAAAAGTGTTCGCAGAGATAAAAGAGCAGGCAGATAAGCTCGACGGTATTGTACATACAGCGGGTATATATGATATGGATTCACTTATTGAAATGGATGAAAAGAGATTTGTGCGTATTTTCGATATTAATGTTTTCGGTGTATTCCGCATCAATCAGATTTTTGCATCTTTGCTCACAAAGGGCAGCAGAATAGTTATTACATCAAGTGAGCTTGCTCCTCTTGATCCTCTGCCTTTCACCGGAATTTACGGTATCACAAAGGCTACTATTGAGAAGTATGCTTTCTCACTTCGTATGGAGACTAACCTTCACGGTATACCTGTCAGCATTATCAGACCGGGTGCTGTCAAGACAGGACTTCTCGGCGCATCAACTCAGGCTATTGATCGCTTTGTTAGCAACACTGAGCTTTATAAGTCTAATTCTACAAGATTTAAAAAGATAGTTGACAGTGTCGAGTCGAGAAATGTCACACCTGATAAAATTGCAGATAAGGTTTTGGCGGCACTCGAAGACAAGCGTCCAAAGTACGTTTATAAAATTAATCGTAATCCTTTGTTGCTTCTGCTTAACAGTCTTCCTGACAAGCTTCAGGTTGACATTATCGGTCTTATACTTAAATAATCGGAAATACTGTAAGTTTTGCCGAGTTATTACAGTTTTGTAATAACTCGGCTCTTCTATTTACAATGCGAAAAGTTTATGATATAATTTAATCAATAAAAAGTGTAGTATTCATAAAAAAGAGAGGTGTTCAATATGACAAATACACTATCAAAATTACCTAAAAACTCTCCCTTGATTAAGATCCCTTTCGGTGGTCTGACCTCTAATATACTCAGAAGTATTGCGGTATTGCTGATGATAAGTGACCATGTATGGGCAACATATATGTCTTTCGGAGATTGGATGACTTATATCGGCAGAATGGCTTTTCCGATTTTTGCTTTTCAGATAGCCGAAGGCTTCGTACATACTAAAAACTTCAAGAAGTACGCCCTAAGACTTTTAGGCTTTGCTCTGATTTCGGAACTTCCGTTCAATCTCTTCTATTCAAGCCGATGGTTTAACCCTTATCATCAGAATGTGCTTTTCACACTTCTGCTTGGTCTTATGGCGATCAAGGTCATTGACAATCTCAAGAAAAACTACAAGGCTAAAGATATCGCCTTATCAGCACTGTGGCTGTTGCTTATAGCTCTTGCTTCGCTTATCGGTTTCGTTGATTACGGCTTTAACGGTGTGCTGATGGTGGTACTCTTCTATATTTGCAGAGACTTCCCATTTGCGTGGCTCGCTCAGCTTGTGGGTATGGTTTGTATCAACATCATTTTCTTCGAGGGTCAGGTTATTCCCTTTGAGCTTTTCGGTAATACTGTCGAGATACCGACCCAAGGCTTTGCAGTGTTTGCGCTCATACCAATCTGGCTTTACGGTGGAAGAAAAGGCATATCAAACAAGTTCCTGCAGTACGGCTTCTATGCATTCTATCCTGTGCATATGATTATACTTTATCTTATAAGATATTTCGCATAAGAGTAAACCCTCTCGGCTAATGCTGAGAGGGTTGTTTTTTACCAATGCATATTGATGTGATAGGGGATAGTGTAATATCCTACGCGGGAGCCTGCATTATATTCCATAATATAGCGTACCAGACCGGAATCATTGTAGGCGAAAATCTTATACATATATCCGCCATAGTAATCGTTGGAAGTTTCACCTGTATCGCAGTAGTATATCATAGTCCAGCTACGTTGCTGTTTTATTGTGATATCTTCACATCCGGCAGGCCTCATTTTTGTGTACTTCTCAACCTCTTCTTTTAGTTCACTCGGTGATAAGTAATATCTGTTCAGAACAATAGTGAAGTCCTTATCTCTGTCATATACCAACTGATATCTGTAGAAATATTTATAACCCTCGCGATAATCCATATAGCTGAAAAGCTTCTTATCAAAGAGTTCGAAGTCTTTTTCGGCCGTGTCAAGCTCTTTCGGGAAAAACTCGTTTATTTCCTCGGTAAATCTGTCAATTCTCTTGTCAATTTTCAGATAGTTGTTGAGATTAGTTGTTTCAGAGTGCATATCAGGTCCGATAATCGTAGATAAATTATAAAGGTAAGAGAAAAAGCATACGGGAATAAGTATGATGCAGAGTATCACAGTGATGATTTTTGTCAGATTAAGGGATACACCGTCTCCCTTAGTTTTAAGTGTCAGAGATAGTTTCGGCAGTTTACGGTTAAAAAGCAGAAGCAGAGCGATGCCGAGAATATAAAACATCATAGCCCATTTGACATAAAAGGGTGCTTCAAAAACAGGATAGCGCATAGAATATACATAGAATACAAATATTTGTAATATTACAGATAAGATAAAATATATGATACCTGCTACAGAAGCTATGCGTGAAAAATAATGCCATATTTTTTCAGCAATAGTCATTGTAATGTCTTCCTTAGGCACTGACTTTTCTTCAGTGACAGAATTGAGACTCTCACATATAGTTTCGATAGATAAGTTTTCGTTCATTACTACAGCTTCGAGCTTTTCGACAACAGCCTTATCGCTTTCGATTCTTTCGGAAGTTTTTTCTATAAACTCCTCTAGGGTTTCACGGCAGGGTACCTGTCCTGAACTCATAAGCTTTATCTCATTTATAGAAAAGCCAGCTTTTCTCAGAGTGGCTATGTTGCAAAGTGCTTTTACATCCTCGTCGGAAAATTCGATATTTTTGCGCCCTGCATAGCTTTCCTTGCACGAGGGTGATACAAGTCCGTTTTCTATATATAATCTTATGGCGCGATCAGTCAGGTTTGTTTTTTCGATTACGTCTTTCATCTTCATAAAAATGTACCTCCTTTTTGTTTCGGTACACTTATATTACAGTTTAACCTTGGGTAAAAGTCAAGGCTTTTTTGAAAGTTTCAAGAAATTTTTCATCTGAATATGTATAGTTAATTTTACAAGGTGAAATTCTCGTGAAATCTATTGACGAAAAAACTCGGATTTGATATATTAAAACTGTGGTACAAGTCTGAAAGTACCATCAAAAAGGAGGAATATAAAATGGATGAAATGTATTTTATGGCAGAACTAATGGAAAATGCGGCTATATTCAGCCCCATAATTTCTCTGCTTCAGATACTCTCACTTGTGTTTGTGATACTCTATATGAACTACACTGCCAAATATAAAAATCACGATTTGTCTGTCGCATGGTACATATTGGCGATTTTCTTCCCTGTGCCTGTGGCTATTGCTTTTGCGGTAAAGAGTAAGAAGTTCCGTCACGAAAACACAAAGGTCTGCAGTCAGTGCGGTGACAAGTACCCTGAAACTTTCTCGATGTGTTCGCGCTGTCTTATTGACCTGCCTGAGCTCGATGACCCGAAGCGTATGAAAAAGAAAAAGCTCGGCAAGATTTTCTGTACTCTTTTCTGGATTGTTACTGTTGCAACGGTTGTGACTTTCGGTTTTCTTTGTTCGACTATCTTCGAGCAGACTATGGATATGCTCGAGTATGAAGAGTCACTTAATTACAGTTACAGAATAGGTATCACTGACGAAAACGGCGAAACTGCATATTACGATAAAGAGGGTAATGCTTATGCTGATCCCAATGAAGTTGTTATTTACGGCAAAGACGGCGAGGTTTATCAATTTACTGTCAAAGAAATAGAAAACGACTCTATTGACGGCACATATGAAGAAACATTTTATGTTGATGAAAACGGCAAAGAATATGATTCTTATTTATGTTATGTAGATGAAGAAGGCTATTTCTACTTCGACGAAGACGAAGAAATCTTTTATGATGAAGCCAACTATGAAGAATATTTTGGTGACAGCGAAGATTATATTGACGAAGAAACATACAGATATTATTATGACAGATATATAGATGATGACGGAAATATATTCTATTGGGCTGAGGAAGTCAGCTGGAACGAAAAGGGCGAAATCATCACTGCAGAGAATGATCCCAACCCGCCTGTTATTAAAGAAACTGAATAAAAAATTAAAGGCAGATACTTTCGGGTATCTGCTTTTTGTTGCAATTATCGGTGTTGTTGTGGTATGATATAAAAAAGGAGAGATAATATTATGGATGTAATTTTCGAAAGTATATTAGAATTTTTTGTGGAATCATATTGTTCGCTAATGTTATTATTTATACCAAAAGAAAAACTTGATAAACGCAAGTTAAGTATTTTTGCTATTACCGAGGTATTATTGATTTTTATTATGGGGGTAATTGGTGCTGTTATGCTTGCTGAGACAAGTGGCGAAAGCACAATAGGAAAGGTGTTGTTAACTATATCTATTTTAGCATCCGTTATACAGATAGGTTTAAGTGTTGTGACAAAAGTTAAATCAAAAAGGAATAATTTATAAAGAAGGTAAGTACTATGCAATTCAATCTCAAGGAAAAAGCCAAAGAAAATATTATTATAGTTGCTCACAGAGGTGTAGCAGGCGGCAATATACCTTGCAACACTATGGCGGCATATGAAATTGCTCTCAAGCAGGGGGCAGATATGATAGAGGTTGATGTGAGTTCAAGTGCAGACGGCAAACTGTTTCTCTTTCACCCGATGATGGAGCTTTCTCACCTGAATAAGCCTTTTCTTCTCTCTGCTTTGCCCTATAGCTTCATTAAAAAGCTTCACTATGTAAATTATGACAGAGCGCAGACGCAGTTCACTCTTGCCGATTTTGACGACTTTTTAGAGCAGTTCAAGGGCAGATGCTATATCAATATAGATAAGTTCTGGTCAAACCCTGAGAAGATCTATAAGGCTGTCAAGCGCCACAATATGACAGATCAGATTCTCGTCAAGAGCAAGCTTTCAAAAGACGGCAGGGTACTCGATCTGATGGAAAATATGGCGCCTGAGCTGGCTTTTATGCCTATAGTCAACGACACTTATGCTCTGCACGAAGAAGTGAAAAAGCGAAACATCAACTATGTGGGTGTTGAGTGCTGTTTTAAAAAGGACACTGCCGAGGTTGCAAGTGAGGAGTTTATCGAGAAGATGCACCGAGACGATGTTCTTGTGTGGGCGAACTCTATAGTTTTCAGTCATAAGGTTCAGCTTGCAGGTGGTCACAGCGACGACACGGCTCTGACAAAAAGTGAAGATGAGGGTTGGGGTTGGCTCGCAGACAGAGGCTTTGATATGATTCAGACCGATTGGCCTGGTATGATTATTGATTATCTTAAAAAAACTGACAGATATTACAGATAAGGTGACAGAGATGTTTGACACGATTTTATTTGACCTTGACGGCACTCTCACTGACCCGTGTGAGGGTATAACTAATTCTATCGCATATGCTCTGAAAAAATATGATATAGAAGTTAATGATAAGAAAGAGTTGTATAAGTTTATCGGACCGCCGCTGAAAGACTCATTTATGAAGTATTACGGATTTTGTGAGACAGAGGCGGACAGGGCTATAGCTTTTTACAGAGAATATTTCCGAGATAAAGGTATATACGAAAACAGAGTTTATGAAGGTGTAGTAGATATGCTTGAAAAACTTTATGCTGACGGCAAAAAGATAGTCCTTGCTACATCTAAACCTGAGGAATTTGCAGTAAGAATTCTTGAACACTTTGATTTGAAAAAGTTCTTTTCTGTTGTTGCAGGCGCTTCTATGGATTCTTCACGGAGCAAAAAGGGTGATGTTATAGCTTACGCACTTTCTATGTGTGAGGATGTTGTAAAGGAAGCGACAGTAATGATTGGTGACCGAGAGCATGATATCATTGGCGCAAAAGAAAACAGCCTCAAGTCCATCGGTGTGCTTTACGGCTATGGCAGTGAAGAAGAGCTGAAAACTGCAGGCACAGACTATATTGTACAGACTCCTGATGATATACTGAAAATTATATAATAAAATCCCCTGTACTTTGGTAGGTACAGGGGATAAATTTTTTTACTGTTCCCAAGGGGGAGTTTCTTCTTTTGACTCTTTTTCTGTTTTGGGTTTCTTCTTAGTCCATACGAAAATACCGCCCATAACAGCCAAGAACACTACTACAACTGCGATAGTTATAAATAATGTGGGAGTTGCTTTGCTTACGCTTATCTGAGGTTCAGCAGGTCTGAGGTCTTCGACTGTTACATTGTTGCCTTCCACACCGAAAACCCTTTCAGCTGAGTCAACAACTATAACCATCGGGATACCCGTCTTAGCAGTAAATTCCTCAAGCGCATTGTTGACAATCTCGGGAGTTAAATCCATAGTTGTCGTATTGACGAACTTCGGGTCAGCGAGATTGCTGCGATCGCTTTCCCAATTAAATGAAGACGATAAACCAAGACTTTCAATATGCTGAGTCATCTCTTTGACTACAGATGCAAGGTCAGTGTCGAGTGAATAACCGAAGTATTCGTCAACATTGTTATAAAGTGCATCGCCGTATTCGGTATATTCGCCAAACATTTCGTTTATGCTGTAATCAACATTGTCGCCTACCCAGGCAATTGTGTAGTAACCGTCACACTCTTCGTTGGTGAGGAATACAAGGAGAATGTTATCTTCTGTTGCACTTGTGTTGCCGAAATATTTCTGATACTTAACATTGGCGTAATCCTGCATAGTAGCCTCGTCATAAACGACACCGTTAATTGCTTCATCACCCCAATTGATAGTTACATTATCTGCAGGAGAAAGCAGCCAGAATGCTCCGAAAAGGAAAAACAAAGCTATAACAACAACGGTGAAACAACCACCGCCGAAACCTCCGCCTACATATACACGGCGTCTGGGCCCCCAGAAAAACGGTCCGTGATGGTGATGATGTGGGGGTGGGGGAGTGTGATGAGGACCTCCTCCAAAACCGCCGCTTGGTCTGCCGCCGAAAGAGCCGCCTCCAAAGCCGCCTCCACCTGAGAAACCTCCGCCTCGTGATCCGCCACCGAAACTTCCTCCGCCGAAGCCACCGCCTCCGCGTGAGCCTCCGCCGCCACCGGGTCCTGCCATAAAATCAACATCCTTTCATATTTATCTCTGACTTTATTCTATCATTTATAGTTTGCTGTGTCAATAAAAAATTCCCTGCTCAGTTTATACCGAGCAGGGCAAAGGTTACTTTATTCTGATTTCTCTTATGCCTTGCAGAATGTAGTTTTTACACTCTGCAGCCTTTAACTGAGTTGTGGCAGGCTTGCCTTCGAGAGGATACTCAATGCCGAGTTCTCTGTATTTATTCACTCCCATTGTGTGATATGGCAATACATCAAGATAGCGCAAATGCCTGAGAGTACCGATAAATCTGCCTAAGTTAATCAGGTCTTCTTTTGAATCGGTTATATCTTCGACTACTACATGACGGATGCAGATTTCTACGCCCATACTATCAACAAATTCAGCAAAAGCTAAAATATTGTTGTTGTAGTGTCCTGTAAGCTCTTTGTGCTTTTCGCTGTCGATTTGCTTGATATCAAGCATTATAAGATTGGTAAGCTTCAGAAGCTCTTTGAGTTTTTTATTATAGCTTTCATTGTCGGGACTGTAAGTGATACCTGAGGTATCAATGCAGGTATGAATGCCGTGGCTCTTGGCTTTGGTGAAAAGCTCAAGGAGAAAATCTATCTGCAAAAGAGGTTCGCCGCCTGTGACGGTGATACCTCCCTTGGAGTAGAAAGCCTTGTTTTTCATATACAAAGCAATGAGTTCGTCAGCGGTCATTTCAGAACCTTTTTTCAGCTCCCAGGTATCGGGATTATGACAGTATTTGCATCTAAGGGGGCAACCCTGCATAAAGATGACAAATCTTATTCCCGGACCGTCGACACTGCCGAAGCTTTCAGTGGAGTGAATGTAACCTGTCATAGTTATATTTCGTTGTGGAATGTACGGGAGATAACTTCGTCCTGCTGCTCTTTTGTGAGTTTGATGAAGTTAACAGCGTAACCGCTTACTCTTACTGTGAGCTGAGGATATCTCTCAGGGTGAGCCTGAGCATCAAGAAGTGTTTCCTTAGTGAAAACATTTATATTGAGATGATGTCCGCCTTTCTGAACATAACCGTCTAAAAGGGAAACGAGATTGTCAACCTGACTCTGTGTTGCTGCCATAATTATGGACCTCCTTAATATTTTTGTTGTGACTTATTCTGCATCGAGACCTTCGAAAAGAGTGGGGTTGGTGCAAGCACCGCCGATGCAATCTACATCAATGTCACCTGTGAAAATTCTGTCGTCCTTACCGAGAGCACCGGGGATGATTGAGAAGGTATTTGAGATACCGTCCTGAGCATCGATAAAGGGAAGCTTAGCTACTGAAGAGAGTGATGCTACTGCACCGTGAGTGTCTCTTCTGTGCATGGGATTAGCACCGGGAGCAAAAGCTTCACCGCGTTTTCTACCGTCGGGTGTTGAACCTGTTGCTTTACCGTAAACAACGTTTGAGGTGATGGTGAGAATTGAAGTTGTGGGAATACTGTTTCTGTATGTGTGGTTCTTTCTTACATGCTCCATAAAGATGTGAACGATGTCGTGAGCGATTTCGTCAACTCTGTCGTCGTCGTTACCGAATTTGGGGAAGTCGCCTTCGATCTGGTAATCTACTGCAAGACCATCTTCGTCTCTGATAACCTTAACCTTAGCATATTTGATAGCTGAAAGTGAGTCAGCTACAACGCTGAGACCTGCGATACCTGTTGCAAACCAACGAGTAACGCTCTTATCATGAAGAGCCATCTGAATTCTTTCATAACAGTATTTGTCGTGCATATAGTGAATAACGTTAAGAGTATTAACGTAAACCTCTGCAAGCCAACGCATCATAGCGTCATATTTTCTCATAACTTCGTCGTAATCGAGATATTCTGAAGTGATGGGTGTGAATTCGGGACCAACCTGCTTCTTTGTGATTTCGTCAACACCGCCGTTGATTGCGTAAAGAAGACACTTAGCAAGGTTAGCTCTTGCACCGAAGAACTGCATTTCTTTACCGAGTCTCATTGATGATACACAGCAAGCGATAGCATAGTCATCACCGTGAGTGAATCTCATAAGGTCGTCGTTCTCATACTGAATTGATGAAGTTTCGATTGACATCTTAGCACAGAAACGCTTGAAGTTATCGGGAAGCTTCACTGACCAGAGAACAGTGAGGTTAGGCTCGGGAGCAGGACCAAGGTTTTTGAGAGTATGAAGATAACGGTATGACATCTTTGTTACAAGGTGTCTGCCGTCGATAGCTACACCGCCGATTGATTCGGTTACCCACTGGGGGTCGCCTGAGAAGAGTGCATTATATTCGGGTGTACGGGCAAATTTAACAAGACGGAGCTTCATGATGAAATGGTCAACCATTTCCTGAATTTCTTTCTCTGTGAATACACCATTCTTGATATCGCGCTCTGCATAAATATCAAGGAATGTTGATGTACGTCCGAGTGACATTGCGGCACCGTTCTGCTCTTTAACAGCAGCAAGGTAACCGAAGTAGAGCCACTGGATAGCTTCCTTTGTGTTTCTTGCAGGCATTGAGATATCATAGCCGTAGCTTGCAGCCATAGTCTTGAGTTCCTCAAGAGCACGGATCTGCTCTGAAAGCTCTTCTCTGTCACGGATAACAGCTGAATACATAGCTGAACGTGTTCTTGCTTTCTGTTCTGCTTTGTCTTCGATAAGTCTGTCAACACCGTAAAGAGCAACACGTCTGTAGTCACCGATGATACGACCGCGGCCGTAAGCGTCGGGAAGACCTGTGATGATATGGCTTGAACGGCAAGCTCTCATTTCGGGAGTGTAAGCATCAAATACACCTGCGTTGTGAGTTTTTCTGTGCACTTTGAAGAACTCGCTGATTTCGGGGTCTACTTTATAGCCGTTGTCTGCGCAAGCTTTTTCTGCCATGCGGATACCGCCATAGGGCTGAAGTGAACGCTTGAAGGGTTTGTCAGTCTGGAAGCCGACAATCTTTTCTTTGTCTTTATTAAGGTAACCGGGACCGTGTGAGGTGATAGTTGAAATGATATGTGTATCCATATCAAGCACGCCGCCCTTTTCACGTTCCTGCTTAGTTAAATCCATTACCTGATCCCATAAATCAAGGGTATCCTGAGTGGGTTCTTCAAGGAATGATTCATCACCGTCATAGGGAGTGAAGTTGTGTTTGATGAAGCTTCTTAAGTTGATTTCGTTGACCCAGGTTCCGTGTTCGAAACCGTCCCAACCTTCGTAAATTCTCTTGCTCATAATTATATCTCCTGATCTTTAAATTTTCACGGGTTTATTATACAACAAAATTGCAATATTTTGAATGGTAATTTTTGATTTTTTTTATTTTTGTTAAGCTGTATAAAAAAACGTGTGAAATCCGTATATTTTTATCAAAATATTTACTAAATGAGTGATGTTTTACGCCTTGAAAAAAGATGCTATTTTCTGTTTAGACAAATGACTTTAATGCAGGTCAGTTTTTCGCTGATTTTTATCAGTTTATCCGAAAGGGGAAGAAGTATAAAAGTTGAGGCGATATTGAAAAAAATATGAAAAAGAGAAATGCTCAGGCTGTCATTTTTTACCCATGAAAAGATATCAGCCAAAGGGATTAATTCCATAGCAATCAGAAAAATCAAGGTGCCCGAAAGATTGAAAAGAAGATGTATAATACCCACTTGCTTTGCTGCTTTGGTTGCATTGACAGATGAGATAATAACAGGAATAACTGCGCCGATATTCTGACCGAGAATGATATAGAAAGCAGTGGACAACGGTACTAACCCCTGCATTGAAAGGGCTTGCAGAATACCTACTGTAGCTGATGAACTCTGCATAATTGCCGTCATTATAAAGCCTGTCAGTACACCTTGTAATTTGCCGTCAGTTTTTGAAATGAAAGTCAGAAAATCCGGGTTGTCTTTCAGTGCTTCAAAAGATGATGACATTGTGTTAAGACCGATAAATAAAAGTCCGAAACCTACTATAATCATACCTGCTGATTGTATCTTTCGCTTCTTTGAAAACATCTTCATAATTGTTCCGAAAAACACGGCAATGGGAGCGATATCTGAAAAATTGAAAGCAATAATCAGGCTTGTTACCGTTGTGCCTATGTTGGCGCCCATAACAATGCCGACTGCCCCTGACAGTGAGAGTATACCGGCACTGACAAAAGAAACGGCAGTGACCGTTGTTGCGCAGGAGCTCTGAATGATACCCGTAACAGCAAGACCTGTAAGGACACCGCTGATTTTATTTTTTGTCAAAGTCGAAAGAATATCCGTTAGCTTTTCGCCAAAAGCTTCCGTTGTGCTCTCACTCATAACAGTCATGCCGAAAAGAAACAGTCCGATGCCGCAAAGAAGATTGATTATACTGTACATTGCCAAAACCCCACAATAAAATATAATAATTAATATTACCGGGACTATTGAAATATTTCACGAGATAAAGTATAATCGAATGGAAGAAACATCAGATTTATTCAGGAGGGCGGAAATATGATTTTAAATGTTATTCCCAGACCAAATAAAATTGACTATACCGGTGGCGAAAGCTATATCGATTTGTCAAAGGTCAAGTACACTGCCGATGAAAAATACGGTGATGAAGAATACGGCATTGTCATAAACAATGAGGGCATTGAAGTTATCTCAAAGGGTGAAAAAGGCAAGTTTTATGCTATGAAAACTCTTGATCAGCTGAAAAATATGGGCAAGGTGCCTCACTGCACTATCAAAGATGCGCCTGAGTTCGCATACAGAGGTTTTATGATTGACTCTGCAAGACATATGCAGACTATTGATGAAATCAAAACATATATTGAGGCTGCAGCAAGATATAAGTTCAATATTTTCCATTGGCACATCTGTGACGATCAGGGTTGGAGAATGGAAAGTGAAAAATATCCCCTTCTCAATGAAAAGGGCTCATGGCGTGACTGTCACGGCTTTGGTTCACCTAATATGGAAAAGTACGGCGGATATTACACAAAAGACGAAATCAGAGATATCGTTAAATTCTGCGAAGAGCGATTCATCGAGGTTGTTCCCGAAATTGATATGCCCGGTCATGTGACAGCGATCATCTCATCATATCCTGAGCTTTCCTGCAGAGGTGTGCAGATTCCCCTTGAAACAACAGGTGGTATTTTCAAAAATATCCTCTGTGCAGGTAAGGAAGAAGTATTTGATTTCTGCTTCGGTATCCTTGACGAAGTGGCAGAATTATTCCCCTGCAAATATATACATATCGGCGGTGACGAAGCTCCCAAGGCTCGTTGGTGCAACTGTGAAAAATGTCAGCAGAGAATCAAAGATGAACGACTCAGCAGCGTAGAAGAGCTTCAGGGTTACTTTGCAAACAGAATTATTACTTATCTCAAATCAAAAGGCAAAGAAGTTCTTGCGTGGAACGAGAGCCTTAATTCAGGAATACTTGATGACGACTGCATTATCTGTGACTGGATGGACAGAGGTCACAAGAGTGAAGCTTACGCAAATGAGGGCGGTAAAATAATCATCGAAGATTTCTATCATTACTATCTTGACTATCCCTACGGTATGACACCGCTTAAAAAGACTTATACCTATGAGCCTTATCTCAAAAAGCTCAATAAGATGGGCAGAAAAGGTGTTCTCGGTGTAGAAACACCCATCTGGACAGAGTATATCGAAGACTTCGACAAGATGTGTTATATGTGCTTCCCGAGAATGATTGCAGTAGGTGAGAGAGGTTGGGTGAATCCCGAAAACGCCAACTATGCAGATTTCAAAATCAGAATGAGAAACGATGTGCCTTATCTTAAAGAAATCGGCATCACACCTGCAGATGAGAGTGAGTGGGATCCTCCTCTTAAAGTCAGAGTTGACAGAACATTGGGACATCTCAAAAAGAGCCTTTCACCTGCATCGATCAAGGCTACACTTTTCCCCAACAGAGAAGACGACTAAAAAATCAGCGCGTTTTTGATTCTTTTTCCGCGCGAGGAAAAAGAATGCCTGCCCGGATAGGGCGATATACAAAAAATTACAGCAGACTACTTTTTACGGTAGTCTGCTGTTTATGTTTATTATGATTTCTTTTTGGGCAACTTTTCTTTGATAAAAGCTTTGGCTTTGCCGATGAAAGCTGAAAACTTATCCTTTGGCATAAATGCGATGAAAAGACCGATAATCAGCATTGCAAAGAACATCACTGTGAGGAGTTCAAGTCTGTATTCCTCGATGAAATATCTGTAGCTGTATCCGTAATCCCAACGATTCCAATATGACTGCGTTTCGGAATTGAAATATCTGTATGGAACATATACTTCAATAAATCTTGAGAGAATATATATAATAAAATTGCCTAAAAACCCGAAGCCTGCAATGCAAAGTGAAATTATCTTCTTGAAGAATGTGCCTGCAATCGAACTGACAGTTTTGCTTTTAATGGGTGCAGGTGCTTCTCCTTTGTAATCGTCGTTAAGCAGATAGTCAGCCGACACTCCGAAAAGCTTGCTGAGCTGCAAAATATTTGAAGCATCAGGCAAAGCAGAGCCTACTTCCCAACGCGATACAGCCTGACGGGATACTCCCAACTGTTCGGCGAGTTCTTCCTGAGACATATTACGGGCTTTTCTGAGATTCACAATTTTTTCTGACAGTTTCATTTCAAAACCTCCTTTGGTTTGGTAGGTTAATTGTAGCATTGTTAGACTGTAAATTCCACCGCAACAGCTTTACATATGCGCAACAAGAGTTTACATTACAAAAAATAACCGCCATAAAGACGGTTATGACAGTCTTGTAAGTGGCTTTTCGATGTTATATCCGTCGGTTTCACTGAAGGACATATCAACACTGCCGAATGGAAAATAATGAATGGTATAATACACCTTTTCCTCTGAATAATAGGTTATATTTACATACACGGCTACAAGGGGAATTTTATTTGAATACACACCTTCAGCCTGACTTTCAACAGCTTCATAAGTTGTATGAGGAATATCGAAGTGGCAGGAAATAATGAGGTTTGAAGAAAAAATTCTCAGTAAAATTATGAGGGCAAAAACTATAAGAATAATCGCTTTAATAATTTTTTTCACAGAGCTCACTCCTTTGTTGAGTTTGGCAAATACTGCAAGTGGGTCGGCGGCTCCACAGCCGAACTTCGTTCGGCACGGCGACGGTGTCGCCGCAAAATCACTAAGGCGATTTTGGTGGAGCCGCCTGCTGTTTTCTGATGAATCTCACAGTCAGCGTCAGTTAACGAAACTGCAAGTGGCGGGCAGGGAGTTGCAGTTGCAGAAAGACCAAAACGCAATTCCGCATTCCGAATTCATAATTCCGAATTATCTTGTAACCACTTTACCGGTTTTAGCGTTGATGATGTTGTTGAAAACGCATGTATGACTGGATGAAATAAACTTATCCATATGCAGTGAGCCGAAATACCAATGCTTGAATTTGCAGATTCTGCTGACGTCTTCGAGATAGGTGTTGATGGCGGTAATGCTTGCATCTGAGCCTGAGTGGAGCATAAGAAAATCTTTGATTTTTGCAGGGGGCTCATGAGTGACGACAAGATCGATTTTGCCACCGTACTTCTGGAGGTTTTCTACACCTTCGACAAGCTCTTCGCGTGTGGGAATTTCAAGGTCTGACCAGGTTTCCATTTCAAAGCGTATATCAATATCGGGACTTTCTCCGCCACCCATAGTGAAAATTTTTGTGCCCTCAATCTCGAATACCTGACCGCGCATCAGGTGAAAAATATTTGAGGCGATATGGTGTACCTTGCCACCGTTCCACTTTTTGATTTTGATTGAATTGAGCATATCAAAATTTTCGTGAGTACCGTCAACGAAGCAGATGTTATATTTTTTCTTGCTGAGTTTTTTGAGAACATTTATTTCGTCTTTTGAGCCGTTCCACAAAAAGCCGAAATCACCGCAGACAATGAGGGTGTCACCTTGTTTTAAATTTTTCAGACGCGGGTCGCTGAATCTTGAAGCAATGCCGTGAGTGTCGCCGGTAACATATATCATATTTTCACAACCGTTTCTTTATATAATATTTTAACAAAAAAGTTATTTTTGGGTCTGTACATTTCACAGTCTAATTGGTATAATAAGGAATAACATAATTTTTATGTTTTCATTATTCTATCATATCTTTTGAATGATTGCAAATATATAAAGAAAATTTCAAAAAATTTACACATGAGGTGGCTATAATGAAGAAAACAGTTTCATTGTTACTTATTTGCGGTTTGATTATTGCTATGCTTTCGGGTGTCTTTTCAGCGGGCGCCTTATTTGCAGATAAAAATGTTACGGATAATCTTTTATCAAAGGCTTATTATCTGCAGAGTATGGATGACGGTACTGTGTTTTTTGAAAAAAATGCTGACAAGAAAATGCCGGCAGCTGCTTTTGTAAAACTTTTTGCAGCAGTTGTTGCAATTGAAAAATGGGGTAATCTTGATGAAAAAATCGCCGTTACCAATAAGAGCCTTTCTCTTGTTAAATACGACTACGGTGTAAGAACTGCTTCATATAAAGACGGTGAAAAGGTCAGCAAAAAAGAACTTGTAAATTGTCTTGTGGTTTACAGTGCCAATGATGCCGCAAGTATTATTGCTTACGAGATTTCGGGCTCAGTTGAAGCTTTTGTCAAAGAAATGCAGAGCCTTGCAGAAAAAATAGGCTGCACTTCAACTCAGTTCAGAAACATTCACGGCTTTGACGAAGACGGTCAGTATACAACAGCGAGAGATGTTGCGAAATTTATGCAGTACGCACTCAGTTATCCTGCATTCTCAGAGGCTGTATGTGCAGACAGTGTCACTTTAAAAGCTACTTCTCAGAATGAAGAGAGAACCGTCAAGACCGGCAACAAGATGAAATCCGCATCGATTGCCGACTATTATCATCAGTCTGTTACAGGCGGAAAATATACCGCTACCGAAAAAGCAGGCGAATGTGCTGCTATTGTCACCAATATGGACGGTTACTCATATCTTGCTGTAACTCTCGGCGGTAAACTCAGCGATATTGACTCAGACGGTGTAAAAGAAAACAGCTGTTTCACAGATATCAAAAGAATGCTTAACTGGGTATATGATAATATCCGTTACCGCGTGATAGCGTCTCCCGAACAGAGCATTGCTGCAGTGAGTGTAAAGGCAGGCAAAGATACCGATAAAGTCAGACTTGTGCCTGAGAAAGAAATCTCGGCCCTCGTTCCTTCTAATGTTACACCTGCATCAGTTATGTTTGAAATAGTTGAGGATTCAGTCAAAAAGAGTATAACAGCTCCTGTTGAGGCAGGTGAAGTTCTGGGTCAGGCGAAGGTTTATTATGCGGGTACAGAACTGCGCACGATCAATCTTGTTGCTGCTCAGACAGTTGAGAGAAGCTTCACGGGACTCATTATGGCTACACTTTCTGATATTGTAGGGTCAACAGCATTTCTTGTGCTGACAATTTTATCCTTCCTTGCTGCTGCGGCTTATCTTGTGATGATAATGTCAAAGTTTTACGGTTGGGATAAAAAGATTGAAAATATGACTGCTATCAAAAAGGCGCAGCCAAAGAAAAAGACTCCTGCAAAACCGAATACTGCAAAAAAACAATCTCCTAAAAACACTAAGAAATAAGACTGCGTAAGGGTATAACAAAAGGATAATGAAACTGTAAGAATATAACCTTACCGATATGAAAGGAATAAGAATATGAAAAAGCATTTGAAAGTGTTGTTATATTTTCTTGCGGTTGTTGTAAGCACTGTGGCGGTAATAGCTTCGTCAGCAACAGCATCTGCGGCAGAATATGAAGACAAACAATGGATAAGTGCATGGGGCACAGCTCCTACAGAGATGAACATTTCTGGCATGGGCACAATAGGCTCTCTTGTAGGCGATGTTACTGTAAGAGTTGTTATCAATCCTACTGCCAGCGGCGAAAAGTTCAGAATCAAGCTTTCTAACTATTACGGCAACGAGCCTTTAAGAATCAAAGGCATTACTGCCGCTAAGAGTGTATTGAAAAAAGACGGAACGGCTGAATCGAAAATTGATGTCAATACGCTCAAATATGTTACATTTAACGAGGGCTCCACAGATGTTGTGGTACCTGAGGGTGAAGATATATATTCAGACCCTATTTCATTGCCCATAAGAGCTCACGAGCCTATTGCAATCAGTATGTTTGTCAGTGAATATCAGGATGTTAATACTATGGGTCTTTCAGGTGCATCTACTTATTTCACAACAGGCGAAGCCACCAGAGTTGAGGACTACGACCTTCTCACAAGTGTTGCAGATGAGCAGGATGTGTTGGATATTCTGTCGGGTGTTCTCGAGGGTCTCACAGGAAAAGACACTCTTAATCTTAAACTTGCTTACAACGATCTTAAGTTTGTTCCTGCTATCACAAGCCTTGATGTTCTTGCTGATAATTCGGCATACAGTGTGGTTGTTATAGGTGACTCCACTGTTTCAAATGATTTTCCCGAATATTTTGCAAGGTCAATTTTTGAACAGGACGGCGTCGAAAATGTGGGCATTGTCGGCAAAGGTGTTATCGGCAACCGACTTTTAGGAGAGGGACTTGGTCTCGGTAATTCAATTTTTGCCGAATCCTTGCTGTCACGTTTTCAGAGAGATGCCCTTAAGGAATCAGGTGTAGAATATGTTGTTGTAAAGGTTGGTGCAAACGATATTATCCATCCTGTATGTCAGGACGTATTGGCATTATATCCGGATATTCAGCAACCGACAGCGGAGAAACTCATAGAAGGATACCGCAAGATTTTTAAATATTGTCATGACGCAGGTGTCAAAGTAGTAGTCATGAGTATTACTCAGTGGAAAGGCCACACAAGAGACTATTTTGATTCAGGTGCGCAGTATATAAGAACAGAAGAAGAATTTCAGGCTGACTGGCAGATTGCCAAAGACGTTAACGAGTGGTTAGCTACCACGGATGAACACGACGGCTTTGTTGAGCTTACAGAGGTTTCGGCAAACCGCCTTGATAAAGATGCACTCAGCCCTGAATATACAAGCGACGGAATGCAACCCACAGAAATCTGTCAGAGACTCTGGAGCAGTTGTTTCCCGCACTCACTGATAGGTGTAGGCAGAAAGCCCGGCGGTGTCAGAGTGGAACAGACCAGAATTGAGACTTTCAAAGGTGACAGCGTTAAAATAATTGCCAATGTAATTCCCGAGACAGCCGACAACAAAAATCTTATATGGGAAAGTTCAAACCCTGAAGTGGCAACTGTTGACGAAAACGGTGTTGTTACTGCTCATCAGAACGGTATAGCTGTGATTTCCTGCAAAACAGAAATAGGCGGATTCAAAGCATATTGCAGTGTTGTGGTTTCAACAAAACCCGAAAAAATTATGCTCGACTACACAGAACGCGATATTTATACAACAAAGAGCATTACTCTTGAAGCTATTGTTTATCCTGAAAGCGCCAATGACAAGAGTGTCAAGTGGGCATCGAGTAACAGACTTGTTGCAACTGTTGATCAGAACGGCAAGGTTACAGCCGTCGGTGCAGGTACAGCAACAATAACAGCTACAACTAATGTTGGCGGTCTTGTTGATAAATGCATCGTCAATGTTGTCAAAAAAACAGAAGTGCAGAGAATAACTCTCACAGAAAGTGATGAGACAATAACAGAAAAAACTCTTTATACCAACGGCGTTTCAGAGTTTTCATTAGGGTATAAAGTAGCGCCCACAAATGCGACTTTCAAAGATGTGGTCTGGACAAGTACTAACCCTAAAGTAGCGGTAGTTGATGATTTAGGTAATGTCAGAGCTCTTTCGGCGGGCAAGACTGCTATAAAATGCACATCGGTTGATAATCCGATGGTGTCGGGCGTCTGCACCGTTACTGTCAAAGTAATAGCGACGGGTATTGAGCTTGATCAGACTTCGTTCAAAATATATGAAACCAAGACAAAGACTCTTAAAGCTACCATATTGCCCGAGGATGCAACAAACAAGAAGGTTACCTGGAAGTCAAGCGACAGTAAGATTGCAACTGTTGATAAAAACGGAAAAGTCACAGCCAAGAAACCTGGTACCGTATATATTTCTGCAACAACCGCAAACGGAAAACACACTGCAAAGTGCAAGGTTACAGTGCTCGGAATAGTATATAGCAGCAAGATCAAACTCAATAAGACAAGTCTTACCCTTGATGACGGTAAGAGCTATATTCTTGATGCAACTGTATTGCCTGAAAATACAACTTCAAAGTCTGTGAAATGGTCTTCAAGCAATACTAAGGTTGCAACTGTTGATGAGTACGGTGACGTCACTGCAGTTGCTCCGGGTACAGCATATATTTATTGCAAAACAAAAGATAACGGTACCACAGCAAAGTGTAAGGTAACCGTCAAAGAAGTCAAGGCAAAATCAATTAAGTTCACATCAAAAACTATAACCATAGAATATGATGAGACGCGCACTCTTAAACCGACATTCAGTCCTTCAAACACAACGGACAAATCCCTGAAATGGACTTCAAGCAACTCAAAAGTAGTTAAAGTTACTTCGGCAGGTAAGATAAAGGGACTCAAAGCAGGGTCAAGCGCGGTGATTACGGCGACAACCAAAGACGGCAAGCTTAAGGCAACGATTACTGTTAAGGTTAATCCTGTAACTGTGTCAAAAATAAGTCTGAGCAGAACTTCTGTTACTCTGAGCAAAGGTTCAACGCTGACATTGAAAGCAACGATTACACCGTCTAATGCGACAAATCAGAAGCTTACATGGTCATCAAGTGACAGCACAGTAGTAAAGGTTTCAGCAGACGGTAAAATTACAGCTCTTAAAAACGGCACAGCGAACATTGTCTGCAAAGCTGCTAACGGAAAATCGGCAATCTGCAAGGTAACTGTAAAGAAAGTGCCTGTTGAAGGATTGAAGCTTGACAAGACCGCTGTTGTTGCAGATAAGGGTGCAACGTTTACTATCAAGGCAACTATACAACCTTCAAATGCGACCAACAAGACTATAATATGGACAACATCTGATAAGAGCATAGCAACTGTGTCATCAAGCGGTAAAGTAACAGTTGTAGGAGCAAGTGGACGTAGTTGTCAGATTACGGCAAAGACAAAAGACGGCGAATTTACAGCGGTTTGTATGATTACGGTCAGATAACATATAAGGGACATCTTCAGGATGTCCCTTAAGTTTTTGTTGGTGGTGGAGAGGGGCGGGGCTCAGGCAGAATCGCGGAGCGATTCTGTGGGCGGCGAAGCCGCCCTGCCGAATGAAATTCGGCACCTGAGCCCCCTTGCAGAAACTTTCCTCTTGTGCTAAAATGTTTTCGGTGATTAAAATGAAATGTTACAGTTGTCCCAGAATGTGTGGTGCAGACCGTGAAAAAGTCATGGGCTATTGCCAAACTCCCTGGGAATTCAATATCGCAAGAGCCGGTCTTCACTTTTGGGAAGAACCGCCCATAAGCGGAAAAAACGGCAGCGGAACAGTATTCTTTTCGGGTTGCAATCTGGGGTGTGTATACTGTCAGAACTATGAAATCAGCCATGAAAACTTCGGGAAAACTGTCAGTGAAAAACGACTGAAAGAAATATTCAGAGAGCTTGAAGAAAAAGGTGCACACAATATTAATTTGGTGAACCCTACGCATTATGCTGAAAAATTGGCGCCGTTGCTTTCGGATTACAACAGAAATATTCCCTTTGTATATAACTCTTCGGGTTATGAGCGAGTAGAAACTTTGCAGAAGCTGGAAGGTCTGATTGATGTTTATCTGCCTGATCTGAAATATAAAAACTGTGAGAAATCGCAGAGATATTCAGGAGTATCTGAATATTTCGATTTTGCATCAAGGGCAATCCTTGAAATGAAACGACAGTGCGGTGAAAACATATATGACGGCGACGGTCTTATTAAAAAAGGTTTGATAGTGAGACATCTGATACTGCCCAAAAACACAAATCAGAGCATTGAAATTTTAAAGTGGATGGCTGAAAATCTCGGTACGGATACGGCTATAAGCCTGATGGCACAATACACACCTTACGGAAGAATTGAAAATTATCCTGAACTTCAGAGAAAAATAACTGAGCGAGAATACAATAAAGTTTTATCTTTTGCGGTGGATATTGGCTTTAAAAATATTTTTACTCAGGAATTCGAATCATCGTCTGAAGAATTTATTCCTGATTTTGATTTGACAGGCGTATAAAAAATATGCTACAATGAAGCATAATAATTTTTGGAGGAATTACAAATGAAAGGATTTTTCGGAGAATTTAAAAAGTTTATAATGAGAGGCAATGTTATTGACCTTGCTGTCGGTGTTATCATAGGCGGTGCTTTCCAGGCGATTGTTAACTCACTTGTTAATGATATCGTTTCACCTGTGCTTTCTCTTGCGACAAAGGGTGTTAATTTTGCAGATAAGTTTATCGTACTCACAAGTGATGAAGTTGCTTTTGCAACAGTTGAAGCTGCTAAAGAAGCAGGCTATGCAACACTTAATTACGGCGGATTTATTACAGCAATAATTAACTTCGTTATTATGGCATTAGTTATTTTCCTGCTTGTAAAGACTATCAACAAGATTTCAGAAATCAGCAAGAAAAAGGAAGAAGAAGCTCCTGCAGAGCCGACAACAAAGACTTGCCCCTATTGCCAGAGTGAAATCAGCATAAAGGCAACAAAGTGTCCTCATTGCACATCAGATATTCCCGAGGAGGAATAATCAATGCTCGGTTTCATCGGTACAGGTAATATGGCAACAGCCATAATCAAAGGTGTTATTGCTTCAGATATGCTGAAAGGCGAAGAAATCGCAGTTTATGATATTTTGGCTGATAAGGCAAAGGCTCTCGCTGAAGAATACGGTGTGAAAGTTTTTGACAGCGAAAACGAAATCGCAAAAAAATGCGACAGAGTTGTTTTGAGTGTTAAACCTAATATTTTCCCATCGTTGCTGAGCAAAATTGATGCGGAACTGAAAGAAAACAATCCGTTAATCATTTCAATTGCTGCAGGCAAGACGATTGAATTTATTTCTTCCTGTCTTTCATATGATGCGAAGATAGTCAGAGTTATGCCCAATATCAACGCAAAAGTCGGTGGAGCGGTTTCAGCTTATTGCGGAAAAGAAAATGTCAGTGATGATGAACTGATGTTTGTAAAGTTCCTTTGTGAAAGCTTTGGTATTGCAGTAAATATAGGTGAGAATCTTTTCTCTGCTTACAGTGCAATAGGCGGTTGCAGTCCTGCATTTGCATATATGTTTATCGACTCACTTGCAAGGGCGGCAGTAAAAAACGGTATGCCTAAAGCTCAGGCTCTGGAAGTTGCGGCAGGCGCTGTTCTTGGCAGTGCGAAGATGATTCTTGAAAGCGAAGAGCATCCGTGGGCGCTTGTTGATCAGGTTTGTTCACCGGGCGGCACAACCATCGAGGGCGTAACTTCTCTTAAAAATGACGGCTTTGAATCTGCTGTTATGAATGCTGTTCAGGCAGCTATTGATAAGGATAAAAAATTATAATCTGTCAGAGAGCTTTTCTGTGTGAAGAGCTCTCTTTTCAGTTTGTGCTGACGGTGGGGCGGCTCCGTGAAAGTGCCTTTGGCACTTTCCGAGTACACTATGTGTACTCGTGCCGAATTTCATTCGGCAACGGAGCCGCGGCCTGCCTTCTGATCATACTGAAAATAAAGATATAATCAGTACTTACTATTGACTTTTTTATAGTATTGTTTACAATATATACTGTAACAATTTAATCAGTTAAAGGATGATAAAAAATGAAAGCAATCGTAACAGTAATCGGTAAAGATAAGTCAGGTATTATCGCACAGGTGTGCACACTTCTCGCAGAAAGCAAGGTAAATATTCTTGATATCAGCCAGACAGTAATGCAGGGCTTTTTCACAATGACAATGCTTATTGATCTCACAGATTCTGTAAAAGATTTCGCCACTCTCAGCGATGATCTTAAAGCTAAAGGCGAGGAAATGGGTCTTAACATCAGAATGCAGAGAGAAGATATCTTCGATCTTATGCACAGAGTATAAGTCAGGGAGGTACAGATAATGCATAACCAAAAAGAAATAATGTCCACCATCAATATGATTGATCATCAGCATCTCGATGTCAGAACCATCACAATGGGTATCTCACTTCTTGATTGCTGCAGTGACAGTGTTGAGGTGACAGCTAAAAAGATATATGACAAAATCACACGTCTTGCAGAAAATCTCGTTAAGACAGGTGAGGATATTGAGCGTGAATTCGGTATTCCTATTGTAAATAAGCGTATCTCCGTAACACCTATTTCAATTGTTGCGGCTTCCTGCAAAGAGACTGACTATACTCCCATTGCAAAAGCTCTTGACAGAGCTGCACACAAGGTTGGTGTAAACTTTATCGGTGGTTTCTCAGCTCTTGTACACAAGGGTATGACCAACGGCGATATTAATCTTATCAATTCAATTCCCTCTGCCCTTGCTTGTACCGAGCGAGTTTGCTCAAGTGTTTCAGTTGCAAGCACCAAGGCAGGTATCAATATGGATGCCGTTGCACTTATGGGCAGAATTATCAAAAAGACAGCTAATATGACCGCTGATAAAGGCGGATTCGGCTGTGCTAAGTTAGTTGTTTTCGCTAATGCTGTTGAGGATAACCCCTTTATGGCAGGTGCTTTCCACGGTGTTGGTGAAGCTGAGTGTGTTATAAACGTCGGCGTAAGCGGCCCCGGTGTTGTTCATCACGCACTTAAAAAGTGTAAGGGTGAACCTTTTGACGTGGTGGCTGAAACTATCAAAAAGACAGCCTTCAAGATTACCCGTATGGGTCAGCTTGTTGCTTCTGAAGCATCAAAAAGACTCGGTGTGCCTTTTGGTATTGTTGACCTTTCACTTGCTCCCACACCTGAAAAAGGTGATAGTGTTGCAAGAATCTTAGAAGAAATGGGCATCGAGGTTTGCGGTACTCACGGCACAACTGCTGCGCTTGCACTTCTCAATGACGCCGTAAAAAAAGGCGGTGTTATGGCAAGTAACCATGTAGGCGGTCTTTCGGGTGCATTTATTCCCGTCAGTGAAGACGAGGGAATGATTGAAGCTGCACTTAAAAATGCTCTCACACTTGATAAACTCGAAGCTATGACCTGTGTCTGCTCAGTTGGTCTTGATATGATTGCTGTGCCCGGTGACACTTCCGCAGAAACAATTTCTGCAATTATAGCTGACGAAGCAGCAATCGGTGTTGTAAACACAAAGACAACAGCTGTCAGAATTATTCCTGCTATGGGCAAAAAAGTTGGCGAGATTATCGAATTCGGCGGTCTTTTAGGTTCAGCTCCCGTTATGCCTGTGCACGAGTTTTCAAGTGCAGATTTCATTGCCCGCGGCGGCAGAATTCCTGCGCCCATGCACTCACTTAAGAACTGATTACAACTTCGCGTTTTTGGTTCTTTTTTGGCGATAGCAAAAAGAACGCCTGCCCGGCGAGGGCGAGTACAAAATAAGAAGATGATAAAATGAAAATTATTGATATTATAACTGCTGATAAGCCGTCACTGTCTTTCGAGGTTTTCCCACCCAAGACCAGTGATAACTTTGAAAACGTAAAAGAAGCGACTCAGGAGATAGCTCTGCTTAAACCGTCATATATGTCCGTAACATACGGCGCTGGTGGAGGCACAAGTGAATTTACGGCAAATATCGCTGAAAATCTTGAAAAAAACTTCTCCGTACCGACTCTTGCACATCTTAGTTGCGTGTCTTCCACAAAGGCTGAAATCAACTCTCAGCTTGATATTCTCAGAGCTAAAGGTATTACAAATATTCTCGCTCTTCGCGGTGATATGCCCGACGGTATGTCAAGAGATAACCTTGATTATCATTACGCTTCGGAACTGACGGCTGAAATCAAAGCATACGGAGGATTCTGCATCGGTGGAGCTTGCTATCCTGAAAGTCACCCTGAAAGTGCAACATCTTTTGATGATATCCGATATCTCAAAGAAAAGGTTGATGCAGGTGCAGAGTTCCTTGTAACTCAGATGTTTTTTGATAACGATGTGCTTTATAATTTTATGTACCGTATCAGAGAGGCGGGTATCAATGTGCCTGTTGTAGCAGGTATAATGCCTGTTACCAACCCTAAATCAATCAAGAGAATCTGCCGCATTTCAGGTGCAGCTCTTCCTCAGAGATTCTGCAGAATCGTTGATAAATACGGCGATAATCCCGAACAGATGATGCAGGCAGGCATCGCCTATGCTACACAGCAGATAATTGACCTTTATGCCAACGGTATCAATGCAGTTCACGTTTATTCTATGAACAAGCCTGACGTTGCAAAGACAATTCAGTACAATGTATCGGCTATAATAAAATGATGACAGATAACACTATAATGTTTTTAAGTAAAAACGGCGACGGAATAGAACCTGATAAAAAAGAAGCTTTCAGATATATGGGTTGCAGATGTGACTGCTGTGATGAAGTTTTGGAAAAACTATATGAAAAGTACAAAGAGGAATACAAAAAGGCAGCTTCTTATAAAGCTGTAATAAGAAAAGTTGATATTGCACTTAAAGACGGTAATATAGTCGACTTTGGTTTTTGTAAGATTCAGAATGAAAACTTATATAAAAATATGAGTGGTTGTGAGAGTGCTTATGTTTTTGCAGCTACTGCAGGCATAGGTGCAGACCGACTTATTATGCGCTATAATAAAATTTCACCGGCTGAGGCTATGATATGCGATTGCATAGCATCTTCGGCAATAGAAGTCTGGTGCGACGAAATCAATGACAAGGTAAATGAGCTTTATAAAACCAAGCCTCGTTTCAGCCCGGGATATGGCGGAGTCAGTCTTGAATATCAGAAAGATGTGCTGTCGTTTCTTGATGCAGAAAGAAAGATTGGGATAACCCTTAACGATGCCCTTATGATGCAACCTGTTAAATCCGTAACGGCGTTTATAGGTATATGCGAAAATTGAAGTCAGACAACTCTGACGTTTTATCGGAATCTGATGAGGAGGGGGCGGCTCCACAAATCGCAAAGCGATTTTGCGAGTGCATAACACTCGCGTGCCGAATTTTATTCGGCAGTGGAGCCGCCTGCCCCTCTTTTAAGGAGAATATATATGAACATAAAAGATTTATTAGGCAAAGAAAGACTGTATTTTGACGGTGGTATGGGCACACTGTTGCAGGCTCAGGGCCTCAAAGCGGGCGAACTTCCTGAATTATGGAACATAACTCATTCAGATGTTATTAAAGATATACACCTGAATTATCTTAATGCAGGCAGCAACATAATTACTACTAACACATTCGGTGCTAACTGCCTCAAGTTCGATAATTTAGAAGAGATAATAGCTGCAGCTGTTTCCAATGCAAAAAATGCCATAACAGAGTTCGAGGGTGATAAAGATAAATGCTTTATTGCTTTTGATATGGGCCCTCTCGGAAAAATGCTCGAGCCTCTGGGTGATATGAAATTTGAAGATGCTGTTGAGATTTTCAGACAAAGTGCAGTTCTCGGTGAAAAATACGGCGCCGACATTGTGATAATCGAGACAATGAACGACAGCTATGAAACAAAGGCCGCTGTTTTAGCCTGCAAGGAAAACACTTCTTTGCCAATAATTGTCAGTAATGTTTTCGATGAAAATAAAAAACTTATGACAGGTGCTGACCCGAAAGCAATGATAGCAATGCTTGAGGGGTTAGGTGTTGATGCTGTCGGTATGAACTGTTCTCTCGGCCCGAAGCAGATGCTTGAAGTGGCTAAGGACTATGTGAAGTATGCCTCAGTTCCCGTTTGTGTCAGCCCCAATGCAGGTATGCCGAGAACAGAAAACGGCAAAACTGTTTTTGACGTGTCAGCTGATGAGTTTTCTGACATAATGAAAGAAATTGCCCTTATAGGCGCTTCTGTTTTAGGCGGTTGTTGCGGTACAACTCCCGAATATATAAAAGCAACAGTCAAAAAAACAAAGGATTTGCCCTATGAGTCACCGATAAACAAGAATATCACTATGGTATCATCTTATACCCATGCTGTTGAAATCGGCAGGGTACCCACTCTTATAGGTGAGAGAATCAATCCCACAGGTAAATCTAAATTCAAACAGGCACTTCGAGAGAATAACATCGGTTACATTCTCAATGAGGGTATCTCACAGCAGGAAAAAGGGGTGCAGATTCTCGATGTAAATGTGGGCCTGCCCGAGATAGACGAAGATGAAATGCTCACAACTGCCGTTAAAGAACTGCAGAGTGTGCTTGATTTACCTTTGCAGCTTGACAGTGTAAAGGCTTCTTCTCTTGAAAAAGCGATGCGCATTTATAACGGCAAACCTCTTGTTAATTCCGTCAACGGCAAGCAGGAGAGTATGGATGCAATTCTGCCTCTTGTGAAAAAATACGGCGGTTGTGTGATTGCATTGACTATTGATGAAAACGGAATTCCCGACAGTGCTGAGGGCAGATGTGCCATTGCTGAGAAGATTATCCGCGAGTGCGAAAAATACGGCATCGATAAAAAAGAAATTATCGTCGATCCGCTTGCAATGACAGTGTCATCTGACGATAACAGCGGCAGGATTACTCTTGAAAGTGTGAAGCTTATAAAAGAAAAACTCGGCGTCAAGACAAGTCTCGGTGTGTCAAATATATCTTTCGGACTTCCTCGCAGAGATGAGGTCAACAGCATATTTATGTCACTTGCTTTTAATATGGGTCTTGACTGTGCTATTATGAACCCCTATTCAGTGGCTATGATGCAGAGCTATTACACATATATGGCTCTTCTGGGCATGGATAAAGGCTGTATGAATTATATCGATTTTGCTTCTGATATCAAAACTGAGAGTGTCGTGGCGGACGCTGCCGTAAAGGCTAGTGCCGAATATGGCAGTCAGCTTCAGCGTGCAATTATAAAAGGTGTGAAAAATGAAGCATATGCATATGCTAAAAACAGCCTGAAAGATAAATCGCCTCTTGATATTATAAACAGCGAAATTGTGCCCGCTCTCGATGAAGTAGGTAAATGTTTTGAGAAAAAGACGATGTATCTTCCTCAACTTCTGATGGCGGCAGAGGCGGCATCAAAGGCTTTTGAGGCTGTGAAAGAAAGTATGGGTGAATCTCAGGGAGAGAGCAAAGGCAAAGTAATTGTGGCAACGGTAAAGGGAGATATTCATGATATCGGCAAAAACATTGTCAAAGTGCTTCTTGAGAATTACGGTTATGATGTAATAGACTTAGGTAAAGATGTTGAGCCTGAAAAGGTTGTTTCTGTTGCAAAAGAGCAAGGCGTAAAACTTGTAGGTCTCAGTGCACTTATGACAACCACCACAGAAGCTATGGCAGAAACAGTTGCACTTCTGAAAAAAGAACTTCCTGACGTTAAAATTATGGTGGGCGGTGCAGTGCTCACTCAGGAGTATGCGGATATGATAGGTGCTGACTATTATGCCAAAGATGCTATGGAAGGCATCAGAATAGCAGAAAGTATATTTTAATATCAAACGGGAGAGTTGGTGAAAGACTCTCCCGGATTTTTTATCTTAACAGCTAAGGAATATATTGACAAATAATTTCTGCGGTGAGATAATAAAGTCAAGAAAACATTCAAAGGAGAGAAGACAAATGAAGAAAACAATGAGCATTATTCTCGCAGTTATTATGCTTATTTCCTGTGTGCCTTTTGCAGTTTCGGCTCAGGGAGACGTGTATACACCCTTGTATGACAAAGATACACCCGTTGTATTGCTTCACGGCATTGGTCAGAATGACACCTATGTCTATAACGAAGACGGTACAATAATGAAAGATAAAGACGGCGGAGATGCTACGGGTTGGCCTCTGGAAACGGATCTTGAGGGTTTGCTAAAGCCGATTATACCGAAATTGATTCTTTCCATATTCACCCGAAGAGACAGCGGTCTTAAAGAGGCTATGAAAGAGGGCGGAAGAAACCTTCTCTGGGCAATTGAAAAAGATAATGAGGGCAACTACAAATATGATGTCAGACCTATGCACTACACTTGCCCTATGTCAGAAATGCCTGATGATGTAAAGAGTATGTATTACAACCGTATGCCTATGCAGAAATGCAAAGACATAATCGGTGAAGATATGATGTATGTTTTCGGCTATGACTCAGTTGGTGATATCGACAAGACAACAAAAGAGCTTCATAAATTTATCACAGAGACAGTTTTGCCTCAGACAGGCGCAGATAAAGTCAATCTCTGCCCTATCAGTATGGGTGGTTCTGTAGCTGTTTCATATCTTGATATGTTCCCGGAAGATCACAGTCTTATAAAGAAGATTGTTTATATTGTGCCTGCCATAAACGGCAGTGAAATTGTGGGTGATTTATACACTGCCAATCTCAGTACGCAGGATAATAAAGTCCTTTACGGAGAGCTTTTGCCTGCCATTATGGGCAAGGGATATCTTGCAGATCTTATCGGTATAGCGCTTCGCTTCTTACTGCCTGAAAAAGTTCTCAAAGATGCACTTGTCGGCCTTTCGGAGGGTCTTGTTGAGGGTGCTCTTCGAACTTCAACTCAGCTCTGGGCAACCTGTCCTGACGAATCATATGCCGCTGCCCGTGAAAAGTGGCTGACTCAGCCTGAATTCAAAACCATTGCCGATAAGGTTGACAGATTTATGCAGGCAAGAGCAAACTTTGAAAGCAATACAGCCAAGCTCATTGCCGGCGGCACTCAGATTTATGACATAGTCTGCTATGGTCTTGAACTGTTCCCTTTAAGCAAAAACTTCAAAACTGTCAATTCTGACGGTATACTGCAGTGTACATCAACATCAATGGGAGCAACCTTTGCCCATTTAGGCAAGACCCTCGGTGATGATTACAAGGCAGTCGGTACATATTGCAATAATAAAACTCATAATCATCTGTCACCTGACGGCACCGTTGACCCCACAACGGGACTTTTGCCCTGCACAACATGGTATTTTAAAAATCAGTCTCATATGGATTTGCAGTATAACAATGTTGCAATTGAACTTGCCGTTGAGCTTATGACAGACGACAATATGATTGATGTTTATTCCAATCCTGCTTATCCTCAATATAACGGCGAAAGATATACCCGTACTGTTGATAACAGAATCCGTGACTATAACAGAATGGATAAAAGCGGGCTTTCCGCAGAAAATATAGCAGAAATTGAAAATGCCATTACTCAGTGTCAGAAGGTCAAGAATGAGACAATCATAGTTGAAAGTGATTGGGATAATGCTTCGGCGGCACTTCAAACTGCATTTATCAATGCAGGTATCATCAAGGCAGAGAAAAAATCAATCTTTGAGAGCGGTCTCGATATTCTTATGAGTGCGGGTAATAAGGCTCTGAGTAAGGTTTTTGATAAATAAATTCCTTGACACAAAAGATAATATAATTTAAAATTAATGAGTCGGTAGAAATACCGGCTCATTTATATGTAAGAGGTAAGTTATGAAATATAATAAAACTGTGAAAGCTGAATTTATTGAGAGACCCAATCGTTTTGTAGCAAAGGTTAATTTAAACGGTGAAGAGATATTCTGTCATGTTAAAAACACCGGCAGATGCAGAGAGCTTCTCGTACCGGGCACAGAAGTGTGGCTTGAAGACAGCGAAAACCCCAATCGCAAATATAGATATTCTCTTGTGACTGTCAGAAAGGGCAACAGACTCGTGAATATGGATTCTCAGGCACCCAATAAAGCTGTGGGTGAGTGGCTGAAAAACGGCGGGTTATTTGAAGATATTCACATCCTTAAAGCCGAAAGCAAATACGGCACTTCGAGATTTGATTTTTATTGCGAATACGAGGATAAAAAAGCATATATTGAAGTTAAGGGTGTAACCTTGGAAAATGACAATGTTGTCTCATTCCCCGATGCCCCTACAGAACGCGGTGCAAGGCACGTATGTGAGCTTGTTGATTGCATAAAAGACGGATATGAAGCCTATATAATATTTGTGATACAGATGAAAAATGTGCTTTATTTCGAGCCGAATGCTGTCAATGATCCCGTCTTTGCCGAGGCTCTGAAAAAAGCTCAGACAGAGGGCATTAAGATTATAGCTGTTGACTGTGATGTAAGCGATACGGAAATGACAATAAGAGATTTTGTCAATGCTGTTGTTTGATAAAAAATGCAGAACAGATATATCAAAATCTTAATAAAAATATCACTAAAAAATGTTGCCAAGACACAAGATTTATGTTATTATTAACTATATATGAAACTAATCCGAAAGGTTACTGTATGACAAAGAAAATCAGCTCAATTTTACTCGTTTTAGTCTGCCTCGTTTCGGGCGGAATTTTCCTTTTTACTGCAAATGCCGTAAATGAAAAAGAGCATAGCGGTCTTATGTGCATATCTCACAGAGGGGACTCTGCCGAGTTTGAGAGCAATTCTCTTGATGCGGTTGTTTCAGCATTCAATAAGGGTGCAGATTTTGTCAGCGTAAACATAAGAAAAACCGCAGACGGCAGGTTTGTGCTGTGTGATGAAAATGAAACTGAAGCTTCGGGTGATGAACTTTCAGTTGTGTTGGGAATGATAGGAAAGGAAGATGTTCTGATTCTCGACTTTGACCCTGCTCTTAAAGATGAGATTTATGCTTTTATAAAAACAAACCAAGCTCTTTCATCAGTGATATTCAGAATTAACGACAGTGCGAAAAATATAAAAGCCTGGGTTAAAGATAAAGATGATATTCAGGTTATGGGCGTGTATGACAGCTTCGTTGTTTTTACTGCAGCACAGCATATAAAAACTCTCAGCAAAAGCGGAATGGGTTTCGTGCAGTATCAGAGCAAAAACTATTTTAACGAGATGTTCGGTTCTTTTGTATCAAAGGCAATTTTCTCATCTTCGGCAAAAGCGGTGGCGGCAACTTATGACCCTGATTTATGCGGACAGAGAAGAGACAGCGAAGACGGTTGGAATGAGCTTATAAAAACAGGTTTCAGTGTTATAGAAACCAATAATATCGACGCCTTTGCAAGATATATTGCATCTAACGAAAATTCTCGTGTTGAGCTTGAGAACATATATAACAAGGCTGTGGCGGTGAATACCGAAAAGTACAACACGGTAAGCAGAGATAACTTAGCAGATGCAATTGCGATGGCAGAACAGTTGTTAAACAGAGATTTTGCTTCATCTGATGAGCTTCAGAGTGCAGCTTCTTCGGTGGCTCTTGCGTTAGAAAATCTTGCTTTCAAAACAGGCGAGGACACACAAAAAGGAGCACTTAATATAACTGCGGGCAAGATTATTGCCGCCGTATTAGTGGGTGCGGCTATTCTCGCAGCACAGGTTTACACATACAAAATGCAAAAATCAAAAAAGAAATAAGAAGAAATCAATATAAGAAAACATTATTTTTAAGGAGGTATTTTAAATGGCGAAAGCAAAGAAAAACTGGATTGAATATGCCAAAACACCTGAAGAAGTCGGTGTATCATCTCACGAAATTCAGGCCTTTATTGATGAGTGTATGGAGGAAAAAAGAGAGCTCCATTCCATTACAATTATCCGTCACGGAAAGATTGCCTGTGAGATTTACAGAGAGCCATTTACACGTGAACACAGACATATGATGTATTCGGTGTCAAAAAGCTTCACATCAACAGCTATAGGTTTTGCAGTTGATGAGGGATATATGACAGTTGACACAAGATTTGTTGACATCTTCCCTGAAGCGAGAACTGACAAACACGATGAGTATCTTGAAGAAATGACAATCGAAGATCTGCTCACAATGAGAAGCGGTAAAAATGTAAGCGTATTTCTTGACAGAACCAAAGACCGTTGGTTCAGAGATATTATGGATTCGCCATGGATTTCCGAACCCGGTACAGAATTTCTTTATATAAGTGAAAATATGTATCTGCTTTGCTGCTGCATACATAAGCTGACAGGAATGAGCGTTATTGACTATCTCAGACCTCGTCTGTTTGAGCCGCTCGGTATGAATGATCCCTTCTGGGAAAAGTGTCCTAGAGGAATTGAAGCAGGCGGTTGGGGCCTTATGATTACAGGTGAGGACCTTGCCAAATTTACATATTGCTATCAGCAGTTGGGCAAATTCGGCGGCAAACAGGTAATTCCCGAATGGTGGGTAAAAGAAGCAACCTCTTATCATGCCGATAATTCTACAGCTTCAGACGGACTTGACTCTACAGTGGGTTACGGTTATTGCTTCTGGATGAATGGCGGTGTAGAGAATTCCTACCGCGCAGATGGTATGTTCTGCCAGTTCGGTATGGTGTTCCCTGAATATGATGCTTGTATCAGTATGACCGGCGGTGAAATTGACGAGCAGGCAATGCGTGATGTGCTCTGGAATCATATTCCCAAAGCGTTTATTGAAGCTGATAAAAAAGCTCCGAGCATAAAAATTTCAGCTCCTGCTTTTCCGAAAGCTGAAGTCAAACCCCGTTCACTTGCTCTTGAAAACAGAATTGAGGGTAAAAAGATAAAATTCAGAAAACCCGTAGTTGTTAATGTTATCGGTTATCCTGTCAGTGTTGTTCCCTTGCCTGCACTCTTTATTGCAGCTGATAAGGCAGGTAACATCAGCGATGTAACCTTCAACTTCCGCGAAAACGATATGCAGATGAGTTGGGCTGAGGGCGACGAAATCAACAGCATTGCAATCGGTCTTGACGGTGAATACCGTTGGGATGACATAGTTCTTGGCGGTATGCCTTTTACAACTTGTGCTACAGGTTGCTGGAACAGTGAAAACGAACTTGAAGTTCACATACGCTGTGTAGAGGCTGTTTCGGAAAGAATTATCAACTTTAAATTCAACGGCGATAATGTTGTTATGAGACCCTCGTCGGTGCCTAATTCAGCAGTGGTTGGTGAATCCCTCAAAGAAACTGTAAAAGATGTCATTAAACAGCCGGTTGTTCAGTCGGCAGTCAGCAAGGCTCTGCCTCACGTAATGCCTCTTGTTGATGCTGTGCAGAGAGGCAAAATAAATGTTGATGGTTCATGGAGCCGTTTTAAGAAAAAATAATTATATTTGAAAGGTGAGAAATTATGTTTAAAATTTTATTTTTAATAGCCGTGGTAATTGAAATACCGTTAGTTGCTTTATTCCTTAAGTACTATTGGCCGGACAGATGCAAGCAGTCGTTTATCACAAAAGTTATATGCTCACTTCTCTTTGTTCTTATGGGTGTTTTTGCTGCTAAAGAAACAGGCAACAATACACTTTTTGCTGACTATATGATTTGGGGCCTTGTCTTAGGTATGGCAGGTGACCTGCTTCTTCATGCTATGACAACAAAGATGCTTCCCTTTATACTCGGTGTTGTCGCTTTCCTTATCGGTCATATATATTACATTATGGCTATTCAAAGAGCTATTTACACCACAGCTTTCAGCAAAGGCGTATTTACATGGTATGAAATCCTTATAGTTCTTGCAATTGTAGTTATTGCGGTAGTGTACGGTATAAAAACAACAGCATTCAAGAGAAAAGGCGCTATGGCTTACGGACTTCTTGCTTACGGCGTAGTGCTTGCTACAATGCTTGCAAAAGCAATCAGATATGTTATCGATGTAATAGCTTTTGGCGTTGATGATAATATGTTTATGATTGCTCTTACTGTGGGCCTGGGCGCAATCCTTTTCTTCCTTTCCGATGCTTCTCTCGGCATTATTCTAGTTGACGATAAGCCGGTAAAAAGAGGTATGAGAATATTTAATATTACAACCTATTATGCTGCTCAGGTTCTTCTTGCAGCAAGTATATTCTTTGTTTTTTCAAGAGAACTTTATTAAAATCAAAAGGCAATCATAAAGGGTTGCCCCGGATTACTAAGGAGATTATTTACTATGAGACTACCAACATATCCTATTGCAACAATAGATCCTCATTTCAGCATCTGGTCAAGACAAGATAATCTTGCAGACGGCGATACATATCTTTGGTGCGGTATCAGAAAGAGAATTGAAGGTAAAATTACCGTTGATGGTGAAACATTCCGTTTTCTCGGCAAAGGAAGCGAAAAAGCTCTTGAGCAGACAGGAAACGAAATCACACCGTATACAAGCACATATATTTTCAAAAATGAAAAAATTCAGCTCAGATTTACAACCTGGTCACCCTTTATTCTTGATGATTTTCATCTGCTGAGTGTGCCTTGTGCATATCTTGACACACAGGTTAAATCTCTTGACGGCAAGAAGCATGATATCAGTGTTACATTCATTGCTTATGAAGAACTGTGTCAGGGCAAGAAGAAAGCAGCTATGACAAAATACAGCGATGCGGTTGAGGGTGTCAGGTTTGTCAGAATGGGTCTTACAAAACAATCTCCTCTCAATGACTCAGGTGATACTTATGCTGCCGATTGGGGTTATGTGTGTCTCTGGGGCGAAGAAAACAGCGTCTGCAGTGAGGGCATTAAGTCAACCGGTAATGCCAAAAATGCTGAAGAAGCAGCCTTTTCAACAGTGATAGCTTACGACGATGTTTATTCTATTGACTATTTCGGTGATAAGCTTAAAGGTCTCTGGGCTGAGAAATTCATCACTATTGATGCAGCTATGAAGTACTGTAAAGAAAACCGCGAAGAAATTCTCGGTAAGGTCAAAGCTTGGGAAAAGACAATTCTCGATGATTCGGCAGAGTTCGGAGAAGCTTATCAGACAATATTAACAGTTGCAGCAAGACAGGTTCTGGCTGCACACAAACTTGTAAGAAACAAAGACGGTGAGCTCCTTTATATGTCAAAGGAATGCCACTCAAACGGCTGTATTAACACAGTCGACGTTTCATATCCTGCGATGCCTATGTATCTGCTTTATGCTCCCGAGCTTGTTAAGGCTATGCTTACGGGTATATTCCATTTTGCAGAAAGCGATCTCTGGAATGTTGAGTTTGCTCCCCATGATATCGGCAGATATCCTCTTGCCTGCGGTCAGGTTTATGCACTCAAGCCTCATCTTCACCTGAAGCCTCATAAATACAGCTATAAGACCATCTATAAAGAGAAGTCAACCAATATCTATATGCCTCAGTTCCAGATGCCTGTCGAAGAGTGCGGCAATATGCTCATTCTCACTTATGCATATTACAAAATGACAGGCAATAAGCAGTTCCTCAAGGATAATTTTGATGCACTTATGACCTGGGCAAACTACCTTAAAAAGAAAGGTGTAGTGCTTGACAATCAGCTTTGCACCGATGACTTTGCAGGCCACAGCAAAAAGAATGTCAACCTTGCTATCAAGGGCATTATGGGCATTGCCTGCTTTGACAGAATCTGCAAGGAACTTGAAATCAAGCGCGATTATGATGAGGTCGCCAAGGCGTACGCTGCCGAGCTTATGAGTGTAGCTAAAACTGATAAGGCTTATCTTCCTTTCAGTATCGGCAAAGACGACTCATGGAGCCTTAAATACAATCTTGTATGGGATATACTTTTCGATTTCAATCTGTTCCCCAAAGAGCTTTATGCAGCTGAGACCGAGAAGTACCGTCAGGAGCTCAATGCTTTTGGTGTACCTCTTGATTACAGACGCGACTTCACAAAGACCGACTGGATGCTCTGGGCAGCTTGTCTTGATGATACCAACAGAAATACTGAGCTTTTCTCAGGCAGAATAGTTGCATATCTTCAGGCGACTAATGACAGAAACTGCTTCAGTGACTGGGTGGAAACAAAAGAGCCAAAGCAGAGCGGTTTTGATCACAGAACTGTTCAGGCAGGTTTATGGATGCCCGTGCTCAAGAAGAAGTTGTTAAATAAATAACATCGCGTTTTGTGTCACTTTTGGGCGATAGCAAAAGTGACGCCACGCGGCGAGCGATGAAAAAAGATAAAGTAGCAGATTTGATGTCTGCTACTTTTTTTGTTGGAACGCGTTGGACTTGTCACAAGGCTTTCGGTCTTAATCCACCGAGGGAAAATAAAGAAAGCACCTATCTTTCGATAAGTGCCTTTTCTTTGGCTGCGGAACTAGGATTCGACTCTCGCACTGCGGTGCTCGGTCATTCGCGGCTCTCGATGTCCACCGGACATCGATTCACTACCGCTCCTACTTCGAATCCTTTTAAATTTTAATTTTTAAAATAAAGAAAGCACCTATCGAAAGATAAGTGCCTTTTCTTTGGCTGCGGAACTAGGATTCGACTCTCGCACTGCGGTGCTCGGTCATTCGCGGCTCGCGATGTCCACCGGACATCGATTCACTACCGCTCCTACTTCGAATCCTTTTAAATTTAATTTTCAAATAAAGAAAGCACCTATCTTTCGATAAGTGCCTTTTCTTTGGCTGCGGAACTAGGATTCGAACCCAGACAAACAGAGTCAGAGTCTGCTGTGCTACCCTTACACAATTCCGCAACGAACATTTGATATTATACACATCGATACCCTTGTTGTCAATAGTTTTTTGAAATTTTTTCGAAATATTTTTCTATGTACTTTTTTATAATAAAAAGGGATGAAAACTCGTGTTTCATCCCTTTGTTTCTTTTTTTGCCCTCGCCGGGCAGGCGTTACTTTTGCTAGCGCCCAAAAGCAACCAAAACGCGCTGTTATTTAAGTCTTAATCCCTTAGGATAATGATTCTTCGCTCTGCCATTCACAACCTTAACACCACCAACACTGCATCCGTCAGTAGTTATAACAGCCCAGCCGTTGTCACAGTCGACCTCAATTTCTTCACCGTGAAGATATTTTTTCATTTCTTCACTGTCAGGTGAAAGTTCAATTTTTCTTTTGAATTTATCTCCCATAGCCATAAAAAACTGATGGTGTGGCTGAATATAATTCTTTCTTATTTCGCCTATAGTCACACCACACGAGAAAGCTGTGCCTTTCTTCACAGGAAAATCAGGGGTGAAATAAACAGGATTGCCGTTATACATCAGCACCTTTTCTTTGTCATAGTCTGTCAGCACACTGCCGAGAAAATCATAGACAGTCTTGTCAATCTTTTCCTGAGCTGTCTTAATGGCAGGGTACCATGAGGTTGACTCATATTTATTGTGAAGCACAGCCATAAACTGTCCTTCGCCTTTAGCTTTGTGAGGATAAAATCTGCGGGTGAAGCTGATATTTTCAGTTTTACAGCCGTCGAAGTAAATGCCGTCTGCAGTGGCGTCTTCAACTTCTTTTCTGACTCTCACAAGCTCAAATTCCTCGTGACGGGAAAGGAAAGAATCCACAACCATTTCGTTTTCCTCCAAAGAGAAAGTACAGGTGGCGTAGACAATGTACCCGCCGTCTTTGAGGCATATGGCAGCATTGTCGAGAATTTCAGCCTGACGCTTGGCGCACATCTTTACATTTTCTTCGCTCCACTCGTCAATGGCAATATCTTCCTTGCGGAACATTCCCTCACCTGAGCAAGGGGCGTCAACCATTATAAGGTCAAAAGTGTCGGGGTAAAGCCTTGCGAGCTTTGAGGTGTCCATACAGGTTGTGACTGCATTTTTCAGGCCGAGGCGTTCGAAGTTGCCCGTGAGAATCTTGCAACGAGAGGATACAATCTCATTTGACACAAGAACTCCGTTTTCACCTGATTTATTTTTTAGCTGAGAGCTTTTGCCACCGGGGGCAGCGCACATATCAAGAATTTTCCAATCAGGGTCAATGTCAACACACTCGGCAGGCGCCATAGCACCGGGTTCCTGAATATATATCATACCCGCGTGGTGATAGGGGTGATTGCCTGCTTTTTCATAGTCGAGATAATATCCGTTTTCTACATAAGGAATCTTCTCACTGCCGAAGATGTTTATTTTTTCAAAGTCTTTGAGGCTGATTTTATCTGTATTGACACGAAATCCCTTGACCGGAGTTTCCGCGAGAGCTTTTTCATATTCTGCAAATTCGTTGCCGAGAAGAGTCATCATCCTCTTTTCAAATGCTAAGGGTAAATCTTTCATTCTTTGTCACCGCCAAGATACATTTCGCAATGGAGCATAACCATACCCACAGCCGTAATAGCTGCAGTTTCCGTACGAAGTATTCGTTTGCCGAGAGATGTGATTTCTCCGCCTGCGTTTATAGCTTTCTCGATTTCACTTTCCTCAAAACCGCCCTCAGGGCCGATGATGATGCCCACCTTAGAGCCTTCTTTTATCTGGTCAAGTACTATTCTTGTGCTGAACATACCGTCCTTGCACTCATAGGGTACCATTAAAACATCAAGGTCTTTAGCCATATCAAGAGCTTCGGCGTAGCTTACAGTGTCAAATACTTCGGGTATGGCGCTTCGCTTGCTCTGTTTAGCTGCACTCTCAGCAATGGTCTGCCAACGCTGAGTCTTGCTCTTTTTCTTCTTGTCGTCAAGCTTTACAACACATCTTTGCATCTGAGTGGGGATGATAGCGTGTACGCCCAATTCAACGGATTTTTGTATAATGAGTTCCATTTTGTCGCTTTTGGGGAGTCCCTGAAACAGATATATCTTAACAGGCAGGTCGGTGCTCTGATAATTTTCTTCAATTATTTCAGCCACGGCAGTGTCCCCCTCAAATGAGTTGAGTATGCAAAGACTGCTGATGCCGCCGCAGGAAACAAGAAGCTCATCACCCTGCTTCATACGAAGAACGTTTCTGATGTGGTTATAGTCAGAGCCTGAGATATAGAAATAGTCACCCTGTCTTGCAGAGTCTTCTGCGAAAAAATTAAACATAGATATGCACATCCTTTGAGGAATATTATATCAAAACTATTTTGCTATTACAATATATAGGCTAAAGTTTTCCTTTTTCTATTTACATCGATGTGCCTTTATGATAAACTTAGCTTAAACTTAGGGTTAAGGAGAAAATTTATGAAAGCAAAAATTACACTTGCAGGCGAACTTAAAATAGGGGAAATTGACAGAAGAGTTTTCGGCTCGTTTATTGAGCATCTCGGCAGAGCTGTTTACGGCGGTATCTATGAGCCGGGTCACCCGATGGCTGATGAAGACGGCCTGCGCCTTGATGTTATAAAGATGATCAATGAACTTGATGTTCCCGTCGTGCGCTATCCCGGAGGTAACTTTGTTTCAGGCTATAATTGGGAGGACGGTGTAGGCCCTGTTGAGTCAAGACCGCCCAGACTCGATCTTGCATGGGGTGTGACAGAACCCAATAAATTCGGCACCAACGAATTTATGAAATGGTGTCAGAAAGCTAAAACCGCACCTATGATGGCAGTTAACCTCGGCACAAGAGGCCCCGATGAAGCAAGAGCTTTAGTTGAATACTGTAACCACAAAAGCGGTTCCAAATATGCAGATATGCGTATCGCTCACGGATATAAAGATCCCTGGAATGTAAAGCTCTGGTGTCTCGGAAATGAAATGGACGGCCCTTGGCAGATGTGTGCTAAAACCGCATCGGAATATGGCAGAGTTGCAAATGAAGCAGCTAAAATGATGAAGTGGGTTGACGGTTCAATCGAAACAGTGCTCTGTGGCAGCTCAAGCAGATATATGAATTCTTTTGGCGAGTGGGAACAGAAGACTCTTGAAATAGCTTATGACAATGTGGACTATGTTTCACTTCACCAGTATTATGATAACCACAGACACGATACAGCATCTTTCCTTGCCAAAAACCTTGATCTTGATGATTTTATTTATAGTGTTGTCTGCGTCTGTGACTACGTAAAGGCAAAGAAACGCACAAAGAAGCAGATAAATCTTTCTTTTGATGAGTGGAATGTATGGTATCACTCCAACGGTGCGCCTGTTGAAAGATGGTCAACAGCACCTAATCAGCTTGAAGATATCTATAACTTTGAGGATGCACTTGTGGCAGCTTGTATGCTTATTACTCTTCTTCGTCACGCAGACAGAGTAAAGATAGCCTGTCTTGCACAGCTTGTCAATGTAATTGCTCCCATCTTCACAAAAACAGGCGGCGGGGCTTTCCGCCAGACCATTTTTTATCCTTTTGCAGCTATGTCGAAATATGCAAGAGGCAATGCTCTCAAACCTATTATCGAATGTGGCAAATATGACTGTAAGGACTTCACTGATGTGCCTTATCTTGAGTCAGTTGCATCATATGACGAAGAAAACGACGAGGTTGCACTTTTTGTTGTTAACCGTTCAATGGAAGAGGATATTCAGCTTGATGTTTCACTGTTAGGCTTTGACGGTTATAAGGCTATATCTTTTGAATCAATGGATGGCTACGATGTGCTTCAGGAAAACACCTTTGATAAGGAAGTAGTAAAGATGCACGCAAATCCTGTGCCTGCAACTGACGGCAAAAACACTGAAATCAATCTTAAGGCTCTTTCATTCAATGTAATCAGATTTAAAAAATAAAGTAAAAGGGGACTCATATGCAGTCCCCTTGTGTATAGGTAATAATGATGAATAAAGAAAATTTCACCTCGAAGATGAGTCTTGCGGGTGCGATGGTTGTTTTCGGCACAATAGGACTTTTTGTCAGAAACATAGCAATGCCGTCAAGTGTTATTGCTTTTATAAGAGGTGCTGTCGGCACTGCTTTCCTTGTGATTTTCTGCCTTTTAACGGGCAAAAAATTCTCTTTTAACAAGGTTAAGGAAAAGATTTTGCTTCTGTGCCTTTCAGGTGCGGCGATAGGTATAAACTGGATATTCCTTTTTGAAGCTTACCGATATACCACTGTTGCAACGGCGACGCTTTGCTATTATATGGCGCCTATTTTTGTTATTGTTATGAGCTCGGTGATATATAAAGAGAAGCTAACGGTTAAAAAGATATGCTGTACCCTTGCCGCTTTAGTTGGTATGGTCTTTGTCTCGGGTATAACGGAAACAGGAATCGGAAACGTCGCTGAAATGAAAGGCGTTATATTGGGCGTACTTGCGGCTGTATTCTATTCTTCTGTTGTGCTGATGAATAAAAGCCTCGGCAGTGTACCCGCATATGATAAAACCATAGTGCAGCTTTTCGGTGCGGCGGCGGTTATACTTCCTTATTGCATTGCAACTGTTAAGGTAAGTGAAATCGCTTTTGACAAAAAATCTGTGCTGATGCTTCTGATAGTCAGCATTGTTCATACAGGCATTGCATATACGGCGTATTTCGGCTCTATGAAAAATCTGCAGTCGCAGACCATAGCAATTATGAGTTATATTGATCCTATCGTTGCGATTGTATTATCGGCTGTTGTGCTTAAAGAAAAGATGTCTGTTCTGAGCATAATCGGTGCGGCAATGATTTTGTCAGCGACACTCTTGAGCGAAATCAACCTTAAAAGAAGGAAATAGCAGATGAACAGAAATTTTCTTAAATATATAGCTGTTGCGGCTATGCTGTGTGATCATATAGCTCTTGTTTTTGTGGGAATGAATAACCCTGTCGGTGTGGCTATGAGGGTTTTCGGCAGACTGACAGCACCCATAATGTGCTATTTTCTTGTTGAAGGATTTATGCACACGAGCTCTAAAAAGAAATACGGAGTAAGACTGTTTATCTTCGCAATTGTTTCTCAGATGCCCTTTTCTTATCTGGTGACAGGGAAGCTTTTTGACAAAAAGCTGAATATGATTTTTACTCTGTTTTTCTGTTTTATGATTCTCGTTTGTCTTGAAAAAATCAGCAACAGGTTCCTGAGAGTCATAATTGCATTCGGATTTGCGATTCTTTGCACGTTGTGTGATTGGGGTGTGATGGCACCTCTGTGGATTTTGGTGTTTGTTGCTTGCAGAAACGATAAAAATAAAATGAGTGTATTATACCTTCTGACCTGCATTTTCTGGTTGACTCGTTGCATAAGTCTTGCAGTCGGTGACGGCAATGAATGGCACAGTGCCTTATGGCAGGCAGGATCTATAGGGTTTATTCCCTTGATGCATTTTTATAACGGTCAAGGCGGAAAATCATCGAAATTCTCAAAGTGGTTTTTCTATTGGTTTTATCCTGCTCATATACTTATACTTGCTGTTATATACAGAAATATTTTACCTTATATCTAAAATTAAACCGTCGGATTTATTTCTTTTGAGGATTTATCCGACGGCTTTTTGTGTCTTCAGAGCAAGTGCAACTGTCAGTTGCTAAGATTTTAAAGCCGACTTGATAGACATTGAGATCCTTTTATGCTAAAATTAAGACAGAAAAACAAAGGAGTGATAATATGAATAATCTCGGCGAAAGACTTTATGCTTTAAGAACAAGCCGTGAAATGTCTCAGGGTGACCTTGCGGAAAAACTTGATGTTTCAAGGCAGACAATATCTAAGTGGGAAAACAATATGAGTATCCCTGAACTTGACAAAATCATAGCATTGAGCAATCTTTTCGGAGTATCAGTGGACTATATGGTTAAAGGCGAGGGAGAGACTGCAGTTCAGACTCTTGAAAGCCCCGTTGAAGAAGCCGCTTGTGAGCTTGTAGCTGATAAAGCACCCGTGAGAATGATAACAGTTGACCCGACGAAAAAACTGATAGCCGGTTTGTCTGTAGCAATTGGTATACTCAATCTTGTTCATTTGATATTTGAGGTCATTCAGGTAATCAGAATAGTTGAAATAACTCCGGATTTATTATCTCAGATTGAGAGTATGCCTGAATTTATTCTTTCAAAAGTGATAAGCCTCTTGTTCAGTATAGCTCTTTTTATGAAAAAAGAGAAATTTATTGCCGTTATCCTGATTATGAAAGCAGGTGTATCACTGATTCCTTTATTAACGATATTTTCAGGCGAATTTATGCTGACCACTGTATCGACAATCTTAGGAATGATTGCAGCTGTATTGGTAGCTGTAGGATATATCATTGCTAAGAAGAATAATGCTAAAACCTATCTTATTTCAATAGTGTCAATCAGAATTCTTGCATTCGCTTTTGTGCTTGTAAGCAGCTATTTAAATTACACAGAGCATTTTAATTCCAATTTATTCGGGGAGATTCTTTCGGTTATAAGTATGACAAGATGGGCGTGGATTGTTTTATTTATAGATATTGCTGTTGCGGTACTCGTTTACCGTAAAGCCAATCCGAAACCCATATATGAAGTTCCTGAAAATGCATATCCTCAAAACAGCGATATGTATGTGGGTATGGTGAAACATATATTGCTGACGCTTTTCACGTTGGGAATTTACGATTGCTATTGGGTTTATAAAACCACAGAAAATCTCAATAAAAACGGTATCAATGAAATTCAGAGCGGTACGAAAAAGCTTTTGCTTTGCATATTTGTGCCATTCTACAGAATTTATTGGTTTTATGCTCAGTCAAAACGTCTTGAAAATCTTATGAGAGAAGATGATGTGAATATTTCAGATTTTGCAGTGGTGACACTTATACTTGCTATTTTCGTGCCGATTGTGGCAGCGAGTGCTTTCTTACAGATGAAAATCAACGAGTACGCGAAAAATAATATTGACTAATTTTACCGTTTCTGTTATATTATGTGAGAAAAATATAAGGAAGTGGTAACATGAAAAAATTAATAGCTTTCGTCTTAGTGCTCGTGCTTACAATGTCTGTTTTCAGCTTGTCAGCATTTGCAACAGAAACCAAAACAGAAACTCTTTTTGATACAATTGAAGACACCAAGGAGGTTAGTGTAAGTTTCCGCACCGGCAGAAGCGACACTTTCGGTGAGTCCTTTTCAGTTCAGAACACTGTTTATATGGACGGAGATAAAATTGCCTATGATTTCGATAACGGATTTTTTAAACTTCGCACCCTGACAGATGAGGGCAAGCTTGTGAGTTTTCTTCCGGCATTTCCCTATATCCATATGACAGTGGTCAATCTGCCCTTTGTCGAAGTTGACGTCTGGGGCATAATCGAGAAGCTTTCAAACTTCACTATGGATTTTCTCGTTTTTCAGGGTAGCTATGAAACAGAAATCGACGGTGTAACTTACTATGTTGAGGAATTCAACGACAGAGGCTCTGTGGTCAACAGCTTTTATTATGTAGGCGATGATCTCAAGGTTTTAAAGGCTCAGGATTTCGCAAAGAAAACTATTCAGTATACATATTTTGATGAAGTGAGTCTTGATGTTGATTCTGCAGTTTTTCACAGACCGTTAATCAGCTTTGAGCTGACAGCCGTGCTCAGTTTTCTGCTTATGATATTCGGCGGAGTACCGACTTTACCCATTGTATAAAGTTACAGCCTATAGCATTTCGTTGCTATAGGCTGTTTTTTTTATAAGAGGTCTTTCACTTCGGAAATATTGCCGATAATAAAATCGGGGGAGTATCCGCTGTAATCGGCACAGGGATTATGTCTGAGCCACGCGCAGGCTATACCCGCGTTCTCTGCACCTTTGATGTCTGATGTCAGAGAGTCGCCGACCAAGAGTACCCTGCCGATATCTTTTTCTTTGATATGAGAGAGAACATAGTCGAAATATTCTTTTAAGGGCTTCTGATATCCTATGGCTTCACTGACAAAAATATTCCTGAAATAGGGGAGTATACCGGCTTTGGTGAGACGGCACATCTGAGTTTTTTCTATGCCGTTGGTGACAATATAAAGGTCATAACCCTGCTTTTTCAGTTCTATGATTAATTCCTTGGCACCCTCGAGAAGATTGCCGCCGCTTCCGAGATTTCCGAGATATTCTTCGTTTATTGCGAAAGCATCTTCCTCAGATTCAAAGCCGATTGCCTCGAAGAAACGGGCGAAACGGACTTTCTTTAAGGTGGGTTTGTCAATTTCTCCTCGTTCGAGAGTTTTCCAGAGACTGACGTTAAGTTCTTTATATATTCTTATGTTTTCGTCGGTGGTGGGTACACCATGGTTTTGCAGTGTTTTTATAAGTGCACAATGCTCATCTTTGCCGAAATCAAGAAGAGTATCATCGGCATCGAACAGGATTGTTGTATATTTTTTCATTAAATCACTTCCTTAAGTTGGAGAGTATAATTGAATTTTACTAAAACAGCAGGTTATTGTCAATGATAAAATGTGTGGAATATTTGATTAATTTTCCTGTTTTCTATTTACTTTTTTTATACTTGTGGTAAAATTAATATGTATAATTATATGGAAAGGACAAGCGGTTTACCTGCTGAAGAAATTATGGAGAATACAACTTTCTGTGAAGGCATTGCTCCCGGTGGGCTTCGTGAGCAACCTGAAATAAAATTGCTTATATGTTATCTGCTTAAAACTCTTGATAAGGCTCTTACACGCACTCAGATAAACGAAATACTTCAGGAATACAGAATAGCAAATTATTTTGAAGTCAACGGTGCTATGAGTGAGCTTGTCAACGGCGGTCAGGTTATGTCTGAAATTATTGACGGCGACGAGGTTATATCCATAACTTCAAAGTCAAAAATTGATGTTGCGCGCATTGAACGCTCTTTGCCAAAGAGTATAAGAGAAAAAGCGGTAAAGTCAGCTCTCAAGATACTCACCAGAGACAGAATAAAAAAAGAGAGCAAAATTGATATAGAAAAGCTCGAGCACGGATATCATATAACCTTCACCATACTTGATGTGGAAACTGAACTGCTTAAAATTACCCTTTATGTTGCAGATGAAAGACAGATTGAAATTGTAAAAGAGAACTTCTTTAACAATGCTGTCGGTATTTATTCTAATATTCTTTCATCTCTGACTGTGGAATAAGAAAGGATCTCTCACAATATGAAAAAGAAATTCTGGTTTTTCTTCACGGTAACAGTTGCCTTGTTTGCTGTTGTTGTGGGAATGTATTTCAAGTACATCTACCAAAGCGAATACAGAGTATTTATTGAGAGCTTTGACCACGGTGTTATTACTATTGACAGTGACAGCACAATGGGAACAGATGATAAATATTCGGTTGTGTGTAAAAAAGGTCAGGAGATTACTCTCAATATCAATCCTGAGCGTACCGATACAACTTATTATAATCTGAAAAAGCTTTATATCAACGGTGAAGATGTAACTGATGATGTCAATATGCTTCAGTATAAAACAACTGTTGATAGCAAAATGACAATTCTCGCAACCTTTAAAAAAGGACAGCGACCTGATAGTGACAAGAGCGATGTATCAAGTCTTGATATTGAAAAGCCTGAGCTTATAAGTCCTCTCGGTGACGGCTATCTCGGATCTTTTGCAAGCTATGATATAAAAGACCCCTCAATTATCTATGACGATGAAAGCGGATATTACTACTGCTTCGGCTCTGATAATGTGGTTATCAAATCAACAGACCTTGTTAACTGGGGCGGAAGAACAACTTATTTTGAACACGATATAAATGCTTCAAGCAATGCTATTATGTCTTTCAGCGCTTTTGACAGCGTCAAAGATTGGGCTGATGAACACGGCTATGGTAACGATGAGCTTTATTCTGATAAAAATGAAGACAGAACTCCTCTTGCTCCCGATGTGGTAAAGGTTGACGGTGTATATTATCTTTATTTCTCGCTCAGCAAATCAGAGCTTGCCAATGAATCTGCGATTTTCTGTGTTAAGACAGACAGCCTCAGTGAAGCAGTGACTTATAAGCGTTGGGCTGATGTGGGCCTTGTGGTAAGTTCCTGCGGAAGACACGGCGGAACTCAGACAACAGTCAATGAAAAAGGAGAAAAAGAAAAGCAGAAGCTCAGCACACACTATGATGAAGCTAATGCAGTTCATCCTAATATAGTTGTCAGCGATGAAGGTATGTTTATGAGCTACGGCTCATATTACGGCAACGAGAAGCTTCGCGGAGCCATTCATATGCTTGAGCTCAACAGAAAAACAGGCCTTTTGAAAAAAGACAGCATATGCAACAGTCAGGGTGAAATCATCTCAACTCTTCACGGTGATAAGACTTTCCGAAGCGGTGTATTGATTGCAAATCCTGGCAGAGTACCCTCAATGACTAAAAAAGACGGCAGTCTTGTAACGGCAAATGAAATTGTCTATAACAAAGATACGGGATATTATTATATGTTCCTGACATATGGTGTTGACGGAGCTAACTATAACATCAGAGTTGCTCGAAGCAACAGTGTCACAGGTCCTTATACAGATATGAACGGTCAGCCTATGAATGAATATCTCACCAAGGCCGGCAAGAGCCAATATGATAAGGGTACCGTTCTGCTCGGCGGTTATACTTTCGATAACAGTGCTCAGGGCGGTGTGCTTTACACTAATGTGGGCAGAGCATCAATAGGTTCACCTTGTGTAATTAAGACCAAAAATGGCAATTGGTATATAGCTTCACAGTCTCAGGCATATTTCAAGATTGATACAGAAATAACTACAGGTATTGATAAAGCTCAGGAAAACGAGCTGATGAATGTCAATCCTGCACCTGCACTTGAAGTCAGAGAGCTTATGTGGAACAAAGAAAGCTGGCCTATGGCTGCTCCTGAAGTTTTCTCAGGTGCAAAGGCAAGCACTTCAATCAAAAAGACAAGTCTTTACGGAATCTGGGATGTTGTCGTCTTTGATAAGGGCGGAAATGCTCAGGATATTAATGCAGTGGAAAGAAGTGAATCATCGCTTGTTACAATCCACGAAAAGGCTGTAATTACCGCTAAAGATATTAAAAAAGGCAAATCTATCAGCACTGAAGGTCTCCTCAAGAGAGATGACGGATTTTACACAATTACAATAGACGGTGTGCAGTATAAGATTTATCCGTCGGCTCTTTGGGATTGGGAGCTTTCAGAAGGTAGCATAGTCTTTACCGGTTACGGCGAAGACGGAAGCACAATCTGGGGCAAGAAAAATATTTCAGGCGCTCTCGGAATTTATACAGATGCTTTCTATCATGTGCTTAGTCTTTGCGATGAAACAACTCAGGAAACATACAATAAGAAAGTCAGCAAGATAAGCGGAAATCCGTCTCAGTATTCTATTGATTCGATGACGGATAAGCTTATCGATATTCTCACAAAGGCTGAATAAAAATTCAGAGTACACTCATTTGAGTGTACTCTTTTCAGTTGCAGAAGTTATGATTGCCGATAACCGTAATTACAGGTCGCGAATGCATAAATGCATCGTTAGTTTTTCTCGGATTAAAATAATATACAGCACCTCCACTCGGGTCCCAACCGTTAATGCAGTCTCTTGCTGCCTTGCGCGAGGTTTCGTTTGCCGCAACAGCCCAGTTGCTGTCGTTGACGCATGAAAATGCGCCTTTCTGATATATTACGCCTGCAATTGTGTCGGGAAAAGATGAATGAGCGACTCGATTCAGTACCACTGCACCCACGGCAACCTGACCGACATAACTTTCGCCTCTTGCTTCTGCTGCAATAAGCTTGGCAAGAAGCTCGATATCATTTTGTGAATATTTGCCTGACGAAGTAGAGGAGGAGTCTTTCAGGCCTAGATACAATAATGTTTTCGGGCCTGCAACTCCGTCGGCAGTGATGCCGCAATTTTTCTGGAAAGCAATAATGGCTTGTTTTGTGGCATTGCCGTATATGCCGTCAACGGAGCCGTTATAGAAACCTAATTCTTTCAGCTTTTTCTGAATTCGTCTGACCTCTTCGCCTCTGGAACCTAATTTAGACAGTGTGTGTATTGATTCCGGCTTTGAACTTATATTATAGTTTAAGTACACTGCCGAGGCTGTGAGGGTGATGATTAGCAACAAGGAAAGAATGATTCTTAGATATTTTTTATTAAGCATAAAGATAACACCTCTGATGTTATCTTTTGAAAAAAGAGGGGAGATATGCAAAAAAATCTGCGCTTTTTGGTTACTTTTGAGCGCTAGCAAAAGTAACGCCCGGCGGCGAGCGAAATAAAAAAAGTTTTGATGAAAACAGACAATATATAAACAGCAGACTTCGTAATGGATAGTCTGCTGTTTTTTCTTTTATTGTTTTTTTGTTGCAGGGCGTTGCCCCGCACCCCACAAACTTTTGAAAAAGTTTGACAAAACTTTAGTTGTTTACAATGAATCAACAAAATTGCAAGCTTCCAATGCTGCTGTTGCACCGTCGGAAATAGCTGTGGCAATCTGTCTTATCTTCTTTGTTCTGCAATCGCCTGCAGTGTAAATGCCTTTGCAGTTTGCCTTGGGAATGCAGGTCTCATCACTGATGACATAACCGTATTCGTTAAGCTCGACAACATCTTTAAAAGGCTCGTTTTCGGGTTGCTGACCAATAGCAACAAAGATGCTGTCAACAATTACATCGCTTTCTTCATCGGTTTCGGTGTTTTTGATTTTAATACCCTCAAACTTATCGTCGCCAAGAATTTCAAGTACAACAGAAGAAAGAATAACACTGATGTTAGCAGTCTTTTCTATCTCTTCTCTGAGTTTGATTTCGCCTGTCAGGAACGGAAGATTCTGCACAACAGTGACACTCTTGCTTGTTTTGGAAAGGAGAATAGCTTCCTGAAGAGCAGAGTTGCCGCCGCCGATAACAGCCACATCTTTATCTTTATAGAAAGCACCGTCACATACTGCACAGTAGGAAACGCCTTCGCCTGTGAACTTGTTTTCTTTTTCCAGGCCAAGCTGTCTGTGATGTGAACCTGTTGCAATGATAACACTCTTAGCCTCAAATGAGCCTCTTTCACACTCGACAGTGAAATTGCCTGCTTCGCCTTTTATACCTGTAACTGTGTCAAGTTCGATTTCTGCACCCTGGAACATAACCTGCTCGATGAGCTTATCTGCAAATTCGTTGCCGCTCATAACAGTGAAGCCGGGATAATTTTCAACCTTGGGTGAGTGAGTGATCTGACCGCCGAAGGTCTCTTTTTCAATAACGAGAACCTTTTTGTCGGCTCTTCTTGCATATAAAGCGGCAGTGAGCCCCGCAGGGCCCGCGCCGATAATTATAATATCATACATTGTCCGTCACCTTTATTATCTTTCGGTGAAAGCTCTGATATTTGAAAGGTTAACGATTTTTTCAGCCTTGTCGCCGTCGATAACAACAAGTGTGGGAGCCTGAGTTACGCCGTAAGCATTGGCAAGGTCTGCGTTCTCTTCGGCAAGAAGCTTCTTATATTCGACGCCTGCCTTATCAAGGAACATAGCTGCCATTTTGCAGTTGGGGCAGGTTGCCGATGCGAAGAGGATAATTTCCTTGGCTGCTACGGGTACTTCTTCTTTGGACTCTGCCGATTCACAAACACAGGTGCTGAATTCTTTCTTGGCTGCCTTTATGGGGTCATACTCAACTCTGTGCTGGAATTCCTGGCTCTTACCGTCGTTCCAGTTCTGAACAGGTCTGTAGTAACCTGTGATACGGCTGTAAACCTCTGTCTTTTCACCACATTCGGGACATGTATATTCTTCACCTGCGATGTAGCCGTGATTCTTACATACTGAATATGTGGGTGAAATTGAGTAGTAGGGGAGACGGTAGTTTTCTGCAATCTTTCTTACAAGTGAAGCAGCTGCCTTCCAGTCAGGAAGCTTTTCACCAAGGTATGAGTGGAAAACAGTACCTGAAGTATAAAGAGTATGGAGTTCATCCTGCTTGTCGAGAGCCTCGAAGATATCGTCTGTGTAACCAACGGGAAGATGTGATGAGTTGGTGTAGTAGGGAGCTTCGCCCTTAGTCTTATCTGAAGCTGTGATAATATCGGGATAGTGCTTGAGGTCGTGCTTAGCAAGACGGTAGCTTGTGCTTTCTGCAGGAGTAGCTTCAAGGTTATAAAGGTCGCCGTACATTTCCTGATAGTCTGAAAGACGGTTTCTCATATGATTAAGCACATCTTTAGCAAACTGCTGAGCTCTGTCATCAATAAGGTTGCATCTGAGCCAGTTAGCATTGAGAGCAGCCTCGTTCATACCAACAAGACCGATAGTTGAGAAGTGGTTTGCGAAAGTGCCGAGATATCTCTTTGTGTAGGGGTAAAGGCCTGCATCGAGGAGGTTTGTGATAACCTTACGCTTGACAGCAAGTGAGCGTGCTGAGATATCCATAAGCTTGTCAAGACGCTTGTAGAAGTCTGCTTCGTCTTTAGCAAGATATGCGATTCGGGGCATATTGATAGTAACAACACCTACTGAACCTGTGCTTTCGCCGCTACCGAAGAAACCGCCTGACTTCTTGCGAAGTTCACGAAGGTCAAGACGAAGACGGCAACACATTGAACGAACGTCACTGGGTTCCATATCTGAGTTGATATAGTTTGAGAAGTAGGGAGTACCGTACTTTGCTGTCATTTCAAAGAGAAGCTTATTATTGTCTGTTTCTGACCAGTCAAAGTCGCGTGTGATTGAATATGTAGGAATGGGATACTGGAAACCTCTGCCGTTAGCATCACCTTCGATCATTGTTTCGATGAAAGCGCGGTTGATCATATCCATCTCTTTTTTACAGTCTTTATATTTGAAATCCATTTCCTTGCCGCCGACAATAGCATTGAGCTCTGCAAGGTCACCCGGCACTGTCCAGTCAAGAGTGATGTTGCTGAAAGGTGCCTGAGTACCCCAACGAGAGGGAGTATTAACACCGTAGATGAAGCTTTCAATACACTTCTTAACTGTGCGATAGTCAAGATTGTCTACCTTTACGAAAGGAGCGAGATATGTATCGAATGATGAGAAAGCCTGAGCGCCTGCCCATTCATTCTGCATAATGCCGAGGAAGTTAACCATCTGATTGCAAAGAGTCGAAAGGTGCTTTGCGGGAGCTGATGTGATCTTGCCGCTTACACCGCCGAGACCTTCCTGAATAAGCTGTTTCAGTGACCAACCTGCGCAGTAACCGGTAAGCATTGAAAGGTCGTGAATGTGAATATCAGCATTTCTGTGAGCATTTGCGATTTCGTCATCATAAACCTCTGAAAGCCAGTAGTTAGCTGTGATAGCACCTGAGTTGTTAAGAATAAGACCGCCGACTGAATATGTAACAGTGGAGTTTTCTTTAACACGCCAGTCGTTGATATTAACATAGTTGTCAACGATTTCTTTATAGTCAAGAACTGTTCCCTTGATATCACGGAGCTTTTCGTGCTGACGGCGGTAAAGAATGTATGCCTTTGCAACATCTGAGTAACCTGCCTGAACGAGAACGTTTTCTACGCTGTCCTGAATGTCTTCGACAGCAATGCTGTGGTCTTTGATTTTAGGCTCAAAGTCTGCAGTAACTTTCAAAGCAAGAAAGTCAATCATGCTTGGATTGAAATCTCTGCCCTGAGCTTCAAATGCGAGAGTAATAGCCTGGTTGATTTTGCCAAGATCAAACTCTACAAGTTTTCCGGTACGTTTTAATACGTTGTACATTTTCATCTCTCCTCTTTCATTTAAAATAGAATATATTGTTATAAAACAAATCGTGGAATACCACATTTTGTGGTGCTCCACGATTATAGCATTAAAGATATACAAAGTCAATAGATAAATACAACTTATTGTATTTAATTTTAAAAATAACACAATATTTTTCTATATCTTGTGTTTACACTCCGCGAACGGCGACATTTGGCATTTTATTTTTTATCGCATCTGCAAAAGAAATCATTTCATCTTTGCTGAAAGGTGAAAGGTTGTCACCGATAAGGTTTCCGCTGTCTTCAAAATGCTGAAGAAAATATCTGCTGTCACCTTTGAGCCAATCAGCAATAGATTGAAAATCTTCTTCGGTATGATACTCTCTGACAGTTGTTGTGCGGAATTCATAGTCGATATTGCTTTCTTTTATAAGTGAAACACTTTCGTTGATTGCAGATATATCAACTTCACAACCGCAGGTAAGACTGTATTTACCGGGAGAGTTTTTTATATCCATTGCCACATAGTCAATAAGATTTTCTTTTAAAAGAGTCCCAAGCAGGCGGGGATTGGTTCCGTTAGTGTCTAACTTTACCGCGTACCCGAGAGCCTTGACCTTTTTTATGAAGTCATATAAATCTTTTTGCAGAGTGGGTTCGCCGCCTGAAATACAAACGCCCTCAAGGATCCCCTGACGTTTTTTGAGAAAGGCGAAAAACTCATCTTCGCTGATATTGTCGCTGTTTTCTTCAGTGACAAGCAGGGCGTTGTGGCAGAATCCGCAACGGAAATTGCAACCGTAGGTGAAGACGGTGCAGGCCATTTTGCCGGGAAAGTCAAGGAGAGTAAGCTTCTGAAGTCCTGAAATTTTCATGGATGCTTCACCGACTTTAAATTAAACAAAATATTTCTTCCAGCTTTCGTCGGAAAGAATCTGACCCTTGTCGATGTTGAAGATAAAGGTTTCTTTCTTGCCGTCTTTTTCAGTTACAAGCTTGATGTCAGACTTATTGAGGTATTCTGCCGAAATGATTTTTTCATCTGTCTTATTGAAGAACTTCTTAAGAAGACCTGCAGCAGCCTTGTCATAATCGCCTGCGTTATCTGATACGAAAAGAACGTTGCCGCAAAGGTTGTTGATTTTACCGAGAAGATATTTCTGTTCGTCAGTAAATGTAAGGTTGTCTTTTCTCAGGAAGAATACGTCGGGGTCATTCATCCAGGCTCTGCCGTCAAGGTGGCGACGGAAAATGGAGTTATTGATAGCGCTTCTTGCATTGAGCATTTCGTTGCTTACCTGAATACGGCTGTAGAACTTGCCTTTGTATGTAAGGTCTACGTCACAGCTGATACGGCAAGCATCACAGATGCCGAGAGCAGGACCGATAGGTACACCGCAACCGAGGAAGAGCTTGTCACCTACGCACTCACGAAGGAATTCCATAGCATCGCACATAATTTCACCGCGGCTCTTGCCGTGACGGGGTTTGATGCACTGGCTGTAAAGGAAGTCAAGCTTAACCATGTCATAGCCCCACTCGTTGAGCACAACATCAAATACGTGTCTGAGATATTCTCTTACTTCTTCGTTATAGATATCGAATGTGTAAGCACCGCCCCAAGCGATACAGCCTACCATGGGCTTTCCGTTTTCGTGTTTGATGAGCCAATCGGGATGTTCCTTGGCCATACGGGAAATCTTCTGACAGTTGAAAGGAGCAAGCCAGATACCTGCCTTATAGCCTTTCTTGTGGATTTCGTCAGCGATATATTTCATACCGTTGGGGAATTTGTCGGGGTTGGGATCAAGCCAGTCGCCGATAAATGTTTCATAACCGTCGTCGATCTGGAAAATGTTAACCTGATCTTTATAGGGGTCAAGACCGTTAAGGTCACGGATAATGATATCTTCTGTGATGTTCTGGAAATAGTTATACCATGAAGTGTAACCGCTCATCATACCGTGTCTTGTTTCGGGCATTTTCCACATAGCGAAGTACTTGTCGAATACTTCTTCATAGTCACCTTCGAAATAAACTATATCAAAAATCTTGAGAGGTTCAGATACAACCTTGCCGAGAAGGTCTTTTGTGAAATAGAAACGGCCTTCCTTCATCTTTACTTTAAAGATGGTGTAACCTGTCTTTTCGCTGAGTGAACCCCAGAGCTTTACAGTGTCTCCGCGCTTTACATAGGTGTAGCAATGGCTGTGGAATTCGCCGGGTTTGTATGAGTATTTTACAATCCACTCGTCGCTTGTCTTTCTTGCGATGTCTTTGGTATATTCTGAAATATTTGAGAGCTTGATGGTGCCGGGCATAATTTCATCTTCGGTCCATTCCTTTGACTTGGTCCATGACTGATAACCTGCACCAAAGAACTTGTCACCCTTTTTGAAATTGAAAGGCATTTCAGCTGAGAAATCAATCATCTCAAAGTTTTTCTTGGGAACGAGAGTAACTGCATATCTGCCGTCGTTGTTTTCGATTTCAAGACGGTAGTAGTCATTTTCTTTTTCTTTTGAAGTGATGATTTCGTTGCCGTATTTGAATTTTACGATATAATTCTTGTTCATTTTTCCATCTCCTTTTATTTTATACATTACCTATTATATACTATGTAAAATATAAATCAAGGATATTTTGTTAATATTTGGATACGAAGCAGGTTGTCAAATGAAAAAGCCCCAACTGATTTCAGTTGAGGCAATTATTTGTTGTTTTATTCGGACTCTGCCGATGAGGTTTCTTTGAACTTTTCTTCTATGACTTCGCCCTTGAGATTCCACTTGATTGTTTTGTCGGGGTAGTCGGCAAAAATATGGCTTTCGTCACCGTATAAGTCATCGGAGTCAATACTTGTGCTTATAGACATTGCATCGCTGTCGCCGAATTCATCCTGATTATAGACATACTCCATATCATAATAAGCTTTAACATAATCGGGTACTTCATCGTCTGCATTTAATTCTTTGCTCCATACAACTTTACCACACATAATGAGCTCATCACAGTCGAGACGGCTTATAATGCCTTGCTTATCGGTTGATATTTCATCAGCTCTGAAGAATATAATTTCCATATGAGTGCCGTCGTAATCGTGGTTGAGAACGAAGGGTATCATAGTGTCATATACAATTGAAGTTTTTTCTGTATAGGGGTCTTCTGTGTATTCGCGTTTTACCTCGACCCTGGGAGATGATGAGCTGCCGCATTCATAGGAATACATAACAAAGAAGAAGTCGGGCCCGTCGGGAACATCATATTTGTAGACCTGATGCACTTCTACATCGCGTACTCGTATATGAGCTTCAGTAAGAAATAAGTATGAGGATGTTAGTATAAGGCAAGCCAGCAGACAGCATATAACTGTGGTGACTATCTGTTTAGTTTTTTTCTTTTTCATTAGTTTTGCAAACTCCTTTCTTGTGGAAAGCTCTGCTGAGGAAGGAGGGATTGCATTGATTTTTTCATATTCTTTTTTGCAGTTTTCGCAACTTTCAAGGTGGCTGTCAACTACTTTTTTTGTTGTTGGTCTTACCACATCGTCATGATAGAGCTCAAGCAGGTCGCAGACTATATCACAATCGAGAGTGTTGTTTTCGTTCTTATTCATAAAATCCGTCCTTTCGCAGTTCTTCGTTGATTATTTTTCTTGCACGGTGATAGGTTACTCTCGCCCAACTTTCGGTTTTGGCAAATAGCTTTGCTATATCACCGAATGATAGCTGACCGAATACCCGAAGTGAGAAAACCTCTTTATAAGGCTCGTTCATTGTGTGAAGTATTCTGTGTATGTACATTGCAGTATCTTTATCGATTATAAGTTCTTCGGGCGACTTTTCATTTCTCGGCAGGGTACCCTCAAAATCATCTGTGGGAAGTTCGCGGCCGTCTTTTTTATATCTGTTGATAAGCATTCTTTTTGCTATAGCGCAAAGCCAGGTGTAAAGACTGCTGTCACCGTGGAATTTGTCTGAGGACTTTATAGCCTTGAGAAAGGTCTCCTGAGTTATATCCTGAGCCAGAGACTCATCACGGCAAAGAGCAAGAGCATAATGATAAACCGACTCATACTCGGCGCACAGAATATCATCGTTTATTCGTTGTTCTTTATTGCTGAGCAACTTATCACCACCTTACGGATTCGTCATGACTTTTCTTCCGTCAACCATTAGACAATTATATCAGGAAAACGTTACAACAAAATGAAAAAAATAAATTTGTGTCAGTATTTCTTTAAAATGTGAAATACAAGTGCATTAATTTTAATTATTTATACATTGATTTATTTCATTTGCGGAGTTATAATATACAATGAATTTTAATGGAGGTTGACTATGAAAAAGCTATTATCAGTTTTACTGGCAGTTGTGATGCTTCTTTTAAGCATGAGTATGGCCGCGTTGGCTGCAAGCAATATGGATGGTATGAATGCTATTATAAAGGAGTTTCACGAAGGAGATTACATATATGACTATTACTTTTATTCGCCTGTAAAGAGCGCTTCGGATAAAACAAAATATCCGGTTATTCTCTGGCTTCACGGTCAGCTTTCAGGTGACTATAAGGGTGACCAGGTCAGACAGAGTGATATTGTGTACCTTGCCTCTGAAGAAAATCAGGCAAAGATAAAAGGCACAAAGGGTGCATATATTCTTGTTCCCCGTTTCCCTACACTTAATGTAAGTCTTGCCTGGCAGGGCGAAAATGCCAATATAAAAAAGTTTCTTGATAAGTTTATTGCAGACCGCAAGGATACCATTGACACAAACCGTATTTATGTGGGCGGTTATTCAATGGGTGGTAAAGCGGCTATGTCTTTTGCAGCTTCTTATCCCGGATATGTTGCTGCTATTTTCCCCGCATCTTCAATTTATCCCTTGCTCTCCAGTCCTAACTCAGATCTTGCGGCATTAGCGGACACACCGGTGTGGTTCTTTACCAGCAAAGACGACAATTTCTGGGGCAAGCCCGTGCCTCAGCAGAGCGATTGGGAAACTTTCAGACGCGCATCAAATGTGAAAAACTCAATACGTTGGACACAGTTTGAAATGCCTCTTTATGAATATGACGGAAGTGTTATTCTCATGATCGGTTATAATGAGCATAATGCATGGGATCCTGTGCTTCATGACCTGATTATGCAGAACGGTTCGATGTATCCGAATATGACAACCATCAACGGTCATAACGGCAAGGTTATTCTCAAACAGGATAACAGCTTTATTTCCTGGTTGTCATCGCAGAGCCTTAGCGGTGTGGTCGGTGAAGAAGATGATGACTCATCTGACGACGATAATCAGGGCGGCAATAACAGCGGCAATCAGGAGTCAAGCGGTCTTATATTCAAGCATATCAGAGAGATTCTCGAATATATTGTAACTATTTTTGACAGAGTTTTCAAAAGACTTTTCGGATATGATTTTTAATATTAAGAAGCTATTGTATAGTGATATACAATAGCTTTTTTGTTGACACACAGAAGCATTTGCTATATAATCGATATGTCAGACATATCAAGTGTTTTATAAAGGAGAGAAAAATATGAAAACAAAGTCTTTGTCGCCTGAAAAATTAAAAAAAGTTCAGGCTAAACGCGAAAAAGAAATTGCAAAATGGGAAAAAGAAAAAGCAAGACCAAAGAGAAATTATTATTTTGCCTATCTTGTGCTGATTATCTGCATTATTTATGCTACAGACGAAATCGCATCGCAGATAAGTACCCTTATGAAAACAGAAATAGCAAATGACCTTTTTGCTAAGTTCGGCGAAAGCTCCGTAGGGCTGCTGGATATTCTCTCGATTCTTGTTGTACCTTTTCAGGCTCTCGGACTTCTCTACCGTCCTCTTGCAGATAAATGGGGCAGAAAGAAGTTTCTTATTATCAATACTTTCGGCATGAGCTTTGCGATGTTTGTTGTCTTCCTTTCGGGCAACCTTGTTATGTATTTCATCGGTGCTTGTATGATTCAGTTCTTTATTCCTCACGATATGCATGTTGTATATATTATGGAATCTTCACCCGCCAAGCACAGAGCAAGATTTTATTCAATAATCAAGTTCTTTGCCAATATGTCAGTTATGCTCGTACCTCTTCTCAGACGACTTCTCATGGCTGAAGCTTCGCAGTGGAGAAATGTTTATCTGATTCCTGCTATTGTTGGTATCATTACAAGTCTTATAGCTCTTCTTTTTGCAAGAGAACCTGATACTTTCATAGACTCACGACTTCGTTATCTTACAATGACTGATGAAGAAAGAAAAGCTCAGGAAGAGCAGAAGAAAGCCGAAGATGCACAGGGCGGTCTTATTCCTGCTCTTAAATTCGCAATGAAACACCGTCAGCTCAAGTGGCTGTATATCACATCCGCTATCGCAAACTTAGGTTTCATCGGTACTATTAACTATCAGGTAATTATGTCATACGGTTATGCTGAAAACTTCTTCGGCAAGGGCCTTTTTGAAACTCTTGAAGCGGCTCTTGAAGCGGTAAGTATCGGCGATGTTACCACGGCGCTGTTTATGTTCCCGGTGGGCTGTGCTGTTTCTCAGGTAATTATGGGCTTTATCTCAGACTCAAAAGGCAGAAAAGCGGCAGCTATTACAACAGCATTTGACTGTTTATTATTCTTTGTGCTCTTCTCGGTGGGCGCATCAATGGCCTGGAATCCGTATGTTGTAGGTTTCTGCTGTGGTGCATTCATTGGTAGCTACTATTCAACCAACGACGTTATTATTATGATGATAGGCGAATCTTCACCTACAAATCTTCGTTCATCAACTATGTCAGCTCAGTTCATTGTAACATCTGTAGGCGTTGCAATTTCATATATCATCAGTCTGCCTCTTATTACAATTCTTGGCAACAGTGTAACAGGAATTGTTTCATTTGCACTTCTTGTGCCCGGATTTATTATGGCACTCTTTGCTCTTATACGCAAGACTAATGAAACTAAAGGTATCGATATGGATACCGTTACAGGCTGCGAGTGGGATTGATAGAGACTTCGGAATTGCGGGAGAGGTTGTTCTGTGATAAAGTTTCTTCTCGCAGAATGACCTGACTATTATCTGACGTGAATTTTAAGTCTGATGTGAATGGCGGGCGGCTCCACTGAAATCGCAAAGTGATTTCCCGGCGACACAAGTCGCCGAGCCGAACTCAGTTCGGATGTGGAGCCGCCGTACCTGCAACGACATCCCGCTTTTTTTAAAGAGGTGAAACAATGCTTCAGAGATTCAACTACAAACACAACAGAGATGTGCCTCTTCCTGACAACACCGTTATCAACGGGCAGGGCTGCGGAGAATTTGCAAATATGAAATACGGCCTTTGTCATATGTCGTATAACGGCTGTGAGATGATTGCTCTTCACAATTCAATGGTGCTTACAGACAAGCCATCATCTCTGCAGGAAGTCTGCAAGGAAATGTATATGCGAAGTCAGATGTTGTCGGGTATTTTAGGCTCGAATCCGTGTCTTTTAGGTTCGTTTTACAAAAGACGTGGGATAGCTTTCAGGCAGACTTATAAATATGATGATTTCTTTGATAATCTCGGAAATGTTCCTGTCTTTCCTTTCTATTATGAACTACAGACTCACTAAGGATAAGCTCAATTTCATCCGAGCAAAGATAAAAGAAAAGAAAGAGAACGGCTCTGTCGTTGTTACAGATGAAGAGAAGAAATCTCTTGAAAAAATCGCAGGTCTTAAGTTTGAAGAGATGTGGATAGGACAGTAAGTCTGCGATAAAAGTTAATATTTATAGTCCGCTTGATTGAGGTCAGGCGGATTTTTTTAGTTGGGCGCGGCGGCTCCGTTGCCGAACGCAGTTCGGCAGGAGGGCGCCCTTCAGGGCGCCCTCGAAAATCGCTTTCAGCGATTTTGCGGAGCCGCCTCTCACCTTTACCTCAGACTACATTTGTGAACAGAATTTTCCTTGACAAACTACCTTATTTTTTGTTATATTTAAATTTGGATAGGAGTGTTTATATGACAGACTTAAAACGTTTCGAATATGTGCTTGCATTGGCAGAATGTCTTAACTTTTCTCAGGCGGCAGCAAAGCTTGATATTTCACAGTCGACGCTCAGTCAGCAGATACAAAAAACAGAAAAAGAAATCGGTGTTGCACTTTTTGACAGAACAACATCGACTCTCACTCTTACTCAATACGGACAGCTTTATGTAAAAGGCGCAAGAAAGATAATTGACACTTATAACGAAACCCTCGACAGTATTACCGATGCAGATATGGGTGTGTCAGGCAGTGTCAGTGTAGGTATCGCGCCCTCAAGAGCTCCGTTTCTTCTGCCGGGAGTTGTTGCCGAATTCAGAAAGATTTATCCTGAAGTCAGTCTTAATTTTGCTGAGAACAAGACAAAGGATATTATGAAAGATCTCAGTGACGGCAATATCGACTTTGCTTATACAGTCATTGCATCTCAGGAACAGCTCAAAGATTTTGAAGTTGTCCCCGTAACAGATGAAGAGGTTATGCTTGTCTGCCGAAAAGGTATGAATATGCCTGCAATCAGTAATGACGGCAGTGTCGACTTCAAAAAACTCACCGATGAAAAATTCATTGTTCTTCAGGACAGTCAGATGCTTACAGATTATTTCTATAATCTTAAAAATAAAAGCGGCTCAAAGGTTGATATAAATCTTTGTGTGTCGGAACTTTCCACGGCTATTGCGATGGTTAAAGAGGGACTTGGAATTATGCTTCTGCCATCAAGCTATAAAAACTACGGAACTCTCGAAAAAGAGCTGGATTTTTATCGTATCCGTCAGGTTTCTGCAAAAAGAAAAATTGCCATTATTTACAGAAAAGATAAATATATCAATAAGCCTATGAAAACTCTTATTGAAATTCTCGTGAAAGGCGTGTAACAATATTTTTACATTTTGGTTTTAAAATCTTATTGACTGAATAATCGATTTTTGCTATAATCGCTATCGAAAAAAACGATAGATATAATAATGATAAGGAGTGTCAAACAAATGAAAAAGATTCTGTGTCTTGTTTTAAGCTTGTTGGTTATAACTGCTGTGCTTTTCTCATTTACAGCTTGCGATAATGAAGAAGATGCCGACGTAATTAAAATAGGTTCGATTCATCCTCTCACAGGCAGTATGGCATATGAGGGTCAGGCTCTTGTGAATTCGCAGAAAATAGCTATAGACAAAATCAATGCCGAAGGCGGAATCAACGGCAAAATGCTTCAGCTTAAAACTGTTGACTCTCTCGGTACCGCCGGCGGTGCCGCAACAGCTGCTCAGAAGCTTATCAATATGAATGTCTGCGCACTTACAGGCACATATACAAGCGGATCGGCTCAGGTCGTTTCCCGCACAGCTGAAAAGTTCGGCGTTCCCTTTGTCGTTACAGTTGCGGCCAGTGAAACACTTCTCACTAACGGGTATAAATACTCATTCAGAGTTCAGCCCAGCACCACTGTTTTCAGCTCAAACTTCATTGAGTATCTTCCGTCAATCAAAACCGACGATATGAAAACAGTCGCAATTATTTATGAAGACTCCAATTACGGCACAGGTATTGCCGAATATATAAAGTCGAGAATTGATGAAACAGGTCTTGAAATTGTAGGTATGATGCCTTACAGTGCCACAGCGTCAACACTCAGCTCCGAGGTGACAAAGCTTGTGTCTCTTGATCCTGATATCCTTATTCCTGTCGGTTATTACTCAGATCAGAATCTGCTTGCCAAAGAACTTATCGACAGAAAGATAACATTTCCTGCAATTATCGGTGTTGCCAACGGTGCATTTTCCGATGCCAAATTCACAGATACCTACGGCACCGCTGCTGACGGATTTTTCGATATCAACTACAGATACAATCCCAACAGCGAAGAAGCAGATTATCTTCTCAAAGAGTATCGCGAAAGACACGGTGAAGAAATTCCCGTATGTGCCATTTATGGCTATGAGTCAATTATGGTTATTGCCGATGCTCTCAAAAAGGCGGGTACAACAGACCATAATGCTCTCAGAGACGCTCTTGCCAAAACTGATATGACAGACCATCTTCTGCCTCAGAATGAAATTATCTTTGATGAGGCAGGTGAAAATATCAACTCTGCAGGTGTGCTTATTCAGATTCAGAACGGCAAACAGGTAATTGTTTTCCCAAAAGAATATGCAGAGGGTGAAATTATAATGAAAAAGGAGAGTGACAGCTGATGAATATGCAGTTTTTTCAGGCGCTGCTTGACGGTACCCTCATGGGTGGCGTATATGCTTTGGCTGCCCTCGGACTTTCTCTTATTTTCGGTGTAATGAAAATTACCAACTTCGCTCACGGTGCAATGATGACCGTCGGTATGTATGCGGTTTATGTGGTGTCAACCTCTTTAGGAATCAGCCCCTACATTGCTCTTGTTTTTGCGGCGATTACGCTTTTTGCTCTCGGATATGTTATTCAGCATTTTCTTATTGACAAAATTTCCGATGCCCCCACACATAATCAGCTCCTTCTGACTCTCGGTGTGGCTTACATTCTCGAAAACGGACTTCTTGCGGTTTTCAGCCCCAACTACAAGACTCTCGATGTTGACGATTTCGACGGTGCAATTCAGCTTGGCGCAATTTCAGTCAGTCCCGAAAAGTTGGTTGCTTTTGCAGTGGTACTTGTGGTAACAACAGTTATTTATCTCATTCTTTATAAGACAAGAACAGGTAAGGCTATCAGAGCCTGCTCACAGAATAAAGAGGGCGCAAAGCTTATGGGCATTGTAATCAAAAAGACCAATGCCATAGCATTCGGTATCGGCGCTCTTTGCACAGGTATAGCAGGTGCGCTTCTCACACCTATTCTCAGCATATATCCCACACTCGGTGAAACATTCCAGCTCAAGTGTTTTGTTATTGCAATTCTCGGTGGTATGGGTAACCTCTGGGGTGCTCTTATCTCAGGGCTTATTGTAGGTGTGGTTGAATCTCTCACAGGCTATATTGCAGGCGGCAGCTGGAGTGATCTTACAGTTTATGCTGCATTCATCCTTATTCTGCTTGTTAAACCCTCAGGACTTTTCGGAAGGAGTAACAGACGTGAACACTAAGAATTTTAACCGAATTACATTAGCAGTGCTCATTTTAGTTGCTGTACTGTTTCCGTTTATAGCTGACTTCTATGTTCTTTGCATAGGCATCTCAGTGCTCATTGCTGCTCTTTTAGGTCAGAGCTGGAATATTATGAGCGGTTATGCAGGTCAGTTTTCATTCGGCCATGCTGTTTTCTTCGGCATCGGCGCCTATACTTCAACAGCGCTTTACACAATGTTTGGTGTGAGTCCCTGGATCGGTATGATTTTAGGAGCGCTTCTTGCTGCTGTTGTGGGAGCAATTATAGGTTTTCTCTCTTTCAGATATAAGCTCAGAGATGACTATTTTGCACTTGCAACTCTTGCTTTTGCAGAGATTTTCCGTATCCTCGTAAATAACACAAGTGCTCTTGGCGGTGCAACAGGTATACTTATTCCTTATCTTGTGAAACCCTCGGAATATCAGTTTGCAAGCGACAAGACATATTATTGGGTTATTCTCGCACTTGTTGCTTTTGCGACACTGTTTATTGCAGTTATGTCAAAGAGTAAGACCGGTCTTAACCTTGTTGCTATCAAGGCTAATCAGGAAGCTGCCGCAGCTCTTGGTGTAAACGTGCTCAAATATAAGCTTATCGCTATTTCATCATCAGCTTTCTTTGCTGCACTTGCAGGCACATTCTATGCTCAGTATTACGGATTTATCGATCCGTCGATTGTATTTGCAAGCAGTATTTCAGTTGAAGCTATTGTGCCTTGCATCATCGGCGGCAGCGGTACTCTTTACGGTCCGCTTTTAGGTGCACTGCTTATTATTCCTCTTCAGGAAATCTGCAATAGCCTTTTCACATCAATCAGCGGTATCAATATGATAGTTTATGGTGTGCTTATAGTGCTGTTCATTATGTTCTGCCCCGACGGTATCTATGGCAGAATGACAAAATATATCTCGAAGAGAAAGGGTGAGTGATATGCCGTTACTTTCAGTTCAGAATGTGTGCAAGTACTTTCACGGTAATAAGGCTGTGGATGACGTTTCCCTTGAAATAAACAAGGGCGAAATCGTGGGTCTCATCGGCGCCAACGGTGCAGGCAAAACTACCCTTTTCAACTGTCTGACGGGGTACTATAAAGCCACCTCAGGCAAGATAGTCTATAACGGCAAGCGCATCGAAAGTCTCAAGCCTCACGTTATTTGCCGTATGGGCATAGGAAGAACTTTCCAAATAGCGAAGCCTTTCGGAGATTTAAGTGTTCTTGAAAATGTAGCTGTAGGTGCATATAACAGATGCAAGACAAAAGCCGAAGCTTACGATAAAGCTAAACAGTGCATTATCTTTACAGGTCTTGCGGATAAAGAAGATACCAATGCAGGTACTCTCAACACCGGTGAGCAGAGACGTCTTGAGCTTGCAAGAGCACTTGCTACTGACCCTGAGCTTCTGCTTCTTGACGAGGTAATGGCGGGTCTTACTCCTACAGAAAGTCAGGAAATGGTAGAGCTTATCAGAAATGTAAAAGAGCAGGGTGTGACAATTCTTATGATTGAACACATTATGCCCGTTATTATGGCACTTTCAGATATAGTTTATGTTCTCGAGTCAGGCAGACTTATCTGCAAGGGCACACCCGAAGAAGTTTCACAGAATACTCAGGTTATCGAGTCTTATCTCGGCAGAAGTCAGGAGGATTAAGATGCTCGAAATAAATAATCTTTATGTAAATATCGGCAATCTCAGCATTATTCAGGACGTATCATTGACCGTAGGTGACGGTGAGATAGTCGCTCTTATCGGTGCTAACGGAATGGGTAAAACCACTCTCGTAAGAGCTATCTCAAAACTCAACTCAGTTAAAAGCGGCAAGATATTTTTCAAGGGTGAGGATATAACAGACCTCAGTGCTGATAAGATTGTTGAAAAGGGTATCATTCAGGTGCCCGAGGGAAGAAAATTGTTCCCTCAGATGAGCGTAATAGAAAATATCGAAATGGGAGCATATGCAAAAAGAGCAAGAACCAAGGAAAAAGAAAATCTTGAATATGTTTTCAATGTTTTTCCTGAACTGAAAACCATGCTTAAGCAGGCTTGCGGTAATCTCAGCGGCGGTCAGCAGCAGATGGTGGCTATTGCCAGAAGCATTATGGCATCGCCTGAGCTTCTCATTTTAGATGAACCCTCAATCGGTCTTTCACCTATTGCCACTCAGAAAATGTTCGATGCTATCGAACTTATCAACAAAAGCGGTATCGGCATACTCATTACAGAGCAGAATGTTCAGCAGGTTCTCAAGATGGCTGATACAGCATATGCAATGCAGCAGGGCAAAATTGCGCTCAGTGGCAAGGCAAGTGAAATTGCAACCAATGACGAACTCAAAAAGATTTACATCGGAATGTAAAAAAAATAAAAGGAGAAATAAATTATGAAACACGCATGGGAAGATTGTTTAACAGAAGTTGACAAAATAGTTATTGAAAAAGGTCACTACGGTCAGCCGAGAGGCTTCGGCAAAAAGCCACTGCTTCTTATTATCGACCTTCAGCCCAACTATATCGGTGCTGACAAACCCATTGAAGATCAGCTTGACGAATGGCCCTCAGGCGGCGGCGAAGCTTGTTGGACAGGTGTAAGAAGAATTCTTTCACTCCGCGATGTTGCAAGAGAATGCGGTGTGCCTATTTTCTATACACGTAATGTGCAGAATGCAACAAATGCTTTTGACAGCTTTGCAACAAAGACAAAGCGTGACCAGACCAAATATATTGACGGTGCTCCCGAGGCTGACCTTTTGGAGTGTGTTAAGCCTCTGCCCACAGAAATGATTATCCCCAAGAGCTATGCAAGTGCTTTTTACGGCACACCTCTTCAGAGCTATCTCGTAAAGCTCGGCATTGATACAGTTATCATCGTCGGCGGCTCAACAAGTGGCTGCTGCAGAGCAACTGCAGTTGATGCTGTTACAAGAAACTACAACCTCGGTTATGTTGAGGACTGTCTTTTTGACCGTATCACTATTTCACATAAAGCTGCACTGCTTGATGTATGGATGAAGTACGGCGATGTAGTAAACAGTGACTATGTAAAAGAATATTTTTACAGCCTTAAAGAAGAAAAATAATTTAATATAAGGGTTTACGGAGCTCTGCATTTGTGTTATTATAAATGCAGAGCATTTTTTAGTTAAAGGAGAATTTTCTATGAAAAAACTTATCAAGAACGGTACAGTTGTTTTCGAGCATGAAGAAAAAAAGGTTGACTTGCTTATAGACGGTGAAAAGATTTCGGCTATACTTGCCCCCGGTTCATATGAGGGCGAGGCTGAAGTTATTGATGCTGAGGGTTTATATGTTATGCCCGGCACCATCGATCCTCATATGCATATGGGTCTTTACAAGCCTCTGGGTGATGCATTCAGATATGACACACCCCGTCAGGCTATAGGCGGTCTGACAACACTTATCAACTATCACAGAGGCAAGGGCAACTACTTCGAAACCGTAAAAGAAGCTGTTGAAGAAGCTGAAAACAATTCGCTTGTGGACTTTGCCATTTCCTTAGGTCTTTGCGCTAAGGTGCATCTTCAGCAGATTGAGGGCTATATCGAAGAGCTTGGTATTACCTCTTTCAAATTCTTCTTTGACAAGCAGGATATCGCACACCTTTTCTATGATATTCCCAAAGAAGAGGCTCTGACACTTGATAAGGCTGACTTATACTTTATCTTAAAACAGCTCCGTGAGATTTCTCCGAAACTTCTTCTTTGTGTACACTGCGAGGATCCCGATGTTTTCCGTGCCCTCGAAAGAGATCTCAAAGAGCAGGATATTGATAAATATTCACTTGCAAACTTCGGCAAGACAAGACCCACCTTTGTTGAAACAGCCTGCGTTGCAGACTCAATGTGGATTAACAAAGTTGTTGACGGAAATATGTATGTGGTACACACAGCCGCAGGCAGTACTGTTAAAATGTATGAGACTCTCAAAGAGGCTTTCGGCGGCAATGTGACTCTCGAAACCTGCCCGCAGTATCTTACACTCACAGATGAAGCTCCTGCAGGACTCCTCGCTAAGGTTAATCCTCCGCTTCACGCACAAGAAGACATCGAAGCTCTCTGGGAGGGTATCAGAAACGGCTGTGTCAAGACTATGGGTACCGACAATGTGCCCGTTGACAAGGCAAAGAAATATGAGCGCGGTGACGATATCTGGGGCGTATATGTAGGCTTCGGCGGTCCCGGTATGATTCTTCCCGTACTTCTCAGCGAGGGTTACCATAAGAGAAACATTCCTCTGCATACACTTTCTCAGGTAAACAGTATCAACACAGCAAGAGTATTCGGTCTCGAGGATAAGGGCGAAATCGCTATCGGTAAGGATGCCGACCTTGCAATTGTTGACCTCGATCTTGAAAAGACAATCACTCCCGAACTCTTCGGTTACAGTGACTTCTCAATATATGAGGGCATGACTTTCAAAGGTTGGCCTAAATATACCATCAGCCGCGGTGAAATCATTCAGAAAGACGGCGTTATCACTGCAGAATGCGGCAGAGGTAAATATATCAGAAGAAGCATATAATTTTTATAAAAACACGAAAGCAACTGTCTTCGGATGGTTGCTTTAATTTTATCCTTATGATATAATTAATAAGTTAGACCTTTAAAGTAAAATGAAAGAAGGAATAGTATGATTCATTACAGCCAGATACTTTCTGATTTCGTATATAACCTTAAATATGAGGACTTGCCTCTCATAGTGGTGGATACAACCAAGCGATATATTGCCGATTATTATGCGGCTTCTTTTGCGGGTATCAAGGTAAACGGAATTTTCAATGATGCTGTTATCGATGTCATCTCAGATATGGGCGGCAAGCAGGAATGTGACTATATTTATTCCGAGACTCGTCTGCCTGCGGCTAATGCTGCGTTTCTCAGTGCGTGTATGGCTCACGGAGCCGATATGGACGACGGCAACAGAAAAGCTATGGGTCATGTGGGTGCTCATGTTATTTCCACGGCCATGACTCTTTGTCAGACTCTCGATGTCAGCGGTAAAGATATAATAACTGCAATAAATGCAGGCTATGAAGTCTATAACAGAGTTGCCGCAGCAGTACAGCCGGGACTTGTTCACAGAGGCTTTCATTCTACGGGTACTGCAGGTGCAATCGCTTGCGGAGCTGTGGCTGCAAAGCTCATGGGTATGGATGCGGAAGGTATATATAACACTATGGCTCTTTGCACTGTGCAGGCAAGCGGACTTATCATCATTGCCGAAAGCGGTCAGAGCTGCAAGCCTATCAACCCTGCTAATGCCGCTAAGACAGGTATACTGTCGGCAAAGATTATCAGCAAAGGCGTGAAAAGCTCCGAGTATTTCCTCGAGAGTAAGAAAGGTTATTTCCACGCAATGAGTGATGAAGTTGACGGAAATATGATAACCGACGGTCTCGGTGAAGTTTTCACAATAAGTGAAAGCTATATGAAACCTTATCCCTCTTGCAGACACACCCATTGCGGAATAGAGTGTGCTCTCGATATAAGAAAGAGATTGCCTGAGGGCAGCAGAATAAAAGATATAAAAGTTTATATATACAAAAATGCTATCGATATTGCAGGTCAGATAAAGGTGCCTAAGGTTTCTGATGATGCCAAGTTCTCGGTTCACTATTCACTTGCAATTGCACTCTTAAAGGGTCACTTCAATTTAGGAGATCTTGATATTTCGGGGATTGATGAGGAAACCCTCAGGGTTATTGATAATATAGAGCTTATTGCTGATTCGTCTATGGAAGACAGAGACAAGGGCATTAGAGGTTCAAAAGTGGTTGTAACTGCAGATGACGGCAGTGTGTTTGAAAAAACTGTGCTGATTCCTCTTGGTGATGCGGCTAATCCTCTGACCTGGGATGACCTTGAAGATAAGCTCTCTGCTTGCAGTGAGGGTCTTCTCAGTGAAGAGAATCAGAAAAAACTTATGGAAAATATTCATAATTTTGAGAGATTTAATAAAATCGACACAATAAATCTGTATAATGTATAGCTGTTAAAATTGCAGGAGGTAAAAAACAATGGATTCAATAGTTTCAGCAGTTGCAAAATTTGCTAAAGAAAGACCTGACAGAGCAGCAGTTATTGCCAACAACAACGAGATAACCTATGCTCAGCTCTGGAAAGAGATTCAGGGCTTTGCAGAATATATAAAATCATTCGGCTTCAAAGAGGGTTCAAGAATTATTGTCAAGTCAGATTCAGATATCTGGTTTGCAGTTTCCTGTTTTGCTATTCAGCTCACAGGCAATGTGCATGTGCCCCTTGAAAAATCCATCGGTGTAAAGGGCCTTGAGGATGTTGCTTCTCAGCTCGGTGCAGCTATGGTTATTTCAAACACAGATATTCAGGGTGACTTTGTCAGTGTTGACTCAGATAAAGTCAGAGAGCTTGGCGAAGAAAACTACAAAGAGGGTCTGGAGTTCAGCTTCCCCACAAAAGAAATGACCTGCGACATTCTCTTTACTACAGGTACAACAGGAAAATCAAAGGGTGTTGTAATTTCACACAGAGCTGTTGTTGCAGTTTCTGAAAATGTTCAGTACGGCGCTGAAATCCCCGACGATAATGTTTATCTTGTTCCCGCCCCCATAAATCATGCATCGGCTATCAGAAAGCTCTATGTAAGTATGCTGACAGGTACAACTGTTGTGCTTCTTGACGGCTTTAAAGATATCAGAAAATTCTATAACTATATTGAAAAATATAAGGTTACATCAATTCTTATGCCTCCCGCGGCCGTAAGAATGTTGCTTGTGCTTTCAAAGAAGGAATTGGCTAAATATTCAGGGCAGCTTCATCATATCCACACAGGCTCAGCTGCATTCCCTGAAGCTGATAAAGAGCTTCTTTGCTCACTTCTTCCCGAAACAAGACTCTATTTTGCATACGGCTCATCAGAAGCAGGCTGTGTAAGTATGTTTGACTATTCAAAGCATAAGGGTCTTATCAGCTGTGTAGGTAAATCCAATAAGAATGCCCACATCTTTATCGTTGATGACAACAGACAGGAAATCAAATCCTCGCAGGCAAATCAGGGTCTCATCGCAATCAGCGGTGGTATGACAATGACAGAGTATTTCGAAGAGCCTGAACTGACAAAAGAGGTTCTCGTTGACGGTGTGGTTTATACCAACGATATGGGTTATATTGACGAAAACGGCTTTGTTTATATGCTGGGCAGACGCGGTGACGTTATCAGCATCGGCGGACTTAAAATTGCTCCCACAGAGGTTGAAAACATCGTTCTTCGCTTCCCGGGTATTGCGGAATGTGCTTGTTTTGCAATAGAAGACAGAATGGGCGGCTGTGTGCCCAAACTCAACATTGTTGAAGAAAAGGGTGCAGATGTTGATATCAACGAGCTCAAAAAGCATATGGCAAGCTATCTTGAGGCTTTCAAGGTGCCCAAACTTGTGGCAAAAGTAGAAGAAATACCCAAGACAGCAAACGGAAAAATTGACCGAAAGGTGCTCAAATAATAAATATTTCTTAAGTCACTCTTATGTAATGATATATCTATTGACTTTGAAATGAAAATGTTATAAACTATAGAAAGGTATATAAATACCTTGTGTAAAAAAATAAAAAGAAGATTAAAGTAAGAGGTGCTGAAATGGAAAAATTACTTGACATTCTTAATCAGATAAGAAGCGACATTGACTATGAAAGCGAAAAAACATTAGTTGACGACGGTGTTCTTGATTCATTTGATATTGTTTCAATCGTCAGTGAACTCAGTATGGAATATGATATTGATATTTCAATTGACGATATGACTGCTGAAAACTTCAACAGTGCTGAGGCTATGCTCGAAATGATAAACAGAATTCAGGACGAAGACTGATAATAAAAAACTTTAAGCAGCCCTTTTATGAGCTGCTTATATCTTGTTAGGAGTAATTAATATGGCATATACATCCTTTAGCTTTTTAGGCTTTTTGGTTCTTGTAGCAGCTGCATATTACCTTGTACCTAAGCGTTTTCAGTGGGCTGTGTTGCTTGTTGCAAGCTATGCTTTTTATCTTTTCAGCGGTATAGAGCAGGTTGCTTTTATTATAGGAACAACACTGATAACCTTCCTTGCGGGCAGGTTGATGCAGACTATAAGAGACAACTATAAATCTCAGCTTTCAAAGCTTCCTAAAGAAACACCAAAAGAGGTAAAACAGGAGCTTAAGAAGAAAGTTAACAACAAAATACGCCGTGTGCAGTTTGGCTCGGTAATTATTGATTTGCTTATTCTTGTTATGGTGAAGTATCTCAACTTTGCTTTGCAGAATGTCAACAATATTTTCAATCTGTTCCACTACGATGCACAGCTTCCTCTCATTAATATAATCGTACCTCTCGGTATATCTTTCTATACCTTTATGTCAATGGGCTATCTCATCGATATAGGCAGAGGCAGATACGAGGCAGAAAAGCATCTTGGTAAATTTGCTCTCTTTGTGTCATTCTTCCCGTCTATTGTTCAGGGCCCCATCAGCAGATATGACGATGTAGGCAAACAGCTCGGACAGGAACACGAGTTTGACTATAACAACTTCAAGTTCGGCGCACAGCTTATGCTCTGGGGCTTCTTTAAAAAGATGGTTATTGCAGACAGAGCTTTCCCTGCTGTGTCAACAATTTTTTCAGCAAACGACTATCTTCAGTATAACGGATCAATTTATTTCTTCGGTATGCTGATGTATGCTTTGCAGATTTACTGTGACTTCTCAGGCGGCATAGATATCGCAAGAGGTGCAGCTCAGATGCTCGGTATCAATCTTCCTCAGAATTTCGAGAGACCTTATTTCTCAATGAGCGTTGCAGAATATTGGAGAAGATGGCATATTACCCTTGGCGCTTGGATGAGAGAATATGTATTCTTCCCCATTATGCTCTCGAAGCCTGTAACCAAAATCAGCAAATTCTTCCGTCAGAAAGGTAAGAAGCAGGTTGCTAAGCTTGTACCCTCGGTAATAACACCCTTTGTAGTGTTCTTCCTTATCGGTGTATGGCACGGTGCTTCCTGGAAGTATGTAGCATTCGGTCTTTATAATGCTACCATTGTTGCAACAAGTGTTGCTCTTGCCCCTGTATTTAAAAAGCTTATCGAAAAGCTTAAGATTAACACAGAGACTTTCAGCTGGAAACTTTTCTGCATTGTCAGAACTTTCCTTGTGCTTGGAATTTCAAAGATACTTGTAAAAGCCCCCGATCTTACAGCGGCACTTCATATGGTCAAGAGCATCTTCACTCAGGTTGACCTTGATTTCATATTCGGCTTTGATGGCAGAATATTTGAGTTCGGTATTGACCAGAAGAATATGTTTGTGCTCTTTGTTGCCGTAATTGTACTTCTCACAGTCAGCATATTGCAGGAAAGCGGACTCAAGCTTCGCGAAACTCTTGCAAAGCAGAACATAGTTTTCCGTTGGGCAATTTATCTTATTGCACTTATTGTTGTGCTCGTTTTCGGCATTTACGGACCTATGTACAATGCAGCAGACTTTATCTATCAGGCTTATTAAGAAGGAGGAAATGGCATGACAAAAAATCAGATTATACGCACAGTAGCTTTTTTGCTTGTTGTTTCGGTACTTCTCCTGACACTTTGCGATTTGTTTGAATATGAAAACTCACACATTTCAGAGAGAATAGAGACATATCAGCAGCTGCCCGAGGATACAGTAGATGCAGTGTTGGTTGGTACCAGCGGTATTGACAGATATTGGATTACACCCAAGGCATATGAAGAGCACGGTATCACAGCATATCCTCTTTCCACAGACGGTATGCCGCCCTGGATGATAAAGATAATGCTTAAGGAAGCTGAGAAAAATCAGGATTTTCAGCTTGCTATTATCGATATGAGATCTTTCCTCACCACATATAAAGAGGGCTCACACAAGTTTGATGCTGCGGCAAGACGTGTTATTGACGGCCTGGACTTCTTCTCATTCACAAGATATGAGGCAATCAGCACTACACTTAAGCTGAGAATGAAGACAGGTGATCCCGAAGCTGAAAGATATGACCCCTCATATTTCCTGAGCTTTGTTAAATATCACAGCAAGTGGGAATCAGAGAGCTTTTCATTTGACGAGCTTAAAAACAGCGAATCAATGTCATTAGGCTTTATGATGCATTCGGGAGCCAGCATTAAAAAGCTCGGTGAAGAGAAAAAGAATATCAAGAGTGACGAGAAAATGGAGCTTGACCCCATATGCGAAGAAGTGCTTTATGACTTGCTCGATTATCTCAAAAAGCAGGACTATCAGGTGCTCTTTATAGACACACCTCACTGTCATACTTCAACCGAAGCCAAGCGCATGAACACAATGTGCGACATACTCGAAAGCAACGGCTTCTCATATCTCGTCTGTGACCTCGACAGCAAATATAATCTTAAAGAAGATTTCTACAACGACGGCCATGTTAACTATTACGGTGCTGAGATTTTCACCGAGTGGTTCGGCAAATATCTTTCAGACAGCTACGATTTCCCCGACCGCAGACTCGACAAAGAGTGCGACGAGGATTGGATAGGCGTTTATGATTACATCAAAGACGGCATCAAGATTTTCGAAGACGCCAAGGCTAAAAAAGAAAGCAAATAACATCATCGGAGTAACCTCCAAAAAGGTTGCTCCGTTATTTTTTTGTACGCGCCTGAGTTTGCGGCAGGGTACGGCAAAGACCCGCCGTGAAAGATGAAAATATTGTAAAAAATATACATAATTTATCAGGTAAATAAGCACAAAAATATTGACCTTTTACTCTGAAAGTGATATTATTATAATGTATATTTATAACAACTTGAGAATAGAAATCGGTTGTTTTCAATACGGCAACAAAGTGACGGATTTTGTCGGCAAAAGTATATGGAGGTCAGATGTATTCGGCAAAAAGACGGCAGGGAGTTGTCTTTATCACCCCGATAAAACGGGGAACACATCTTATAAGGAGATGATATTTTATGAAAAACAAAACATTCAAAAAATCAATATCACTCATCATGACAGTGCTTATGATTATGTCATGCTGGGTGTTTGTGGCACCGACTCAGGTAGAGGCTTTGGCTAATGTCAACACCTATAGAAAAGCTGACAAGTATGGAACCCCTTACTGGGACGGTTCAGATGTGTATTATTCTACGTGGAATTCAGGCTCATCATATACAACCTTTAAGTGGCCTAAGCATATCTATCTCGATGTTAGCGAAACTTTGGAATCAGCAGGTTACTATTATACGGTTGACTGGTCATATGGTTCCGGCACAGATTACCGTATCGTAAACAACGGTTTCATTTTTGGTGGATGGGGGATGGAGAATCCCAATGCTTGGCCCGCAAATTACAATACGATGAACAATATGTTCAATAACTATGATCTTGATGGTTCATTGAGTAATGGTGGTTTCCAACAAACTTCAAATAGCACCGACGGTGACCTTTTTATTGGTGTAAGCGGTCTGAACTGGTCAGGTGCAAAAGCTGTTATTTTTAGGTCACGTGCAAGCACAAACTCTGAAAAGGTGTTTATGAAAGGTACACCAAAGGCAGCCGGTACAGGTAGATATTCAACATCGGGTGCTAAACCTAGCGACTTTGGTGGTTGGCAGCATTGGTATGATCCGTGGGTTGGTTCTTCTTATTGGGACAGTGCTAGTGATACATACACACCAAGTAATGACAGTTCAAACTGGACAACTGACTGCTACGAAGGCACATGGAAAGAAGTCGCCTTTGATATTACCATTTATGACAAGGCTGACCTTAACTATGCAAAACAGAAGTCAGATGAGATTTACAACAAGAATGCTGCATACGGTGAGCTTATTACAGCCGGTCTTGACGGATATTTGACTCAGCGCGATAGTACAAATTCACTTCTTACTACACGTGCTACAACTCAGACTGCACTTACAAATCAGGTTACAGCACTTACAAATGCAGCAAACGCACTTAGATTTACTGCTTCAAATGCCGAACTTCTCACTGCAATTAATAATGCAAATGCTATCAGAAATGCTACTGATTATAATGCGAAATATACTTCTGATACCAAAAAAGCATTCGAGACAGCTCTCGCAAATGCAACAGTCAACACCTCTTATGATGAAGGTGTAACTTCTTATGCTATCAATTTTTCCGACAACTCCACATGGAATGCAGGTGAAAAAGCATATAACGACCAGACTAACATCAATAATCTTAAAACTGCACTGAATAATGCTATGACAGCACTTACAGGCAGAACATATGATGTTACATATGAAAATATGTTCTCATTCTCATCGTGGGCTGATTCTGCTTCAGGCAAACTCGGCACACCCAATAAGGGCTTAATGTCCTATGATATAAATGCAGGCACAATCACTGTTAAAAACAACGGTGCCAATACTCAGACAGACCCTCACGATCACTATACAAGCCATGGTTTTGGCAACGGTCACTACAATATGACTCTCGTTCCCGGTGAAACATATACCTTTGAATATACAACCTCAGGCGGCACAGGTGATCAGGTTCATATTTTCTTCTATGATGATAACGGCAATACTGTAGCAAACCCTGCTAACAGTGGCAATCCTTTTGCTCATGCATATGGCACAGGCCGCGGAACATCATCCATTTCCTTTACTGCCCCTGAAACTGCAACCAAGGCATCTTTCCGTTTCGGTACAACTGTTTTGGGTGATAATGTAACCTTTTCTGATATCTTCATGTATTCTCATACAAGAGGCGACTATGCAAAAATCGCAGATTGGACCGTTCGCCCCAACAGAACGGTATTTAACTATGGTCACTTGCTTGGAGCAACACTTTATGTACCCGTCAGAACCGGATATACATTTGACGGTTGGTGGGTTGATTCGATAATCTTAAATGGACAGAAAGATGATGGCGAGCAGGTAACTGACGGTAACGGTAATGTTGTTGAAAGCCTTCAAAGTCTTCCTATTACTCAGGATTGGGTACTTCATTCAGAATGGACACCTATCAAATACACCGTTACATTCAAAAAAGCTGACGGTGCAATCACATCAGCTCAGTATGACTACGGTACATCGGCATCTTCTATCGTGAAGCCTGATAACACAGCTTCATACAACGATGCAAGTGGTCACCACTCATACTCGTGGCCCACAATCAGTGATGTAACCGGCGATGTAACATATGAAGAAGTACGAGAAGAAGAAAATCACACATTTACTGAATCAATAACAAAGAATCCTACTTGTACAACAGCCGGTGAAAAGAAATTAGATTGTTCTTGCGGTTACTCATACACAGAAGCAATAACAGCTAATGGACACATCCCCGGCGCACAAGCAACTTGCACAGCTCCTCAGACTTGTACAGTTTGTCAAGCAGTTCTCGCTCCTGCAAAGGGTCACACACCTGCAGCTGCTGTCCGTGAAAACGAAACCCCGGCAACATGTAAGACGGCAGGCTCATATGAGGAAGTTGTTTACTGCTCTGTTTGCCACACACAGATTAGCAGAGAGACAAAAACAATTGATAAACTTGCTCACACTGAAGAAATTCTCCCTGCAAAAGAATCTACTTGCACAGAAACAGGTCTCACAGCAGGTAAGAAGTGCTCAGTATGTAACGAAGTTCTTGTTGCTCAGGGAGTAACTGAAATGAAGCCTCACGAAATGGGCGACTGGTCACAGACTAAAGCTCCTACTTGTGTTACTGACGGCGAAAATACAAGAAAGTGTAATAAGTGTGATTATACCGAAACAGAAGCTATTTCTGCAACAGGTGTGCACGTTTACGGCGAGTGGTCACAGTTCAATAACGGTGATACACATATACGTTACTGTACTTTAGATCCATTAAATTGTCAGGAATATGAAGAAGAATCACACAAATTCGATGGTGATATCCGTCAGATGAGTGGTGGTAACTATCACCAGTACAAGTGTGAAAAGTGTGATGCTTACGGTGCTGGTAATGCTATGAATGTTGGTGAGGCTTGCTTTGGCGAGGGTACAACTTTCGCACAGATAGAGGGCAATGCTTCAGAGCATACAGAAACTTGTAAGTGCGGCAGGGTACAGAACGACAGTCATAGTTATGGCGATTGGACAGCTGACCCTGAAAATAACGGCAAGATGTCACACACCTGCTCAGAGTGTAAGTATAAGCTGACATCAGATTGTGAATATACAATAACCGAAACAGTTAAAGCAAGCTGCGAGAATAACGGTCATATAACATATATATGTAATGATTGCGGTAACGGTTATACTGAGATTCTTGACGCAATAGGTCACAATTTTAGTGAAACAGTAACAGCTAATGATGCAACCTGTACTGAACCCGGTAACAAGGCATATAAGCAGTGTAAAAATTGTAATCTCTATTTTGCTGAAGATGCAGCAACAGACGCAAAAGACGGTAAGAATGATACAACATCCTTTGTAATTGCTGCGCTCAATCATGACTATGCAACTGATTTTACAGTTGATAAGAAAGCATCTTGTATAGCTGATGGTTCAAAATCAAAACACTGTTCACGTTGTGATGATAAGAGCGAAGTAACAGTGATTGAGAAAAGA
>JAZTZY010000030.1:0-263573 GCA_045637705.1 Acutalibacteraceae bacterium | reverse complement strand
CTCTTCGTAAAAATGTCAGCCTTGATAAAATTCCCGACGAGCTTATTGCCGATATTTCAGCCGACTCTAAATACTGGCTTTACATAAACGGAGAAACCGTTGTTTTTGAGGGAAGCGTGAAACGAGGTCCCGATAAAAACGGCGGATATTATGACAGCGTGGATATCGCGCCTTATCTCCAAGAGGGTGAAAACTCAGTCTGCGCTTTGGTATGGTATTGGGATGATGAAACAAGCTATTCCTACAACAGCAGTGGTCAGGGCGGTTTCATTTTTGAAGCCGAGGCTGAAAACGTATCTATAATTTCAGACAAAACCTGGAAAGCCAAAAGAAACCCCGCTTATATTGACAGTAGTCTTTACCCACCTAACTACAGACTTCCCGAGTACAGCATTTATTTTGATGCAAGAGAAGATATAGGCAATTGGCTGAGTAAAGATTACGACACTTCAGCTTGGGAAAACGCAACGGAATACGCTGCAGGTGGCAAGGGTGTTTACGGCAAGCTTTACCCAAGGGGAATTCCTTTTTTAAAGGATTACGGTCTTAAAGATTACGAAAACTCAAACGATTATAAAAATCATACCGTAACCAACGTTTGTGGTGAAAAAATCACCGTAGATATTCCCTATAACGCCCAGATTACACCTTATCTGAAGGTTGTAGCTCCTGCAGGTAAAAAAATTCGCATAACAACCGAAAACACTTTAATCGGCGCAGTTTCAACCACTTACGTTACCAAAGATGGCGAGCAAGAGTTTGAAGCATTAGGCTGGTTCAATGGAGAACATATTACTTATAAAATACCTAAAGGTGTTAAGGTCGTTGCTTTAATGTACCGCGAAACGGGATACAACAGTTCATTGTGCGGTGATTTTAAATGCGATGATGAATTTATGAATTCGCTATGGCAAAAATCCTTACGAACACTCTACGTTACTATGCGTGATAATTTTATGGATTGTCCCGACAGAGAAAGAGCCCAATGGTGGGGCGATGTCACAAGCGAAATGATTATGACAATGTATTCATTGGACAGTAATTCCTACCTGCTGTATCAGAAGGGTGTGGAAGCGATGCTTTCACACGTGGAGGACACTAAAGTGCTTCAGACTGTTGTACCCATAAGCGGTGACTATTTTGAGCTCCCTGTTCAGCAGCTTGCAGGTATCGTAGGCTTTATGACTTACTATGAATACACAGGTGACAAGGCGTTTATAGAAAAGGTTTATGATGCTTCTCTTGATTATCTTAAGCTTTGGGAAATAGGTGAAAATAATCTTGTAGTTCACCGCGGCGGCTCATGGGATTGGCCTGATTGGGGCTCAAAGGCAGATATGACAGCTATCGAAAATGCCTGGGTTTATTATGCTCTTTCGGCTGTAGAAAAAATGGCTGAGATTTCAGGCAAAGACGAGGATATATCATTTATAACTGAAAGAAAAGAGACAATCGCTAAGGGATATAAGGCTCTCTGGACTGAAGAAGGCTTCAGAAGTGATGATGCGAAAAAGTGCGATGACAGAGCCAATGCCCTTGCAGTTTTGTCGGGTCTTGCAGAAAAAGATCAGTATGATACTATTCTGAATGTGCTCACAACTACCAAAAATTCAAGCCCCTATATGGAATACTATGTTCTCGAAGCTCTTTGCAAAATGGGCGAATATGAAAAAGCAAGAGACAGAATCAAAGACAGATATGAGGGCATGGTCAATGAGGATTACTCTACTCTCTGGGAGTTCTGGGATTCATGGCAAGGTACTATGAATCACGCATGGAGCGGCGGACCTCTTGTTATAATGAGCAAGCATTTTGCAGGTATCACCCCTCTTGAAGCAGGTTATGAAAAGGTTAAAATCGACCCGCAGTATAATCTGTCAGAGAATATGAACTGCACAGTTCCGAGCGTAAAAGGCTTAATCACTCTCAATTATGAAAAGGCTGACGGTGATTATGTTATCGATCTTACTGTTCCGCAAGGCTTGAAAGCTGTTTTATATGTGCCTGACGGCGCTGTGGTCAATATCAATTCAGAGATTTATTTCCAAAACGGTGACTATGTAAGTGCAGACAAAACCGCCGATGTGGAGATTATTTGCAAAGATATAGCATAAATAAAAAATGCCCCTGACTTGAAAAAAGTCAGGGGTTAAGTTTTTGTGATTATAACTCAACAGCTTTGCAGATTTCGGGAATGATAAACTCAATGTCGGGATGGTTCTTTTTTGTCATTTTTCTGAGTCGTTCAACACTGACCTCACGGGTAACGGGTGGGAAAGCGTTGTCGAAATGGTCTACAAAGATTTTCTTGGGTTTATATCTGTCTATAAAAGCTTTTGTTTTTTCGGGTACGAAAATGCTGCCTCCGTTAGCGAGAATCAGAAGGTCGATATCATCGGGATAGACTTCGCCGGGGTATTCGCGGAAGGAGCCCGTCAGGAAGATCTTTTTACCTTGGGATTCAATTTCATAAGCTACAATCTCTCCGCCCTCAGGCATTTGGCGATTCATATATGCCTGCCAGAACAGGCGAGGAAACATCAGGAAACTCTGAGGTACCACAGTAAGAATGTATATGGGGTCAAAAACGATATGCCTGAAGCGTCGGGGACGGATTCTGAAGTCGCCTATCTCAATTACATCATCGGGTTGTATAGTTTTAAAACGTTCTTCAGGTACGCCTTTTCCCATAAGAGTTTTCTTCGGAGTTTCGGTGCAGTAGATGGGAACAGTTTTGTCTTTTTGTGCAAGGTCGGGAATGCTGTAAATATGATCGAAATGTCCGTGGGTGACAAAAACAGCATCAAAACCGACAAATCCCTCAACAGGAGTAGTTTCTAAGCGCTTATTCATTCGCACAAAGGGGTCGAAAAGCAACTTTGTTTTGCCGTCGTCAATGCCTATTGTTGCTGTTCCGTACCAGGTGATTTTCATATTCAACATCCTCTCATATGGTTACTGTGAAAAACTTTCCGAGTTTTCTATGGTTTCATTATACATAAAAGGGCGAATATGTTTGATAAATATATGTAAACAATAAGACTCCATTTGTCTATTATCTTTTATAGCGCGTAACGGTCAGCTGTGTGAGTATCCTATAAAATATTTTGTATTATGTAAGACTTGTATAGTTTTTAAGAAACTTATTCTCCCAGGTTTCTTCGATTCCCTGTCTCCAGGAAAGCGCTGCAGTTTTAAGCTCCTCAAATATTTCGGGCAGGTCATTTACAAGGTTGATTTTTTCAGCGGGGTCATTTTCAAGGTCAGAAAGGAAATATTCGTCCTGTACCTCAGCGAATTCCTCGAGTCTGCCGTTGATTACAAGCTTATATCTGCCCTTGCGCACTGCAGTCTGTCCTTCCATTTCCCAGAAAAGATATTCGTGAAGAGAGTCATCGGTACCCTCGATAAGAGGAATCAGACTCTTGCCGTCGAGGTCATAGTCATCGGCATTGCCGCCGCAGGCTTCAAGAATTGTGGGGAATATGTCCGCTGCAATATGTGGGGTATCAACTACCTTCTGCGGAATTTTTTCGGGCCAGCTTAAAACGGCAGGTATTCTTATACCACCCTCGAAAAGACTGAATTTATGTCCCTTGAATATACCTGAGGTGCCTCCGTAGTAAAGGTCGGCTCTGCCGTCGAGCCAGTTTCTTGATTCTCTCGACGGACCGTTATCGCTCTGAAAATATATAATGGTGTTATCGGCTATTCCCTGACGGACAAGCTCATTTCTTATTTCGCCTACGCCGTCATCAACGGCACTTATCATAGCCGCCATAACCTGTCTGTCCCAGGACAGATGTGAAAATCGTTTCATATACTTTTCAGGTGCGTGCATAGGGTAGTGAGGTGCATTGTATGCCACATAAAGCATAAAGGGCTCGTCCTTGTGGCGCCTTATAAAATCAATGCTTTTTTCAGTTATGCGCTCGGTCATATAGTTTCCGTTGTCATATATTTCGTCGCTGTTTTCCCAAAGGTCATGGGTGGGATTGGTGTTTCCGTCAGCCATACCCCAATAGAAAATATGAGAGTAGTAATCAACACAGCCTGCGAGAAATCCCGAGAACTCATCAAAACCGTTGGCGTTAGGTCTGCACTCGTCTTTTAAGCCCAGATGCCATTTGCCTGAAATGCCCGTTTTGTAGCCGAGCTTTTTAAGGGCAGTTGCAATTGTCGGTACCTCGGGTGTAAGACCTGAAGCTCGGCGATGACCAGCAAGAATTGCTCTTACGCCTGCATTGCCCGGATATCTTCCCGTAAGAAGACAGGCTCTCGACGGTGAACAGACGGGCGAGCCTGAATACATAGAAGAAAAGCGTATGCCGTTTTCGGCAAGGGAATCAATATTAGGTGTCACGAAATCCTCGGCACCCATACAGCTAAGGTCGCCGTAACCCTGGTCATCGGTCATAATTATAATTACATTAGGTTTATTCATATTGCATTCTCCGTAATTCTTAATTATCAATTTGATTGTAACATAACTGTCTGATACTTTCAATACACAATGGAAATGTCAGTGACTTTTTTGTGCCTCTCATTTCTCGGCTGTGTTATACATTTTTTTCATAAATTTGATTCTTGCCCGGAGCGCCGACTTTGTTGTCGGTGCTTTTTGCATAATATCAAAACCGTGCATAGTGCCTTTTGTTTCGTTGAGGGTGACTTCGATACCTGCCGAGCGGAGCTTTTCAGCATAAAGAGTACCGTCGTCGTGAAGACAGTCAAACTCTGCTGTTTCAATATATGCAGGGGGAAGATATGAAAAATCATCAGCTTCTGCGGGGGAAAAATAGATGTAGTCAGGGTTTCTCCTGTCCGCCTTAGTCATAGGCGCAATGCGCTCTGAAAGAGACGAGTTCCACATAGGTGTGTCGGTGTATTTTTTGCAGGAGTCGCTGTTGTTGCGTGCGTCGAGGAAGGGGTACGGCAGTATCTGAAAGAGGAATTTTACAGGGTGGTTTCTGTCTTTAGCCATCATACAGACACCAACTGAAAGAGCCGAGCCTGCACTGTCGCCGCCGATGCCTATGCGAGTGTTATCAATGCCGAGAGCATCTGAGTTGTCGCAGGCCCAGCAGAATGCAGCATAGCAATCTTCAAAAAAGACGGGATGAGGATGCTTTGGCGCCAATCTGTAATTGACAAATAACACCTTGCAGCCTGCTTCTTTTGCATAGAGCATGGCGTTTTTATAGTGGTACCCTGCCGCGGGCAGCACAAATCCGCCGCCGTGAATATAAATCAGGCAGGGAGCCTTGGCACCGATATTTTTCGGCGACATCAGAAAGACCTCAATATTTTCATTATCGAAGCTTTTGATTTCATAACGGACAGTGGATATATCTTGATCTTTGAATATAAACTTCGGAGTTTTCATATTCGGCACTGCAATTGCGAGGAAATTTTCACTGATAGGCGGTGTGAAACAGGAAAAAGGAAAGAACTCTTTGCTGATAGGATATTTGCTCATATATTCACCCCATAAAAATAATTGTCAGACTGATTATAACATATCCTGATATAAAACACAAAGGAAATTATACTGCATTCTGTGGCGTCGGCGAATGCAGGTGCATATGTTTTTATTGCGAAATATTGCAAAAGACATATGGCTGTGATACAATGCAATAAAGGAGATGAGCCTATGAAAAATAAAAAGCTTCTTATTGCGGCAGTAGTTCTTATAGCTGTGGTTTTATCGGGTGCCGTATATTTTTATATATGGGGCGGTGAACCTGAGATTGAGAATTTCACCGAAGCTTCAGCTTCTTACGAAATTTTAGGGGATCTTGCCTTGGAGACTTACAGTGAACTCCCCGATAAGGATGAGTATATTATTCTGGATATCCGCAGCGGTACTTTGCAATATAAAGACAGAAATCTTGAACTGAACGAGGAACAGAAAAAGGCAGCAGAGGTTGCAGGTGAAAAATTCGATTATCTGACGGTTTATGAAGATGCCGTATTATTCAATAAAGACGAAACAGGTTACTACGGACTCGTGTATTCAGAGCAACCTGTCAGAGCGCTTTATAAAGCCGAGATTCCTCAGAGAAACAGAGATTATCACAGAATAAACAGCCGTTGGTACGAATGGGGCGTTTTTGGTCTTTAATATAATTGACTGTTGTTTATATCATAAATAAAAAATAAGTTATATAAAAAGCTGGCACAGAAGCTTCGGAAAGTGTTTGTGTCGGCTTTATCTTTTTATATAAACGTGATATAATAAATTCATATAGCTTAATAATAAAACAGATAGCTTAATATCAGGAGGCAAAAAATATGGCGTGGTATGACGAAGCTGTATTTTATCATATATACCCCTTGGGTATGACGGGAGCACCTAAGCAAAACCCTTACGGTGAGCCTGTGCACAGATTAAGAGAAATCTTTCCGTGGATTTCACATATAAAAGATATAGGCTGCAATGCAATTTATATCGGCCCTCTTTTTGAGTCTGTGGGTCACGGATATGAAACTACGGACTACAAAAAATTAGACAGCCGACTCGGTACCAATGAAGACCTGACAGACTTTGTGGCAGAGTGTCATAAAAACGGCATCCGAGTGATTTTAGACGGTGTATTCAATCATACGGGCCGCGACTTCTTTGCATTTAAGGATATAAAGGAAAACCGTGAAAATTCCCGATACAAAGATTGGTACTGCAATGTGAATTTTGGGGGTAATAATTCCTATAATGACGGCTTTTCCTATGAAAACTGGGGCGGATACGATCTGCTTGTGAAACTCAATCAGCGAAATCCCGAAGTGAAGGATTATATCTGTGATGTGATACGCTTCTGGGTCAGAGAGTTTGATATTGACGGAATCCGTCTTGATGCAGCCGATGTTATGGATTTTGACTATATGAAGGCTCTTCGTCAGGTGGCAAATGAGGTCAAAGACGACTTCTGGCTTATGGGCGAGGTCATTCACGGCAATTATTCCCGTTGGGCAAACGACGGCACACTTCACTCCGTCACCAACTATATGCTTCATAAGGCTTTGTATTCTGCCCACAATGACCGTAACTATTTTGAAATTGCCCACACAATCAAATATGTCAGTGATATGACGGGAGACAGGCTCAAGCTTTATACTTTTGTTGATAATCACGATGTGGAGCGTATTTACACCAAGCTGACAAACAAATCTCATTTTGCACCGGTACACATTATGCTTTATACCTTGCCGGGTATTCCGTCGATATATTACGGCTCCGAATTCGGAATTGAAGGCAGGAAAGAACGGGGTTCAGACTATTCTCTCAGACCTGAGATGAAATATGAAGATTATAAAGCTTTATCAGACACAAACCCCTGCACAAAGTTCATTCGTATTCTCGGCAAAATCCGTAATAATACACCTGCTCTGTGCTATGGTGATTACAGAGAGCTTCAGCTGCAGACAACTCATTTCGCATATGAGAGAACTTATGAGGGCAAGTCTGTGATCGTTACCGTCAACAACGGCGACAATGATGTGAATATGAATCTGCCTTGCGGAAATTATAAAGAATATATCGGAGCACTGTCAGGCGAAACGGCAAAGGTAACCGATGGCCGTATTCAGGTGGAGGTTCCCGGAAATTACGGAGAAATCTGGATTTCAGACGGGGATTCGGTTGAAAGAGCTGAACCTATAAAAACAGCTGAGCCTGAAAGGGTACCCGAAAGGGCGAAAAACACAGAAGCTGCTGAAAAAACGAAAGCATCTGAGAGCATTAAGTTGAAAGAAGAAAAAACAGTTATAGTCCCTGACAAACCCTATGAAGAAATGTCTGTGGAAGAGCTTCAGGAAGCGATTCTCGAAAAAATGAGACGTAACGGCCCCGTGACAGATTATATGCTGGGCACAGTCAGAGAAAATACACACCACGGCTCATTGATTACATGGGTCAGAAGCTTTAACTGAAAAAAATTGCTTTTGACGGCAAATCGCAGGAAATTTTCTATTGCATATCTGAGACAGAGTGTGATATAATAAAATTACAACTTATGAAAATAAGAATACGTTGAAAAAGGAAGGATTTCAATGCTGGAAAAACTTTTCAAACTCAAACAACACAACACAAACGTTAAAACCGAGGTCGTGGCAGGTATCACAACCTTTATGACAATGGCTTACATTCTGGCTGTTAACCCGAGCATTCTCGGTGATGCAGGAATGGATTCCACTGCGGTGCTGTTAGCTACGGCAATTGCTTCATTTATTGCTACTGCTGCAATGGCGCTTATGGCAAATATGCCTTTCGTGCTTTCAGCCGGTATGGGTCTTAATGCTTATCTTGCCTACACTGTTGTGCTTGGTATGGGATATTCATGGCAGATTGCCCTTCTTGCAGTATTTGTAGAAGGTCTTATTTTCATCGTGCTTTCACTGACAAAAGTGCGTGAAGCTATTTTCAATGCTATACCTCTGACTCTTAAAAGAGGCGTTTCTGTTGGTATCGGTCTGTTTATCGCTTTCATCGGTCTGCAGAATGCAGGTCTTGCCGTAGACTCATCAACACTCGTTACTATCACAAGCTTCACTGAAAACTTCAATACAAACGGTATCTGCGCACTCCTTGCGCTTGTGGGTCTTCTTTTCACAGCTGTTCTTCATATCCGCGGTGTAAAAGGCTCAATTCTTATCGGTATCCTTGCAACCTGGGGTATAGGTATTATCTGTCAGCTCACAGGTCTCTATGTACCTGCACCGGACAGTGGTTTCTATTCACTTATTCCCTCAGCTATCATTTCATTTGATTTCTCAAAGCTCGGCGAAACCTTCGGTCAGTGCTTCAAGGTTGATTTTGGTGCTATCCGTCCCCTTGATTTTGTGGTAGTTGTTTTCGCTTTCTTATTCGTTGACCTCTTTGATACACTCGGAACACTTATCGGTGTAGCGACAAAGGCTAATATGCTTGATAAAGACGGTCGTCTTCCCAAGGTTAAGCCTGCTCTTCTTGCAGATGCTATCGGTACATCAGCAGGTGCTGTGTTAGGTACATCAACTATCACAACATTCGTTGAGTCAGCTTCAGGTGTTGCAGCCGGCGGCCGCACTGGTCTGACTGCTATGGTATCAGGTATACTCTTCCTGTTATCAACTCTCTTTGCACCTCTGTTTACATCGATTCCCTCTTTTGCTACTGCTCCTGCGCTGATTATGGTTGGCTTCCTTATGGTAAGCTCAGTTACTGAAATCAACTTTAAAGACGATAACCTTACCGAAGCAATTCCTGCTTATATTGCTATCATTGCAATGCCCTTGTTCTACAGCATTTCAGAGGGTATCAGCCTTGGTATCATCTCATATGTAGTGCTCAACGTATGCACAGGCAAAGCAAAGAAGGTAACTCCGCTTATGTATATTCTTGCTGTTCTGTTTGTGCTTAAGTATATTTTCCTGTAATAAGAAAATCGGTATATTGCAAATTCCCCACTGTAAATCAGTGGAGTTGTTAAGGAAAGTTATAAATCCAATGCAGATATTTATCTGCATTGGATTTGTTTTTTTACATCCACCTTTAGTGGTAAGTAAGTGCGCTATTTGTTTTTTTTGATCGGTTTAGTGATATTCTGCCTGACGGCAGAGTGATATTATCGCCTTCAGCAATAGTGGTATTGAAGCTTTCGGCTTCAGTGATATTTTATTCGCTTAAACTGACCGAAGGTCAATAACACTATGCGAAGCATAATATAACTGCGAAGCAATAAAACTCGCCGTAAGGCGAATAAAACTGCCGAGAGTCCTTGCGAACACTCGGCTAATCGGTGGGGAATTTTTGTGTCTGTCTTTACAGTGATGATTTTCTGTGATACAATTGTAAAACACGAAACCAAAAAGGAGAATTATTATGCTTGACAAATACAAGGGAATATTCCCTGCTTTTTATGCTTGCTATGACGATGAGGGCAATGTGTCTGCCGAAAGAACCAAGGCTCTTGTTGAGCTTCTGATTGAAAAGGGTGTTTCAGGTCTTTATGTGGGCGGTTCATCAGGCGAGTGTATATATCTGAGTGTTCAGGAAAGAAAAGAAACTCTTGAGGCTGTTATGGAAGCAGCCAAGGGCAGAATCACAATAATTGCTCATGTTGCCTGCAACAATACCAAAGACAGCTGTGAGCTTGCCCGTCACGCTCAGCAGGTGGGTGCAGATGCAATTGCGGCTATACCGCCTATATATTTCCGTTTGCCTGAAAAAGCTATTGCGAAATATTGGAACGACATATCTGCTGCGGCGCCTGATATGGATTTTGTGATATATAATATTCCTCAGCTTGCAGGCGTTGCACTGACCCTGCCTCTTCTTGATGAGATGCTGAAAAATCCCCGTGTTATCGGCATAAAAAACTCATCTATGCCCGTTCAGGATATTCAGATGTTTAAAAGACAGGCTGAAATGGCAGGCAGAGATATAGTTGTCTTCAACGGACCTGATGAACAGTTTATCAGCGGCAGAATTATCGGTGCTGACGGCGGTATCGGCGGTACTTATGCGGTTATGCCTGAGCTTTTTATAAGAATGAACGAGGCTCTTGCAAAAGGTGATTTTGAAAGAGCGAAGAAACTGCAGAATGCGGCAGACGATGTAATTTATGCAATGTGCTCGGCTAAGGGCAATATGTATGCAGTTGCCAAAGAGGTAATAAGAAAAATGTCGGGCATAGCTCTCGGCGGTGTAAGAGAGCCCCTTTTAAATCTTCAGCAGGGCGATGAAGCTGTGGTTGATAAAGCCATAAGCCTTATTGAAAAGGGTCTTGCCTTATAATAAAAAGAAAACCCCACTGTATAAGGCGTTGTGTTCCTAAGGACACAACGCCGGTTTTATTCGCCTTGCGGCGAGTTTTATTGCTTCGCAGTTATATTATGCTTCGCATAGCGTTATTGACCTTCGGTCAGTTTAAGCGAATAAAATAACACTGAAACTGAAAGTTTCAATACCACTATTGCCAAAGGCAATAATAACACTCTGCCGTCAGGCAGAATATCACTAAAACTATCAAAAAAATAAACAGCACACTTACTCTCTGCGAAAGGCGAAGTGCCGTAAAAAAAATAGAGCCAACACAAAAATAGTGTTGGCTTTTCTGTTGTCCTTAGCAATCCTGCGATAAAACAGTGGGGAGTTTTTATGCAGTTGTCTGAAGATCTTTTGTTTTTATCAGGGGAGTGAAATTCACAATGAATAAGAATATCTCGATAAGAGCAAGAGGTATCATTTCCATAAGTGCGCTTTTGCCGACGGTTGCAAAGATTACTACAAATGTTCCTAATATGGCAAAGGTGCAAACAGCGAGAAGAGGGAATTGCTTATGCTTTTTTCTCTCGAAAATGAAGAACAAAGCTATGGGAGCTACGGTGAAAGCAATGAAGAGACCTGTTGCAACCCAATGAGCAATTCTCTTGGGATTCCAATCCTCGATGCTGTGGCCGAGAGTCAGGGCGATGAAGCACATGCTGATAAAGCTGATAGTGCAAAGGGCATCGAAAAACTTGTTTTTGTAGCTGAACTTATTATACATATACTGTGTGTTGGCTATTATTCCGCCGCCTGTGAGAATGCCCCAGAGCCAGAAGTGAGCCTTGTGGTCTTCGCAGAGAAGAGACAGAGTGCCAAGCTCGGAAGCAGGGTTATTGCCCCAGAAAAAAGGCAGAGCCAGGCCATAGACGAAAGCGAGTAAGAGCCAGATGATGCAAATCGGTTTGTTGAAAATCTTTTCTTTTATCATATCAAACACCTCGGATTTGTTGATTTTTCAGCATTATAACATATTTTTAGAAAGAGTAATTGTTTCTTAGGAAAATAAAGGCATTTTTTTATTCAATTGTTTCCGAATGTCGGGATTTGTGAGGTTGCATTTTGAAGTTATGTGTGTTATTATAAAAAACAGTAATATATGTTAAAGGAGAAAGAAAAAATGGAAGAAAAAGCACTTGCTAAAAAACAACTCGACGATACTCTCGCGACCCTTAAACAGCTTGACGACAATGTGTGGATTATGCAGTATAAAAGCAATTACGGTCTTGATAAGCTTTTAGAAAAAGGCTGCAGCAATATTATGGACGCGGTCAGATTTTTGCAGAAAGAAGTCAAATTCCCCGCCCTCGAAGTTAATCCCGAACACAGCGGATTTGCCTGCTCAACATTCAATGCAAAAACTCCTGACGGCGATTATATCCTCGGCAGAAACTTCGACTATAAGGCGGCACCCTGCCTTGTGCTCTGGACTACACCTGACAAAGGTTATCGCAGTCTGAGTGTTGTTGACACAACCTTCTTTATTCACGGCACAAAATATATGCCTCTCAAAAATGCCAAGAGACCTCTTCGCGTTATGGGCTCCCCCTACATGTCAATGGACGGTGTAAATGAAAAAGGACTTGCTTGCGGTGTTCTTGAAATTAAAACAAAGGCAACCAAACAGCAGACCGGCAAGAAGCCTATTATCACAACTGTTGCTCTTCGTGCTGTGCTTGATAAGTGCGCAACTGTTGATGAAGCAATTGACCTTTTTGCTTCATATGATATGCACGACTCACTTTTCATCAACTATCACTATCAGCTCGCAGATGCCAACGGTACCAGCGCAATTATCGAATATGTTGATAATAAGATGCATGTTATCCGTCAGGAAAAAGAGGGTGACAACCTTGCTCTCACAAACTACTTCCTGACACCCGGCGGTGATAATCACGACGGCAGAGGCTATGACAGATATGAAAAGATAATGACTACCCTGAAAGATAAAAACGGCAACGTTACGGAAGATGAGGCTATGGACCTGCTGTCACAGGTAACACTTCACTATCAGCATAAGACTCTCAAACATATGGTTATTACTCTCTGGAGCAGTGTTTATAACTGCAGTGACAGAAGTATGCTTATGTGCGCAGGTATGGATTACGGCAAAAAATATAAGTTCACTCTTGATAAGCCTTGTGAATACACTGTGCTGTGATATTGCGGAAAATAATCATTTTATTAAGTCTCAATTTGATTATAAATAAATTCATTTATCTTGAAAAGAAAAATGATTTATGATATCATCTTGTTATCCATTAATGTTAAAAACGGAGGAATTAAATTTATGAAAAAAATAATTTCAGCATTGCTTGTAATTGTTATGGTTTTCACATGCGCTGTTCCTGCTTTTGCGGCAGAAACCAAAGAAGATTACCCGATTATTACTCTTTTCGGTGACGGTACTCAGATTTATATGCCCGACGATACGGCTGAAAACGGCGAAAAAAATGTATGGGGTGACCTGTTCGCAGAGATTGATGCGGACTATATTAAAACAGCAGTCTTCAATGTTCTTGAACCTTTGCTTTTGCAGGGCGTCACAACAGGTAACTGGGAACCTTATTGCTATGCGTTTTATGAAGAAATCGCAGCTATATTTGACCCTCTGAGACTTGACGGTGACGGCAATCCCAGATATGGCACAGGACTTGGCAAAGCGGATAAGGCAAACAATGTGAATTCCTGTAAATACAATACAGCCTCATGGCAGCAGGGAAAATACAAAATAAACGACTATGTTTTCAGATATGACTGGAGACTTTCACCTCTTGAAGTTGTTGATGAGCTTCATACATATATCCAGACTGTATTGCAAACAACCCGTAAAGATAAGGTCAGCCTTGTAGGTAACTGCCTCGGCGGTTCATATATTCTTGCTTACCTGAGCAAATACGGAACTCAGGGTCATATCAAAAATGTTTTCTTTAACGCAACTGTCGGTAACGGTACCGATGTTCTTACAGATGCTTTCTGCGGTGATGTAGTTCTTGATACTCAGGCTATACAGAGATTTATGCATCAGATTATCGATCCTGACAGCACAATGCTTGCAGGTCTTATTAAGACAACCCCTGTTATCAATGATGTGATTTTCAGTTCATATGATCTCTTGGGTCAGCTTGGTCTTGTGGAAGAATTCAGCATTACATTCGATGCTTTATATAAAAATGTTTATGAGCTTCTCACTCCACTGCTTGCTATTGCAGTTTATGCAACAATGCCCGGCTATTGGTCAACCATCACTACCGAAAGATATGAGGAAGCTAAAAAATTCGTTTTCGGTGTTGAGGGTGATGAGCGTTACGAAGAGTATAAGGGACTCATTGCAAAAAATGACGAATACTATAACACAGTCAGCAAAAACAAATATAAGATTATAGCCGATTGTCAGGAAAAGGGCGTATATTTCGGCGCAATTGCAAAATACGGCGTGCAGATGTATCCCTTTGTAAAGAGTCAGGCAGAATTATCTGACCAGCTTGTAGACTTTGAGCATGCATCATTCGGTGCAAAAACAGCCAAGGATGTTTTCTCGGTATTACCTGATTCACACATTCAGGCAGCTGTAAACGGCAAAACAGACAAATATATTTCATATGACAAGCAGGTTGATGCATCAACAAGTCTTTTCAAAGACAGTCTCTGGGTGTTTAAAAACGTTTCGCACGATTACACCGAGTTTGATTACACTCTTATAGAAAAGTTCTGCAAATCCACTAATTTCAATGTTAATTCAGATCCGAATTATCCTCAGTTTATGATTATGCTTCCCGATACAATGGACATAGACCCTGAAACCAACGGCAGAATCCTTGCTTCAGGTGATATTGTTCCTATGACAGAGGAAAATGCAAATCTCACTCTCTGGGACGAAATGCATGAGGATTCAAAGAAAGAACCTACTCTTGCATCAAGAATTATGGCTTTCTTCCGTTGGCTCACAGCTATGATTAAGTTTATTCTCCATATTTCAAGTGAGCATCCCGGCGAAATGCCTGCATAATAAAAAACTCGCTCCTGGGCGTTGTGTTCGTAAGGACACAACGCCCGGTTTTATTTGCATTTCTGAGAGCTGTATTACTTCGTAGTTTTATTATGAGCGAATAACAAGGTTCTGACGAGGTTGGGTTTTTATTGTGCTTAGCACAGGTTTATTCGCTTCGCGGGTTTTGCGGCGAATAAGATAACACTGAAACCGTAGGTTTCGATTAAACTATTGCCAAAGCAACAATACAACTCTGCCATCAGGCGGAATATCACTTAAACTATCCGAATAAAGAAAGGCACACTTACTCATAACTAAAGGTGAAAGTGCTGCAGAAAAATAAAGCCAACACAGAAATTCTGTGTTGGCTTGTTTACTGTTCTTAGATATTTTGCTCATATGAGCGGGGGATTTTATTTGCTGTGAAATTAAAGCATTTCTTTAGCTTCGCCGAAGCTGATTTCACCTCTGAGAAGCATTCCGATAACCTTGAAGAGCATTGTGAACCAACGCATAGCTGCAACAAAGATGCTTTCTTTGTCGGGTTCTTCAACGGGTGCTGTAATCCATTCATAATCAGCACAGTTATCTTCTGTCATATTTGTGGCTTTCATGGTGTTGTAGTCAAAGACCATAAACTGTGTGAAGCCTGTTTTGCTGTAAACTGTGTCAGCATTCTGATTTGTGTTGTTGAGGAATGCATATATAAGCGGATGCAGAGAGTCAATTTCATCGTGATGTGCATTCTTGAGAATCCATGTTCTGTCAGGCTGCACGCAAGTTGAAAGGTCAACCTGCTTGTCGGGTGAGATGTATTTGCTGTCATGAGAAGCAATGTAATCCTCTGAAAGAGTTTTGCCGATGGGAGCAGTTGTTGCACCGTAAGCTGCATGCTTGAGGCTTGCAAGAGCATCACTCTGAAGATCGGAATCCTTGATAATAGGCATATTCAGGAAACCGTATTTTGCAACGAAACCGTAATGGATACCTTTTGCATCGAGATCTGCATAGAATTTGTTAAGGTCCTTTGAAATATGGTTTCTGTAATATTGGATTTTATCAATAAGAACTGCATACTTTGTGCGAAGCTCTGAGCCTTCCTCACCGAAAACGAGGTTGAGAGCAGCATCCATATCCTTTTCGTTTATCTCAGTCCAATAGTTGATCTGAGTTGCCATGCCTGTTGCATGAAGAAGAGCAGGGATAAGAGCTTTGTAAAGTTTCTCGTAAAGTTCTTCAACGCCGCCGAGTACGCCGTCAGTAGCACCTATCTGATTGAAGAAAGACATTGACTTGAATACGATTTCATAGAGAAAATCGTTGAATGCAAAACCAACACCGTCGCCAACCTGACCAAGGAAATCAACCTGACCTGCATAGCGTTCAATCATAGTTGCATCAAAATCAATCTGTCCGCTGAAAATGTTTGAAATAACACTTGATTCATTTGAAAGAACGTCACAGTAGATAACATTCTTGACAAGGCCGAGATGACCGTATTTTTCGAGGTATGCGCTGAGAAGGCTGCCGCCCATACATCTTGCATACATTGAAACCTGATCCTGTTTTGTAGTATCAAGCACCTGTAAAATATAATCGTGAAGTCTGTCAACATGGTCATAGGGTGAAAGACGCCAGTCATAAGCGAAGGCATATGATATATTGACATTGTAGTTATATGTGGTCTTTGCCATTGCTTCAGATTCTGCCGCTGTGGCTCTGAGGACACCTGTGCCGTTTTTTGGCATACCGTTATAATCAAGGCCTGCATCTTTGAACAAGGGTGAAAATTCTTCATAGAGAGCTTTGCCGTAGTTATCCCATTGGTCGAAAAGCATACCTTCAAGAATAAAAGGCTTGATGATATTGACAGCTGTTTCTACGATTTTGTCTTTGTCGATACCGCTGCCTTCACCGAAAGAGAGATCCTCAAACTGTGCAACACAAAGAGTGTCATCAGGATAATAAAGTCCGTCACCGTTACCGCGGATATAAACAATGGGAGTGCGCTCGTTTGCCGCTGAAACAGAAACGGCAGGAGCCATAACAGTAAAGATCATTGTAATTGCTAAGATCAGAGATAAAAGTTTTTTCATTTTCTTCAACCTTTCTTAAATTTTTTCTGTGGTTAGAGTTTAACACTGTTTGCAAAGATTGTCAATAATTTCATATATTATATAAAGAAAAATACGGTTCACTCAATTGAGCGGACTTTGCAGTGATGGATTCACAGAGCAGGTTTTATCTGTGAACATTGCAAAGAGGTTCGCCGTTGCTGTGGATACAGACAACAGGAGTCTGCTCGTTGATATGTATTAATATATTGAAAATGTATTCGGCATAGTGTCTAAGGTGAATAGTTGCCTTTTGTCGAATGTTGACAAAGAACCTGAAGATTATGTTAATAAAGACATATATGCCATGAAAAAATTCTTTTTATGCTATTGACAAATGTAGTTTTATGCTTTAAAATGTTAGCAAGTTAATAATGAAACCGATGAGCAAGAGTAGTATCCTGCAAAAGAAGTTTACAGAGAGTCACAGCTGGTGGAATGTGATAACCGATTGGCAGAGGAATGGACTTGTGAGGGCGGCCCGAAAATTCAAGTAGGCGCCGACGGAAACTCTAACCGTTATGATGAGAGCGTATGATTGTACGTGATAACCATTAAGGTGGCTGCAGTTTTATCCTGTTCCTTTATGGAGCAGGTTTATTTTTTTAGTCAGACAAAGGAGAATCTATTATGAACAATTACAGAGATTTTGACAACTATCTTAAGAAGTTTCCGACTAAAGACGGATATTTCGGTGAGTTCGGCGGAGCATTTCTTCCTCCCGAATTAGAACCTGCTTTCAAGGAGGCTGACGATGCTTATGAAGCTATCTGCCATTCGGCTCAGTTTATCAATGAGCTTCGCAGAATCAGAAAGGAATTCCAGGGCAGACCGACTCCCGTTTATCATTGTGAAAGACTTTCAAAGCTTTTCGGTAACTGTCAGATTTACTTAAAGAGAGAAGACCTTAACCATACCGGTGCACATAAGCTCAATCACTGTATGGGCGAGGGCCTGCTTGCAAAATATATGGGCAAAACAAAGCTTATTGCCGAGACCGGTGCAGGTCAGCACGGCGTGGCTATTGCAACTGCCGCTGCATATTTCGGCATGGAATGTGACGTATATATGGGCGAGGTTGATATTGCAAAACAGCACCCCAATGTTATCCGTATGAAGATGCTTGGTGCAAATGTTATTCCCGTAACTCACGGCTTAAAGACACTCAAAGAAGCTGTTGACGCGGCTTTTGATGCATATCTCAAAGAGTACGACCACGCTATTTATTGCATCGGCTCTGCTCTCGGACCTCATCCCTTCCCCAAGATGGTAAGAGACTTCCAGACAGTTATCGGCTATGAGGCAAGAGATCAGTTCCTTGAGATGACAGGCATTATGCCCGACGCAGTCTGCGCTTGTGTAGGCGGCGGTTCAAACTCAATCGGTATGTTCACACCTTTCCTTGCTGATCCCGTTGAGATTTACGGCATCGAGCCTTTGGGCAGAGGTCACAAAATCGGTGACCATGCAGCAACTATGGCTTACGGCACAAAGGGTAAGCTTCACGGCTTTGAAAGCTATCTGCTTCAGGATGAAAACGGCGAGCCTCTTCCCGTTTATTCGGTAGCAAGCGGTCTTGACTATCCCGGTGTCGGCCCCGAACACGCATATCTTCGTGACAGCGGCAGAGTACACTATGAAACAGTAAGCGACGAAGAAGCTATGGAAGCTTTCTTCCTGCTTTCAAGATATGAGGGTATCATTCCTGCTATCGAAAGCTCACACGCTGTTGCTTATGCAATCAGATATGCAAAGGAGCATCCCTCAGGCTCAATTCTTGTTTCACTCTCAGGCAGAGGCGATAAGGATATCGACTATGTTTATGAAAACTACGGTTGCGGTGAGCAGTTCAAGCTCGATTACGACGTGAAATAATCACCTTGCAACTCTGAAATTTTCCACATTTTGCACAGCTTTTCCTCAAAGTTTTTAACACAGGAAAGGCTGTGTGTTGTTTTTGTGAAGCGTCTATTTACAGTTTGTTTTTAACTTTTTGAATTTTGTGTGTTTTCGTCTTTTTATTGATTAATAATAATTTCAATCTATTGACTTATGAAAAATAAAATGATATATTTTAACTGTCCGAAAAATTTGAAATATGTATAAACGGAGGTAATTTAATATGAAAAGAAATTTCAAAAGAACTCTTTCATTGATTCTTGCAGTGCTTATGATTGTTTCTGTTGTACCTTTCAGCGGTATGGCTTCATCAGCTTGTGCACATCCCAACAAAATAATAACTGTAGTAAAAAATGAACTGACACATATCGTTATATGCCCTGATTGTGGCTTAAATGAAAAGTCAGATTGTGCAAGCTCAAGCACAGGTGAGGCAACTTGTGAAACACCCAAGCTTTGCGATGTCTGTGAAAGAGAATTAAGTGCAACCCACAATTTCGAACTTGAAGTAGAAGCTCCTCAGACTCTTGTTGAAGAAGTTGACTGTGATGAATTTAATGTTTATTACAAAACCTGCGCTTGCGGTAAAATCTCAGAAACAGAAACCTTCACAAGTAAAACAACAAAGGGCACAAAGCACGACTTCACAGTTAAAAGCGATGAATATATTGCTAGAAAAGTTTGCGGAGAAAATCTCTTTTACTATTTTGCTTGCTCACGTTGCGGTGTAAGTGCGGAAGGTTTTGAAGTTACTCCTAACACCTATGCTGACGAGGACGTTACTGTTCAGCATAACTTTGTGATTCCCGAAACTCCCTCTCAGGATGCACTTAAGTCAAAGGCTACCTGCACAAGTCCTGCTGTTTTCTATATGGAATGTGACAGAGAAAACTGTGACGCAACAGCAAAGGGAATCGACGAAACAAAGACATATACAATAGGCAACAAGATTGACCACGAATTTATCGCTTCATTTAAAGAACAATATATTGTTATTCCTGCAACCTGCTCAGTTCAGGCTATGTATTCAATGTATTGCAAGCATTGCGGCGAACCTGCAGTTAAAGGCCTTTGGGATGATGATTTTGATCCTAACAGTGACAAATATGATATCACTACAGTGGAATACACTGACAAAGACGGTGTAGTACATAAGGTGAACGCTTTCTATTACGGTGAACCTCTCAACCACGGCAAGCTTAAGGTAACAAAAGAAGCTAAGGCACAGACATGCACAGCAGAGGGTAACACAGAAGAGCTTACCTGTGAATACTGTAACACAGTTTTGGTCGCATCAGAAAAGCTTCCCAAGCTCGGTCATAATCCTGACTCAACTCTTATCCAGGAATACAAGGCTCCCACTTGTGTTCAGAACGGTCAGCTCGGCAGGGTTAAGTGCACACGCGAAGGCTGCGGTGTAATCCTCGAAGTTAACGGCAAAGGTGAATGGGAAACAACAAAAGAAAACTTGGATTCATTCAATGTAACTAAGCGCGGTCATGTTGATGCAGACGAAAATCTTGTCTGCGACAGAGAAGACTGTCTTTCATCACTTGAACCCTCAGATGTCTGCAACTGTCTCTGCCACGGAACAGGCTTTATGTATTTCATCGGTTGGATTCTCAAGTGGATATGGAGTCTTATGGGCACAAATCCCTATTGCAAGTGCGGTGTTGCACACTATGCAGTTGACTGATTAAAAACTACATAAAAAAAACCTACTGCGATTGCAGTAGGTTTTTTAGTTATCTGAGGAAGCTCTCATCAATATTTTCAATGAAAATCCGCTGAGCCTCGGGTTTATAATGAAGCAGGTCAATGGCGTATTCCTTTTTCATCATCTGCTTGTCATTTTCATCGCATATGAAATCGGTGTTGATTATGCCGTCGGCAGGGCAGGTGTCAATCCACTCATTGACGCCGTCGACTATCTCCTGAGTTTCGGGTGTCCACGTGAAATCGCGAATGCCGGGAAGAAGCTTGCCCCAACCCTTGAAGGGTGTCAGCTTGGAAACATAGATTTTCAGGTTATTGTTATGAGCAAGGTCGATAACCTGTCTGATGCCGCCGATGATATCTTCAGCGTTTGTCATTTTCGGACCGCCCACAGTGAGACAGCGGGGATGAAGCATATCGTTGATGCCTTCTTTGAAAATGATTTTCTTTACACCGGGGCAGTCGAGAATATCCTTGCCGAAGCGCTTGAGCATACTTTCACCATAGATGTTGGCAAGCAGTCCGTGACCGTCTTCGAGTATTCTGTTGCCGTTGAGAGCCTGCTGCAAAACAGCAACATTTTTTATACCCATTCTCTGCAGTCTTTCGGCAAGGAAATAGGGCTTTTCGTTGGTGACGGTGGAGTCGCCTGCCACAACAATGGCATAGCAATCATCGTCTGCAAGGACATCGACTCTCGTCAGGAAGGGGATGGTCTGAAGAGTTGCGAAATCAGTTTTGAGAATAAGATGCCACCAGGGACGGTATTTTTCTTTATGAGTACAGTTGCCGGGGCTGAGGTAAGTCTGACCGCCATAGAGACTCTTGGTACGCATAACGGCGTGCTTGACATAAAAGCTGACAGCTATGGGCTTGAGAGTTTCGACCTTGAAATCGATGGTGTCAGAGAGCATCTCTTCACCGGGAGCAAGGATTACATCTTTCTTTCCGTTAAAAGTCACGTTTACGGGTGTGTCTGTGTCAGCTTTGCCGCCGATATGATTTGCGATTGTTGTCTCGCTGATGTGAAGAGATTTCTTGTTAAATCTGTTTGAGATTTTCAGGCGTATCCTGTCGCCGCCGAGAGTTGGCCTGATAACACTTCGCGCAGTTGAATAAAGCAGGCCGTTATTGAGGTGTATCAGGGGAGGAATGTGAATTCCTGCGGAAGCAGCACTTGAACTCCATGTGCCGACCCATTTGGTTTTTGCTTTGTTTTCTTGCATTTTATTTTCGCCTCGCAGTAGATTTTATAATCTGATTTTATAATAAGTGCAGACATTTGTCAATTGCAAATATCAAAGGGGTAACTGTTAATATTATTTAATATTTGCTTAATATTTTTTAATAAAACACTTGAAACAACTGTCCGATAATGATATAATTATTTCACTGATTATATTATGCCGTAGAGGGCGAGCATAATTACGGAGGAGAACGGAAATGCTCATTACATCATTCAGAGTGAGAAAAATTGAAGCGCCAACAAACAGATTGGTTGCAAAATGCACCATAACTTTTGACGGAATGTTTGCCGTCAACGATATCAAGGTGCTTTTAAAAGAAGAAGGCGACTATTATATGGGAATGCCCAGCAGAAAAACTGCTGCAGGCACCTTCAAAGACGAGGCATATCCTGTTAACAGCGAAGTCAGAGCTGCCATTGAAAATGTTATTTTCGGTGCGGTCAGATACAGTGTTGATAATGATATAGCTGTGCTCAACGGAGAAATAAAATCCGGTACCAATAAGGTTTCGCTTTTGCAGCAAAACATCGATGACTATCTTCTTACAGCAATATAATATAATCTGCCGCAGCTCATCTGAGTCTGACGGCAGTTTTTTGTTTTTATCACATAAAGAAACTGAGTCAGGAAAAAAATAATGAGCAGAAAAACAAAAGTGAATATTATTGCTGAAAAATGAATGATTTTGCAAAAAAATACTTGTTTTTGCCATTAAAAATTGTTATTATGAAGATGATACGTTAGTATCAGACTTATATCAGAGAGGTAAATTATGGATATCTTTGACGTGTTATCACTTATCGGCGGTCTTGCATTATTCCTTTTCGGTATGCAGACTATGGGTAATTCACTTGAAAAAAAAGCCGGTGGACAACTTAAAAGCGTGTTGACAAAAATGACAAACAATCCCGTTAAAGGATTTTTGCTGGGTCTTATTGTCACATCTATTATTCAGTCTTCCTCAGCGACGACAGTAATGGTTGTCGGTTTTGTAAACTCCGGTATTATGACACTTCATCAGTCAATCGGTATTATTATGGGTGCCAATGTGGGTACCACCATTACAGCGTGGATTCTTTCACTTATGGCTGTTGACGGTGCAGGTATAATGGCATTTTTCAAGCCCTCGTCATTTGTACCCGTATTAGCTATAATCGGTGTCATACTCCTTATGTTCACTAAAAAGCAAAAGAACAAAGATACAGCTACAATCCTTTTAGGTTTTGCAACACTTATGACCGGTATGTCTGCTATGTCCGACGCCGTTGCAGGTCTTAAAGAAGTTCCGGAATTCACAAGCATACTCACACTTTTCTCAAATCCGATTCTCGGTGTTCTGGCAGGTGCTGTGCTTACAGCCATCATTCAGTCATCATCAGCTTCAGTCGGTATTCTGCAGGCGATCTCATCAACGGGAGCAATTACTTTCGGCACTGCTATTCCGGTAATTATGGGTATGGGCATTGGTACTTGTATCACTGCTGTGCTCGCATCAATCGGTGCAAATAAAAATGCAAAGCGTGCTACATTGGTTCATTTATATTTCAATGTTATCGGTACACCTGTTGCTCTGGCACTTTTCTACGGTGCAAATGCATTGTTACAGTTTGGTTTCTTCGACGATGCGGTGGGAGAAGTTGAAATTGCGATTATCAACACAGTGTTCAAGCTCTTCTGCACAATTTTCTGGTTCCCGCTTATAAAGGTGCTTGAAAAACTTGCGACAATTTCAGTCAGAGAAACAGAAGAAAAAGAAAAATACGAAATTCTCGACGAAAGACTTTTTGCAACACCTGCCGTGGCTGTTGACCGTTGCAAAGAGGTTACAAAGACTATGGCTGAAATTTCGGTTGAGGCTATTGAGAAATCACTTCAGAGTCTCAGCGGTTACAGCTCAGATATGGGTGAAGAAATTATCAAAGCCGAGAAGAAGGTCGATAAATATGAAGATAAACTCGGTTCGTATCTTGTCAGAGTTTCAGCTCTTGAGCTTACAGACGAAGACAGCACAGAAACAACAAAGCTGCTTCATCTTATCAGCGATTTTGAAAGAATTTCAGACCATGCGGTAAATGTTCTGAAATCAGCCGAAGAAATTGCAGAGAAAAAGCTCGCATTCTCAGAAAAGGCGCAGGGTGAAATTGCTATGATTACCGGCGCTGTCAGTGAGATTGTAAACCTCGCATATAAGAGCTTTGCAGAAAATGATCTTGAAGCGGCATTAAAGGTTGAGCCTCTTGAACAGGTTGTTGACGACCTGAGAGATGCTATCAAGCTCAAGCATATCCGCAGACTTCAGGAAGGCAGATGCACAATTGAGTTAGGATTTGTTCTCAATGATCTGCTTACTGACCTTGAGAGAGTTTCGGACCATTGCTCAAATATTGCAGGTCTTGTGATCGAAATGACTCACAGTGAAATGGATCTTCATAAATATCTCAAGAAAATCAAAAAAGAGCCCGGAAGTTCATTCAATTCACTCTATGAAGAATACGGCAAAAAGTACAGCATATCTTAAGATTTGTTAAATCTTTGATACAGACTATATAATGTTGACATTTGGTTGATTATTTGTTATTATAAGATAACAGATATTGGTAAGGAGGTGCGACTATGGAAATCGTACAGGAAATATTCGATAAGATCAAGGCTATCTTCGAAATCGTTATGGAATTCATTAAGGGCTTCATTCCTGCTAAGGAAGAAGACGCTGAATAATTAACGCAAAGCAGAGTCCATAAGGACTCTGTTTTTTTGCTTTATAAAACAACTTGATAGTTGCGGAAATATGTGATACAATAATAAAAATAATGGTTTTTTCAGGAGAATCAATATGAATATTATTATTGCAGGTGTTGGTAAAATCGGTTTTACGGTTGCGGGTACTCTCGTGAAAGAGGGCCACGATGTCACGGTGCTTGACAAAGCTCCCGAAATAGTCACTGATGTGACCAATATATATGATGTTATCGGCGTGTGCGGCAACTGCGCCGACTGCGAAATTCTTGAAGAAGCAGGTGTGGATAAAGCAGACTTGTTTATATGCTGCACCGATTCAGACGAGATGAATATGCTCTCTTGTTTTATTGCAAAGAAAATGGGTGCAAAGCACACTGTTGCAAGAATAAGAAACCCCGAATATAATGACAGATCGCTTGGCTTTATGCGTCAGCAGCTCAATCTCTCAATGTCTGTTAATCCCGAGCTTCTTGTGGCTCAGGAGCTTTATAATCTGCTTAAGCTTCCCTCAGCCTTTAAGGTAGAATATTTTGCAAGACGAAGCATTGAGATAATCGAGCTTAAGCTCAAGAGCGATTCGCCTCTTTGCGGAAAGAAGCTCAGCAAGCTCAGAGAAAAACAGAATGTGCAGTTTCTTATCGGTGCCGTGCTCAGAGACGGCAGGGTTATTATTCCTGACGGTAACTTTGAACTCTCGGCAGGGGATATCATATCTGTTGCGGCTACTCCCGGTGATATGCAGAAGCTCCTCAAGGGACTCGGTATAATCACAAAGAAAGCCAGAAGTGTTATGATTCTCGGCGGAAGCAAAACTGCTTATTATTTGTCTAAGATGCTTCTTTCATCAGGAAACGAAGTTAAAATTATAGAAAAAAATGCGGCTCGTTGCGAAGAACTCTCAGAGCTGATTCCGAAAGCTGTGCTTATTAACGGTGACGGCTCTCAGCAGGAGCTTCTCAGAGAAGAAGGACTTCTCTCCCTTGATGCCTTTGTTGCTCTGACGGGTATGGATGAAGAAAACATCCTTATGTCAATTTATGCGGCAAGTCAGAATGTGCCTAAGGTTATCTCCAAGGTAAATCGCGGTGAAATGGTAAAAATGGCAGAAAAACTCGGTCTTGACTGTGTTGTTTCTTCAAAATCTATCACATCCGATATTATTCTCAGATATACAAGAGCTCTCGAAAACTCAATCGAAAGCGACAGTATTGAGACTCTTTATAAAATGATGGACGGCAAGGTTGAAGCTCTTGAGTTTAAACTCAATGACAGCTCGGAGCTTTTCGGCATACCTATAAAAGAAATGAAAATCAAGTCAGGTGTGCTTATTGCTGCAATTATACGCGCCAATAAAAAGACAATTATTCCCTCAGGCGACGACTGCATTATGCAGGGTGACAGGGTAATAATTCTCTCTGCAACATCTCATATAACTCAGCTTTCAGATATTTTGAGGTAAGACTATGAACAGAAGAATGGTTTTTTATGTGGTGGGTACCGTAATCAAAATAGAGGCTGCTCTTATGATTCTGCCGCTGATAACTTCTTTTATATATAAAGAAAGCTGTATCAGAGATATCCTTATTTCTATGGGTATCGCTCTGGCGGTGGGATTTGTAATGACACTTGTTTCGAGACCCGGCAGCAAGGTCATATATGCAAAAGAAGGCTTCGTTATAGTGTCTCTTGCCTGGGTGGCTCTTTCTGCTGTAGGTGCTCTTCCTTTTTATATCAGCGGTGAGATTCCTTCTTATATAGATGCTTTTTTTGAAACCGTCAGCGGTTTTACTACTACGGGTGCATCAATTCTGACAGATGTCGAAGCAATGAGCAAGGGTCTTCTTTTGTGGCGAAGCTTTACACATTGGGTCGGCGGTATGGGCGTGCTTGTCTTTGTTATGGCAATTATTCCCACGGTGTCAGACAGAAGCATCCACATTCTCAGAGCAGAGGCTCCGGGCCCTGTAGTAGGTAAAATAGTACCGAAAATGAAACAGACTGCGAGAATACTCTATATTATTTATATTGCATTGACCTTTATCGAAATGATAATGCTGCTTCTTGGCGGTATGCCTTTATTTGACAGCTTTGTTCACGCTGTGGGCACTGCGGGTACCGGCGGCTTCGGCATCAGGGGTGACAGTCTCGGCTCATATTCACCTTATCTTCAGTGGGTGGTTACGGTGTTTATGCTGCTCTTCGGTGTGAATTTCAACCTTTATTATTTTGCTCTTATAAAGAAATTCAAATCTGCCGTTAAAAATGAAGAGCTTCTGACTTATGCGATTATTGTTTTATTCAGCATAACGGCTATCACTCTCAACATCAGACCCTTATATGAGGGTGTATCGGAAAGTCTGCGCCACGCAGCTTTTCAGGTGGCGGCAATTATATCAACAACGGGCTTTGCAACAGTGGACTTTAATCAGTGGCCGGGAATGTCAAAGACAATTCTTCTGCTTCTGATGTTTGTGGGTGGTTGTGCGGGCTCAACGGCAGGCGGATTCAAAATTTCAAGAATAGTTCTGCTTTTCAAAAACATCAAACGAGAGCTTCAGAAATTGCTTCATCCCAGAGCCGTTGCAACGATACGCCTTGACGGCAAACGTGTCGATGAAAAGACTATGAGCTCCCTTGGCTCATATCTTGCTATTTATGCATTGTTTTTCTGCGTGGTGGTGTTCATTCTCGGATTTGATGCTTTTGATCTTGAGACAAATATTTCTGTTGCTGCGTCCTGCGTCAACAATATCGGTCCGGGTTTCGGCTCGGCAGGTCCTGCGGCAAGCTATGCCTTGTTCTCACCCTTTTCAAAGGTTATACTTTCATTTACAATGCTTTTAGGCAGACTTGAAATATTCCCGCTTATTCTTACATTCTCTCCCTCAACATGGGTAAAAAAATAAAACCTTACAGAAAAAAGAAGGTGTTATTATGAAAAAAACTATATCGGCACTGCTGTGTGTTCTTACGCTGCTTTGCTGTTTTGCCGTAACAGGTTCGGCAGTCAGTGAAAAACAGGGAATGGATGCTCTCAGAGCGCAGTTTCTGAAAGGACAGTCAGAGCTTGACTATGTCTATTATTCACCTGCAGGAAAAAACGATGACACTAAATATCCTCTTGTTGTGTGGCTTCACGGCAACTCGTCGGGTGACTATCCGGGTCATCAGCTTGACAACTGCAACATTGCTCTTTGGTCAAGTGAAGAATATCAGAACCGTTTTGCAGACACCGGGGGAGCTTATCTGCTTCTACCCCGTTTTCCCACATCCTTTATCAACGTTGCATGGGAAGGTACAACAACGCCGCTGAAAAAGACAATAGATGCGTTTGTCAGAAGAAATATTGATAATATCGACACAGACAGAATTTATATCGGCGGTTATTCCCTCGGCGGAAAGATGACTCTCAAGATGGCAATGGCTTATCCGTCATATTTTGCTGCGGCATTTCCTCTTTCACCGGTCTTTTCACCGTCGAATGCAGAGCTTAATAATCTTATTGATATGCCCTTGTGGTTTTTCTGGTGCAAAAATGATGACTATGCAAGTCTCAATCCTCTGACAGTTCTCGGAAACTGGAATTATCTTATGAATATATCAAACTGCAGATCCCGTTGCCGTATATCTACCTTTGACAGAATCTATAATGCTGATTACGGCCTGAAAACTGCTGACGGCAAGCCTGATATACACAACACCTGGGATGCCGCCTGTCACGATATGTTTATGAACGACAATAAGCCTCAGAAAGATGTGGTCACAAAAGACGGTAACGGAACAGCTGTTACAATCTCTTATCCTCAGGGACTTATATATTGGCTGTCTTGTCAGAGCAAGGCTAATGAAAATGAAGAGACAGGAAACAGAAGCTCTATTCTCGATGTTCTGAGCAAATTTATCAATATGATTAAAAGAGCTTTCGCTGAAATATTAAAGGCTATTGCCGGTTAAGAAGTTAACATTGTTATAAAGAAAATGTTAAATTTTGTGTCGAAAAAAGAATAATTCACCTTAAAAGATTGACAAATGACGACAAATTAATGTATATTACATTTAAGTAAAAAAATCAGGAGGAAATATTTATGCTTCATCCCGTATTGGCGATGGCAATCGGTATCGTTATAATGATGCTGCTTATCATCTTCACAAAAATGCACGCTTTCCCGTCACTTATCATTTCAGCTATTGTTATTGCTGTTCTGGCTATGCCCTTTGGCCCCGACGGTGCTGTTGTTGACACACTCACAGGTTGTGTAAGCACAGTTACCAAAGGCTTCGGTAACACTATGGCATCTATCGGTGTTGTTATCGGCTTCGGCTGTATTATGGGTATATTCCTTGAAAAAAGCGGTGCTGCAAAGCGTATGGCTCTTACAATTCTCAAGCTCGTCGGTGTTAAGAATTGCGACGTTGTTCTCGGTCTTACAGGTTTTGTTGTTTCAATTCCCGTTTTCTGCGATTCAGGTTTCGTTATTCTCTCATCACTTGCAAAAGAATTCTCTCGTCTGACTAAAAAATCAATGGTTGGTCTCGGCGGTATCCTCGGTATGGGTCTTTATATCACCCATTTCATTGTACCTCCCACACCCGGCCCTCTTGCAGTAATTTCAACATTCAACGAGCACGGTGCAGCCATTGACCTTGGCTTATATATCCTTGCAGGTATTGCGTTCTCAGTGCCTCTGTTTATTTTCTCAGTTTTCCTTTTCAGATATTTCGGCAAGAAATATCCCAACCTTATCGTTCCTTATGAAATAGACAGAAGCAAATATTCAGAAGCTCAGCTTAAGGTTCTCGACAGAATACACGAGAAGCACGATAACAACGAACAGCTTGTAACAAGTGACTTTGCTGAACTTTTAGCTTCAGAAAAGCTTCCCGGTGCATTCCTCTCATTTGCAACACTTCTTGTGCCTATCGCGCTTATCTTTGCTAACACACTCGTTGGTCAGATTGATGCACTTGCAGGCACAACAGTTGCAAGCATCTTCACCTTCCTCGGTCAGCCCGTTGTTGCTCTTTTTGTTTCAATCTGCATGGGCGCATTCCTTCTTTGCCGTACATATGACAAGAAAACCTGTGTTGATATGATGCAGGAAGCTTGCCGTGATGCAGGTCCTATCGTATTCATCACAGCTGCAGGCGGTGCTCTCGGTGCAGTTATCAATGCAACAGGTGCTGCAGGCATTATGGCTAACTGGATTGTTGAAGCAGGCGTACCCGCAATTCTTATTCCCATCATCATCGGTGTTATTATGAGATTCCCTCAGGGTTCAGGTACCACAGCTATGATTACAGGCTCAGCTATTATCGGTCCTATGCTCGCAACTCTCGGCATCAACCCCTATCTCTGTGCTCTTGCTCTTTGCCTTACAACAATGTGTCCCAGCTATCTCAACGACTCATATTTCCACGTTGTTACAAACTTCTCAGGCATGGATATCAAGACAAGCCTCAAGACATGGTCAATCGGTTCAATTCTTATTCCCGTATTCGGCTCAGCAATTCTTGTAGTGCTTTCACTGTTTATTCACTGATGAAACAAACTCCCGATTTGCGTTTCTTTCGCAGTCGGGAGTTTTTTTATTGACAATCGGGATTTTTGTTGGTAATATAAAAAGACAAAAGGAGGTATAATATGAAACATATGATTATTATTTTGCTTGTAGCTTTTGTTATAGGTGCGGCAGTTACGGGGATAGTCATTGCCGTTAAGTCATCAGGCTTCAAGGGAACAGACTATACTATTCCTGAGCTTGATCTGAGTGAGATGCCGATGAGTCTTAAAAACTCAGAATACGAATATCTCTACAACCTTTCCGTTGTTGATAATTCAAAAGATTATATGGCTCACCCTGACAGTGTGCTTCTGAAAAACGGCAACATTTTCACTGTGTACCCTGCCGGTCACGGCAAAGGTGCGGTGCTCAATAAAGTCAGCACAGACGGCGGCGTCAGCTGGAGCGAAACTGTGGCCGACACACCGAAAAGCTGGGAAAGTTCACTTGAGACACCCACTGTTTACAGACTTGAGTTTTCAGACGGCAGACCCGATAAGCTGATACTTATTTCGGCGAATCCCAAGTGGCCGGGTATGTCTACTCCCGGAGGCTTTGAATGTTCGGTTTCAGATGATGAGGGCAAAACCTGGAGCGAATTTAAACGCTTTTACGGAAATGACAGTGAATACCCAGTTGTGCCTATAGTTGCAATGGCAAGTCTGACACGGCTCAAAGAAAACGGAAAGTTCACCGATAAGTGGATGGGATTCTTCCACGACTCGGATTTCTATAATTATAAGACAATTCTCACCTTTGACCAAGAGGGTAATATGCAGTGGAGTACCCCTGAAAAATATCTCGCACCCCACCGTAATATTGAAAAGAAAGCTCAGATGTGTGAAATTGAAGTTATACGCTCTGACAAGGGTCAGGGAGATGAGCTTTGTCTTATTGCAAGAAGTCAGTCAAAGAAGATAAACTCAATGGTTGCATTTTCAAGTGATGAGGGCAAAACCTGGAGCGAGCCTAAAGAAGCTCCCGCAGCACTCAACGGCGAGAGACACAAAGCAGATTACACATCAGACGGCAGATTGTTTATTACATTCCGCTCAATTGAAAGAGGCAAAAAAGCAGCGCTTTATGCTAAATTTTCAGATAAGACCAAAGGCTGGATAAGTGAGGGGCTTGTTGCCTGGGTGGGCAGATATGAAGACCTCAAAAACGGCAGTGAGGGCGACTACAGAATAAAAATCGCTCACATATATGATGAAAAGCAGACAAAACCCGAATATTATGCAAATGCCGACACAGGTTACTGCGGAAACGTAGTTTTGGCTGATGACACAATTGTCACCTGCAGCTATGGCAGATACAGCCCTGACGAAAAGACAAGCGACGGCAAGGCTCTGAAGACCTACATCGCTTCAAAGAGAATCAATCTCAGAGATACAGATGCTCTTGTAGAAAAGTTTTTCGGCAAATAAAAAAATCAAGACCGTCGGTTTCCGACGGTCTTTTGATGTGTCTGATCAGATTGTGGCGAGGATTGTATCAACGTCTGATATCTCAGCACCATAGGTTTCTTTGAGATATTTAATGCCGTAGATATAATCTTCTTCGGTGAAAGAGTCAGTAGCATCTTTAGCCACTACAATATCATAGCCGTACTGATAAGCATCGGCAGAAGTGTGACGCACACACATATGGGCGTGAAGACCTGTCATAATAACAGTATTGACACCGAGCTCCTGTAAAAGCAGGTGAAGGTCTGTCATAAAGAAGCCGCTGTAACGGCGCTTGGGTACCACATAGTCTTTTTCGCAAAGGTCAAGCTCGGGAATAACTTCTGCACCCTTTGTGCCTGCGATGGCGTGATCTCCCCAGAATTTAAGCTCGTGGTCGATATCTTTAAGATGAGCGTCGTTGCAGAAAATTACGGGCACGCCTTTTTCACGACAACCTGCAAGAAGCTCTTTTGTTTTTGGTACAATGGCGAGGCCGCGGTCGCATTTGAGTGCACCTGTGACAAAATCGTTGAGCATATCAACAACTAAAACTGCGTATTTTCTTTCCATTAATAAAGCACCTCTTATGTATATTTATGTGTATATACACATTATAATGAGAAAGTTTCATTTGTCAATAACTTTTTTCTTGTTTTTGAAGTTTTTTAATGGTATAATGTTGAGGAAATATAAACTCGGAGAGATAACTATGAATGGTGAGCAGAGAAGAAATCAGATTATAGAAAAGCTTGAAAAGCTGTCGGTGCCCGTATGTGCCACAAGTCTTGCAGAGGATTTTGGTGTGACAAGGCAGATTATTGTGGCAGATATCGCATTGCTTCGCGCTTCGGGATATGCCATTCGCTCAGAGCATAAGGGATATATTCTGGATAAACCCGACACATCGTTTATCATAAAAAAGATAGCCGTCAAACACAGTAAAGACCGGGTGGCAGATGAATTTTATGCCGTAGTTGATAACGGCGGCAGGGTACTTGATGTGGTAGTTGAACATTCGGTTTACGGAAAAATATCAGCTGAGATTAATGTTTCGTCCCGATATGATGCAGATTTGTTTGTTGAAAAAATAAACCTCACAGGTGCAAATCCTCTGTCGCTGCTGACCCACGGTCTGCATATTCACACAATTGCGGTGGAAAATGAGGAAAGATTCAACCGCATAAAAGATAAACTCAATGAACTCGGAATTTTTATCGAGGCTATGTAATAAAATTCTGAACAGCACTCTTTTTTGAGTGCTGTTTTATTTTGCATAAAAGTTAAAATATATTATGTTATACAATAAAGAAGTGTAATTGTTGACAAAACTGTTAAATTGTGATAACATCTACTCATAGTGAGCCGTTTTGCGGTTTGCAATCCAAAATTTAAAAAAGCGTGTTGAAAATAAGAGTTTCAACATAGCGAAAGGAGAAAAAACTCATGAACAAATCAATCAAAAAAGTTCTCTCAGCTCTTCTTGCAATTGTAATGATTATGACAATGATGCCAATGGCTTTTGCTGCTGAAGCTGAAACAAACTACGCACAGAATGATGAACCCCTCGTTGTTGTAAGAGGTATCGACTTCGCAGGTCTTGTAGACGGCGAAGGCAAGAAAGCTATTACAGTTGATGTAATGGACATCGTTGACATCATTCCCACAATCGGTCTTCAGTATGTAACGAAAAACAAGAATGCTGTTGTTAACACAATCACAGATCTTGGCCGTGACATCTTCAAAAATGTAAGACGCGACAAAGAAGGCAACCCCCTCAATCCCAGCGTACATATTCCCAAGTTCCCCAAGTCAGCTGCTAACTATGACTTATCAGACGATAAGGTATGGGCTGATACAGCAGTAGGCCTTTATCGTTCACTTTCAAAGAAGTATGATCCCAACAGAGTATATCTTTATACTTTTGACTGGAGACAGAGCCCCGACGTACTCGCTGACGATCTTAAGGCATACTTCGACAATGTTATGGCTGAAACAGGCGCTTCAAAGCTTGACGTTGCAGCTTGCAGCATGGGCGGTATGATCACAACATCATACATCTACAAATACGGCACAGAAATTTTTGATAACCTTATCTTCCTTTCAGGCGCACACAACGGCGGTGACCTTGTAGGTTCAGCATTTATGGGTGACCTCACTATCGACGGTAAGGCTCTCGGTGATTTCCTTGTTGCAAAGACAAACGGTTTCGTAAGCTTCCTTCTCAGAATTATCAATGCTTTAGGTATCACAAAGAAACTCGCTAACTTTGTTAACGATGCTATTGCAACATACAAAGATCAGATTTACGGCGACTTCCTTCGTGAATGCTTCGCAACAGCATACGGCCTCTGGGCTCTTATTCCCGATGAATATTTCGATGATTGTGTTGAATTCTTCTTCGCAGGCACAGGCGACAAGTACGCAACAGCTCGTGCTGAGATCGACAAGATTGAAGAGTTTGTAAGAAGCACAGAAAAAACAATGGCTAAGTTAGAAGCAGATGGCGATGTTAAGTTCGCATATGTTGCACATTACAACGCAAAGCAGCTTCCCATCTATTCAAAGAGCTACTTACACGGTGACGGTGTTCTTGAAACAATTCGCACATCAGGCGGCGCAACAGTTGCTAACTATGGCGCAAAGCTTGAAGGCGTAAAAGCAGGCGACAAGTACATCTCACCTGACTGCGTTGTTGACGCTTCAACATGTCTCTTCCCCGATCAGACTTGGATCGTAAAGAATGCTAAGCATGTTGGTTGTAAGGATAACAGTGAACACACAGAATTTGCTATATGGCTCCTTACAAGTGAAACACAGCCCACTATTACAAGCAATGCTAAGTATCCTCAGTTCATGAACTGCGATGCTAATGAAAACTTCATCGGCTTCTGATAAATGATAAGATGATAATAAATCCCACTCGTTTCGTACGGGTGGGGTTTGTATTTTTCAGAGTCATAACCAAAAGCGTACGGTTTCGTCTTGCTTAAAAAAATAAATTATGATATAATCATTTGTATAAAATAATAAAAAAATCAGTATAGGAGGATAACTATGACAAAGATAGCATCTTTTTTTGCGACAGTAGCATTGATATTTACATACCTTTTCGGTTTGGGAGTGAATACTGCAAGCGAGGGATATGAACTTACAGAAAACATAAAGCTTCCTGCTACAGTTTCGATGTTTTCGGGTCAGGGCCTTTGCTATGACGGAGAAAACTTTTACTCATCGGGTTCGCTGACTTTTATGAATTTTACCGGTCTTGCAAAGTTCGATGAAAATATGAAGTGCATTAAAAAGAAATCAAATGCTGTTCCAAAAGAGTTTTATGAAAAATACGGCAGTAATCACATCGGAGGCATCGACTGTGCAAACGGTTACATATATGCTCCTGTTGAGGGTGAAGTTGATGATGAGTATCTCTATAATTTTATCCTTCTCTATGACTGCGAAACTCTCGAATACACGGGCAAATATTACGATATGACAAGTGAATACCTGACGGACGGTATTCCCTGGTGTGCAATAGACAGGGAAAACAGTTATCTTTACACTTCAAAGTTTGATGATGTCACCGAAATACTTCAGTATGACCTTGAAACTATGAGCTTTATAAAAGCGATTCCCCTTGAAAAGAAGCTTGACAGACTTCAGGGCGGCTCTGTATATGAAGGTATTCTCTACCTTTCCTATGATGTTTCAGACAGTACTACGGAGCAGGTGCTTGCGGTTGATCTGGCAGACGGTTCTGTTCGCGTGGAGTTTACACGCTATCTTCCTAACTATGATAATGAAGCGGAGGATATCTGCGTTTATCCCCTTTCTGACGGTAGTCTGTTTCACTTAGTCGATTACGATATGCTTATCAACACAAATATTAACCATTATAAAAAGGTTGCTTAATAACGGTATAATGATTGCAAAAATTGCAATCAGAATTTAAAATAAAAAGCCGAAACCTCTTGTAAAGCAAAGGTTTTCGGCTTTTGTTTTTATTTGTTTTCTTTTGCAGTTTTCAGCGTAGAAATAAGTATTCTTTTAATTTTAAGGCAATCATCCAGCAAAGAATTGCCTTCTTTTTCGGTTATATAATCTGATAATATCAAAAGTCTGAGCCAGTATTCTGTTTCGGCGGTTTCTTTAAGAGATAACTGAAGCTTCGCTATAAAATCAGCTTTGCTCTGGCCGTAAATAGCTTCGTTGGCATTTGCACCGATTGATGTCGCGCTGCGGATAATCTGTTTTGAAATAACCGTTTCCTTTTTCTCTTTGGTGAGATATTTATTGAGCTTGACTATTCTTACGGCAAACAATAAGGATTTATCTAATAAAATGCTGTTTTGTGCCATTTTCAACACTCCTTTTCAGATAATAGATAAAAGATAATAGAGAATAACGAATAGTTGAAGCGGCTCAAAGCCGCAAAAATCTCTTTTATCTATTCAATATTATCTATTATCTCTTATCTTAGGCGAGCTTGACTCGCCGCTTCTGGCACCCCCTACCGGAATCGAACCGATATCTAACCCTTAGGAGGGGTTTATTCTATCCGTTGAACTAAGGAGGCGTGTTATTGATTTGTAACAGATAGGTCTATATTTTACCACCCTTTAAGTGCAAAGTCAATATTCTTCGGCAGGGTACAAAAATAATTGGGTTAAATGTTTGACAATCGGGTAAAATTGTATTATTATATAGTTTAGTCCGGATTTTTATTATGATATTCAATTCATAATTCATAATTCCTAATTCATAATTTTCCGAAAGGTAGTGTTATAAATGAGTGAATGTTCAGGCAACTGCTCATCATGTTCATCAGCTTCAGGCTGCAAAGATAAGGACTTGCACCTCAAGCAGAATGAATACAGCAATATCAAAAAAATCTATGCTGTTGTCAGCGGTAAAGGCGGTGTAGGTAAGTCATCTGTGACTTCTCTGCTTGCAACTGCTATGCAGCTTCGCGGCAAACAGACAGCTGTGCTTGATGCTGACGTAACAGGCCCCTCAATTCCCAAGATGTTCGGCATTGACGGTCAGGTTGAAACCAATAATATTGTTATGTTCCCCCGTGAGTCAAGAGGCGGCACAAGAGTTATGTCCGTCAATCTTCTTCTTCCCTCACAGGATGCTCCCGTAGTGTGGAGAGGCCCCGTTATCAGCGGTGTTATCCAGCAGTTCTTCACAGATGTTGCATGGGGCGATGTTGACTATATGTTTGTGGATATGCCTCCCGGAACCGGTGATGTACCCCTTACAGTTTTCCAGAGTCTCAAGGTTGACGGTATCATCGTAGTTACTACTCCTCAGGACCTTGTAGGTCTTATTGTAAGTAAGGCTATCAATATGGCTGAGATGATGAATATTCCCGTTGTGGGTCTTGTGGAAAATATGAGCTATTTCGAGTGTCCCGATTGCGGAAAGAGACACAATATTTTCGGCGAAAGCAAAACCGATGAGGTTGCAGCTAAGTTCGGTCTTCCCGTACTCGCTAAGCTTCCCATTGATACAAGAACACCTGCTCTTGCTGATAAGGGTGCTATTGAGCTTGCTGACACTGATCCCGTTCAGAGCGTAATCGATAAGCTCTTATCGTAACATTTAGTTTACAAAGGAAATATATGTCTGCATAATTCCCTTAACACAAGTTTAACAGAGAAATACTTGATTTTTATAAGTAAAATATTGTATTCTAAAAGAAAGAAATACAGTATTTACAAGGAGTTTTTATTTGCATGAAAAAAATACTGAGAAGAATATTAATTTGCGTGCTTGTGCTTTTAGTGGCGGGCATCGGTGCAGGAATCCGCTATTTCACTTATGATCCCGATAAGGCTAAGGAAGAAGACAGCGGATATGCTACCGACGTTGACGGTATGACCTACACAATGGTTGCCGATAAAGAGGGCACAACATATGTTGTTGTCACCGATAAAGACGGTAACAGATATGCTGCGGAATATGACGGTACCACTGTCGGAAGCACTGTGGGCAGTATCAATGATGAAGTTGCTCTCGGCGATGTGCCCACAAACTTCACAGGTGCTCACGTGGATGTAACCAACGACATAAACAAATTCCAGGGTGATATTTCAACGACTCTTCCGGGTGTGACCGGCGGTAATCAGGAGGATGACACAACAGTCAGAAATCCCGATAATACAAACGATGTGCCTGCAACAAAGCCTCAGAAGCCTGAAGAAAACAAGCTCAAAGCATACAGAATTGAGAAGTATCAGCAGATTTTCAAGGGTGGTACATATCTTATGAAAATCACCACCAACGACGAAAGTACAGGCAATATGCCCGTGACTATGGCAATCAAAAACGGCAATATGTATGTTGAAATGGCTATGGATCTTGAGGGCAGCTCAATGAATTGCAGTATGCTTTATCTCAAGGGTAAGGATACCTTCTATCTTATTTTCAACGACTGGAAAAAGTATTGCAAGATGCCTGAGGATATGATGGGCGAAGAAATGAATATGGACGCTATGATGAGCGAAATGGGTCAGGAGGAAATCGGTGAGGTTTCTGTTTCTCAGGTTGAACTAAACGGTCAGAAGCTCATTCTCGAAAGCTATACAAGTCCCTATGACGGCACAACTGTAAACTACTATTTCGACGGTGATATGCTTGTCAGAAGAGATAATGTTTATTCTGACGGATATGTAGACTCAACATATTTCGCTCAGATTACAACAGATGTTCCCGATTCATGCTTTGAAATTCCCAAGGGATACGGATATATCAATCTTGATTGGATAGGTCTGTTGGCTTAAATGAAATTTATTACTGCTGTGGATGTATTTTCACAGCAGTTTTTTCTTGACAAAAAATTTTTTGAGTTATATTATTATGGTTGAAAAAACTTTGATGAAAGAGGTGATAAGGCTATGAAAAATTACGATGTTACGGGTATGTCCTGTGCCGCCTGCAGTGCAAGAGTGGAAAAAGCCGTAAGCGAAGTTGCGGGAGTGGAAAAATGCAGTGTTAATTTGCTGACTGGCTCTATGAGTGTTGAGGGCAGTGCAGAGGAAAAAGATATAATTGAGGCTGTTGAAAAGGCAGGGTACAAAGCAAAAAACAAAGACGGCGAAAAAACTACCCAAAGCAAAGACGATGCACTCAGAGATACTGAAACCCCGATTCTTATCAAAAGGCTCGTTTTTTCATCGGTGTTTCTTGCGGTACTGATGTATTTTTCCATGGGTCACAGTATGTTTTCATTACCCTTACCCCGCTTTTTTGAGGGCAACGCTTTAGCAGTGGCATTGGTGCAGATGTTTCTTTGCATCTGCGTTATGATAATCAACAAAAAGTTTTTTATAAACGGAATAAAGGGCATTGTCCACAAGGCTCCCAATATGGACACTCTTGTGGCAATGGGCAGCGGTGCGTCTTTTATATGGAGCGTGGCTGTGGTCTTTGCTATGACTGCCCGTAATGATATGCATCTTTTGCACGAGCTTTATTTTGAGTCGGCGGCTATGATACTCACTCTCATAACTGTGGGCAAAACTCTTGAAGCCAAAAGCAAGGGCAAAACCACAAATGCTCTGAGAGCGCTTATGGATTTAAGACCTAAAACAGCAAGAGTCATTACAGACGGCAAAGAGACGGTGGTGTCTGCTGAAGATGTTAAAATCAGCGATATTTTTCTTGTGTACCCGGGTGAAAGTGTGCCTGTTGATGCTGTGGTAACCCAGGGGCACAGTGCCGTTGATGAGTCGGCCTTAACAGGTGAGAGTATCCCCGTGGAAAAGCAGGCCGGTGACAAGGTTTCTGCTTCGACGGTGAATCAGTCGGGTCTTCTTCGCTGCCAGGCAACAGCTGTTGGTGAGGACACAGCTATTTCGCAGATAATAAAAATGGTCAGCGATGCGGCGGCGACTAAGGCTCCCATATCAAAAATTGCCGATAAGGTTTCGGGCATATTTGTGCCTGCGGTCATAATTATAGCTCTTATAACTGCTATAGTCTGGGCTGTGGCAGGTGAGGATTACGCTTTTATTCTTGCAAGGGCAATTTCTGTTCTTGTTATTAGTTGCCCCTGTGCTTTGGGTCTTGCGACTCCCGTTGCTATAATGGTATCAAGCGGAGTCGGTGCTAAAAACGGCATACTCTTCAAATCTGCCGAAGCAATCGAGAAAGCAGGCAAAATACAGATTGTCGTTCTCGACAAAACAGGAACAATAACCAAGGGCGAACCCAATGTGACAGATATAGTCTGTTCAGACGATAGAGACGAAAAAGCTCTTCTCAGTATAGCTTATGCTCTGGAAAAAAACAGCGAGCATCCTCTTGCCAAGGCTGTGGTCAGATATGCAAGTAACACTGATTTTGAGAATATCTCCCTTGATAATTTCACAGCGGTACCCGGCAAGGGGGTTGAAGCAGAGAAAGACGGTGTGAAAATCTGCGGCGGCAACTGCGACTATATAGAGTCGGTCTGCACAGTGCCTGATATTATCAGAGACAAAATCAAAGAGCTTACAAGTCAGGGCAAGACACCTTTACTCTTCGCTGAGGGCGAGAAATTCATAGGTGCAGTTTTTGTCAGCGACACAATAAAAGAAGACAGTCCCAAAGCGATAAAAGAGATGAAAAATATGGGCATACGCGTTGTTATGCTCACAGGTGACAACGAAAACACTGCTAAGGTCATAGGAAATCAGGCGGGTGTAGACGAAGTCATTGCAGGGGTACTGCCCGACGGCAAAGAAAGAGTTATTCGTGATCTGCAGAAAAAAGGCGTGGTTGCTATGGTGGGTGATGGAATAAACGATGCACCTGCTCTGACGAGAGCTGATATCGGCATTGCCATAGGCGCAGGAACGGATATTGCCATAGATTCTGGCGATGTTGTATTGATGAAAAGTCGCCTTGGCGATGTGCCTGCACTCCTCAGACTAAGCAGACGAACTCTTCGTACCATACATCAGAATCTTTTCTGGGCGTTTTTCTATAATGCATTGGGAATACCTCTTGCGGCAGGTTTGTGGATTCCAATATTCGGCTGGACACTTAATCCTATGTTTGGTGCGGCGGCAATGAGCCTTTCAAGTTTCTGTGTAGTGACAAATGCTCTGAGAATTAATCTTGCAGATATCCGATCAGGCAAGCACGACAGAAAAATCAGAAAAAAGCTGAAAGCTGACAGCCTATACGAAACAGACGCACAGAATCACAATGAGCTTATTATAAAGGTTGAGGGAATGATGTGTGAGCACTGCGAAAAAAGAGTCAGGGATACTCTTGAAGCTTTTGACGAAATTGAAAGTGCCGAGGCTGATTATACTTCATCTCAGGTGAAGCTGAAGCTCATAGGCGAGGTTGATATTAAAAAAATCCGCAAAGCTCTTTCGGCGGCAGGGTACAAAATGAAATAAATTTAAGCAGGCAGGAAGTAAAAAAATCCTGCCTGCGTCTGTATATGTTATTGACTTATGTGCTGATTTAGTATTATAATAAAACAGACAAAATGGAAAATTTGTCGTGAAAAGGAGAGAAAATATGAAAAAACTTTATTTGGACACAAAAGAAAAAATCTACCGTGCCACATCGATAATTTTTATCGTTCAGCTTTTCGGTGCACTTGGTGCAGGCTTTTTCTTCTTTGTGCAGAACATCTTTCAGACTTATCACATTTTAGGCCTCACCGGTGCGGAAAACGAGCCGACTTTATGGTTTATACTTTTCTGGGCAACGGATTTCTTCTTTGTTGCTCTTGCGGTAATAGTTGCATATCTCATAGCAGGCCTGCCGGCTCTTGCTCCTGCAATGGCGCTGTCGGTTTATTTTGCCCACTTCACAACGGCGCCTGCGGATGCTGTCAATACATATTCCTGCTTCTTTGCAACTCCCGCAAACTATGAAAAAGCAACTTCAATAGGCTATATGGGTTATCTTATTATGGCTGTAATGCTGGGTCTGCTTATAAAGCTTCTCTATGCAGGGTGGTCAAATCTTAAACCCGTAATCGGCTCAAAAATTGACAAGCTCCTCTCAAAAATAAAGGCTATCCCTGACACAGTGAAGGGTCTTGAAATAATAGAGGGCGTTGACCTTATAGTTATGATTCTCATTTTGCCCGTCGCTTCTGCTGCTACTGTGTTTATGATTGTCAAATACGGCATTCAGGTGCCTTTCGGTGCTCTGGCAGAAACTCTCGGCAATACTCTCAATGCTCTTGCTGAGAACAATGTTGTAATTGCGGCTCTCGTAATGGGTCTTATGGTGGGCTTTGACCTTATCGGTCCCGTATCGCTTGCAGCTTTCTCCGTTGCAACAGGTGCATATCTTGCAACAGGTAACGCACAGCTTATCACAATTTACAGTGTGTGCTTCATCGCTACAGGCTGGACATCATTCTTCGGTATTCTTCTTTGCAAGATTTTCAAAAAAGGCAAGACAGATACAGACGATATGAACTTTGCCACATCAGGCCCCATCAACGCTATATTTGAAAACATCAAGCTGACAACGGCTTTTTCAATGCCTCTTGCCTGCAGAAGTCCTTTTACTGTTATTCCCGGTCTTATGGCAGGCTCGGCTCTCGGCGGCGTACTCACAGCTCTTTTCGGTATCGTAAACACAGCCTATACCGACGGCTCTCTTCCTGCTTATACATCTTCAAACTATACCTTTGCAGGTGCGGAATATACATATGCCGAGCTCTTTGAAATGGGAGAAATCTATATGAGCTTCACTCTGCCTCTTCGCTCGGGTGATTGGCTCACTTGCAGACTTCCTCTTGCGGCAATTATTCTCGGCTGTGCAATCGTCGGCGGATTTGTTATTATGCTTCTCAAAGAGGGTGAATACCGCTTTATGTCAAAGAGAGGCTTATTCTATGAACCCAAGGGCGACTTTGTGCTTGAGATGCGCGAGCACGGCAAGAAGCTTGCAAAACAGCTCAAAGGTGAATAATCTGATAAAACAATAAAAGGTGTACCGTCGCGGTACACCTTTTAAGTTTATCTTTTGAATTTATCGAGATGATTTTTTATGGCGTTGAAGCTCTCTTCTGAAATGATGTGTTCAATTTTGCAGGCATCATCGCTTGCTGTTTCTTTTGAAACTCCAAGTTGAATAAGAGCATCTGTAAGAGTTGTGTGTCTTGAATAGAGTCCCTCAGCAATCTCTTTGCCCGGGTCGAGAAGCACAATAGAGCCGTCGCCCATAACGTCGATATATCCGTTTTCTCTGAGATTTTTCATAGCTATGCTGACACTTGGCTTTGAAAAGCCGAGCTCATTGGCGATATCTACCGAGCGTACACTGCCGTTTTTTTGAGAAAGCATATATATTGTTTCGAGATAATTCTCTGCTGATTGTTGAATCTTCATCATAGTTTCTCCGTTAATATTACTCGTGTCGGAATATTATATCATATTTCCGTAATGTTTTCAATAGTATCAGTCAACTACAGTATTGAGCCATACGCCTTTCTTTACAAGTATGTAGCTGAGAGCACATTTAACGGTGTCAGTTGCCAATACACAAGCATAGAGATAGACGATATAAAGATCGGTGTAACGGCTGAGAATAAAGGCTAAGGGTATGTTCACAATCCACACAAAACCGCAGTCAAAGATAAAGGTCAGAAGAGTCTTGCCTCCTGAACGAAGAGTGAAATAACCTGCGTTGGTGCCTGCGGCAAAAGGCATAAAGATCGCAGCTGTGAGAATGAGAGATGTGGCAAGGGAACGCACTGAATCCTCTGTGTTATAAATCTGCGGGAATATGGGAGCAAAAGCTGACATAACGGCAGAAATAAGCACAACTGTTGCCATAGAAAAGATAAAAAGCTTGGGTGCGGCAAATTTTGCCTGCTTTTTTTCTCCGGCACCGAGCATCTGACTGAGAATAATGCCTGTTGCGTGACCGAAAGCAATAAAGGCAACATTGAAAACATTGGTCAGAGTTGAAACGATATTAAGAGCCGCGACAACACTAAGTCCTCTGACAGAATAACACTGATTGAGAACAGCTATGCCTGCTGCCCAGAGAGTCTCGTTTAAAAGCAAGGGGATTGTAACAAGAGTGATTTTCCATATCTGAGACTTTGTGATGGTGAACTTTGTGAAAAGTCCCGGAATAAAGTCGTATTTTTCTTTGTGGGTGTGTGCCCAGATTACCAAAATGCCAAGTTCAACAAATCTTGAAAGAGTGGTTGCAATAGCTGCGCCGTCAACGCCCAATTCAGGAAATCCGAATTTGCCGAAAATGAGGAGATAGTTGAAAATCAGATTGACAAAAACCGCCGAAATTGTGGCTATCATAGGCACAAGTCTGTCGCTTGTTTCTCTCATAGTGCTTGCATATGCCTGAGATAAAGCGAAGGGTACCGTGCCGATAATTGAGATTTTCAGATAGCTTTTTGCATAAGCCATAACTGCGGCGATATCTTCGGGTGTGCCTTCGCCCTTGAGATAGGCGCTTATGAGAGCTTCGCCGAGAAGTGTGAAAATAACGGCACCTGCAACAGCGAGAATAAGACTTGTGACTATTTTATACTGAAGAGTTGAACGTACACCGTCTTTGTCTTTTTTGCCGTAAAACTGAGCTGTGAAAATGCCTGCGCCTGACATTGCACCGAAGATGCAAAGGCCGAAAATGAAAACAAGCTGATTGACAATGGAAACGCCTGTCATCTGCAGTGTGCCGACTCTGCCCACCATAATGTTGTCAAGCATGCTGACAAAGTTTGTGATGCCGTTTTGTATCATAATGGGCACGGCAATGAGTATCATTCTTTTAAAATAGGGGAGTGTGTCTTTGATTGTATTTTTTAAAATCATATGTTACCTCTGAATGGCTGAAATGCTTTTAAATGCTAAAAAAATTCGCCAATACAAATTGTATCAGCGAATGAAGTTTGTTGCATCGTGTTTATTATGCGAAGATGCCGCCTAAAATACCGTTGATTACAACGCCTAAAGATCTGAGCCATAAGTCGAGCTGAACATAGAAGTCGCTCATTGCAGTGTGGAAGCTGTCAATGTAAGGCATAAAAGCTTCTAACTTAAGGAAGTCTGAAACAGCATCGAACATTTCACCGATTGAGGGAAGACCGCCTGCTTCGGGGAGAACTGCGTCTGTTCCTGTGCCGGGTAAGGGACCTTCAGCTGAAGCGATAACAGCAACTGACAGCATAAGGATAAGCGCTAAAACTAAACTTAAAAACTTTTTCATTGCTAATTACTCCTTTTTATAATTTTGTAAGGTGATTATATCAAATTATGAAGTAATATGCAACAGTTTTGGTGTATTTTTAATCCATCGGATATATTTTTTAATTTTTGGATATCTAATTGACACAAAGATTTCACATAAGGCTTATCCGGAACTGCAGATATTGCAGCTCCGGTATATAATCTGCAAAAGCATATTAACCGGCTCGTCAGGGAGAGGTTATCTCACCGGTTGCCTCTTGCAGTGAAAAGACAGCCTCTCATTTTTATATTATGCACCGGAGGAAACATTGACATTGCGCCTTGAGATAGGATATAATAAAATATAAGTTTTTTCCGCAGAAGTTGCAATTGATGTGGAAAACCAAATTCAAAAAAAGCGAAACCTAAGAAAGGAATTTTTATTATGAATAAAACTATCGGCATACTTTTTGCAGACACTATGGAATATGGCCCTTTTTTAAAGTGGGCAAAAGAAAAAAATGCAAAGGAAGAAACAAGATGGGGCAATGACTCCTGCACGCTGAAATTCGAAAAAGACGGCAGGGTACTCGATATCATCGGTGTAAGATGCGGTATCGGCAAGGTAAATGCTGCATCGGCAACGGCTTTTCTTATTGCAGATGACAAGGTTGACATCATTCTCAATGCAGGTCTCTCAGGCGCTGTGCAGAAGCTCAGAAGAGAAGATATGATTGCAGTTGAAACCTATGTTGAGTGCGACTATGACCTGACTGCTATCGGCAAACCTCTGGGTGTCAAGGCTGACGGTCAGAAATATATCTACACTGCCGATGAAAAGCTTATGAGCTATGCTCTTATGAGTGACGGCATTATCAAAGCCAAGGCAGGTACCGGTGACATTTTCCTGACAGATAAGGCTAAGAAAGAACTTTACAGAGATACTTTCGGTATCGAGTCATTTGATATGGAAACTGCAGCTATCGCAGGTGTTTGTGACAAGAGCGGTATCCCTATGCTTTCTCTGAGAAAAATCAGTGACGATGCAGATGATGCTTCTGTTGAGGATTACAGAGAGATGAATAACCGTCAGGAAGCTTGTCTTACAGAGCTGCTTGTTAATATTTTTTACAGAATTCTTGATGACGGCAGTCAGTGGGCATAATAAGAGATAATCGGGCGTTAAAAAAAGACTTTAAGAAATTTAAATATTTGTGCAAAATTCCCCTTGCAAAACCTTGAAAAGCGGAGTATAATGATTTATAGTTGTAATATTGCGGTACTTTAACCTTTTTTAGGTGAAAATCGATATTTTACTTTTCAAATCGGAAAAATAAGGTCAGAAAAATAAAGGAATGGGGAGTTATTTTGAAAGCAGATTTACATTGTCACACCAAACTTTCAGACGGTACATTAGGTATCGATGATATCATTATTCTTGCTAAAAACAGCGGTGTTACCACTCTTGCAATCACAGACCACGATTGTCTTGCAGGCACTGTCAGAGCCACAATTATCGGCGAAAGACACGGAATCACCGTTATTCCTGCTGTTGAGTTTTCTGCGACAGACAGCAAGAGAAAAGCAAGAGCACATATTCTTTGCTATCTTCCCGATAAACCTGAAAGACTCGAGGGTCTTTGCAAAAGCAATTCCGACAAGAGAAAAAGAGCCGCAAGAATTATGGTTGCCAAAGTTGCAAATAAATTCCCCGTTACTCCCGAACTCATTATGAAATGCGCAACAGGGTCAACCAATATCTATAAGCAGCATATTATGCAGGCACTTATGGAGTGCGGTTATACCACAACTATTTTCGGTGATTTATATAATATGCTCTTTAAAAAAGAGTCAAGAATAAATGTACTTATGGAGTCCACATATCCCGAACCTGCTGAGATTATCGAGGCAATTCACGAGGCAGGCGGTATCGCTGTCCTTGCACATCCGGGCTTCTATGACAATTTCGAGCTTCTCGAAGAACTTATTCCTCTCGGCCTTGACGGTGTTGAGGTGTGGCACCCTGAAAACACTCCCGAACAGCAGGAGCTCCTTATGAGCATTGCAAAGAAAAACGACCTGCTTATGACCGGCGGCAGTGATTTCCACGGCGCATATAATGCTTATCCCATTAAGCTTGGCGAATACGGCCCTGACGAAGCACATGTTGCACAGCTTCTGTCATATAAAGCAAAGAAACGCAGAAAGCTTAAAAAACAGGCTGCTGCTGAGGCTGAAGCTACAGCTGCAGCAAAATAATACATCTGAATCAGACAAACGGAGAAAACTATGAGTGAAAACGATGTAAGAATCTATGTCAGCAAAAAGGAAATGAATAAGAACGCTGCTGAGTTTGCGGGCAATTTTGATGCAGTTATGCGTCAGAGAGCCAACGGAAACATTGACAAGGCGCGCAGATTAGGCGAAGTGCTTGCTACAATTGCGCCCACAGATGACGGTGACGGTATCTTTGTCAATCTCAGAGATCATCTTTCTCCCAAGTTCTTTGTTCAGGATATTCTTTATCAGATAAGGGTTCTTCTTGTTTTTGCCTGCGAAACTCTTTTGCAGATGGAACTTCCCACAGAGCTTTTGTCAACAACGGCTATCGCTTCCATGTATAATGCAATGGAAAAGGATATGCCCGGTTTTTACAGCAATATTGCCAACGGTGCGGCTTTTACTTTCTATTATCTCGCTTTGCAGAAAGGCGGAGATATCTCGGAAAATATGGGCGATGCCTTTGCTATGCTGTGCTCTGTTAAAAATAAAGACAGTTATGTGCTTGCGGGCAAGACTGTCTGGAATATAGCTGTTGACATTATAGAAAAAGAAATAGAAAAAGCCGGTATTGAGGCTGAAACTAAATAGTAAGTAAAATGAGCGGGCATTGGTATGCCCGCTTTCTGTATATAAAATCTTGTTTTATCTTCGGAGGAAAATATGAACATCAATGACATTAAAGAAATACTTGAAGCTGAAGTGATCTGCAGAGACGACCTTCTCAACACTCCCGTCAACGCTGCCTGCGGAAGTGATATGATGAGCGATGTGCTTGCTTTTGTCAAAGAGCAGGCTGTGCTTCTGACGGGTCTTGTTAATCCTCAGGTGGTACGCACTGCCGAAATGATGGATATGCACTGCATAGTTTTTGTCAGAGGCAAAAGACCTCATCTTGATATGATTGAAATGGCTGAGGACAGAGATATGGTTATGCTTTGCACTGACCTTGAAATGTTTACATCCTGCGGAAAACTCTATTCGGCAGGCCTGAGAGGAGGCAGCGGGAAATAATGTCAGACAGTATAAAGCTTCATTATGAGGTTTCGGGTACCGATTTCACAAGAGCAGGCGCTGCTTCGAGTGATGTCAAGCGTACCCTTAAACAGCTTGGCGTGTCACCCACAGCCATAAGAAATGTTGCCATTGCCATGTATGAGGGTGAAATCAATATGGTTATTCATGCAGGCGGTGGCGAAATAGATGTTGAAATAACTGAAAACGATATAAATATGATTTTAGAAGATCACGGCCCCGGTATCGAAAATGTGGAGCTTGCTATGAAAGAGGGATACTCAACGGCCCCTGACAATATACGCTCATTGGGATTCGGAGCAGGTATGGGTCTGCCCAATATCAAGAAGTACACCGATGATTTCAGAATCGAAACTCAGGTAGGTGTAGGAACTAAACTGATACTCAAGGTTAACATATAAGGTGATTGCACCTTAGAAAAAAGGTGAAGATATGGCTAAGATATTTCATTCGGTACGCCTTGACGCTGATAAATGTCAGGGCTGTACCAATTGTATAAAGCGTTGCCCCACGGAGGCAATCAGAGTCAGAAATAAGAAAGCATATATAATTTCGGACAGATGCATCGACTGTGGTGAGTGCATCAGAGTTTGTCCGCATCACGCAAAATATGCAGTCAGCGAAAGCTTCAACGAGCTTCTTAAATATAAATACAGAATTGCACTTCCTGCACCGGCACTTTACGGTCAGTTCAACAATCTTGAAAATGTTGACTATGTGTTGACAGGTCTTAAAAAAATGGCCTTCGATGAAGTTGTGGAGGTTTCAAAGGGTGCTGAGATTTTAAGCTCGGCAACAAGAGAGATGTTTGAAAGCGGTGAGCTTAAAAAGCCGGTTATATCCTCAGCTTGTCCTGCTGTGGTCAGACTCATAAGAACAAGATTCCCGAATCTGCTGGGCAATCTTCTGCCCACATGTGCGCCTATTGATATTGCAGCCAAAATTGCAAGAGAAGAGGCAAAGAAAAATACAGATTATACCGACGAAGAAATCGGCGTATTCTTTATAACTCCCTGCCCGGCAAAAAGAACTGCAATCAGCTCTCCTCTTTGTCACGAAAATTACGGCATCAACGGAGCTATCGCAATTAAAGATATTTATCCCGTACTCGTGCAGACTATGGACAGACTCGGAAGTGACGAAATTGAAAGCATAAATGATTCGGGTATTATAGGTGTCGGTTGGTGCAGCAGCGGCGGTGAAGCTGCCGGACTTCTCAAAGAGAGATATCTTGCTGCAGACGGCATAGAAAATGTCATAAATGTTTTAGAAGAGCTTGAAGATGAAAAACTCAACGATCTTGATTTCATAGAGCTCAATTGCTGCACAGGAGGATGTGTAGGCGGTGTATTGACAGTTGAAAACCCCTATGTTGCCAAGGCGAGAATTCAGAGGCTTCGTAAGTTTATGCCTATTTCCTGCAACACTCTCGAGGACTATTTCAGTCTTGACGATTTAGGCTGGACTAAAGAGCTGACTCCGTCACCGGCTATGAAGCTTGCGGACAATGTTATTACTGCTATGAAAATGATGTCGAGACTCAAAGAAATTGAAAATTCCCTTCCGGGTCTTGATTGCGGCATATGCGGTGCGCCAAGCTGCAGAGCTCTTGCTGATGACATAGTCAGAGGCTACGCTCAGGAAACTGACTGTGTGTTACATAATATCAGGGTTGGCGGCAAAGAAGATTGGTTGCCTGCGCCTTTCAGAGTGAAAGTGCAGAACGAAGATACAGGAGAAAAGAATGAAGATTAAAGATTTCAAAGAAAAATTGGGGCTCAGAGTCCTGACTGATTTTGACCAAGAGAAAGAAATCACCGGCTGTTATTGCGGTGACTTGCTTTCGTGGGTTATGTCAAGGGCAAAAGAGGGCGACGCATGGCTGACGGTTATGGGTAATGTCAACGCAGTTGCAGTTGCAGTGCTGACAGAGTGCGCCTGCATAGTGCTCACAGAAAACGCGTCTCTTGACGAGCAGGCTAAAATAAAGGCTGAAATGCAGGGTGTATGTTTTTTGCAGAGCGATAAAAACGCCTATGAGCTTGCTGTGGAGATATCGAAGATAATATGAAGCTTTATTATGATCTGCATCTTCATTCCTGCCTTTCACCTTGCGGTGACAATGATATGACTCCCTATAACCTTGTGAATCTCGCTAAGATTTTCGGCTATGATATCATAGCGCTGACAGACCACAACTCATGCCTCAACTGTGAGAGTGCAATGAAGGTCGGCAAGAAAACAGGCATAACTGTTGTGCCGGGAATGGAGCTGTGCACAAGTGAAGAAATACACAATGTGTGCCTTTTTCCGTCACTTGAAAAGGCTATGGCTTTTTCAGATTATATTCACGGTACCCTGCCGCCGATAGCCAACAGAGAAAAGATTTTCGGTGAGCAGCTTATTATGGATGAGGGCGACGGAATTCTCGGCAAAGAGGAACTTCTGCTTACAACAGCAAGCGGTGTGAGTATCAGTGAGCTTAATGAGCTTGTGGATAAATATGACGGTGTTTGCTATCCTGCTCATATTGACAGAAACTCTTACAGCATTATTTCTGCTCTCGGTGATTTTCCGCCTGAGGTGGAATCCAGATGCTTTGAACTGACGCCAAATGCCAAGGCGGAGGAATATCTCGAAAAGTACCCTGCCACAAAAGGCAAGCTTATTATCAGAAGCAGCGATGCACATTATCTTGAAAATATGCGTGAGCCTGAGTTTATGATAGACCTGCCTGAAAACAGTGCAAAAGCGCTGATAGATTATCTGAAAGGAAGACATATAAAATGAACGAAAGAGAAAGAGCTGTTGAATTATTCAAAGAGGGATTCAACTGTTCTCAGTCTGTTTTTACGGCATTTGCCCATAGATTTGGCATAGACGAAGACACAGCTAAAAAAATCTCCGCAGGTTTAGGCGGAGGCATAGGCAGACTCAGAGAAGTCTGCGGTGCTGTCAGCGGTGCGGCTATGGTTATAGGAAGCTTAGCATCTGCTACCGAGGGTGAGGATGCTGAAAGTAAGCAGAGAAACTATGAGCTTGTCCGCGAGTTTGCAGAGAGATTTACTGAGGAAAACGGAAGCATTATATGCCGTGAGCTTCTCGGTCTTGATGAGCAAACCGAAGAGACGGCAAAGCCTGAAAGCAGAACAGCAGAGTATTATAAAAAAAGACCGTGCGTGGAACTTGTTGAATGTGCTGCGCGGATATTGGAAGAAATGATAAATGAATAGTCAGCTTTATGGCGAAGGCAGGTTTGTCTTCGCCGTTTTTTTAGTTTCTGCAGGAAATTGGTGCGGCGGCTCCATACCCGAACTGCGTTCGGGTCGGGAGCTACGCTGCCGTGAATCGCTTTGCGATTCAATGGAGCCGCCTCCCGCCTTTTGCAGAGACTCGCTGAAAACACAAAAGGAAACTGACGGTATAAATAAGACCAATTCCTAAAAGGAAAATTTACTAAAGAAACAGCTCCGCTTTAAACGGAGCTGTTTTTTTGTTATCAGATGTGGTCCTCATATCTCTCGGCGGTGATAATGCCGTCGTTTACATGAAGCTTACAAATACGTGCGTTACGCGCGTCAAAAGCACTTGCGCCGTTTTTGTTGTCATAATCACGGGCATGATATATTGCGTACCACTGACCGTCGTGCTTGATCATTGAGTGGTGGCCTGTGCCCTCTTCAAATTCATTGGCTTTGAGCACGGGGTGATATGTGTTGTCGTCAGGATACTTCTCGAACTTGATTTTGGTAAGGTCGGTTTCGTCAGTCTTTGCTCTTGCATAGCCGATATAATATGTTGGCTGCTCGAAACAGTTGCCCGAATACATAAGATATTGCCAATCGCCCTCTTTGAAATAGAAAGCACCCTCGATGGTGTGCCAGTGCTGACCCTTTTTATATCTGTCACGGCAATAGATGTCTTCGTCCAGTGTGGGCTCAACCACAAGCACAGGATTTTCAGCAGGAGTGAGAGGGTCAATCATCTTGTCAACATAAATGCAGGTACCGATTCTTTCGCCCTCAAATCTGTTGGCTGAATAGAAAAGGAAAAGGCCTGCTTCATTTTTGACAATGTGTGAGTCGATTGAGAAAGGATGAAGAATTCTCTTGATGCAGGTGAAAGGTCCGAGAGGGTTATCTGCAACACTGACATGCATAGCGCCTCTGTGACCGCCTTTATCAGGTGTATCATCGTAGATTTCAATTGAGTTATACATATAGAATTTGCCGTCAAGCTCAATAACACTGGGTGCCCAGAAAGAGTCTCTGTGGGGCACTGTCATAACGATGCCGTGATACTCCCAACCCTCGAAAAGATTGTCTGAGTGATAAGCATAAACACCGTCGTGGCCTGTGACATAGATATAATATCTGCCGCCGCTTTCTAAAATATATGGGTCAGCCTGACCCTGATAGTTTGATGGATCTACTTTTAATAAGTGCATATTTTTTCTCCTTGAGTAGTCTTTTCTTGATTATATAATGTTGCGGCATAATTTGCAAGGGAAATATATAAATTCTTGAGGGATGAATCTGTATTGATTTTTGCATAAAAAGTGGTATAATGACATTATATAAATCTGAAAGGGGTATAAATATGAATTCAAATTTTATGGTAAAATTCACAGCAACACTCATCAGTATGATTCTCGCAATAGGCACATTTTTCGGCGCTTATAAGGCTCCCACCACCAAGGACTCTGCCGAATATTTCGATGATAACATCAAAAATGTCATCTATCTCATCGGTGACGGTATGGGTTTCAATCATCTTGAAAAAACAAAGCTTGAGAGAAAGACCAACCTTGTAATGGATGCTTTCGATATCAAGGGCAGTGCTATGACACGCTCACTGACAAACGCGGTTACTGACAGCGCTGCATCGGGCACAGCTCTTGCAACAGGTTCGAGAACTTATAATAAAGCTATCGGTGTTTATCTTTTTGACAAAACTCCCAAATACTCATACCCGAAAAATATCCGTGAGCTTTGCAATGAAAGAGGTATGCTTACAGGTGTAGTTACCACTGATGAAACCACAGGTGCAACACCCTCTGCTTTCTCAGCACACTCATCTGACCGATACAACACTGAGGATATAACAATGGATCAGTTGACAAGCTCTGCTGACCTTATCTGGGGCACAGCTAACGGCGTTGCAACAAAGAGTGAAGCTGAAGCTAACGGTTACACCTATATCACTACCTATGACGAAATGATGGCTCTTGATGAAGGCAGTCGCAGCTACGGTCAGTTTACAAATGCTTTGTGGACTCTCGAGCAGTCAGATGAAAAGACCCCCAACCTTGAACAAATGGCAATGCAGGCAATCGACCTGCTTGACGACACAGACGAAGGTTTCTTCCTTATGATTGAGGGCGCACACATTGACAAGTATGCTCACAGCAATATCTCTGATAAAGTGACTGAGGCGCTGAAAGAGTTTGACAACACAATTGAAGCAGTCCTCGAATATGCAAAGGCTGACGGAGAGACTCTCGTTGTTGTCACAGCTGACCACGAAACAGGCGGTATCACACTGAAAGACGGCGAATATAAATTCACAAAAGACGGTCACTCAAATGCTGATGTACCTCTGCTTGTATACGGCTCAGATAAGCTCATAGCAAAGGGCGAAAAAATCAACAACTACGAAATTCCCATGAGAATAGCATATATACTCGGCTTCACAGAAGAAGACTTCCCTGTGGCTGTTATAATGTGACATTAAAAGTACCCTGCCGAAGAGGCAGGGTATTGCTGTTTTATGAGAGCATTGCGATGATTTCTTTGAACTCTGCCGTGTTTTTGAACTCGTCGGAAAGAGGGCAGTTTAATATGTTTTCTTTACTCCAGCTTTTAGCTATAAAGGTGGTGCCAAGTACCTGTTTATCAAAGATTTTGCCATCAAACAAGGTTGAGTGCAAGGTTGTAATTCTCTCGAGATTATCAAACTCAATGGAAAGTTTCGCACGTTTTCGCAGATTATCAAGAGATTTTTCTTCATCACCTTTTTCAAAATAAAACCAACCCAGCATACCATAACAGCTTATGACAGCTCTCCACATTCTGCTGTAATTGCCGTCATCATAAATATAGTTAAAGAAATCTATTGTTTTTTCTAATATTTCTATCTGATATTTGCGACTGAATTTACCGGTTAAGTAATAATCGGCAAGAGAACAATAAAGAATATCAATTCCTTCTTCTATTGCTTCCTGAACTATCTTATCAGCATCAGGGTGCTTGTGTAGTCGGTAGCAGTAACAGAACATCTCTCTTCCGTCTCTCATTAGGGGCATTTCTTTTATTACATGTTCGTAATCCTCAAATGTTACTGTAGGATTCTTTTTACAAGCAAGATTACTCATAAGATCAATATAATATCTCTTTGCACAAATGCGAATGGAATCCTTGGTACAGTTATTCTGTATGTTCTGATATATGGACATAATCTGAGGAGTGCGCTGTTCAAGGGTATCATAATCGTCATAAAAAATAAGATAGCCCATCCATCTGAGTTGTACTCTGAAATCTGTCGGATATTTTTCTTTGAGGTTGGTGATGGCTTTTAATATAAGCTTTGTATCAGTGAAATTATCGTGCTCTTTTAGGAGTCTCTTTATTTCCTCCTCATCCTGAGCCTTGTTTACACCCATAAGCTCGTCAATTGACACCTTGAAGAAATCTGAAATGGCGGGAAGAAGTGTGATGTCAGGGTAGCTTTCCCCGCGTTCCCACTTGCTTATGCTCTGAAAGGTAACACCTAAAAATTCAGCAAGAGTTTCCTGAGTTATATCTTTTTCACGGCGAAGTCGCTTTATATTTTCGCCAAGGTAAATGTTCATTTTATCACCTCTTGTTAATTTAACTGACCGGTCTGCTTATATAATAGCTCAAAGTGATAAGAAAAACAATAACGCCTTTCTTGAAAATAATTCAACTGTCAGTTGAAAAATTCATAAAAAATACTCCCTCAGCTTTTGCCAAGGGAGTGAAACTGATTATTTGTCTTTTTTCATAGGTCTTACAAAGACGAATGAGAGAACGAGGGACACCACATAAAGTGCGATCGTTGCATAAAGAACTGCCTGATAACCCTCTGCAACATTTTCAGTGCCGAACTTGCCGACAATGAGACTTGCAAGGTTGTTACCTGTGAGACCTGCAAAGCCCCATGCTGAAAGTGTGATGCCGTGGATAGCTGAAATGTTTGACATGCCGTAGTGGTCTGAAAGCAGTGTGGGTACGTTGGAGAAACCTCCGCCGTAACCTGCATTGACTACCATAATAAGCACTACAACAAGAGCTGTGAGAAGCATATTGCCGTTGCCGTTTACGATACCCTTTGTAGCGATAACGAGAGCTGTGCAGACAATTGAAAGAATGAAGATAACCTTATAGATTGTGTTTCTGTCTTTGCACTTGTCACCTGCAGCTGAGAAACCGAGACGGCCGCCTGCATTGAATATAGCTGAAATTACGGGGAAGACAACAACTGAAAGACCGAGACACTTGAGGATATACTTTTCCTGAGAGATAAGCATAAGACCGCAGGTGATGTTGAGATAAAACATCATCCAGATGCCCACATAGTTGAGGATAGGTCTTGTCTTGATAACTGACATAATGCTCTTCTTTTCAGCGGCATTTGTGGGTTCGTGCCAGTCGTCGGGCTTTTTGAGAAGAAGATGACCGATGAACATAAGTACGAAGTAAACGCCTGCAAGAATAATGAACATCTTGTAGATAGCACCGTCGCCAAGGTTAGCAAGCATCCACTCCATAATGGGAGTTGCTATAGCTTTAGCGGCACCGAAGCCTGCAACTGCAAGACCTGTTGCAAGACCTTTGTTATCCTTGAACCAGAGCATAAGAGTCTTAACGGGTGAAAGATAACCTGTACCGAGGCCGACACCCATAATAAGACCGTAGCAAAGATAAATGCCGATAAGTGAGATAAGAGAGCCGGGGTTGTTTCCGCCGTACCAGATAAAGAAACCTGAACCTGCCATACCGCCTGCAAAGCAGATAGCGGCAAGAAGTGATGACTTGTGAATGTCTTTTTCTACAACATTGCCGAGGAATGCAGCTGACATGCCAAGGAAGAAGATTGCAAAGCTGAATGCCCATTCAACACTGCTCTTGCCAAAGCCGATGTAATCACCGATTTTTTCACTGAAAGTTGACCAACAGTAAACTGTACCGATGCTGCAATGAAGAAGAAGTGCAGGAACAGCTGCGCGTATCCATTTGTTAGTACGCCAACCACCCTTTGTCTGTGCGTTAGTACTCATAATAAATACCCTTTCTTTAATTGAAATATGTTATTTTACTTTTTTCCAAAACAGTATACTACTCCTATTTTTTTGTAAATGCAAGTCTTTTTGCAAATTTTGTTGAAATAAAAACAAAAAGCAGCAACCTTTCAGTCACTGCTTATCTATGGTCGAGGCGACAGGGTGCGGGTGTCCGGTGGACACCTCTGTGCAGAGCACAGAAGCACCGACCGAGGCGGGAGCCGAGAACTTGACTCTCGCGCTGCGGCACTCGGTCATTCGCGGCTCTCGATGTCCACCAGACATCGATTCACTACCGCTCCTACCTACCTGCGGCATCCTCGGCAGAGCCGCCTCTTGCGGTGCCCAAAGTTTCTTTGTGCCTTGGAGCGGCACAGAAACTTTGACCGCTGCGCCATTTTCGCCTCGCTTCATCGTCCGCAGGACGCGCTTTGGCGACAATGCCCAAAGCAGGCAGCCTGCTTTGCTCGCAATAAAAAAAGCAGCAACCTTTCAGTCACTGCTTTTACTATGGTCGAGGCGACAGGACTTGACTCTCGCGCTGCGGCGCTCGGTCATTCGCGGCTCTGAAGCTCCACCGGAGCTTCATTCACTACCGCTCCTACTTCAAGTCCTAATAAAGTCTGATATATAAAACAAAAAAAGCAGCAACCTTTCAGTCACTGCTTTTACTATGGTCGAGGCGACAGGACTTGAACCTGCGGCATCCTGCTCCCAAAGCAGGCACTCTACCAAACTGAGCTACGCCTCGATGACATATTTAATTGAATTTACAAACTGAGCTACGCCTCGAATTGCTTTGCTATTATACACGCAAAGCTTATAATTGTCAATACCTTTGTTTATTTAAATTGATAGCTTGCGGTGGCAGGCGGCTCCATAAAATCGCTGTGCGATTTTCGAGGACACCCATCAGGGTGTCCTTGTGTCGGACTTAGTCCGACAATGGAGCCGCCGAATCAGAAGTTTGCAGTAACTCAAAAATCAAGCAGGTAACAGATAAAACTCTGCAAGATTATTCCAGGTAACCTTATCCACCTGACCGCTTTCAGTGTGTGATATAACTCGCTGAAAGCGGCGGACTTCTCTTTCAGTATTGTCGTCAAAAAGCGATTGCAAGGGCAGGGATGTGAAATTCTCATATCTGTCTGCGATATTATTCAGCATCAGATGAAGTGTATAAACGAGAGTGTTGTCCATGCCTTTCACAAGAGGCAGATCCTCGTTGGTGATTCTCACAATCTGCAAAGGCTCCGAGGCTATAAAAACAGCTTCGGAGTTTTTATTTTTCAACACTTCCCAGGTTTCATAGTTTATTATGCCTGTTTCTTCGAGTCCGTATTTTCTCTGAAAGCTTTTTACGGCTTCGGTGGTTTCTTCTGCAAAAATTCCGTCGGGTACCACACGGCTTATATCGCTGTCGAGTCTGCCTATATTTCTGAGATAGCTCTGTGCTTCAAAAACTGCATCGTCCATATTATGTCTCCTTTAATTCTCTGCCCGGATATTGCCCGGGTAATCTTTGCTGACCGAGTCTGAGGGTACGGTAAACATCGGCAATTGTGTTCCAGGTGGTCTCGTCTACCTGACCTGTCTGAGGCAGTTCAAATATCCGCTGAAACTCTCTGACGGCATTCTGGGTGCGCAGGTCAAATATGTTGTTGACGGCAACGGGCTGAGCCTCAAAAAAGACTCTGCCGATATAGGCAAGATATTCTTTAAATACTCTCACGCTCGGCCCCACATCGCCTCGTTTTAACACCACACCGGGGTAAGGCTGAGTCGGTACATCGAGAAGTCTGTTTTCTTCGTCGAGATAGTCAACAACACCCTTATATGCGCTGTAAAGGCTTTCCCAGGTTCTTTCGTCGATTTCTCCTGTAACGGGCAGATTTTTATATCTCTGAAAAGCTGAGACTGCATTGGCCGTACCCTGACCGTATATGCCGTCTATGGATATCTGAGGCAGGAAATCAACAAATCTTCCGAGTAATGTTAAAAAGTACTGCGCTGTAACAACAGGGCCGCCGGTGTCACCTTGTCTGAGAGCTCCTTTAAACTGCTTCGGGATATTTTCATAACCGATGCCCTCAGAGTCAAGCTCTGCAAGTCGAGTAACGGAATCAAAAATATAGACTATCTTATACCAGGTAGCCTTTCCGATTATACCGTCGGGAGTCAGGGAAAATATCCGCTGAAAGGCTTTCACGGCGTTTTCCGTGTTTTCGTCAAAGGCTCCGTTTATTACGGGAATCTTCGGAATGGCAGGGTAGTTGCCTGATATTCTCGTCAGATAAATCTGCATACGGCGTACGCTCTCGTTGAGGTCGCCTCTTTTCAGCGGGGTGTCGGGATATGAGGGAATGTTCTCAGCTATGGGAGCATTGACCACTATTTCAATATCGTCGCCATAGTAATATTCAAGGATATCCACATCGCTGTAACCCTGATTCGCAAGAGTCTGAGACCCCCATTGAGACAAGCCGTCGCAGGTGACGGTGGTGCCGTTGCAATATTGGGCGAAGAAAGGGTTGACGGTGCCGTTTTTGCGAAGATAATCATTGAAAAGCTCATCGACAATTTGGCTTATGTTTTCATAGATGTTTCTGTTGTTTATAAATTTCTGGTCGTAGTAGGTGTCACTTGTGATGTCATAGTCATAACCTCGTGAGGGGTACCATTCGGTATAGATTCTGTTGAGGGCAAAAGACACCTGAGCGAGGATATTTGCTCTCAGGGCGGCAGTGTCCCAGGTGGAATAAATCTCAGAGGAAGCCACATTTTTTATATAGTCGGCAAATCTGAGAGTTACGGTGGGGGCGTCGCTGCCGGGTGAGCCTAAGTGGACTCTTATGTTGGTTGGTATCTGAGGAATAACAGCCATTTAATCAATCCTTTCTGAAAGGGGAGTCAGTTCTACATTGAGCAGGATGTCGGAACCGCCTACGGCGCTGACAAGAAGTCCTTTTTTCTCGGCGAAACCCTCGGCAAAAACATCAGCGGAATAATCAATAGTCTGCTCATTGCTTTCGGGGATAAATGTATTGAGTTTGGGGTAAGACTGAAGCTTTATCTTTTTTGTTGCTCCGTTTTCGTCGGTGATGAGAAAGGCGTGGAGTTTGCCGTCGAGATAGATTGATATTTTGGCATTTGGTATTGCGTATGCCTGATTTCCTGAATAAACACCTGCAGAAAAGAAAGCAAAGTCATCGGGGTCAGCTAAAGGAATTTCATCAGTGGGGGATATGTTTTCTTTTTCTTCGTCGGGTTTTACGGCAGTGTCAGGATAGTTTTCCTGATAGTTTTCACTGTCCGCTTCTTCAGGCGGAGGATCTGCAATGCCTTGGTCAGTTTCCTCAATCTCAGGCGCAGGCGGTGTTTCATCAGGGGGAGCAATGCCCATATCGTTCCACTTCTGTCTGAGGTTAATCAGGTCCTCGGTATATTTTCTTATGAGCTCGTCGAGTTCTTTATCCATAAAATTACTCCTGTCATAAATATTTCCTTATTATGTATATTCTTTCTCTTTGAAAAAATACTAAAAGCAGAGAAAAAGGAGGCTATCCTATGTGCACAGCTGTGAATTTTATTTCAGACAACAACTACTTCGGCAGAAACTTAGACCTTGAAAAGTCTTATGGTGAGCAGGTTGTCATAACTCCGAGACACTATAAATTCTCTTTCCGTACTCTGCCGACATCAGAAAGTCACTATGCGATGATAGGAATGGCGACGGTGGCAGGAGGTTATCCGCTTTATTATGAAGGGACAAATGAAAAGGGGCTCAGTATGGCGGGACTCAACTTTCCCGATAATGCACACTATGGCGCGTACCAAGAGGGAAAAGACAATGTTGCACCCTTTGAGTTTATTCCCTATATTCTCGGCAAATGCAAAGACACTGCCGAGGCCCGGGAGTGTCTGAGAAATATCAACCTTGTGAATATAAATTTCAGTGAGGATTTGCCTTTGTCACCGCTTCATTGGATAATCAGCGACCGACACGGCTCTATGACTGTCGAGAGTGTCATAGATGGTCTGAAAGTCTATGACAATCCCTACGGTGTGCTGACTAACAATCCCACCTTTGACTATCATCTGATGAATATCAATAACTATATGAATCTTCACGAGGGTATGGGTGAAAACAGATTTTCGGCAAGGCAGAATCTCAGCAGTTACAGTCTTGGTATGGGTGCTCTCGGTCTGCCCGGGGACTTTTCTTCGGCTTCGCGTTTTGTCAGAGCTGTTTTTATAAAAGAAAAATCACCCTGCTTTGAGAGTGAAAGTGAAAGCGTCAGCCACTTTTTTCATATACTCGGTGGCGTAGCTATGCCAAAAGGATGTGTGCTGACAAAAAGTGGCGAATATGAATACACGAGATATTCAAGTTGCTGCAATGCCGACAAGGGGATTTATTATTACACCACCTATGATAATAGCAGCATAACTGCCGTTGATATGCATAAGTATGACCTTGAGGACAGTGAGGTTTATCGACTTGATTTGGAAAAATGAAAGATATAAATAAAAAGGACACAGCTGAAACTGTGTCCTTGATTTTTTGAAGTATGATTATTTAAACAGATGACTTGAATTAACCATAATAGTGCTGTATAAAAACAGCACATCCTGATTTGTAAATTCGATATATTTTGACATCATCACAGGGTTGATATATCTTGTGTCTATAACGGTGATTTCACCGTAACCGCTCATAAGAAGCGGAGTGAGACTGCTACCGAATGAGTCGCGGAAAACAACGAGCTTTTTGCCCTCATCACCCATAGGATTAGTTATCTTTATAAGTGAAACTGCACCTGAAAGATATATGTCATAGTGGTCTATGGCTTCAAGCTTTTCCATATTATAGATGGGCACTGTCTTGTTGTTTTCGTAAAGGTAAGCCTCAGATGAAATAATCTCCTCGTTTTCGAGATAAATGATTTCGTCGGGCTCAAGGTCGAGAGCTGACTGACCGTAATAAACACCATAGAAATCACCTGCTGATTTTTCTGTGTAACCGTTGACTGCCTGCATACCCATCTGCTGACGGATATAGTTTGCTATATCCACAATGCTTTCCTGTTTCCAGTGGGTGTCTGCGGTATAGTAATGATCAATTGTCAGTTTATCTCTTATGACGATTTCCTTGATGTTGTCGTTCAGTCCCTTGTTGATTTCGGAGTATACATAATCGTAATCATAGGCAGGGTATCCGTTGTTTTCAGCAAGGAAATAGTTTTTATCGGGTACTATTGAGTAAAAGACATTGCAGTCAGCATCTTTTATATAGTTCTCATAGAGAGCATTTACTTTGCTGTTGAATAATGCAATCTGATCGTCAGTTATCTCTGCGTCGTATTCGCTTGCATAACCGTCAACGATATAAATGCCGTTGTTGTCTTTCTGATTGAAAACATCGAAAAGAACTCTTGCTTTGAGTCTTCTGAATGTATCTCTCAAGGGGAATTGGTCGTTGACATAGCTTTCAAACTCTTTCATAAAATTGCCGTTCATAAGAGTTTCATATGACAACTCAGGGAACTGCTGAAGTTTGCGTCTTTCCCATTCGGAGATTTCGCCGTCGGGCTTTGCAAAAAGCCACACAGATGCACCGCCTATGAGAATACAAAACACAAGAATGATTGATATGAATTTTGCTTTTTTCATGGGGGCACCTCCTTAAAATCTGAAATAAAGGAACGGGTTGAATGAGCCGTCAACGAGATATGCAGTTGAAACAATGATTATAACTGCAATAACAACGGGCTCAAGGATTGTGCTGATTTTTGTGTTTTCAAGCTTTCTTGAGAGATTTCTCGCAAGGGGAGTAGCACCGATGAGGGCAATGACAAGAAGCACTGCATAAGAACGCAGATGATAAAGGGTTTCGGCAGTGTACAGGGGAAGACCTGCAGCACCGAACATAATCTTTAAATCCGAGAAAGCCATGGTGAATGTCTCGGCATTGAAAAGCACAAAGGATATGAGCACAAGGAATATAACATAAAAATGCTGAATGAACGAGGGTGACTTATCGAGATATTTCTTGAGGAAGAGCTTCTCGATTATGAGCAATATGCCGAAATAAAGACCCCAGCTCATAAATGTCCAGCCGGCACCGTGCCAGAAGCCTGTCAGGCACCAGACAACCATAATATTGAAAATCTGACGAAGAGGCTTGACTCTGTTGCCTCCAAGGGGAATGTAAACATAATCTCTGAACCATGAGCCGAGAGAAATATGCCATCTTCTCCAGAATTCAGTGATGCTCTTTGAGATAAAGGGATAGTTGAAGTTTTCAAGGAAACGGAAGCCTAAAATCTTGCCGATACCGATAGCCATATCACTGTAAGCCGAGAAGTCAAAATAAATCTGCAGTGAGAATGATATTGCATACATCCAGCTGAAAAGCACTGACGGGTCTGTGCTTTCGCGGTAGGCGGTGCACAGCGAACCGAGCAGGTTTGCAATAAGCACCTTTTTGCCCAGACCTATGACAAAGCGTCTCATACCCAGGGCAGTATTTTCTATAGTGTGCTTACGGGTACTCAGGTCTTCTGCAACGGTGGTATATCTGACGATAGGGCCTGCAATAAGCTGAGGGAAAAGCACAACATAGGTTGCGAGGTTAATCCAGCTCTTCTGTGCGGGAGTATCACCTCTGTAAACATCAACAACATAGCTCAGAGCCTGGAATGTGTAAAAGCTGATACCGATTGGAAGTGCAAGTTTAAGAAGCGGAATATCCGCACCTGTAAGACTGCCGACAGTACCCAGAAGAAAATCTGCATACTTGAAAATTCCGAGAAATAAAAGCGGAACCGCTACTGAAACAAACAGCAGCGGTTTTGCATATCGGGTATCCCGTAGTTTTTCAGTCAGCAATCCCGCAACATAACAGAAGGTGATGGTAACAAGCATCAGTACGGTATATTTGGGTTCGCCCCACCAATAAAAGGCAAGAGAGAAAACCAACAACACCGCATTTTTAAACTTCTTTGGTATTATAAAGTACAGTGCCAGAACAGCCGGCAAAAATACATATAAAAACGGAATTGATGAAAAAACCATAATCTTATGCTACGATGTCGCCCTCGAGAACAACTTCAGCGCCTTCAAGAGTTGCTGTTGCTGTTGTTTTGAAGTAGTCCATAATATCAGCTACACCGAAAGCTGTTACAACGAAGCTGCCTGTCTTGATAACAACGAACTTCTCGGGGAAGCCGCACATCCAACGTGCATTGTCAAGTTCAGCCTTGAAATCTGCAGCGAAAGCAGCAGCATCTGCACCGTCAGCGAGTTTATAAGCAGCACCTGTGAAGCTGTTAGCGTTCATTGCGTGCATACCTGTTGCAGCATCTGCGATGTTAGCGCTCTGAGTTGCGGGGAGCTTAGCAACAGCGTTGAGTTCGTCTGCAAGAGTGTAGTCATACTTAGCGGGGCCTTCGAATGACATGTTAGCTTCGTCACCGCCTGCAACGGGGAATTTGTTTTCTTCAGCGTAAGCGCCGAAAACTGTTGTGAGAACTTCTGTTGCATCTGCATAAGCATCTGTTACTTCAGGAGCTTTTTCACCGCCGCAAGCAGCGAAAGCAGCAACAACTACTACAAGAGCAAGTACGATTGCAAGAATTTTTTTCATTGGGGTTATCCTCCGTGAATAAATAATTTTTTGCTCTGTCTGAGCAAGCTAAATATATATATCATTTCTTTGATACATAACTAAAAACAAATTATTAAATAGATGTTAACACTAATGTGCGAAAGGTTACAATTATGTAATATTACCCGACCTGATGTTTAATAGTCCTAAATGAACAAAAAAACTTTACATTTTTATATATATGTAACAATTGACATAGGAGCATAAATATTGTATAATTAAAAGGAACAGGTGAGCGACTGCTCACTATACAGAAAATATTATATCAGGAGATGTTAACATGGACACAAGATTCGCTATTTCAAACTATCCCGATGCCAAGGCTGTTACCGAAAAGCTTGATCACCTTATCAGCCTTCCCATGCATTCAATCAATCCCGATGTACTTAAGAAGTACGAAGAAGAATACTTTGATGCAAAATGCCAGAAGTCAAAGGAAATGATCGCTGAAGCTAAGCAGATCATCCCCGGCGGCGTTCAGCATAACCTTGCATTCAACTATCCGTTCCCTCTTGTTTTCACAAAGGCTGAGGGCGCAAAGCTCTACGATATCGACGGCAACGAATACTATGACTTCCTTCAGGCAGGCGGTCCCACAGTACTCGGCTCAAACCCCAAGGTTGTTCGCGATCAGGTTATCGATCTTCTCAACACCTGCGGTCCTTCAACAGGTCTTTTCCACGAGTTCGAATACAAACTCGCTAAGAAGATTTCAGACTCAGTTCCCACAGTAGATATGTTCCGTATGCTCGGTTCAGGTACTGAGGCTTGTATGGTAGCTTGCCGTGTTGCAAGACTTGCTACAAAGAAAAAGCACATTCTCAAGATGGGCGGCGCTTACCACGGTTGGTCAGATCAGCTCGGTTACGGTATCCGTGTTCCCGGCTCAAAGTTCACACAGGCAAGCGGTGTTCCCATGCGTCTTATGAGAGACACTCAGGAATTCTTCCCCAACGATCTTAACGATCTTGAAAAGAAGCTCAGAAGAAATCAGCTCAACGGCGGCACAGCTGCTGTATTTATCGAGCCCATCGGTCCCGAAAGCGGTACACGTCCCCTCGATTTCGAATTCAACAAGGGCGTTGAAAGACTCTGCCGCAAATACGGCGCACTCCTTATCTTCGATGAGGTTGTAACAGGTTTCCGTATCGGTATGGCAGGGGCTCAGGGTTACTACCGTGTTGAACCCGACCTTACAATCTTCGGTAAAGTTATCGCAGGCGGTTATCCCGGTGCAGGCGGTATCGGCGGTAAGAAGCAGTATATGCAGTATATGGGCGCAGGTCTTGATGCAAGCGGCATGAAGATCAAGAAGGCTTTCTGCGGCGGTACAATGGCTGCTACTCCCATCTCATGTGTTGCAGGTTACTACACACTTGAAGAAATCGACAAGCAGAACGCATGCCAGAAGGCAGGTCTTATGGGTGACAGACTTACAGCAGGTCTTAACGCTATCATCGACAAATACAACCTTCCCTTCGTAGCATTCAACCAGGGTTCAGTATGTCATATGGAAACTGTTGCTACAATGCACTTCTCACTTGACTGGTCCAAGCCCTGGCAGATCCCCGGCATCATCAAGGAAACAAGCAAGCGTAAGGCTGAAATGACTCACATGGGCGCAGCTTACATGGCTGAAGGTCTTGTAACTCTTGCAGGTTCACGTCTCTACACATCAGCAGCTTACACAGAAGAAATGATCGACGATGCTCTTGCTCGTTTCGACAAGGTATTCTCAAACATCTCAGTTGTTGAATAATTCTGATACATATTCACAAGGCAGACTCGTTTGTCTGCCTTGTACTACCTTATACTATATAAAAAGAGGTGTAATAAATGGACATCTTAGAAGCTAAAAAAATAGTTGTTGAAGCAGGCAAACAGCTCGTTTCAACAGGTCTTATTGCACGTACATGGGGTAACGTAAGCTGCCGTATCGACGACAAGCAGTTTGTTATCACTCCCAGCGGTAAGGCATATGAAGGTCTTACTCCCGACGATATCGTGCTTGTTAATATGGACGACCTTTCATACGAAGGCGATATCAAGCCCTCAAGTGAAAAGGGCATTCACGCTCAGTGTTATCTCCACAGACCTGAAATCGGTTTTGTTATCCACACACATCAGGCTAACGCAAGTGTTGTTTCAGCTCTCGGTTGTGACCTTAACGGCATCGAGGGTTACAGCAAGGATATCATCGGCGACCACATTGCTGTCAGTGCATACGGTCTCCCCGGCACAGGTAAGCTCCGTCAGGGCGTAATCGACACACTTGAGCGCTCAGATTCAAAGGCTATCTTCCTCAAATCACACGGCGCAGTTTGTCTTGGCACAGACTATGACGATGCTTTCAAGGTAGCAAACGAAGTTGAAGCAGTGTGCGAAAAATATGTTTTAGATAAGTATAATGAAGTTACAGGCAAGGTTGCTCAGTCATTCGGTGATGTTTTCAATTATATCGCTGACCTTAAAAAGAGAGTAGATATGATGCCTGCAGCAAAACTCACAGCATACGACAGTATCCGTATCGACGACGCAGTTATTCTCAAGGATAAAGAGGGTAATGATGTTGCAGTTGTAGGTCTTTGCCCCTGCTGTGACGAGCTTATCAAGGGCGACAAGTACCCCTCAGAAGCTGACCTTCACAAGGCTATCTATAACAAGCGCGAAGACATCGGCGCTATCATTCACTCAGAAAAAGAAGCTATCACAGCTGCATCGAAAATCGGCAAGACAGTCAGACCTTTCCTTGACGACTTTGCACAGATTGTAGGTATCACTGTTAAGTGTGCAGACTTTGATCCCAATGACACAATGAAGTCATCAAAGAAAGCTGCAAAGAAGATTTCAGGCAAGTTCAGAAATGCAATGTTCCTCAGAGACAACGGCGCAGTTTGCTGCGGTCCCAACACAGAGGAAGCTCAGGCAACTGAAATGGTTATGGAAAAGAACTGTAAGTCAATGCTTGCAGGTGAAGTTTTCGGCGGTTCAAAGCCTCTCGGTGCGCTTGACTGTGTGATTATGAATATAGTTTACAGGCTCAAGTATTCAAAGCAGAAATAACAGCGCGTTTTTGATTCTTTTTGCGAGACAGCAAAAAAGTCCCTCTTGCGGTTCCCAAAATTCATTACGGCTTGGAGCGCCTATGAATTTTGACCGCTGCGCCATCCTCGCCTCACTTCATCCGCCACAGGCGGCGTTTCGGTGACGATGCCCCGCGGCGAGCGAGGAAAAAGAAAAGATTAAGGAGACTCGGTGTGAGTCTCCTTTTTGTTTTATTGTAACGCGTCATAGCTTTGGAGGAAAAAAGTTAGTCTTTTCCCGCCGAGTTAGTTATGCGTTGTCTTTGGGCTTGAATATGTATCCGCGTTTGGCTTTGATGGTGCAGAGGATGAGAATGGCTAATGCTGTCCATATTCCATAACCCCAAAGCAAATGAAGTGTATATCCTTCTGTATAAATTATAGGGTCAAAAATCATAAACGGATTGATACTTGTGAAAAACGGTAAAGATACTAAACCTGTGATGTAAGTTATCCAATAAGTAATTAACCAAGGGTGTTTTGCATCTTTCGCTAAGAGTACGCCAAGAACAGCAACTGCAAAGGGGATGACAGTCAATATATAACCACCCATTATAAGTAAAGCTATTGCTATAATTCCGAATACTACAGCAAGAACAATTCCCACATACTTCCTCACGATTTTCTCGTTGTGTTTGGATACATTTTCACTGTCAGGGTCTTTGACATAGATATAAACAGGTTCAGGTTCGACTATAGTTTTGCCTTTCAATATATAATCGGTAGATACTCCGAAAATTTCACTCAGTTGCAGAAGCTTTTCTGCTTCGGGGAGACACATATTGTTTTCCCATTTGGATATAGTTTGTCTTGACACGTCAAGTTTATCTGCAAGGTTACCTTGTGACATATTATTTCTGTTTCGCAGGTCATAGATTCTTTCGCCGATGTTTGACATAATATCAGCTCCTTTCTGCTTAAAATAATAGCATAATGGGGGAGCTTTGTCTATCAATGTTGGTTTAAAATTTAGCAACTTCAGGTTGCAGGAACTAAAAATGGGGAAAATCAGCGCGTTTTTGATTCTTTTTGCGCGACAGCAAAAAAGTCCCTCTTGCGGTTCCCAAAATTCATTACAGTTTGGAGCGCCTATGAATTTTGACCGCTGCGCCATCCTCGCCTCACTTCATTCGCCACAGGCGGCGTTTCGGTGACGATGCCCCGCGGCGAGCGATACGAATAATGGAAGACTGCAAAAGTGTTATGTATGTCCTCGTCGGACGGACGTTACTTTTTTGAAAAAAAGTAACCAAAAAACTTTAGTTATTTTTCTTTAAAAAATACCTCTAAACTATTGAAATTTCCTGCAAAATTTGAGATAATATAATGAATTATCATATCCCATAAGGAGGTATATACATTGAGTGATAACTTAAAGCTCGCCGAGCTTTTATTCCCCGATATAACAGAAACACCCGATGATATGGAAGCTAAGTTTCCGCCAAGAAATCTCAAAGAGGGCGTGAGAGTCACAAGACTCGCTCCCAGCCCCACAGGCTTCCTGCACTTCGGTAACCTCTTCGCAGGTACCGTTGCTTACAGAACAGCTAAAACTACCGACGGCATTTTCTATGTGCGCGTTGAAGATACCGACCAGAAAAGAAAAATCGAAGGCGCCGTTAAGGTTATGCTCGACGGACTTGAAGCTTTCGGTGTAACAGCTGACGAAGGTGTTATCGGCGAAGATATGGAAAAAGGCGATTACGGCCCCTATTATCAGAGCAAGAGAAAAGCCATCTATCACGTTTTCGCAAAAACTCTTGTAGAAAAAGATTTAGCTTATCCCTGCTTCTGCAGTGCCGAAGAATTAGACGAAATCAGAGCACAGCAGGAAAACGAACCTCAGAAAGGCTACTGGGGCAAATATGCTAAATGCCGTAACCTTACTTTCGCAGAAATCGAAGAAAAAATAAATGCAGGCGCTCCCTGGACACTTCGTCTCAAGTCACCGGGAAATGCTGAAAATAAATGCTATATCGATGATATGATTAAGGGCAAAATCGAAATGCCCGAAAATGTGCAGGATATCGTTCTTCTTAAATCCGACGGTATTCCCACATATCACTTTGCTCACGCAGTTGATGACCACCTTATGCGCACAACCCACGTTGTACGCGGTGACGAGTGGATGTCAAGCTGTCCTGTGCATCTTCAGCTCTTTAAGTGCCTCGGCTTCAAGGTGCCTAAATACGCTCACGTAGCTCCCATTATGAAAGAGGAAAACGGCGGCAAGCGCAAGCTTTCAAAGAGAAAGGACCCCGAAGCTGCAGTTACATTCTACATTGAGCAGGGTTACCCCAAAGAGAGTGTCAACGAATATATGATGACTCTTATGAACTCCAACTTTGAAGACTGGAGAAAGACCAACAAAGATGCATCAATCGATGCTTTTCCCTTTAATCTTAAAAAGATGAGTGTTTCAGGTGCTCTCTTTGATATGGTTAAATTCAATGACGTATCAAAAAATGTTATCTCACTTATGAGTGCCGAAAAGGTTTATGAGTACACTGCCGAATGGGCGAAAGAGTACGACGCAGATTTCTATGCTCTTATCTCAAAAGACCCTGCGCACTCAACTGCAATACTTAATGTTGACCGTGATACACCAAAGCCCAGAAAAGATATTGCTTGCTGGAGCGAGGTAAAGGATTACATCAGCTATTATTTTGACGAGATTTTTGATAATAATCTCGAAATGCCTGAAAACATCACAGCGGATATGGCTAAGGAAATCCTTGAAGCTTATATCAATGTATATAACGAAAACGACACCAAAGACGAATGGTTCCGGAGAATGAAAGACCTTTGCGAGCCTCTCGGCTATACACCTAATGTTAAGGAATTCAAGAAGAATCCCGAACTTTTCAAGGGTCACGTAGGTGATGTTTCAACAGTTATCAGAGTTGCCGTTACAGGCAGAAGAAATACTCCCGACCTTTATTCAATTATGAGTCTTCTCGGCAGGGATAAGGTTATGGAAAGACTTAATACTGCGCTGAATCATTTCGGTGCGTGAAAGGAAAAAGACAATGGAAGAAGCAGTAAAAATTTCAAATTTCATCCATGACTTCATTGATGAAGACCTGGAAAAAGGCGTCTACTCCCATGTGCAGACCCGTTTTCCTCCCGAACCCAACGGCTATCTTCATATCGGCCACGCCAAGGCTATACAGATAGACTTCTCCACAGCTGAAAAATACGGCGGTACCTGTAATCTTCGTCTCGACGACACTAACCCCTCAAAGGAAGATGTTGAGTATGTAGATGCAATCAAAGAAGATATCCAGTGGCTCGGCTATAAATGGGACAAGGTTCTCTATGCATCAAGCTATTTCGATTTCATCTATGAATGTGCTGTCAAGCTTATCGAAATGGGCAAGGCTTATGTCTGTGATCTGACAGCTGATGAAATCAGAGAATACCGCGGTACTCTCACAGAACCCGGTAAAAATAGTCCCTACAGAGAAAGAAGCATCGAAGAAAACCTCGACCTTTTCAAGAGAATGACTGACGGCGAATTCCCTGACGGTGCAAGAGTGCTCAGAGCTAAGATTGATATGGCTTCACCCAACATCAATATGAGAGACCCTGTTATTTACAGAATCGCTCATGTCAGCCATCATCAGACAGGTGACAAGTGGTGCGTATATCCCATGTACGACTTTGCGCATCCTCTTTCAGATACACGCGAGGGTGTAACTCACTCACTTTGCTCACTTGAATTTGAAAACCACAGACCTCTTTATGATTGGTTCCTTAAAGAGCTTCAGTTCAAAGAGCCTTCACGTCAGATTGAGTTTGCAAGACTCAACCTCAACTACTGTCTCACAAGCAAGCGCAAGTGCTTACAGCTTGTAACAGAGGGTATCGTTGACGGATGGAATGATCCGAGAATGGTTACCATCAGCGGTATGAGAAGAAGAGGTTATCCTGCAGAAGCAATCAGAGATTTCATCAATCGTGTAGGCGTATCAAAGGCTTACAGTGTTGTTGATTTCGGTCTGCTTGAAGCTTGTGTAAGAGACAATCTCAATGAAAATGCTCCCAGAGCTATGGCGGTACTCAGACCTCTCAAGGTTATTATCGATAACTATCCTGAGGATTTAGTTGAAGACATCGAGCTTCCTATCAATCAGGATAAGCCTGAACTCGGCACAAGAACAATCCGTTTTTCAAAGGAAATCTATGTCGAAAAAGAAGACTTTATGATTGAGCCTCCCAAGAAGTATTTCAGACTCTTCCCCGGCAACGAGGTAAGACTCAGAGGTGCATATTTCGTTAAGTGCATCGGCTATGATACAGACGAAAACGGCGAAGTCACAGCGGTACACTGCACCTATGACCCTGAAAGCAAGGGCGGTAACTCACCTGACGGCAGAAAGGTCAAGGGTACTCTTCATTGGGTAAGTGCTAAAAACTCAATCGACTTTGAAGCAAGACTTTATGACAGACTCTTCAACAATCCCAATCCCTCAGACGAGTCAAGCGGAAGCTTCAAAGATAACCTCAATCCCGATTCTCTCACAATTCTTGAGGGTTGTAAGTTAGAAGACGGCGTAACTGACCTTAAAGTCGGTGACACATTCCAGTTTATGAGACAGGGTTATTTCTGCATTGATACAACATCAACAGAAGATAAGGTTGTATTTAACAGAACAGTTGACCTGAAGTCATCCTGGAAATAAAGTTAAAGGAGTAAATAAAAATGAAAATTGCTTATCGCATCATTACCCCGATACTTGCAGTGGGAGCAGTTGTTATGGGCCTTATGCTCAAGCTCTTCTATTTTGCAATCGGCGGTTTAACAGATGAAATATCATCAATCGTAACACTTGCCGAGCAGTTCGGCGTGCAGACAAAATATGAGTATTCAGCTATCGAGATTATCCAAATGCTTATGAAAACCGATCTCAGCGGTGCGGCTGCTGAGGGCACAGAAGAAGCTGCGAGCTTCCTGACAATTGCAGAGCCTATTATTCCTCATCTTATTGCATTTGTAGTGTTCTTTGTTATTGCTATTGCTCTTTTCCTTGCAACAGGTGTTGTGGCAGCTATCAGAGATAACAGAAAGCCTGTAATGATTATGTCAGTTTCAGGTCTTGTGATCTGCTTTGTTTGTATCATTATTTCAAAGCTTGCATTTGATAAGCTTATCGGTGGCGAAATCAACCTTTCAGATATTGTCGGCATGTTCTCAGAGAGCACATGGACACAGCTTTTAGCTGCTGTTGTAACTATCAAGACAGCTACACTTTCAGCAGGCTTCTATGCTGTATTCGGAATGTACATTCTTGTAATTTTCTGGACAGTGCTTGCAAATATGCTTATCAAAACACCTATCCAGATTGAAAAGAAGCACAGAAGAAAGAAGCCTCTTCCCAGACCTTCAGCTATTTTTAAAAGATAAAAAACAGCGCAACATCGCGCTTTGGTCACTTTTGGGCGACAGCAAAAGTGACGCCCCGCGGCGAGCGATATAAAAAATTAAAAGAGCAGTTCATTTGAGCTGCTCTTTTTTGCTACGCGTCAAAGTAAAGAATAAACGGCAGGTTTTATCCCGCCGTTTTTAATTTTATTCTGAGTTCTTAATTCTTTGATGAAAGAACCTATTTTATCGGCATTCATAATGTCGCCTCCCTTGTGACACCATTTTACTCTCTAAGTGAAAAAATTGCAACCTATGGAGCATAGAGTGCGAGAAAATGAGGCCTTTTTAGTTCTTGCAGGAACCCACGCGCCCATCGATAGCTGATTTTTGCTGTCAGCAGCAGTATGTCCTATGTATACAAGAAAAAACCGAGTTGACTTTCATCAACTCGGTTTATCTTTATTTTATTCCGCTCGCCGCGGGGCATTCTTTTTCCTATCGAGGAAAAAGAATCGAAAACGCGATGATTATTCAGCGTCGGGAGCGTAGAGATCCTTGAGCTTGAGAAGGTGAGCATATCTGTCTTTAGCTACCTGCTCACTCTTAGCGAAGAGTGATTCAGCTCTGTCGGGGAACTCTCTCATAAGTCTTGTGTAACGAGCTTCATTCTTGATGAATGCCTGATACTCAGCATTGGGTTCTTTGCAGTCAAGTGTGAAGGGGTTCTTGCCCTCTGCCTTGAGTGCAGGATTGTAACGGAAGATGTTCCAGTAACCGCATTCAACAGCTTTCTTCATTTCAGCCTGACAGTTGATCATGCCGCCCTTGATTGAGTGCATTTCGCAGGGTGAGTAGCCGATGATGAGTGAGGGACCGGGATATGCTTCAGCTTCCTGGATAGCCTTGAGAGTCTGAGCCATGTTAGCGCCCATAGCGATCTGAGCAACATATACATAGCCATAGCTCATAGCGATTTCAGCAAGGCTCTTCTTGTTGATTTCCTTACCTGCTGCTGCGAACTGAGCAACCTGACCGATGTTTGAAGCCTTGGATGCCTGACCGCCTGTATTTGAGTAAACCTCAGTATCGAATACCATTACGTTTACGTCCTGGCCTGATGCGAGTACGTGGTCGAGACCGCCGTAACCGATATCATATGCCCAACCGTCGCCACCGAAGATCCATACAGATTTCTTTGAAAGGTATTCGCTGTTGTCGAGTACGTCTTTGCAAAGGTCGCAAGTTGCGCCTGCTGCCTTGATAGCTGCAACGAGTGCATCAGCTGCTGCTGTGTTCTTAGCGCCGTCATTTACTGTTGCAAGGTACTCTTCGCCTGCTGCCTTAACTTCAGCTGCACAGCATTCTGAAGCAATCATACCCTTAACGTCGTCGATGAGTCTGTCGCGGATAGCTTTCTGGCCGTAGTACATACCGAGACCGTGTTCAGCATTGTCTTCAAACAGTGAGTTTGCCCAAGCAGGACCGTGGCCGTTTTTGTCAACGGTGTAGGGTGATGTTGCTGCGGGACCGCCCCAGATTGATGAACAGCCTGTAGCATTTGAGATATACATTCTATCACCGAAGAGCTGAGTGATAAGACGAGCATATGAGGTTTCAGCACAACCTGCACATGAGCCTGAAAACTCAAGGAGAGGCTTCTTGTACTGGCTTGAAACAACGTTCATAACTGCAGTTGTTTCTTTCTTTTCTGTTACGTTAGCTACGCAGTAATCGAATACTTTCTGTTCTTCAAGCTGTGATTCTTTTGAAACCATCTTGAGTGACTTGGTGGGACATACGCCTACGCATACACCGCAACCCATACAGTCCATAGGTGAAACTGCGAGAGTATAAGTGTAGTTTGTCTTGACAACGGGCTTGGGAGCCTTCTTCATGTTTGCGGGAGCTGCTGCAACTTCTTCGTCGCTCATAGCGAAAGGACGGATTGTTGCGTGGGGACATACATAAGCGCACTGGTTACACTTAGCGCAGGTTGTTGCATCCCATTCGGGTACGAGCACTGCAACGCCTCTCTTTTCATAAGCTGATGCGCCGTGTTCGAAAGTACCGTCTGCGTGGTCATAGAATGCTGAAACGGGAAGTGAGTAACCGTCCATAAGACCAACGGGCTTAAGGATAGTGTCAACCATCTTAACGAGCTTTTCTGCGCCTTCTGACTTAGCTGCTGCTGCGTCGTCTGTTGCATCTGCCCAAGCTGCGGGTACGTCAACCTTGTGGTAAGCTGAAGCACCTGCGTCGATAGCATTGTGGTTAGCGTCAACGATATCCTGACCCTTCTTTGAGTAGGACTTGGTTGCTGCGTCTTTCATATACTGAATAGCTTCTGCTGAGGGCATTACGTTAGCAAGTGCAAAGAATGCTGACTGAAGAACGGTGTTTGTTCTCTTACCCATACCAACCTTTTCAGCAAGGTCGATAGCATTAACTGTATAAAGCTGAATGTTGTTGTTTGCGATATATCTCTTAGCTTCAGCGTTGAGGTGCTTATCGAGTTCTTCGTCGTTCCACTGGCAGTTGATAAGGAATACACCGCCGGGTTTAACGTCGTTGACCATCTTGAAGCCTTTATCAACATATGAGGGGTTGTGACAAGCTACGAAGTCAGCCTTGTTGATATAATAGGGGCTCTTGATGGGCTTATCGCCGAAACGAAGATGTGAAATTGTGATACCGCCGGTTTTCTTTGAGTCATACTGGAAGTATGCCTGAACATATTTATCAGTATGGTCACCGATGATTTTGATTGAGTTCTTGTTAGCACCAACAGTACCGTCACCGCCGAGACCCCAGAACTTACATTCGATGGTACCCTCAGCTGCTGTGTTGGGAGAGGGCTTCTCTTCGAGTGAAAGACCTGTTACGTCATCCACGATACCAACAGTGAACTGTCTCTTGGGCTCAGCCTTAGCAAGTTCGTCGTAAACTGCGAAGATGCTTGAGGGAGCTGTATCTTTTGAACCGAGACCGTAACGGCCGCCGATTACTTCGATGTTACCTCTGCCGTTTGTAGCAAGAGCTGTAACAACATCAAGGTAAAGAGGTTCTCCGAGTGAACCGGGTTCCTTTGTTCTGTCGAGAACTGCGATTTTCTTAACAGTTTCGGGGATAGCAGCAAGAAGATGCTTAGCTGAGAAGGGTCTGTAAAGACGAACCTTAACAAGACCAACCTTTTCGCCCTTAGCTGTGAGATAATCGATAACTTCTTCAGCTACGTCGTTTACTGAACCCATAGCGATGATGATTTTTTCAGCATCGGGAGCACCGTAGTAGTTGAAGAGCTGATAGTTTGTGCCGAGCTTAGCATTAACCTTGCCCATATATTCTTCAACGATTTCAGGAACTGCATCGTAATATTTGTTGCAAGCTTCTCTGTTCTGGAAGAAGATATCGTCGTTTTCGTGTGAACCGCGCATAACGGGGCGTTCGGGGTTGAGAGCTCTCTTACGGAATGCTTCAACAGCATCCATATCTGTCATTTCTTTAAGGTCGTCAAAATCCCATACTTCGATTTTCTGAAGTTCGTGAGAAGTACGGAAACCGTCGAAGAAGTTAAGGAAAGGTACACGGCTCTTGATTGTTGCAAGGTGAGCAACAGCGCCAAGGTCCATAACTTCCTGTGTGTTTGTTTCAGCGAGCATTGCGAAACCTGTCTGACGGCAGGCATAAACGTCTGAATGGTCGCCGAAGATGTTGAGTGCGTGTGAAGCTACGCAGCGTGCTGATACGTGGAATACGCTGGGAAGAAGTTCACCTGCGATTTTATACATATTGGGTATCATAAGAAGAAGACCCTGTGAAGCTGTGTAGGTTGTGGTGAGAGCACCTGCTGCGAGTGAGCCGTGAACAGTACCTGCGGCACCTGCTTCTGACTGCATTTCAACAACGTTTACTCTTGTTCCGAAGATGTTTTTTAATCCCTGAGCTGACCACTGATCAACATAGTCTGCCATAGGGCTTGACGGTGTAATGGGATAAATGCCTGCAACTTCTGTGAATGCGTATGACACGTGAGCGGCAGCATTATTACCGTCCATGGTTTTCTTTTTTCTAGCCATATTTATTCCTCCTAAATTCTCATTCTAGCAATAAAATAAGATTACCGTCTCTTATTCTATCACTTTACATTATAAATGTAAATATAATTTAACTAAAAAAATTACAACAATAATGTAAAAAACTCATACTTTTGCTATAAAAGGATAAATATCACAATTATCTTAATATATTTAACAAAATTAGTGAAAATATTATTGAACTGTTTAAGATTTTGTGATAAACTATAGATAATCATCAAATAAAGGAGAGATATTATGAATCTTAAACAAATTATCGACAAAAAAGATTTGGCAGCTCAGTATATGATTGATGAAATCACATACATCTGCAACAAATTTGAAAAGCGTGCCCCCGGCTCAAAGGGTGAAAAGCAGGCTTGTGATTATGCTGCAAAACAGATGAAAGAATACGGTTGCGACCGTGTTTATGTAGAAGGATTTAAAGAAAACCCCGACTCATTCTACGGCTGGATTTATTTCACAATCTCATTCTGCTTTGCTGCTTACATTTCTTATTTCTTTATGCCCGTGCTTTCAATTGTCTTTATAGCTCTCGGTCTTGCTATCTGCTTCTTGCAGTTCGGTCTTTATAAAAAGCTTGTTGACAAGTGCTTCAAAGAAGAAACAGGTCACAATGCAGCAGGCTTCAAAAAGCCCACAGGCGAAGTTAAGAGAAGAATCATCTTCAACGGTCACCCTGACGCTACCTGGGAATGGCCTGTAAAATATAAGTTTACATATCTCGGTTTTGACATTCATATGATGGTCTGCTTCGTTGGCGCTTTCTATACTCTTGGCATTGCAATTGCTAAGCTTGCAGGTGCTTTTGACAGTAATCCTGACCTCGCTCTCAAGCTCGGTCTTGCAGCTCTTGTTTTTGTACCCTTCTGGTTCGGTCTTTATTTTATGTGGAACAAGAAGAGAGTAGTTGACGGCGCTAACGACAACCTCACAGGCTGTTACATGGGTATGGCAATTCTCAAGTACCTCAAAGATGAGGGCATTGAATTTGAAAACACTGAAGTTGGTGTAGTTTTCTCAGGTTCAGAAGAAGCAGGTCTTCGCGGTGCAAAGGCTTGGTGCGAAGCTCACGCAAAAGAGTTTGACGATGTGCCCACATTCGTTTACTCATATGATACAATTACTCAGTCAGAGCAGCTTATGGTTAACTACCGTGACCTTAATGCAACCGTTAAGGTTGACAAAGATGTTTCAGATCTTTTCTATGAGGCTTGTCAGGAACTCGGTATTCCCTGTAAGAAAGGTTTTGTGCCTCCTCTTGGCGGTGCAACAGACTCAGCTGCATTTGCTCAGGCTGGTATGCGCGCTACAGGTATCACAGCTCTCAACCACGCTCTTCCCGATTTCTATCACACAAGACTTGATACACCTGATGCACTCAATAAGAAGTGTCTTGCAGATTGCTTTGCTGCAAGTGTTAAGGTGCTTGAAAAGTTTGATGAAGGCGCTAAGCAGTAAAATATACAGATTAAAGGACACCCGAGAGGGTGTCCTTTTTGTTTGTAGTGTTATTGATAAGATTGGCTTAGAGGGTTATAATCTGAAATTCAAATGCCTTATGAGCCCGGGTGCATATAGGTTGCAGCAAGACCGCCCTGAGAGGTTTCGCGATACATGGCATTAAGATCCTTGCCGGTTTTATACATAGTTTCCACAACTGTGTCAAAGCTTATCTTTCTTGTGGTGGAAAGGAAGTTTGCAAGTGATAAGGCGTTGATGGCTCTCATTGCTGCAACGGCGTTTCTCTCAATGCAGGGAATCTGAACAAGACCGCAGACAGGGTCACAGGTCAGACCCAACATATGCTCCATTGCAACCTCGGCAGCGTACTCGATCTGACCGATGCCCATATGGAAAAGCTCACACAGAGCTGCAGCAGCCATTGAGCAGGCTGTGCCGATTTCAGCCTGACAGCCACATTCGGCGCCGCTGATTGAAGCGTTGGTCTTGACAAGGTTGCCGATGAGTCCGCCGACAGCAAGAGCCTTGCAGACGTCATCGTCGCTGAAGCCTTTTTTATCCTGCATATATTTAAGTACACTGGGAAGCACTGCACAAGCTCCACAGGTGGGGGCAGTAACTATGATTCCGCCGCCTGCATTCTGTTCGCTGACAGCAAAGGCATAAGCGCAGACCAATCGGTTTTCTCTTGTGATGTCGCTCTCGTCAATGTGAGACTGATTATAGAGGTACTGTGCCTTTCTTTCGACGTTGAGACCGCCGTCAAGGACACCTCGTGTTGAAAGTCCCTCGTTAATTGCGTTTTTCATAGTCTTCCATATTTCGTGGAGGTAAGGCCAGATTTCTTTGCCTTCGCATTTTTCAACATATTCCCAGAGTCTGATGTTGTGAGTGCTGCAATACTCGGCAATTTGTCCGAAAGTGGGCAGGTCATAAATATTTTCACCGTCTAAATCAGGTTCGCCCTCGATTACGATTTTACCGCCGCCGACACTCATAATGCGCTCATTGGCAATTTTCTTGCCGTCTTTATATGCGAAAAACTCCATAGTGTTTTCGTGGGGCAAGCCCTCTGTTTCACCGCTGCCGAAAATCAGCTCAATATCTGTGCCTTCAAACACATCGAGGATAGCCTCGTCGGTTTTATGGCCCTTGCCTGTGCTTGACAGCGAGCCATAGAGGATAACCTTATAACTGTCGGCTTCGGAATATTTATTTCTGAAATAGCGGGCGGCTTTATCGGGACCCATGGTGTGAGAAGAGGAGGGGCCTCTTCCTATTTTATACAGATATCTTAAAGATTGCATAATTTTCACCTGACTTTTATTTTAGTTTGAGCTGTGCTTCGGGAGGGGGCTCAGGCACAATCCGTTTGCGGATTGTGTAAGCACCCTGCGGGTGCTCCGCCGAAATTTATTTCGGCGCCTGAGCCCCAACCTCAGTTTTGCTTTCTTACTACCTTATATTCATCATAGAGAGTGAAATAATGGCATGAGTCCGTATTGCCGGACATATATTTTTCCATTTCGTCTTCATCGAGATTCACACTGCAGTAGTACTCATCATACTCTTCGTCATAGTCATAATAAGCGCACTGCTCACAGCAGAACTTTGCCATACAATCAACTCCTTTTCACTTATTATAGACTACTCAGCCTTAATAATCAAGTAGCTTTTTTATTGACTTTTTATACCGATTGCATTACAATATACATGTGTTGGATTTAAGACAGCTGTTTTCTTTGTTTGGTATTGTTAATCCTGCAATTTAAAATGAACTGTTGCTCCAATATAATGCGGAGGTGTAATTATGCAAAAGAAAGAGAATCAGAGAATAGTTCTGACTAAGCGTCTTTTAAAAGAGGCTTTCCTTGAAATGTTCAAAACGACTCCTGTAGATAAAATCCATATCCGTACGCTGTGTGAGAATGCAGGTATAAACCGTTCAACCTTCTATAAATATTACAACAGTCCTATGGATCTTCTTGAAGAAATGGAAAACGAGATGCTTTTGCTCGTTGAGCAGGAATTGCAGAAATGCCACTCTCTCGGCAGCAGCCTTGTAACCATTTGCATATATCTTGAAAATAATATTGAAACTGCAAGGCTTATTATAAACAATAACGCCAGCGGAGATTTCCATAAAAAACTCTTTAAACTTCCGACACTCAGAAATCTTATAAGTGCAAGACTTGACGAATTTTCTGAAAGCGAGAAAGCATATATCATCTCATTTATAACGACAGGATACTATCAGATGTTTAAAGATTGGGTCAATAAAGACAATCGTGAGCCCATAAACGATATGGTGAAGCTGGTAATGTCTCTGCATGCAGCTTTCACAGGTAAAGAATAATAGGCGAACCGCTGTTAATTTCAGATTATCAGCGGTAATTTTTGCGTTCAGATATTCAACTTGACTGAAAACTGTTTTTATGATATCATAACAGATAGCGAGAAAATTAAAAAATATTATAAAGGAAAGTGAAAATATATGAAGATACTCATTGTCAACGGAAGTCCAAAGGGCAAATACAGTGTCACTCTTCAGACCCTTAACTATCTTGCACTTAAATTCCCTGAGCATAAATTCAGTGTAATTCACGCAGGTCAGCAGATTAAAAAGATTCAGAGAGATTTCTCTTCTTCAAAGAAAGCTCTTGAAGAAGCAGACCTGATTGTCTTTTCATATCCCGTTTATACTTTCATTGCACCCAGCCAGCTTCACTATTTCATTGATCTTATGAAAGAAAGCAATGTTGATGTCAAGGGCAAATTCGCAACTCAGATAACAACCTCAAAGCATTTCTGGGATATCACAGCTCACAGATATATCGAAGATAACTGTCAGGATATGGGTATGAAGTTTGTCAAGGGTCTCTCAGCTGATATGGATGACCTTACAACCGAAAAGGGACAGAAAGAAGCTTTTGAATTCTTCAGATACATTCTCTGGAGCAAGGAAAACGATTGCAGTGAGCCTGTTATTCCTGCGTCAGAAGCCAAAACTCTCAGCAAGGTGACAGTACCCACAGAAACAGTAGAAAAAGCAGACAAAGATATCGTTATCGTCGCTGACCTTAAAGATGCTGATTCACAGCTCGGTCAGATGATAGAGCGCTTCAAGGCTGTTATGCCTATGAACACAAGAGTGGTCAATATTGCCGAGTATCCTTTCAAAGGCGGTTGTCTCGGCTGTTTCAACTGTGCTGTTGACGGTACCTGTGTATATAAAGACGGTTTCGATGCTTTTCTGAGAAATGAGATTCAGAAAGCAGATGCAATAGTCTACGCTTTCACAATCAAAGACCATTCAATGGGACCTCTCTTTAAGATGTATGATGACAGACAGTTCTGCAACGGACACAGAACTGTTACTATGGGTATGCCTGTTGCTTATCTTGTATCAGGTGAATATTCAAAAGAAATGAACCTGAGAATGATTCTTGAGGGCAGAGCAGAGGTTGGCGGCAACTTCCTTGCAGGTGTGGCTTCGGATGAAATTGATGCTGATAAGTCAATTGACCGTATGGCAGATATGCTCACATATGCTCTTAAGAATAAATATGTTCAGCCTGCAAACTTTTACGGTGTAGGCGGTATGAAAATTTTCCGTGATCTTATTTATGTGATGCAGGGTATGATGAAGGCTGACCATAAATTCTATAAATCTCACGGTCAGTATGACTTCCCGCAGAAGCAAAAGGGCAGACTTGTGGCTATGTATCTTGTAGGTGCTCTGCTTGCAAATGATAAAATAAAATCAAAAATGGGCAACAAGATGAATGAGGGTATGCTTATGCCTTATAAAAAGGTTATGGATAACGCTAAAAAGTCAAGCGGTGCTGTTGTGACTGAGGGTGCAGATATCATTGCCGATGCACTCAAAGCTGAAAAAGAAACCGTTAAAGCATAATTGTCTGTAAATATAATTACGGAGACACCGAACGCCTTATGTGTCATAGGCGAAAGGTGTCTCTTTTTTTGTTCGTTACGGGAATATACTTATTTATCACAGTAAAAAAACGGACGTCCATAGGGACGTCCGTTCTGTAAATTAAGTTTATTTCTCAATAAGCTTGAGGAGATAGGGCATAGCCTGTTCAAAATGAACACCGTACCACTGAAGCTTGCCGTCAGCCATTGTAAGACGGATACATTCAGATGTATATTTAGCGGCAATCTCAACTGCCTGTTTCCAATTGTAGCCGTTCATTATTGCGCCGACACAAGTGCTTGAGAAAATATCGCCTGTGCCGTGATAGCTTGAAGAATGCTTTTCGTGGCTGAAATAATAAAACTCATCGTTTTCTTTGTCGTATCCCATAACACCGGTTTTACCCTCTTCAAAAGATACGCCTGTGAGAATGGCTATTTTAGCACCAAGGTCACTGAGTTTTATAAGAAGAGCTTTTACATACTCCTCGTCATATGTTTCTTTATATTCGGCGCCTGTCATAAAACAAGCTTCGGTTATGTTGGGTACCACTATGTCTGCAACTGCACAGAGAGTTGCCATATGCTTAGCAAATTTCTCGTCAAAAGCAGGATAAAGCTTGCCGTGGTCACCCATAGCAGGGTCAACGAATGTTATGTTGCTGTCTGTCTTGAATTCGCTGAACATCTTTTTCATAAGGTCAATCTGTTCAAATGAGCCGAGATAACCTGTATAGATAGCATCAAAGTCGATTTTTTCGTTCTGCCAGTGATTGGTAATGGGCTCTATCTGATCTGTGAGATCTTTGACAGTGAAGCCGCTGAACATAGTGTGAGTCGAGAGCACTGCTGTGGGGATAATTGCAGTTTCAACGCCCATTGCAGAGATAATAGGCAGAGCCACAGTGAGTGAGCACTTGCCCACGCAGGAGATGTCTTGTATTGTCACTATTCTTTTCATAAATTGTCACCTGTCCTGTTTACAAATTTTATATTTAGTATTATACTTATATTTGACCATATTAAAAGACTCAAAATCGCAATATTTTATATGGTCAGATTGGAGAGAAGCTATGCTGACCTACTCTTTTGAAAATAAGGGCAAAGACAGTCTTTATGAATTCCTTTATAAAAGCATAAAAAACGACATTCTTTCGGGCAAGCTCCGTAACGGTGAAAGGCTTCCGTCAAAGAGGGTGTTGGCTGAGCACCTGAGCATCAGCACAATTACCGTCGAAAACGCCTATAATCAGTTGGTTGCCGAGGGCTATATATATTCAAAGCCAAAAAGCGGTTTTTATGTTTCGCCCATCATCTCACCAAAGATTCACGTTTCTGATAACAGATATATGTACTCTGCCGAAAAAGAAACTGAGCCGTCAGATTTATATAAGGCAGATTTTGCAGGCAATGCCACCGCTCAGGACAGCTTTCCTTTTGTTACCTGGACAAAGCTTATGAGGCAGACGATGGCAGATAAACGTGAAGAACTTATTCTCAACTCGCCGTCAATCGGAGTGCGCGAGCTTCGTCTCGCAATATCGGAATATCTTTTTCAGTTCAGAGGAATGTCTGCCGACCCTGAATGCATAATCATCGGTGCCGGTACGGAATATCTGTATTCTCTGATTATTCAGCTCCTCGGCAGAGATAAGAAATATGCTCTCGAAGACCCCGGGTATAAAAAAATAGCTCAGATATACAAGGCGAACAATGTGAATTTTGATTATATTCCCATTGACAATCAGGGCATAAGTGCCAATGAGCTTTCAGATTCCTCGGCAGAGGTACTGCATATATCGCCGACACATCACTTTCCTACAGGCATTGTCACGCCGGTCAGCAGACGCTATGAGCTGCTTTCCTGGGCTCAGGAAAACGGGGGCAGATATATAATCGAAGATGACTATGACAGTGAGTTCCGTTTTTCAGGCAAACCTATCCCGTCGCTGCAAAGCATAGACACTCTCGGCAAGGTAATATATATCAACACTTTTTCCAAGTCTCTTGCTTCGACTATAAGAATAAGCTATATGGTGTTGCCCAAAGCACTGATGGAAAGATATAAAAAAGAGCTCAGCTTCTATTCCTGCACAGTGTCAACCTTTGAACAGTATACTCTTGCGGCTTTCATTCGTCAGGGATATTTTGAAAAACATATCAACCGTATGAGAAATTATTACCGTACTCAGAGAGACAACGTTATGACAGCTGTAAAAAATCATCCTCTTTACTCATTGGCGAAGATAAAAGAAGAAGATTCGGGTCTGCATTTTCTTATGGAGATTGATACGACTCTCAGTGACAGTGAGCTGACTCGTGCTGCAAAAGATAAAGGGGTCAATCTCAGTTGCCTGAGTCATTATTATCATAATCCTGCAACTGCACCTGAGCATACACTTATAATCAACTATTCAGCTCTCAGCAAAGACGGGATAGAAAAATCGGTAGAAATGCTGTTTGATATAATAAGCAATCGCTGAGCAGGATATACGATGTGATATATTGTTTTCATAATAAAAAACGGACAGTTACCTGTCCGTTTTTTTGCAGTTATATTTTGTTTATGCCTTTTTTTTGTTAAGCACAAGGTTAGTGATAATACCGAGAATAAGAGCACATGCAATTGCTGTGATGGTTACCTTGCCGATTGCCATTGCCATGCCGCCTATACCTGTAATAAGAATAACAGATGTGGTGAAGAGGTTGGCGTTGTTTTCAAGGTCAACTTTCTGAATCATTTTAAGACCTGATACGGCGATGAAACCGTAAAGTGTGATGCAGACACCGCCCATTACGCAGCCGGGGATTGAATCAAGGAACGCAACAAAGGGTGAGATGAAAGCAATCAGAAGTGAAAGAATAGCTGTTGTTGTGATAGTGGCAACTGAAGCATTTTTTGTGATAGCTACGCAGCCGACTGATTCACCGTAAGTTGTGTTGGGACAACCGCCGAAAATTGCACCTACAAATGAGCCGATACCGTCACCGAGAAGTGTTCTGTGGAGACCGGGATCTTCAAGGAGGTCTTTTTCAATGATTGATGAAAGGTTTTTGTGGTCAGCGATATGCTCTGCAAAAACTACCAATGCTACGGGGATATATGCTACCGCAACAGTTGTGAGATATGATGCATCGAAATCTTTTACGCCGTCAATGGCTTTCAGGAATGTGAATTCGGGTACGGAGAAGAATGTTTTGATTGTTACACCGTCTGCTACAAGAGCCTGGAAGGGTGCGAAATCAATAATCATAAGGTCTGCGTTGCCTGTTGCTTTGCCGATAAGAGTAAAGGCGAGAGCTACTGCATAACCTGCAAGGATACCGATAATGAAAGGAATGAGCTTAGCTGTCTTCTTGCCGAAGGTGGAACACATAACAACAACGAAGAAGGTTACAAAAGCACAGATAACCGATACCCAGATGTTGGTTGTCATAATAAATGAGCCGTTACCGTCCTGAGGGCCGTAGGAGAAAACATCGTTGATAGCCGCGCCTGAAAGAGAAAGACCGATAAGAGCAACTGTGGGACCGATAACAACAGCGGGCATAAGCTTGTTTATCCATTTTACGCCTACTAATTTAACAACTATAGCGATGATAACATATACAAGACCTGCAAAAAGTGCACCAAGAAGAAGACCGAGGAAGCCCAGCTGCATTGATGTTGCACCTGCGAAAGCCGCAACCATTGAGCCGATGAAAGCAAATGACGAGCCGAGGAAAACAGGGCTTCTGAATTTAGTGAAAAGCTGATAAATAATTGTACCTGCGCCTGCGCCGAAAAGGGCTGCAGAAGCTGTCATGCCGTTGCCTACGATGGCAGGTACCGCGATAGTCGCAGCCATAATAGCAAGAAGCTGCTGAAAAGCGAAAACTATCAGCTGAGGGAACTTGGGTTTGTCGTGAACGTCATAATAGAGTTTCATATTTTGACCTCCTGATTTTTATTATAAAAATAGTATCACAACACAGTTTAAAAGTAAATAGGGCAGTTTGTAGAAATAATTGTAAGGCTTTTGTGGATTCAGACGAAATTGTTTTGTGAGCTGTACTCTGCCGAGAATTTTAAGTAATCGCTATTGACATTATCGTAGTAATGTGTTAATATATTACCACGCTAAAGCGACAAAGAAAGTCGTTTAAAACAACCCGAAAGGAAGAAAATTATTATGAAAAAGAAAACTATTGCTATTGTATTAGCAATCCTTGCAGTTGTAATGTGCTTCACACTTGCAGCTTGCGGTGACAAAACAGATGTAGACGACAGCCTTAACGATGATGCAAATGTAAGCGGTACAGTTGATCCCTCAGCAGGCGAAGAAGAACCCTCAGACGAAATCGAAGAAGCAACAGACGATTTAGCTTACATAAAAGAAAAAGGCAAAATGATTGTTGGTATGACAGTTTACGCTCCTATGAATTACTACGAAGATGAAGCAAAGACAGTTCTTACAGGTTTCGATACAGAGTTCGCTCTTGCAGTTGGTGAAAAGCTCGGCGTAGAAATCGAATTCTTCGAAATCGCTGACTGGGATAACAAGTTTGTCGAGCTTAAGACAAAGAATATTGACTGTGTATGGAACGGTATGACAATCACTGACGAAGCTCTCAAAAACTCAAGTGTTTCAGTTCCTTATGTAAAGAACGCTCAGGTTGTTGTAATGAAGGCAGATAAGATTGCTGAATATCCCGACATTGAAAGCATGAAAGATCTTGTTTTTGTTGTTGAACAGGGTTCAGCGGGTAAAGATGCAGCAGAAGCAGCAGGTTTCAATTACACAGAAGTTAAGTATCAGTCAGACGCGCTTCTTGAAGTTAAGTCAGGCGCAGCTGATGCTTGTGTAATCGATATCACAATGGCTAACAATATGACAGGTGAAGGCACCTCATATGCAGAGCTTGGCTACTCACTTGAACTTTCCACTGAAGAATACGGTATTTCATTCCGTAAGGGCTCAGATGTAACAGCTAAGGTAAACGATATTATCGCTGAACTTAAGGCTGACGGCACACTTCAGGCTCTTGCTGAAAAGTACGAACTTACATTAGCGTAATTATTGTTAATACTTAAAAAGACAGAAGGCTCGAGGCCTTCTGTCTTTCGGTCGCTTTAAAACTTCTTTTGGGGATATAACGTTTCAGGATATAAACAGAAAGGTAAATAAATATGCTTTGGTCAGTTACATTAAGTCTTCTTGAAGGCTTTGGAAAAACATTAGAAATATTTTTGCTGACACTGGTGCTTGCTCTACCCTTAGGTCTTATTATAGCTTTTGGATCAATGAGTAAGTTCCGTCCGGTGAAATATCTTTCAAAGTGTCTTGTATGGGTAATAAGGGGTACTCCTCTTATGCTTCAGCTTATCGTAATTTTCTATGGCCCCGGTCTTATAGGCTCTTGGGCTGAGGATTTTGTTGCAGACAGTGCCTTTGAACAGTGGTTATGCTCTTTTGATTGGTTCAACGGCATAATAGCCTGGCTTTCAAAATGGGAGTGCTTTGACCGTTTTGTTGCGGTTATTATATCCTTTGTTCTCAACTATGCCTGCTACTTCTCTGAAATATACCGTGGCGGTATCGAGAGTATACCTAAGGGTCAGTATGAAGCCGGCCAGGTGCTTGGTATGACAAAGACTCAGGTGTTTTTCAAGGTAGTGCTTCTGCAGGTTATTAAGCGTATAATACCGCCTATGAGCAATGAAATCATTACTCTTGTAAAAGACACTTCGCTTGCGAGAACTATTTCTGTGTATGAGATTATTTGGAACGGACAGGCATTCATCAAGAGTGACGGTCTGCTTTGGCCGCTGTTCTATACAGGTCTTTTCTACCTGATTTTCAACGGATTGCTGACAGTTGTTTTCGGCAAGCTCGAAAAGAAACTGGACTATTTCAAATCATAAGGAGGGAAAGGTTATGGCTATACTTGAAGTTAAAGATATCAAAAAAAGCTTCGGCAAAACCGAAGTCCTCAAGGGCGTTTCCTTTTCTCTTAATGAGGGCGAAGTGCTGTCGATTATCGGCTCATCAGGCAGCGGTAAGACTACACTTCTTCGCTGCATAAACTTCCTTGAAACTGCAGACAGCGGTCTTATTACCGTTGACGGCGATGTGATTTTCGACGGTGCTGACAAGTCCAAGAAAAATGCAAAAGAGACAAGAGAAAAACAGCTTAAGATTGGTCTTGTTTTTCAGCAGTTCAATCTCTTTCCGCAGTACGATGTGCTTGACAATGTGACTCTTGCCGTTAAGCTTCAGGCTAAGGAAAGATCCGATTACAAGCAAAACAAGAAGCAGATACTTGCTGAAATCGAAGAAAAGGCTCTCAAGCTCCTTGCTGATATGGGTCTGAGTGAAAAGATTCATAACTATCCATGTGAGCTTTCAGGCGGTCAGCAGCAGAGAGTTTCAATTGCAAGAGCAATGGCACTTGAGCCGAAGATTCTTTTCTTTGACGAGCCCACAAGTGCTCTTGACCCTGAGCTTACAGGTGAAATTCTCAAGGTTATCCGCGAGCTTGCCAAGACAAATATGACAATGGTAATTGTTACTCACGAGATGACTTTTGCCAAAGAGGTCAGCGATTACATTGTGTTTATGGATAATGGTGTAATTGCAGAAGAGGGCAAGGCTCAGGAGCTTATCAGCAATCCTAAGACAGAGAGATTGCAGGCATTCCTGAGTAAGATCAGCGATTAAAATCAGCGCGTTTTTGATTCTTTTTCCGCGACAGGAAAAAGAATGCCCCGCGGCGAGCGGTGGGTTGCAAGGGCGAAGCCCTGCCACATAAAAAAGATTAAGACAGTCCGGTAATCAGGCTGTCTTTTTTATATTATGTTTTGTTAGTACGCGTCGGACTTTGGCGGTAGGGTGAGGTTTTAACCCGCCGAGGAAGATTTTAAAGTGATTGCAAATCGATACATAAACACAAGACCTGCACTGATAAGCACACCCCCTATAATATCGCTGAACCAATGCACACCGGAAATCAATCTGCCAAACACCATAAAAATAATAAACAATGCAATTGCAGATGAAATACACCGTCTTATTGTGACAGATTTTATTCTTGAATTTAACTGTATAATAGCTGTAGGCATGACACATAAAACAAGCATCGTTGTCGATGACGGATATGAGGCTTCAAGATAGCCGTTTATTAAAACAGGTCTGTAGTTTACCACTGAAAATTCAAAGATGATATATATCGCTAAAACAGCAATGTAAAATCCGCCGAGAACAAAAATACTGTAATCTACAAATTTCAGATTCTTTCTTTTAATCCATTGCGCCAATCCCAACAAAGCAAAACCGAGCATAACGGCTATAGGGATAATTCCGAGCCAATCTGTTATGGTATATAAGGTCATATTTGTGCCCAAAAGGTTGTGCACAAAAGCGTTTATTGTGGCAAAGCCGACCTTGGATTCTTGAGGGCCGATTGGCTTAACATCAATAAAGTAAAGGGAGCTTGTCCATAGTATAAACGCAATGATCATTATTAAAGAAGTGTATAAATTTTTTCTACTTTCTTTTTGCATGTTTTGTAACCTACCTTATGATATATTGGGCTTTCGCCTGAAAATATATTAAAACGCCATGCCGCTGAAGGCAAGAAACAAAGAGTGACGGCAGTGATACTTTTCGTGTCACTGCCGTTTTATAATAAGAATAATCTTTATAATGAATAAAACAAATAAAAAAGTTGCCGCATAAGGTTGTTTGCTGATGATAAACAAAAGAGCTCCGATGGCACTTAATGCCAAAGACAGGGGAGCTTTATTATTTAGCCATAATCTGTGTCGGCAATTTTGCAGGGAAAGAGTAAGAATACCTGTTAATATGCTGATGACGACGATAGCAAAATAAGCAAATCTTAACAATGGTGAAATTTCAGTGAGAGTCAGAAGTGAAACTTCTTGTATTGATTTGGTTGAAGCCTGACCGAATAAAGGTAAAAAAAGAAACATTGCAACACTTATGTCAAGCAATCCGAAAACCAAATCACGCAAATAAGTTTCTTTTTCTTCGGCATCTTTTTCGGCAATGGTCAGAAGCTCCTTGCTTGAAAGCAGTTCATCTATTGTTACCTCGAAAAAAGCTGCCAGTGTTTTCAGCGAGTCTATACTCGGATATCCTCTGCCTGATTCCCATTTTGATATTGCTGTTCTTGATACAAAAAGCAAATCTGCAAGCTCTTCTTGTGTGAGATTTTTTTGCTTTCGCAGTTTTTGTAGTTTTTCACTAAATTCCATTATAACAACTCTTTCTTAAATTGAAAAATTATCTGAATCTGAATTTGGCGGGAGAGCAGGCTGTTTATATATCACTTTACCCGCGTCCCGATAAAATCAACTATAATGTTATTGTGGTGGGACTCTGTCCCAGCACCCCGCAAGCTTTTGTAAAAGCTTGACCAAAACTTTACTGCTTCTTGTTGTTTACTTTCAGAGCAATATATGCCCCATATCCGCCACTGACAACCACAAGAAAAACACAGGAAATAATCCGCTGATTTAAACTTAATGCACTTTCGTCAGCAAAGATACTTATTGCGTTGAAAAGTCCGTGAAATACAATGCAGGGGATAAGACTTCCTGTTTTGTGAAAAATCATAACAAACATAAAACCTGCCGCCGTAGCATATATTACCTGCAGAATATTCGGCAGAAGTTCTGCGCCTGAGCCGTTAAAGAGGTTTATTATATGTCCCATTCCAAAGGTGATGCTTGAAACAATAATCGCGGATTTTATGCCGTTTTCAGCCATTGACTTAAACAACAGACCACGGAATATGACTTCTTCAAGAAATCCAACGCAAAACATTGTCAGGATGTACAGTATAGTTTCTGTTACGGAAAGGTTAAGTGTTAATCTGCAGAAAAGATTTGCCGCCATAAGTATTACAAGAGGAAGATAGAAGAGCATTTTTCTTGCAGATATCTCACTTTTGCACAGGCCGTACTCTTTGGTAAGACTGTTCCTTTTTATAAAGATAAACAGTGTTGCAGACAGTGTCAATGCTATAGGGAGTGTGACGGCTTTTGATATGCCTACACTATCGGACAGACTGTCGCCTATGCTCATCAGAACACAGTAAGCCACTATCCAGATTATGGAGAAGGCAAGTCTGCTTTTTTTATATAGCTTTTTCATATTTCCTCCTTTATAAAATGGCGGGAGAGTAGGCCGTTTTTATCGCTCACTCTCCCGCGTCCCATTAAAATAATCTATGATTTTCTTGTGGCAGTGCTCCGCCACGCACCCCGCCGCTCGCCGCGGAGGCGTAACTTTTTGCTGGCGCCAAAAAAGTTACCAAAAACGCGCTGTTATTTTATTTATTAAGTTCTGCTCTTAATGCTTCAATCTCTCTCTTCACACACTCAGGTGACGGACCACCCTTGACAGTTCTCTTGCTTACACACTCGTCAAGGTCGATGGCCTTGTAAACATCCTCGTCGAAGAGGTCGCAAACTGCCTTATATTCCTCAATGGGAAGTGTCTCAAGTGTCAGACCCTTGTCAATGCAAAGTGCAACAAGCATACCCGTAGCCTTGTATGCATCACGGAAAGGAAGTCCTTTGTAAACAAGATAGTCAGCAGCATCAGTAGCGTTGATGAAGCCTCTTGCAGCCGCATTTCTCATATTGTCGCGAAGCACAGTTGCAGTCTCGAGCATAGGTGCAAAGGTGTCAAGGCACATAATAACTGTGTCAAGAGCATCGAAAACAGCTTCCTTGTCTTCCTGCATATCCTTGTTATAAGCAAGGGGAATGCCTTTCATAACAGTCAGAAGTGTCTGCAGGTCACCGAATACTCTGCCTGCCTTGCCTCTTACAAGCTCGGCAATATCGGGATTCTTCTTCTGAGGCATAATGCTTGAGCCTGTTGAGAATGCATCGTCAAGCTCAATAAACTTGAATTCCCATGAGCACCATGCGATAACTTCTTCGGCAAAACGTGAAAGGTGCACCATAATGATTGAAAGCACACTGAGAAGCTCGAGAGCATAGTCTCTGTCAGATACACCGTCAAGGCTGTTGGTACTCACACCGCCAAGACCTAAAAGTTCTGCAACATATTCTCTGTCAAGGGGGTAAGTTGTGCCTGCAAGAGCACCTGAGCCGAGAGGTGACACAGCCATTCTCTTCTTGCAGTCGTAAAGTCTGTCGAGGTCGCGCATAAGCATTGAAGCATATGCCATAAGGTGATGACCGAAAGTTACAGGCTGAGCGCGCTGAAGATGTGTATAGCCGGGCATTACTGCATCGTAGTTTTCATCGGCCTTATCGAGGATAACCTCAACGAGAGCCTTGATTGATTCTTCAAGTACCACGCACTGATCGAGAAGATAGAGTCTCAGGTCAAGCGCAACCTGGTCATTACGGCTTCTTGCAGTGTGAAGTCTCTTACCGCTATCGCCGATGCGCTTAGTCAGCTCGCCCTCAACAAATGTGTGTATATCTTCGGCTGTCATATCTATTTCGAGGTTGCCGTTTTCAAGGTCAGCGGCAATTTCTTTAAGCGAAGCCACAATCTTATCGCTTTCGCTTTTTTCAATGATATTCTGCTTTCCGAGCATAGTTGCATGAGCAACAGAGCCTCTGATATCCTGCTGTGCCATACGGCAGTCAAAGGGAATGGATGAATTGAAATCGTTGGTTTTTTTATCAAGGGATTTTTTAAATCTTCCTGTCCATAAAGGCATAGTGTATTCCTCCGGAATAGTTAGGAGTTAGGAGTGAGGAGTTAGGAGCTATATTGCCTTCCTAAACTGAGCACTGAAAAACTCAAAACAGTTTATTTTATTGTTGTCAAGAATTGGAATCGGGAAAAATGTCGGAGTTTCTTTAACTCCTTACTTCTGACTCCTCACTCCTAACTTATTTTATATATTATATCTTATCTACACCGATAAATCAAGGGACTACCGATTGATAGTCCCTTTTTTGTTCTTATTTATTGATGTCCCAATCCTTTGAGAGCATAGCTTTAACCTTGAGAGGAAGACCGAAGAGGTTGATGAAGCCGTTTGCATCATACTGATCGTAAACTTCGTCCTCGTCGAATGTAGCCATTTCTTCACTGTAAAGTGAGTAGGGTGATGTCATACCTGCGCCCATGATTGTGCCCTTATAGAGCTTGAGCTTAACTTCACCTGTAACAGTTTCCTGAGTCTTATCAACAAAAGCTGAAAGAGCTTCACGGCAGGTTGTGAACCACTGACCGTTGTAAACGAGCTCTGAGAATTTAACTGCAAGCTGCATCTTAAGGTGCTGTGTCTCTTTGTCAAGGCAAAGCTGCTCGAGCATTTCGTGAGCCTTATAGAGGATTGTTCCGCCCGGTGTTTCATATACGCCACGGCTCTTCATACCAACAAGACGGTTTTCAACCATATCGGCAATACCGATACCGTTTGCGCCACCGATTTCGTTGAGTGCCTTAACCATAGCAGGACCGTCGAGCTTTTCGCCGTTGAGTGTTGTGGGTACACCTTTTTCAAAGCCGATTGTGATGTATGTAGCAACATCGGGAGCCTTTTCGGGAGTTACACCAAGCTCAAGAATTTCGTCGTACTTGGGTTCGTTAGCGGGATTTTCGAGGTCGAGACCTTCGTGTGAAAGGTGCCAGATGTTCTTATCCTTTGAGTAGTTTGTTTCTCTTGTAATCTTGAGGGGGATGTTCTTCTGGATAGCGTATTCGATTTCGTCTTCACGGCTCTTGAATTCCCATGTTCTCCAGGGAGCGATGATTTCCATATCGGGAGCGAAAGCCTTGATAGCAAGCTCGAAACGTACCTGGTCGTTACCCTTACCTGTGCAACCGTGGCAGATAGCATCAGCGCCTTCAGCCAGAGCGATATCAACGATTCTCTTAGCGATGATAGGACGAGCGAATGATGTGCCGAGAAGATACATACCTTCATAAACTGCGCCTGCTTTGAGAGTGGGGTAGATGTAATCTTCAACGAATTCCTTGTTGAGGTCTTCGATATAGAGTTTGCTTGCGCCTGTTGCGAGAGCCTTTTCTTCAAGACCTTCAAGCTCTGAAGACTGACCTACGTCACCTGAAACAGCGATAACTTCGCAGCCTTCATAGTTTTCTTTGAGCCAGGGGATGATGATTGATGTATCAAGACCGCCTGAATAAGCGAGTACAATCTTTTTGATTTCTTTCTTTGCCTTCATTTTCTTTATCTCCATTCATATATTTTCTATAGGCTATGTTTCAACATTATACACCTTTTATTTTAAATGTCAAGGGAAAAAGGTATAAATATATAAAAAATCACGAATTTATTGAATATTTACAACATAATATGCATTTTCGGGTTTAAATTATGCATATTTATAAATAAAATTGCATAAAAACTTAGTTTATACAATAAAAATGCATTAATATGTAATATGAAGTGATAAAATCACCGCAGATAATTGTGAAAAAAGTTTCTGCAGGAGGGTAGTGCGGCGGCTGACGTAGCCGAACGAAGTTCGGCACGCGGGCGCGCCCGCGGAAATCACCAAAGGTGATTTCACGTCAGCCGCCTCCCACCTCTTGCAGTGACTGTAAATCCGCGTCAGAAGAAAACATCAGACGAAGGCGGACTAAGGCTGTCTGAAACAACGGCGACTTTGATATATTGGAATAGGCGTATAGAAACCGCAGAGTAGCCCGCTTCGAAGTCTGATGACGGTGGAAACCAAGCTATCTGAAACAGTACCCGACTGACGGTTGCAAAAAAAGAGCGCTTTGCATACTTTGTCGCTCAGGACAAAGTATGTGCCCTCCCGCGGCATGAGCGGGCACGAGACTTAATGTTTTGAGATAACCGAAAATGAAAGGACAAGCTAAAAGTTTCGTCAGAATACATCAGCCTTTCCTTAATAATAAATCCTGACAAAAAAAGAACTGTTCAGTTTTTGAACAGTTCTTTGAATATTTGCGGAAAACTTATGATTTGAAGAACTCGAAGCAAGCTCTGTAAGTGCTGTATACGTCAGCTTTTGCAACAATTTCATAAGGTGCGTGCATTGAAAGCACGGGTACGCCAAGGTCAACAACGTCAACGCCGAGGTTAGCGATATATTTTGCAACAGTACCGCCGCCGCCTTCGTCAACTGCACCGAGCTCACCGATCTGCCATGAAATGTTTGCTGCATCAAGAATACAGCGGACCTTGCCCATAAATTCAGCACTTGCATCAGATGTGCCGCTCTTGCCTCTTGCACCTGTATATTTTGTGATAACTGCGCCGTAGTTGAGGCTGCAGCAGTTATATTTATCGTGAACCGAGGGGAATGTGGGATCAAAGCCTGCATTAACGTCAGCTGAAAGACACTCTGACATTGAGAGAACATCTCTGCCCTCGAAGCCTTCCATCTTTGCAAGGTCGCAGATGAAATATTTCATAAAGCTTGAGTTGAGACCTGTGTTACCGTCTGAACCGATTTCTTCTTTGTCAGCGAGAACTGCAATTGAAGTGTGAACGGGAGTGCCGATATCAAAGGCTGCAATAGCTGCGGGATATGAGCATACTCTGTCGTCGTGGCCGTAAGCACCGATGAGGCTTCTGTCAAAACCGATATCTGATACGGGCAGTGCAGGCACAGCTTCAAGTTCAGCTGAAATGAAGTCTTTTTCTGTGATGCCGTATTTTTCGTTGAGAATCTTGAGAATGTTGAGCTTTACAAGGTTACTGCCTGCATCAGCCTTGAAAGGTCTTGAGCCGATGAGAATGTTGAGCTCTTCGCCCTTGATGCCTTCGAGAAGAGGTCTCTTTGCCTGCTCTTTGTCAAGATGGGGAAGAAGGTCTGTGATAACGAATTTGGGATCGGCAGGGTCCTCACCGATGTTGATTTTGATTGAGTTGCCGTTTTTATCGATAACAACGCCGTGAAGTGAAAGAGGGATAGCCACCCACTGATACTTCTTGATACCGCCGTAGTAGTGAGTCTTGAAGTAAGCGAGCTCATCTGCTTCATAAAGGGGAGTAGGCTTAAGGTCGAGACGGGGTGAGTCAATGTGAGCCGCAACGATTTTTGCACCTTCGCTGACACCCTTTGTGCCCATAACGGCAAGAATAAGGCTCTTGCCTCTGTTGTTGAGATAAACCTTGTCGCCTGCGCTGTAAGTCTTTTTGTTATCAAAAGCTGTGAAGCCCTTAGCTTCTGCAGCTTCAATCATATAGTCAACACATTCTCTTTCAGTTTTGCCTTTTGCGAGGAAGTCTTTATAGCCTTCGCAGAATTCGTCTGCCTTTGCAAGTTCCTCGTCGCTCATCTGATTTGAGAAGTGCTTCTTTTCAAAAAAGAGTTCTTCTTTGAGAAGCTCTGCCTGTGTTTTTTCCTGTGACATAATTTATGGTTCCTTTCTGAAATAGAGATTTTGATATATTTTTTCGGTTAGCATAACCTTTTTTACATATTTGCTTGTGGTGGGAAAGGGTATGGTGTGAAGTGTCTCGCCGTCAGATGAATACCTCTGGTCTTTCAGCCATTTGTCCACATTGCCGTTTCCACCGTGATAGGCTGCCAGAGCCTCTTGTACCCTGCCGTATTTTGTCAGCAGATAGCCATAGAGAAAACAGCCGTATTTTATGGAAGTTTCAGGGTCTGTTGCCATAGAGTAGGGCGTATCTTCACCCAGTTTCATATTTATCCAGTCAAAAGTGTCGGGCATAATCTGCATAAGTCCCGTTGCACCGACATTTGAAACAGCCTCGTTGTCAAAACCGCTTTCGCAGTTGATGACGGCATAGACAAAGGCGGGTGAAAGATTATTTTCCTTGGCGTAAACTTCGACATAATCCTCATATTTCAGAGGATATAATATCTTAAGCACTGACACAGCACCGAAATAAATGGCGGATAAAAGAATTGTCAGTGTAAGAATGAGGGCGATAAGCTTTTTTATTTTCAATATATCAGCTCCTCAAGTCTAAGAAGTTCATCCTGCAAATCATAGGGGGGATAGTTTCTTATTATTATATCGGCGTGACTGAAATAATATTCGTCATCTTGTTGTGCGTTTATTCTTGTCGTAGCCTGCTCCTGAGAAATTGAATCTCTCGAGAGAATTCTCTCAAGACGGATTTCTTCTGGTGCAGTGACAACTATAATTTTTTCGCAAAGGTCTTTGCAATTGCTGTCTAAAAGTGCCGCCGCATCTATAATTGCGGTTTTGTAGCCGAGAGAGTCTGCCTTCGCTATTTCATCTTCACATCTTCTTTTTATAAAAGGATGAGTGATGCTGTTTAAAAGCGCAGTGTTTTCTTTGGATGAAAAGGCTCTTTTTGCAAGGGTAGCTCTTATAAGCTCACCCTTTTCATCTAATATATCTTCACCGAAAGCTTTTTGCAGTATGGATAAAACCTCACTGCCTTTTTCGGTTATCTGTCTTGCGATAATATCGCCGTCAATGATATAACAGCCTTTTTCTTTAAGATAAGCTGCGACAGTGCTTTTGCCTGCGCCCGTTTTACCTGTGAGTCCTAATGTAAGCATTATATCACCTCAGACTTCAACAATGTTAAAAGCGGCAGCTCTGACGAGTCTGTTAAAAACAGCAAGACCGATTCCGTCGCTTTCGGGGAAACGGGCAAAGACCGTCTTAGCTTTTTCTGAGTCAACTTTTCTCAACGCATCGAAAATATTCTTTGCCTGAGATGAGGGGTCGTCTTTTCTGCCGTAGGTAATGCATCTGATGTTAAGGTCGATGACTTCTTCTTCAAAACAAAGAGCAACATCACCCTCTTCGGCAGAGTCCTCAATATATTTTTTATAGTCTGCGAAACTGCCCTTGATGATGAGTACTTTCGCATCGGGGGAGTAGTGCTTATATTTCATGCCCGGTGAAGCTGCTTCAGCACCCTCCTGAAGCTTATTGTAAACGGCGTCGTCGATTTCGATTTCGCCTAAAACCTCAGTGAGCATTTCCGGGGTAATGCCGCCGGGTCTGAGAAGACGGGGAATGTCGGTTGCAAGAGTGATTACCGTTGACTCGATACCGACACTGCATTCGCCTGAGTCGACTATAGCTTCGATTTTTCCGTCAAGGTCTTCTTTTACGTGCTGAGCGCAGGTGGGACTTGGCTTGCCTGATGTGTTTGCAGATGGTGCCGCAAGAGGAAAACCGCACTCAGTGATAATTGCCCGTGCAATTTCATCTGAGGGCATTCTCACTGCAACAGTGCTCAGTCCGCCGCATATTTCATCGGGGATAAGCTCACTTTTAGGCAGTATTATTGTAAGAGGGCCCGGCCAGAACTTTTCAGCTAAAGCCATAGCGCTTTCGGGTATGTGCTTGACTAAAGGCGCCCACTGCGAAATATCACTGATGTGAACAATAAGCGGATTATCCGAGGGTCTGCCTTTAGCTTCATATATCTTTCTGACACACTGACCTTTAAGGGCATTGCCTGCAAGACCGTAAACGGTTTCTGTGGGAATAGCGGCAACTCCGCCGTCTCTGAGAATTAAGGCAACCTTTTTTATATCCTCACTGTCAGGTGAAAGAATTTTAAAATAATTGGTTTTCATATCAATCACTTAGCTTTCGCTTTTTAATTTCTGAGCAGTGTCATATGTTATAAGGGCATCGATGACTTCGTCAAGGTCGCCGTTTAAGAACTGCTCAAGCTTATATATTGTCAGACCGATTCTGTGGTCAGAGATTCTGCCCTGAGGGTAGTTGTAGGTGCGGATTCTTTCGCTTCTGTCTCCTGTGCCCACCTGAGATTTTCTCTCATCGGCAATAGATGACATCTGCTTTTCTCTCTCAGCTTCAAGAATCTTTGAGCGGAGAATCTTCATAGCCTTGTCTTTGTTTTTGTGCTGACTCCTCTCGTCCTGACATTCAACAATTGTGCCTGTGGGAATATGAATAATACGGATTGCGGACTCGGTTTTGTTAACGTGCTGACCGCCTGCACCGCTTGCACGGAATGTGTCTATCTGTAAATCTGCAGGGTTAATCTGCACATCAACGTCCTGAGCTTCGGGAAGCACTGCAACAGTTGCAGTTGAGGTGTGAATTCTGCCCTGAGTTTCTGTTTCGGGAACTCGCTGAACACGGTGAACGCCGCTTTCAAACTTAAAGCGAGAATATGCACCCTCACCGCTTATCATAAAGCTGACTTCTTTGAAACCGCCAAGCTCTGTGGGGTTTGAGGAAAGAACCTCTGTTTTCCAGCGTCTTGCTTCTGCGTACATAGAATACATTCTGTAAAGCACGCCTGCGAAAAGAGCAGACTCTTCACCGCCTGCACCTCCACGGATTTCAACAATAACGTTTCTGTCATCGTTGGGGTCTTTCGGTAAAAGCAGAATTTTCAGCTCTTCATAAAGATTGGCTGTGTTTTCTTTGGCAAGTTCATATTCTTCCTGCACCATCTCACGGAAATCCTTATCGAGACCGCCCTCGTCGAGCATAGCGCGTGACTCTTTGAGGGTCTCGTCGGCACTTTTATATTCACGGAACTTTGTGATAACGGGTTCGAGGTTTTTATGTTCTTTTAAAAGAGCACTGTATTGCTCTAAGTCTGCAATGACGGCAGGGTCATAGAGCATCTGACAGATTTCTTCAAAACGTTCTTCGGCTAAAGCTAATTTATTAAGCATATTTTTCTCCTGATTGGACAAAGATTATATTATTCAGCGCTTTCTTCGCGGATGACTTTTTTGATGTTCTTTTCGGCTTTCAGGCGCGGTACCATAACAACATGGCCGCACTTTTTGCACTCAAGTTTAAAATCCATACCTGAGCGAAGGACACCGAATTGGTTGTTACCGCAAGGATGATTTTTTTTCATTATAAGTATGTCGCCGACTCTGATATCCATAATTTCACCGCCTGATATGTTTTATCAATATATTATATCACAAATAATCACATAATATCAACCTTTATTGAGGCTAAAAGATATATTTTGCATTTAGATGCAACTATAAGCATATATTAAAATTACAATATAATGCGCAGGACGAAATTTGCCCTGTGCCAAACAGAAAGGGTTTTAAAAATGAAAAAGTATTTTCCGGAAAACTATCTCATTTCCACTCAGGAAAACAAAAACATTCTTCTCTCAAAGGCTTCTCTGAAAGAGGCATATTACAGCGGAAAAATTCTCGAAGCCAGAGCTACGGTCTGTGATAAAGACCATAATTTACACGTGGATTTAGGCGTGATGAAAGGCATCATTCCCAGAGATGAGGGTGCAATAGGCATATCCGACGGCTCTGTCAGGGACATTGCCATAATTTCGAGAGTCAACAAGCCTGTGGTCTGCCGTATCATCGACTTCAGAACTGACGAAAAGGGCGAAGTCTATGCTGTGCTCAGCAGAAAAAGTGTGCAGGAAGACTGTATGAGAGATTATATCTCAACGCTTAGCCCCGGCTGTGTGATTGATGCAGTTGTAACACATATGGAATCTTTCGGTGTTTTTGCTGATATCGGTGCAGGTATATCTGCACTTATGCCCATAGATAGCATATCTGTTTCAAGAATACCTCACCCCTCGGCAAGATTCACTCCGGGTCAGAAGATAAAAGCTGTGGTAAAAGGTGTTGACAGTGAGGGCAGAATAACTCTCAGCTATAAAGAGCTTCTCGGTACCTGGGAAGAAAACGCCGCCCTTTTCAAGCCGGGAGAAACAGTGCCCGGAATAGTACGATCCGTTGAAAGATACGGCATTTTTGTTGAGCTCAAACCCAATCTTGCAGGCCTTGCGGAATATGTGCCGGGTGTAGTGCCTGGTCAGCACGCAAGTGTATATATCAAAAATCTCATACCCGAAAGAATGAAAATCAAGCTTATTATTGTGGATTCTTTTGATGCGGAATATCCAAATGAAGCTGTGACTTATTATAATGAGGGCGACTATATTGACAGATGGGTTTACTCTCCCGAAAGCTGTAACAAGAAGATAGAGACAGTTTTTTCCTCTTATGAGTTGACTCAGGAGGTAATTTGATATAAAATAGATATCAAGAGGAAAAATACAAGAAGGAGAAAACAGGATTATGAAAGTTAAAGAAATTATCAGAAAACGCAATTCATCAGCTAAATTCGTTGCCACAAAGGCTGTGGTTTCTAAGGTCACTGCTGCGGCAGATGCGCTCTGCTCACCTCCTGATTTATCAAAGGCTAAGAGAGTGCTTTTTGTTCAGCCTCATCCCGACGATAATCAGATTGGTGCCGGCGGTACTATGGCTTGGCTTAAATCTTTGGGCGTTGAAGTTTATGAGCTCACCGTAACAGATGACAGATATGCTGAGCCTCAATATATCGGCAAAGAAAACAATGTGCAGACCATAAGACAGAAAGAAGCTCTTGCGGCTCAGAAATTCCTTGGCGTAAAGAATGCAGGCTTCCTTGGTTTTGCAGATAAAAACGACAACTCAGAAAGAGAAATCTCTCTTAAGATAGTTGAAGTTATCAGACAGCTCAAGCCTGATTATGTTATCACTGCTGACCCGAGTCTCGAAACAGAATGTCACAGTGACCATATAAAAGTGGGCAATGCAGTAAAATATGCGGCTATGGATGCTCAGTGTAACTTCTATCCCGATTTCATCGACGGCAAGCTTCGTGACGACGCATGGAAGGTCAAGGGCGTAGGCTTCTATTACACTGATAAACCAAACACAGTTGTGGATATCACAGATTTTGAAGAAATCAAGATGCAGAGCATCAAGTGTCATAAATCTCAGGCAGAGCCTGCTCTTCTTGCTGCAATTATGCTTCAGCAGCAGATGTTTGCCGAGGGTACACCCTTTAAGGCGGCAGAGCCTCTGAGACTTCTTAACGGTTTACAGATGCACTGCTTCAATCTGCCCGTTATAAATAAAGAATAAAGTAGGATAATAAAATGGTTTCTATAGTTTATGTTTCAAATGCAGGTTCATCGAAAAGATATGCAGAAATGCTCTCTGAAAAGACAGGTTACCCCTGTTATGCTTATGCTGACAGCAATGACGCTGTGGGTACTGAAGTAATTTTTATCAGCTGGGTAATGGCAGGTGCAGTTCAGGGTATCAGTGAAGCCAGAGTCAAGTTCGGTACTCTCAAGGCTGTTGTTGCCGTAGGTATGATGAAAAGCGAAAGTCAGGATGCGGCAATAAAAGAGAAAAACGATATCTCCGAAGCTTTCTTCAGTCTTGCAGGTGCCTTTGATATGAAAAAGCTCTCAGGTATGTATAAGATGATGATGGGCATGATGGTTAAGATGATCAAGGGTAAGCTCAAAGAAAGCGATGACCCCAAAGCCAAAGAGGTTGTGGAAAAATTTGAAGAGGGCTTTGATATGGTCAGTGAAGAGAATCTCTCAGAGATACTCGGATTCTTAGGCAAATAAATAGGGCGGAGACTGCAGAGGTTTATGCTGAGCAGTCTCTTTTTATAATATTTATCGAACAAATGTTCTGAAAATGGTTGACAAGAGTGAAAAATTCTCATAGAATTAAAAGTGTGGTACCGCAAACCGCAACACAATTGAATATTGCCGATGGCAGCTGCTTTGCACAAGATGTGTAGGGCGGCTTTTTATTTTCAGATAAAAGCAACTGTTATTTTCAGAAAGGAGAAACAATGTATAGAATTATAAACACAATATGCCTTTATATTGCGGCGATATATCTGAGTTTCTGGTGGTGGAGGTACAATTTATGAATTATGTTACATACCCTTGCAAAACTATGAGAATAACTCAGAATTATAACGGAAAAACTTCCCATAAGCCTCATACAACGGGTACTCCGAAAGACTATCCCATTGATGAGGGTTGTGCCGATACGGGAAAAGATTATATCTGTTGTCCCTGCGATGAAATGAAAATCCGTCGCATTTATGGCGTGGGAACAAAAGGCACAAACACTCTCTGGCTTGAAAGCACAGATAAAGTCGATTTCGCCGACGGCAGTAAAGATTATCTCACACTTATGATTACACATCCCGATGACACAGATGTTAAAAATCTCAGGGTGGGAGATATTTTCAGAAGAGGTGAAAAGATTACCCGTGAGGGCAAAGATGGAGCAACAGCAAATCATCTGCATATAAGTGCGGGCAAAGGCAAAATGAAAGGCTCAGGCTGGATGCAGAATTCAAAGGGTAAATGGGTGCTGACTACAACTGCTGTCTCTTCAAAGCCTGAGGATATCTTTTATATAGACCCCGATTTCACCAAGGTCATATCAATGGGTTCTCTGAAGTTTAAACAGCTCCCCGAAAAGCTCTCGGCAGGGTACTATAAGGTTGACACAGCTGTTTTAAATGTCAGATGCGGCCCCGGTACGGAATATAAGAAAAAAGGCATTTTATATAAAGGCAAAACCGTGAAAATTACTTCGGTAAAGGGTAATTGGGGTAAATACGGCGACAGTTGGATTTGTCTTGACTACTGCAGATTTATGTGAGGTGATGACAATGCAACAAGCCGAAATTATGAAAGATGCCCTTTTGCTGTGTGCCGAAATTATGGGCGCACTGACTGTGGTGTTAGGCGGAATTTTTGCCCTTTATAAATGGGTCCTCAGACAAAATAAGCAAGATACGGAAATCAAAGCTCTCAAAGAAGAGCAGACGGTTATATGCTACGGTGTGTTGGCGGCACTCAAGGGACTTCGCGAGCAGGGGTGCAACGGCCCTGTGACAGAAGCAATAAATAAAATAGAAAAGCACCTGAATGTTCAGGCGCACAGATAAAAACGAAAGGAACGAAGGACTATGGAATTTGATTTTACAAACCTTATTGAATGTATCATAACACTCTTATCAGCTCTGGCTACAGCTTTTCTCATTCCCTTTTTAAAGCAGAGACTCAGTGATGAAAAACAGCAGAAGCTTCAGTTCTGGGTACAGGTGGCAGTTGCCGCCGCCGAACAGCTTTTCGGCAGCAAAACCGGTCAGCAGAAAAAGGAATATGTGGTGGCATTTCTTCTGTCAAAAGGCATTGTAGTTGATATCGACGAGGTTACGGCACTAATAGAAAGTGAAGTGTATAAACTCACGGGAAATAAGCCGACAATGCAGTGAATTTGACTTTTTGGCCAAACTGAAGTATAATAAGCTGATTTACTATGCAGAAAGGAGAACGCGGTATGACCTGGGAATATTCGGAATATCAATTGCTGGTATCATATATCAAGCGCAGAATTATCAGTTTTTTTGCCGCAGTTATCCTTTTTGCGGCGGGTGCTTTTGTTATGTGGCAGCAGCTTGTTGTGACATATGTTGTCTGTGACGACAAGAGCGTTGCAGTGCTGTCTTATACAGACGACACCGACCTTATTATAGGCCGTTCGGGGATGAAGGTGAAAGAAAACAACACCGTTGTGCTTGATTATTTTGACCCTGATATCAAAGGCAGCATCATTATTATCACAAAGCCTCACGATGTGCTTTTTTATGATGAGGGCAAGTTTAAAAAGGTTGTTACTGTTTCGGGTACAGTGGGAGATGCCGTAAATAAATCAGGCATTAAGCTTAAAGACGGTGACAAGATCAGTGTAAACAAAGCTGTTATCGTCTCTGAAAACACAAGGGTCGATATAAACAGAGCCTTCACTGTCACTCTCATAAGCGACGGCAGAAAGCAGAAACTCAGAACCGTTGACTGCACTGTTGAAGAATTCCTGAGAAATGCAGGTGTCAGAGTCGGTGCAGATGATATTGTAACACCAAAACTTTCGAAAAAGCTTACTAAAGAGACTAAGGTGCAGGTTAAGAGAGTTACATATAAAGAGACAAAAAAGAATGTTGCCATAAAGTTTGACACCAAAGTGGAATATGACGACAGTATGTATGAAGAGCAGTATAAAATCAAGCGTAAGGGCAAAGAGGGCAAGCAGATCAACTATTACAAATATAAATATATCGACGGCAGATATGTCGGCCGTACCCTCGTGAAAAAAGAGATTACAAAAGACCCTGTCAGCAAGATAGTTGTCTGGGGCTCAAGACCGAGCCTTTACGGTGGTAATGTGGCAAGAAGAGTTATCTCGGAGCTGACACCTCCTTTCAGAATTGATATGGACGAAAACAACAGACCTGTCAATTACAAAAAGAAGATTGTGGGCAAGGCTACCGCTTATTGCACGGGCACTGTCACATCGACGGGCAGACGCGCTCAGCCCGGTGTGGTTGCTGTTGACCCGAGAGAGATTCCCTACGGCTCTAAGCTTTATATTGTTTCGAGCGATAACAGATATGTTTACGGCTATGCCATAGCAGGTGACACAGGCGGATTCATCTATAACAGCGACACTGTGGTTGACCTTTATATCAGAGGTTACAGTGCCGCCAAGCAATTCGGCAGACGAACTGTTGAAATCTATGTGCTTGAGTAATAACAGCGCGTTTTGGTCACTTTTGGGCGACAGCAAAAGTGACGCCTGAGCGGCGAGCGGAATAAATTTAATATAATTGGGACGCGGGCGAAGACTCGCGTCTCTTTTAGTTTTCACCCGCAGAGGGAGACAAGTGTAAAATATTGACAATAATGTAGATTAATGATAAAATAATTTTAAAATGAAGGGATAATTACCTTAATGCTGTTTTGCTGAAAGGAGTAAAAAACATGAAAAGAACCCTTAAAAAATCCTGTTCAATTTTGCTTGTGCTCATAATGCTTATGAGTCTGTCGGCACCTGTTTTTGCAAAACCCATAGTCTGGACCTCGCAGAGCAAGAGTGATATTCCAATCATTCGTATTTCAGGTGACGGTGACCCTCTTGTTGACGAAGAAGGAAACAAAGTTTTTCACTATAAAGATTTAGGCGCACTTTTCAGCGGTGGCGAAGAAGATGGTGACGATGACGGAGAACTGTATGAATCCATTGCTAATGTATTGCTTCCGTTTCTGATTGATGGCTTGCTTAATGATAACTGGGATCCTTATTTCGATAATCTTCAGAAGGAAATCGGTGATATTTTTGAGATATCTCTTCTTGATAAGGACGGAAATCCTCAGTTCGGAACAGGCATGACATCTGAAAAGAAAGCAGAGATGCAAGATAAAAGACACAGAGATATGGCAAGAACAGAAAACGGACAGAAGTTTTATGTTTTTAATACATATTGGTTCTTCTATGACTGGAGACTTGACCCCATTGAAACTGTAGCAGAATTCAAAGCGTATATAGAGGATGTTATGGCAGCAACAAAAACCGATCAGGTAGGCGTAATGGCGACTTGTCTGGGTACAAATATAGTTACTGCTTATCTTGCGGTTTACCCTGAACATGCAGCAAAACATATCAGAGGTGTAGCTTTTGACGGCAGTGTTGTCGGCGGTGCAGAAATGCTCAGCGAAGCAATCAGCGGCAAATTCAATGTTGATGCAGCTGCTATCAACAGAGTTCTCGCAGACTGTAACGAAATAGGCTTATTCAGTATTGACGGCTTTATCAATACTACTCTTGAAATGCTTGACAGAACAGGTGTTCTTGATGCTGTTATCGGCAAGACAAAAGAATGGATATATTATAAATTAGTTGAGGGTGTAACTTCAGCTCTTGCTCTTTCCACATTCTATACATGGCCTAACTATTGGGCTTGTGTATCACCTGAAGATTACGATACAGCCAAGAATTATGTTTTCGGTCCCGAGGGCAGCGAAAAGAGAACTGAGTATGCAGGTCTTATTGCGAAACTCGACAACTATAACGAGGTTGTTCGTCAAAGAATTCCTGAGATTCTCACTGACACAGTTGCAAAGGGAGTAAACTTCGGCGTCATTTCAAAATATGGCTTCCAGACTCTTCCCATTTGTGAGACAAACTATCTCGTTTCAGACCAGTTCGCTTCCGTAGGTCGCTCATCATTCGGCGCAACAACAGGCACAATTTATAACGACCTTTCAGATGATTATATTGCTTCGAGAGTTGAGGCTGGCTTCGGCAGATACATCTCACCTGACGGACAGATAGATGCTTCTACTTGTCTTTTCCCCAATCAGACTTGGTTTATCAAGGGTTCAAGCCACTCAAACTGGACCGACTGGGAATCAAGACTCCTTTATGATATCGCTTGTTCAAGAGAGCAGGTTACAATCAACAATTCCTGTTGGCCCTCACAGTTTGTGGTCTATGAATACACCAATCCTGACAATGATAAAGACGGTGAAATTAAAGCTATGACAACAGAAAACTGCGACACTGAAAACTGGGAAGCAGACGAAAAAATCGACAATCCCACAGATAAATACGGCAAGATTTTTGTTGCAGTTACTGCGCTTATCAACTGGATTATCGAATTGTTTATGAAGATATTCAAATAAGATAACTTAAACGGCAGGCTCAGGCCTGCCGTTTTTTTAGCTTGTGCAGGCAGTGGTGCGGCGGCTCCGCAGGCGAACGAAGTTCGCCTCAAGGGAGACCCTGTGGGTCTCCCTTGCAAAACCGCGTTGCGGTTTTGCGGAGCCGCCTCCCGCCTTTTGCAGAAATTTCACGTAAAAAAAAGACAGTCTTATGGACTGCCTTTTCTTTTTGTATGATGTTATTTCTTTATCTTATCCCAATATTCTTTTGCAGCCTGCTCGGTTTTGTTGTCTCCGTATTGATAATAAACCTTATTTTTCAGGGCGTCGGGCAGATATTGCTGTTTGATATAGTGATAGGGATAATCATGAGGATACTGATAAAACTGCCCTTTGTTATTGTTGTCCTCGCCGTCAAAATGCTTGTTCTGAAGCTGACGGGGGATAGGTCCGCTTTTACCGTTCCTGATATCACTTGCCGCCGCGTCATAGGCGAGATAAGCCGAGTTTGATTTAGGTGAGTTACAGACAAGTACTACCGCATCCGCAAGGGGGATTCTCGCCTCGGGCAGACCCACCATAAGAGCCATATCCACGGCCGCCTTGACAATGGGAATTATCATCGGATAAGCCAGACCCACATCTTCGGCAGCGCACACCATAAGGCGTCGTGTAGCTGAAGGCAGGTCACCGGCCTCTAAGAGTCTTGCGAGATAATGCAGAGCACCGTTGGCGTCAGAGCCGCGCATGCTCTTCTGGAAAGCCGAGAGAATGTCGTAATGTTCGTCGCCCTCACGGTCATATTTCATCGCGCTTTTCTGAGTCAGCTCCGTTGCTTTTTCTTTTGTTATGTGTACTCTGCCGTTTTCGTCGGGCAAGGTGCTCAGAACGCAAAGCTCGGCAGAATTCATAGCTTTTCTCACATCTCCGCCGCAGGAACGTGCGATATGCAGGAGTACATCATCATCGGCATCGATTGTAATGCTTCTTTCATCTGAGAGGATGTCGAATGCTCGTTTTACTGCAGGAATGATATCTGCAGGTTCAACACTCTTAAACTCAAAAACAGTGCATCTGCTGAGGATTGCTCCGTGAATATAAAAATACGGGTTTTCGGTTGTTGAAGCAATAAGTGTGATTTCACCGCGTTCTATATAATCAAGCAGAGTCTGTTGTTGCTTTTTGTTGAAATACTGAATCTCATCAAGATAAAGGAGAATACCGTTGGGAGCAGCGAGAGTGTCAAGCTCGGCAACGATAGCCTTTATATCGGCAGTAGAAGCTGATGTGCCGTTGAGCTTATGGAATTTTCTGTTGGTCTTAAGTGCGATGATAGAAGCAAGGGTTGTTTTGCCGATGCCTGAGGGGCCGTAAAAGATAAGGTTAGGAAGATCGCCTGATTCTATTATGTTTCTCAGAGCTTTACCCTGCCCTAAAAGATGCTTCTGACCGACTATATCGTCAATTGTCTGAGGTCTTATCCTGTCCGCTAAGGGAGATTTCATATGTGTCACCTACTTTTCGTTACTGCCTATTTTATCATAAAAGTGTCTTAAAGTAAATACAAAAAAACAGAGGACAGAAAATTCTGTCCTCTGCGGGTTTTCAGTTTGTGTAACTGCCGAGCTCTAAGGTTACAACATTTCTGCAGGTGAATGCCACATCCATTGATGAAGAAATAAGTGAATACTTCATTTCAAGGTTTCTGACATCTACATCTACGGTCATATCAAATATTGCACTTTCGATATTGCCTGTTGCTTTGTTGACTTTAAGAGTCAGAGTGCTGTTGTAATATCTCTGAGAGAATGAATTATACTTGATGCTGATTTTGCCTGTGTCATTGATTTTGCCGAGATAGGTGTTGATATAGTCACTTGTGAGCACGTCGAACACCTTGCCGTGTCTTGTTGAGTCTGCGGTTGAAGGAAGGCTCGACATAGTCTCCTCTTTGAGAGTCAGCTTCATTTCATAGAAATATTCACCGTTGTCAACAACCTTGATGCTTGACACGTCACTGTCTGTCAGAGCAGAGGAGATAACATATGACTGACCTTTTACGGGAATATTGTTTATGAACTTATCCTTGAGAATACTGTAATCATTTGCCGTTGAGGCAACAGGAGAAAGATAAGAGTATTTAGGTGAAAGCTCACTGCTGAAAATGCCCTGAAGATCTGAAGCGGAAAGATCTTTTGATGTGGTTGAGAAATTGCTTGTGATTGTTTCGTCATATCTTGTCAGTGAGGGAAGATTGCGAAGAGTCTTCAGAGTGTTAGCTTTGGCTTTCATTTCGTTGAGAAGAACGGAAGCTGAGCCTGAGGGAGTAGCGAAGCTGTCTGATGTGAACCATACGGGCTTGTAGCTGTAGGGGTCTGAGGAACAGGTGATTCTTATCATTACATCACCGGGTGAATGTATTGTTACCTTGCCTGTATTTGTGACAGTGGCAACAGAGCTGTCAGATGTGTTATATGAAATTGTGTCTGTGGAATTTGCAGGAAGCACAGAGGCGTTTATCTGATAGACTTCACCGACTTTGCAGGAACTGAAGAAGTTCTTTGAAACAGATACGGTGCTTCTTGAATAAAGCTCATATTTACCACTGTATTTATTGTCTGCAGTGTAGGCGGTGATTGTTACATCACCCATACCCTTGCAGGTAACGGTACCGTCATTTGAAACAGTGGCAATTGAAGTGTCGCTTGAGGTGAATCTGATATCCGAAGCAGAATATTTTGAAGCTATTGAGTCGTCGAGAGTGACTGTGAGCTTTGCACTGTTGCCGTAATACCAGGGTGCATCTGAGCCTTTATACTGCACATCAATCATCTTTGCAAGAACCTTTACTCTTGTGGTTGCAGTTTTATTTGAGCCGTCGGCTGTTTTAACTGTAACTGTGAAGTAGAAAGCTTCGTTTGTGTGAGGGGTGATTGTAGCTTTCTTTGCCTTGAGAAGATTATTGGTGCTGATGCTGATATAGCTGTCAAATTTGCAGGTATCGGTCTTGTTTCCGCCTAAAAGACCGCCCTTATAGCTGTATGAATAGTCGCTGGCTGAAATGGTGTAAGCCTTATTTGTAGTGTCAACGGGAGTGAACTTGGGGTTAAGTGAGATAAGCTCACCCTCATACATTGTGTATTCAGGATCAAGTGAAATTGATGTTGCCTTGACGTCTGACTGTCTGACCTCAACTGTGAATGAAGCAAATTTGTCGGGGTTGGACTGACTCTTGACTGTGATTACAGCGGTACCGTCGGCTCTGGCTGTGATAACACCGCTCTGGCTGACAGAGGCAACGGCTGAGTTGCTTGACTCAAATGTCACAGTCTTGTTTGTTGCAGTTGAAGGCAACACTGTAACAGTGATATTGAATGTCTGATTGGGGCGAAGAGCAGATGCGGGCTTGCTGCAGATAACAGATGTAACTGCGGTATCACTGCTGACTGAAGATTTTGTTTTGACGGTGAGAGTCACTTTTTCGCTTTCAGAGATACTGCCGTTGAGCTCTTTTCTGTATGTATTGATTGAAAATTTGTAGCTTTCGCCCTCGTTGAGGTTTGTGAAAGTATAGCTTGTGTTTTTTGACTCAAGAGTTTCAATAAGTTCACCGTTTTTATAAAGCTTGTAGCCGTCGATGTTCTGAGGTCTTGTCCAGGTGAATGTTGCAGATGATGTGGTAAGTTCAGTGTTTGTGAAGTTCTGAACCTTGGGCATATAGTTGTCTGCGGGAGTAGTAAGGGGAGAGGTGAGTGTGTCGGCACTGTATGCTTTGCCTGATGCACCGTTGATGAAAGCACAGACCTTGAAGATATATGTTGTTGAAGGTGCAAGTCCTGTCAGAGAAACTGTAGTGGTTGTTACGGTGCCTGCCTCTGTGAATGATGCGGGCTTGCCGTCAGAACCGACCTTGCTCGCATAAACAGTATATCCGTTTGCTCCCGTAACCTTTGACCAGGCAAGATTGACAAAACCTTCGGAGGTGACTTCTGCTTTTGTGATTTTAACTGCGGCAGGTGAAGTTGTAAAAGTGAAGGTGTCGGACTTATTGCCTGTGATTTTCTTTGCGGTGTTGAGAGCCGAAATATTGATTTTATAAGCTGAGCCGGTGTTGAGCTTTGTGAGAGTCACTGACTCAGTGGTTGTATCAACAGTTTTTGAATAGCCTGTGGAAACATTAGTGTAGTAAACTCTGTATGATGTGGCACCGGGAATTTTGTTCCATTTGACAGTTGCCGATGAGTCTGTTACATCACTGACGGAAAACTCCGTGGGCTTGCCGACTGTTGTGGATTTTGTTACGGTTTTCCATTCGCCGTAAAGAGACTTGCTGCCGACCTTTGCATAGGGTCTGACTCTGAATTTATATGTAGTGGCACTGTCGAGACCTGTTACTGTGCAGGAAGTCTTTGATGTAGTGGGAAGCTTAACCCATTTGCCGCTGTCGTTGTTGTACTGATAAATCTGATAGCCTTTTGCACCTGTTGCTTTGCTCCAGGTGAGCTTGATTTTTGTTGAGTAGGCTGTGGCCTTGAAAGTGGAAACAGCTTTAGGCTGAATATAGAAGCCTTTTTTGAGAGTTCCGCTGTAAGAACCCTTGCCCTTTATGACAATGTAACCCTTACCCACAGCTTTGTTATCTTTATAAGAAACGCTGTAGGATTTGGTTGTGAGCTTTTTGCTGCCTACCTTTACGGTGATTTTCGGCTTGATTTCTTTGCCTGTATAGGTGTAGTAGGTCTCATATGTGACTTTTGCTTTCGAGATTGATGTTGCGGCACTTGCAGGCAGACAGAAAGTGCCCAGCATAATGATGACTGACATCAGCAGTACCGCTAAAGAGGTTAATCTTTTGTTTTTCATAGTTTTTGCCTCCTTTAAAATCCGAGAGTTTCATTGACAAGCATAACGATGATTCTTTCCTTGTCTCTGCTTCGTCTTGTGACAACAATCTGATTGCAGATGCAGTCGGGACTCATACAGTCACCGCATTTGCCTGTTTTTGAGCAGGGTGTATTTTTGTTGAGACGGATTGTGTTTGGTGGTGAAGCGATGTTTCTGACTCTGTCAAAGCCCTGCTTTACATCGGGCACAACCTTATTCATACCGACCACAAGAACAACGTGGCTCGGGCCGTATATGAGAGAAGAAACTCTGTTGCCGTAACCGTCTACATTCACAAGCTCACCGTCAAGGGTAATGGCGTTTGAGCTCATAAGATAATAATCGCACTGAAATGTTTTCACGGCGAATTCTTTCTGCTGTTCGGGGGTGACATATTCGCTTCTGTCAAGAACTTCGCAATCTCCTCTGTCTTTCAGAGCCTGAGGGATACCGCACTCGTGTATGCTCATGCTTCCTCCCCAACTGATAACACTGCCCTCAGGAATAAGTTCCGAGACTTTTTTGCGGCAGTCTTCAGCATTTTCACAGTACACTGCCGTCATATTGCGCTTTTCAAGGGCTGAAATAATGCTCTTTGCCTGTAATTCTCTGGCTGATTTAACGTGACTCATATATATAACTCCTTTTCACGATATTTTCCATAATACAGTATAGCAGAAAAAGAATATTTTTACAATACTATATATTAACAACTCTTTGTGAAAAACAGATGAAATATTAATTGAAAAAAATCGTAAAAAAATGTTTTGTAAATAATTTTCGCGGCTTGACAGAGAGTTTTAAGCCATAATAATCAGGTGAAAGCCTTACGAATCATACAAAAAATAAAGATAAATGAAAATAAATAGTGAATTTTTCATAAAAATATAAAAAAGTCTTTTCATTTGTGAAAATAGATGATATAATACTTGAGTTAAATAGTGTCTCAAAACGCTATATATAGAGATTCTTAGTTGCCCGATTAGGGGCGTGAATGTAGAAAGATAGATATTTCCGACAGCAAATACTACGGAAAGAGGAGATTTGATTTTGGAAAAGCTCGTTATCCACGGCGGTAACAGATTATCCGGCGAAGTTGAAATCAGCGGTGCAAAAAATGCCGCAGTTGCAATTATCCCTGCAACACTTTTAGCTCAGGATGTTTGCCGCATTGAAAATATACCGAATATCAGTGACGTATCTTGTATGATCAGAATTCTCAGCCAGATGGGTGCTCAGATCAGATACATCAATAAGCATACAATCGAAATAAACACAAAGACTGTCAATTCTTATATTGTACCCCACGAGATGACAAAACAGCTTCGTGCTTCATATTATCTCATAGGTGCTCTTCTGGGCAGATATTCAAGAGCCAAGGTGGCACTTCCCGGCGGATGCAATTTCGGCGTAAGACCCATTGATCTTCACATCAAGGGCTTTGAGCTTCTCGGCGCAACAGCAAATGTTGAAAATGCAATGATCAATGCCACTGCAGACCATCTTACAGGCAGTCCTATCTATATGGATAAAGTCAGTGTAGGTGCAACTATCAATGTTATGCTTGCCGCTGTTAAGGCAAGAGGTCTGACTATTATCGAAAATGCTGCTAAAGAGCCTCACATCGTTGACCTTGCCAACTTCCTCAATGCAATGGGTGCTGATGTCAGAGGTGCAGGCACAGATGTAATCAAAATCCACGGCGTAAGCAATCTTCACGGCTGCACATATGCTATTATTCCCGACCAGATTGAGGCAGGCACATATATGGTTGCCGCTGCTGCAACAGGCGGTGACGTGCTTGTGAAGAATGTTATTCCCAAACATCTTGAATCTATCACTGCAAAACTTCTTGAGTGCGGTGTCAGTGTAACCGAATATGACGACAGTGTGCGCGTGCAGTCGGACGGTAAGTTTAAGAAGATTAACCTTAAAACTATGCCTCATCCCGGATTCCCCACAGATATGCAGCCTCAGATGGCAGTGCTTCTCAGTGTTGCCGAGGGCACAAGTCTTGTTTCCGAGGGTGTATGGGATAACAGATTCAAATATATCGATCAGCTTGTCAGAATGGGTGCTAAAGTTCAGGTTGACGGCACAATGGCTGTCTTTGAGGGCGTTGAAGAGCTCACAGGTGCTCCCGTTAAAGCTGATGACCTCAGAGCTGGTGCAGCAATGATTATTGCAGGTCTTATGGCAAGAGGCACCACCGAAGTCGAAGATATTATCTATATCGACAGAGGCTATGAGGACTATGTTGAAAAGCTCAGAAATATGGGCGCAGACATTTACCGCAAAGAGATTCTTCAGCAGAATGATGCGGAAAATGCAGGTTGACTAAGATGAAAAACTCGGAACATCACCGAGTTTTTTCTTTTGAATGCACAACTTGTATAATTTGGAAATATTGATTGGTGAAAATTCAGCTCTGTGCAGCAGGGCGGCGGCTCCATAAGCGAACTGCGTTCGCTTTGGCGACGGCTGTCGCCACAAATCGCTCAGCGATTTGACGGAGCCGCCTCCCGCCTTTTGCACAAACTGTAAAGTATTCGTCGGCAAAGCAAACCTATCATTAGATAACAACCAAAATTAAAGGAGATACACAATGGCAAGATTCTGCTCGCTTTTTTCGTCGAGTTCAGGTAACTCGACTTATATAGGCTCAGCTAAAACCGGCATACTTGTCGATGCAGGAGTCAGTGCAAAGAAAATGAAAGAGGCGCTTCTCGGGCGAGATATTGACCCGTCGGCTCTCGGTGGAATTTTTATCACTCACGAGCACAGCGACCATATAAAAGGCGTGAGAATACTTGCATCTACATATAAGATTCCTGTTTTTGCCACTGAAGCGACCCTGAGCTTCCTTGAAGAAAACGGAGCTCTCACCTCGAAATTCCCTTATGAGGTGATTCCTTATGAGGGCAGGGAAATAGGTGATATATTCGTAAGACCATTCCGCACTCCTCACGACAGCAGAGAGAGCTGCGGATACCGCATTGAGTTCTCTGACGGACAAAAGGCGGCTGTTGCAACGGATATCGGCAAAATAACCGATGAGATTAAAAGCAATCTTCTTGGCTGTGAGCTTGTTATGCTTGAGTCAAATCACGATATCGGTATGCTTCAGAACGGACCTTATCCCTATGCTCTGAAAAGACGTATCCTTTCGGAGGTTGGTCACCTTTCAAATATAGATTGTGCTGATATGACAGCGGAGTTGGTTTCAAAGGGTACCGGCAGGATTTATTTAGGTCATCTCAGTCAGGATAATAATTTCCCTGACCTTGCATATCAGACAAACCTTTCAGCCATAAGAGAAAAGACCGGCGCAGTTGTCGGCAGAGATTTTCTTATGGAAGTCAACAAAGTTGAAAACGATATGGGTATAATAAGATTCTGAGGTGAAGAAATGCTTAACATAACAATTATAGCTGTGGGAAAACTCAAAGAACAGTATCTGCGTGATGCTTCGGCAGAGTACCAAAAGAGACTCTCGACTTTATGTAAACTCAATATAGTTGAGATAAACCCTGAAAAACTCAGTGATAATCCCTCGGCAAAAGAGATAGAAAATGCTCTTAACAATGAGGCAAAAAAGATTATTGAGAAAATTCCCAAGGGCGCAAAGGTTTATTCTATGTGCATCGAGGGCAAGCAGCGCACAAGCGAAGAGCTCAGCCGTGAAATTGATAATCTGGCTCTCGAGGGTGTGAGCAATATTGTCTTTATAATCGGAGGCTCTTTCGGCCTCAGTGACGAGGTGAAAAAGCTCAGCGCTTTCAGATTGTCTATGAGCAAGATGACTTTTCCCCATCAGATTGCACGCATAATGCTGCTGGAACAAATTTACAGAGCAACACAGATTTCAATAGGTACAAAATATCATAAATAGTCGTTGACTTAATAAAGCAGTCGTGATATAATAACTCGGCTTTTTTAAATTTACAAAATTAAATTCAAGACGGAGGAAAGAAAAATGGAAATTTTCGGCTATACCCTTTTCGGCTCCATGACAGGCGGAGCACTCTTAGCTGTTTCAGCAGTTATTTTTGTTGTAGGTCTCATTTTCATTATCAAAGGCGGCGACTGGTTCGTTGATTCAGCTTCATGGTTTGCAGAGGCTACAGGTATCCCCAAGTTTGTAGTAGGTGCTACAGTTGTTTCATTTGCAACAACTCTCCCTGAGCTTTTAGTATCAGTAAGAGCAGCTATGAACGGTTCAGCTCAGCTTGCTATCGGTAATGCAGTCGGCTCAGTAACAGCGAACACAACTCTTATTATGGGTGTTTCACTTGTTGCTATGGCAGGTGTTGTAAACAGAAAGAGCTTCTCATTGAAGGGCGGCCTTCTTCTTGCAGCAGCTATCGGCCTTACACTTCTCTCACTTTCAGGCTCACTCCCCACATGGTCAGCATATGTACTCTGGGCTATCTTCCTTGTGTTTATGATCAGCAACCTTGTTGAAGGTAAGAAAGCAAGTGCAAACGACGAAATCGATACATATGAAAAGAAAGAAGTTCCCAAAAAGATTCTCTTCTTTGTTCTCGGCACAGCAGGTATCGTTCTCGGTGCTGAATTCCTTGTAGGTTCAGGTCAGACAATTGCAAGAAGCATGGGTATCAGCGAAGCTATCATCGGCTTCACAGTTATCGCTCTTGGTACATCACTTCCTGAATTCGTTACAACTCTCACAGCTATCCGTAAAAAGGAAAGCGGTCTTTCAGTCGGTAACATTGTAGGTGCTAACATCATCGACCTTACACTTATTCTTCCTCTTTGTGCTATTATCAACGGTCAGCCTCTCCCTGTAGAGCAGATGAACCTCAACTTCGACTTCCCTGTTTGCATAGCAGCTTGTGCAGTAGCAATTGTTCCCACAATCATTGCAGGTAAGTTCAAGAAGTGGCAGGGTGTAGCTCTTCTTGCAATTTATGCAGGCTATATGGTTGCTCTTGTGCTCAACGAAGTTGGCGTGCTCGCACTTGCATAAATAATCAGCGCGTTTTTGATTCTTTTTGCGCGACAGCAAAAAGAGTGCCACGCGGCGAGCGTAAAATAAAAAAATGAAAAGCAGTGTCCGTCACTGCTTTTTGTTATAAGGAAGATATTACTATGACAATAAGAAAAGCAGAAAGAAAAGACATCGAAGCTCTACTTGAGATATACAACCACGAGGTTGTTCACGGAGTGTCAACTCTCGACATAAATCCGAGAACTTTTGAACAGTGGACAGTCTGGTACGAAAACCACAATATAAAAAACCACCCTCTTATTGTGGCTGAAGATAACGGCACGGTTACAGGGTACGCGACACTTTCATCATACAGACAGAAAGAGGCATATTCTTCCACTGTGGAACTGTCTATCTATGTTCACCCACAGCACAGAGGCAAGGGCGTCGGCAGTGTGCTTATGGGTGAGATTATCCGTATGGCAAAAGATGACGAAACAGTGCACACGGTGGTATCTGTTATCACTTCGGGAAATACGGCAAGTGAAAAGCTTCACAACAAATTCGGCTTCACATTCAGTGGTGCTATCAAAGAGGTTGGTATGAAGTTCGGAAAATATCTTGATATATCCAATTATTATCTTATAGTATAAATTGTGAGTTAAAAATTGCAGGGGAATCAGCTGAAGAAACAGCTTGTTCCTCTGTTTTTATGTGATTATATGGTCACTGCAAGAGGTGGGAGGCGGCTCCGCCGCCAAGGTTCCCTTGGCGCGGCGATGCTATCGCCGAAAATCGCAAAGCGATTTTGCGGAGCCGCAGCTGCCCTCAGGCACAAACTTTATCAATATGTAATCATTATTTTTTACAAAAACACTTGATTATTACCGCCAAGTGTGATAGAATACAGATAATCCAAGGTATCCGAGTGGGCTCAAGCGAGTCCGCTCGTTTTTGTTGCTTTGGCACATTACAATTGAATATTTTAAAAAGGAGTGATTTAAATGGCAAAAGGCGGCAATACCGTAAAAATCGTCTGGGATATCGTAGAGCCTTTCGCAGAAGAGCTCGGACTTAAAATCTGGGATGTGCGTTTCCTTAAAGAAGGCAGTTCATGGTTTCTGAGAATCTTCATCGATAAAGACGGCGGAGTTTCCATTGACGACTGCGTAGACCTTACCCATGCAATCAACAAACCTCTTGACGAGGCAGATCCCATTGAACAGGCTTATTTCCTTGAGGTAAGCTCACCCGGTGTAGAAAGAGACTTAGTCAGAGACGAGCATTTCAGCGCATACATCGGCGAAAAAATCAAAGTGAAAATGATCAGACCCCTTGAGGGCAAGCGAGAGTTCAGCGGAATTCTCACAGATTACAGTGACGGCAATATAACAATCAGCTTCCCGGATGAAAGCGGCTTTACTTTCACAAAGAAAGAAGCTTCATGGATCAAGGTTGACGACTTTGAAATGTAATATATAAAGTGTAAATTAAGAAAGGATTGAGTATAAAAAATGAACAAAGAATTTTTTGAAGCAGTAGCAATGCTCGAAAGTGAAAAAGGCATTTCTTCTCAGTATATCTTCGAGAAGATTCAGGCAGCTATCATTTCAGCTACCAAAAACACATACGGCAACAGAGATAATGTTGTTGTTGACATCGACCCCGAAAAGCAGACTATGAATGTATACGTTAAAATTGCAGTTGTTGAAGAGGTTGAAGAACCCGCAGCTGAAATGACTCTCGAAGAGGCAAGAAACTATGATGCTAATGCTCAGGTAGGCTCATTTGTTGAAATTGCCCTCGAGCCCAAGAAGTTCGGCAGAATCGTTGCTCAGACAGCAAAGAGTGTTATCCGTCAGGGCATCAGAGAAGCTGAAAGAGAGCTCGCAAATCAGGAGTTCCAGAACAGACATCAGGAAGTTGTTACAGCTAAGATCAACATTGTTTATCCCGACACAGGCGATGCTCAGATCGAAATCGGCAGAGCTACAGCTATTCTTCCCAAAACAGAACAGATTCCCGGTGAAAAGCTTGAAGCAGGTCAGCTCATCAAGGTTTATGTTGCTTCCACAACATCAGAAAGCGGCACAAGCTATGCTCACATTTCAAGAAAACACCCCGGTCTTGTAAAGAGACTTTTCGAAACAGAAGTACCCGAAATCTATGACGGCACAGTTGAGATTATTTCTGTATCAAGAGAAGCAGGCTCAAGAACAAAGATTGCTGTTAACAGCCACGACGAAAACGTTGACGCTGTCGGCGCTTGCATCGGCCCCAGAGGTCAGCGAGTAAGCAACATCGTTGACATTCTCTGCGGCGAAAAGATTGATATCGTACGTTATAACGAAGACCCCGCACAGTACATTTCAGCTTCACTTGCTCCCGCTGAAGTGCTTTCAGTAATGGTTGACGAAAGCGGTGCAAAGGCTTGCAGAGTTATCGTGCCCGACAGCCAGCTTTCACTTGCAATCGGCAACAAGGGTCAGAATGTACGTCTTGCAGCTAAGCTCACAGGCTGGAAAATCGACATCAAACCCCTCAGCGCAGCTAACGACTGATAAAAAAGAAAAGAGGGATTACATTGGTACCGAAAAAACAGCCATTGAGAAAATGTCTCGGTTGCGGTGAGATGTTTCCTCAGAAAGAACTTGTGAGAGTAGTCAAGACAAAGCTCAAAGATGAAAGCGGAACCGAAACCGGATTCGAAATCAGTCTTGACCTTACGGGTAAAAAGGCAGGCAGAGGCGCTTATCTTTGCAAAAACGAAAACTGTTATAACATTGCAAGAAAAGCAAGACGCTTCAATAAAGCTCTCTCTTGTGAGATACCTGAAGAAATCCTCGAAAAAATGAGGCAGGAGATAAGCGAAAATGAATGATAAATTCCTCAGCCTTTTAGGTATGGCAAGAAGAAGCGGAAGAGTGAGTCTCGGTCATGATGCAGTAATCGGCAGCATAATCAGAAACAAGGCAAAGCTTTGCATTATGTCTTCAGAAGCATCACAGAGACTGCAGAACGAAATCACTCACGCCTGCACATATGAAAACAAAAATATACCCGTTATCATTACAAAATATGACACATTGACCCTGTCGTCAGCTATAGGCTCAAAGGCAGCCGTTATAAGCATAGACGATGAGGGCTTCGCAAAAGCATTACAGGAAAAGTACATTTGATCAGGAAAGGATGATACTATGCCAAGAGAAAAATACAGAGTACACGAAGTCGCTAAGGATTTCGGTCTTAACAGCAAGAAGATTCTTGCAATCCTTGACACTCATATGCCTGCAGAGAGAACCCATATGGCAGCTCTCGAAGACAGAGAACTTGATATTATTTTTGAAACAGTAACTCAGGAGAATGCTGTTGCTTCATTCGATGCTTATTTCGCAGCAGGCGAAAGCAAAAAAGCTGAAGAAACAAAGAAACCGGAAGCAGCTGCACCTGCAAAAGAAGAAAAGAATGAAGCTAAAGCTGAAACAAAGGCTCCCGAAGCTCCCAAGGCTGACAAAAAGAACACAGCCAACGAAGCTAAAAAGGACTTCAAGGCTGATAAAAAGCCTGAAGGCAAGAGAGACGACAGAAAGCCTCAGAATCAGCAGAAGCCCAATAACAACCAGAATAAGCCCCAGAATCAGAATAAGCCTCACAATGCACCTGCAAAGCAGGAAGCACCCAAGCAGGAAAAGCTTGTTCAGGCAAGAACCAAGGGCGAAAAGAGATATGTTGACACAAGAAGCAGCAACGTAGACCTTGAGAAGTATAACGAAAAGTATGACGATCTTGCTTCACAGGGCGGCAGAAAAGACAGCGAAATGTCTTCAAGCAAGCAGAAGCTCAAGCAGAAGAGTCAGCAGTATAAGAAGCAGGGTACCCGCTCAAACAAGAGAGAGACCGAAGCTGAAAGACTCAAGAGAATTGCAGCTGAAAGAGCAAAGAAAACTCTTGTTGTCAAAATCCCCGATGAAATCACAGTTGCAGACCTTGCCGCACTTCTCAGAAGAACAGCTGCCGAGGTTATCAAAGAGATGTTCAAGATGGGCGTTATGGCTACAGTTAACCAGACTATTGACTTCGACACAGCTGAAATCGTTGCAACAGAGCTTGGTGCAAAGGTAGAAAAAGAAGTTGAAGTTTCAATTGAAGAGAGAATCATCGACGACCACGAAGACACAGCAGAAGACCTTCTTCCCAGAGATCCCGTTGTTGTTGTTATGGGTCACGTTGACCACGGTAAGACATCAATCCTCGATGCTATCCGTAACGCAGGTGTTGCCGCAACTGAAGCAGGCGGTATCACACAGCACATCGGTGCTTACAGAGTTGATCTTGACGGTCAGATGCTCACATTCCTTGACACTCCCGGTCACGCCGCTTTCACATCGATGAGAGCAAGAGGTGCCATGGCTACTGATATCGCAGTGCTTGTTGTTGCTGCTGATGACGGTATCATGCCTCAGACCATTGAAGCTATCAACCACGCTAAGGCTGCAAACGTTCAGATTATTGTTGCTATCAACAAAATGGATAAAGAGGGTGCTAACCCCGACAGAGTTAAGCAGCAGCTTACAGAATACGGTCTTGTGCCCGAAGAATGGGGCGGTGACGCTATCTGTGTGCCTGTATCAGCTAAGACTCATATGGGTATCGACAACCTTCTTGAATCAATTCTTCTTGTTGCTGAAATGGCAGAGCTCAAGGCTAACCCCAACAGAGCAGCTAAGGGTGTTGTTATCGAAGCAAGACTTGATAAGGGCCGTGGCCCTGTTGCTACACTTCTTGTTCAGAACGGTACACTGCGTGTAGGTGATATCGTTGTTGCAGGTCAGAGTGTAGGTAGAGTAAGAGTTATGCAGACTGAAAGAGGTGCACGTATCAAAGAAGCAGGTCCCTCAGTTCCCGTTGAGGTAACCGGTCTTAGCACAACTCCCGGCGCAGGAGACACATTTGACGTTGCATCAGACGAAAAGCTCGCCCGTGAGCTCGTTGAAAGAAAGATTCACGAAGCTAAGCAGGCTGAATGGGGTGCACAGCAGAAGGTTACACTTGATAACCTCTTCTCATCACTTCAGGACGGCAATATGAAAGAACTCGCTATTATTGTCAAGGCTGACGTTCAGGGTTCAGTTGAAGCTCTCAAGCAGAACCTCGAAAAGCTCACCAACGAAGAAGTCCGCGTACGTGTAATTCACGGCGGTGTTGGTGCTATCAACGAAAGCGACGTTCAGCTTGCAGGCATATCAAATGCTATTATCGTCGGCTTCAATGTACGTCCCGACACAAATGCTCAGGCACTTGCAGAGCGTGACGGCGTTGAAATGAGAATGTACAGAGTTATTTATGACTGCATCGAAGAAGTTGAAGCAGCTATGAAGGGTATGCTCGCTCCCAAGCAGAGAGAAGTTGCTCTTGGTAGAATCGAAGTTCGTACAGTTATGAACCTCTCATCTGCAGGTAAGATTGCAGGCTCATATGTTCTCGAGGGTAAGGTTACAAGAAATGCGCTTATCCGTGTTGTACGTGACGGTATCGTTATTACAGAAGATTCAATCTCCTCACTTCGCCGTTTCAAAGACGACGTCAAGGAAGTACAGACAGGTTTCGAATGCGGTATCGGTCTTGAGAAGTTCAACGATATCAAAGAAGGCGATATCTTCGAGTGCTTCATGATTGAAGAATACAGAGACTAATATATAACTATATCGAAACTATAGGGAAAGGAAAATCCTATGGCAGGTTTCAGAATTAACCGTGTATCGGAAGATATAAAAAGAGAAATTACAGCCATAATCAGGGAACTCAAGGACCCGAGAGTTATGGGCAAAATGCTGACAGTTGTAAGAGTTGAAGTCAGCTCCGATGCTTCATATGCAAAAGTATATGTAAGTGATATCAAGGGCATTGACTCGGCTAAGGAAGCTGTCAAGGGTCTCACCGCAGCCACAGGTTATATCAGACGTGAAGTGGGCGGCAGACTCCATTTAAGAAAGACTCCCGAGCTTAAATTTGTTGCAGATGATTCCATTGAGCAGGGCTTTAATATGTTTAAAGTCCTGGAGGAATCTCAGCACAGAGGTGACGGAGATGAAGATTGATTTAAACAGTGCCGCAGGACTTCTGAAAAGCAAGGATAATATCCTTATTCTCACTCACAGAAATCCTGACGGCGACACCCTCGGCAGTGGCTTTGCTCTTCTTCGTGCCCTTAAAAATATGGGCAAAAGAGCAAGACTCATCAACAACGACCCTATTCCCGATAAATATGCTTATCTTTATGAGGGCATAGAGTGCGAAGATTTCGCAGAGGACTTTGTGGTCAGTGTTGATGTTGCCGAAAGAGGTCTTTTAGGCAAGGATGCAGGTGAGAAATACGGCGACAGGGTTGACCTCGCTATTGACCACCATGAGTCATCACGCCTTTTTGCAAAAGAGACTTACTGTGAAAGTGACAGTGCATCCTGCTGTGAGATAATCTATCTCATCATTAAGGCTATGGATGCCTCCGTAACCAAAGAGATTGCAGACTGCATTTATACGGGTATGAGCACAGACACAGGCTGTTTCAGATATTCAAATGTGACTCCCCGTACCCACGAAATTGCGGCTAAGCTTATAGATGCAGGTGCGGACCACAGCCACATCAATGTCAGAATGTTTGAGACAAAGACAATGGGCGATTTTTTGCTTCAGAAGATGTGTCTTGATACTCTTGAGGTTTACGCAGGCGGCAAGGTTGCAGTGATAAGCGTAACGAAGGATATGCTGTCTGAGTGCGGTGTGGACAAGTCGGCTCTTGATGCCATAAAGCCTATAACAAGACAGATTGAGGGCGTTGAAATCGGCATCACCGTCAAGGAAGAAAACGACGGCAAGGTGGGCATATCCGTGCGCACAGGTGAAAACTATGATGCGGCGGCAATCTGTGCACACTTTGGCGGCGGCGGGCACGTGAGAGCAGGCGGCTGTGAGATAAAAGGCACAATAAAAGAGGCCGCAGAAAAGATAAAGAAATATATAACCGAAGAAGTTATATAAAGAATAACTCCGCGTTTTTGATTCTTTTTCCGCGACAGGAAAAAGAATGCCACGCGGCGAGCGAGTAAATGAATTGAAGCTGATGCTTCATGAATTGGCTTCGCCATGAATTGCACCGATGGTGCATGAATTGAAGCAAAGCTTCATTAATAATAGTGAAAGGAGTAACCCGAATGAACGGTTTTATATATGTGGATAAACCCGAGGGAATCACATCTTTTGTGGCATCGGCTAAGGTCAGAAGACTTTTCGGCATAAAAAAAGCCGGTCATACGGGCACTCTTGACCCTATGGCTACAGGGGTGCTTCCCATAGCTATAGGTCACGCCACAAGATTTATTGAGCTTATACCAAGCCACGACAAGGCCTACAGAGCTAAGTTTGTCTTAGGCAAAACCACTGATACTCTTGATATCACAGGTGCCGTGACAGGGGAGTATGAAGTCAGGTGCACCAAAGAAGATGTCATAAATGCACTTGCTGATTTCCGCGGTGAAATTGAACAGATTCCCCCTATGTACTCGGCTATCAAAAAAGACGGTGTGCGCCTTTATGATCTGGCGCGTCAGGGCATCGAGATAGAAAGAGAAAGCCGCAAGGTTACTGTCTATTCTCTCGAGCTTGTCTCATACTGCGAAGATACGGCAGAGTACGAGATAGACTGCGAATGTTCAAGCGGCACCTATATCCGCACCCTTATTGCAGATATTGGCGAGAAACTCGGCTGCGGAGGCACTATGACAGCTCTTCGCCGCACAAAAGCCAACGGAGTGACTATCGATAAGTGTTACACATTCGAAGCACTCGAAAAGCTTTCTCAAGAGGGAAATATTGAAAGTGCAGTCAATTCTGTTGACTCTTTGGTGGTCTATGATAAAATTAAAGTGAGCGGTGCTCAGGCAAAACGCTTTTCAAACGGCGGCGAGCTGGACTGCAATCGCTTCGGCGGCAAAAAAGAGCCGGGCCTTTACAGAGTCTATTCTCAGGATGATGAGTTTCTCGGTATAGGCGAAATCGATGAAAACAAAACACAACTCAGCGTCAGAAGAGTCTATGTGAAATAAGGAGGGTTACAATGTTTTGTCTTGATGAAAAGACAAGAGAAAAAGGCACTGCAGTTGCCCTCGGTTATTTTGACGGTATCCATCTCGGACATAAAATGGTGCTTGGCAAGGCACTTTCGGCGGCGAAAGAAAAAAATCTTGTGCCGGTGGTTATGCTTTTTGATATCCACCCGAGAAAGCTTATATCAGGCAATATTCCGCCTATGCTCACAAGCGAAGAGCGCAAGAGAGAAATTCTGACTCAGATGGGCTTTACGGTGGTCGATTTCAATTTCCGAGAAGCTATGAACTATTCTCCCGAAGAGTTTATCGAAAAAATCATTGTCGGCAAATTAAACGCCAAAGCTGTATCCTGCGGTTTTGACTATCATTACGGCAAGGGCGGCAAGGGTAATTCCGACACCATGAGAGAAGACCTGAAAAAAAGAAATATAGATTTCTTTTCGGCTGACCCTGTTGTGTTAGAGGGCGATATTGTCAGCTCCTCTGAAATCAGAAGGCTTATCAGCGAGGGCGGAATTGAAAGAGCAAATGCTATGCTCGGTGACTGGTTCTCCTATGACTTCACCGTGAAAAAAGGCGACGGCAGAGGCAGAACAATAGGCTTTCCCACAATCAATCAGTTTTTTCCTCAGGACTTCATTGTGCCGAAATTCGGTGTATATATGTCCGTAACTAAAATCGAGGGGAAAAGCTATCTGAGTGTTACCAATGTGGGCATAAGACCCACAGTGTCAAAAGATTCAATGAGAAGCGAAACCTGTATACTTGATTATTCAGGTGACCTTTACGGCAAAAAGGTTCAGGTTCAGCTTGTGAAATATTTAAGAGAAGAAATTAAATTCCCGAATGTTGAAGCCTTGTCAGAGGCTATAGGAAAAGATATAGAAAATGCAAGAAAGGCTTATAAAGAGGTGAAAAATAATGGCTAAGTTAGATGTTAAAGGCATATTTTTTGATTTTGATGATACACTTCAGAGCAGAAAAGGTGCATACAGACTTTATTGCGAAAGCTTTCTTGATAAGTACTTCCCCGATATAGATGAGGAAGAAAGACTCAGAAAGCTTGACGAAATGGAAGAACACGTTGACGGCGGCTATAAGGACAGAGAGGTTTACTTCCCTGAGATGATTGAGCTCTGGGGTTGGGAAAACCATCCTCCCATGCAGGAGCTTTATGACTCATTCAACTATGATTTCGGCAAGCATATTGTTATGCTCGACGGTGCTTTAGAGGTGCTCAGAGAGATTAAAAAGAGAGGTTATATCTTAGGCTGTATCACAAACGGTGTATCCTCACTTCAGAATATCAAGCTTGACACAGCGGGCATCAGAGATATGTTTGATGTTGTTGTAGTTTCAGGTGATATCGGCATCTATAAGCCTGACAGAAGAATTTTTGATGAAGCAATCAGACGTGCAGGCATCGAAAACTCTCAGGCTCTCTATGTAGGCGACCACCCCGTAAATGACATTCAGGGTGCCCTTGGAGCTGATATGAAAGCTGTAAGAATGAATTACGGTGATTTTAAAGGCAAAGGTCTCGGTCAGGCTACCGTGGCTGAGATTGAAAGCATCACAGAACTTCTCGATTTAATATAAAGGGATGATAAATATGACCAAGGAAACAATTTCCCGTCCTGTCAAAAAAGTGCTTGTGGAAACAGCAAGCGAAAAACGAGCAAGAAAAACTGTTGTTATACTTTCGTGTCTTATGGCGCTGATAACGGTCTGCACAGTTGTTCTGGGCTGCGTGACGGATATTTTCAAAGAAAGCACAGAAGAAAAAGCCGTTGCTGTGCTGATACTCCCTCAGGAAGATAAAGAAAATCTCGAAAAACATCTTTCAAAGCTCTGGCCTTTGGTTGATACGGGCTTTGATACTCAGACTATGTCTGCAGAAAAGATGTTCGATTATATCAGACCCTACGGCGAAGACGGACTTTATACCTCTTTCGGCTATTCTTCTGTTGCCCTTACCCACGAGGCTGACCCTGCAATGAGATTCGCCGATGAAAACGGCAGTTACTTTTATTATAAAATTCCTGCTTCGGAAATCGACAGTATACTCAGACACTTTGGTTTAGAGACAAACCACACTCTCAACTCCGAAAACTGCTATTACTATGATTCCTTCTATTATTTTGCAGGTGCTGAATCCGAAAATAAAAAGGTCAGCGGCAAAGTCACTGTTGCAGAGAGCAAGAGAATTCAGGACGGCAGATATTATGTCACCTGTAATTTCGGCTCAAAAGAAGCCTATGTAATTGCAAGTATGGGTGAAAGTGACGATGAAAGCTATTGGAAGATTCATTCTATGTCTACTGAACCTGTTTTTGACAGTCTCGGCATCAAAATCAAGACCGACGACAAAAACGGCAACGAATATGAAATCAGAAATCTCGTCATTGAGGGCAAGGCCGATGACGGTACCGTTTTCAGCAAGTATATTATCAAGTATCCTCACTTTTTCGGCGACAGTCAGGGCGAAATTCAGGCTAACAATTTCTACTCAAGCATCATAACTTTTTATCAGCAACAGTCCCAGCAGGTGCAGTCTGACTATAAAAAGTTTATAAGAAAAGGCGGAAAAACAGAAAGTTTGCCTATTGAGTTTCACTATAGTGCCGACGTTAGTTATTCCGATGATAAATACCTTTGTCTCATAAACGAGATAGCAGAATCAGTGCCCGTCTATGAAACAGATTCTCAGGAGACTTCCGTTGAGCTTTCGAAAAAGACAATGGAATGCTATACCTTTGATGTTGAATCAGGCGGATATGTCTCAAAAGACAGTCTTGCAGGCAAAGATTATAATAAGGTTTACAGCATACTTTACAGAATTTATAGCGGATATCCTTATGAAGATATTCTTGATGAGGCTGCTTCGGGTGCTGTTGTGCCTGCTGATACTATGAAATACGGCGAAAAAATATATAACAGTGCATCCACTCTTTGCAAAGACGGAATGATTTTCTGCTTTGTTACAGACGAGGGAATAAGAGAAGATGTTGTTATACCTTTCCAAGACTTGAAGAAATTAACTGATACAGCAGAGGAATAATATGAAAAACAATCAACTTAAAAATTTAGTGCTTACGGCAATGTTTCTTGCCATAGGACTTGTACTTCCGCTTTTTACGGGACAGATAAAAGTGATAGGAAATATGCTTTTGCCCATGCATTTCCCTGTGTTTCTTTGCTCGCTTATATGCTCATGGAAATACGGACTTGTTTTAGGCTTTATAATGCCCTTGATGCGCTCGGCAATTTTTCATATGCCTGTTATGTATCCCAATGCTGTGGCGATGGCTTTCGAGCTTGCGACCTACGGACTTGTGGCAGGCTATCTTTACGGCAAAAGCAAATATAAATGCACAAAGTCTCTTTATAAGAGCATTGTTTCGGCTATGCTTGCAGGCAGAGTTATCTGGGGTATAGTTGAGGTTATTTTGCTTGGTGCAAAAGGAGAAGTTTTCACCTGGTCAGCATTTATGGCAGGAGCTTTTCTCAAGTCGGTGCCGGGAATAATAATACAGCTTGTGCTTATACCCGTGATAATGGTGGCATTAGGCAAAGCGAAGTTTGTGCCTCTGATAAAGAAAAAGCCTAAAGAATAACAACGCGTTTTTGGTTGCTTTTTCCGCGACAGGAAAAAGTAACGACTGTCCGTTGAGGACGGTACATAAAACAAAAGTCACGGAAATTAACTCAATCCGTGACTTTATTTTTTTGCAATCATTTTATCCTTCGCCTTTCATATAATGAAAACGGGAGTGATTATATGAATTGCTGTATAACCGACCTGAGAAACAAAGAGGTCATATGTGCTAAAACAGGATGCAGACTCGGCTGTATAAGCGATGTGGAAATTGATACCTGCAGCGGATGTCTTGTGGCTGTGATAATCTGGGGCAAAAGCAGATGCTTCGGACTTATGGGCAGAGATGAGGATATAAAAATCTGTTGGAAAGATATCGAAGTTATTGGCGACGATACGGTTATAGTCTGCGGCGAATATAAATGCAAATGCGCCAACAATCAATCACGAATCAGACGCAATATGTTCGAAAATCTTTTCAAATACTGACAGCGTAATTTGTTGACAAAGGAATAATATGCTGATAGAATTATAAACATAAACAGTTAAGGAGAATGAATATGAAAAAAGTTATCAGCATGATTCTTTGCCTTGTTATGGTGTTTGCTCTCAGTGTGCCTGCTTTTGCGGCTGAAAACGTGAAATGCCCTCATATTTATGTTCCGGGCATCGTAACAAGTGCCGTCTATACCGACAAAGATAACCCTACAGACAATATTCTGAATTTTGATAAGGACGAAATAACTGCACTGATCAGCAGTGAGCTGGCGCCTGCGCTTATTGTGTACGCTGCCGATAAAAATGCCGATAAGCTTGCAAAGAGTGTTTCGTCTGCTGTCAATGAGTTTTTTGCCGATTGGTTCAATAATTCTGACGGCACTGCAAAAGGCAACTCAGGTGCTGTAGTCAGATATCCCTCAGAGGCCACAATTAACGGGGCAGGCAGAATGGTTTTCGATTATGACTGGCGAGGCAACCCCTTTGATATTGCGGCTGAGCTGAACGAATATATCAATTATGTCACATCAACGGGCAAATATGATAAGGTTGCCCTTTCGAGCCATTCACTCGGCAGTGTCGTTGTGCTGACATATCTGTCGGTTTACGGCTATGATAAGATTATGGGTGTTGTTCTTGACACACCCACAATTGACGGTGTAACCTATGTCGGAGAGCTTTTCAGCGGTGAAGCTGAAATAACATCAGAGGCATTGGCTGCTTATTTTGAGGGAGTTTTAGGCTTAACGGGATATGAAGAGCTTCTTGAAAGTCTGCTTGATATATTGGTGATGGCAGGTATCACAGACTCTCTTACAGATTTTCTTGATGATGCTCTGAAAAAGATTTATCCCACACTTTTTAAAGAAACTCTCGTTCCTATGTTCGGCTATTGGCCCACAATATGGGCAATGGTACCCGAAGACAGCTTTGACAAAGCTGTGGAGTATATATTTGACGATTTCTGCAAGGATCAGGATTTATCTGCGCTCAGAGGAAAGATAGAGGCTTATAACAGCCTTGTCAGAAAAGGCAGAAAAGAAACCCTCAGGAATTTTGATGAGGTTGGAAGAATAGGAATCATTTCGAGATACGGTTTTTCGGCATTACCTATTACAAGCTCATGGGATTTGCTCGGTGACGGTGTTGTTGAAACAAGAAGCAACTCTCTGGGCGCAATAACTGCTGTGGCAGGGGAGTGCTTCGGTGAGGATTATCTTAAAGATAAGGATATGAAATATATCTCACCCGATAAAACAGTTGATGCGTCTGCGTGTCTTTTCCCTGAGAAAACATGGTTTGTTAAAAATCTTATTCATGTCATCGGCGATAAAATATTGCCCCTTCATTCTCAGATTCTTTTTAATGAAGAAGAAGCAACCTGTGACAACTTCGCAGTGCCGAGATTCACTTTTTATAATGCTCAGACCAATAGTTACGAAACAGATGAAACACTGCCTGAGATAAAAGAAGAACTCACACCCTTTAAGATGCTTCTCAATTTCCTGAAAGCATTATTCTTAAAGATTGCAGAATTTTTCACGGGCAGGAAATAACCGTTGACAATTCATTGCAGTTTTGATAAAATTAACTCTGAATTAACAATCTTCTGATTGAAAAAACGGAGGAATAAAGTTGAAAAGAATAACAAGCTGGATATTTTTAGCCGTTGAAGCAGTGCTTTTCTGCACATTTGTGGCTATGGATATTATGAATCACGGTGCCGAAAATGCGGTGAAATATGTTGCTATTGCATTGGTCGGCATTATGGGTCTTCGCGCAGGCAAACAAAGAGACAATCTTGTGGTAACAGTGGCGTTGCTTTTTACAATGCTTGCAGATGTGTTCCTGATTCTTAAGGGTAATTTTATTGCAGGTGTTGCTACTTTTATATGCGTACAGACCTGCTATACAGTCAGATTTTCATTTATGAGCGGAAAGCCTCTTGTGGGTGAGCTTTGCAAAAGACTTATCCCCGGTGTTATCTTAGGCGGTCTCACAACATATTTCCTTGATTTCAAGGTGGGTATCGTTGTGGCTTATGCCTGCAGCTTTGCTGTTAACTTTGCTCACGGCTTTGAGCTTCATTTTCTCAAACCGTCACCGAGACATCTGAGATTCGCAATAGGACTTTTCCTCTTTGCTTGCTGTGATGCCTGCGTGGGCATAACAAATCTCAGACCAGGCTTCCTCACAGAGCAGATGATAAGAAATGCTGAGGTTATGACATGGATATTCTATCTGCCGAGTCAGATACTTATTCTTTCAACCACAGATGCTCTTTCATTGGGCAGGCCTAAGAAATAAAACAAAAAAATCAATGCACAGTACTTTTTCTGTACTGTGCATTTTATTATGTCAGTTATTGCCGCTCTGCTCTTCGAGTGCTTTTTGATATGCTTCAATTTCCTGCTGCTTCAGGGCGTCCTGCTGTGCGTGGTACTCTTCGGCTTTTCGGTTGGCTTCGGCAACACGCGCTGAAAGACCCTCTTCATATATATCTTCACACAGGAAATTGCTGACCTCGATTCTGCCGTCTTTACGAGGCTCATCGTTCTCGGGCCTGGGATATTCAAGCACACAGTCGATGGCATAAAACCTGACGCCCGATGAAAGGAAGATATCCTTTATGCCGAGAAGAATTTCAGCCATTTTTTCTTCTGAGACATCTTCGTCACAGACATATATATTTAAGTGGCCTGCTTTTTCGCCTAATTCCGTTATATCGTAGTAAGCATCAAGCTCAAGAGTGTCCGTTACTATGCCGTAATCGGGAAGCATAAAGTCAACGCCGATGCTTTCTCTGTCTCTGAATTCAATATCTCCGAAAGCTATGTCGGTATGATAAGGGAAAGATGGACTGTTTAAAATCTTATCTGTTGCCTCACGATATTCTTTCCAGATTCTTTCGGCAGTGTTGCGTTTGTTGGTGATAACATCTTCATAGGTGTTCAGCACCGCTTTGCCGTAAAAGTTACACATAATTTTAAACTGACTGTCAGGGCTCGAGGGAGAGCTGACGGTGATATGATAAAATCCGTCTTTGAAGCTGTAGAAAATTTTTTCTATATAAAAGTCACTGTCAGGGTGATTTTCTTCAATAATCTTTTCACCTGAAATTTTGGCAAGGTACTTTGAAACAGGGTTGCCCACAAGGGCGTTAGCGAAAAAGGCAATGCCTGCAATCAATATCAGTGCCACCGCAAGAGCGATGATTTTAAGCGCTTTCTTATTCATAGTTTACTCCTTTCTCAGAGCGAAGTGCAGAAGATAGGCTATGGCTACACCTGCAAGGATAAATATATAATAGATAAGTGACCAGATAAACAGGGAATAAAAATCTGTTTCCACGAGTCTGAAGACAAATGCGAAAATCTCAATGAAAAGCAGGAGTACAGGCAATTTATAAAGAGCCTTGAGCCTGAATGAGCAATAGCCGAAAACACCTACGGCGGGCATTATAAGGCTGTTATACATCATATCGTTTCCTGCCGTTATGGTTAGACCGAGAAACACAAAAAGTATTATAAGGGCATAGGACATAGACTGCATCTGCATATTAAACTTTCTGGCGATTTTTTTCAGGGGTACCATATCATTTGCGGTGGCGGTGGGCGAATCTTTTTTATGGGGGGTAAATGTATCTGATATAAGAACGTCTGCTTCTTTTCTGCAAATTTCACATTCGTCGAGATGTTCTCTTACCAAGGCAGCAGTTTCGTCGCTGACCATATTTTCGGCATATAAAGGCAAGATATCTCTCACTATACAGCAATCAGTTTTCATAGCCGTAATCCTCCAATCTTTCTTTGATGATTTTTCTTGCTCGGTGATAAGTGACACAGGCCCAATTTTCACTTTTTGAGAAAATCTGACCGATTTCTTTGAAGCTCATATCTGCATAAACGCGCCACATAAAAACCTCTTTATAAGGCTCGTCAACTTTGTGAAGAATCTTTTTTATAAGCTTAGCTTCATCGCACCGTGTCACATCGTCAACGAAGCTGTTTTTGTCGGGAATTTCATAAAGAGTATCTTCGATGCTGTTACACTTTTTATTTTTCTTCAGATAGGTGTAATAGCTGTTTTTTGCAATCTGACACAGCCACACTCTCACATCACAGTCACCTCTGAAGCTGTCGATAGCCTTCAATGCCTTGAAAAATGTGTCGGAGGTTATTTCTTCGGCTATGTGCTCATCGCCCGACAGTCGCCTGATATAGAGATAAACATCTTTAAAATATAACCGGTATATTTCTTCGAAATCTGCCACTTAATCACCTCCTTACATCTATAAGACTGCGGAAAAAGCAGAATCTTACAATTTTTTTCAGATTTATTATAACATAAAATCAAAAAGACTCCAAGATACAGTCAAGGAGTCTTTTATTATATTATTTTGCTACGGGCACATCAATGACAAGGTCTGTCAGAGGGAAGCTGCAGCAGGGATGGATGCAACCGAATTTATAGTCTGCAAGTCTGCGGTACTCCAACTTTTCGGGCACATAAACCTTGCCCTCGATAAGATGCGAGTGGCAGAATCCGCACTCACCGCTTCGGCAGCGTGCAGGAACGGAAATCTTATTTTTTTCGAGAGTCTGCATAACAGAGTCAGATGTTTTGCCCTCAACGGTATATGTATTATCCTGAATCGTGACGGTAATTTTCACTGTCTCGGGGATATCTGTGGGATAATCAGCCTGAGATGCGGGGTTGTGGAATTCGCCGAACATCTCGTGGCGGATATACTTTTTCTCGAGGCTGAGCTTTTCGAGCTCCTTATCGACGAAATTATACATCTGCTGAGGTCCGCAGAGGAAAACTGAATAAGCCTCATTCTCGGGTGCGTACTTTTTAATGAGCTCAGCGGTGATAAAGCCTTTTTCAGTGCCTTTTTTAGCTCTGCCCTTTTCTTCACTGAGAACGTGGATAACCTTGATTTTGTCACACTTCTTCTCGAGGTCTGCGAGTTCGTCTTTAAAGAGGATGCAGCTGCTGTTTCTGCTGCCGTAAAGCAATGTCATTTCGAAATCCTCATCACCGTCAGCGATTGCATTTGCCATTGAGATAAAGGGAGTGATGCCGCTGCCGCCGGCAAGACAGATAACCTTTTTTGCGTCTCTGAGTGGCTGATATTCAAAGTTGCCTGCAGGTGCGGAAACCTCAACCTTTGAGCCGACCTGCCAGGTGTCAAAGATATATTTTGACATAAGACCGCCGTCAACGAGCTTTATAGTCAGAACATATATGCCCTCGAGAGAGTCTTTGGGTGAAGATGAAATAGAATATGCTCTTGTGACAGGCATACCTTCAATTGTTTCAAAAACTGTCAGATATTTGCCTGCACCGAAATATGCCAGAGCAGTTGTGCCTCTTTCTTCGTCGGGCACAAGTATATAGCTTCTGCAGTCTTCGCCTCTCTCGGTAATGCTTTCAACCCTGAGATATTGGCGTTTGGGGTGCAGTGCTTTTGCAAGGGCAGAAGCGTTATCTGAAAATGAGGGGAATTTTGCCTGAGCTACTTCAAATTTAGCCTGACGGTGTGAGAGCATTGATAAAAATTTCGTAGCCTTTAATGATTTGATATCTGACATATTATTTGCCCTCCTTTTTTATTGCTTTAACTACTAAGCCGCCTGCTTTTTCACCTGTGTAATATGCACAGCCGTAACCGTCGCCTCTTTCCTGGCTCGCACCGCAGAAGAAGAAATTATCAAAGGGCTGATCAGCCTCATACTGAATGGTACGGGGGAGCATGCTGTCCCATTTTTCAAGCATATAGCCGTAAGGTGTGCCGAGGGGAGTGTTGAGATAGCGGGCGAAAGTGGGGGGTAACGCTATTTCGATTTCTTCGATATAAGGCATAATTGATATGTTGAGAGCCTTTTCGCAGGTTTCAATCATATCTCTTGCTATTTCTGTTTTGAATTTCTTGTAATCCTGAGGTCTGATATCCTTCATAACATCGCCGAAGGTCATTGTTGTCAGGAAAAGCTGACTTGTGCCCTCGGGGGTGCAGTCGGGAATGATTTCGTTGAGACAGTTGATAATGCAGTAACCGCTCTTGTAGTTCTGGGCAACATCATACTGCTTGTCGGAGTCTGAGTCGGGAGCAATGAAAACAGAATAGTCCTTGATTCCGAGCTCTTCCTGGGTTTTGTTCATTCCCAGGTATACTGTCGTAAGAGAGCAGGCTGTCTTTCTTGAACGAAGCATTCTGAGCTGCTTTTCGGGAATATCCTTTTCGTCGAAAAGATCCTTGAATACGGCATAGGGATAAGCGTTGGAAATAATATATTTGCCGTAAACCTCTTTCTCGCCGTTGATGACTACACCTGCAGGCTTGCCGTCTTTCATAATGATTTTTGTCGCTTCGGAGTTATACCAGATTTCACCGCCGTTGTCACGGATAACCTTATCAAGAGCAAGACTCATTTCGTGTGAACGGTATTTCGGAATACCTGTGCCGTATTCGACATAGCTGTGAAGCATAGCCATATAATAAAGGAAGTCTAACTTTGAGGCAGGTGAGCCGAGATAGCACCAATAGGTGTTGAAAATATCCTGAGCTTTTTTGGGCATACCCAGGGCATCGAGAGCCTCTTTCATAGTGTGAGATACCATTCTCATAATATCGGGTATATCTTTTATGCTGCCGGGGAGCTTCTTGAGGTCTTCGAGGCTGTCTAAAGCCTTAAAGAGTCTTGTCGATAAGTCAAAGGCAGCCATACAGCTTTCATATGAGCCGGGCACAAACTCGTCAAGCTTCTGAGCGAATTCTTCAAAACCGACAGGCATACGCGCATCGACGGTAACAAGCTTGCCGTTTTCGTTTATAAAAGCATCTTCGTCGCCTTCTTTTGCGGGCACAACAAGTCGGAATGTTGATTTGTGGGTGCACCAGTCAACATCGCCGTTGAGTCTTGCGAACATACCCTCAACCTGACCGCTTTTGTCGGGGGCGCCGACACCTGAAAGCTCATGAAGTGAGGGTTCAAACTCAAATCTGCCTCTGACAAAAGACGAAGCTGAGCCGCCGGGTATATTGTGCCTTTCAAGCAGAAGAGTCGAAAGACCTTCTTTAGCGCAGGTTGCAGCAGCTGCAAGACCGCCGTTGCCGGCGCCGATGATAATTACATCATAGTTTTTCATCACATTTCCTCCGTTGCAATTTTATATATGCAAATTTATTATAACTCTCAGTGTGCCCTTATGTCAACTGTAAAACCTTTAAGAAAGAGCTGTTGACATAGCATAAATTTTCTTATAAAATAGAGTCGGACGGTGATAATTTATGGAAAATAAAATTGCAGTTGTAACAGGTGCAAGTTCAGGTATCGGCAGATGTACCGCAATGGCACTGAGAGATATGGGATGCAAGGTTTACGATCTCAGCAGAAGAGATATTCCCATAGAAAATGTAAAGCATATCAAAACTGACATAACAATAGAAAAGGAAGTTTTTTCGGCAGTCGATAAGATTATTTCAGACGAGGGAAGAATTGATGTTCTCGTCAACTGTGCTGGCTTCGGCATCTCGGGAGCTGTGGAATTCACAACCACTGATGAAGCAAAGAGTCAGTTTGAGGTCAATTTTTTCGGCGCTGTAACAGTAACAAGGGCCGTACTTCCTCATATGAGAGAAAGAGGAAGCGGAAGAATTGTCAATATCAGCTCTGTTGCTGCAGTGGCTCATATACCGTTTCAGACCTATTATTCTGCGTCGAAGGCTGCAATAGAGTCATATACAGCCTGTCTTGATAACGAGGTCAAAGCTTACGGTGTGAGAGTGACAGCCGTTGAACCCGGAGATATCTGCACAGAGTTTACGGGTGCAAGACAGAAATCCTTTGAGGGCGATGATGTTTACGGCGGAAGAATCAGTCGCAGTGTCGCAGGTATGGAAAAGGACGAGGCTAAAGGTATGAGTCCCGAAATTGCAGGCAGATATATAGCCAAGGTTGCCCTTCGCAAAAAGGTCAAGCCTGTGTGTGCTATCGGTGTATCGTATAAGGTTTTAAGTGTGATGTGTAAGACCTTCCCTTGCTCATTCAGAAACTTTGTAGTCGGTCTGCTTTATGCAAAATAAACGCTGATAAACTAAAAAGCACTTACCCGAAAGTAAGTGCTTTATGTTTTTTATTTGCTGAGTTTTTCTTTGATAGCTGTGCTCATCAGCTCATACAGTCTTTTTGTCAGAGCTGTAAAATCTTCGAACAATGTGGTTTCTTTCTTTTCTTCAATACCGGTTATGGCAGCGAGAGAACCGTCGGGTGCAGCATATGTATACTGTGGGAATTCATCGCTTGAAAATACTGTAGGGTCTTCATAAACAATATAGTCTATCAATTTGCTGAAGCCAGCAGACTGTTCTCTGTGGTCAAGTCCTCTGATATACCAGGTGTGAATGGGGTCGACACCTGTTGAAGCATCAATGCACCAATCGGGAGAAATGAAGTTATATTCAGGATACATAGCCTGCTTATAGTCTGCAGGTAAAATCTCACCGTAATTGCTTGCTGTTGCGCCGAGAGTAACATCTTTGACATCAACTGAACCGTCACTCATAAAACTGCCTTTTTTGCTGATAGGCATAGGAGGTTTGCCGTATTTGCAGGTGATATTCATTTTTATTCCGTTAGCCTGAGCTGTAAGGTAGATTTCATCAAGTCTGTCCTGAATCTGTTCTTTATAATAGATTGCTTTTGAAATGACACCTGCATATTCGTGATTGGGGTCAGTGTAATTTTCGCCGAAAACATTTTTCATTGAAGCCTCAAAATATTCTGCAGGAACGAATGTCCAGATAGCCGGAATGGTGCCGATAGTGTCACGGGCAATATCTCTTGATGCTTCCAGCGCAATAGCTTTAACGGCGGGAAGGAGGAAGTATTCAAGCAGAATTTTGAGGGCTCCGCTTTTATTGAGAACCGAAAGGAAAAGGCCCAGGTCTTCATTGTTAAGGCCCACATAAGCATACTGGGTAAGGGTGTCGTGATTTACATAAAAATCACCGCTGAAAATTTCACCGACCACAGAAAATCCGCCGTATGAGGGGATGCTCAGAAGAAGTGAGTCAATATATTGGTGCATTTCGGGGTACTCGTTAAGATAAGCCATAACGATAGTTGTGCCGTAACTTGCGCCAACAAGTTCAAAACGGTCGCTGCCTGAATCTTCCTGCACCTTTTTGATATAATCATTAAGCTGTGCTGCAAGGTCAATGGGGCTGAGTCTGCTGTCGTAACAGAAATAATAGAAGCCGTCGCCGTCACTGCCGAACTCTGTGGGTTCGCAGGTTACGTTCTCATTAGCACCGGTTATACCGTCACCTTTAAGGGCATAGGGACCTAATGTGTCATAGAAAACGGAATAGAGATAGTTGTAAATAATATCTGTTTCCCCTTTTTTTAGCCCCTCGGAAGTATATTCGCCGAATCTTTTAAGATTACTGACCATAAGGTCAAAATTAACGGGGAACAGCATTGTTTTATCGGGGTCGTCCTTAAAGTATATGCGTCTTGACTCAAATCCCGCAACATAAACCTGGGGGAGATGGTCATAACCCCTTTCTGTAGCTGAAGCTGCTAATGCGCAACAGCTGAAAACAGTGATAAAGCAAAGGATGATACTGATAGTCTTTCTGAATAGTTTCATAGCGAATCTCCTTATATCCATATTATATGCATTTTTATCATACTCCTTTTTTTATGCTTTTTCAATAGCATCTTAAAACTAAATTGCACAGGCAGAAAAAACACCTTGACCTGTGGCTTGTGTTTGGAGTATAATTATAAAGTTAATACAATTCAGGAGGAAAAATATGAAGAACAGTGAACTTTTAAGCAAAATGACCCTTGAAGAAAAAGTCGGCCTCTGCTCAGGTAAGGATACGTGGTATCTCAAAGGAAATGAAAGATTCGGTATACCTGAAATTATGCTTACAGACGGCCCTCACGGTCTGAGAAAGGCAAATCCCGAAGGCAAGCTGAGTCTCGAAAATACAGTGCCTGCAACATGCTTTCCTACGGCAGTAACCTCTGCCTGCTCATGGAATCCTGAGCTCCTTTATGAAATGGGTGTGGCTCTTGGCGAAGAATGTCTGCAGGAAAAGGTAAGCGTACTTCTCGGCCCCGGTGTGAATATGAAGCGTTCACCTCTTTGCGGCAGAAACTTCGAATATTTTTCCGAGGATCCGTTGCTTGCAGGTGAGCTTGCTGCCGGTTGGATAAACGGTGTTCAGTCTCAGGGTGTCGGAACATCACTCAAGCACTTCGCTGTGAATTCTCAGGAAAAAAAGCGCCTTGCAATAGACAGTGTTGTTGATGAGAGAACACTCAGAGAAATATATCTCACAGCTTTTGAAATTGCAGTGAAAAAAGCTCAGCCATGGACAGTAATGAGCTCTTACAATAAAGTCAACGGCACATATTCAAGCGAAAACAGACATCTTCTCAAGGACATCCTCAGAGATGATTGGGGCTTTGAGGGAATTGTTGTAACTGATTGGGGTGCAGCTAATGACAGAGTGGCAGGCATCGAAAACGGAAATGAGCTTGAAATGCCTAATTCAAAGGGCTTCTATGATAAGAAAATCTGTGCGGCAGTGAGAGACGGCAAGCTCAGCAAAGATGTTATTGACGAGAGTGCTGACAGAATGCTGACTCTTATTAAAAAGTCAGAGGCTGCATTTAAAGACTCATACACCTATGACAAAGACGCCCATCATGCACTTGCGGCAAAAATATACAGTGAGTCTATAGTGTTACTTAAAAATGACGACAACATTCTTCCTGTGGCCAAAGATAAGAAAATTGCTGTCATAGGCGAAATGGCACGTGCTCCGAGATATCAGGGTGCAGGCAGTTCTAATGTAAATCCGACCAAGATGAGTGATGCTTTTGACGCTCTTATAAAAGAGGGGTATAGTCTTAACTTTGCACCGGGTTACAATAAGAAAAAAGATGTGATAATGCCTGCAATGATTAAAGATGCTTGCACAATTGCAGAAAAAGCTGACGTCGCTCTTATATTCATCGGACTTACAGAAGAGTATGAATCAGAGGGATATGACAGACAGCATATGAATCTGCCTGCGGTACACAACCACCTTGTTGAAGAAATTCTCAAGGTCAACAAAAACGTTATTGTGGTACTCTCAGGCGGCGCTCCCGTCACAATGCCATGGCTCGGCGAAGTCAAAGCTCTCATTAACGGTTATCTTGGCGGTCAGGCTTGCGGTGACAGCATAGCCGATGTAATCAGCGGTAAGGTCAATCCCTCGGGTAAGCTTGCAGAAACATACCCACTCTGCCTGGAAGATACTCCCTGTTATAAGTATTTTCCCGGTACAACAAGAAACGCAGAACACACAGAGGGTATTTATATAGGTTACAGATATTATGACACCGCTGAAAAAGATGTACTTTTCCCATTTGGTTACGGATTATCATATACTCAATTTGAATACAGTGACCTTAAATTCAGCGAGAAAAAAATAAAAGATACCGATACTCTCACAGTATCATATAAAATCAAAAATATCGGTGAGTGCGACGGTGCTGAGATTTCTCAGGTTTATGTCAGCGACAAAGAGAGCACAATCTTCAGACCGAAGAAAGAGCTCAAAGGCTTTAAGAAAGTCTTTCTGAAGGCGGGAGAGGAAACCACCGTTACAATTGAGCTTAACAAAAGAGCTTTCGCATTCTACAATGCCGCTGAGTCAATCTGGCAGGTAGAAAGCGGTGAATTTGAGATAATGGTGGGTGCGTCCTCCAGAGATATCAGACTCAGTGCAGATGTGTTTGTCGAGTCAACTGATAGCGTTGCCGTACCCGACTACCGTGAGAGTGCACCTTCATATTACGGTGCCAACATTAAGAATGTGCCCGATAAGGAATTCGAAGCTGTCCTTGGCCATCCTATTCCTCTTAGAGATTACAAGTCAGGCCGAAAGCTTGATATGAGCAGTTCCATCGGTGATGCTGCAGATACCAAGTGGGGCAAGGTTGTCAACACTATGCTTGACACAACAATGAATCGTATACTCAAAGGCAGCGAAACCGAGAACGCTGTTACTAAAGCCAATATATTGGATTTGCCCATCAAAAACTATATGGTAACGGGTCCCGATATTCTCACAGAGGAAATGTATAACGGACTTATTATGATGTTCAACGGCGAAAGTTCAGGCAAGGGTCTTGCTAAAATTGTTGCAGGTCTTGTAAATGCAATCAAAAGGATTCCCGAATTGATCAAGTAAATTTAACCCCAAAAACATTGACAGCTCTGCCTTGAAAGGCGGGGCTGTTTTGCTGGTGAAAAGCCTGAAAAATACGGCAAAAAAATATTATGAAAAAAATCGAAAAAATTTGAAAAAAGGTATTGACATATCAGGATGCTTGTGATATTATATTCAAGCACTCGACGAGAGAGTCGCCGAGGTAATGGATAAGCTGGTGTAGCTCAGTTGGTAGAGCAGCTGATTTGTAATCAGCAGGTCGGGGGTTCGAGTCCGTCCACCAGCTCCAGTTTTTTTATATGGGTAGGTTCCCGAGTGGCCAAAGGGAGCAGACTGTAAATCTGCCGTCAGTGACTTCGGTGGTTCGAATCCACCCCTGCCCACCAGAACTCAGTAGTTAAACGACTACTGAGTTGTTTTTTTATCAACAAATATAACAAAGGATTCGAAGTGGGAGAGGTAGTGAACCGATGTCCGGTGGACATCGAGAGCCGCGAATGACCGAAGCCGCGTTGCGCGGCAAGAGTCGAATCCACCCCTGCCCACCAGAAAAAGACGATTCTACGGAATCGTCTTTTTAGTTTTATTCGCCTTTTGGAGAGTGTTTATCACTTTACGCAAATGCAGTTGTCGTAAGCCACAGGTTTCAGCTGTTTTCATCTGAAATTTTAAACAAAAATTAAATATTTGTCGATTTCGTTGACATCGATTTTTTGCGGTTATATAATTTCTGTAATAATATATTAAAGGAGATTATATTATGAAGAAAAGCAAAAAAATACTTGTGGCAATTTTAGCGGTGCTGTTAATTGTTTTGGTGGGTGCACTTGCTGTCTTTCAGGGCGAAGTGAGAACTCTTCTCTCGGTGAAAGAAAAGGGTGATACGGGCATTTACGAAATCAATTATGCTGCCGATTATAAGCTCGATGAACTTCTTGAAGCAGGCGGTGCTTCAACGGAAGAACAGCTGGTGCAGTACATAATCAAAACTATGCTCAAGGGCCTGCCTATTGATGTGCCCTATGAAATTCCCAATCTTGCCTGCTCGACTTTCTATGCTGAAACTCCCGAAAAGGGTTATATTTTCGGCAGAAATCTCGACAACCAGACCACAGATCTTGCTGTTATCAAAACATCGCCAAAGGGTGCATACAGCTCTGTCTCTGTTGTCAATCTGAGCTTTTTAGGTTATAACGAAACTTTTACCCCCGATAAGCTTGCTGACAGAATCAACACTCTTGCTACAGCTTATTTTCCTCTTGACGGTGTCAATGAAAAGGGTCTTGCTGTAGGTGTTCTTCAGCTTCAGGCTCCTGCAACAGCTCAGGATAACGGCAAACCTGATGTCGGCACTACACTTGCGATAAGAGCTATGCTTGATAAGTGTGCAACAGTCGATGAAGCCGTTGAGTGGCTCAGAGGTGTTGATATGTACGCTGCCGCAAAGGGTTGTTATCACTTCCAGATAGCTGATGCTGCAGGTAAAAGTGTAGTGGTATCTTATGTAGGTAATGAAATGGTAATAACCGAAAAAGAGAAAGATTTTATCGCCGCCACTAACTTCTATTTACACGAGGTACCCTTTGAATATGAAGCTCAGGGTCTTGACCGTTACGAGATACTCGAAAAGACACTGACAGAGAAGAAGTCAATTCTCACAGCTCAGGAGGGTATGGACCTTCTCAATGCCGCAAGAATTACAGGCACTGACCCCGACGAAAAGGGCAGAGTTTATTCAACACAGTGGTCAAGCATATACGACCTTACAAATCCGTCACTGAGTCTTTGCGCAGATATGGATTATGACAATGTATATGTGTATGAAGTAGATTAATATCAAAAGGTGCAGTGGAATATCGCTGCACCTGAATTTTTATCTGTATTGACAATATGCGGTGGTGTGATATAATTACATCAAGATAAAATGTGAGGTGACATTATGAATAAGATAATTTCATTTTTTATGGCGGTATGGTTTTCTGTTATGAGTCTTCTGGGCTTTAACGTGGCGGCTCCCGACCTTGAGAGAGGTGAGATGTACTCTGCCGAAGCAACAGCACAGCAGATTGAACTTTTCACTGAAATCTATGAGAAAGAAACAGCTTTCCTTGCATCAATGCAGCTTCCCAACGGAGCTCTTCCTATGACTTATGCAAGAAACGGCAATGTTACTATGAATCCTTATTTTGCAGATTTTGCCGCACTTGCGTTGCTTGACAATGCCGACTTATACGCAGAAAATGTTGTGAAATATATGGATTGGCACTTCAGTCATCTCAACACTGCCGAGGAGGATTTCAACGGTCTTGACGGCACAATCTATGACTACATAATCACAATGAAAGACGGCGAAATCGAAAGCGAGAAGATATCTACTCCCGAAAATGCGGATTCTTATGATACAACAGACTCTTATGCAGCGACCTTTTTGACGGTGGTGTATAAGTACTTGCAAAAAACAGGCGACAGCGATTATATTGCGGCAAATGCTGAGGATATAGTAAGAATTACCAATGTGATATTTTCGAATCTTCAGAACGGTATGACCTATGCAAAGCCAAACCACAGAGTGAAATATCTTATGGATAACTGTGAGGTATATGAGGGTGCCGTTGCGGCTGCAGGAATTTTTGAAGAGCTTGTCAGTGAGGGCAAAAACGAATACACAAATATGCGTGATGACTGCAGTGAGCTTATCGGTACTGTCAGAGACAATATCAACACTAAGCTCTGGAATTATGTTGGCGGATATTATCTGCCGGGTATAACTGCCTATGTAAAAATACCGACAAAGATTTTCTCCTGGAATACATATTATCCTCAGGCAACATCTCAGCTTTTCCCCATAATCTGCGGAGTTATTGAGCCTGACACTCAGAGGGCGAAAAATCTTTATGAAAAGTTCTGCGATACTTATCATTGGGAAGCCTTTGATTATCCTGATGTGTTTTATTGGGGCGCAAATGTCCAGGCTGCGGCTGTGATGAACGATCTTGACAGTGTGACGGAGTATATGGAAAATTATCTGCCTCTTACAGAAAAGCACAGCTGGCCTCTTTACAATATGGATATCGCGAGAACAGCTATGGCGGCAAAGATTATGCTGGACAGAAATAAATAATAAAAATTTTGGTCAAGCTTTTACAAAAGCTTGTGGGGTGTGGGGTGAAACCCTGCCACAAAGACAAATAATTACACAGGGGACAGTTAAAAGAACCGTCCCCTGTGTTTTGTTCTGTTTATCCGTCCTCGCCGGACGGGCATTACTTTTTTTATAAAAAAAGTAATCAAAAAAACTTTAGTTATTCTGCAAAAAATTCCAATATTTCTTCCATATACCACTTGAGGGTTTCATCACCACTCATAAATATTTCATGACGTGAGTTCTTCACATCTTTGATTTTAATATCAGCCTTGCGGGCAAATCTGTCAGTCCATTCACCTGAAAGCTGCTTGTCAGTCTCAGGCTTGAAGATAAGCATTTTTGCGCGAAGCTGTCTGATGTTATCTTCACTCATAATTTTATCCCTTGCTGCAAGTGAAGCCTTGACCCAACCGAAAGAGGGACCACTTGTCTGATACAAAGGTTCTCTTTTTCTTTTCTCGTGATAATATTCAAATCTCGCTTTGCTTGTTGCGTCGCTGCTTTCTGCCGTCTGATTTTCATCAAAAACACATCTGCCGGGAGCAGGAATTTTCTTGCCGCCGAGAGAACACAGTGCCTTGGCAACGGTACCCGCAACAGCCGTAGGCATACCCATATTGCCGCATATCATAGGGGAGGACAGCACAGCCTTGCTGACAGAGTAAGGATATTTCATCATATAGAGAAGTGCGACGGTACTGCCGAGAGAGTGAGAGTAAATGTAGATATTTTTATCTTTTGAAAGAGGCTTCACGATTTTATCTATGAAGATATTAAGATCCTCTGCATAAGTGTCAAAGGAGTCTATATCAACTCTCAGGGGATTTTCAGAGTCGTGATGTGATTTTCCGTGACCGAGAAGATCAAGGGAAAAAACACTGTAGCCCGCCTTGCGGAAATAATAGGCTGTTTCGCGAAACTTTTCTGCTGATTCCGTAAAACCGTGAAGAATGATAACATTCCCTCTGCTGAGAAGCTTTTCATAGGCTTCATAGTGGAGCTTCTTTCCGTCTGTTGAAAGAAAGAAGTCGTCTCTGCGCCTTTTCTGCAGATATGGTTCAACCTGATTTATCATTTCAGATGAATAATTGCTTTCGCTGATGATATCGACTTTATCTAAAAAATCAAGCATATCAAAACCTCCGTTTTTTATTGAGACAGACCCCGCAGATTATCTGCAGGGTCTTAAATTATCAAAGAAGATCTCTGAAAATATAAATGTTTTTCTTATCAGCTTTAAGGGTACCGTCCTGGATTTTCTTTATGATTTCAACGATTCTGTCGTTAATGGGTGTGGGTACGCCGTACTTTTTGCCGAAATCGCAGACAACGCCGTTGATAGCATCGATTTCACAGGGCTTGCCTTTCTTTAAGTCCTGAAGCATTGAGGGTTCAATGAGTCTGTGCTTTTTCATAGCAATGGGAAGAAGTGCTGTTCCGAAAGCACGTTTGAGTGCGCCTTTGTAATAGAAAAGACCGACGATGTTTTTGCCCTGTACGGGAGCGAAAGTTACACCTGCTGCGTGACCGACATCGATACACTCTTTCATACAGCGGATAGCAACCTGCTTGCCCTCTTTATCTTCGGAGATATCACCGAAAACGCCGCCGACAACGGTGCCGAGACCTGAGAATGTTGCATTGATGAGAAGCTTTGACCAACGTGCACCCATAAGGTTAGGCTCTTCGTGAACGGGACACATAAGCTCGAGAAGGTCTTTAACGCGCTTGAACTGAGCATCGGTTACACCGCTCATTTTGCCCATATGGAATGAGAGACTGTCGGGTTCACTTGTGAGCTCGCAAACACCGGGCTCGATTAATGCAGCGCCCCATTCAACAGCGCAGCCCATAGTGTGATTTTCACCGACTATTTCAGCAATGCCCGGCTCGGGGATGCCGTTCTGAAGAGTTACGATAACGCCGTCATCACTGAGGAAATCTTTGAGCATTGTAACAACTTCTTTATTATGAAGCTGTTTTGTCAGAAGAATGATTACATCGTATTTGCCTTCCATCTGATCGGGAGTGATTGCCTTGACGGGAACGGTCATTTCAACTGTGCCTGTAATGTGAGCTCCTTTTTCGTTAAGCAGAGCCACATGAGCTTTATTACGGTTGATAAGGTCGATTTCGCCACCGTTTTTTGTGATGAAAGCGCCAAGAACAGTGCCCAGTGAGCCTGCACCGTAAATTGCATATCTTGCCATAGTAATTCTCCTTTATGAGTTAAAAATTATGTTTTTATTTATTTTAGCACTATTTGATTTTTTTATCAACACATAAGGCAAAACCTGTTACCTTTTTCAGAAAAAATATTCATACGCTCATTGCAGTTCGACAAGAAAAGACTGAATATATATAGCAATACAGCGAAAATATAAATAAAAAATATTTTTTTATAAAAAACTATTGCATATTTATACAAGTTGTGATATAATTCGTGTCAAATTTAATAATTCCCGTTGAAACTTTAAGAATCGCGAAGCGAAACTGAAAGTGAAGGGGACTCTGGAGAATCTCTTAAGTGAGTGCCGAAGGTGCAAGGTGAAAGCCGAATCTCTCAGGCAAAAGGATAGAGTATAAATTTATAACCTTGAGTGAGGGTTATAATTTGCAATTGTTTTGCATATTTATCTTCAGAGTTGCTTTTATGGGCGACTCTTTTATTTTTCCCTTTAACACAGAGCCTATCTGATTTTCCGAAAAATATTTATCTAAAGGAGCGTACGCATTATGGATATTTTATTATCAATCGTACAAAAAATCAATCTTTATCTCTCAGACTACATCCTCATTATCCTTCTTGTAGGCACAGGCTTATTCTTTACCTTCAAGACACGTTTCGTTCAGGTGCGCTGCTTCGGCGAAGGTATGAAGCAGGTATTCGGCGGTATGTTCTCAAAAAATAAGAATCAGGGCGGTATCAGCTCATTCCAGGCTCTTGCAACTGCTATTGCAGCTCAGGTTGGTACAGGTAACATCGTTGGTGCTTGCGGTGCTATTCTTATCGGTGGCCCCGGTGCTATTTTCTGGATGTGGATTATTGCTTTCTTCGGTATGGCTACAATCTATGCCGAGGCAGTTCTCGCTCAGGAAACAAGAGAAGTTCAGGCTGACGGCACTGTTGTCGGTGGTCCCATCTTCTACATCAAGAAAGCTTTCCCAGGCAAGTTCGGTAAAGCAATTGCTACATTCTTCTCATTTGCTACATTCCTTGCTCTCGGCTTTATGGGTGCAATGGTACAGTCAAACTCAATCAGCTCATCATGCTACACAGCTTTCGGTATTCCCAACTGGGTTGTAGGTATCATTGTTGCTGCTGCTTCAGCTCTTATCTTCCTCGGCGGTGTTAAGAGAATCGCAAATGTAACAGAAAAGCTTGTTCCCATTATGGCTATTCTTTATATCATCGGCGGTATTGTTATCCTCGCAATGAGAGCTAAGTATCTCCCCGAAACATTTGCAATGATTTTCAAATATGCTTTCAGACCTGATGCTCTCATCGGCGGTGGTATCGGTTATGCTCTTAAGACAGCTATCAGCCAGGGTGTTAAGAGAGGTCTTTTCTCAAACGAAGCAGGTATGGGTTCAACTCCTCACGCACACGCTCTTGCAGATGTCAAGAAGCCTCACGACCAGGGTGTCAGCGCTATGATCGGCGTATTCATTGACACATTCGTAGTACTTACAATGACAGGTCTTGTTGTTATCTCAACTCTTTATGCAGGTAACGGCATCCTTTCTTCAGGTGTAGCTCCCGACGGTGTAAGCAAGGCAAATATGGCTCAGCTTGCATTCTCAAGCATTATGGGTAACGGCATAGGTAACTCATTTGTAGCTATCTGCCTTCTCTTCTTCGCATTCTCAACAATCATCAGCTGGAACTATTTCGGTCATGTAAACTTTGTTGCTCTCTTCGGCAAGAAGGCAACTCCTATCTATATGATTATCGCAGTTGTGTTCGTATTCCTCGGTTCAATCCTTTCCAACGACCTTGTATGGGAACTTACAGATATGTTCAATCAGCTTATGGTTATCCCCAACGTGCCCGCACTTATCGCACTTTCAGGTATCGTTGCAGCTGCAGCTAAGGCTAAGAAGTCAAAGTAAAATATTGAATTCATCTCTCTCACTCATATATAATGGAAAAAACCGTCTGATTTATCAGGCGGTTTTTTCTTTAGGATGATGTTTATGAAAATGAAATAAAATTAAGTTCTGTTAAGCTGTAATGCCGAGCATTGAAAGAACTGTCTGAACATAGCTCATCAGACCGTCGATAAGTGACTGAAATAATGTTTCGAGATTGATGTCACCGATGTTTGAAGTGAGTATCTTGAGAATTGAGCTTGCACTTGCGCCGTTGATGAAAATTTCGAGCATTTCAAAAAGATTCATATTGTTATCTCCTTTTTAATTTATTTTATATATTTATAATAACAAATGCAGATAGCTATGTCAACTGAGAATTTTAAATTAAATTTTTCAGATTAACTTGACAATATTGCCTCAAGTAGTATAATATCCCCGACTTTAAAACATAAGAAGGTTACACTATGAATAAACATCGTAATATGCTTGAGGGCAGTCCCATAAAAAGCATTATCCTTTTCGCGTTGCCTATAATGGCGTCATCAATGCTTCAATATAACTACAGCTTAGTTGATAACATCATCGTGGGCAGATATGTCAGTGAGCACGCTCTTGCTGCCGTCGGCTCGGTAGGCCCCATCAATTCCTTTATTATCGGCGCGGCCCTGGGACTCACTACGGGTTTTACCATACCCGTGTCCCACGCCTTTGGCGAAAGAGACAAAAACAAGATTTCACGTTTTGCCGGCAGCAGCATTGCTCTTGCTTTTCTTATCGGCTGCATTATTATGGTGGTGGCACATATTGTCTCGCCTGTGCTTCTTCATCTTGTCGGTACTCCTGACGAGATTATTGATATTTCCTCTGCCTATATAAACATTCTTTATTACGGTGTGCCCATTCAGATGCTGTCAAACAACTTCACGGCTATTGCAAGAAGTGTGGGTGAGAGCAAAAAGCCTCTTTATTTTTTCTGTGTCAGTGTGGTTGTGAACTTCTGTCTCGATCTGCTTTTTGTCAAAGAGTTCGGTTGGGGTGTAGAGGGAGCTGCAATAGCGACTCTCATTTCACATTTCACGGCATGCTTACTTGGCGCAATATATATTTTTCGCTTTAACAAAGAGGTCAATATCACAAAAAAAGACCTTCGCATTGACCTGAAAACAGCCTGGCGACAGATAAAACTCGGCATTCCTGTTTCAATTCAGTTTACGGTAACATCAATCGGTTCAATGTGTCTTCAGAGTGTGGTTAACTCTTTCGGTACCGATGTTATTGCAGGCTTCACTGCTGCAGGCAGAGTTGAGGGCATAACAAACATTCCTATGTCGGGTCTCGGCGTTGCAACACAGACCTTTGTGGGTCAGAATTACGGGGCAAAAAATTACGACAGAATTATAAAATCCGTCAGAAAAATCTTTTTCCTTGATATTCTCGTGTCTGTGGTAATGAGCATTACACTCTATACCATTGCAGAGCCTGTGGTGTCTGTCTTCTCAACAGATATGAGCCCCGAAATTATGGCGGCTGCCAAGAGATATATTCTTGCCATAGCTCAGTGCTACAGTCTTGTTGCCGTGCTTTTTGTTATGCGAAATACTCTGCAGGGTCTCGGCTTTACTTATGCAAACTCTGTTGCCGGTATCGGTGAGTTTTTCGGCAGACTCGGCATTGCTTTTATACTCACACCTGCGCTCGGCTTCGATGCTGTCTGTTATGCAGGTCCTGCCGCGTGGCTTCTTGCCGATATTCCTCTCATTATTATATATCTTGTCAAACAGCATAAATTCAAAAAGCTTGCTCTTGAGCAGAAAAAGGAGAATATGCAACAGATATCCCTTAAATATTAAATCAAATTCAAAACTATTGACATTTCGTTAACGGTGTAATAAAATAAAACCAAGAAGCAAAGCTTCAAAAATATGACGGAGGAGAAACAATATGGATAACAAGTTCTTTAAGTTTTTAGAAACTTACAAAGATGATATCAAGGCTTTCTTTGATGCTCTTATCGAAGCTATCAAGGCTATCATCGGCAAACTCAATGCAGAAGAAACTCCCGAAGCATAATTAAAAGTTTTAGGAAAACGGTTGTCGCAGCAGAAAATGCTTACGGCAACCGTTTTTTTTCTTAGGTGATAACTTTGTGTTATTTAAATAAATTTTTATTTCTTCTCGTTCATATATTGCGTTTTTCATTGACTTGGAGCTCAGGAATATAGTATCATATAACGGTAATAAATGCGGAGGTAAACTATGAAGATATTTAATAAGGCACTGAGCCTTCTGATTTGCGCAGTTATGATTTTTTCTTCGGCAGTTATTCCTGCTTCGGCGGTTACTGAAGAAAAAGACAATGATTTTTCATACAGTCTGAAATATTACACAACACAGAGCAATTTAAACAATATCGGCAGGGTACTCGATCAGGTTGATTTGTGGCTTAAAGAAAAGGATTATTCCGTGTCGGTGTCTTTGTTGGGCCTGACATCCATAAAGATAGATTTTTCTTCAATCAATGCCATTTGCAAAACCATTGATGATTTTGAATATCTCATCAAAACAGCCACTACCGTTCTTAAGCCTGCTTTAGGCGATCTTGCAGAGCTTAAGCTTAACACGTGGCAGAAGGGTCTCAAAAGAGGCAGTCAGGACATCACCATTGTCAAGGAAGCTATAGAGCTTCTCTTTGCGAATAAGGAAATTATAAGAAAGCTCTGTGACGGCAGTCTTGATGCAGGTGTTTTCAATGAGGTTTTCAATCTCGATAAGCTTGTGGGCAAAGACGGCGTCAGCGGTGTGGTGAAAAAGTGGATTATCGGTCTTATCTATGAGAAAGATTCAGCCGATTACAACAACACCTACAACAAATATAAAAACAACTTTGATGCTTTCATTTACGGTGATTTTCTCAATCATTTTGCAGATTTATATCTTCCCGGCTTTGTGATGAATGAAAAATCAACGGTGGAAGACCTCATTTGTGTGGCTTTCGGTCTTGTAGTTGACAGATATATCAAACCGATCATAAAAGAAATAAACATAGATACTGCAGACAGTGAATATGAAGCACTCAGAGCTCTTGACGGACTTATAAACCTGCAGGGCTCAACCTATGATTTTTCGGGCATAACATTTAATCCTAATGTGAGCTTTCTCAGTCAGGTCAATAATGTAGTGGGCAAGATTTTCAATCAGCTTATTCCCGGTTACAGATGGCAAAGCGGAAACTATGACAAAATCAGCGAAAACATAGAGGGAGCTTTCAAATATCTCGGCAAGAAATCGGGCCTTATTGAAGATGCTGACTATCTCAGCTTCGATGAAATTGTAATGCAGATCATTGCAATCTTCGCTAAAAATGTGGATTTGCAGGGTCTTGATGAGGGCGTGACCGAGTGCGAAACCTTAGAAGATATGGCAAGAGTTGCCCTTATAAATCTTACGGTCAAGCTTGGTCTCGGAACAACATACAAGGCTCAGGACAGCTATCTCGATGTTCTCGGGGATATAGGTGCTCACTATCTTTATAATAATTTTGACATCAAAGACCTCAACGGCAAAACGCTTATGCCCGGTATGGGATATGATATTTTTGAGGTTGCAAACTTCGCTCTCAACTATCTTCTGTTTGATAAACAGCTTGCCGGTTTCCTGGGCATGAGTACAACAAAGCAAGAGAAAGTTTTCACTAAGATTGATAAACTTCTTGATTATTTCGGTGAGACAAAGTCAAAGGGCGTCAAATTTAACAGTGAAGAGTTCCTTTTCGGTGACGGAAAAAACAAAGGACTTTTAGATGCGATTTTCAGTCTTGATATTGAATATATTCTTGATATTACGGCTGTGCCCGCCCTTAAAAATGCAGGCGATGTTGCCGCTGTGAAATTCATATATAATTCTCTGCGCAATTTCATAAACAACTGGTCGGGCAAAAAGATGATTCCCGAATATACAGCGGGAGCTTTTAATAACGCCCTGAAAAACAATCACGTTGCGGTGTTTGTGGAATATCTCATAGAAATTCTCAGCGTCAGAAATACCCCGTTCATCGAAGCAGCAGCTCTTGTGGGAGCCGTGCTTTTCAAAGGTGAGGATATAACCTTAGGTGAGGTTGCGGCACAGATAAGTGATACGGTATATTCGGGCGGTAATCTTTCACCCAAGGCGACAGTGACGCTCTCAGGAAAAGCTCTGAGTCAATATAAAGATTTCGTTGTTGTCTGCACCGAAACCAAGGCGGGACAGTCAAAGGCAGTGATAAAGGGTGCAGGTCTTTATAAGGGTACCTCTGCCGAAATCACCTTCAACACAAGTCCCGGCAAGGTTAAAAATCTGAAGGCTAAGGTTATGGGCAATATGCTGATGCTTTCGTGGCAGGCTTTAAACGGTGCCGTGGGGTATACTGTCGAATATTCGGGCCTGAGCGAAAATGTCACAGACAACTTCTTTGAAATGCAGATTGTTCCGGGTATGGAATATACTTTCACCGTAACAGCAATCACTTCAGAGGGTGTTAAGTCTCCCGCGGCAACTGTAAGCATCAGAGCCGAAAGTGAAAAAGTCAAAGGACTTCAGGTGACAAAAGTCACCGATAAAAACATATCACTTTCATGGAAGCATCTTACAGGCGCAAAGGGATATGCAGTAGAAATTTATGATGAAGCTCTTAAAAGTTGGAAAGCTGTGAGAGAAACCGTTTCTCCCAAGGCTGAGATAACCAATCTCTCAGGAGGCGTGGTTTATAAATTCAGAGTCTGCGCCGTTTTCGATACAGCAGACGGAGAAATCAAAAGTGAATATTCCGACACTGTTACAGCGTCTCTCAAACCCTCAAAGGTAAAAAATCTCGATGCGGACAGTGTAACATCAACAACCGTCAAGCTCTCTTGGGATAAGGTCAAGGGTGTAAAAGGCTATGAAATAGTTATGGTTGACGGCTATGAAAATATAAGCCTCGGGAAAGTAACAACCACCACCTGCAATCTCACGGGACTGACACCCGGTAAGGAATATACCTTTAAGGTCAGAGCATATGTTGACGGTGAGGTCTACGGCGATTTCAGCAGCGGCATCAGAACAACGACTCTTTTGCCGAAGGTGAAAAATCTCAAAACCACCAAGACAGCTTCCACATCAATAAGTCTCAGCTGGAGCAAGGTGAAAGATGCCGATAAATATGTGGTTGAGATTTACAAAAACAAAAAGTGGACTAAATATAAGAGTGTTACCTCTAATTCTGTAACTGTGAAGAGTCTTTCATCGGCTACATCATATAAATTCAGAGTCAGAGCATATAACAGCGAAAACGAAGTCTATTCTGAATACTCCGACACTCACACAGCAAAAACAAGAGTTGCCACCGTAAAAGGTCTCAAGGCTTCGTCGGTAAAGACATCGTCTCTGAAGCTTTCATGGTCAAAGCTCAAGGGTGCTGAGGGTTATGTTGCATATTACAGCACTGACAATAAAACCTGGAAGAAGATTGATTCCACCACAAAGACTTCAATTACTGTCAAGGGCCTTAAATCAAAAAAGACCTATTATTTCAAGGTCAGAGGTTACAGCCGCACAAACGGCAAGGCAATTTACGGCTCCTATTCCTCGTTGCTTAAAACAAAAACCAAATAACATAAAAAAGCAGACTCAGAAGAGCCACGGGTGGATAACTATAGCAAATAAGCCAACACATTAAATCTGTGTTGGCTTGTTTTTTTGCACTTTACTCTAAGTGGTGAGCAAGTGCGCTGTTAAAATTTATTTTCTTTTGCTTCTTTTACGGTATAGTATTTATTACATTGACTGCAATAAAATTCAATATGAGTAAACACCATATCTCCTTTTACAGTAATATCTGCAACTTCAAAATCGCATTTTTTAGCTAAAGGTGATTTTGAATTAAGAATTTGTGAAACAGTTTTTTTCGATAATTTATTTCCGCAATTCGGACAAGAATGTTTTTTGAAAAAAGTATAAAATAAATGCTGACAATTAAAACTGTAACCGCTCATTTTTATTTCTCCTTTATGTGCTATTTGCTTTAACTGTTTTTAATGAAGAAATCAACATTCTTCTGATTGCACCACAATCGTTATGTAGCTTTTTATATTTTTCTTCGGTTATACAGTCTGTTTCAAAGAGAAGCTCCAACCAATATTCTGTTTCATAGCATTCTTTTTGTGCTATTTCAAATTTGGATATAAAATCTTTAGTTCCTTGTGCATATTGTGCTTCGTGTATATTTGCACCAATAGAGGTTGCAGAACGAAGAACCTGATTAATCAGGATGGATTCTTTTTTATCTTTTTTCATATCTCGGCAAGCGAAAACGATTTCTTTCGCAAAGTCTTTAGCTTTATCTCGTAAAATACTGTTTGCCATAAATATCACCTCTATATGAATTATACCTAAAATAATAGTTTTTTCAAGTGTTATTCTGCCTTGCGGCAGAGTGATATTTTCACTATGTGAAAGTTTTATTGAAACCTACGGTTTCAGTTTTATTTTATTCGCTATAAAACTTGCGAAGCAAATAACACTGTGCAACGCACAATAAAACTGCGAAGCAATAAAACTCGCCGTAAGGCGAATAAAACTGGCGTTGTGTTCTTATGAACACAACGCCTTTGAGCCTGCTTTTTATTTGCTCTTATTCAGAAAAACTGAAATCTATGCGCCCGGTAATTTTATAGCTTTTCACGTCGTCGTCATATTGAGTTTCGCTTATAGTGAAGCCGGTTATGCTGTCGATAAATTCACTGCAGATGGCATTGATTACCTTTTCTGTAAGGTTGTGAGCCGAATATGCCGATTTTTTCAGGGGAGAGAAACAGCTCATTTTAACAGTGATTTTATTTTTGGCAACTGTATTGTTTTCCTCATCTTTTGAAAAAGTTGTGGAATTTTCCTGGCAGGAGAAGGAAAAATAGGTTTCATTTATGGGTACGGGCAGGCCTTGCGTGTCATAGGCTCTGATTGCTATGCCCAGAGAAGAAAGGCTGTCGGTCTGATTGATGAATGTAATAAGACTTGTGATGAGATTGCTTGAATACTGCATATCAGCCCTCCTTGTGCACAATTGCCCAGATATAAACAGGCTTATTCTGACTATAGACGGTTTCGAAATGGTCAACACCGTAGGCGTTGTCGCCGAAACACAGACGGTAATTGATGCCGTCGATGTTGCCGAGGTCTATATCAGTGGGGCAGATGAGCAGATATTTATTAAGACCGTCATAGCCTAATTCCGTCGGTACACCGCTGAGATAAAGTTTATTTTTATATCTCAGCGGCTGAAGAAAACCGTAAAAATCCTTGCTCAGATGCTTTGAATCAGTGACAACATAGCTCAATTTTACGCCGTATTTTTCGAAAAGCTCTGGGGGGAAAAGTTTAACCGCCACAGCAGTAAAAACCTCCGTCGTTGAGTATAGAGTGGGCACGGGCGATTGCCATATCTCTCTTTTTCTCTGCAATAAGAAGTTCCTTTTCGATGTTGCGCCTGATTGTCATATCTCCGACTTTATAGCTTTCATAGCTGTCGGTTTCCGACTGCTTTTTGAGAAACAGATAAAAATCTGCAAGAGCCGCAGCCGTTGAGACAATCAGAGGGTCGTTTTCGTCGGCAGTGTCCCTGAGGTTGGCTTTTATCCAGTCAAGACCCTGCTTGCAACAGGGAAAAAGCTCTTCGCCTGTATGACCCTTGGCGCTTTCATAGGTGCACAGGGCAGCATATACATCGCTGACAGTAATCATATATGGCCCTCCTTATCTTATGCTAATGCAAGCTTTTTTGATGAGTCGGGATAAATCTTTGCAAAGCCTGCAATAGCTGTGATTGATGCTCTTTCAAGCTGACGGTCAATGAGCTTGTCATATTCTGTGATAACTGAGCCGCACTGTACCTTTTCGAGAGCGCAGTTTTTATCAAGACCGATAATGGTACCCTCGTAGAGTGCTGTGCTCTTATAAAGCTCTGCACCGAAGGGAGTGATGAGCTTGCCTGTTGAGTGGAAATCAAGGCCTGTGTATGCATCTCTGAATTCGCTGAGCTTGAGAATCTGAGCAAGAGCATCGGGAGAAGCAATAAGAGTTGTGAGGTTATAGGGTGCGAACTTGTTCCAGAAGTCGATGAGATCTGCATATGTAAGGCTGCTGCCTGAAGCATTGATAACCTCGGCAGGGTTGTTGTTGCCGTCGCCGTTGAGAATAACATTGATAGCATCGCCGAGCTGAGCGCGTGCAATAGCGGCACCGATCTGCTTGAGAGTTACAGTGAAGAGGTCAAGGCGCTGGAACTTGATAGCCTCGTATGAAGCTGTGAGCATTCTGCCTCTCTTGTGAAGCTTGACGAGATTTTCCTGAGTTGTGATGTTCATTGCAGGAATTTCTGCACCTTCAGCAACAACTTCAGCATTGTGTTCTGCCACTGTGGGGCAGGCGATTGTGCGGTAATCGAGACCGTCGATAGTTGTTGTGGTTGCAACAATCTTTGAGATGAAGTCTGCTTCTTCAGCGCCCTGAGCAACTGCTCTTGAAACATATTCGGGGAAAAGAGCTGCTGAGTCTGAGGTTCTGAAAAACTTTTCGATTGAGTCGCTGTTTTTGCCGCTTACCTTAATGTCAAATCTTTTGAGCTGACGCTGATAAGCATCGAGACCTTCGAGCTCAGTGCCGATATAGTTTTCGCTGGGGTCGATTGCTTCAAGAGACTGAGTGAAGCTTTTGCCTGTGCCGTAAAGGCCTTTTTCAAGTTTAATATTGTCAAATGTCATATTGGGGTTACCTCCTTAAATTTTAGATAATAAAATCGTTGTTGTTGTGTGATTTGTGAGTTGCGGAAGCCTTTATCTGTGATGTCACGGGTAAGACTTCGCTTGCCTGCTTCTGCATATCGTCGCGAAGCTTTTTCAATGAGTCAAGGTCCATATTGGAGCAGTTTTCAGTGAACTGCTTTGTGTTGACCTGAGGCATAATAATGCGGGCAAAACGTGCGATATCCTTTGTCAGATGCTCTTTATAGCACTGAGCCTGCTTTGCCAGAGCCTCAAGGTTTTCGATATAATCCGAAAGCTCTTTTGCTCTGTCGTCGCTGATTACACTATCCTCTGTCATTGACTTGATGATTTCTGATGGGTTCATTGCTGTTTCCTTTCCCGGTGTGAAAGCTTTGGTCACACCTGCATTTCTCTGAGCGGGTACTGCCACAAATGACCACTCATAAGCATCGGTGGGGTCTTCCAGTATTCCGTGACAGACATTGCCTTTATAAGTTTTGCCTTTGATATGCTCACAGGAGTGAGTTCTCATATTTTTGCCGCAGATACTGCAGATGACCTTGTTTACACTGCAGCCGATGCTGACCTCTTTTCTGATGCCGCCGTCAATAGAAGCGATGAGGTCTTTGTTGCTGTCATTTCTCAGGGTATAAGCTCTTGCCTTGAGGGCTGTGTAAACTTCACCCTTTGAAGTGGTTTTGGTCGGGTCTGTCTCGATGTAACAGTGAAAAATTCGTGCTGTCTGATCCTTAGAAAGCATACTGTGGTCGGTGATGCCTGTTTTGCCCACAAAAAGCTCCTTGAGTTTTTCAAGACTCTTTAAGCTGAAGCATTCGAAATCTCTGTCGATTTCGTTGTCGCAGAGAGTGACGGTGAAAGTGTAGACATCATCGAGAGTCAGGGGAGTTCTTGTGTGGTTGTTGATGAGAGTGAGCTCTTCTTCAGGGCTTAAAATGTTACTGTTCATCAGTTTCGTTACCTCCTATTTCCCATAATATTTTCTGTGTCTGAGCGTCGTAGTAATTGCTTTGAGCAATTTCTGAAATATCCTGGAGTGTGACGTTTTCCCAGACAATATCAAAGTCGCAGGAGTAACCGTTGAGTCTGAGCCACATATCGCAGATTTTGTTTATAACGGGCGTGATTTCACGTCTGTAAAAGTCAATCTCGCTTGTGAGAATATCTGCCTGCTGAGAGCTCATTCGCTCTGTGGTTGACCAGCTAAGTCCCAGAAGAAAAGGCGGTATGCCAAGCTTTGCAACAATCTGCTCTAAAAGCTGTCTGACGGGAATATTACTGTCGGGAATGGGACAGTCAGCGCCGATAGCTTTGATGCTGACATCGCCGATAGCAACAAAGTCTCTGACTGTGCCGGTGCTCTGCATGGTACGGGTCCACTCTGATGCAACCTGCATGGCTCTCTCTTTGGCGTAAGCCTTGTCAATGACATCGTTCTGAGGTTTGTATGTAACAGAAAAACGCACATTTCCAAGACGTTCCCAGTTGGTACCGACAGTGTTGTAAATTTTAAGCAAGATGTCGCTGACAAAGGGCAGTCCCTTGAGAATTGAAGTGCCGTAGACTTTGCCGGGTTCGGGGTTGAGCACTGATAAAAGAACGAGCTCAGGATATTTCACGGGGGTGAAAGTGCCCTTGCCGTTGTCGGAGCTGACAACAATCTCAACAGGTGAAGCGCCTTCTGAGAGGCTGACATCTTTCAGGTCACTGTTGAAAAGGTGAGTCACAGTGTAGCCGTCGGTTATCATCTCACCCACAGCTGTGCCGTAGGTCAGAAGCTGTTCAAAGAAGGTGGACACAAAGGCGTCGATGCCGTTTCTCGTACCGCCGACATTGACTCTTGAAAGAAAGTTTTTAAGGTGCAGCTCCACATTTTCGTCACTGCACTTAACCTGAAAAGTACCGAGCAGACGGACAGTTTTCATTATTGCCGCATCGATAATAGGCACGGCTTCGCGAAGTGAACGGTAAAGGGAATAGTCAGCAGTGCTGTAGGGCATATATGAGCTGAGACTGAGAAAAGGGTGAGTTGTTTTGCCTGTCTGAGGCACAGAGACAACATCGCTCTGAGGTTTTTGCTTTTTATTCTTTCCTATTGCCAAAACAATCTCCTTTCTTTAAGTTTGTTTTTTGGTCTGTGCAAGAGGTGGGCGGCGGCTCCGCCGCCGAACGAAGTTCGGCGCGTGGGAGCTGAGCTCCCACGGAAATCGCTTCGCGATTTCGCGGAGCCGCCTTCCCGGCACAGACTTATTATCTTGTTGCCGACAAGACGAAAAAATCGTCGGGGTTTTCTTTTGAAACAACCGTTTGGACAAAATATCTTATCTCATCCATAGCATGGTCGTTTTCTTTTTTGGGGGTATCCTTACCTGCACCCTCGTCCCAACGATAAAGAGAAAACTCTTTGATTGCCGATTTGCAGACGGGGGAAATGATTATCTGTCCGTTTCTGAAAGCACTCTGCACCTTTCGTATGCCTGCGGTCACATCATTTTTGGCACTTATGACCTTGAATTTTCCGTGGCGGCGGATGCACTGAATAAAAGAGGCAGCCGAAGGGTCGATAATGACAGCTTCGATTTTTCTGCCCTCGGTGAAAGACAGCAGATGCTCATAATATTCTTCATCTGTCAGCTGTCTGCCTTCAAGTCGGGAGCTGTAGTAAAATTCTTCGAATCGGTACCAGACACCTTGGTGCAAACCCCAAAGCCCCATAGATGTCGGATTGACCGTGCCGTAGTCGCAGGAAACATAACAGCATTCGAAGTCGTTTACGGGAGGTTTTTCGATATATTTACCCTGAGATACTTCGGGATAAACCAGACCGTCGGTGGCAACCCACTTGCCCAATACAAAGCGCTCATAAAAGGCGCCGCTGTAAAGTGTCTCATATCTTCTTATGATATCCTTAGTCAGTGAGGGATTGTCTTTCATAAGGAAGTGAAGATAAAGACAGTTCTTTTCTTCGGCTCTCTTTATCCAGTTTTCATAAAACCAGTGAAGAGGATTTTCCGGATTGCAGTTGAACCAGAACTTTGAACCGGGGAGAGAACAACGGGCAAGTGCCTGTTCACAGAAAGAACGTGGCATAAGTGCCACCTCGTCAAGGAGCACACCGCCAAGGGTCATACCTTGGATAAGTGCCGCCGAGCCTTCATCACGGCCGCCGAAGAGATAAAACCTGTTTTTCTTACCCTTATAGCTCACTTCAATGAGATTCTGAGACAGCTTCTCATTGCAAACAAAACCGATTTCACGCAACGCTTTAGTCAAAGGAAAAACTATGTTTCTTTTAAGTGATGTAACGGTTTTTCCGCAAATTGCAAAGGAAGTGTCATCAAAACAATAAAATGCCCATGCGACAAAGGATATGGACATACAGGTTGTCTTTCCGCTTCTGACAGCACCGTCACAGATTATTCCGTCGTAACTGCAGTAAGGTGACGACGGATGCCACCATGACATAGCGGTGAGCTGTTTTTCTGAAAATACGCAGTAATCAGTCTTGCTCATATCTGTCGTCTTTCAGCGCCTTTGCACCCTTTTCTATGGCTGAAAAAAGCGGACTTACTTCATTTTCACGGTGTACATTGCCGATATCCGTGAGTTTTTCAAGTGCCTTGAGGCGGTCGAAAAATTTGATTTCGATATCTCCGCCTTTTTTTCTTTTGATTTCGGACACATTGAAAAGGTCCATTTTTTCAATTTCCTCACGGGAAACCTCGTCGCTGAACAAAAGACAGACGGCATCGCTGATGCAGCCGAAAGCTAATCTCTGATATCCGATGGCAATATCTTTTTCTGTGGCCTCTCGCTGCTTGTCAACTGATGCAATCTCTTCTGTAATTTCCCGCCGTCTGAGAAGCTTTGCAGCAGCTTTTTCAGGAAAGATGTATCCTGATTTCACTGCAGCCTCTCTGCCGTTGCGCCCTGAAGAGTAATAGGTGCAGAAAAGTTTTTCTTTTGATGTCAACTCTTTTATGGCGATTCTCCTTTCTGTGTTTTTGTTGATTATTGGTCTGTCAAAAAAATACCTCCTACTAATACCTCCGATAACGGCATTTAGTGCAGGTTTTATGCAACAAAATGCCAAAAACGGCTATATTTTAATTTTTTTTAATAATCCCTGAAAATTACAAAAAAGTAAAAAGAGGGCAAATAATGAATTTTTTATGAAATAAATATTGACAAACAATAAAATGCAATATATAATGTAATCAAGCTGGAGGAAACTCCAATGCTAATCTTAAAAGGAGGAAGAATATAATGAAAGAATTCCTTGCTGAATACTGGGATGATATCGTTGAATTCATCGATAAGATCTATTTCGCAATCAAGAAGTATATCCTTGGTCTTGAAGAAGATGCTGAATAATCTCAGCCCTTTGTTTTAAAATTTAAATTTTAAAATAAAAAGCCACCTTTAAGGTGGCTTTTTACTTTCGGGTTCTTTTATATCGCAAATAATGAATTTTTTTTGAATTATATATTGACATTATTTAAATTGCGAGATATAATGAAATTAAACTAATGGGTGTAATCCCGAAAGTTAATTTTATAAGGAGGAACATTACAATGGCAGAATGGATTAAAGACAACTGGGCAGCTATCGTTGCTTTCTTCGACAAACTTTTCGAAATCGTTGCAAAGATCATCGAAGACTAATTTTCAGTAAAAAGTTTTAAAAATTGAATTTTTAAAATTTGAAGCTACCCTTTGGTAGCTTCTTATTTTTTGCGATTTTTTTCTTAAAGCTATTTATTTCGAGTCTGATTTGTAATATAATAGCTTTTGTATTTATATATAAAGTTTCTGCAAGAGGGGAGAGGCGGCTCCGTTAAATCGCGTTGCGATTTGCGGCGACACCGTCGCCGACCCGAACGCAGTTCGGGTATGGAGCCGCCGCCCACCGCAGACCTGAAGTTTCGTCAGTCTTATCGGCTTTGGGATAGCGAAGCAAAAATTGGCAGTAAGTGCCCGAAATTTCTGATTTATAACGGAGGTGAGTATATGTCAGGTTTCAGCAATATTTTAAAAGGCAATATAGAATATGAAAGCATAAAAAATGCCATAGGCAGCGGCAGAGTACCTATGGGCGTAATAGGTCTGACCCCTGTGCATAAGGCTCACTATATAAGCTCCCTTTGCGAAGATACGGGCAAAAAGAGTCTCATTATCTGCCCCGATGAAGGCACAGCTGTGAAAATGTGCGAAGATCTGAATATTTTTTCGGGCGATGCTTATGTTTATCCTGCAAGGGACTATAATTTCAGACCTATGGATTCTCAGTCGAGAGAGTTCGAACAGCGCCGTATCGGTGTGCTGTCAAAAATGCTCACAGGGGAATATAAATATATTCTCTGCTCTGTTGAGGCGGCAGTGCAGCTTACACTTCCCGATTTCGAGCTTTCAGCGCGTACTCTCAATATAAACTCAGGCGAGGACTATCCTCAGAATAAGATTATCCGCACCCTTTTATGTGCAGGTTATGTCAGAAGCGACACCGTTGACGGTGTGGGTCAGTTTTCTGTCAGAGGCGGAATTCTGGATATATTCCCACCCTCATACACTCATCCTGTCAGATTGGAATTCTGGGGTGACACAGTAGATTCGATTTCGCTTTTTGATATTGCCAATCAGCGCCGTACTCAGGTTCTTGACTCCATAAGCATCACACCTGCCTGCGAGATTCTTTTTGATTCTCCCGAAGTGATGAAAGAAAAACTTGAAGAATTTCTAACCGCAGTTAAAGGCAAGGGTTCGGTCAAGGTTAAGGCGTCCATCAATGAAGATATAGACAAACTCGAGCATTTTGTTCATCTTTCTGCTACAGACAGATATCTCAGTCTTGCCTACAGCGAGCTTCACACGGTTTTTGACTATGCAAAAGACTGTCAGCTTTTTGTTTGCGAGAGCGCTAATGTCAAACAGAAATACAATACTTCATATCAGCTTCTCAGCGAAGATATCCGCACAATGTTTGAAGAGGGAATTCTCACTAAGGGCATGGATAATTATGCTCTGAGCTGGAGCGAGCTTCTGACGAAATATGAAAAACACGGAGCTGTTTTCACAGACAACCTGACCCGTGGCTCATTTGACATACCCGTCAAAGAGCTGGTCAGTGTCACAGCAGGACAGAATTCCCGTTGGGACGGCACCTTGTCATATCTGCTTGAAGATCTTCAGCCTGCAATCAAACGCGGGTACACTGCCGTGGTTATGGCAGGCACAGATAAAAGTGCAAAAGAGCTTGCTTATGACCTTGAAACCGAGGGCCTTAAGGCTCACTATTTCCCTGTTGTACCCGGTGAGTTTCCCAAAGGCAGTGTGTCTGTTCTTTCAGGCTGTCTCACATCAGGCTTTGAATATAACAATCTTCAGTTTACTCTTTTCACCTATGGCAAGGGCAATACAACAGCGCAGTCAAAAGCACCCAAGGCAAAATACAAACGAGGCAAGGGCATCACCTCCCTTGAAGAAATATCAAAGGGAGACTATATAGTTCACTCGGTTTATGGCATAGGTGTCTTTGACGGCATCAAGACCATGAAAATGGGCGGTACAATCAAAGATTTCATCAAGCTCAACTACAGAGGCACTGATGTTTTATATCTGCCCGTAACACAGCTTGATCTCATTTCAAAATACATCTCGCCCAAAGATACTGATAAAGCCATCAAGCTCAATAAGCTGGGCACCGACGAATGGAAAAAGACTCAGAAACGGGTTAAGGCTGCTGTCAAAGATATGGCTGCAGAGCTGACGAAGATTTACAGTACCCGTATAAACTCAGAGGGCTTTGCCTTTTCACCTGATATGGATATGCAGAATGACTTTGAGCGAAGATTTGAGTTTGAAGAAACCGATGACCAGATTGAAGCTGTAAATGAAATCAAGCGCGATATGGAAAGACCGTCGCCTATGGACAGACTTCTCTGCGGTGATGTGGGCTTCGGCAAAACCGAGGTTGCACTCAGAGCTGCTTTTAAGTGCATAGCTGACGGAAAACAGTGTGCAGTTCTTGTGCCCACAACTATTTTAGCTTTTCAGCATTATCAGACTATAAAAAAGCGTTTCGACGGATTCCCTGTTGAAATTGAAATGATATCTCGATTCCGGACTCAGACACAAAGAACCAATATCAAAAAGCGCCTGAAACGAGGAAGCATTGATATTATCGTGGGCACACATTCTCTCATTGCAAAGAGCGTGGAGTTCAAAGATTTAGGCCTTCTCATTGTCGACGAGGAGCAGCGCTTCGGTGTGGCTCAGAAAGAAAAACTCAAGGAGAAATTCCCTCTTGTTGATGTGCTGACACTGTCGGCTACTCCCATACCCCGTACCCTTAATATGGCTATGGCAGGCATAAGAGATATGTCGGTCCTTGAGATTCCGCCCGTTGGCAGACACCCGGTGCAGACCTATGTTATAGGTCACGATATGGCTGTGCTCAGTGAGGCTATGGAAAGAGAGCTTCGCAGAGGCGGTCAGGTCTATTATCTCCACAACCGAGTGGACTCTATCGAAGCAACGGCAAAGAAAATCAAGGAGTTTATTCCCGATGCAAGAATCGGCATAGGCCACGGCAAAATGAGCGAAGAAGAGCTCAGTGAGGTCTGGCGACAGCTATTGGAAAATGAGATTGACATTCTCGTCTGCACCACTATCATTGAAACGGGTGTCGATGTACCTAACGCAAACACTCTTATTATAGAAGACGCCGACAAACTCGGTCTTGCTCAGCTTCATCAGATACGCGGCCGAGTGGGCAGAAGTCAGCGAAGAGCATTCGCGTACTTCACATATAACGACAGAAAGGCTTTGCCTGAAATTGCTCAGCGCCGTCTCGGAGCCATCAGAGAGTTCACTGAATTCGGTGCAGGCTTCAGAATAGCACAGCGCGACCTTGAAATCAGAGGTGCAGGCAATATTTTAGGCGCACAGCAACACGGTCATATGGAAGCTGTGGGTTATGATATGTATCTTCAGCTTTTAGGCGAGGCTATTGAAGAAGAGAAAACCGGCGAAGAGGTCAAAGAGAAGCGCGAGTGTGTTATCGATGTCAGTGTTGATGCTCATATACCCGAGGACTATATTGACTCGGTGAAAAACCGAATCTTTATGTATAAGCGCATTGCCGAAATTGAAAACGGTGAAGATGCTATGGATGTAATGGATGAGTTTATTGACCGTTTCGGTGAGCCGCCCAAGAGTGTGCAGGGACTTATAGATGTTGCGCTTCTGAGGGCTTATGCGGCCAATCTCGGCATATATGAAATCAAGCAGGATAAAGACAGCATTATTGCTTATCTCAACGAGCTTCCTCCTGAAAGAATTGTGGCTATTGCGGGAAATCTTTCGGGCAAGGGAATGATCAAGGCGGCAGGTGCACAGCCATATGTTGTCTTCAGGCTCAAGGGCAGAAGTCCCATTGAGGCGATGAAAGATATGATTGAGGTTATGAGCAAAAGCCGCTGAACAATTATGAATTAGGAATTATGAATTATGAATGGGACGCGGGTCAGCCTCGCGTCTCGTTTTGTCTTTTCCCGCCGAGGGAGTAGGAGAATAAATAAAGTTTTGGTCAAGCTTTTACAAAAGCTTGCGGGGCATCGTCACCGAGACGCCACCGGTGGTGGATGAAGTAAGGTGACGATGGCGCAGCGGTCAAAATTCATAGGCGCTCCAAGACGTAATGAATTTTGGGAACCGCAAGAGGGAGGGGCAGAGCCCTGCAATACTAAAAGAACAATAAAAAACAGCTCAGTTTTATCGACTGAGGTGTTACTTTTTTATGTTGCCCTCGCCGGGCAGGCGTTACTTTTGCTATCGCCCAAAAGTAACCAAAACGCGAAGTTATTTATGCTTCAACAGCTTCTGTTTCTGCTGCTTCTCTCTTTTCACGGATGAATGCGTAAATGGGCTCGAGTCTCTCTTTTGTAAGAGGATAACCAAATCTCATAAGAAGCCATACACCTGTGTAAACAATAGCAGGAATAATTGTGCAGATAAGCATAATCTTCTTACTTGTGCCGTTTTCTGTGATGAAACCGTTGCCTGCTGTCTCACTGTCATATTTTGCCCACTGAAGAAGGAAAAGACCTGCGCCGTCAGCGATAGTCTGACCAAGCTTACGTGAGAATGTGTAAACAGCATATACAGCACTTTCGTTTCTGATGCCTGTTGAATATTCCTGATAGTCGATAACGTCCATTACAACTGCCCAACAAGTGAGGCTGACAAATGTGTATCCGAAACCGATGAGAAGAAGTGCAGCCATAAACATCCATGCAGGGAAAATGCCTGTTTCAGGATTGAGCTTGTCGATGATGCTCTGATTGTTTGCGCAGATTGCAAGTGCAACAGATGTGATTGCTGCAATGATTGAGAACTTACCGCAAAGCTCTTTCTTGCCGAATTTAGCTGAAAGTTTCGGTGTGAAGAGTACAAGGCAAACCATAGGCAGATAGTTGCATACGGTGCCGAGAATGCTGAGGCTTGTGTTGGTAAAGTAGTTTTTATAAAGGTATGCGTTGAATGAGTTGAACTGAAGCTGACCGCTGATGAGTACGCCTGCAAGAGCAACTGTAACGAAAGGTCTTGACTTGAGAAGACCGATATAGGTTTTCTTGAAATCTGTCTGGGGGTCTGCTTCTGAGGGTACTCTCTCTTTAGTGGTCTTGTAACCCCAAAGATAGAAGATGATTGAAAGGATACCCATAATAAGACCGAAGATGAACATCTTGTTGCCGTCTGCAATTTCAACAACCTTGCCTGTTGTCTGGTCGATAACTTCAGTGAGGTTACCGTCAGCATCCTGCTGCATTTTTGCAGTGTAGATAACCATGGGAGCGATGAGTGATACAACGGCACCGCCGATACCTGAACCGATTGAGCGGAAGGTTGAAAGAAGGTTTCTGCCGTTGGGATCATCGGTGATAACTGATGCAAGTGAACCGAAAGGTATATTCATACCGGTGTACATCATACCATAGAAAATGTAAGCTATGTAGCAGATGATAAGCAGTATTGTGCTGTTTGATGTGAGTCTGTCATAGGGCAGGAAGCACAGAATAGTTGAAAGACCGAGAGGCAGTGCAACCCATTTGAGATAGGGTCTGAATTTGCCGTCTTTAACGGGAGGCTTCTTTGCAACCATTGCACCCCAGATAGGGTCATTGATACAGTCCCAGAGACGGGTGAGGATGAACATAAGACCGGCTTTAGCAGGAGCGATCTTAAGTACGTCGGTCATAAAGATTTTGAGATAGCTGGATATGTAAGTCAGGTTGAACATATTGCCTGCTTCGGCTATAGTGTAACCTGCAGCTTCTTTGACGCCGATTTTGTTAGGATGCTCGTTAACGGGCTTTTCCTTTTGCTTCTTTTCTTTAGCCATTTTAATTCTCCTTTATATGTGTTATTAAAATAATTACCGTTTTTCAGACTGAATTCAGATTTGCGGGATTTATGATGTATCCTGAACGCAATTCCGAATTAACCGAAGATTCCCTCTTTTATTGTGATTTCGCCGGGGGTAAAGCCGAGCTTTTCGATGGTTTCGATGAGTATCTTGTCATCAACTTCGGTTTTCATAGTAACGGTGGCTGTGCATTTTTCGTGGTCGGCTTTTGCTTTTGTAACGCCGTCAACAGCACTCAGGGCATCGGCAACAGACTTTGAGCAGTGAGTGCAATGCATACCGGTAACATTAATGATTTTCTTCATTATTGCATATACGTCCTTTCTATAGAAATATTACCAATATAGAATACACTATTTTGCACCGAAAATGCAATAGAAAAAAGGAAATAAATCACAATTTTATAAAAACTTTGTAAAACAGTCAGCGGTGACGGTTGTGCCGGTACGCGGGGAAGTCTGCGGAAGAGGAGGGGCGGCTCGCGAGGGAAGAAAACACAAAAAATAACACCAAAAAGTTACTTCGTCAACTTGCATAGATTAACTTGTTTATTTTGTGCAAAAAGTCGATTTTTGCGTTTTTGTTCATAAAAAGATTAAAACTTCAGCCTAAATGAAAAAAAGCACTTGACTTTTTAAGAAAAATATTGTAATTTTATTAGGTAAATGACTAGGTGTTAAGACCAGCCATTATTACGGTAAAGCGTTTTAGTGAGAACGCAAAATTTTTTGAAAGGGGTTATTATAACCATGAAAAAAGAAATTAAGGTTGTTGCTATTATCCTTGTAGCTCTTATCGTTTTCTTAAGCGGCTACGGTCTTGGCGCATCAAAAGGCATCACAATCACAATCGGTGGCGAAGTAAATGTTAACGGTGGCGCAGTAAATGCTGGCGCTCAGGTTCAGCAGCCCCAGGCTACACAGCCTCAGGCAACTCAGCCCCAGGCTACACAGCCCTCAACACCTGCTACTCCCGATGCTCCTGAAGCAGACGCTCCCGAAGCAGATGCTCCCTCAGCAGACAGTGGCAGCACATCAGCTGTTCCCTCAACAAAAGAAGAAATCGCTGCAGCTTACAACAAGGCAGTTAACGATTTCAAGGCTTACACAGGCAACGCAACAGAAAAGAAGACAGAAACAATTGCTATCCAGGTTAAGGATCTTCCCGGTGCTGTTGCAGCTATCGTAAATCCCATTGTTGAAGGCTTCACAGGTACAACTGAAAGCACATACACATTCACAAACGGTGTAGATGCTGACGGCAACAAGACTGCTGACAGAATCATCCCCGGTGGCAGAGATGCTAACGTTCAGGCTGCAGGTATCGCAGAAGCTACAGCTACAGCTAATGCTGATGGTGGTTACACTCTTAAGATTAAGTTTGTTGCTGAGTCATCAAACTTCGACGGCACAACAAACACATCAGAACCCGAATTCCACAAGGGTGCAATGGATCCCCTCAACCTCGGTGGTCTTGACCTCGGTCCCATCAAAATCTCAGAAGCTGGTCTCGATTATCCCGGTGCTACTGTTGAAGCAACTGTAGACGGTCAGGGCAGACTTATCAAGCTTGTTCAGATTCTTCCTCTCGGCGGTTTCGGTACAGGTAAAGCTGGTCCTATCAAGGCTACAATCAACCTTGAAGGTTCAATGGATGCTACTTACGAAATCACATACGCTTAATTTACATTAAGTCAAACAACAAATTAAAGGGTCGTCTCAGACGGCCCTTTTTAAATTAAAAATTGCAACTGTAATTGTAACGGAAGGAGAATCTATATGAAAAAGTCAACACTTTTATTGGGTGCTCTTGCAGCGGGAGCTGGTGCTCTTACCATAGCTAACGAGTGGATATACAGAGCGCTTATTTATGCAGATTTTCAGGTGCCGCAGGCTTTGGGAAAGGCTCTCAGTGAGTCCAATCCTGTTGACGGCAAAGAAAAATTAAGATGCAGAAATATTGCGTGGCTTGAAGAGTACGGCTATGAGAGACACCATATAATCAATGCCGACGGCAATAAGCTGACGGGTTATCTTATGAGACCGAAGAAAGAAAGCAAGGTTTATGTTTTCTGCTCACACGGTTACAGAAACAAGGGCAAACCTGAGTGGTGCTATTATGCCAAGCATTATGTTGAAGAGCTCGGCTTCAATATGTTTTTTGTCGACCATCAGGCTGCAGGTGAGAGTGAGGGCAAATATGTCGGTTTCAGCTCATTCGAGTCAAGAGACTCTCTTCAGTGGCTCGGTTATATGAATGAGAATTTCGGCGATGATATTGAGATTTTTCTCCACGGTATATCTATGGGTAGTGCAACTGTTATGCTTATGACAGGCAGTGACAAGCTCCCCGGGAATGTTCGTTTTACTATTGCCGACTGCGGATTCACAAGCGCATTGGATGAGTTTTCATACAAACTTGAAAACTTAGGCTTACCAAAACAGCCTATCGTTCCTATCATATGTGAATATAACAGAAGACGCGCAGGATATGATTTTCAGAAAGACACCAATGCTCTTGAAGCTGTGGGCAGAGCGAAGATACCAATGCTGTTTTTCCATGGTGGCAACGACAAGTTTGTGCCAACATATATGGTTCATCTGCTTTTTGACGCCTGCTCGGCACCTTATAAAGACAAGCTTGTTGTTGAGGGTGCAGACCATGGTGAGAGTTATCTTATGGACAAAGAAGCCTGCGAAAAGAAAATGGATGAATTTATTGAAAAGTTCATCAAAGTGAAAGCTATAAAATAACATCGAATTCACGTTAGAAAAAAGGACATCCGACGGATGTCCTTTTTTACGTGAAAGTTTCTGCAAGAGGGGAGAGGCGGCTCCATATCCGAACTGCGTTCGGGTGGGCTGCGGTACAGCCCTGAATCGCGAAGCGATTCAATGGAGCCGCCGCACCTGCTGTTTGCACTTTCTGAATGAAAAACATAGCCAAAAATAAACAAGAATATTATAATATTATTATAATAATATATCGTTTTTCATCGTTGGTTTACAGTTTATTCATATTGATTTGCTATACTAATACATAATTGTCTTAATATGCTTATTTTTCAGGAGGACTCGACTTTGAAACAGTTACTGAATCATTTGAAATATCTTAAAAAACCTGTTATTGCAGCTATGGTTTTTGCTGTTTTGTCTCAGCTGAGCAACCTTACTCTGCCACTGCTGATGTCGTCTATTATCAACAACGGCATTGCAAACAGCGATATTGATTATATCAAAAAAGTGGGACTCATTATGATGGGTATTTCCGCTTTGGGTGTTGTGATTGCGATTTTCAACAGCTACTATTCAAGCAAGACATCTGCTCTTTACGGCAAGCTTCTTCGCCGTGAGATTTTCCTTAAGGTTGAGGATTTATCTCAGAGAGATATCGATAAGGTCGGCACTCCGTCTCTTATTACCCGTTGCACAAACGACGTCAGAGTTATTCAGGACTTTGTGCTCACAAGCCTCAGAATGATAATTTCAGTGCCCATTATGCTTTTGGGCGGCGTGATTATGGCATTTATCCTTAATCCGAAGCTTGCAACAGTTATTTTTGCAGTTATTCCCTTAATTGCTGTCATTGCTTCTCTTGTAATCAAATATGTTATCCCCATTTTCAGAAAGAGACAGAAGCTTGTTGACTCCGTTAACCGTTTTGTAAGAGAAAAACTCAGCGGTATCAGAGTAATCAGAGCATTTAACCGCAGTGAAAAAGAAGATGCGCGCTTTGACGAGAGAAACGAAGCTCTTTCAGACCTGACACTCAGATTCCAGCGTCTTATGGCGGTACTTATTCCTATATGCATTGTGCTTGTAATAATTGCACTTGATGTCCTTATCCTCATTGCGGCAAACAATTTCAACTCATTTGATCATATCACCGAAGCTGAAAAGCTTATGACAGCTATCGGTGATCTTCAGGCTTTTGTAATTTATATGATAATGATTATTTCTGCCGTAACTATGACAGCTGCAATGTTTGTTATTGTGCCAAGAGCTAAGATTTCAGCTAAGAGAATTACTGAAGTTCTCAATATAGTACCTACAGTCCTTGACCCTGAAACAGCAGAAACTATGGACGAAAATCTCAGGGGTACCGTTGAATTCAGAAATGTATCATTCGGTTATAATGAGGCGGAAAACTATGTGCTTTCCGATATATCTTTCCTTGCAGAAAAAGGCAAAGTAACTGCTTTTATAGGTTCAACAGGTAGCGGCAAGTCAACTGTTGCAAATCTGCTTATGAGATTTTATGATGTCAACAAGGGAGAAATTCTCTTTGCAGGCAAAGATATCAGAAGTCTTAAGCAGGATGATCTTCACTCGAAAATTGCCTTTGTGCCTCAGAAAGCTTTGCTTTTCAGCGGCAGTGTACGCGAAAATCTCTTATATGGCGATGAAAATGCAACAGATGAAGATTTAAGAAAAGCTCTTGAAATTTCACAGAGTTCCGAGTTTGTGGACAAGCTCCCTGCAGGCATTGACTCAATGATAAGCCAGAGCGGCACCAACCTCTCAGGCGGTCAGAAACAGAGACTCTGCATTGCAAGAGCCCTTGTGAGAAAAGCTGATGTCTATATCTTTGACGACAGCTTCTCAGCTCTTGACTTCAAAACAGATGCGGCACTTCGCAAGGCAATAAAAGAAAATATAGATGCCACTGTGCTTATAGTTGCTCAGCGTGTGGGCACCATTATGGATGCAGACAGAATAGTTGTGCTCGATGAGGGCAGAATTGTAGGTATGGGCAAACATACAGAACTTATGGAAAACTGCGAAGTTTACCGTGAAATTTATAACTCCCAGATGACTGAGGAGGTGACAGCATGAAAACCAAGGAAAAAAGAAAACTCATAAAGGCAGACAAATATGCCTCATACCGTGATAAAAAACACGACAGCAAAGAAAAACCTGCCGATTTTATGGCAACAGGAAAAAAGCTTCTCTCTTTGCTCAAAGGCAAGGAATTAGCAGTTATCGTAACGGTAATTGCCGCTTGTGTCAGTTCGTTGCTGTCTATTCTCGGACCCAACTATTTAGGCAAGATAATTGATGTTCTTGATGTTCAGGTTAAAAATAAACTTGCAACAGGCACTATGGATTTCTCAGGAATTTACTCGATACTTCTGACAATTCTTGTTGTCTATGTGGGCAGTTCAATATTCGGTTTCATTCAGCACTATATTATGGCGGGTGTTGTTCAGAGCCTTATCACCAGACTTCGCCGTGAAATCAATCAGAAACTTTCAAGACTTCCTTTATCATATTTTGATGCCCACAACAAAGGTGATATCCTTTCCCGCATCACCAATGATATCGACAATATAAACAATACCCTTCAGAACAGCCTTCTTCAGATTATCACAAGTGTTGTTACCTTTGTGGGTGTTCTTGCCATTATGATATGGTACAGCACAACTCTTTCTGCAGCTTCACTTCTTCCTTTCCCCTTATGCTTTGTCATTGCTATGACAATTCTCCGCTTCTCAAAGGTTTATTTCCGCCGTCAGTGGAAAGTTACCGGTGATGTCAACGGTCATATTGAAGAAATGTTCACAGGCCACAAAATCGTCAAGGCATACGGCCACGAAAAAAAGGCTATTGAAGAATTCGACGAAATCAACGAAGCTCTTTGCGAGTCAGGCAGAAAGGCTCAGTTCCTTTCAGGTATCCTGTCGCCCCTTATCAGTTTTGCAAACAATGCAGGTTATGTGATTATTTGTGTAATCGGTGGTTATCTTATTATTAAGGGCGAGCAGAGTATAAGTACAATTACTGTATTTATGGCTTATACAAAGCTTGTTATGCAGCCTATTGTTGACCTTAGTAATATAGCTAACTCACTGCAGTCATCTCTCGCGAGTGCAGAGCGAGTGTTCAATATCCTTGAAGCCGACGAAGAAACCGATGACACTGCAGTAACAGAAATCGAAAGCGGTAGCAGCATCGAATTCAGCGATGTTGAGTTCTCATATCTGCCTGAAAAGCCCCTTATTGAAAACTTCAATCTTCAGGTCAATAAGGGTGAGCTTGTGGCTATTGTCGGTCCCACAGGCGCAGGTAAGACGACTATTGTCAACCTGCTTATGAGATTCTATGAAATCAAGTCAGGTGCCATAAAGATTGACGGCGTGGATATAAGAGATATTTCCCGCAAGAATCTTCGCAGTGTTATGGGCATGGTGCTTCAGGATACATGGCTTTTCGAGGGTACAATCAGAGAAAATATTATGTACGGTAACGAAAAGGCAACGGAAGAAGAATTCTATGCCGCAGCAAAGGCAGCCAAGGTTGACAGATTTGTCACTCTTCTTCCCGACGGATATGACACAATGCTTGAAGAAGACGGCTCAAACCTCAGTGTGGGACAGAGACAGCTCATCACTATTGCAAGAGCTTTCCTGTCTTCACCCGACATTCTCATTCTTGACGAAGCTACATCATCTGTTGACACAAGAACAGAAATGCAGGTTCAGCAGGCGATGCAGAATCTTATGCAGGGCAGAACAAACTTTGTTATTGCTCACAGACTTTCAACCATAAGAAAGGCAGACAAGATTCTTGTTATGAATGAGGGCAAGATTGTGGAAACAGGTAACCACAAAGAACTTATGGCTAAAGATGGCTTCTATGCCGAGATATACAACTCACAATTTTTAGATTAAACTAAGGAGCACCCCCGAATGAATCTTATTACCCTTGAGAACGGTCTGAGAGTTTTTACACACAAAAGAGATGATCTGCGCTCGGCAACTGTCGGAGTGTGGGTTATGTCAGGCTCAAGAAATGAGACAGAAGAAATCAGCGGAATATCTCACTTTATTGAGCATATTGTTTTCAAAGGCTCCGAGAAAAGATCGGGTTTTGAGATTGCCGAGGGTATGGATGAAATCGGTGCTCACGTCAATGCCTACACCACAAAGGAATACACATTCTTTTATACCAAGGCTCTCGATTATCAGATAATCAAAGCGGCGGATATCCTCTTTGATATGATAAGACATCCGAGACTTCTTGAAAAAGATATCGAGACGGAAAAAGGCGTTGTATTGGAAGAAATCAATATGTGCGAAGACGACCCGAGTGATGTGGTTTATGAGGTCAATGAAAGCAGTCTGTTTAAAGACAGCTCTCTGCAGTATAAAATTCTCGGCGAAAGAGAAACTGTGTCAGCTTTCACCAAAGAGAAAATTGCATCTTATATGAACGACAACTACTGTGCAGACAGAACAGTCATCGGTATCAGCGGAAACTTTGACGAAGAGGAAATGATAGCCAAAGTCAAGGAATATTTCTCTGATATGAGGGCAGAAAGTGTCGGCGACTCATACTACAAAGTGCCCTTCAACAAAGATATTGCTCTTAAAACCATGGCCACAGAGCAGACTCATCTTATGATGTGCTTTGACGGTGTGGGACTTGAGCACGAGGATTTATATCCCTTGCAGGTGTGTATGTTTATCCTCGGCACAGGCACATCTTCAATGCTTTATCAGCGCATAAGAGAAGAGCTGGGCCTTTGCTACAGTGTCGATTCCTGGCTCGGCAGATACCGTGGCGGCGGGTACATTGCCATAGCAATGAGTCTCTCGCCCGCGTCCGAAGAAAAAGCAATAAATGAAGTGACGCAGATAGTTTCATCGTTCAGCAAAAACGTGACACAAAGGCAGGTTGACATCGCCAAAGAGAAGCTCATTTCGAGCCTCATAATGTCAAGAGAACAGCCACAGTCTAAGCTTTCGTCAATGGGACACAATCTGCTGATGCTCGGGCATTTTATTGAAGATGACGATATAATAAACAGCATAAAGGCAATAACACTCGACGATGTGATTGCCGTCAGCGAAAAATATCTTCGCCTTGATGATATGTCTTTCACTGCTGTAGGCAAGGTGAAAGACAGAAAAGAATATGAAGAAATGATAAAAAATGCGATAAAATAACATCGCGTTTTTGATTCTTTTTCCACAACAGGAAAAAGAATGTCTGTTCGTTTAAGAACGGGAAGGTTGATATGTGCTTTGCACTCGATATATTGCCTTCGGCAATTCGATATGCACCATAAGGTGCAAGAATGAAACAAAAGGATGATAAAAATGAGCGTTATATCCTCAGCTAAAAGAATAGTTGTCAAGGTAGGTACATCTACCCTGACTCACGAAACAGGAAAAATCAATATCAGACGCATGGTCAAGCTCTGCAGTGTTCTTGCAGATCTTCACAACTCGGGAATGGAAGTTGTGCTTGTTACCTCAGGCGCTATCGGTGTCGGTGTGGGCAAGCTCGGACTCAAAGAAAGACCCAAGGATATCCCCGGCAGACAGGCTGCAGCAACTGTCGGTCAGTGCGAGCTGATGTTTATGTATGATAAATTTTTCGGCGAAAACGGAGTCAAGACCGGTCAGCTTCTTATTACCAAGAGTGATATCGAAAATGACAAGAGACGCGAAAATCTCGAAAATACCTTCGAAAAGCTCTTTGAATATGAGGCAGTGCCTATCATAAACGAAAACGACAGTGTTGCAACAGAAGAAATCGTTTACGGTGATAACGACTCTCTTTCAGCTATTGTTGCAAGACTCATAAAGGCAGATGCCCTTATTATTCTTTCGGACATTGACGGACTTTTTGACGATAACCCCAATGAAAATCCCGATGCGAGACTTATCCCCGTTGTCAGAGAAATCACAGATGATATCAAGGCTCTCTGCGGCGGTGCAGGCACCGACAGAGGCACAGGCGGAATGATAACCAAGATTCACGCCGCTGAGATAGCAACAGGTGCAGGCATACCCACAGTTGTAATGAACGGCACAGCTCCTCAGGATATCTATAAGCTCATAGACGGCCATAGCGTCGGCACAATTTTTACGGCATAAGATGACAGTTTTAATATAAAAAGAAAAATCTTTAAGGAGAAAACATTATGGATTTTTTATCTAAGATTTTAGCTATTCTTTTTACTGCCTTGACAGCACTTGGCATAATGCCTTCATCTGTGCCCAAAACTGTGACTCTCGAAAACATAAACACACCTGTCACTGCTTCAACGGAGCGCTTTGATTTTTCATATGCAGACGGAAAATTTTCTCTTGCTCTTGATGGCAGAACTATCTTTCTTGATGCGGTGAGCGAATATAAGCTTGAGGGAAAAACTGTTTCCTCAGCTGCTTATGACAGTGCGGCTCTTAACTGCGAAAATGTCAGTGACATAAGAGGTGAGGGCACTGTGATTACAGCGACTCTCACAGACAGTACTCTGCCGACTATGAAGCAGATTTTCACTTTTTATGACAGTGAAAGATATTTTCTCGTCAGTGCTGAGCTTATTGCAAAAGAGGGCGAAATCGCCTCAAATTACATAGCTCCCATAGTTGTCCGTCACGGAAAAATTCAGAACGGCAACCCCAGATATACTAATTTTCTTGAAGTGCCCTTTGACAATGACGGTTGGGTAACCTTTGAGACTTCAACTCTTATGGAAAGTGCGCTCAGTCATGAGGTGGGTGCTTTCTTCACTCCCGACAATAAAGACGGACTCATTATCGGCTCTGTCAATCACGACACCTGGAAATCGGCAGTAGAATACAAAAACAAATACTCTGCCATAGACGAGCTTTATGTCTATTCAGGTGCAAACACACCTCTGACAAGAGATCAGTCGCCTCACGGCAGTGTACACGGTGAGAAAATATCTTCTGCCACTTTCTTTGTGGGCTTCTATGAAAACTGGAAAGAGGGTATGAATGAGTACGCGAGAATCAACACCACATTCACACCGAAACGTAAATCAGTAGGTGAGGGAAATCCCATAGGCTGGAACAGCTGGGGCTCAATTCAGGATAAAATCAATTATTCCGATGCAGTTGCAACTTCGGATTATATAAAAGAAACATTTCAGGACACCTGGAAAGACGACAGCAATGTTGTCTATGTGAATCTCGACTCATATTGGGATAATCTTTCATATGAGCAGCTCTGCGATTTCGTGAAGCATTGCGAAGCTAACGGACAGGTTGCAGGTGCATATTTCTCACCCTTTGTTATGTGGTGGGATGAATACGGTATGCAGAACAACTATGTTGCCGATACGGGTATTTCCTTTAACGATATCCGACTTAAAAAAGCAGACGGCACATATTACGGCAACGATATTGACGGCTGTTTCCCTATGGATGTGACACATCCTGCGGCTGAAATCAATTTCAGAAACAATCTCGAAAGACTAAAAAGCTGTGGCTTTAAATATATCAAGCTCGACTTTCTTGTTCACGGCTCACTTGAGGGCGATTATTATGATGACAGTATTCAGACTGGTATTCAGGCTTATAACTATGCAATGAATAAGGTCTGCGAAATCCTTGGCGACGATGTGTTTATCAATCTGTCAATGGCACCGATTTTTCCCTATAATTATGCCAACGGCAGACGCCTTTGCTGTGATACTTACTACAAAATCAATGAGACAGAATATATGCTCAACTCCCTGACCTACGGTTTCTGGCAGAGTGAGCTTTATGACTGGATTGACCCTGACCATATAGTTGTCTGGGGCAAAGACGGCAAAGCTAATGCGAGAGAAGCTAAGAGCCGTGTGCTCTCAGGTATTGTAACAGGCGGCAGCTTTCTGACGGGTGACAACTTTGTCAGTCCTGCCAAAAACAGCGACGAGGCTTTCTCGAGATATGAAGAGCTTCTCGGCAACGAAAAACTCATAGAGGTACTGAAAATCGGCAAACCTTTTGAGGGTGTAATTGACAATAAGTGCCCATATGCTTCAGATGTTTTCACTCTCACACACGAGGGCAAAACATATGTTGCAGTTTTCAATTACAGCAAAATTGCAATTAAATCCAAAAACCTTGAGGTACCCTCAGGTGCTGTGGCTGAAAACCTCTTCACGGGCAAAAAACAAAACACCGGCAAAGGCAACCTGTTTGTTACTCTTCAGCCGGGAGACAGTGTAATTTACGAAATAAGGTGAGAAATATGCTTACAAATTTAGGCCTCGGCGCAAAGAAAGCCGAGAGAGTGCTTATGACAGCTTCAAGCGAAACAAAAAATAAAGCTCTTGAAGCTATTGCAAAGGCACTTACAGAAAACACCTCTTACATAACAAAAAACAATGCTATTGACATAGAAAATGCCAGGGCTAAGGGCATGAGCGAGAGTATGATAGACAGACTCAGCCTTAATGCAGACAGAATCAAGGCAATCAGTGAGGCTGTGCTTCAGGTGGCTTCTCTCGATGACCCTTGCGGAAAGGTTGTCAGCGGAACTAAAAGACCAAACGGACTTCTTATCGAAAAGGTAACTGTGCCTCTGGGCGTTATTGCCGTTATTTTTGAAGCAAGACCCAATGTTACAGTTGACGCTGCAGCACTGTGTCTCAAGTCAGGCAACTGTGTGATTCTCCGCGGCGGCAAGGAAGCGATAAACTCCAATAAGGCTATGACCGAGATTATGCGAAAGGCTATCGCTTCAGCAGGTCTGCCTGAGGATTGCATACAGCTTGTTGAGGATACCTCGCGAGACAGTGCAGTGGCACTTATGAAAATGAATGACTATGTTGATGTACTTATCCCGAGAGGCGGTGCAGGTCTTATAAAATCCTGCGTTGAGAATGCAACAGTACCCGTAATCGAGACAGGCACAGGCAACTGTCATATTTATGTTGACAAAGATGCCGATCTCAATATGGCTGCGGAGATTATCTATAACGCCAAGACCTCACGACCCAGTGTGTGTAATGCCTGCGAAAGTCTTGTAATTCACCGTGATGTTGCAAAAGAAGTGCTCCCGATGATTAAGGCGAGACTCGACGAAAAAAATGTGACTATTCACGGCGATGAAGAAACTGCAGAAATTATAGAGGGTGTTATAATCGCCACGGAAGATGACTATGCTAAAGAATATCTTGCCTATGAAATCAGCATAAAAATCGTGGGTGATATAGACGAAGCCATTGAGCATATTATGAAATACACCACTTCTCACAGTGAGTGCATCATAACCAATAACTATTTCGCTCAGAAAAAATTCACCTCTCAGGTTGATGCTGCGGCAGTGTACGTCAACGCCTCAACAAGATTTACAGATGGCGGTGAATTCGGCTTTGGTGCTGAGATAGGCATTTCCACTCAGAAGCTTCACGCGAGAGGCCCTCTGGGACTTCCCGAGCTGACAAGTATGAAATATATTATTTCAGGCGAGGGACAAACAAGATAAAGAATCATCGTGGAAAGAGTAAATAAATATTTCAGGTGATAATATGACAAAAAAGAAACGCTCAAAACCCAATCTTATCGTTGGACTTTTAGTGCTCAGTCTCGCACTTGTGGGATGTGTGGCAATCGTAATTACGGCTATGAAAGGCATCGATAAGACTATCAGCGACAAAAATGCCGAAAAATATACGGCCTACGAGGAGTTTATAGCTCCCGTAATAATGAATGACCCCGACACCTTTGACGATGTGACTCTTGCAGATCAGGGTCAGTTGGTGAGTATGGCTATATGGTCGCTTCTTGACAGCAACCCTGAGGCAGATAAATATGAATACACCGACGACGGAATGCTGTTGCCGGCAGAAGAAGTTGAAAAAAGCTTCAAATGGCTTTTCGGTGAGCAGGTAAAAATCATTCATTCAAATGTTGACGGCGGCGGTATCGACTTCAGATACAGCGAAAAGAAGAAGGCTTATGTTATTCCTATTACGGGTATCGAGCCGATTTATACTCCGAAGGTAATCGATGCCAAGGAAAACAACTCAAGTGTGGAACTGACAGTGGGCTATCTCTATTCTTCAGACTGGCAACAGGACTCTGAGGGAAATATGACACCTCCGGAACCCGGCAAATATATGAAGATAACTCTCGGTAAAAACAGTGATGAGGGCTATTTCGTCAGAGCAATTCAAAAAATAAGTGTTTAATTCGTGTAAATTATGTTAATGTTTTTGTAAATTGTTGACTTTTTGCTCAAAAAATTATATTATAGTATACGAAAAATTATGTTGTCGTATTATGGGTAAAATGCGGCAATTAAGAAATTCATTTAAACCTACAGGAGGTATAACATGAAAAAATCAGTAAAAAGATGTCTGATACTTGCAATTGTTGTTGCAATCGCTGTTATGACAATGGCTTGTGTATCAGCCGTAAACGGTGAGCTTATTAAATGTTACAGCGAAACCTGTAAAGGCGAGTTAGTAACTACAAGCTATGGCGATGTAGTTGCTCCTCAGTGTGAGGAAAGAGGCTACACATGGCTTATTTGTGATGTCTGCGACGCTGAAGTCGGTAAGACAAACTGGAAAAATTCTTTAGGTCATAAGTATGCTATTAAAGACTATACACTCGATGAGACACAGGCATATTATCAGAAGAATATGTGCTGCTCAAGAGAGGATTGCAAATACGGCTTAGAAGAGGGCAAACTGAAGCCTGAGCTTGACGACGAAAAGAACGAAGTTAAATACTGCAAAGTCAGATTCATACACGACTTTGTTACAGATGAATATGAAGATCAGGGTCAGTACTATGCAGTGCTCGCTAAGACCTATAAGCAGGAAGTAACAACAAAGTATGTTGAATATCCTGCAACAGGTACCGTTGAAGTTTCTGTTGAAGAAAGCCCTATTCGTATCGCTGACTTAACCTTCGGCGGTTACAAATTTGCAGGCTGGCTCACAGAAGATAAAATTGTTGAGACAATAAATCCCAAGCCACAGACATTCTCAGTTGCTCTTCACGACACTCATAAGATTATGAGCGACTTTACAATTAATGCTAACGGCGTTATTACTTATGAAAAAGAACAGCTGCATAAGGACCTTGTCAGCCAGGCAAAGAGCTATAAGGTTGAGGTTGGTGCAGATACACCTGCTGATTACACTATTCATGCTATCTTTGAGGTTCTGACAAATGTCAAACACAAGGTAACTTTCACTAACCACAACGGCAGAATTCTTCACATTGAAGAGGCAGATCACGGTCTCAGAGAGGTTGCTTATACTCAGGAATTGCCTCTCAAGCCTGACAACATTGAATATAAATTTACATTTGACTATTGGTCACTTCCCAACAGCGAAACAGTAGTGAGCAATAAGCTCGATTCAATTCCTCCTGTTTACGGCGACCTGACAGTTATGGCTCACTTCCATAAGGATGCCAGAGAATATAACTTCAAGTATTTCTATTATGATAGAAACAATAATTTAATCGCTTTCAAGCCTGAGCTTGAAGCTGATGATACTGTAGTTATTACAGGTACCGCACCTAACGGTAAAGAAATTGATGTTCCCAACTATTTTGATGCAAAATATATATATGAATATGTTGAAAATCAGTGGGAAATTCCCGGACGCAACGGTCATCTTGTTGACCTTAACCATGTTATGCTTCCCTCAGGTACTCTTGACAACACAGAGTTAGACTATATCACTCTTGTGCCTCACTATCAGAAGTTCCTCAGAGACTACAAGCTTCCCGTAAGCATCAGCTATGAAGACGATGGCGGTGAATACTATCATCCCGAAAACCTCAAGATTGAAGTAAGAGATGATAACGGCAAAGGTATTGCTTATACAGAAGTTGTTTATGACAGACTGACACAGGATAACAACATATCATTCAAGACATCATTTGATGTTAACTACAGCAGCAGATATTATGTAACTGTTACAGCTGAAGGTTATTCAGGCACAAATGATAACGCCTTCTTTGAGTATAACGAAAATGACCCCGATGATGACCATCCCGGCAGCATCCACGTTACTCTCAAGAGAAATGTAGATAGTCCCTGTAACTGTGTTTGTCACACATTCTTCAAGCCTATCTGGGTTGGTATCCTTAACCTTCTCAACTCAATCTTCAAGGCAGAGTTTGTATGCTGCGACGATATGTTTGCTAACATCGGACCTCAGCTCAACTATGGCCCTGCAAAGAAATAATTAAAACTAAAGCTCCCGATTTTCGGGAGCTTTTTTATATCTTGTCTCATATGACAAAAAACTAAAGCCTGTGTATGAAACACAGGCTTAATCAGTTATTATAAAGATATGTCATCTGACTTATCAGAATTTTTAAAGAATGCAACTAATTTCATTAAAAAATCAGCGAGAATTTTGAAAAATTCAGCCCAATCCATGCACATTCCTCCTTATTATATACTATCTCTGATTCACCTACAGTATATACTAAAATAATATTTTTGTCAACAATTTATTAAAAAATATTTTACTTTTTATTGAAAAATGCCGATTTAAAAAGCCGTATTTTTAAATACGGCTTTTGTGATTATATTATACGGTTGTTTCGCTGTCGGATTCAGCGGGTGATTCCTGAACCTCGGCAGTTTCGTTGTGTCTGATGAAAAGCGGATTATTGGGTGTGTAGAGTCTGATTGCACGCTCAAGGATATGAATCATAACCTCTCTGTGATCGCCGCCGTATTCACCGTCAAGTGTCCAGCTGACATCTTCATCAAGGAAAGTGAATCTGATTTTGCTTGTCTGAATATAGAGAACTCTCTTGGGATTATAAACCTGCTTTTTTACTTCGAGAATAGTTCTCACAAGGTTCGGAAGAGGCATATGGCGAACGAGGAACACTTCAAATACACCGTCGTTGAGTCTGACATCTTCTTCTCTGAGCTGGAACATACCTGCAATTGAAGATGAGTTGGAAACTGAGCCGAAGCAGAATTCGCCTTCTTCAATGCCGCCGTCGTGTTCAACTCTCATACGGATACCGTGGATATCCTTGATTTCCTTCATAGCCGTAGCCACATAAGCAGCGTGGCCAAAACGGTTTTTGAGCTTCTGAGGTGTTGCATATGTATTCTTGGTGAAGGCGCCGAATGAAGCAACATATGAGAAATATCTGTTATTGAAAAGACCGATATCATAATCGTTTATGTTGCCTTTTTTGATGATTTTTGCTGCGTCCTCTGCGTTGGCGGGAATGCCGAGTGTTGTTGCAAGGTCGCATGTGGTGCCTGAGGGGAAATAGCCGATGGGTACGCGCTTTGGCATATCCATAACACCGTTGATTGTCTCATTAAGGGTACCGTCGCCGCCACAGCAAACGACCATATCATTATCTTTGAGTTCATTTTTAACGATGTTTGTGGCATCGCCCTGGCATGTTGTTGCCTTCATTGTGAACTCATATTCATCTTCGGGGAATTCGTTCATAATATCAACTGAGTTGAGTCTTGTTTTTGTCTTGCCTGAACAAGGGTTGACAATGAGAAGTATCTTCTTCTTGAGTTTTTCGATGCTATCCATCTTTCTCACCTGTCAGTGGCTTTTGGCCCTGACCCTTTCAATTTCTTTACAAATAAAAATAGTGCAACATTTTGCTGTTGCACTATTATTTTACACCACTATGTAGTAAAAGTCAAATAGAAATTATTATTTTTTATTAAAGCTCGGCAAACAGGCCCTGCTCGATACCGTCAGTATCATAATCGCTGTAATATTCATCGTTGTTACTGTCACCGTCAGGGGTACTGTCATCGTCGTCATCTCTGAAATTGTCGGGGTTATCATAAATAGCGGCAGCGGCCTCATAACGGCGCTGTTTTCTTATAATGATAACAAGGCAGATAATCAGCGCGGCAGCAAATACCAGACAGGCAATTGCAATAAATACGCCATAATCACAGATAACCGAGAGTACACTGCCGATGCCGGGATATGTAGCTGTTACAACACCCATAGAGGTGTCACGGTTAATAAGCTTGACACCATCTGAGGTCTCGGAAACATAGAGATAATCACCGAGAAGGTTGGTGGTTATTGATGTCACCTTGCCGATTCGGTATTCACCGTTTGTTTCGTGGGCATAGACATAAAGCTGATTTTCGGCAGCGAAAATGTTTTCTGTGATTACAAGATCGCCTTTGTTGATGTCAAGATCGGCAACAGTTTCAGTTGCACTGAAAGCTCTTAAATTATCAGAGAATATCTTGCCTTTGTCAACGCCTAAAACTGCAGAAGCAAAAATGCTGACACCTGCAACGGTAAAGCAAAGCACAATTGCGAGAATCATAATAATTTTTGCTGCGAGATTCTTTTTTACAGGCTCTGCAATTTCTTCTGAAATATCTTCGCTGTAAGCTTCTTCTGTTTCTTCAGGTATAACCACAGTTTCTTCCTCAGGGACAGCTTCTTCAAAAGCTTCGACATTCTCATTGGCTGCTTCGTCATAGGCGGCGTAGGCCTCGTCGGTTTCTTCTGTGGGAATAATCTCTTCAACCTCTTCTGTTTCAGAATCAGGTAACTGTTCGCCGAAAACTTCGTTCCAGTTTCCGCCAGTGTGGCTTCTCTTGCTTTCGTCGCTGACAGAGAAGATATCTTCAAATACCATGCCTGCTGTGGGCGCCTCGGGATAAACAACCTCTTCGGTCTCTTCTTCTTCTTCTTCTTCGGGCATTACAATTTCTTCTTCAGCAGGAATAATTTCTTCAGCTTCGGTATTTTCATCGGAAATTTCTTGTGTTATTTCTTCGGGATATATAGTTGCTTCGGGTTCTTCAAAAGTCTCCTGAGGGATAATCTCAGTCAGTTCTTCGTCAATGATTTCTTCAGCTTCGGGGATAATATCTTCTGAGAATTCTTCCTGTGCTTCTTCTGAAGGTTCCTCGCTGACTTCTTCGGTGATTTCCTGAGCGTTCTCTGCATATTCCTCATCTTCGCTGTAATCAAAATCAGCTTCGATGTAATCATAGAGATTCATGGGCTCGTGGGGGATATCATCGTCTTCTGTGATGAACCCGTCTTCAGGTGAGTTGGAATACTCGTCTTCATACTGCACATTTGAATTATCAAAGGGCACTACGGGAATTTCCTCTTCGGCAGAGTCCTCATAGCTGTCGTCGAGCTCTTCGTAAAGGTCTTCTGCAGTATCAAGGTCGGGTTCTTCGTCATATTTCTTTTTCTTCTTGAAAAAGCTGAACTTAGGCTTTCTGATTGAGGGCTCGTCATCTTCGTCAGACATAACTCTCAGATATTCTTCCATAAGCTCATTGCGCTCAGTGCTTGTTATGCGCACTCTTGCAGCAGGACGGGGAGTGTGATCGACTCTTGAGGGAGCCGCAGCTTTCACCGGTGCCTCAGGCTTGGGAGTTGCGGGAGCTTTGACAATAGGTGCAGGAATCACTGCAGGTGCTTCGGGTGCGCTGAATTCTGTCTGCTCTTTCACTTCGGGAGTTACAGTTTTGGGCTGTATAGCCTCGGTGGAAGATATGTCAGAAGCAGGTTTGTGCACAGGCACACTCTGAGGTCTCACTGTCACAGGAACTTCTGCAGGCACTTCGGGTTTTATCTCTTTTACGGGAGTGTGATAAACCTGAATGCTTGGTGCCGGGCGTTTGATTTCTTTCGGCGCAGTCTTCGGCTTTTCAGGCTGAGCATAGCGCTTTAAAAAGTCATTGGCAATATTGGTGATATCAGGGTCGAAAACCTGATTTTTCTGTGCTTCGGCAGCTTTGGTTTCTAACTGCTCAAATATATTTTCACTCGGGGGAGCAGGTGTCGTTTCGGGTGTGCTGAGAAGAGTAGAGCTTTCTTTGATAGCTCTCTCGGCACGCATAGCCTTGTCGTAAACGTTATTCAGTTCACTCAGGCTTTTTGGTCTGTGGTTAGCCACAATATATCACATCCTTCAACTTAGTACTGAAGTCCTTTTTCTACAACAACGCTGATCATTTCGTTGACAGCTTTGAGATTGTTCATAATAGTTGTATTCTGGGTTCTGATTTCAACGGAATTTTCCATTGCCTTGCGTTTGATTTCTCGTGCCTGAAGATTTGCATTTTCGATAATTTCGCGGCTTTTACGGTCGGCATCAGCCTTTGACTGTGCAACTGTTTTTGAAAGCTCTGCGAAAACATTGGCAATAACTTCGTTCTGATTTTCTTCGCTGATAGTAAAGAAAAGGCCGTATTCGTCGATGCTTTTTTTGAGCTCTTCGTATTTTCTTTCCATTTCTTCACCCCAGGCAACAGCATTTGCATATTCCTGCTGAATCATGGTGATGTATTTATTAACTTCGGTAATTTCATATCCTCGTTCTGTAACGGTAAAATTAATATCGGACATTTTAGCTTCACTCCCTGAAAAATAATCATAATAATCCATTCTTAGAAATTATACCTTATTGCTGAAGAAAATTCAACTGAATTAACACAAAATTCAATAAAATCAGACGGATTTTTCAGAAAGTTGCGGCGGCTCCATACCCGAACTGCGTTCGGGTCGGCTGATTCTCAGCCGTAAAATCCCGACGGGATTTTAATGGAGCCGCCTCTCACTGTATGCACAGACTTACATAATAGTTTATTCCACAGTGACGGATTTAGCAAGATTACGAGGCTTGTCGATTTCACAGCCGCGTCTGAGAGCTGTTTCATAGCTGAGAATCTGCAGGGGTACAGCACCGAGAATAGCCGAAAGCATATCACTGCAGTCAGATTTCAGGGTTATGACATCGTCTTCATCACTGCTGAAATAATCCAGAAACTCCTTTCTGGTTATAACGGTGACCTTTGCTCCGCGGGCCTTGACCTCTTTTATGTTGCTGATAGTTTTGGGCGCAATATCCTCTCTCAGACACACGGCAATAACGGGTGTGCCTTTTTCTATCAGAGAAATCGTGCCGTGCTTGAGCTCACCTGCCGCATAGGCCTCGCAGTGAATATAGCTGATTTCCTTGAGCTTGAGGGAGCCCTCCATAGCTAAAGCGTAATCTGTATTTCTGCCGATGAAATAAATGTGCTCACATTTAAAGAGTCTGTCCGCGATAAGTGAAAGCTTCCCTTCAGTGTGAAGCTCTTTTTCGATAGCTTCGGGCAGAGCCAGAATTTCACTGAGAAGCTTGCTTTTAGTTTTTGCACTCAGATTATCGGCTTTGTCGGCAATATAAACAGCCAACAGATAAAGCACCGCCACCTGACAGAGATATGCCTTGGTGGTGGCGACAGCGATTTCCTTGCCAGCTTTGGTATAAATCAGCAGTTCTGATTTCTGGGCCATAGTGCTGCCGGGGACATTGACAATGCAAAGTGTCTTCGCGCCCTTGCTTTCAGCGAGATTCAGGGCGGCTATAGAGTCTGCAGTTTCACCGCTCTGACTTATAATTATCACAAGACTTCTGTCGTCGAGGGGTACCCTGCCGTAACGGAACTCACTTGCTGTTTCGGCAGTGGTGCTTATATCTGTCAGCTCGCGGAATATATAACTGCCGTAAACTCCTGCGTGATAAGCAGAGCCGCAGCCGACAATGTAAATGTGCTCGATTTTTGCGATGTCATTTTTCGACAGTCTTGCAAGAGGAAAGCTTATGCCGTCTTTGGTGCAATAGGCTTTCAGGGTGTCTCTTAAAGCGCAGGGCTGTTCATATATCTCTTTGAGCATATAGTGGGGAAAACCGTTTTTTTCGTTTCGATTTATGTCGCAGGTGATTTTTTTAGCTGTTTTTTCTATGGGTCTGCAATTGCTGTCGAAAAACTGCAATTGATTTTCCGTGATTTCGGCAAGCTCATAGTCACCCAGGCTGTAGTAGTCACTGCAATATTTCTCAGCTGCGGCACAATCTGAAAAAACAAAGTTTCCCTCACTGCAGGATGAAATAAGCAGAGGACTGTCTTTTTTTGCGCAGAAAACAGCTTTAGGGGAGTCGTTATGAATAATTGCGAGAGCATATGAACCCTCAAGATTTTTCAGGGTTTCGCATATGCATCTGAGAACATCACCTTTATAGTTCTTTTCAAGCAGATGGCATATGACCTCTGTGTCTGTGTCAGAGATGAAATTGTAACCCTCGGCGGTGAGACACTCTCTGAGAAAATCAGCGTTTTCGATGATTCCGTTGTGTACCACGGCAAAACTGCAGTTTCGGCTGAGGTGTGGGTGAGCATTTTTAGCTGAGGGTTCGCCGTGAGTCGCCCAACGGGTGTGGCCGATTCCGCAAAAAGAAAAAAGCTCAGGTGACACGGCTTTGCGCAGTTCAGCTATTTTTCCCTTGCGCTTTAAGAGGAATATTTCATTTGCCTTTTGCAAAGCTATACCCGAAGAATCATAACCGCGGTATTCGAGCTTTTCAAGACCTTCTATAAGATATGGCACAGCATTGTTTCTGCCGACATATCCGATAATTCCGCACATAAATATCAGCTCCTGACTGAAAAAAATAATAAAAAACACTTTTTATAATAATTATTTTATGTTATAATTTAGTATAATATCCTGAAATATTAGGGAGGGCTTAATATGAGCATAATTAAAGTTGTTTCAGGTCTTGCACTTTTAGGTATAGGTGCCTTTTCCGGTGCGGAATATAAAGCTTCAAAAGGCAATACTACAGATACTCCTGATGTACTGTTGATACTCGGCTGCAGAGTCAGAGGAGATAAACCCGAAGAAACATTGCAGATGCGAATAGATGCAGCGGCAGAGTACCTGAAAAAGAACCCATCGGTTATAGCTATTGCCTGCGGAGGCATTGTGCACGAAGATCAATATAAGAGCGAAGCGCAGGCTATAAGCGAAAGTCTCGTGGAGCAGGGCGTGGAAATTGAGAGAATTATTCTCGAAGATAAATCCACCACCACTCAGGAAAATTTCAGAAATGCCATAGAAATTCTCGGAAAAATGTCTGAAGAAAAAATGAAGGTTGCGATACTTTCAAGTGAGCATCATCTTCTCAGAGCGAGTCTGCTTGCTAAAAAATGCGGAATTGAGGTTACGACAATACCTGCACCGAGTCCTAAAAAATTACTGCTTAAAAACTATGCAAGAGAGTTTATCTGCTTTGCGGAATTCTTGAAATAAGGAGAGATATTATGGCAAGTGTAGAAATGCAGGCTTATAAAATAAGCGAAGTTCAGTTTAAAAACAATGTCAAAGGCAAAGAACAGCTTTCTTTCAGCAATAAGGTTTCATACAATGTGAAATATTCACAAAAGCAGTTTTGCGAAGGAGCAATGACCGTTGAGGTTTTGGATAAAGAAAAGCCTGACACTATCAGTATAAAATTCACTCTTAACGGAGCTTTCAGAATTTTAAAAGATGTGGAAAAGGAATTTATTCACGTGGAGACCTTTAAAGAGCTTTTTCCCATAGCTAAGTCTTTTGTCGTCACGCTCTCAGCCAATGCGGGAATACCTCCTATATTTCTTAAAAATATCGATATCGAAAATCAGGAAATATACAGAATGGAAATGGGTGGCAAATAATGTCAGAGTTACTTAATCAGCTTAAAGATGAGGAACTTGATTTTACGGTTCGCTTCACAGATACAGACGGCGAATACGGTGAATATGAGTTTCTTGATATAGTTTTATATAACGGTTGTGAATATGTGGTTGTTTCTCCGCCGGAAAATGACGGCTATGTGGATATTTTCCGAATTATGGCTGTCAACGGCAAAGAGGTATATGTGAGAATCAGCGACGACGAAACCCTCGAAAATGTTTTTGAGATTTTCAGAGTGAAAAACGAAGACGAGTTTGATTTTGAATAATATTTTTCACTTCAACACAATAAAAGGTTAAAACACTATTGACCTGATATCGGTTATTTGATAGAATGGTAGATACTTTACGGAGATGATAATAATGAAAAAAACTATAAATTCAGTCAAAGGCATAGCTAAAAAATTTACCGTTACTGCTCATACAGGTTGTGAGGGAACAAAAGACAATTCTCTCGAAGCTATTAAAAAAGGTTATGACAGCGGTGCGGATATAGTTGAATTTGACGTACATTTCAATTCAAAGGGTGAGCCGGTGCTTGCTCATGACTATGCTGCAGATGACAGTGAGAAGCTTAAAGATGCTTTTGAGCTTATAGCAAAATGCGAGGGACTGCGTGTCAATGTTGATTGCAAGACAGTTGATAATCTCAAGGCTATCACAAAAACGGCCGAGGAATGTGGAGTAAAAGACAGAATTTTCTATACCGGCATCGAAGAAAAAGATGTTGAAACCGTAAAACGCGACACCCCCGAGGTCGAGTATTATCTTAATAAGAAAACAAAAAGATTAAAGAAAAACAACGAAAAATACATAAGAAGTCTTGTCAGTGATGTCAAGAGACTCGGTGCTGTCGGTATAAATCTGCGTTTTACTGCTGTCTCAAAGAAAATGGTAGACATTTTCCGCGAGGAAGGACTTATGGTGTCAGTGTGGACTGTAAATACAGAAAAAGATATGCACAAGGTGCTCCCTTTAGGTTGCGACAATATCACAACCAGACAGCCTTCAATGCTTCTTGAAATAATAAACAAATAAACCTTTCGGAGGATAAAGACAATGGAAAAAATCAAAATGGGTAAAATCGTCGAGATGGACGGCGACGAAATGACCAGAATCATCTGGAAACAGATTAAGGATGAGCTTCTTTCACCTTATGTTGAGCTCAATACAGAATACTATGACTTAGGACTTCCTTACAGAGATGAGACCAATGACCAGGTCAGCATCGATGCAGGTGAGGCTATCAAAAAATATAGGGTCGGCGTAAAGTGCGCAACAATCACTCCCAATGCACAGAGAGTTGAAGAATATAAACTCAAGGAAATGTGGAAGAGCCCCAACGGCACTATCCGTGCTATTCTTGACGGCACAGTTTTCCGCACACCTATTCTTGTCAGCGGTATCAAACCCACAGTAAGAACATGGAAAGAGCCTATTACCATTGCCCGTCATGCATACGGCGATGTTTATAAGGCAAGCGAATTCCGTACCACAAAACCCGGTAAGGCTGAGCTTGTTTTCACTTCAGTTGACGGTGAAGAAGAAAGAACTACTATCTACGACTTCGAGTGCGGCGGCGTACTTCAGGGTATGTATAACAAAGACAGCTCAATCGAGTCGTTTGCTCACTCATGCTTTAAATATGCTATCAGCACAAAGCAGGATCTCTGGTTCTCAACTAAGGACACAATTTCAAAGAAGTATGACCAAACATTCAAACTCATTTTTGAAGATATCTATAATAAAAACTATAAAGAAGATTTCGAAAAGCTCGGCATTGAGTATTTCTACACACTTATCGACGATGCTGTGGCAAGAGTTATCCGTTCAAAGGGCGGTTATATCTGGGCTTGCAAAAACTACGACGGCGACGTAATGAGCGATATGGTTTCAACTGCTTTCGGTTCACTTGCTATGATGACAAGTGTGCTTGTTTCACCCGACGGCAACTACGAATACGAGGCTGCTCACGGCACAGTTACCCGCCACTACTACCGTTATCTCGAGGGTGAGAAGACTTCAACCAACCCCATTGCGACTATTTTCGCATGGACAGGTGCTCTTCGTAAGCGTGGCGAACTTGACGGCAATGATGCGCTTATGGCATTTGCAGATAAGCTTGAAAAGGCTTGTATTGACACAATTGAAAGCGGCAAGATGACCAAGGACCTTGTTGGTCTTTGGGAGGGCTGTGAAGCTACAGCGCTGACAACTGAAGAGTTTATCGGTGCTATCAGAGAAAATCTCGACAAGGCAATGGCGTAAGAATATCAGCGCGTTTTTGATTTGGCGCCCTTTTAAGGGGGCTGTCAAATGCTATACATTTGACTGAGGGGTCATTCCACGCCAGCAAGAAGTAACGCCTCCGTGGCAAGAGATGAAAAACGAATAAAACAGGGGACAGCTTAAGCTGTCCCCTGTTTTGTTTGCTGTGTTACTGCATTAATCCGTTTCGTTTTGCATATGTGCCGTATGGGTCATAGACTCTTTCAAAATCTGCAATGAGCTGCGATAGTTCACTCAGAGACATTTCCTTAAGGTCATCCATAGTGTATTGTGACATATCTAATTCAGGATCGTCAAAGGTCATTTGCGATAAGTCTTTACGCTCAGTTGCAAAACCTGATATTGTGAAAGCAACTGTGCAGAATGTCAGCAATAGTATAGTCACAACTGCAAGGGCGATAAGCTTTTTCATATTGCATCCTCCTTCCCTGTCTGAGTAACTATATTTTAGCATTGTCTATATAAACAAGTCACGATATTATCTGTTGCAGGTCGGGATACATTTTGTTGCGCTGAGGCTTGGCGGTGGGGTGCGGCGGCTCCGTAGGCGAACTGCGTTCGCCTCGGCGACGGTGTCGCCGTAAATCGCCTTGGGGCGATTTAACGGAGCCGCCTCCCGCCTCTTGCAGTGACTTGCCCGTACAAAAAAAACAAAAACCGCCGAGAAACTCGACGGTTAATTTGTTTCTGATTAAATTAGTCAGCTGTGTAAGCCATGAGTGCTACCTGACGAGCTCTCTTGATAGCTGTTGTGAGTTCACGCTGATGACGAGCACATGTGCCTGTTACACGGCGGGGGAGAATCTTAGCTCTGTCTGATGTGAACTTGCGAAGCTTCTGAACGTCCTTGTAGTCGATTTCTTCAACTTTATCTACGCAGAATGCGCAAACCTTCTTGCGTGACTTTCTGTTAGGACGTGCGCCTTTTTCGTATGCCATGAGTAATTACCTCCTGTTAGTATTTTAGATTAAAAGGGTAAATCTTCGTCGTCATCGATTTCTTCGAAATCTGAGGGAACTGCTGTCTGATAGGTGGGAGCCTGCTGAGGTGCTGCAGCTGCGGGAGCTACTGAACCTGTGTCAGCCTTTGAACCACAGAAGCTTACTTCTCTTGCAATAACTTCGAAAGCTGTTCTCTTGTTGCCGTTCTTATCCTCGTAGGGACGAGTCTGGATTGAACCCTGAATGGCAATCATTGAACCCTTAGCGAAATATCTGCTGATGAAAGTTGCAGTGTTTTCCCAAGCGACGATGTTGATGAAGTCTGTCTGTCTCTGTTCGCCTGCTCTTGCGAAAGAACGGTCAACAGCGATTGAAAATGTGCAGACTGACTTGCCTGTTGTGGTGGTACGTACTTCGGGGTCTGCTGTGAGACGGCCCATAAGTGTTACACAGTTAAGCATAATAGCTCCTCCTTACTTTCTGATGGTGAGAACGCGGAGAACGCCGTCTGTGATCTTAGCGATACGCTCAAGTTCAGCGGGGAACTCGGGAGCTGATGCATAAGTCATAAGAACATAAGCGCCTGTTGTTTCATCATCGATGGGGTAAGCAAGTGTACGAACACCGTCGTTACCGCCGAAAGGAACGCTAGCTTCAAGAGTACCGTTCTTAGCAACGAGAGCTGTGAACTTCTCTTCGAGAGCCTTTACGCTTTCTTCACCCTTCTTGACTGAAAATACGAACATTGTCTCATAATTGTTCATGTCTTTTTACCTCCTTTTGGTCTCTGGCCCTATAGCTTATATAGAGCAAGGAAAGTGCCTTTTGATGCTTTGCATACTGACACAGTTAAGAATTATATCAGTTTAGTGAAATTAAGTCAAGCAAAAAAGTGAAATTTATTATATATTGTATATCTTTTATAACTGTCAGTGACTTATCTCTGAGCTTTTTGTTGCAAACTACCTTCGGCTGTGGTATAATCGACAGGTAAACGGACAAGACTCAGGGTGGTGAAATTATGAAAAAAACAGTCAGTCTTGTGATATTGTTAACGGTTATAGCCTCTCTCTTTTCCGGTTGTACGGGGCAGGGTTATCCCTTGGCTGTAAATGACAGCCGCATTTCAGAGGGCGTATATGCTTATTATCTCAGTGAAAGCAAAAATCAGGAAGCGGCAACTGATATCTGCATTAAAAATATTGCGGCAGAAAATATAATGAAAAAAGAGGGCGTAAGTCTTTCGGCAAACTACAAGCGCATTGTTGCTGAAGAGACCGATAAAAAGTGGAGTATGTTTTCGGCTTATTATGAAAACATCGGTGTGACAAAGCAAGACCTGACAACTGCTCTGACTTATGAATACAACAAAAAAGAGCTGCTTGACTATTACTACGGTGATAATGGCAAGAAACCCGTAAGTGATAAAAAGCTTATGGCTGAATTCGATAAAACCTATGTGGGTTTCAGAGCTGTTGAAGCATCTTATATCAGAATCAGTGATATGGGTGAAAGCGTAAGCTTCAGCGATAAAGAAAAAAGTGATCTGAAAAAACAGTTTTCATCAATGGCTAAAAGTATCAATGGAGGAAGTATGACTATTGATAAGGCCAATGAAAAATATAACGAGAGCATCGGACTTATTGTCACTCAGAGCCTTGAAACTGTAATTGTCAAAGAGGGAAATGTCCTTTACGGCGATGACTTTTTCAAAAAGGTGTCAGATCTCGGAAAAGGTGAGTGTGCTGTTATAGAGTCGGGTAACAGCATATATCTTCTCATAAGAGATGAAATAGCCCATCAGGACAGCGAACACTTCTATCTTTATAAGAGCGGAATTCTTGAAAAAATGAAAATGCCAGATATAGAAAAGAAGCTTCTGAAAGAATCGGCAGAGTACACAGTGAAAACCAACAAGAGTCTGATGAAAGATATTGAAGAAAAGTTAATCAAAACATAAAAAAGGAACAGGGCGAACCCTGTTCTTTTTGATTTGCTGTCTCATTTTTTGGCAAGGTTAGCAATGATATCTGCACACTCATCATGGCCGAAATAACTGCTGTTGAGGCAGATGTGATAGTTTTCGGGAATGCCCCATTCTCTGCCGGTGAAATATTTATAATTGACCTTGCGCTTGCCGTCTTTGTCCATAAGGCGCTTTTCAGGACTCTTGTTAGTAACTCCGTAAAGCTCAACAATTCGTTTGGCTTTATATTCTTTGTCGGCGTGGATAAACACATTCAGACAGTCGTCTCTGTCTTTGAGAATGTAGTCGGCACATCTGCCCACAATGACGCAGTTGCCTTTTTCGGCAATCTCCTTGATGATTTTACACTGAGTTGACCAGAGATAGTCGGTGACATTCATAGCAGAGCCTGTGTGCGGTGTACCCGTGGAAAAGGCATAAGAAAACATACTTCTGCCCGGGGCATATTCACCTGCGTCTGCAATGTACTCTGCCGAAAAGCCGGTTTCTTCTGCAACGCGCTGAACCAATTCGCTGTCATAATAATCATAGCCTAATTTCTCGGCTACCATTTTACCTATGCTTCTTCCGCCTGAGCCGAATTCTCTTGAAACGGTGATGATTTTCTTCATATATATTCCTCCTTTTATAAAGGATATCTCCACTTACATTATACTGATAAATCCCCGCATAAACAATATATAATATACACAAAATCCGATGCTTATTTTTGTGATTGAAGAAAGTAAATCTGTGACATAGAAAACGACATAACTCTAAAAAGTGTGGACTTAGAATCAATGTATGTTAAATCGTATGAAAGTAGTTAATAGTATTTATAGACTCTTATAAAAATCAACTGCTGTTTATGTGCAACTTTACTAATTTTTAAAAAATTGTGAATTTCTTGTTGACAAGGGGCGATTAAATATAGTAAAATAATTGTGGATTAGATGGGGGGTACTATATCCCTCTGACCGATATGAACTTTTTGAAAGGAGAAATCGCTATGAATTGGGATGCACTTTTAAGCGTTTGGGATGAATTTTTAGCATTCATGGATAAGGTTATTCAGTGGATTCAGTTTGTATTCGCTGGTGGCGAATGGCCTCAGCCTCCGTTCCCCGATTTCAACGCAAAGCCGGAAGAATAATTGTTTTAGAATCCATAGAAAGGAGATTACACTATGGAATGGCCTGAGATGATTCAGAAGATTTATCTTACATTTTCAAGAATTTTTGATGGTATTATCAACTTCTTTTATAACATCAAAGATGAACTTGGCCTGTAATTAAAAACAAAACCTCCCTTAACCGGGAGGTTGTTTTTTTATGCTGTTTTATTTCAGCTGCCTATAAGGCCTTGCTTAAGAGAAACATCATAACCCTGATCAATATATCTCTTATACATATCGTAGTTGTTGATAATATTAACTATAACAGAGACAAAGTATGTGAAGCCTTTGAGATACCACTTGGTGTTTCTGTAGGTGTGACCGCCTGCTTTGTCGCTTTTATTTATGGTCAGAGAATAGAAGTTTTCGCCGTCGTCAACAGCATAGGAGTTGACAGTGAGAGTCTTATCTGTGAAATCAAGGAGTGTATAGAGGGGTTCGGATTCTTTGAGATATGTGAAAGAAGCGTGTTCACCGACAGGAGGCACATTGCCCTCGTCGTCAAGCAAAGGAGCAAAGTTGTTTACAGAGCCTGTGGAAAGGTAAACTGTGCCTGCAGGGTCTGTGATTTCTTTTTTACCCTCAAGATCAAGAGCTGTCTTATTGTTATAAATCACATCTGATACACTGTAAAAATGACTGTGTCCGTAAAGGCACATATCCACGCCGTATTCATCAAAAAGAGGAGTCCACAGTATGCGAAGCAGTGTGTTTTCGCTGTTGAGCCAGGGCTCTCTTCCGCCGAACATATCGTGGTGCATAACTGCGATTACCCAGGTGGCATCTTCGTTGGCCTTTGTTGCCTGCTCTGCGAACTTATAGTGGCCTCTCATTGAGGTGTTGCAGGAATCAAACATAAGGAACAGCGCATCACCGTAACGTACCCAATAGTCGGTGCCGATATAAGACTTAAAGGTCATTTTCGTCTGATTGGGCAGGAAAGAGTAATATTTATAGCCGACACTCTTTCTGTCGTGATTGCCTACTGTGTGAGCAAAGGGGATAGTTTTCATATAGTCAGGTGAGCTCATAGCTGTGAGCTCTTCAAGATAACCGCCTGATGCCTGGTCGCCGCCTGCGAGGATAATATCCAGACTGTTGCCTGATTTTTTCATAGCGGCTTCGAGAGTCTCGTTGTAGATATATGAGCGCTCCATAAGTGAGTTGTCATTTTCGTCTTCGATTGCCATATGAATATCCGAGACATATAAAGTTGTGATACTGTCGGTTTCTTCCACAGTGAAATTGTAACTTTCGCTGACAAAATCACCGCTGTGGCAGGTGTAAGTGTATTCGCCTGCAGTAAGACCACTGAGTACTGCGCCTAAGCGGTATGAACCGTCGGGGACGGCAGTGGCGGTGGCAGTGAATTTTTGTGTTTCACCTTTTGATTTTAGTTCAACATAGCCCTCGTCGCTGTCGCTGTACCAGGCGACATATCTTTCGCTTTCGTCAGAGCCTGCGAACATAGTAACGGCAGGAGCAATATTTTTGCTGTAGTCGCTCCATTTATTCTGCCAGGTTTCTGTGGGGGTGAAATCTGCAAAAGCTGTGCCGCAGCAAGACAAAGCCATAACCAGGCAGAGGACAAGACTGAGGGTTTTCTTCATAAATTTCATAACAATTCCTCCTTTTGACTTTAAGACCATTATAGCAGAGGAATAAAACATTGTCTATAAATATTTGTTAAATATTGGCTGTGAATGTAATCGGCGGTGGGGCGGCTCCATACACGAACTGCGTTCGTGTCGGCTACGGTGTAGCCGTAAATCGCCTTCGGGCGATTTAATGGAGCCGCCTCCTGTCTCTTGCAGTGTCCCTACGTTAAAACTATATTCAGCAGCAATATAAAAAAGGACGCCCAACGGGCGCCCCTGCAATAAATGCATATTATTTTCTCGGTGGGAAAAGGGTGAGTTTTGTTGATGGGACTGACCCGCAATTCCGCATTCCGAATTCCGCAATCATAATTTTACTTCATCTGTGCCTTATAGAAGTTCATCAGACAACCCTCAAGGATAATTGTCTTTTCTTCTTCAGTCAGGCCCTTGACATAAAGTGTGATATCTTCCACACTGTCTTTGGTGATAACCTTGCCGGGAATCTCTTCGATGCCGTTTTTGATAGCTTCTCTGATGCCGGGCACGAAAACATAGTCGCCGTCGGTATAGTTAAACTCTCTCTCTTTGTCAAGTGTAAAGGGAAGAATACCCCAGTTGATGCAGTTGCTTCTGTATCTCTTGGTCGCGAACTCATAGCAGATGTTTGCAAAACCGCCGAGAACCTTCTGGCAGGAAGCAGCCTGTTCTCTTGCTGAGCCGTCACCGGGGCGTCTTGCAAATACACATGAGCCGAACTGAGTGTGCTTTGCTGTGTCTTCGGGATTTCCGCAAACCTTTGAAAGAATGCCCAGCACTTCTTCTGATGAGTTATCTTCGCGTCTCTTTGCTTCTTCTGCTGCCACTGCCTTTGCTCTTGGTACGTATTGGGGTTCGCGGCGTGAGAGAGCAAACTCTGAAAGGCGAAGAGGATTTGAACGGTATGATGAGGTTTCGCCTGAGGGAATAAGCTCATCGGTTGTTGTTACATCGTCGTGGATAACACAAGCGAGTTTAACAAGAAGATTATCTTCAAGAGCATACATCTTGGGCCAGTCTGTGATGTTGGGGCCGAACTTGAGCTCAGCTTCTTCATCAGCCTTGCCGAAGCCCTGATATACTCTCTTTTCATATACTCCCTGCTCGAAAGCATAGGTGCTGTCATATTCGGGAATCTCAACATCTGTTGCAGCTGTGAGTACGCCCTTGTTGAGCGCTGTTGCGGCAATTGAGCGTGAGTCAACGAGAGCAACACCTGAAAGCTGACCGTCACCGGGCTTACTGCCTTCTCTGTTGGGGAAGTTTCTTGTTGTGTGTCTGATTGAAAGGCCGTTGTTTGCAGGAACATCACCTGCACCGAAGCAAGGACCGCAGAAGCAAGGCTTGAATACTGCACCTGCTTCAAGGAGTTTGCCCTGAACGCCGTTTCTGATAAGTGCAAGGTTAACGGGCACACTTGAGGGATAGACCGAAAGATTGAAGTAACCGTCACCTGTGCTCTTGCCGTCAAGTATAGCGGCAGCTTCACAGATATTTTCAAACATACCGCCTGCACAGCCTGCGATTACACCCTGATCGATGTGGATTTTGCCGTCAACAACCTTATCCATAAGCTTGAAGTCAACCTTATCGCCGAACTGAGCCTTTGCTGCCTTTTCAACTTCACGGAGAATTTCGGGATTTGCCTGAAGCTCGTGGATAGTGTAAGCATTTGAGGGATGGAAAGGAAGTGCAATCATACTTTCCATTTTAGCAAGGTCGATCTTGATTGCCATATCATAATATGCAACCTTTTCAGGTGAAAGCTCTTTATAGTCCTGAGGTCTGCCGTGAACGGTGTAGAAGTCCTTGACCTTTTCGTCAGTTTCCCAGATTGATGAAAGACAAGCTGTTTCCGTTGTCATAACGTCGATGCCGATACGGAAGTCCATGCTGAGATTCTTCACGCCGGGGCCTACGAATTCGAGAACTTTATTTGTTACAAGACCCTCTTTGAACACTGCACCGCAAAGAGCGATTGCAACGTCGTGAGGACCGATGCCCTTTTTGGGAGCATTTTCAAGATAAACAAGCACAACCTGAGGGGGAGTGATGTCCCAGGTGTTTGAAAGGAGCTGTTTTACAAGCTCGGGGCCGCCTTCGCCGACACCCATAGTACCGAGAGCGCCGTAACGTGTGTGGCTGTCAGAGCCCAGGAGCATATTGCCGCACTTTGACATCATTTCTCTTGCGTACTGGTGAATAACTGCCTGATTTGCAGGTACATAGATACCGCCGTATTTCTTGGCAGCTGAAAGACCGAAAACGTGGTCGTCTTCGTTGATGGTACCGCCGACGGCACAAAGGCTGTTGTGGCAGTTTGTCATAGCATAGGGAATGGGGAATTTCTTGAGACCGCTCGCTCTTGCTGTCTGAATAATGCCCACATAAGTGATATCGTGTGAGATAAGTGAGTCAAACTTGACTCTCATTTTTTCAGCACCGGGGGTGGTGTTGTGTGAATTTAAAATTGAATAAGCAATTGTGCCGTTTCTGTCATCGCGGGCCTCAAGACCCATTGACTCGAGCTTTGCTTTCTGTTCCTGTACACTGCCGTCAACAAGCTCTCTGCCATTAACGAGATGCACGCCGTGGTTTATAATTTCTATCATTTATATCATCCTTTCGTCAAATTATGAATTATGAATTATGAATTATGAATTGATCGGAGGTTAGCCTTGTGCGATCAAATACAATCCACAACATAATTCACGAAATAAATTTTCCTTGGTTTTTGGTTATTGCGACAAGTATCTTTACTATTTCTTCTGCGTCGGTATAGATACTGTCAAAATGTGATTTTTCAATATATTCTGCTTCGTATAAAAGCTCAAGCCAATATAATGATTCCTCGGCTTCTTTGAGAGATATATAGAGTTTGGTATAAAAGTCAGGTTTGCTCTGAGCTCGGATAGCTTCTCTTATGTTTGCACCTACACTTGTTCCGCAACGAAGAATTTGTTTTGACATAACATATTCATTTTTAGTTTCAGTAAGGTATTGATACAATTTGATGATTCTCAAAGCAAATTTCTTGCTCTTGTCAACAACTGCATTTTCTTTTCCGAACACCTAAAATCCACTCCATTCATAATTCATAATTCCTAATTCATAATTAGTAGTATCTGCGATAAATATGATTTATCTCTCTGTAATACGCTTTATCAATGGAGTTCAAGCCGTCACGGCTCATTCGGAAAGTCCAGTTCTTTTCTGCTGTGCCGGGGATATTCATTCTGGCATCCTTGCCGTATCCGCACATATCCTGAACTGCAATAATTGCCGTGTCAGATGCGCTCTTCCATACAGTTTCAATAACAGCTCTGCAAGAACCGCTGTAAGGTCCGCCGTCACCCCAGTTGTTACCGCCGAAACAGCAATAACGAAGAGCATATTCTCTCTCATCGGGCGTTGCATCCCACAGCCAACCTAAGATTGTGTTGTTGTCGTGGGTACCGACATAAGCGACGGAATTTTTAGGATAATTGTGAGGCAGGTGAGTACTGTCGCCCATAGGGTCAAAGCCGAACTGAATTACTCTCATACCCGGGAAGTTGGTGTCGTCAAGAAGCTTGATTACATCTTCACCGAAGGTGCCCAGGTCTTCAGCAATAATATCAGCTTCGGGGAGCTTCTCTTTCACCGCGTCGAAAAGACTCATACCGGGGCCCTCGAGCCATTGGCCTGTTTTTGCCGTCTTGCTTTCAGCAGGCACTGACCAATATGATGCAAATGCTCTGAAGTGGTCGATTCTCACTTTATCATAAAGCTTGAGTGAGCATTCGAGTCTGTGAATCCACCACTCATAGCCTGTCTCTTTCATTTTCTTCCAGTTGTAAAGAGGGTTGCCCCAGAGCTGACCGTCTTCGGAGAAGTAGTCGGGGGGTACGCCTGCAACGTGAGTGGGAGCAAGAGACTTTTCGTTTATCTCAAAGAGTGAAACGTCGCTCCAGACATCTGAGCTGTCACGGCTGACGTATATGGGCATATCGCCTAAGATAAAGACATTTTTCGAGTTGGCGTATTCCTTAAGGCTTCTCCACTGAGTGAAGAAAACATATTGAGTGAAAACATAAAAGGCAATTGCCTCTGCGAAGTCGCCTTTGCACTTCTGAGCCTCACTGTAACGGGCGTGCTTTTCATCCCATTCCCACCAGGGCTTCTGATTATAAAAATCACGAAGTGCCATAAAATATGCGTAGTCTTCAGCCCACACATTCTGCTCTCTGAAAATTCTTATGAGGGCAGCGGAATCGGCGTCGATGTTGGTGAAAGCTTTTTTGAGAAGAGCCATTCGGGTGCTGTAGGCGAAATCATAATCAGTGCAGTAGATACTGCCGTCATATTCACACTCTTTTATGTCAGATTCGGTCACGAAGCCTTTTTCATAAAGAGTGTAGGGATCGATAAGTGAGATGTTGCCTGCAAAGGCACTGAATGAGCAATAGGGTGAGCCACTCGCATCTGTGGGATTGAGGGGCAGCACCTGCCAATAGCGGAAGTTCATTTCCGCAAGGCTGTCTATAAATCTGCGGGCATCTTCACCCATAACACCAATGCCGTATTTGCCGGGCAAGGAGGTTATGTGCATCAGGACACCTGCTCTGCGATAGGTTTTCATTTCGGGGTACTCCTGTATTATATAAATAATTATATATTATACAATTAAATATTGGGAGATTCAAGACCTTAAAGCGAAAAAATATAGTTTTTATTGGTACGCGAGGAACACTTGTGTCTCTTTTAGTCTTTTTACGCCGAGGAAAACACTGGGATAGCAGAAATATGTCTATATGAGGATATAATGCCATAAAATAAAAAACATTATTGACTAAAGAGAAATAAAGATGTATAATATAGACAAGTGTGGAATATAAATCCACAAATTTGAAGGGAGAAATTAACTATGAAAAAGAGAAAACTAACGTTTGCAGCAAGCATTATGCTTGTAATTGCCATGCTCTTCAGCACTCTTTCCGTTGCTGCAACAGAGGGTGACATAGAAACTACTGCAACAGATGTTGTGACAACAACTGTAGTCGAAGAAACCACAACTGTCCCTGAAGATGAAACTACGACTGAACCCACAACAACCGAAGATGATAGCAGCTATGACGACAGTGACTATGAAACCGATGAAGAAAAAGATGCCTATGGCGAAGGGTATGACGACGGTTATTGGGACGGTTATGATGACGGCTGGAATGAAGCAAAGGATGTATACGAAGGTGAAGACTACGACAGCGGTTACGATGACGGTTGGGATGACGGCTATGATTACGGTGAAGAGGAAGGCTATTATGAAGGCTATCATGAAGGTTATTATGAAGGCTACCACAATGCCATTCAGGATATGGAAAACAAGGATGTTATAACTATCTTTGACAGATGGGATGCATTTATTGAAGACCTCAGAGAAAGAGTTGAAATGTTCCTTTATGAAATCAGAGATTTCTTTGAGAGAATATTCAAGACAGGTGACTATGCTCCTCAGGAGCCTGTTGACCCTGACGACTCGGATTTTATTCCCGGGAACTTTGAGGGTACACTTGTAAAAGATGAAAATGCTTTGGCTATCTGCAACGAGTTCAACGATCTTGTAAATTATTTTATTCAGAGTGTGCCTGAGAATGTAGCAATCACAAAAACTGTTGATGTAGATGTTCAGGCAACTGATCTTCCCTCGGTTATCGATAAAATAATTCAGCCTGTTATCGATAATTATCTGATCGCAGACTCAACAACAAATTATTATTATGAGGGAGATTGGGCATATGGTGTGCAGAGCACCAAACTTATGCCTCATTTCCTCACTGTAGCAGAAAAGACTGTCAACGAAGACGGCACAACAGACTATAAATTCCAAGTTATTGAAGAAGCTGCATATTATGACGGCAACGAAACACGCGGTGTCAGAAAGTTAGAGGGTGAAATTTATTATTATGATCTTCAGCACGAATATATTGCGGATGTAATTTATGTTGAAGATGGCTACATTGACCCTATAACTGTATTAAATGCAGAGATTGTTTATCCCGGTGCAACTGTCACAGCCACAACAGATGCTCAGGGCAGACTCATCAATTATGATGTAAATATGCCTGTTAAAGGCTCTGCTACAGGCAAGATTGGTATGATCAAAGCAACTGTTTCTCTCAGCGGTCACAGAAACGAAGGCTTTGTAATGGACTATGATGTCTGATTGATTTTAAACTAACTTGTAAGAGTTAAAATAAAATCTGAGAAAGGCTTACAGTTGATACTTTCACCTGTGTAGCTTATGTTTGGTGCACCTATTGTTGCTATTATTGATCAGGATAAGGTATGTAATTATTTTGATATTATTTTCTGATAATCAAATGCAAATCAAAACGGCGGGAAGTTCCTGCCGTTTTTGCTTTGCTGTCTCGGCGGGGTTGCGGCGGCTCCATACCCGAACTGCGTTCGGGTGGGCGACTTCGTCGCCCCAAATCGCTTCGCGATTTGATGGAGCCGCCTCCCACCTCTTGCGGAAACTTCCCCGCGTACCAAAATAAATATTTGCATTTTGCTCAATTATATAGTATAATAAATCGATTAGACTAAATTATGTAATATAAGGAGGTTTTCTTATGTTTATTGATAAAGCCGTGATTAAAATCAAAGCAGGCGACGGCGGTAACGGTGCAGTGGCATTCCACCGCGAAAAATATATTACTTCAGGCGGTCCCGACGGCGGTGACGGCGGTAAGGGCGGCGATATTGTTTTTGTTGTTGACGATAACCTTTCAACCCTTGCAGACTTCAAATATAAGAGAAAGTATAAAGCTCAGAGCGGTATGGACGGCCAAGGCGGAAGACGAAACGGCAAAAAAGGCGAAGACCTTATTATCAAAGTGCCCAGGGGTACTGTTATAAAAGAAAAAGAAAGCGGAGCTCTTATGGCAGATATGTCAGATGACGACAGCTTCATCGCTGCCAAAGGCGGCAGAGGCGGTTGGGGTAACAGCCACTTTGCAACCTCAACAAGACAGACTCCCCGATTTGCCAAAGGCGGCAACCCCGGCGAAGAGTGGGAGGTTGTGCTCGAGCTGAAGCTCCTTGCTGATGTTGGTCTTTTAGGTTTTCCGAATGTAGGTAAGAGTAGCTTTATTTCTGTTGTCAGCCAGGCAAAGCCCATTATCGCTGACTATCATTTCACAACAATTACTCCCGTTTTAGGCGTGGTGTCAAAGGGCGAGGGCAGTTCATTTGTCATTGCTGATATCCCCGGTCTTATTGAGGGCGCAAGTGAGGGTGTCGGTCTCGGTCATGCTTTCCTTCGTCATGTTGACCGTTGTCGTATGCTCTTGCACATTGTTGACGTTGCAGGCAGTGAGGGCAGAGACCCCGTTGAAGATTTCGAAAAAATCAACCTTGAGCTTGAAAGATTCAATCCCGAGCTTGCAGAAAGACCTCAGATTGTTGCAGGTAACAAAATCGACCTTGCAACCGATGAGCAGAGAGAGACTTTCAGAAACTACATCGAAGAAAAAGGCTATCAATATTTCGAAATGTGCGCTCCCATTGTTGAGGGTACCAAGGAAGTTATTGATGCAGTTGCGGCTAAGCTCAGTACTCTGCCGCCTGTGAGAAGATATGAAAGCGAAGAGATTCCTCTTGAGACTCTTCTCTCCAAGCAGGATACAGGCTTTACAATTACAGTTGAAGACGATGTTTATATTGTCGAGGCTCCTTTCCTTATCAGAATTCTCTGCCGTACTGACCTTGATGACTATGAGTCGTTGCAGTATTTCCAGAGAGTGCTTATTTCCAGCGGTATCATTGATGCCCTGAGAGAAAAAGGCATACAAGAGGGCGATATTGTAAGTGTATATGATTTCGAGTTTGAGTTTGTAAATTAATAAGAGCGCGTTTTTGGTTACTTTTTTGGCGCTGGCAAAAAGTAACGCCTGTCCGGCGAGGACAAATGTTATCTGCTGTCGCAGATGCGATAATGAATTGACTCTACGGGTCATGAATTGGCTTACGCCATGAATTGCACAGGGAGTGCATGAATTGAAGCTTCGCTTCATAAAAAAAGGATTTTTTATAATGGAAAGATTTTTAAATTCAGATGTCAATGTCAAAACCCTCAGTCCCCTGAATCTTGCATTTGTGGGTGATACGGTTTTTGACCTGTTTGTCAGGGAAAGGCTTGTCTGTCAGGCAAACCGCCCCGTAAATAAGCTTCACAAAGAGGCAACTACATTGGTCAAGGCTTCGGCCCAGGCTGAGGCTATGCAAAAAATTATGCCGATACTTACAGAAGAAGAAACAAGTGTATTCAAACGCGGCAGAAATGCCCATACTAACCACAAAGCAAAAAATGCGAGCGAGGGTGATTACCACTACGCAACAGGTCTTGAAGCACTTTTCGGCTATCTTTATCTCAGCGGCAGAAAAGACAGACTCACAGAGCTGTTTGAGATTATAGTGTCTGAGTAAACTCCCTCGCCTTATGGGTGGGTAGTTTATGAAGATAAAAGCTCTGCTGTGGGATTTGTTTCTGGTAGTGTCGGGCTCGGCAATATTCAGCGTGTCGGTGAATATGTTTTCATCGCCCAATAATATAGTGCAAGGCGGTCTTACGGGCATCGGTACAGTTGCCAACTATCTTTTCTCTTTGCCTATAGGTGCAGTGATGCTTCTGCTGAATATTCCCTTATTTGCCCTGGCACTTAAACAACTCAGACTAAAATTTGTCATAAGAACAGTAATAAGCACTTTTATATTCACAAGTTTAATTGACCTTGGAGCTTATATCATCCCTGCCTATAAGGGTGATATGCTTTTAGGGTGCATCTTCTGCGGTGTGCTGTCAGGTGTGGGACTTGCTCTTGTTTTTCTCACGGGCTCAACCACAGGCGGTACGGATATAATTGCTATGCTTATAAGAAAGAAGCGACCCGATATTTCAGTGGGGAATATTATGCTTTTAGCTGACCTTGGTGTTATCGGTCTTTCTTTTCTTGTTTACGGAAAAATTGAAAGTATAATGTATGCCGTGATTGTCATATTTATTTCGGCAAAGGCTATAGACTTTGTGCTTTACGGCAGAGAGCACACGAAACTGATATTTATAATCACAACCCGAAAAGAGCAGCTACTTTCGGCGATATTGCTTGAAATCGGCAGAGGTGCCAGTGTCATACCCGTTACGGGAGGCTACACGGGCAGAGAGAAAAATCTTATTTTGTGTGCGGCTAAAAAAATTGAAATAAGAGAAATTTTACGCCTTACTGCCGATAGCGACCCTGAGGCATTCACAATTATCTGTGATGCAGGGCAGGTTGTCGGCAAGGGCTTCGGATAATTACAAATTCGGATTTCGGGAAAGTCCCTGCAGGAGGGAAGCTGCGGCTCCGCCGCCGAACGCAGTTCGGCGCGAGGGCGCGAAGCGCCCTCGGAATCGCCAAAGGCGATTCGCGGAGCCACCACCCGCAGATTCAGATTTAATTGATAATTATAGGAGGAAAACTATGAATAATATGAACGACAGCTTCTGGCTTGTAAAAACAGCAGACAAAAAAGCCAACATCAAAGGTGCGGCTTATCTTGATATGGTTTTATGCAACCGTGACGGTGAAATCAACGGCAAGCTCTGGGATTACAGTGAGCTCAGTCACGGCACTTATCAGGCAGGCGATCTTGTTAAAATTCGCGGCAGTATCACTCAGTTCAACGGCAACGATCAGCTCCGAATTGACAAAATAAGACTTGTCAACGAAAGCGACGGCGTGAATGTTGCAGATTTCGTGCCCACTGCAGAATACAGCGGTGAAATGATGCTCGGTCAGATTATGAATATAATCGCAGCAGTAAAAGACGAAGAACTTAAAAAGCTTACATACGCCCTTGTCAAAGATAATGAAGATAAGCTTCTTTTCTGGCCTGCGGCTTTCAAGCTTCACCACGCAATCAGAGGCGGTCTTTTATACCACACACTCTCTATCATCAAGATTGCACAGAGCATCAGCATGATTTACCCTGCAGTTGACAAAGATCTTCTTATGTGCGGTATCATTGTACACGACCTTTGCAAGATAGACGAGTTTGACATCAGTCCTGCAGGTCTTGCGGCAGGCTATAGTATCAAGGGCGAACTCATCGGTCATCTTGTAATGGGCGCAATGAAAATTGAAAATAAAGCGAAAGAGCTTGGCATCGACCCCGAAAAAGCAATGCTTCTGCAGCATATGGTTATTTCTCATCACGGTGAGCCCGATTTCGGAGCCGCTGTGAGACCTATGTTCCTTGAAGCTGAAATTTTAAGTCAGCTCGATAAGCTTGATGCAACTATATATGAAATCACTTCAGCCGTATCAGAGGTAAACAGCGGCGAGTTCACCGGCAGACAGTGGGCACTCGACAACAGAAAACTCTATAATCACGGCAGAAAAGAAGTGAAAATTAAGGCTGTTTTAGAATAATAAGACCTTAAAACCTTGTAGGTTTAGGAAAAAATTAACATTAATGTATAGTAATTTTAAGTAAAAAAGTAGAAATTAGGAAAATAGTGTTGATTTTTTTCTTAAAAAGTGTGATAATGTATTATCAATGATTATGTCGGTGGAGGTATAAGCATGAGAGTAATTACAGGTTCTGCAAGGGGCAGAAAGCTTATAACCCTGGAGGGTGACGATGTCAGACCTACAACCGATATAGTTAAAGAAGCACTTTTCAGTATCATTCAGTTTGAAATTGAAGGCAGAAAGGTTCTTGATTTATTCGGCGGTTCAGGTCAGCTTGCAATCGAAGCTCTCTCAAGAGGTGCAGACAGCGCAGTTATTGTTGATCTTTCAAGAAAGAGTGTCGAAGTAATCAAGCAGAATCTTGAGCATACAGGTTTTTCAAAAAAGGCTGTTGTTGTTCAGAGTGATGCCCTGAGCTTTCTTTCAAGAAGAACTGAAAAATATGATATTGCTCTTCTTGATCCGCCCTATTCAAAGGGTATTCTCGAAGCTGCACTGAATAAGGTACACGAAGTAATGAATGAAGGCGGCGTTATCATCTGCGAGGCTCCCTATAAAGACGAGCTTCCGGAAGAAGCAGGCACATTCAGACTTCAGAAAAAATACAGATACGGCAAAACCGGTCTGTTCCTTTACAGATTTGCAGGGGAGGAAGAATAATTATGAAGGAAAGAGTTGCCATATATCCGGGTAGCTTTGATCCTATTACCATAGGACACCTTGATATTATAAAGAGAAGTGCAAAGCTTTTTGACAAAGTTATTGTGGTTGTAATGTCAAACCACCGTAAAGCAGGTCTTCATGCTTTCAGCGTTGAGGAAAGAGTTGACCTTGTCAGAAAATGTACGGAAAGTCTCTCTAATGTTGAAGTTGACTCATATATGGGTCTGCTGGCAGATTATGCAAGACAGAGGCAAGCCATAGCTGTTGTCAAAGGCCTCAGAGCTGTTTCAGACTTTGAGGATGAATTTCAGCAGGCTCTTATCAACAAAAAGCTCAACGAAGAAATCGAAACAGTTTTTATGGCTGCAAGCAGTGAAAATATGTTTCTCAGTTCCAGCGTTATCAAACAGGTTTGTGCTCTTGGCGGTGATGTTACACCGTTTATTCCCAAAGAAGTATCAAAAGAAATTATTGATAAATTAATGAAAGGATGATTCAGATATGGCAACTTACGATATCGAAGATCTCGAAGTAGAAGACGTAGAAGGTTCAGAAGACTATATGGAAGATAACTATGAAGAAGAGGAGTATGAGGAAGTAAGAGAATTCGGTCCTTACGACCACAATGCTGCTGAAGAAAAGTGGAAGGATCTCGACTTTGAACAGTTAGTTGAGCAGATGTCACTTTATGTTTCAAATGCAAAGAAGTTCTTCTTCTCAAAGACAAAGAGAATAGTTAACGGCCACGACGTTGATACTCTCGTTCAGTTTATGCAGGAAAAATTCCCCGATGAATTCATCAAGTCAAAGGATATCATCGAAAGAGAGACACGCATTATCTCCGAAGCTAATTCAAAGGCTGACAAACTTGTTAACGATGCACACAACTACAAAAACGAAACAACTGCAAAATCACAGCAGTACTATAACGACGTAGTTAAAAAGGCTCAGGCTGACGCTGAAGCTATTATCGCAAGAGCAAACAACCACGCTGCTGAGCTTGTGAAAGAGCACAACATCACAAGAATGGCAAGAGAAGAGTCAGAGAGAATCAAGGCCGAGACAGAAAAGACTGTTCAGGGCATGATTGCAAAGACAACCAACGACTGCAACGAATATAAGAAGCAGGCTAATGACTATGCTAAGAGCATTGTTCAGGGGGCTTACAACTTCATCACAAGCGGTCTTGCAGGTTATCAGGGCATCGCTGCTAAAAACCTTGACGAAATCAACAAGGTTAATATGCAGTTCCAGCAGGAATATGGTGTGCAGGTTAAAAACCTCGGCATCGATAACTGATTTACATCAAAATTATGAGTACTCACGGTTGTGGGTACTCTTTTTTTAGTTTGAGCAAGAGGTGGGAGGCGGCTCCGTCGCCGAGCTTCGCTCGGCGCAAGGAGCCGTCTGCACAGACTTTCTGCAAAAGAAAAAAACCGCCTTGCAGTTGTTAATATTATGTAAAAACTATTGTATTTTAATTTCGTTTATAAGATAATTAACAATGTTAATAAATTAAAAAGGAGAACCCAAAATGAAATTAACAAAGAAAATCTTATCACTTGTGCTTTGCATTGTCATGGTAATGACAACTCTCTCATTGGCACTTACAGTGTCTGCAACAGATGAGTATAAATGCGATTGCGGTGTGTCACCTGTTGTTTATATCAAGGGCAGAACAAACATCTATAAAGACCCTTCACTCGGCACTGATAGCGAAAATATGGCTGAGTCGAATTTCTCCGGACTCAAGGATAAAATCCCTGAAATAGCTATGGAGCTTGTAACAACATTAGGCGCAGGCTTCCTGACTGAGGATTGGGATGCTTACTGCGATGCTATTTTTAAAACTGTTGCACCTGTTTATGATCAGTATAAACTCAGCAACGAAGGCACAATCAACAATAAGTCAGGCATTTCTTTGGATTATCAGATCGACAACCTTATCAGCCGTTTGCCGACACACGAAGGCGGTATCAGAGCGAATCATACAAGATATGCTTCAGAATGGGCTCAGTTTACTCAGTTCCAATATGATATTCGTCTTGATCCCAGAGATAATGCAGATGACCTTAAAAAATACATAGACGCTGTAAAAAAAGAGTCAGGTCACGACAAAGTTAAAATCATCTGCCGTTGCGAAGGTAATGTTATTGTTAATGCTTATCTTGCTGAATACGGTCACAGCGATATCGAAGGTCTCGTAATGTATAACAGCATCGCTATGGGTGCTGAAATTGCTGACGATATGTATACCGATAATGTAAGACTCGACCCCGAAGCAATGAACCGTTTCATCAATACATTTCTTGATGCAAGTCCTGTGCTTGATTTAGTCAAGGCTACAGTTAATCTTCTCGCTTTCAACGGCCTGCTCGGCAGCGGTCTTGAATTTGTGGAAGACGGCTATTATGACATCAGCAAAAATATTATGCCCCGTCTTATTCGTGAGATTTTCGGTACCTGCCCCGGTTGGTGGGGTATGATCAGCCCTGATGTTTTTGATGAGGCTGTGGACTTTGTGCTTGAGAGTGACAACGAAGACGGCAAGTACGATGTGCTTATTCAGAAACTCACAGAATACAACGAAATCAAGGCGAAGGCACCCGAGCTTCTCAAGGCAGCTCAGCAGGATGGCGTTAAGGTGTATATTTTAGCTAAGTACGGCGATCAGATGTATCCTGTTATCGAAAGCTATGACGATCTCGGCGACGGTGTTGTATCTCTTTACAAGCAGAGCTTCTGCGGTGCTACAACTTCAAATATTTCCGCAAAGCTTTCAGACGATTATATTGCTCAGAGAGTTGAAGAGGGCTTTGGCAAATATATCTCAGCGGATAAAATGGTTGACGGCTCAACTGCACCTTTTGCAGACTACACTTGGTATGTAAAAGAGCTCAGACACGACAAGTACCCCTGGAGCACAGATTTCCTGATGCTTGACCTTCTCAACAGTGACACCTATGTCAACGCAACAGAGGAATTCAAAGGTGAACACGGCACTTATAGTCAGTATATGCTTTTTGAAGAGTATATCGGAGAGATTTACAATATGCCTAACGAAAATATCGGTATTCTTCATCCTATGACCGATGAAAATAAAGATGAGACCAAGGATACTACAAACATTAAGTCAAGATTTGCTGTAATCATCAAGTGGTTTACTGCTCTGTTTAACTTCATCGCATCATTATTTAAGAAATAATCACAAAAAATGAGCAACAGGCTTTAAATGAGTCTGTTGCTTTTTCTTTTTTAGTTTTTATCACATAGTTAGTCTCGTTCCTGCTCGAGCCGCAGTGGCTCATACTTTTGTCCCGGGCGACAAAAGTATGCAAAAGCGCCCTTTGTGCCTTTAGTCCGAAAGAAGTGAAGAAATCACCGCCGAAGTTTCATCAAATTTTAGGTCGGGGACAATTTACAAAGTCTCCCCAATTAATTAATATCTGCTTATCGGTGATTTTTCACATTTCTGCTCTCTGCCATTCATCTGCTTTCTACCCAAGTGCTCTATTTAAAAATAGCTTTCTCAAGGGATACCGCTACTTTATCCCGCTTTATAAAATGAGTTCTCGTCTAATGTGCTTTCCGTCTGTTTTACCCTCTCTCTACCCGACAGTCGTGAGTCGCTAATGCGATATTTCAGTTAGTGATTCGGGGTGGGTTGGGTCAGCTCCCTCAAAGAGGGAGTAAAGAAACTTACCCGCTGCGGAAACTGCAAACGCAGGCGGACTAAGGTTATTTAAAAAGGGAGAAAGTCGGTAACGGTACATCAGATAATAGAAACTTTAGACCAATCCGCTTCGTAGTTTGCAGTTGGAGGCGGACTAAGGCTTATTTGAAGTGCGATAAACTATCGTCAACGAAACAGAGCGCTTTGCTTCCTTTGTCGCTCAGGACAAAGGAATTCCCTCTTGCGGTTCCCAAAATCGCTTATCGGCTTGGAGCGCCGAGCGATTTTGACCGCTGCGCCATCCTCGCCTTGCTTCATCCGCCACAGGCGGCGCTTCGGTGACGATGCCATCGCGGCATGAGCGAGGAAAGACTAACTGCTTTTAAAAATGTGAAAATGAAAGAAATAACTTATCCACCGCTACGAGGTCCCGCTTCCCTAAAAGGAAAGGCTAACTGTTTCGTCAGCAACTCCTAACTTCTCACTCCTAACTCCTAACTAAAAAAAGGCGGGAAGAGATTAATCTTCACCGCCGTGTTTGTCGCGTTATATTAAAAATATCACATACCGATTTTTCTCAGAATCTCAGGGTCGCAAGTGTCAGCAACCTTGCCGACCTTCTTCCAAAGAGCATCAGCCTTTGCCTTCCAGGCGAAATAGCCTGCAGGTGAGTCGGGATAATCATCATAGAGAGCACCAATTTCACCACTGTGCATAAGGCCCTTCACAAGCTTCTTGACATTGTCAATTTTCAGTTTGCCCGTTGCAACACCTGCAAGCAGACCGCTGACAATTTTTGCAATATCCTTAGGTCCGAGGGCAAGCTCCTGACCCATACCGCCGAGAATCTTCTGGCTGAAAATGATATCGTTTTTAAACATATACTCAGCTTCTTCATAGCTGAAGCCGATAATGCCTATAAGCAGAGGTCTCAGAGCATCGAAATCCTTGCCCTGCACCTTGAAATATCGCTTGTTGATTGACCACATATTTTCTTTTGTGAGAGGTTTGCCCTCTTTGAGAAGCTTGGAAATAACCTCCACAGCAATTTCTGCCTGATAGAGTGATGATGTGCAGCCCTCACCGCAAGTGGGTTTTGTCAGGAATGCAGTGTCACCCATAGCAATAAAGCCGTCTTCGACAAATGAGTAAAGAGTTCTGTGATAAGGTGTCATGCCTTTTTCTACTTTTTCTATGGTGTACTTAGGCCAGGGAACATTTTTCTTCCAGTCTCTGTTGAAGATTTCTTCTGCATATGCATAACCGTAGTTTGCGCCTACGCCGAGAATTGCGCCGTGGTCGTTGCCGCTGGGAGCTGACCAGGATTTATACTGCATAAAGAAGCCGTGAAGATCAAGGGGATTGATTTTTTCATCTTCATAAACTGCATAATAAAGCACAACATAGAATATATCTTCGGGAGTAAGAGGAAAATTTTCTACATATGCATTGTCGGGGAGCTTTCTTCTTGCTGCTGAGGGGATACCTGTGCAGTCGGCAACTATCTTTGCGTAGACTTCCTGCTCGCCCTTATCTGTTATGTATTTTGCGCCAATGATTTTGCCGCTTTCGTCTTTGATGAAATCTGAGAATGCAGCACCGAAGATGATTTCAGCGCCGGCTTCTTCGGCTTCACGGTTCATATTCATAATGAATTCGTGTTTGTGCATACCGATAACGGTTTCGTTGCCGTATTTTGAATAATTGCCGAAAGGTGAGTAGCTTCTGCCTGAGGTGAAAACAAAACCGTAATCGTCGTCACCCTCTTTGGGAATATGCAGGTCAAACTTTTCCATATCAGCCTTACCCATATGGAAGATGTCATATTCTCTTGACACATCATCGGGTTTCTGCTTTTCGATTACAAGAACACTGTGTCCTTGCTCTGCCATTTTTTTAGCGAACCAGGCACCTGTGGTGGAAGCACCGGCAACTAAAATATCATACTCTTTCATTCATATCACTCCTATAATAATTATGACTTAATAATCATATCATTTTTACAGGACATTTTCAATAGAATGTGTTGTATTATTTATAAAAAACAGTTAATTTTCACTAAAATATTTGTTTTTGAATTCATAATATTTTTCAACCAACCAGAAGCGTATCTCATATTCGGGGTTTGCAGTGACTATTTTCATTTCATCATCACTGAGATATCCGCTTATAATTTCTTTGTTGTCCCTTGCGGCAGGCAGACACAAAGGCGGAAACATAATACACCACCAGTTTTTGCCTTTGCCCTCACCTATGATGACTCTGACAGCTTTATAGTACCCTGCCGGCAAGGTAATATCATCATAAACTCTCGTGGGGAAGTAGCTTCTTGCAAGTTCTATTTTCACATCATAGTCATAGCCTGACTCTTTTATGATTTCTTCTGCAGAGTATAGTAACTCATCTGCCTTTTTCTGAATTTTTCCCTGAGCTGAGATTATATCTTCACTGCCTGAAAACAGAGTTTTTCCGCAGTTTAATAAGGCATCTCTGACTTTAAGCTTCAGCTCCTGGTCATAGGCTTCATCTGAATTTGCAATAACGTGCAGCCGCAGGATTTCTTCCCTGATACCCTTGCAGGAATTTTCAAAAGATACAGTTGCGATAATGCAGATAATAAGTGTGACAAAAACGGATATATCAATGGCTTTGAGTTTCATAATATGTATCTCCCTGATTTTTATGATAAATAAAGTCTTGTTTGAGTCAGGGAAGTTTATACATACAGTTGCAAGTTTTTCGGAATTAAAATCCGTTACTTGACAAACAATAAGATTATGTAATATTATTTAAGGAGATGAATCTCAATGGATACTATGGAAAAAATCAAAGAAATTATCAGTGAGCAAACGGGAATTGACACCGAAAAACTTATGGAAAACACCACAATTGAAGATGTTATGGCTGACAGTCTTGACACTGTGGAGCTTCTTATGAGTGTGGAAGAGGCTTTCGATATTGATATTCCCGACTCTGAAGCAGAAAAGCTCAGAAGTTTAGGTGAGCTCAGTGATTATATTGATAAAAAACTGCTGGGATAAAAAGGCAGTATGATCAGTACGGAAAAACAAAGGAGAAAAATATGCCCAAGTATAAATACATTATCTGGGATTGGAACGGCACAATACTTGACGATTTAACGGCTAATTTTGAGGTTGAAAATTTATTGCTTCAAAGACGCGGAATAAGGCTTATAAAAGATATTGATGAATATAAAGAGAAGTTTCAGTTTCCCATTATCAGGTTTTATGAAAGTCTTGACTTCGACCTTGAAAACGAAAAGTTTGAGGATATCGCAAGGGAATATGTTCTGGAATTTGATGAGAAATTTTATGAGCTTGAAACCTTTCCCGATGCTGAAAATGTAATCAGAGAGTTCAAGTATAAAGGCATTGAGCAGATTATTCTCTCTCAGACAGAGCAGAGATGGCTTGAAAAGCAGGTGGCTTTTCACGATATGGATTATCTTTTCACTGAGCTTTTAGGTGCAAGAGATATCTATGTCAAGGGCAAGGTAGGCATTGCTCTTGAATGGATAACCCGCAATGATATTGACACTGCCGATGTGCTTATGGTTGGCGACACGCTTCACGACTATGAGGTTGCCGAAACCTTAGGCTGCGACTGCATTCTCATTGCGAGAGGACATCAGTCCAAGGAAAAGCTCCTGACTACAGGTGCAGCGGTACTTGACACCATAGAAGAACTCAGAAGGATGGTAATATAAATGAAAAAAATAGTTATTGCGCCCGATTCTTTTAAGGGTACACTGTCGTCTCTTGAGGTCTGCAATCTCGTCAAAAAGTCACTGCTTGAAGAAAGAGAAAACCTTGATATTATTGAGCTTCCCATAGCTGACGGCGGAGAGGGAATGACTGAAAGTTTTATGTGCGCTTTCGCTGACAGTGAAAAAGTTGAGCTTAAAGCAAAAAGCCCTCTCGGCAGAGAAATTGATGTTTATTATGCCATAGTGTCAGGGGACACTGCCGTAATAGAAATGGCAATGGCTTCGGGTATAACAATTGAAAAAGAAAATAATGCTATGAGGGCATCTACTTACGGCACGGGTCAGATAATAAAGCACGCCCTTGATAAGGGTATAAGAAAGTTTATCCTCGGCATCGGCGGAAGTGCGACAACTGACGGCGGTATCGGCTGCACTGCAGCACTCGGCGGAAAGTTCCTCGCAAAAGACGGTCAGAGTGTGGCACTTTGCGGTGAGGGACTTTCTGATATAGTCACCGTTGATTTATCAGAGCTTGACACCAGGCTTATGGATAGTGAAATAACTGTACTCTGCGATGTTAAAAATCCCCTTTACGGCAAAAACGGAGCAGCATATATCTTCGGGCCTCAGAAAGGCGCAAGTGAAAAGCAGGTTGAATTTCTCGATGCAGGTTTAAAGAATCTGGCAGATATTTCGGCAGAGTACCTGAAAGAAGATTTATCACACCTTGAGGGCACAGGTGCCGCAGGAGGCTTAGGCTTTGCTCTTGTGGCTTTCCTCAAAGGAAAACTCAAGGGTGGTATCGACCATATTTTAGATATGCTCAGCTTTGATGAGAAAGTAAAAGATGCCGACCTTGTTATAACAGGTGAGGGCAAAATGGACTCGCAGAGTCTTATGGGTAAACTGCCTTTCGGTGTGGCTAAAAGATGCGCTCACACAAAGGTGGCGGCTATTGTGGGTCTTAATGTGGCTGACGAAAGGCTGATAAATGAGCTGGGCATATCTCAGGTGATTGAGACTAATCCTATGCATCTGCCCTTTGAACAGGTCAAGGCATCAGCAAAAGAAGATTTGCTCAGGGCGGCTAAAAAAATTATTATATAAATGAAAGAAAAATTGAGTCTAACTATTGATTTATTTTCAATTTTATGGCTTAATATAAGGTGATGTAAAAATATATTTAAGGAGTTAACCAAAATGGAACAGATTAAAAGATTAAAGTATTTCATTGACGGTGAATGGGTAGAGTCAAAGACCGAAAAATATATGCCCGTTTACAACCCCAGCACAGGCGAAGTTATCGCAGAAACACCCTGCTGTACTTCAGAAGAAGTTGAGGCTGCAATTGCTTCAGCTAAGGCAGCATTCCCTGCCTGGTCAAACACACCTGTTATGAAGAGAGTTCAGGTTCTCTATAAATTCCGTGAACTTCTTATTGAACATATGGACGAGCTTACAGTTCTCTGCGCTACAGAACACGGTAAGGTTCTCTCAGAAGCAAAGGGCGACATCCTCAAGGTTAAAGAGCCCGTTGAACACGCACTCAGCGCTCCCTCACTTCTTATGGGCGACGCTATGAGAGACACATCAAACGGCTATGACACAACTCTCTATTACGAACCCCTCGGTGTTTGCGCAGGTATCGTACCTTTCAACTTCCCCGGTATGATTCCTATGGGCTGGATGGTTCCCTGTTGTATCGCTGCAGGTAACACAATGGTTCTCAAGCTCGCTTCAATGACACCTATGACAGCTATGAGACTCAACGAACTCCTTTATGAAGCAGGTCTTCCCAAGGGTGTTGTTAACCTTGTAACCTGCTCAAGAGTTGAAGCTGACCTCTTCCTCAAGCACCCCGATGTTAAGGCTATCACTTTCGTTGGTTCAACAAAGGTTGGTCTTCACGTTTATAAAGAAGCTTCAGCAACAGGCAAGAGAGTTCAGGCTCTCTGCGAAGCTAAAAACCACGCACTCGTACTCGAAGATGCTGCTCTTGAAAGATCAGCAAGAGGTATCATCAACTCATCATTCGGTTGCGCAGGCGAAAGATGTATGGCTCTTCCCGTAGTAGTGGCTCAGGAAAGCATCGCTGACAAGCTCGTAGCACTTCTCAAGCAGTACGCTATGGAGCTCAAGCTCGGCCCCGCATATAAAGAAGATTCAACTCTCGGCCCCGTTGTTACAGGCGAACACAAGCAGAGTGTTATCAACTGGATCAACAAGGGTATCGAAGAGGGTGCAACTCTCGTTCTCGACGGTAGAGATGCTAAGGTTGAAGGCTATGAAAACGGCTTCTATGTAGGCCCCACAATCTTCGACAACGTTACAGAAGAAATGACAGTTGGTACTCAGGAAATCTTTGGCCCCGTACTTTGCATCAAGAGAGTCAAGAACTTTGAAGAGGGTCTTGCTCTTATGAACAACAATCCCTTTGCTAACGGCTCAGTTATCTTCACACAGAGCGGTTACTATGCAAGAGAATTTGCTAAGAGAACAGACGGCGGTATGGTTGGTGTTAACGTTGGTATTCCTGTACCCGTTGGCGTATTCCCCTTCACAGGTCACAAGCTCTCATTCTTCGGCAATCTCCACTGCCTCGGTAAGGATGCATTCCGTTTCTTCACAGAGACAAAGGCTGTAACCACACGTTGGTTTGACGAAGAAGAAATGAAAGCTACAACCGTTGACACATGGGACGGCTCAGTAGGCGGCGGCGAATAATTCAATTATGAATTATGAATTATGAATTATGAATTCCGATAAAATAAGGCGAGTAGGTTAATTCCTACCCGCCTTTTTGTTTTGATATTGCGCGAGGAAATAACAGCGCGTTTTGGTTGCTTTTTGGCGCTAGCAAAAGTAACGCCCCGCCCGGCGAGGGCATATAAAAAATAAAGCAGCAGATTTCGGTCTGCTACTTTTTGTTTGTTAAATTGGAATTTACCTTTGAGTAAGTTTTACATACTCGGCAACTAAAAAGAAGTTGTTTATATCTTCCGCATCCAATCCACGATAAGCAAACAAGTCATCGTGAATTGGTATTACTTCCTCTATGTTTTCACTTTCAATATGAAATTCACCAGTGCATAAATCAATGCCAACTAAAACATTGCCTGTCTTATAACTTTGAATATTTGGTAGTGTATTCTGAGGTAATTTACTACTAAAACAATCGTTCTCTGTGATGTTCAGCGAAACTATTTCCCGAAACTCTGCATTATCAAATATTTGGTGTGGGTATTTTTCTTTAAAATACTGGTCTACTTCACTCCCTGATTTGCGGTTCGGCATCAAAGAAGAATGGTACATTTCAAAAATTCGTTTCCATTCTGCAATCATTTCTTTGGTTGGTGTCATCGTTAACATTTTGCTTTGCCTCCTCGTCTAAATTCAAGTTTGTCGAGCTCATTATACCACACTCTGCAAAAAACATCAATCATCAATCTTGCGGGGTGGGCGGCTCCATACCCGAACTTCGTTCGGGTCGGCTACTGCCGTAGCCGTAAATCGCCTGAGGGCGATTTAATGGAGCCGCCGCTGCCCTCCTGCACAGACTTTATCGCAAATCCAACAAAACCAAAAAGGCGGGTAGGAATTAACCTACACCGCCAATTTTTATCGCAATTCATAATTCATAATTCATAATTCCGAATTTACTTCTGCTCTGCACCCGGTCTGCCGCAGCACTTCTTATATTTCTTGCCGCTGCCGCAGGGACAAGGATCGTTTACGCCAACCTTTTTGTTTGAGTTGCGCACTGTTCTGCCCTTTTCACTGCCGTCGCCATTGCCTGCTGAGGCAGATGTAACCTTAGCAACCTGCTCGCGCTTGATTTCTTCTTCAGTCTTGAAGTGTGCTGAAAGAATAATCTTGACTGTGTCCTCACGGATAGCACTTGTCATTTCGTCAAACATATCATAGCTCATCTGACGGAAAGCAACAACGGGGTCCTTCTGACCGTAAGCGAGAAGACCTACACTCTGCTTGAGTTCGTCCATAGCGTCGATGTAATCCATCCACTTCAGGTCAACGTTTTTAAGAAGAATAGCTCTTTCGATTTCGCGCATTGCTTCTTCGCCGAATGTGACTTCTCTGCTGTCGTGAAGTTCGTGAGCACGAGTGGTGAGCATATCATAAATTTCAGCTGAGGACTGGTTGTCGTCTTTGAAGTCGTTTTCGTTTGTGAGCCAGCCGAGATATTTCTCTCTCAGTGACGCGAGATGCCACTCGTCTTTGGGCATACCTGCAGGGCAGGAGAATTCAACATCGTCGCCGATAGACTCGTCAATCATCTTGGTGATAACGGGCTTCATATTGTCGCCTTTGAGCACCTGGTCGCGCTGTGTATAGATAATTTCTCTCTGACGGTTCATAACATCGTCAAATGCGAGCACGTGCTTTCTTGCTGCGAAGTGGTTGCCCTCAACCTTTCTCTGAGCTGATTCAACACTCTTTGCAACAATACCCACCTGAATGGGCATATCAGCATCAACGGGAAGCGAATTCATTATAGCTTCCATTCTGTCGCCACCGAAGAGACGAAGAAGATCGTCCTGCATTGAAAGATAGAAACAGCTTTCACCGGGGTCGCCCTGACGGCCTGAACGGCCTCTGAGCTGATTGTCGATACGGCGTGACTCGTGTCTTTCCGTGCCGATGATATAAAGACCGCCTGCTTTGCGTACTGCGTCAGCTTCATCTGCAATCTGAGCCTTATATTTAGCTTCGAGCTCTTTGAACTTCTCTCTTGCACCGATGATGTCTTCGTTATCTGTATCGCCGAAAGCTGTAGCTTCTGCGATTAACTCTTCGGGATATTCGAGACGGCGCATTTCACTCTTTGCAAGGAATTCTGCATTACCGCCCAGCATAATATCGGTACCGCGGCCTGCCATATTGGTAGCAATGGTAACTGCACCGAGTTTACCTGCCTGAGCAACTATTTCAGCTTCTTTTTCGTGGTGCTTTGCATTAAGTACATTGTGTTTTACACCGCGCTTTTTAAGGGCAGCTGAGAGTCTTTCACTCTTGTCGATTGAAACGGTACCCACAAGAACAGGCTGGCCTTTTTTGTTGCACTCGATGATTTTATCGATAATAGCATTAAACTTGAACTGTTCGGTTTTGTAGATAACATCGGGTTCGTCTTTTCTTGCAAGGGGTTTGTTGGTGGGAATCTCAACAACGTCAAGAGAGTAGATTTCCTGGAATTCCTGCTCCTCTGTCATAGCTGTACCTGTCATACCCGAAAGCTTGGTATAAAGACGGAAATAGTTCTGGAATGTGATAGTTGCAAGGGTCTTGTTTTCCTTTGCAATCTTAACGCCTTCTTTGGCTTCGATAGCCTGATGAAGACCGTTTGAGTAACGTCTGCCTATCATAATACGGCCTGTGAACTCGTCAACGATGAGCACTTCGCCGTCTTTGACAACATAGTCAACGTCTCTCTTCATAATTCCGTAAGCCTTGACGGCTGTATTGATATGGTGAGAGAGAGTCATATGTTCAGGGTCACTGAGGTTTTCGATGTTGAAGAAACGTTCAGCTTTTTTAATACCGCTCTTTGTCAGAGTTGCACTCTTTGCCTTTTCATCAACAACATAGTCAGCACCTGCTTCTTTAGCGAGTTCTTCAAAGTCAGCCTTTGAGTCAACTTCGCCGATTTTGAGGCACTTGAGGCTTCTGACAAACATATTTGCTGTGTTATAGAGTTCACTTGAACGGGAACCGATACCTGAAATAATAAGGGGGGTTCTTGCTTCGTCGATAAGAATTGAGTCAACTTCGTCGACAACAGCAAAGTTGTGTCCGCGCTGAACTTTCTGCTCAAAATATTGCACCATATTGTCACGGAGATAGTCGAAGCCCATTTCGTTATTGGTACCGTAAGTAATATCGGCAGAGTACGCCTTGCGACGCTCATCGGTTTCGAGTCCGTTGACAATAAGGCCGACACTCAGTCCGAGGAAACGATAAACCTTGCCCATCCATTCACTGTCTCGGCGGGCAAGATAGTCGTTGACGGTAACAATGTGAACGCCCTTGCCTGAAAGCGCATTGAGATAAGCGGGGAGGGTAGCAACAAGAGTTTTACCTTCACCTGTTTTCATTTCGGCAATTCGGCCCTGATGAAGAATAATACCGCCGATAATCTGCACGGGGAAGTGCTTCATACCAAGCACACGCCATGATGCCTCACGGCAGGTGGCAAATGCTTCAGGGAGAATATCGTCAAGGGTTTCGCCGTCAGCGAGTCTTTTTTTGAATTCCTCGGTTTTTGCTTTGAGCTGGCTGTCTGAGAGACGAGAGTACTCCTCATCAAGTGCCAGAACCTTGTTCATAAGGGGATTGACTCTTTTGACTTCTTTAGTCGAGTAATCACCGAAGAGCTTTTTAAGTAAGCCCATTTATATCACCTCATTAATATATTTCTGAATACAATAATTACATAATTACTTTATTTTAACATAAAAAAGCATATATTTCAATAGAATTAATTCTAAAGTTTTCGACAGGAAAAACAATCGGGTTTATGTGCTCAGTGAGTCTGAGGTGCAGGGGGGCTGCGCGCCGAATTTCATTCGGCTGTCGCGGTGCCCGCGACAAAATCGCTTCGCGATTTGCGCAGCCCCCCTCACTGCCTGTCACAAAAAATTTATAAATCTGTCACATTGGTTTTTGTCTTAACCTATTGAACATTTTCATATTTTATGGTAATCTATCTCTATATGGTCAAACTCAGTTTAATATACAGAAAGGAAGACGCCTAATGTTAGAACAGGTTGAACTTAAAATCCAGGAGCTCCAAAAAGCTCAGGCAGAAGAATATTATAAAAAGAAAGAAGCGGATCTTCGCACATGGGGACTCGTTTCAAAGAAAGAAAACGGCAAGACAACTCCTCTTGTTGTCACAGATCAGGAATATGATGCACTTATAAAAGCATCAAACGGCGTGGGCAGATCAGGCAGAAACTCAATTGCAGTTCTTCTTAATGCTCTTGCAATTGCAGTTATTGTTGTTGCTGTTATTGCAGGCTTTGTGCTTGAAGCTCTCTCAGACGAGCTCGGCTTTGTTTATATGTCAATCGTGTTTGTTGCAGGTATTGTTCTGGCCGCTATACTCAAGGGTGTTGCAGAAGCAGTAAGACTTCTTCAGCAGATTGTTGACGAAAAGCCTATCCGCATTCCTACAGAAGCTGCAAGAAAGACAGAAAATGCTGCTAAGCCTCAGAGAGTTGTTGCAGTTCAGACTCCCGACACACAAAACCCCATTGTTGTGCAGGAGCAGACAATAACCTATCAGCAGGCTCCTCAGCAGGTACCCCAGCCGATGCCTCAGCCTATGTACCCCTATGTTTATTATCAACCCGTACCCGTGCAGGGTGTGCCTCAGCCTCAGGTTCAGCAGCCGGCACCTCAGCCTCAGTATCAGGCACCCTATCAGCCTGAATATTCTTCACAGAGATTTGAAGAGGATTTTCCTGCTCAGGATAATTCACCTATGCAGTTTGGCGAATAATTGAAAATGAGTCCTTTGTTGCAAAGACAGAGGACTTTTTATATAGTACTTGCTATTTTTGAAATTAAGTGATAAAATAGAAATGTTATGATTTCTCGAATGTTTTAACAATGAAGGAGGATGGGAAATGAAAGATATCACATTGGTTATTATGGCTGCAGGTATGGGTAGCAGATACGGCGGACTCAAGCAGATTGACCCCGTAGGTGACAACGGAGAGATTATTCTTGACTATTCTGTTTATGATGCTATCGAAGCAGGCTTTGACAAGGTTATCTTTGTTATCAAGCACGAAATTGAAGAGGACTTCAAGGCTATTATGCAGGGCAAGTTTGAAGATAAGATCAAGGTTGACTATGCTTATCAGAATATAGGCAATCTTCCCGAAGGCTATACTGCACCTGAGGGCAGAGTCAAGCCCTGGGGCACAGGCCATGCGGTACTCGCCTGCGAGGGTATGATAGACGGGCCTTTCGCTGTTATCAATGCTGATGACTATTACGGCAAAGAGACTTTCTCGCTTATTTATAACGAGCTTAAAAATACTCAGGCAGAAAACGAATTCTGTATGGTAGGCTTCAAGGTTGAGAATACTCTGACAGAAAACGGCCACGTTGCAAGAGGTGTTTGTCAGACTAATGCTGACGGCTATCTGACCGATATCGTCGAGAGAACAAAAATTGCTATAAGAGAAGGTAAGATTATGTTCACAGAAGACGACGGCGAAAGCTGGACAGAGCTTCAGAGAGGCAGCACAGTATCAATGAACTGCTGGGGCTTCTCAAATATGATGATGACAGAGCTCAAGGCTCGTTTTGCCGCATTCCTTGACAGAAACAAAGACAATATGCTCAAGTGCGAATACTTCCTTCCCTTTGTTGTTGACGAGCTTCTCAAAGAGGGCAAGGTAAGTGTTAAAGTTCTCGATACCACAGAAAAGTGGTACGGTGTTACATATAAAGAAGATAAGCAGGCTGTTGTTGACGCTCTTAGAAATAAAGTTGCTGAGGGTGTTTATCCTCAGAAATTATGGTGATAATATGGTTGAGATGACAACTGAAGAATCCAAGAAGAGAATGCAGGAAGGCAGACTCTATCTGCCTGAAGACGAAGAGATAATGCGCCAACAACTTCAGTGTCTTGAAAAGCTTTATGATTATAATGCCACAAGACCGTGTGAGCAGGAAAAACGCGAGGCGCTTCTCAAAGAAATGTTTGCCGAAATAGGCGAGGGCTGTTATATCGAGCCTCCTCTTCACGCCAACTGGGCAGGTGCTCACGTGCATTTCGGCAACAATGTCTATGCCAATTTTAATCTGACTTTAGTTGACGATACGGATATCTATGTGGGCGACAAGGTTATGTTTGCTCCCAATGTCACTGTTGCAACTGCGGGCCACCCGATAAATCCCGAGCTTCGATATCAGGCGATGCAATATAATATCCCCGTGCATATCGGCAACAATGTGTGGATTGGCGCAAATGCTGTTGTACTCCCCGGTGTGACTATAGGCGACAACAGTGTTATTGGTGCAGGCAGTGTGGTAACCAAAGATATCCCTGCAAATGTTGTGGCTGTAGGTAATCCTTGCAGAGTTATCCGAGAAATCGGTGAACACGATAAGATATATTATTACAAAGACAGAAAAATTGATGTATGATATCAGGAGGAAAAAAACAATGAGAAACATCTATAATATCAATGCTGACTGGCTTTTCAAAAAGCCTGAATGTGCTGAGGAGAAAGTAAATCTCCCTCACACATGGAATGCTGTTGACGGTCAGGACGGCGGAGCTGACTATTTCAGAGGCACTTGCCGTTACTCAAAGACAATCAAAAAAGCAGACCTTCCTGAAGCTGATTGCTATTATCTCGAAATCAGAGGTGCAAACTCATCAGCTGACGTTTATGCAGACGGCGTTAAGCTTGCAAGCCACGATGGCGGTTACAGCACCTGGAGAGTTGACCTTACAAAGTCACTGGGTGACGAAACCCTTATCGAAATCGACGTTGACAATGCGCCCAACGAGAGAGTTTATCCTCAGATGGCAGACTTCACATTCTATGGCGGTCTCTATCGCGATGTGAATATTATCTGCGTATCAGAGAGTCACTTCGACCTTGATTATTACGGCACACCGGGTCTCAAGGTTACACCTGAAATCAAGGGCGCAGATGCAGAAGTCGAAATCGAAGCTTATGTGACAAACAAAAAAGACGGTCTCACTTTCCGTTATACCATTCTTGATGCCGAGGGTAATGTTGTTGCAACAAAAGTGACAGACGATGATGACGAAGATTTCGAAATCAAAAATGTTCATCTCTGGCACGGCAGAAAAGACCCCTATCTTTACACTGCCAAGGTTGAGCTTTTAGACGGCGAAAAAGTGCTTGATGAAATCAGCACACGTTTCGGTTGCCGTACATTCAAAATTGATCCCAAGGAAGGCTTCTTCCTCAACGGTGAAAAATATCCTCTTCGCGGTGTATCACGCCATCAGGACAGATGGGGCGTCGGTAATGCACTTCTTCCCGAGCATCACAAAGAAGATATGGATCTTATCTGCGAAGTAGGTGCAAACACAATCCGTCTTGCGCACTATCAGCACGATCAGTATTTCTATGACCTTTGCGACGAAAGAGGTATGGTAATCTGGGCAGAAATCCCCTATATCTCACAGCATATGGCAACAGGCCGTGAGAACACAATCTCACAGATGAAAGAGCTTATTACTCAGAATTATAACCATGTATCAATCGTTGTCTGGGGCCTTTCAAACGAAATCACAATGAAAGGTGCAGCTGACCCTGATCTTATTGAAAATCACAAGATTCTCAACGATCTTTGTCACGATATGGATAAGACAAGACTTACAACAATTGCTTGTCTTACAATGTGCGACCCTGACAGTGAATATGTGAAAATCCCTGATGTTATTTCCTATAACCACTATTTTGGCTGGTACGGCGGCGAAGCCTCAATGAACGGCCCCTGGTTTGACAGATTCCACAAGAACTTCCCCAACAGACCCATCGGATGCAGTGAATACGGCTGTGAAGCTCTTAACTGGCACACATCAAAGCCTCAGCAGGGCGACTATACCGAAGAATATCAGTCATATTATCATGAGGAGCTTATCAAACAGCTTTATACAAGAGATTTCATCTGGTCAACTCACGTCTGGAATATGTTTGACTTCGGTGCTGATGCCCGTCAGGAAGGCGGCGAAAACGGTCAGAACCACAAGGGTCTTGTGACAATGGACAGAAAGTATAAGAAAGACTCTTTCTATGCTTACAAGGCATGGCTTTCAGATGAACCTTTCGTGCATCTTTGCGGCAAGAGATATATTGACCGTGTTGAAGATGTAACCAAGGTAACAGTTTACTCAAATCTTCCTGAGGTTGAGCTTTTTGCAAACGGTGAGTCACTGGGCAAAAAGACAGCAGCAGACCACTTCTTCTATTTTGATGTGCCCAATGTCGGCGAAACAAAGCTCACAGCTGTGGCAGGTGATTGCAAAGACGAGAGCACAATTAAAAAGGTTGATAAAATCAACGAAGAATATGTATTCAGAGAGAAGGGTGCAATCCTCAACTGGTTTGACATCACAACTCCCGAGGGATATCTCAACATCAACGATAAGTTCTCGGATATCTGCAAGACCTTCAAGGGCAAGCTCGTTACTGTTTCCTTTGTGCTGACTATGGCTAAGAAATTCAAGGGCTCTCAGAAAGGCGAAAAGAAAGGCGGCGGAGGTCTTCCCGGCGGAATGAAGCCCTCAAAAGAGCTTCTTCAGATGGCAGGTGCATTCACACCGCTTCGTATCGCTAACCTTATCGGCGCAATGGAAGTCAAGTTCACCAAAGAAGAGCTTCTCGAGCTCAATGCTAAACTTAATAAGATTAAGACTAAATAAAATCGCGTTTTTGATTCTTTTTCCGCGACAGGAAAAAGAATGCCCCGTGGCGAGCGCAATAAAAAAGATAAACCGAGTTGATTTGAGTCAGCTCGGTTTTTTTGTTGTAACGCGGGGAAGATTCTGCAAGAGGTGGGCGGCGGCTCCATCAAATCGCCCGAGGGCGATTTGCAAGGGAGAGCCTCAGGCTCTCCCTTGAGGCGAACGCAGTTCGCCTATGGAGCCGCCTCACCCGCCGAGCAGGTAAAAAACTGACCCCGACAGAGCTGACTGCCGGGGGAGAGAGGGAGAAAGGTAAAAATATAAGCTTTATTCCAATTCAGTGCCGCAGACCCAATTTGTTGTGAAAACTTCTTCAGGTGCAGTAGCAACTACTGTATATCCCTCAGTTGTCAGAGAGCTTTCGTCAGATTTGGGAGGTCTTGCAGGTGAAGTAGTTGTTGGTGTGGTTGCAAAATATGCTGCATTAGGCTGAGTTGTTTGCGTAATTTCTTTTATCTGATCAAAAGTGATGTGGTAACTGTTTTTCAGAAACTCTGCTACTGTTTCCTTGCCTACATAAAAGACATATCTATAGCCTATAAGGTTGGTGCTTATATATCCGTCTTCAGAAATTTTGAAAGCTTTGTTTTCTATGCCAAGCTCACGGCAATAAATTGAAGCTGTTACACAGTTGACCGAGACTGTTAAATCTCTGACGTTTTCGGCATCATCTTTTGAAAGAAGATATTTTTTTATATCTTTAAAGTTTTCATTGTTAACAGGAAAAACGGTTCCTTGATAGAGAGTGATGCCACCGTAAGTCACAGTATTGTCATAGTCAACGGCTTCAAGAAATTCGCCTAAAGTTTCGGGTTGATAGGAGTTATTTACATAAGTATAAATTCTGTCATCGTTTTCGAATTTGACTCCTATGGCCAATTCTGTGCTGAAACCTTCAAGAGAGAAAATATCAACTGTTGTTGTATGTCTGGTTCCGTTTGGCTCATATTGTTCAATTTCTTTATCAGAGACAATTTGTGTTGCTTTTCGGTCAGTAGCTCTTTCTTCAGTAGGTCTGAAAGGATAAACATATTCACCGAAACAGTTGTATTCGTCACGTTCTAATACCACAGCACGAAATTTTCCGGGCGTTGATTTTCTGTCCCAATCTATTTCATAATGAAGTTCCGGACTGCTTGTTGTGGTGAGATTTTCACTTATATAAATGTCAGGCATAGTTGTCGGAAACGTTGTTGGCTGCGTCGCTTGTGTCAGATTATCTGTGGCTTTCTTGGTGGTTGCGGGATTCGTTACAGTCATTCCTGTTTCGTTTGTTGTTGTGTTACCTGACTGCTGTGTTGTGAGTCGGTTTTCAAGACTGAAGCCATAGCTTATTCCTGCCACAAGCATCAGACACACTACTGCCGCCGATATCTGTGTCAGCTTTTTTCTTTTTACTCTTTGTTTATAGAGATATTCGTCTCTTTTTTCTAATACATTGCGAGAAATTTCATCATAAGTTTTCATATTCAAAGCCCTCCTTTTCAAGCTCTGATTTAAGAGTGTTCTTTGCGCGGTAAATGAGATTTTCAATTTGCCGCTTGTTCTTTTTCATTATCTTTGCGATTTCTTCATTGGTGAAATCCTCGAAATAAACAAGATATAACACCTGAAAATATTCAGGCTTCAGCTCCCGCATTGAACGGTGAAGAAGAATCTTTTGCTCTTTGATTAGATACTCCCTTTCAACATTGCCCTCTTCGATAATATAATTGCTGAAATCCTCTATGGGATTGCTTACAATCTTGCTGCTTTTTCTCAGATAGTCAACTGTCACATTGCGTGCTATTGCATAAAGCCATGTCTTAAAGGAGCTTCTGCCTGAAAAACGGGGCTTTTTTACTGCCAGCTTAAAGAAAGTTTCTTCCATTAAATCTTCGGCTGTAAAAATATTGTCGGTATAGCCGTTTATGTATAAAGTAAGACCGTCTTTGTAAATGCGTATTATATCTGTTAATCCCGTGTCATCACCATCAAGATAACGGAGGTAGCTACTTGCACCGATATCCATGATTTTTTCTCCTTCCTGAAAAGCCGATTGTTTTGCCTTTCACTTATTAGACGGATAAAACTGCAAAATCTCTCAGTAGAAATTTATTTTTTATCCTTAATAAATTCCGTGGGTTAAAAGTAAAAGAGACGCGAAAGCTGATTCGCGTCCCAATATGATTGTTTTTATTGCCCTCGCCGGGAGACATGCTTTTTGCTGACGCGCAAAAAGTATCAAAAACGTGCTGATTTTCTTAGAGTAACTCTGCGCCGTGTTCTTTGCAATACTTTATGGTTTCTTCATCCCAATAAGATGACTGCACCTCGCCGATGTGTGCCTTTCTCAAAAAGAACATACACATTCTTGACTGACCGATACCGCCGCCGATGGTGTAGGGAAGCTCGCCGTTTAAAAGTGCCTTGTGGAAAGGAAGACTCTTTCTGTCTTCGCAACCGCTTTCTTTAAGCTGGCGCTCCATAGCTTCTTCGTCAACACGAATGCCCATTGATGAAAGCTCGAGAGCAATATCAAGCACAGGATAATAAACGATGATATCGCCGTTGAGATTCCAGTCGTCATAGTCAGGAGCTCTGCCGTCGTGAGGCTTGCCGTCTTTGAGCTTGGTGCCTATCTTCATAAGGAAAATTGCTCCGTGTTCTTTTACGGCAGCGTACTCGCGCTCTTTGCGGCTGAGGTCAGGATATCTCTCTTCAAGCTCATCTGAGGTGATGAAAGTGATTTTCTCAGGCAGAAGTGAGCCGATGAAATTGTATTCTTTGGTTATGTAATATTCTGTGTGGCGAAGAGCAGCATAGATGAGTTTTACGGTCTTCTTGAGAGTATACTCGGTTCTGTCTTCTTTGCTGATAATCTTTTCCCAGTCCCACTGGTCAACAAAGATAGAGTGGATATTGTCTGTGTCCTCGTCGCGACGAAGAGCATTCATATCAGTGTAGAGACCTTCGCCCTCACCGAATCCGTACATCTTCAGAGCGAAACGCTTCCATTTTGCAAGTGAGTGAACTATCTCGAAATGCTTGCCGCTGAATATGTCAAATGATACGGGTCTCTCTGTGCCGTTGAGGTTATCGTTGAGACCGCTTTCAGTGTCAACAAATAAAGGAGCCGACACACGGGTGAGATTGAGCTCAATAGCTAAATCTCTCTCAAAGAAGTCCTTAACTTTTTTAATTGCTATTTCTGTGTCACGAAGTGACAGGTGAGGTACATAATCCTCGGGAATATAGTGGGGCATAAATAACCCTCCTGTAAACAATAATAAATACGTAGGTTATTATAGCAAAATAGTGCCCCTTGTGTCAACAATTAATTTTAAAAGAGATACATTAGAAAATGTTCGTCATTTTGCACAAAATATTATATTCAAGTTCTCACATTTTAACCAAAGGGTAGAAACGACGGTTTTTGGAATTTTTTTGTAAAAAAACACTTGATTTTTTGTTTTTCATAGTGTATTATATGCACGTACTCAAGAGAGAGTACCACAGAGAGCAAAAGCTCTCGACTTAAAATGCTTACTCCACTATAATGTTTTCTTCATATTTTCTCCTTTTAAAAGCACTCGGATTTCTCCCCGGGTGTTTTTAATTTTTATTGAAAGAAAATGAATACTGTGTTATAATACACCGAGAGGTGAGACAATGAAAAGCAATATTATTCTTATCGGTATGCCTGCGGCAGGCAAAAGTACAATCGGCGTTCTTCTTGCAAAATCAATGCTTAAAGATTTTGTTGACACGGACCTTGCCATTCAGTCGGGCTGCGGTTGCACACTCAGTGATATAATAGAAAGAGAAGGAACGGATGCTTTCCTTAAAATTGAAAATGATATTATCTGCGCTCAGAACTACCGTTCAAGTGTGGTTGCAACCGGGGGCAGTGCCGTTTACGGCGAAGAAGCTATGGCTCATCTGAAAAAAGACGGCATTGCAGTTTATCTTGAGCTGTCTCTCAGTGAAATAGAAAAGCGCATAGGCAACATCAGAACAAGAGGTGTTGCTATGAAAAACGGTGACTCTCTCGAAAAGCTTTATGAAGAAAGAGAACCCCTGTATAATAAGTATGCAGATATAAAAATAAACTGCGAGGGACTCACAGCTGAGGAATGTGTAGAAAAAATTGTGGAAGCAGTGAGTAAAACACCTGACGATGTTGACACAGAGAACAAAAAGGTGTAGTCTTATAGTCAGAATGAAAAGGAGAATGAATTATGAAAACAGTAAAGAAATTTTTGTGCCTGATACTTGCCGTTGTTATGTGCCTCTCAATGGTACCAATGGCATTGGCAGCAGACAGCACAAAAGCTGCAAACGACAAAATTGTTGCTAACTATTATATATATGTTATGGAGACAGATATTCACCCGATAGGTCATATGTGGGTATATCTCGAAAATCTCACAAACAAGCCTATGCAGGTTGGTTATTACACTGTGCCGCCTTATAAAGGAGTGTCTATCGGTATCTTCGCCAGAAAAGACGGCTTCGGTATCTATTATAATGTAGAAGCATATAATCAGACGGTTTACGGTATGGAAAATCAGATATGTCTGAAGGATGAGCTTACTGCCGAAAAGGTTAAGGATGTTTCCGATACACTTGTCAGCATACCTAATCATTGGGATCCTATATTCAATTGCATGTATTATGCATTCAGAATCTGGAATGCAGGCTGCAGTAACGATAAAAAGCTTATACATCTTGTGTGGCCTCCTCTCGGTACTTTACAGATTAAGATGAGAAACCATCTCTATGAAGTGCCTATGAAAGGTGCAACTATAGATCAGACTTTCCGTCAGGTGGGTTCGGGTGCAAAGGGATATCTCAAGCCTGCAACCCTTAAAAGCCTTGGCAGAATATAATGGATTTCGAAAGGACAAATTACCGTATGGCAGTGACTAAGAAACTTCTAAGCTTTATACTTGCAATTATTATCTGCATAACATCTGTGCCTTTTGCCTTTGCCACAGATGCAGATATAAACACCGATGAAACAATCAGTCAGGAAACAGCTCTCCCTGAAGATGAAAACCTTTTGCCTGATGAGAGTGAAACGGTACCCGACACAGAAACTGAACCTGACACAGATGTTGAGCCTGATACAGAAACTGAACCCGACAAACCCGCGGAAAGCAAACCTTTAGGGAATAATGATATTGTCGCTGACATTTATGTGTTCTATGATAAATCTGATATCCACGGCGCGGGACACACCTGGATTTATATAGAAAACCTTACCGATCAGGAGCTCAAGGTGGGCGTTTATACTCTGCCCCCGAATGAGGGTGTGTCCGTCGGTACATTGCCTGAGTATGACGGTTGGGGCATATACTATAATATAGAAGCTTATCAGCAAGGCATTTACGGTATGGAAGATCAGCTGTCAATGAAGGATCAGATTACCCTGAGAGAGCTTCGCCGCGTATCAAACTTTATCGTAAGCTATCCCAACTTCTGGGATCCCGTATTTTTTAACTGTATGCTTTTCGCATTTCTTGCGTGGGATATGGGTTCCTTAAAAATTCTGCTTCCGCTGATATTCCCCATTATCGGCAAGATTCAGATGCTGATTTATCCTCACGAAACAGGGACACTGATGAAGCCTGTCACAAAAGATAAGGTTTACAGACAGACGGGAATGTTCGGCTGGGCAGGACTTATGCCTTATGACACTTAAAGTTATCGGAGCGGTGTGATATACATAATGTAATAGATAAGAGATTGCATCTCAGGGTGCAGTCTCTTTTTGTTTTTTTTGAAGTGAGATGAGGAGGGTGGCGGCGGCTCCGTGAAAGCACCTCCGGTGCTTTCCGAGGATGCTGCGCATCCTCGTGCCGAATTCATTCGGCAACGGAGCCGCCCGCCTGCCGATCTGCACAAACTAAAAATTGCACCGAGTCAAAGCTAATTTTGCGTGAAACAGCTGTTTTTCATACGATTTTTCCTCGCAATACACAATTCATAATTTCGCATTCATAATTCGATACACTCTTTCGGGTGTTTGCAAGCGTTTTAAACCGTTAAAACAGCAAAGTGATAAAGGCATATATAGTGCCCGAAGCCCCTAAAACACTACATTTTGGGGCGATTTGTGAACAAAATAAAAATCTGCATTTTTCACAAACTTTTTTTCAAAAAATCGTTGACATTCACAAATGCATAGTGTATAATAACTCACGTATGTTAGGGATAGTTGGGTATAGCTATGTCCTGACAGACCACAATGATATGCGATGACGCGGGAGGTGGCTGCCCTTGGAGGCAGGGAATTTCCGCCGAGTATGTCCGATTTAAAACCGGGCGGTCTATATTCACTTTCAACGCTGTTTCTTGCGTTAGGTCGGGGGGCATTATGCGCTCTTTCGGACTAAACAGTGTATAGGGGTGAACTGTGCTTTTTTGAGCTTTACCGGAAATATTGAATATGTTTCCGGTTTTTTAATGAACGGGTTGAAAACACCCGGACGAGTATTCAAAAGAGCACCGCCGCTAATTATCATTAGGAGGCAAACAAAAATGGCAGTTAAGGAAAAGATGCGTATCAGACTTAAGGGTTATGACCACAACCTTGTTGACAAGGCAGCGGAAATGATCGTTGAAACTGCAAAGCGTACAAATGCTCAGGTTTCAGGTCCCATTCCTCTTCCCACAGAAAAGGAAGTAGTTACAATCCTTCGCGCTGTTCATAAGTATAAGGACAGCCGTGAACAGTTTGAACAGAGAACTCACAAGAGACTCATCGACATTATCAGACCTACACCCAAAACAGTAGAAGCTCTGACAAGTCTTGAGATTCCTGCAAGTGTTGAAATCGAAATTAAACTCTAATTTCTATACCCGATCAAACACAAAACAGGAAATAAGGTCATGTTGCCAAGACGGCAACCAATAACCAAAGGAGGATTTTACAAATGAAAAAAGGTCTTATCGGCAGAAAGATCGGCATGACTCAGGTTTTCGACGAAAAGGGTAACGTAATCCCCGTAACAGTTGTTGAACTTGGTCCTTGCGCAGTAGTCCAGAAGAAGACAGTTGAGAACGACGGCTACAACGCTGTACAGCTCGGCTTCGAGGACAAGAAAGTAACAAACACAAACAAGCCCATGGCAGGACACTTCGCTAAGGCAGACGTAGCTCCCAAGAAGGTCCTCAGAGAATTCAGACTTGAAGATGACAGCGCTATCAATGTTGGCGACATCCTCAAGGCAGACATCTTTGCAGCCGGTGAAAAAGTTGACGTAATCGGCACAAGCAAAGGTAAGGGCACAGCAGGCGTAATCAAGAGATGGAACTTCTCAAGACTTAAGGAAACACACGGTACCGGCCCTGTTGCAAGACATGCAGGTTCACTCGGTGTTATCGACCCCGCTCGTATCTTCAAAGGTAAGAGAATGGCTGGTCACCTCGGTCACGAAAGAGTAACAATCCAGAATCTCGACGTTGTAAAGGTTGATGCAGAAAACAACCTCATCGCTATCAAGGGTGCAATCCCCGGTCCTAAGAAGGGCATCGTAATGGTAGTGAACAGCGTTAAGAAAGCTTAAGAAAGGAGCCGGAAATAATGCCTAACGTATCAGTATTCGACGTAAACGGAAAGAAAGTTTCAGAACTTATGCTCGCTGACGGTATCTTCGGTATCGAACCCAATACTTCAGCAATGCATCTCGTAGTTGTAAACTATCTTGCAAATCAGCGTCAGGGCACACAGTCAACCCTGACACGTGCAGAAGTTAGCGGCGGCGGCAAGAAGCCCTGGAGACAGAAGGGCACAGGTCGTGCAAGACAGGGTTCAACAAGATCACCCCAGTGGTATCACGGTGGTATCGCACACGGACCCAAGCCCCGTGAGTACGGCTTCGATGTAAACAAGAAAGTAAGAAGACTTGCTATGAAGTCAGCTCTTTCTTCAAAGGTTGCTGCAAACGAAATGATCGTTCTCGATTCACTTTCACTTGACGCAATCAAAACTAAGGAAGTTGTTAAGGTTCTTTCAAACCTCGAAACAGGCAAGAAGACACTTATCGTTCTTCCCGAAAAGAATGACATCATCTACAGAAGTGCAAGAAACATTGCAGGCGTTAAGACAACACTTGTAAACACACTTAATGTTTATGATATTCTTAACTGCAACAGCATCGTTGTTCTCAAAGACGCAGTTGCTAAAATCGAGGAGGTATATGCATAATGACTAAGTTAGCACATGACATCATCCTCAAGCCTATCATCACTGAAGAATCAATGATGGGCACAGCATTCAAAAAGTACACCTTCAAGGTTGCTAAGGATGCAAACAAGGCTGAAATCAAAAACGCTATTGAAGAAGTTTTCGGCGTAAAGGTAGCTAAGGTTAACACCATGAACTGCAAAGGCCACCTCAGAAGATACGGTCGTTTCCAGGGTTACACACCCTCATGGAAGAAAGCAATCGTTACTCTTACAGAGGATTCAGACACAATCGACTTCTTCGACGGTCTTCTTTAATCCTTAATATATAAGGAACAATCAAAATTCAAATCCCGATGGAAATGTATGGAGGTTACGACAATCCTCCGCTAACCCAATAAGGAGTGTGAACAAAAATGTCAATCAGAGTTTTAAAGCCTGTAACAAACGGCACAAGAAACATGTCAGTTACAGACTATTCAGCACTTTCAAAGTGCGGTCCTGAGAGAAGCCTTCTTGCTCCTCTCAACAAAAAGAGTGGCCGTAACAGCTACGGTCGCATCACTGTTCGTCACAGAGGCGGCGGTAACAGAAGAAAGTATCGTATCATCGATTTCAAGAGAGATAAGTTTGATGTAAAGGCTACAGTAGCTACTCTTGAGTACGATCCCAACAGATCAGCTCACATCGCTCTTCTTCAGTATGAAGACGGCGAAAAGAGATACATCATCGCTCCCTCAGGCCTCAAAGTAGGCGATGTTGTTGAAGCAGGTCCTTCAGCAGACATCAAACCCGGTAACGCACTTGCACTTAAGGATATGCCCGTTGGTACAGTAATTCACAACGTTGAATTATATCCCGGCAGAGGCGGCCAGCTTGCAAGAGCAGCAGGTAACTCAGCACAGCTTATGGCTAAAGAAGGCGGTTTCGCTCTTCTCAGACTTCCCTCAGGCGAACTTCGTAAGGTTCCTGAAGCTTGCATGGCAACAGTTGGTGTTGTTGGCAACGAAGACCACGAAAACGTTAAGATCGGTAAAGCCGGTCGTACACGCCACATGGGTATCAGACCTACAGTTCGTGGTTCAGTAATGAACCCCTGCGACCATCCTCACGGTGGTGGTGAAGGTAAGTCACCCATCGGTCGTCCCGGCCCTGTTACACCTTGGGGCAAGCCTGCTCTTGGCTACAAGACTCGTGCTAAGAAGAATCGTTCAGACAAGCTTATTGTTAAGCGTCGTAACGACAAATAAGGTCGATGAAAGGAGCTAGAAATAATGAGCAGAAGCACTAAGAAAGGATTCTACGTACAGCCCAAGCTTTACGATAGAGTTATTAAGATGAACGAAAAGGGCGAGAAAATCGTTCTTAAGACATGGAGCCGCAGCTCCACAATATTCCCCGACTTCGTTGGCCACACATTCGCAGTACATGACGGTCGTAAGCACGTTCCCGTATATGTAACAGAAGATATGATCGGTCACAAGCTCGGCGAATTTGCACCGACAAGAACCTTCAGAGGTCACGCCGGTTCAAAAACCTCAAACAACGGTAAATAAGTCGAAAGGAGTGTATTAAAATGGAAGCAACAGCAAAAGTTACTTTCGTGCGCATCGCACCTCGTAAGGTTCAGATCGTTCTCGACCTTATCCGTAATCAGCCCGCTGAAAAGGCTATGGCAATTCTCAAATACACGCCTAAGGCTGCGTGTGAGGTTGTTTCAAAGCTTTTAAAGTCAGCAATGGCTAACGCAGAGAACAAAGATATGGATATGTCAAAGCTCTATGTAGCAGAATGCTATGTTTGCCAGGGTCCCACTCTTAAGAGAATCAGACCCAGAGCTCAGGGCCGCGCTTTCCGCATCAACAAAAAGACATCACACATCACCCTTGTACTCAAGGAAGCAGAATAATCAGAAGGAGGTAAAACAACATGGGCCAGAAAATTAACCCCACCGGTCTTCGTATTGGTGTAATTAAAGATTGGGAATCACGTTGGTATGCTAAAAAAGCAGACTTCGGTGACACTCTCGTAGAGGACTATGAACTTCGTGAATATCTCCTTGAAACACTTGCTCCCGCAGGAGTACCCAAGGTTGAAATTGAAAGAACAGCTAAGCGTGTTCGTATCAACATTCACGTTGCTAAACCCGGCATGGTAATCGGCCGTGGCGGTGCAGAGATCGAAAAGCTTAAGGCTACACTTGAAAAGAAGCTTAAGAAAGACGTATCTCTCAATATTATCGAAATCAAGGTACCTGATGTTAACTCAACACTCGTTGCTGAAAGCATTGCTCTTCAGCTCGAAAAGAGAATCAGCTATCGTCGTGCTCTCAAGCAGGCTATCGGCCGTGCTATGAAGCTTGGCGCTAAGGGTATCAAGATTCAGGTTTCAGGTCGTATCGGCGGCGCTGAAATCGCAAGAAGCGAAACTTACAAAGAGGGTACAATTCCTCTTCAGACAATCCGTGCTGACATCGACTACGGTTTCGCAGAAGCTAAGACAACTTATGGCCGTATCGGCATCAAAGTTTGGATCTACACAGGCGAAGTTCTTCAGGTTTCAAACAACGAAAACCGTCAGAAACCCGTTCGCAGAAGACCTCGCAAGGAAAACAGAGAAGGAGGAGCTAAATAATGTTATTACCTAAGCGCGTAAAACGTCGTAAAGTGCAGCGCGGCCGTCTTAAGGGCGCAGCTCACAAGGGCAACAAAGTAACATACGGTGATTTCGGTCTCGTAGCTCTCGAACCTTCATGGATCACTTCCAGACAGATCGAGGCTGCTCGTATCGCTATGACACGTTATATCAAGCGTGGCGGTCAGGTATGGATCAAGATCTTCCCTGACAAACCCATTACACAGAAACCCGCTGAAACTCGAATGGGTTCAGGTAAAGGTTCACCTGAATATTGGGTAGCAGTTGTTAAACCCGGCAGAGTAATGTTTGAAATCGCCGGCGTTGATGAGGAACTCGCTCGTGAGGCTATGCGTCTTGCAGCTATGAAGCTTCCCATCAAGTGCAAATTCGTAACTAAAGCAGAACAGGAAAAGGACGGTGTGCAGTAATGAAAGCAAGTGAAATCAGAAAACTGTCCGCCGCAGAGATGGACGCAAAGCTCGCTGAGCTCAAGAAGGAGCTTTTCAACCTTCGCTTCCAGCAGGCTGTTAATCAGCTTGACAACCCCATGAGAATAAGCGCAGTTAAGAAAGATATCGCAAGAATCAAGACAGTTCAGCGTGACATCGTTCTTCACGGCCAGAATTCTTAAGAAAGGGAGGACTGAACAATGAGCGAAAGAAATCTCAGAAAAACTCAGGTCGGCATCGTATCAAGCGATAAGATGGACAAGACAGTAGTAGTAACAATCAAGGATAAGGTAAGACACCCTCTTTACAAGAAAATCGTTAACCGTACCGTTAAGGTAAAGGCTCACGACGAAAACAATACTTGTGGTGTTGGTGACCGCGTTCTTATTATGGAAACTCGCCCTCTTTCAAAGGATAAGAGATGGAGAGTAGTAGAAATTATCGAAAAAGCCAAATAATTGGTGCAGCTAAAGGAGGCCAAATACAATGATCCAGCAGCAGACTTATCTTAAGGTAGCTGACAACACAGGTGCTAAAGAAATCATGTGCATTCGTGTTCTTGGCGGTACCGGAAGAAGATATGCTAACATCGGCGACGTCATTGTTGCTTCTGTTAAGAAAGCAGCACCCGGCGGAGTCGTTAAGAAGGGCGACGTTGTTAAGGCAGTAGTTGTACGTACTGCAACAGGCGTTCGCCGTGATGATGGCACATATATTCGTTTCGACGAAAATGCAGCCGTAATCATCAGAGAAGATAAAAACCCCAGAGGTACTCGTATCTTTGGACCCGTAGCAAGAGAACTTCGTGATAAAGATTATCTCAAGATTCTTTCACTTGCTCCGGAAGTACTTTAAGGAGGTGTCACGATGAGTAAAGTTCATGTTAAATCAGGCGACACAGTAGCTGTTATCAGCGGTAAAGATCGTGGCGCAAGAGGTAAAGTAATGGCTGTAAGCCCTAAAGAAGGCAAAGTAATTGTCGAGAAGGTTAACGTTGTTAAGAAGCACGTTAAACCCCGTAAGATGGGCGAACAGGGCGGCATCATCGAAGCTGAAGCAGCTCTCTATGCTTGCAAAGTTCAGCTCGTATGCCCCAAGTGCGGCAGACCCACAAGAGTTGGTCACGTTGTTGAAAACGGCAAAAAGATGCGCGTTTGCAAAAAAGCAGACTGCGGCGCTAAGTTTGAATAAGGGAGGAACATGACAATGGCAAGATTAAAAGAAGCTTACGTCAATGAGGTTGCACCTCAGATGATGAAAAAGTTCGGTTATAAGAGTGTTATGCAGATCCCTAAGCTTGAAAAAGTTGTTATCAACGTAGCTTGCGGTGAAGCAATCGCTAACTCAAAGGTTCTTGACGCTGTAGTTTCCGATCTCAGACAGATTACAGGTCAGCAGCCCGTTCTTTGCAAGGCAAAGAAATCAGTAGCTAACTTCAAACTCCGTGAAGGCATGGTTATCGGTGCTAAGGTTACACTCAGAGGCGAAAAGATGTATGAATTTGTTGACAGATTCTTCAATCTCGCTCTCCCCAGAGTTCGTGACTTCAGAGGTATCAACCCCAACGCTTTCGACGGCAGAGGTAACTACTCAGTCGGTATCAAGGAACAGCTTATTTTCCCTGAAATCGAATATGATAAGATCGACAAGGTTCGTGGTATGGACATCTGCTTCGTTACCACATCCAAGACAGACGAAGAAGCAAGAGAGCTCCTTTCACTTATGGGCGCTCCCTTTGAGAAATAATTAAGGAGGTAAGTTAAAATGGCAAAAACCGCTATGAAAGTAAAGCAGCAGAGACCTGCTAAGTACTCAACAAGAGCGTATAACAGATGTAAAATCTGCGGCAGACCTCACGCTTATCTCCGTAAGTACGGAGTATGCCGTATCTGCTTCAGAGAACTTGCACACGCAGGCCAGATCCCCGGCGTGAAAAAGGCAAGCTGGTAAGCAATTGCAAATTTATAAGGAGGTAAAGGAATAATGCAAATCACAGACGCTATCGCTGATATGCTTACAAGAATTCGTAACGCTAACTCAGCAAAACACGATTCAGTTAAAGTTCCTGCATCCAACATGAAGAAGGCAATTGCTCAGATTCTTGTTGATGAAGGTTACATCAAGAGCTTCACCGTTGAAGAAGACGGTAAGCAGGGCATGATTGAGATTCAGCTCAAATACGGCCCCAACAAGTCACAGGTTATCACTGGTCTCAGAAGAGTATCAAAGCCTGGCTTAAGAATTTACACAAATGTTGAAGACATGCCTAAGGTAATGAAAGGTCTCGGTATCGCTATCCTTTCAACACCCAAGGGTGTTATGACTGACAAGGACGCTCGTAAAGCTAACGTAGGCGGCGAAGTTCTTGCATTCGTATGGTAAGGAGGTGCTGACATGTCAAGAATTGGTAGAGCTCCCATTGCGATTCCCGCAGGAGTAGACGTTGTTGTTGACGGTAGCACTGTAACAGTTAAGGGTGCTAAGGGCACACTTACAAGAACCATGAACAGCAACATTACAATCACAAAGGACGGCGACACAATCACAGTTACCCGTCCCAACGATCAGAAAGAGAACAGATCACTTCACGGTCTTACTCGTACACTTATCGCAAACATGATCGAAGGTGTTTCAAACGGCTTCAAGAAGGAACTCGAAATCAACGGTATCGGTTACCGTGCTGAAGTTAAGGGCACAGCTCTTTGGATGAAAATCGGTTTCTCACACGACGTTATTATGGAAGCACCCGAAGGCATCACTGTTGAAGTTAACGGTAACAAGGTAACTGTCAGCGGTGCTGATAAGCAGAAGGTTGGCCAGTTTGCAGCTGAAATTCGTGAAAAGAGACCTCCCGAGCCTTATAAGGGTAAAGGTATCAAGTATGTTGACGAATACATCCGCCGCAAAGAAGGTAAAGCCGGTAAGGGTAAATAAGATAGGTAAAGGAGTGATATTTCAATGGTTAGTAAACAAGACAGCAATAAAGCAAGAAAGAGAAGACAGAAGAGAGTACGTGCTAAGATCAGCGGTACTGCAGCTTGTCCTCGTCTGAATGTTTACCGTTCACTCAGCCATATCTATGCTCAGCTCATCGACGATGTTAACGGTGTGACACTCGCATCCGCATCAAGCGTTGAGAAGGATTTCACAGAGTACGGCGGTAACAAAGCAGCAGCTCACAAAGTGGGCGAAACATTAGCAAGTCGCGCTAAGGAAAAGGGCATTGAAGAATGCGTATTTGACAGAGCCGGCTATATCTATCACGGTCGTGTACAGGAGCTCGCAGAAGGTGCTCGTGCCGGCGGCCTGAAGTTCTAAGCAAGGAGGAAATTAATTATGACTAAAATTGATGCATCAGCTTATGAACTTACAGAACGTGTTGTAGCTATCAACCGTGTTTCAAAGACAGTAAAGGGTGGTAGAATCTTCAAGTTCGCTGCTCTCGTAGTTGTTGGTGATGGCAACGGCATCATCGGATTCGGTCTCGGTAAGTCAGGCGAAGTTCCCGACGCTATCCGTAAGGGTATCGAAGACGCTAAAAAGAATCTTATGAAGGTTGCTCTTAAGGGAACAACCATTCCCCACGAGATTATCGGTAAGTTCGGCGCAGGCGTAGTTCTTCTTAAGCCTGCTGCACCCGGTACCGGTGTTATCGCAGGCGGCCCCGTTCGTGCCGTTGTTGAAACAGTAGGTATCAAAGATATTCGTACAAAGGCTCTTCGTTCAAACAACCCCTGTAACGTAGTAAGAGCTACAATCGACGGTCTTTCAAAGCTTCGCAACGTAGAAGAAGTTGCTGAGATTCGCGGTAAGACTGCAAAAGAAATCTTAGGTTAAGGAGGGCGTACAAGATGGCAGACATTAAGGTAAAGCTTGTTAAGAGCCTTATCGGTTCAAAGAAAGATCAGATTGCTACAGCCCAGGCTCTTGGTCTTAAGAAAATCGGCGACGTTTCAGTTCAGCCGAACAACCCCCAGACTCAGGGTAAGGTGAAGAAGATTTCACACCTTATCGAAACGAGCGAAGCTTAATTTGAGGAGGTGCTTAAAATGAAATTGCACGAACTTTCACCTGCAGCCGGCTCAACAAAAGAGCGCAAACGCATCGGTCGTGGCGCAGGTTCCGGCCAGGGTAAGACCGCCGGTAAAGGTCACAAAGGTCAGAAGGCACGTGCCGGCAGAGGCATGCGCCCCGGCTTTGAAGGTGGTCAGATGCCCCTTCAGAGAAGAGTTCCCAAAAGAGGTTTCAACAACATCTTCAGAACAGAAATGGCAATCGTAAACGTTGCTGCACTTGAAGCAAACTATGAAGCAGGCGCAGTAGTAACAATCGATTCACTTATCGAAAAAGGCCTTGTTAAAAAGGTACTTGACGGCGTTAAAGTTCTTGGTTACGGTGAAATCACTAAGGCTCTCACAGTACAGGCTAACGCTATCAGCGAATCTGCAAAGCAGAAGATTGAAGCAGCAGGCGGAAAGATCGAGGTGATCTGATATGATTAGTACTTTCATAAATGCTTGGAAAGTCGCAGATCTTCGTAAGAAGATGCTTTTCACAGCACTTATAGTATTGATTTTCAGAATTGGTGCCGCAATCCCTGTTCCTTTCACAAACATTTCAGGTGATAACGGTATCATCGATCCCACAGGCGAAACCTTCATGAACTATCTTTCAATGATGACCGGTGAAGCTTTCGCATACGGTACGATTTTCGCTTTGTCAATCACACCGTATATCAACAGCTCAATCATTATCCAGCTTCTTGGTGTCGTAATTCCCGCCCTTGAGAAACTCTCAAAGGAAGGCGAAGAAGGCAGAAAGAAGATTGCAACAATCACACGTTATACAACAATCGGTCTTGCTCTTTTACAGAGTACCGCATACTTCATCTACCTCAGAGCTCAGGGTTATGTAGTAACTGACGCAAACGGCGAACTCTTCACAGGTTTTGCTGCAGTGCTTCAGGGTCTTGCAGTTATCCTTTGCCTCACAGCAGGTTCATGCTTCGTAATGTGGCTCGGCGAACAGGTTAACGATAAGGGTATCGGTAACGGTATCTCAATCATCCTCTTCGCAGGTATCGTATCTCGTATTCCCACACTCGGTTATATGATGTACGCTCACATTATTCAGGGCGGTGCTTACTATGCACTCGTTCCCATCGTAGCTGTATGTCTTCTTGCAATGATTGCTTTCATCGTCTGGATGGACAACGCTGAAAGAAGAATCCCCGTACAGTACGCTAAGAGAGTAGTCGGCCGTAAGATGTACGGCGGTCAGAGCACACATATTCCTCTCAAGGTTAATATGTCAGGTGTTCTTCCCGTAATCTTTGCATCATCAATACTTTCTCTTCCTCCCACGGTAGAGATGTTCCTTAAAGATGATACAAAAGAAAAGTTCGCAGGCTTCTTCGAACTCTTCACAACAAGCCACTGGTTCTATTCAGTTATCTATTTCTTCCTGATTCTCTTCTTTGCTTACTTCTATGCAAGCATTCAGTATAATCCCGTAGAGATGGCTAACAACATCAGAAAGAACAGCGGTATGATCCCCGGTCTTCGTCCGGGCAAACCCACATCGGATTACATCAAAAAGATTCTCGGCAGAATGACACTTCTGGGCGCGCTTCTCCTTTCAGTAGTAGCACTTTTCCCCAACATCATCACTCTGTTCACAAATCTTATTGGTTCTCCCTTGACTCTTTCACTCGGTGGCACATCACTTATCATCGTTGTAGGCGTAGCTCTTGAAACAGTTAAGCAGCTCGAAAGCCAGATGATGATGAGACACTACAAGGGCTTCCTTGACTAATTAAAAAGGAGTGATAACCGTGAAGTTAATACTTTTAGGTGCACCCGGCGCAGGTAAAGGCACACAGGCAGAATACATCTGCGATAAGCTTTCAATCCCCGCCATATCAACAGGTAACATTATCCGTGCTGCTTTAAAGGCAGGCACAGAAATGGGCCTTAAAGCCAAGGAATTCATTGACAAAGGTCAGCTTGTTCCCGATGAAGTCGTAATCGGTATTATTAAGGAAAGACTTGCTGAGGATGACTGTCAGAATGGTTTCATTCTCGACGGTTTCCCCAGAACTATTCCCCAGGCTGAAGCTCTCGACACAATGGGCATCGAAATCGACAAGGTTATCGATATCGAAGTTCCCGACGAAAAGATTGTTGAGAGAATGTCAGGCAGAAGAGTATGTCCCGCTTGCGGTAACTCATACCACCTGCTTTACAAGAAGCCCGAGAAAGATGGCATCTGCAACGCTTGCGGCGCAGAGCTCATCATCAGAGCTGACGATCATCCTGACACGGTAAAGGACAGACTTGATGTATATCACAGTCAGACCGAACCTCTTAAGGATTTTTACGCAAAGAAAAACAAATTATTCATAGTTGAAGGACAGGAAGAAGTTAAAGATACTTCAGCTCTTGTTCAGAAGGCTTTGGAGGAATAAGCATGATCGTGCTGAAGACGACTCGTGAGCTGACTCTTATGAGAGAAGCTTGCAGAATATCGGCAGAAGCGCTTAAGGTGGCCGGTGAGGCTGTCAGACCGGGTATCTCAACCTGGGAAATTGACAAGATTGCCCATGACTATATAATCAGTCAGGGAGCTGAACCAAACTTCCTGAACTTATACGGTTTTCCGGCTACTGCGTGCATTTCCATAAATGATGAGGTCATTCATGGCATACCCAGCAAGAAACGCATACTCAAGTCAGGAGACATCGTCTCCATTGACCTGGGTGCAAGGGTAAACGGCTATAACGGCGACAACGCTGCCACTTTTGCTTGCGGTGACGTAAGTGACGAGGCAAAGCGGCTGATGGATACCACACGAGAGAGTCTCTATGAGGCAATCAAGTACGCGGTTCCCGGCGGCAAAATCGGTGATATAGCTTCCGCCGTTCAGCGTTATTGCGAAGCTAAAGGCTACGGTGTGGTTCGTGAGTTCACGGGTCACGGCATAGGCAAAGCAGTACATGAAGACCCCAGTGTACCGAACTACGGTACAGCCGGCCGAGGCGTACGCCTGTTACCGGGCATGACAATCGCTATTGAGCCGATGATAAACCAAGGCACTGCAAAAATCAAACAGCTCCCCGACGGCTGGACAATTAAAACCGCCGACGGAAAGCTCTCAGCCCACTTTGAGCATACGGTGGCTATCACAAAAGACGGCCCCGTGATACTCACCAAGATATAAGGTGATATATGGAACTGAAAGTAGGGCAGGTTGTGATATCAACAGCGGGTCACGATAAAGGTGATTTGCTAATGATAGCAGGCTTTGAAAAAACGCAAGTTCTGGTGTGCGACGGAAAGCACAGGCTCTTAGAAAAGCCCAAGTGCAAAAATCCGAAACACCTTGAGGCAACCGACAGGTTACTCGATAAGGACTCAATGGCAACAAACAAAATGCTAAGAAAAACACTTAACAAAATAGCGAACCCGGGGGGTTAAAGTTATGTCAAAACAGGATATGATCGAAATCGAAGGTACAGTTGTTGAGGCTCTGCCTAACGCAACTTTCCAGGTCGAACTCGAAAACGGTCACAAGATTTTAGCACACATATCGGGAAAACTCAGAATGAACTACATTCGTATTCTTCCCGGTGACAAGGTCACAGTCGAGATGTCTCCATACGACTTGACCCGTGGACGCATAACATGGAGATCGAAGTAACAGATCTATTTTAAAGGAGGTAATCCTAATGAAAGTCAGACCTTCTGTAAAGAAAATATGTGAAAAATGCAAGGTAATCAAGCGTAAAGGCAAGATAATGGTTATCTGCGAGAATCCCAAGCACAAACAGCGTCAAGGTTAATTGACGTAATCAATTTAGGAGGTGCAACTAAATGGCTCGTATTTCAGGTGTTGACCTTCCCAGAGACAAGAGAGTTGAAGTCGCTCTTACTTACATCTTTGGTATTGGTCACAAGACTGCAAAGGATATCATTGCAGCAACAGGTATCAACCCCGACACAAGAGTTAAAGATCTCACAGAAGATGAAATTTCAAAGCTTACTGTGTATATCAACAATAACTTAACTGTAGAGGGTGACCTCAGAAGAGAAACAGCTTTTGATATCAAAAGACTTATTGAAATTGGTTGCTATCGTGGCGTACGTCACAGAAAGGGTCTCCCCGTAAGAGGTCAGCGTTCAAAGACAAACGCTCGTACACGTAAGGGTCCCAAGAAAACCATCGCTAATAAGAAGAAATAATAGGAGGATAAAATTATGGCTGCTAAGGTTGCTAAGAAAGCTACCAACATTCGCCGTCGCCGTGAACGTAAGAATATTGATCGCGGTGCGGCCCATATCCAATCCACCTTCAACAACACAATCGTTACCATCACTGATTTACAGGGTAACGCCGTGTCATGGGCAAGTGCCGGTGAAATGGGCTTCAGAGGCTCAAGAAAATCCACTCCCTTTGCTGCACAGACAGCTGCTGAAACAGCTGCTAAGGCTGCAATCGAACACGGTATGAAAACCGTTGAAGTATATGTTAAAGGACCGGGTGCCGGTCGTGAAGCTGCAATCAGAGCTTTACAGACAGCAGGTCTCGATGTAACAATGATCAAAGACGTTACTCCGATTCCTCACAACGGCTGCCGTCCCCCCAAAAGAAGACGCGTATAACGGAGGTACAAACATATGGCAAGATATACAGGTGCGGTATGTAAGATGTGCCGCCGTGAGGGTAAGAAACTCTTTTTAAAGGGTGACAGATGCTATACAGGCAAGTGTGCTTTTGAGCGTCGTTCTTATGCTCCCGGCCAGCATGGTCAGAGCCGCAAAAAGAATTCTGAATATGGTCTTCAGCTTCGTGCTAAGCAGCAGGCCAGACGTTATTACGGTATCCAGGAAGGTCAGTTCCATAAGTACTTCATTATGGCTGAAAAGAAGGCTGGCGTAACAGGTCACAACCTTCTTCGCATCTGCGAAAGCCGTCTCGATAACGTAGTTTATACACTTGGTTGGGCTTCATCAAGAGCAGAAGCTAGACAGCTTGTTGTTCATGCTCACTTCACAGTAAACGGCAAAAAGGTTGATATTCCTTCATACCTTCTCAAGGCCGGTGATGTAATCTCAATCAAAGCTAAGAGCCGTGACAGCGTTAAGATCAAGACTGTTCTTGAAGCAAATGCATCAAGACCCATCCCCGCATGGCTTGACCTTAACCGTGACAATCTTGAAGCTAAGGTGCTCGCTCTTCCCGAGCGTGATCAGATTTCAACTCCCGTTGAAGAACACCTTATCGTCGAGCTCTATTCTAAATAATAGACTCGATTTTACAGCGTAAAACACATCCACAAATAAATAAGGAGGGTTTTGCATGATAGGCATTGAAAAGCCCAGAATCGAAACTGCAGAATTAGCAGCTGACGGTACTTACGGTAAAATAGTCGTTGAACCGTTAGAGCGTGGCTACGGCGTGACATTAGGTAACAGCCTTAGAAGAATTCTTCTCTCATCACTTCCCGGCTACGCAATCACCAGCGTGAAAATTGACGGTGTACTTCATGAGTTCTCAACAATCCCCGGTGTAAAAGAGGATGTTACAGAAATCATACTCAATCTTAAAAGCGTCATTCTCAAGATCCATGGTGAAGGACCTAAAACAGTGTATATTGATGCAAGCGGCGAAGGCGAAGTTTTAGCCGGCGACATCAAGTGCGACTCAGAAGTTGAAATCATTAATACTGATCACCACATCTGCACACTTGACAAAGATGCAAGTATCAATATGGAACTCACTGTTGCCAAGGGTCGTGGATATGTATCAGCAGAGCAGAACAAAAAGCTCATGCAGCCTGTTATCGGTGTAATTGCAATCGACTCAATTTACACTCCGATTCTCAAGGCTAACTATACAATAGACGATATCCGTGTTGGTCAGGACATTGGTTTTGACAAACTCACACTTGAAGTGTGGACAAACGGTACAATCTCAGCTACAGAAGCTGTTTCACTCGGTGCCAAGTTTCTCAACGAGCATCTCGCTCTGTTCGGCGACCTCTCAGGCGAGGCTTACGACACAGAGATAATGGTCGATAAGGGCGAGGATACCAAGGAAAAAATTCTCGAGATGACTATTGAGGAACTTGACTTGTCAGTACGTTCATTCAACTGCTTGAAGCGTGCAGGCATCAACACAGTAGAAGATCTTATCAATAAGACAGAAGAAGAGATGATGAAGGTTCGTAACCTTGGTAAGAAATCTCTTGACGAAGTTATCAACAAGCTTCATTCATTCGGTCTTGATCTTCGCAGTGAAGACGAATAAACAAATTCTATTTAACGGTAAAGGAGTGATTTCTAATGGCAGGTACCAGAAAACTCGGTAGACCTACTGATCACAGAAACGCTATGCTCAGAGGTATGGTAACATATCTTCTTGAAAATGGTAGCATTGAAACCACCGTTACAAGGGCAAAAGAAGTTCGCAGCATGACTGAAAAGATGATTACTCTTGGCAAGGATGCTTCACTTCACAACAAGCGTCAGGCTTTCGCATACATCACAAAGAAGGATGTAGTTAAGAAGCTCTTTGATGAAATCGGCCCTAAGTATAAGGACGTAAACGGCGGTTACTGCCGTATTATCAAAACAGGCCCCCGTCGTGGCGATGCTGCTGAAATGTGCATCATCGAACTTGTTTGATAGTACAATATAGCATAATTAAAGCCTCTCGGTTAATTCCGGGAGGCTTTTTTCAGTTTGCGGTGAAGGTGGGAGGCGGCTCCATAGGCGAAGCCTTTGGCTTCGCCTCAAGAAAAGCAGCAGCTTTTCTTGCAATCGCCCTTTGGGCGATTGATGGAGCCGCCGAGTCTTCCGACAACTCTGTCGTAAATATTAAAAAATATTACATTCAGATTACACATATCAGGTATATATTGGAATCAGCAAACGAAGGAGGGAATATTATGAGAACTATTAAAAAGTTAAGTTTATTGCTTGTTATCACAGTTATTTCAGTGCTCTGCCTTGCAATTTCAGCGAGTGCTGCGTGGGAAAAGGTAAGTGAAGACAGCAACATCGAATATCATTTTGACGATGTCACAGGTACTATGTATTTCAAAGGCGAGGGTAAGATTGAAAAGCCTTTCACAGGTATTTGCGAAATTCTCAATTATGATGACTACTATGACGAAGATATTTACGATGAAGACCATTCGAATTTATATGAAATAAAAACTATCATTATAGAAGAGGGTATAACCGAAATCGGCAACTGTGCTTTTATGGGTAATCTTGAGGGTGTCAATGGCGGTTATAAAGGCGTAGAACTTCTGAAAAATCTTGAAACAGTTGTGTTACCTGATAGCCTTGAAGCAATAGAAGAATATGCTTTTTCAGGCTGTAATAATCTGACAAAGGTTTATTTTTCAGACAACCTGAAAACAATAGGCAAATATGCCTTTTATAACACAGGCGTCAAACAGTTTACTGTTCCCGAAACACTTGAAACTATAGGTGCGAACGCTTTCTATGGCACAAATCTCAAAAAAGTTTATGTTCCTGAAAATGTCAAAGAAATCGGCGCTAATGCTTTTGGTAATTGCGACAGCCTTAAAAAGATAACATTCACAAAAGCAAGTTGTTATATAAATGATTGCGAAAATCTTACAAAAATTGTTTATCCTGAGACCCCGAAATATGTGGGCGTTATCGCAGAAAACTGCGCAAATCTTAAGGAAGTAGTATTCAAAAATATAACAAGCAAAAATAAGGTTAAGATTGCCGCTGAAGATGTGGATGTATTTTTGCCTGGTTGTCCAAATGCGGAATTAGGATATATGGATGAGTCTATTGTTAGTGCGCTTAACAGTTCTTATACCACTAAGTATGTTGACTATGCAATTATAACACCGACCGTTAATAAAAAAGTCGGACAGGTTGAGTCTTTCAGATATGAACAGAGAAACAGCACAAAACTTTTATGGCGGTCGGTTCCTAATATAGGTTATAATGTAGGTTATTATCAGGTTTACTATTATAATAACGGCAAATGGGAACGCATATATTCGGGTTCAGGATATGAACTTTATATCAGAAATCCGGGTAAATACAGAATAAGAGCCGTGTCTTATGATGGCGAGACACGAGTATATGGCAAATATTCCACAGTCAATGTCAAGCTAATGAGCGGTGTTGGATCCTTAACTGCAAAAGGCACTACACTTAAATGGACTAAGGATGCTAATGCTGATGATTATCAGATTTTCTACAGCAAATATCCTGATTGCGAATATAAGAAACTTGTCACAACAAAGAATATATCTTATAATGTTTCGAAGAAACTTACATCGGGCACATATTATTTCAAAGTCAGATCACATGGTATGGTTAATGATTACTATGTATGGAGTAAGCTCAGCGACTATATTAAGGTGATTGTACCTTAATAAAACAACTTCAGACGGTGGGGATAACCCTGCCGTTTTTAGCTCGTTTTAACGCGTACCTAAACACTTGCTTTATTTTACCGCTTATGCTACAATGATATGGCAAAAGTTAAAGGAGGTAATAATATGTGGGAAGCAATTCAAACTAAATTTTCGCAGTGGATAGCTGCAGTTTTCACTTTTATATATGTCAGCCTTATTGTGCTGCCTTTTGGCATGGATATGCCTGAGGAGAGAAAGTGCACACCTGAGTTTAACGGCACATTTGTGCAGTCATGGCTCAGCAGCAGCTGGGACGAGGAGCGCTGGGCAGATGAAATTGAAACTATGGAAAAAGACGGCGTGAAATATCTTATTATCCAGGACCTTGCAACTATGGACTTAGAGGGCAATTGGACAATTTATTACGATTCAGACCTGCCTGTTTTTGAAAATGCAGATGTGGGCACAGACGTTCTTGCCAATACTTTCGAAGCCTTAAAGGGCAGTGATATTCAGGTTTTCGTGGGTCTTACAACTTTCGATAATCTCTGGTCAACGGGCACTCTCACCAAAGAATACAGAGATGTGTGTGATGTTACGGCAGATATGATGCAGGAAATCTACGATAAATACTATGTCGGCAATGAAGATAATTTCTATTCGTGGTACTTTACCATGGAATTCAGCAACAACATTCTTATGCAGCTGGGCACTGCCAACATAGTCAAGGGCCTTAATGTTGTACTCGATAAGGCGACAGCTATAAATGAGTCCATTCCTCTTATGATGAGTCCCTTTATGTCAAACTACTACACTGTGGGCAAGGCTGCAGCACTTTTGCAGTGGATAAAGCTTTTCAGTGACGTACACTGGCGTGACGGAGACATTGTGGCTCCTCAGGACGCAGTAGGTGCAAGATGGCTCGACGTTGAAGACCTTATTGATATGTGGGAAATCTATTCACGAGCAATAGCTTTCAGTGATGCTGATGTGAAACTCTGGGCAAACTGCGAAAACTTCACTTCGGCAGTGGCAGATTCTTTCGGTGCAGGCATACTTAATCCCAAACCCACAGAAAATGTTGTCCACGTACCCTCAACTCTTGACAGATTTACATATCAGATGGATGTGGCTTCCCGTTATTGCGAGAATATAATCACTTTCTCATACACACACTATTACTCAGAAAATCAGGTTAGTCCCGTGTTTATTGAGACATACAGAGATTATGTTGCAAACGGCTACGAGCTTGAGACTCAGGCTCCCGTTATGGGTGAATGCACCAAGACTCAGACCGACGAGGGCATTGAGCTTGAGTGGAATGAGGCAACTGACAATATCGGCATATCTCACTACCGCATTATGAAAAACGGCAAATTCCTGCAGAGAGCTGAGACATTTGACGGCTATCACAGACTCAGTTGCACAGATGCAGAGGGTTCTCTCAGTGACAGATACACTGTTGTGGCAGTTGACGCAGCAGGCAACATCTCACAAGAAGTTGAAGCAAAATAATCTGCGCGTTTTGGTTGCTTTTGGGCGCTAGCAAAAGTAACGCCCGCCTGGCGAGGGCAATATAATTAATGAATTGCCTGACGGCATGAATTGGCTTACGCCATGAATTGCACCGATGGTGCATGAATTGAAGCTGTGCTTCATTAAAAAATGCAGAGAAAATTTCTCTGCATTTTTTTGCTCTTTGACACAAAAAATCCACAATCAGCCGTTATCATATAATTGCAGGAGGGATCCCCGATGTATAAAATTTTAATAGCAGACGATGAAATAAAAATAAGAGAAACCCTGAAAGACTATCTTACTGCAAAAGGCTTTTCTGTCACATTGGCAAAAGACGGTGAGACGGCAGTGTACTCTGCCGAGGGTGAGAGCTTTGATCTTATCATTTTAGATGTGCTGATGCCGAAAAAAGACGGCCTTGAAGCCTGCAAAGAGATAAGGGAGTTTACGGATATTCCCATACTTTTTCTTTCGGCTCTGGGTCAGGAGGAAGATTTGCTCAAGGGCTATAAATTCGGCGCTGATGACTATATTGTCAAGCCTTTTCCTCTGGCGGTGCTCAGTGAGAAAATCACGGCTATGATAAAGCGGCATAAGGGTGTCGGTGCCGACCACAGCATAAGCGAATCGGGTGTAAGGTTGAATCTTAAAACAAGGCAGGTCTTTTGTGGCGAGAGAGAAATCAATCTGCCGCCCAAGGACTTTGAGCTTCTGTTACTGCTTATGCAAAACAAAGGTGCAATTTTAAGTCGCGATATAATCCTCAATAAAATATGGGGCTACAACTTTGACGGCGATAACCGTACCGTTGACACTCATATCAAAAGAATCAGAAAGGCTATGGGTGACAAGTCAAATCTTATTGTCACCAAGACAGGACTCGGGTACTCTTTTAAAAAGGAGGAATGAATATGACTAAGAAAAAAATGAAGAAAACCATAATCATCGGTATAGTGATGTTTTATATTTTGTCCTGCTCTGTTTTATTGTTAATAATAGAAGACAATCAGGAGGATAAATTCAGAAGCCAGCTGAGCAATCTCATAGGCAGAAATTATGTGGAAAGCTTAGCAGGCTTTTTTGACTATATTGAGATTGATAGTAAAGAAAAAGCTGATGAAGTTGCAAAGACATTTATGTACCATTATGCCGACAGCATAATGGACTATCTGTATATCTACAACCGACCTTTTACTTTAGCCGTTCAGGACAGAGAGGGCAACATTACATATCTTTCAGATAACTTTATTTATTGGGGCAGTTGGAAAGATCCTATATATGTCAGTCTCGATGAATACCTTGATGGCGAAACAAGAAAAGAACTCAAGGAGGTAAGACAGAAAAAATATAAAGCTCTGATTGATGACTTAAAGTTATATAATGACGGAGAAAAATATATACCTGTTGAAGTAGTTTTCAGAGGGCAGGGAAATCTTTATAAAGATTATACAAAAACAATAAACTTTACCGATTATGAATGGAATACAGTAATTGTCAACAACCCTGTTATGGCAGCTGTCCATTTTTTAGAGCTGGACACAAAATTCTATAACAGACCTTATTATCCTAAACTAAGACAGGCAATTGATGAGGAGTATGCAAGGCTGAAAGACGAAATCGACAAGTACTTCGGAACAGACTTCGGTGCTCCCGGTTTTGGCGGTAAATCGGGTGATTGGGTAGGTACCTTTGACCTCGCATTCGGTGACGGTTACAGAGTGTATTTTGCATTCATATATAATCCCTATCTTGTTACATTCTTCTCGACTGATTATCAGGATATGCTTATTACTATGGCGTTCCTCTTTGCCGTTGTAGGAATTATCTTTTATATAATGTGTATGAAAGTCATAAGCAAGGGAGAAAGACTTGACGAAGCGAGAAACACTTTTATTTCAGGTGCGTCTCACGAGTTGAAAACACCTCTCGCCGTCATACAGAATCAGTGCGAATGTATAATGGAAAACATAGCCCCTGAGAAGAACGAGGAATATATAAAATCCATTTATGATGAAGCGTTGAGAATGAACGGTATTGTGTCCTCACTTTTAAGCTACAGCAGAATTTCTCAGCTGACGGCTGTCAAAAAAGAGCGGTGCAACCTCAGTGAGCTTCTCAGAGAAGAATTGGCGAATTACAGTAAATTTGCCGAAAATCACGGTGTCACCATAGAAGAAAATATAGCTGATGATATTTATATTGATTGCAATGCTCAGCTTATGAAAATGGCTTTCGGCAATTACATTTCAAACGCAATCAAATATGCCGTAGGGGATAAAAGAGTAAAAGTTGCTCTTGCCAGAACAACGGTAATAACTATTGAGGTTGTGAACCCTGCCGAAAAAGAAAGCGCAGATATTGCCCGTAAGGCCTGGGATGAATTTTCAAGGGGTGACAGTTCAAGAAGCCGTCAGGGAGTGAGTATCGGTATGGGTCTGCCCATATGCAAGAAGATATTTGAGCTTCACGGTTTCAGAGGTTATTCACACTATAAAGACGGTGTTATGACTTTCAGGATATATTTAAGCTGACTGCAGCAGGGTAGTGCGGCGGCTCCATAGGCGAACGCAGTTCGCCTCAAGGAAAGCTGAGCTTTCCTTGTAAATCGCCGCAAGGCGATTTAATGGAGCCGCCTCCCGCTTTCTCCCGACGCGGAAAGTGAGTGAAGATTCACTTTCTCACCAAAACGCGTAGAAAAAACGAAAAATCATAAGTGAGCAAAACATATGAAAATCGAAGAAAATCGAAGAAAAAACGAGCTTTAAAAATGTAAATTAAAAAACTTCAAAAAAGGGGTTGACAATAAGAGATACTTGTGGTAATATATCCGAGCATTAAAAATAAATTATTGGAGGAACAAGTTATGTCAACTTACATGCCCAAAGCTGGCGACATCACACGTCAGTGGCACATCATTGACGCTGAAGGCAAGACTCTCGGCTCTGTAGCTGCTAAGGCTGCTGAACTTCTCAGAGGCAAGCACAAGGTTACATTCGCACCCCACGCAGACTGCGGCGATCACGTTATCATCATCAACGCTGACAAAGTAGTTCTCACAGGTAAGAAACTCGATCAGAAAATGTACTATCATCACACAGGCTATATCGGTAACATGAAGAAGGTTAAGTATTCCATCCTCATGAAATCAAAGCCCGAATTTGCAGTGACAAAGGCTGTTAAGGGTATGGTACCCGACACAGTTATCGGTCGCACAGCAATGACAAGACTTCGCGTATATGCAGGCGCTGAGCATCCTCATGCAGGTCAGGCTCCTGTTGCAGTTGAATTTTAATAGAAAGGGAGGAAAAGAATAATGTACGAAACAACACCGTTTTTCTATGGCACAGGTCGTAGAAAGAAGTCAGTAGCAAGAGTACGTGTATATGCAGGTACTGGTAAAATCACAATCAACGACAGAGATATCGACGATTATTTCGGTCTTGAAACACTTAAGCTCATCGTTCGTCAGCCTCTCAATCTTACAGGTACAACTGAGAAGTTTGACATCGTTTGCCGCGTATCAGGCGGTGGCGTAACAGGCCAGGCTGGTGCTATCCGTCACGGTCTTTCAAGAGCTCTTCTTCAGTATGATGAAGAACTCCGTGGTGCACTCAAGAAGGCTGGATTCCTTACTCGTGACCCCAGAATGAAGGAAAGAAAGAAGTACGGTCTCAAAGGCGCTCGTCGTGCTCCCCAGTTCTCAAAGAGATAATCAGTTTATCGCTTATTACACACTTCCGAGTTTTCGGAGGTGTGTTTTTTTGTTGGTACGCGATAAAGTCTGTGATATAGGCAAAAAAGAAACCGCCAATTAAGGCGGTTCTTGTTTTTAGTATTACGGTGCTGTTACAGTGAAATAAGCATATGCAGTCTGAGCTTTGTTCTCAACCCGTTTACCGTTAAGGGCGTAACTAATCACCACTCTGTATTCACCCTCGGGAAGTGTTTTGCCCATATTCATACCTTCAAAGCTGACAGTTGACTTAAAGGTGCTGAACACCGAATATGTAGTGTAGTCATCGGTGAACCATTCATAGGCCCCTGCTACTACCCACTCATCGCCCTCGAGCTTTTCTATTCTGTTAACTCTTGGGTCTCCGATTTCATTTAAGGTTTTATTTTCTGCAACAACGGTGATTTTTGTGGTTTCGGTTGTTACATTTTCCAACACAATGGGCTGGAAGTTAGCAGGGTTGCCGATGATAATCAGTGATAAAAATGCAGATATGCCCCACATAAAGTAGCTGATAATCTCACGTAATGGGTTAAACTTGATTGTTGATGAAGTCATATTTTAGTCTCCTTTATAAATTTTTCAGGACACGGTACCTTTGTCCGTAATTTGATAATAGCATAGGTTTTATCTTTTGTCAATATATATTTTGCGACACAAAATATAATTTCTACAAAAATATCTTTGACTTGTGCTTTTTAATATGATACAATAATAAAAAAGCAGAAAGGGTGAGGGAGATTTGCTTAATACAGACAGTTTTAAACGCGGCACTGTTGATTTGGTAGTGCTGAGTGTGCTTATAGAAAGAGATATGTATGGCTATGAGATAGTCAAAGCAATAAAAGATAAAAGTGACGGTAATTACGAAATTCCTCTCGGTACACTTTATCCGGTGCTCTATAGATTTATTGAAAACGGATATCTTTCAGACCGTGATGAAATAGTCAACAAGCGACTTCGCAAATATTATCACATAGAAGAAAAAGGCAAGGAGTTTTACAGAGAACTTTTGCAGGAATACAGAAAAATATCTGCAGGGGTCAATCTTATTACAGAGGCGGTGAATGACGGTGAATAAAGCTGAACTCAAGGAATATTACAGAGAGATAGAAAAACTTTTAGTCTGCGACCGCAAGCAGAAAACTGCCTTTATGGCTGAGCTCCAGGTTAATATAGAGGAGTACATTGCCACTGTTGGTGAAACGGATATTGAAAGCATTAAGGCTGAGTTCGGCACACCTGAAATTATAGCTGAGAGTTTCCTTTCAAACAGCAATGTATTGACCATAAAAAAGAAACTCGATATTAAAAAGTGCATCATTATTGCTATTGCAATTGCTTTACTTGTCTATCTTGCTTTTGTTGTTATTAGCCTTATTGATGTTCACACCGAAGCTCACGGCTATATGCAAGAGGGCATTATGATGATAAATACATTCATAGGCGGTGAGGGTATATGAAAAAGATAACGGTTTTTCTGCTTTGCGGTCTGCTGATTTTTACTGCCCTTTGTCCCAGTGTATCAGTGACCTCGGTGGAATCCGATACAGAGCGTTTTGACGACGGCTCATATCTGACGGTCACATATTACAAACCAACCGAAGGTACATCTCCCGATGGGTGGGAAGACACTGATGCTATAGAAGAAAGTGCCGCAGTGTCATTTTTCGGTAGAATAATAAGATTTTTCCGAAATCTTTTAAACAAACTTTTCTCGAAGCAGGAAACAATAACCAAAACCAAATACTGCAACTACTTTGACAGTGACGGAAAGCTTTTGTGGTCGGTGCAGCTAAAGGGTACTTTTACATATAACCACAGAACATCAGTTTGTGTCAGCAGTGAAATAACCGATATAATTATGGACTCCGATTGGAAATTGCAATCAAGGAACTGCAGAGAAGAGGGAAACTCTGCCAAAGGGAGCTTTGCTGTAAGGCAGTACAAATTAGGCGTACCGCTTAAGCTTATTGAGAAAGAACTGACATTGACCTGCGACAAAAACGGCAACGTAAAATGACAAACAGAAAGAAGGAGAGACATTATGACAAAATTCAGATGGTGCTTCATAGGTGCAGGTGACCTTGCCCGCACCGTTGCCAATCAGTTGGGTAAAAGCGGCAGACACGAGGTTGTCTCCGTCTACACGAGAAACTATGAAAAGGGTCTTGCCTTTGCCGAAAAACACGGCTCAAAGGCTTATCCCACACCCGAAGAAGCAATGACTGCCGAGGGTGTTGACGGCGTATATATCGTCACCCCTCACAGCTCACATTATAAATATGCAAAGCTTGCCCTTGAGTTGGGTAAGCCCGTCTTCTGCGAAAAGGCGTTCACTGTCACCGCCAAAGAGACCGATGAACTTATTGCCCTTGCCAAAGAGAAAAACGTCTATCTCTGCGAGGCTATGTGGACATGGTTTTCCGAGTCTGCCAACAAAACCAAAGAGTGGATTGATACCCAAAAAATCGGCAGAGTACAAGGTGCAGACTTCACCTATCACGTGAGGACCATCGACCGCAAGGGCAGACACACTGACCCTAAACGCGCAGGCGGAGCACTTCTCGATATCACAATTTATCCTGTCACTTATGCCTACCGTCTGTGGGGTACCCCTGCCGAGATTGAGAGTGTGGGAGTGATAAAAGAGGGCATTGACCACAGCGAGAAGATTGTCTTTACATATCCCGATTTTAAGGTCAGCATCAGCGCATCAATTGCTGATTTCAAGGGCCTCGAGAAAATGACAATCAAGGGTGAAAAGGGCGAAATTACAGCACCGTTTTATCATTGCTGCAACGGTGTAACCTATAAAAAGAGCTTCTTTAAAAAAGAGACTTTCAAGGGCAAAGGCCCCAAGTTCAATTCTTATCTTGATGAGTTTGACACAGTTGCAAGTGAAATCCGTCAGGGACTCACAGAAAGCAAGATGGTGCCTCTGAAAGCCACATCGGATGTAATGCACATTCTCGATAAAATCAGAGAGCAGATTGGGCTGAGCTACGATAATCTGGAATAAAAATTCAGCCGCTCTTTGCAGTGGCTGAAAAAATTTTCAAAAACTTTGTAACGAAATCGCTTCTCAGGAGTATAACATATGAAAAGGGAAAGGAAGGTGAAAACAATGGACAAAGATTTCGAAAGGGTCTACCGAGAGTATTTTCCGTCGGTTTATCGCTATATGCTCTCAATCAGCAAAGACCCTCACTCAGCCGAGGAGATAACTCAGGAAACTTTTTTCAAGGCGCTTAAGAATATTGAAAAATACGACCCTGAGCAAAATATCCTCACCTGGCTTTGTACTATTGCCAAAAACACCTACTATTCCCGACTGAAAAAGTCACACCCCAATCAGGAAATACCCGAAAACCTGCCGAGTACCGATGAAGACATCATCGATGCCATAATCGACAGTGAGGACTCTATGGAAATTCTCCGTGTGCTTCACGACTTGCCTGAGCCCTATAAAGAGGTTTTCACCCTGAGGGTGCTCGGCAGTTTCTCTTATGCTAAAATCGGTGAGGTTTTCCATAAGGGTGAGAGTTGGGCGAGAGTGACATTTTTCCGTGCTAAAACTATGATAAAGGAGCGAATGAATAATGAATAAGTGTAATGTAATAAGAGATTTGCTTCCTCTTTATGCTGACGAGGTCTGCTCAGAGGATTCAAGAGAAATGGTTGAGGAGCATATCTCAGGTTGCGATGAGTGCAAGCAGGAGCTTGAGGATTACCGATACAATACGGGTCTGCCTGAGGTCAGCGCAGATGTGGCAATGAAAAAGTTCAAGAAGAAAATGAGCAAGAAGAATCTCAAAAAAATTTTTGTTAGTGTATTATTGAGTATAATTATTTGTCTCACAGTATTTTTAGGCGGTTATTATGCTTTGTTTGAGAAAATATATGTTGCGCCATATAGTGAAGATTTATTGACTGTTAATATCCCTGAGGATGATGGCATCGATGTATGGGTCAACCTCGACAATTATGTAGAAGTTAAAATGTTGGATTTGCGTGACGATGAAGGAAACTTGAATGTTTATCTTACTGTTTTGCAAGACAATTTTACTAAGCTGATTCCTGATAGCGATACTACTGATCACCTTTGGCGAACAAACAATGATATGGGAGTATGTTATCATAGTGGTTTTATTTATCCTCTCAGTGGCGACTCATCTGAAATAAAAAATATTTACTATCTTGAAATGCACCCCGATGATTTAAGCGCTATGTTAGACGATATTCATTTTGAAAGATATAATCCTACACTCATCTGGTCAGCCCCTGAAAACGAATAAAACAAAAACTCCACCCGATTTATTCAGGTGGAGTTAACTTTTGTCTTGCCTGTCTCCTTGAGGAAGGTGGCACGAAGTGACGGAGGGAGTAACTTCTAACTCCTAACTCCTGACTTTATTTTGCCCTCGCCGGGTAGGCGTTACTTTTCCTGCCGCGGAAAAGTAACCAAAACGCGTTGTTATTTTCCTAATATGTTGTCTAAATCTCTGTAAAGCTTTATGCCGTCATCCGTAAACTCTGCAATAATGCCGTTGAATGCACCTGTTTCAAGCACTTTAGCACCAATGCTGTTAAGATTGCTCAGGGGCTCTCTGCTGATGCTACCCTCTTTGTTAGTCACAACTGCATATTCAGGGCTGAGAGCCTCGACAAAACCGAGAGTTGTGGAGTGGTCGTAGCCGTGATGACCCACTTTGAGAAGATTCACCTTGCCGATTTCTATAGCTAATCTGTCTTCGTCGCCGTCAAGGTTGTTGATATCAGCCGCAAGAAAAGCTCTGCTGTCGCCTTTTTCTATAAGCAAACCTATTGCGTTTTCGTTTTCGCCTATTTTCTCAGTGGATGTGGTATCCTGAGTATTGCAGAATTTAAGGGTGAAGTTGCCGAAAGCGAAAGGCTTCTCACTGATGTCACTGATTATGGGCACACCTCTTTGCTCGCAGGCGCTCACCATCTGCTCATAGACCTCTTTGTTGTCCCAGTTTGCGATTTCATAATCATTGATGAGGCTTTCGTTGTACTCTTTGAGATATGCAGTTTTTACGGTGATATCTTCCTCGAGAATGAGAGTATCAAAACCGCCGATATGGTCAGAGTGGCTGTGAGTACCAAGTACAAATTCAAGTGTAGCCTTGCCCTTTCCGTCGCCTGCTATTTTCTTGACGGCATCGACAACATATTCTTCAGTACCGTCATAAACAAGCTCGGGGAAACCTCTGGGGTTATCACTGTCCTCTGCGGCATCTATAAGGGCATATTTGCCGTCGCTTTCAATTAATATGGCATCGGCACTGCCTGTATTGAGGAAGTAAATTCTGTCGGCTGACTCTGCCATTTCGGCAGGGTACAGGGTGATATCTTTAAGGTTGTTTTTCATCTGAATATCAGGCATAAAAATCATAGTTAACACAGCCGACCCTATAACTGCGAGAGCTATAAGGGCAAATAATATTTTTCTTTTAGCTGTCATTAAACTGCACCTCTCTTTCTTAATGGCATTATAGCAATTAATTTGCAGTCTTGTCAATATATAAAAAGCGGACAGGAACTGGCCTATCCGCTTGATTTATATTTATTCGGCGGGGAAAGAGTCGGTCTATCGACGGGGCTTACCCGCGATTCCGAATTCCGAATTCCGCATTCCGAATTTATTTAGCTAATTCGTATGTGTCCTGAGCGATGAGAAGCTCTTCGTCTGTGGGAAGAACAAGAAGCTTGAGTGCGCTGTCTTCAGTTGAGATTTCAATCTCTTCGCCGCGGACTGCATTAGCCTCTTCGCAAATTGTTGTGCCGAGGAAGCCGAGCTTTTCAGCAACCCATGTGCGATAGTGGGGGTTGTTTTCACCGATACCGCCTGTGAATACTACAGCATCAACGCCGCCCATAGCAGCAGCGAAACCGCCGATATATTTAACAAGCTGGTGGCAAAGCATCTGTTCAACAAGCTGAGCTCTCTTGTCGCCATTTCTTGAACGGCCTTCGATAGTTCTGTTGTCGCTTGTAGCTGAGCCTTCGATTTCATTGTAGTTCTCGTCATATTCAGCTGTGAGACCGAGCATACCTGACTTCTTGTTGAGGATGGTGTCAACCTCCTGTGCGGTGAGGTTTTCCTTCTCGCAAAGCACGGGAATGATTGCGGGGTCGATGGAGCCTGAGCGTGTACCCATCATAATGCCCTCAAGGGGAGTAAGACCCATTGTGGTGTCGAAGCATTTGCCGCCTTTTACTGCGGAGATTGATGAGCCGTTGCCGAGGTGGCAGGTAACGATTCTGAGCTCGTCAGCGTTGTACTTGCCGGGATACTTCTTCATAAGGAAGTCAGCAGTTCTGCCGCTTACATATCTGTGGCTGGTGCCGTGGAAGCCGTAGCGACGGATACCGTGCTTGAGGTAATATTTGTAGCGGAGAGC
>JAZTZY010000029.1:0-53615 GCA_045637705.1 Acutalibacteraceae bacterium | reverse complement strand
TTTAAAATATGAACTTTTGGCACAATAATTCGTTAAAAACACCCGATATGCGTCAGCATTATCGGGTGTTTTCGCCTTTTCTTGCACTCAAAACTTTCATTTTAAAGTGCTTCGCAGTTTCGTAAGATCAGAAAATTTCTTGTATTGAAGCCACAAAACGCAGCAAGGCTGTCGCCTTGCGAGGCTTTTGGCAAAAATACAGGGAATTTTCATCGAGAAACAAATACTTCCCTATGTGGCCTCGGCGTATTGCGCCGCTTTTTTTAGTTGCTGCAAGAGGTTGGAGGCGGCTCCGCTGCCGAAGCCGAAGGCTTCGGCACGGGAGAGCTTCGCTCGCCCGAAAATCGCTTTGCGATTTTGCGCAGCCGCAGCCCGAAATCACCGCAGACTATAAAACGGACACGGCTTAAGGCCGTGTCCGTTAAAGTAAGTTATGCTTCTATAACAAGTCCCACATGAAGCTGCTCTGCCCTATCACCAAGTTCATCTTTCAGAATCCTGAAAGCCTTTTCACCTGTGCAGTGACCTGTGTAGATTTTTTCTATGCCGGTCTTTTTTATTCTATCGGCAAGAGCTCTCACCTCATCGTCAGAGGACTTATAAAGGTGAAATCCGCCTATGAGGGCATATATCTTTTTGTTAGGAAAGCTCTTTTGCACCTCAGTGATAACCGTATCAGCACCACCGTGACAGCAGGAATTAAAAATTACAAGTCCGCTGTCTGTGTCAATAACAAGACTTTGCTCGTGGGAGAAATTGTCAGGTTTAAGTTTTCTATTTTCTTTTATGCACAGTCCGTCTTTCTTTCCTCTTTCTTCAAGACCTTTTGTTTTGTGAGAAATCAAACTGACACCGTTTGCAATAACCTTGTCACCTTTGACATAAACTATTCTGTCTTTATATGTTTCGGTTATGCCTCGTTTTATGCCGATATATTTTGAGAAAATCCACCTTTTGCCGTAACAGTTTTCTTTGCACTCAGAGCTCAGATAAAACTTAGCCTTTGTATTGACAGAGAAGAACTTAACCATACCGTCAGCATGGTCATAATGAGCGTGGGATAATACTCCGAAATCTACCTTTTTGAGTGGTATGCCTAACTTTTCGGCATTAAGTGCAAAATTTTCACCTGCGCCCGTATCAAGAAGTATTCTTGTGTCACCGTGATGGATAAACACAGACAGTCCCCATTCGCCTTTAAGTGAGTTTTTAGCAATATTATCTATAAGCACAGTAGCTTTCACTCGGGTTTCCTCCTTGTTATTCTTTCATATTTATCTGCGCCCCATTTGTCAACAAGACGGCTTTTGGGTTTGTCAACAGGTGAATCATTAAACATTATAACTTTGCTGTCAAACTTTCTGAGGTCATCCTCGTGCAAAGTCACAACTCTCACACCTCTGTTATTGCCGTAGGTATAAAATGACGGCGAGGGTACAGCCACGAGTTTAACACCCTGACAGTCACAAACAAAAGTATTTGTATGGTCGTGACCGAAGAAGCAGGCAAGGGTACTGCCCGTCTCTTTCACAACATCAAACTGCCCGCCGTTGATATCAGGTGGGCAAGGGCCTTCTCGCATTTCCCCGGAAATCAGATGCTCTTTTTTGAATTTATAAAACTTTCTGCCTCTTATGCACTGACCTTTGGTGTAACCGGGCAGCGGAATTCTGCTTTCATACATAAGGTCATAGACCTCAGGAAAAATAATATGCTGAAAAAGATATGACGGCAAGTTACCGTTTTCATCGCACTCTTTCTTATACCAATCAAGCTGAGAATTCTTAACATAGGCATAACCGCCCTCTTCGGCATAGGTGCCCGAATCGATGAAATAAAGGCTGAATATGTCTTTGTCGCCCTTGCTGTCTTTGAGATTTATGCTGTAATCCCTGCCCTTTGCAAGACAATTTTCATATTCACTGTAAAGTGAAAGAAGAAACTTTTTGGCTTCGTCTTCACTCATATGAGGCAGCCCCTCATGGTCGTGATTACCGAAGACAACAGCAAAAGCAGTGCCGCCGAGAAGCGACACTATCTTTTTGATTGAGATTTTATTTTTTTCTTCACTCACACCCTCATAGTACCCTGCCGTGTTATCGCCGAGAAGAACAACAAGGTTCGGTTTCTCGGTTTTCATAACATAACTTATGAACTTCTCGGTCCATACGGGCATATTATCAGGGTTGTGAATATCTGATAAAATCAGAATTTTGAATTTACCGTCTGTGAATTTCATTTTTTCTTATTCTTTATAAAGTTAGGTGTAACCTTATCGAGGAATTTATAGAGAGCTTCAAACTCTTTTTCAGCCTGCTTGGCATCTTCTTCGAGTCTCTTATCCATATCATAATAGAGTATATCGCATCCACATTCACTACAGGTCTGCTTGATGTTAAATATCGTGAGTTTCTTTCCACATTTAGGACACTTATCCATTATATTTCCTCCTTTACAGATGCTCTTTCTCTTCTGAGCTGAACTTCAGTCTGAATATTTCTGAGCTTTTCGCCCTCAAGGTCATAGAACTTATAGGGAATAAGATTGAGCAGACCGAGTACTGCAGGGATAATTGTAACAAGGGCCCAGAGCCAGAACTTTGTGTTGATAGGTGAAGACTCTGAAATTACCATCATTTCGCTTGCGCTGTCTCTTACAAGACCAACAATAGGAATAAGAGCTGTACCGAGAGCTGTTGCAAGAGTACCTGTAAGCTTACCCATAAATGTCAGCACTGAGAATGCCATACCTTCGTTACGCTTACCTGTTTTGTATTCCATATAATCGACAGTTTCACTGATCATTTTGGTCGGAATAACGGCCTGAATTGAACCATTGATTGAACCGAATATACCTTGAATCATAAACAGAGGTACAACAACACTCATCTTATCATAGTGTCTGCAACCAAGTAAGAATATGAGAGCAGTTACAGTAGCATTCATAAGTGCCATTCTGACAACTATCTGTCTTGAGGTCCATCTCTTTTCAAGCTTTGACATAAGAGGATAGGTTATCCAGCCTGTAATGGTACCGGGAATACCTGCAATAATTGAAAGGCTGTTTACACCGAGTACATTGTAATAATAGTAAACGCTGAATGTACCACCGATGCCACCGAGAACAGAAATAAGATTCGAAAGCATTATAAGCAAAAGAGGTTTATTTTTAAACATAAACGCGAAGCATTCGCTGAGCTTAGGCTCTTCATTGACATATATAACTCTCTCTTTTGTCTTTGTGCCTGCAAGTGAGAAAAGCCACATACCAAAGGTACCTGCAACAATGCTGAGAACAAAGAACACCTGTGAAAGTGAAAGAGGAATTGTGCCGTTTCTTGAAAGGTCAAGACAAACAGTGATGATAATGCCGGGAATACCGCCGATGATGCCCGAGATAAGTCTTGCGGACTTGATGACTCTTGAACGGTCAGCAGGGTTAGGGGAAATAGCCGATGAAAGGCCCCAGAAAGGAATATCACCGATTGTATAGAAAAATTCCCAGATGAAATATGTAATACACATATAGACTATTCTCATAGGTCTTGAAGCGTCATCGCCCAGGAAGATTGGTCCGCCGAAGAAAAGAACTGTTGTAAGGCCCAGGAAAATAGGCACGAATATAAGATAAGGTCTGAGCTTACCGAAACGGGTTCTTGTTCTGTCAACTACAGCGCCCATAAGAGGGTCATTAAAAGCATCCCAGAAAGACATAACTGTCAGCATAAGTGCCACAACTGCTTCGGGCACACCAAATACACTGACAAGGAAAAAGGCTCTCTGAGCTGTCATCATATTATAGCCGATACACTGTCCGCCGTTTGCTATGCCGTAAATTGCCGTCTCTTTGACACCGACATAGCGTTTTTCTTTCTTTTCAATTTCTGTTGTCATAATGTTTCTCCTTTCGTGTATACAGGTGCAGTGAGTGCTATAAGGCAGTTATCTTTTTCATCTATTCTGCCCCAAAGCTCTGCATTATACCAAGTGTTTTCACAGAGTCTTATCTCTGTACGCGTCTGAGTCGTTGAGAGAACCTGAGCTGTTTCCCCGCCCTTTGAGATAAGTCTGATTTCTTCAGGTATAACCTTTTCAGCTACACCCATTTTTTCCATACGGCCAAAATCGATAGTAAATTCTATTGTCTGCTCCCCTGCTGTCACTTCGTCACCCATTGTTTTATCACCGATATTAAAATAAAACAGCGGACCCATAGATATTACACTTCTGCCGTCTTTAACAGCCTGCTTGATTTTCATATCACTGAGCTCACCGTCACAGAGAAGATAGGTGCAGGCACTGTGATAGACATCTCTTGTAGCTCTGTGCCAGTCTCTGCCGAAGGTAGGAGTTATTCTGAAACCTTCATCAAGAAGCGAATGCCACAGCATACGGGTTCTTTCGTTGGGTGTGTTCATATAAGGACAACCCTCAGACCATATTTCCATATAGTTGACCAATGACCAGTCTTTCACATTATAGTCCCATCTTCCGCCTGTGCATATGGGAGTGCCCAGCTGATAGGGATGACACACACCAACAAGTCCCTCACCTGCGTGTACCTGTTTCATTTTTTCATCTATATTATCAGGCACTGCATCGCGCCAGTCAACATAGGTCTTGCAGTCCATTGCGTGCATATGACCGAAATATGTAGTCCACTCAATGCTTTTAAGCACGGGAATCGGTGAATTTTCAGCTTCAGTATGACCCGATGTGGTGTTGTGGTCTGTCAGCTGTATTCCGTCAAGGTGTCTTTCAACTGCAGTTTCAATAAGCTCTCTGACACTGAACTGACCGTCAGAATGAAGTGTATGACAGTGAAGCTCGCAGGCATACCATTTTTTACTCATAGAAATCACCTGCTTCCACTTTGAGTCTGCAGTTGACTTTCTCGGTTACAATGCCGTGGAGGTTGAGAACTGCTTTCCAGCTTCCTGCCTCGGGTCTGCCTTTATGAAAGCCTCTTGAAGCAAAATCTTCTCTGATAATGTGAACCTGCTCTTTATCCTGACGGTGGGCACAGCCTCTGTAACCTTTTGTATCGTCAAGAGAGAGAGTAATCAGATTTTTAAGAGGCAGATATTCCTTCCAGTCGGGGTATTGGTCTGCATAGTCTCCTGCATCTCTTTTTATATTGTTTTCTATCAGCATCTTTGCTCTGTCGTTATCTTCGAGAATTTTCGGGTCGTAGCTGAAAGATATTTTCAGCGACACGGTACCATCAGGCACTGTGAAAGGAAAGCTGATATTTGTTTTTTCATCTTTATATAAAACCTGAAATTCTTCATTCAGAAGTAACATTCTCAGTCCTCCCATTTGCCGATATATTTTTCATATTCTTTGGAGTACTTGTCAACAAGCTCACAGGCAATCGGATAAGAACACACCAGAGGATGAACTGTGAGGGCCTTGATAGCTTTGGCTTTGTTCTTTTCCATTATTGCTTCAACAGTGAGATTTTCATAGTGTTTGACAGCTCTGATGAGATTTTTCTGCATTTCGGGAACATCTCCGATTTTATCAGGATGAGCTCCGTCTTTATCTATTGTGCAGGATACCTCAACAACATCTGTATCATTAAGGAAATCCATCGCTCCGTCATTGGGAATGGACAGCACCATTCTGACGCTTTTGCCTGAGTTAACAGCTTTGATAAAGTCGAGAGCAACAGCGGCATATGAGCCGTTTTCAGGCTGTTTGATATAATCCTGCGCTGTTGGTACGGGGAACTTTTCCTCGCGCATTTTGCCTGTTTCAATGGAAAAATAGCTGTTTTCTCTCATAGCATAATGTTCCATAAAGCAATGGAATGCCTTTTCAAAATCATTATCTATGTCAATTGTTCTCATTTCCTGAAGCATATGCTCGTTGATTTCCATTATGGTTTCGCCTCGGGTTTTGGCACCTGAAAGGATGCTTCCCACAGCCTTATCTCTGTAGTGATAGAAATAGAGATATTCATTAGGCATAAGATTGTCACCGAGCTCAACTAACTTCTTTGGGAAAAGGCGAAGTTCTGTGCTCTTATAAATATCGGGATGAGCGAGAAGCTCCTCAGTTACATCCTTGCCCTCGTGCATAAATTCGCCGAACCATGACAGATGATTAAGACCGAAGCATTTGAATGTCATATCCTTATAGCCGGTCATTTCACGAAGCTGTCTTAAAAATCCGCTTGGTGCATCACAGACACCGTAAACATTGTTATAACCCATAGTGCGAAGAGCCTGAGTCACAAGACCGCTTGGGTTAGTGAAATTGAAAATGGGAGCACCGGGTTTTGCATAAATTTTAGCCTGCTCACAATAATCGATAAGTGTATGAATACTTCTCAGAGCCATTGCGAAACCGCCTGCACCTGTTGTCTCCTGACCGAGCACACCCAAATCCAGAGCTGTTCTCTCATCGAAAACTCTGCCCTTATCACCCTCGGCGCGGATTGTGGTGATAACAAAGTCTGCATCTTTAAGAGCTTCTTTTGAGTCGGTTGTAAGAGAGAATTTCAGATCAGGGTTAATCATCTCTGAGATTTTCTTGGCAATTTTGCCGTAGATATAAAGTTTCTCTTCATCAATATCCATAAACACTGTTTCGGTGATGCCCGTATCAGCAGCACCTAAAGCTATTGATTTTGCAAGAAAGGGTGAACGCACACCGCCACCGCCTAATACTGCAAGTTTCATATTTCTTCACTCTTTTCTATATTTGATGTCATTATTTTTTCAATCAGTTCCACCGTCGGAAAGTCGCAGAATATCCAGCCTGTTTTTGCTTTCAGGTCATATTTCATAAATTCACTGTTGATATACTCTGCAGTGCCTACGAGTGTTCCGTCGGTTTTAGCACTCGTTGAGATATAGTGCAGTGCAAGTTTGTTCTTCGAAACCTCGGCAATATCAAGATAGTGTTTGGTGCACTGCCATTTTGTTTCAGGATCAAGTCCGTATCTGTCCTGAACTACAGCCTCTTCGTTATTATTGAGAATAACTTTTTTAGCTTCCAATCGCTTAGTTGCCTGATCCGGCCAGAAAGATAAGTTGAGTCCGCCATCAGAGGTTTTATAAAAGCTCTTCCATACTCTGCAGCGACGCATCAGAACTAACTTTCCGCGGCACTCGCCTAATGTGGGCACTCTGTTTTCCAGGTACCAACAGCTCTCGTCACCCTTTATATATTTATCATAAAAAGGCGGGAAAAACCAACGATTGATTATGCCTCTGTCTTGCTTTATGCTGATTATGAGAGTCTCTTGCGGATTCTCTTTCAGAAAGCTTTTGCAAACATCAAGCACCTCACTGAAGGGCATTCGCTTTGTTTTTTCTTTGTCGCTGTAGCAGTCGGCAAGAGAGTGCACAAAATAGAATTCGTCGCCTTTTTTGCTAAGACGGATATCGAGCAGTCTTACACCCATATCAAGTTGTTCGGCTATTGTTTTATCCTGACAGCGAGCTGCATTTTCCATAGCAACAAAAGCCGTTGCACTGTCGTGTGTGCCTGCAATATTCAGTTCTGACAGATAAATATCATCACTGAGCAAAGATAGGATATTCGACATAGTTCTCTCCCTTTCCGCTGATTTATGGCAACATTTACCCATTTAAATTAATGATATAATATCAGCGAGGAAATTGCAAGGGCGAGCGATGTTTTTCTACCTTTTGCATAATTGAAAGAGGGCTCAGTTATGCAATATTAATCAGGTGCTGACGGGTGGTGAGGCGGCTCCATTGCCGAAGCTTTGCTTCGGCACAAGAATGCCCCTGCGGGGGCATTCTTGAAAATCGCCCTCGGCGATTTATGGAGCCGCCTCTCACCTCTTGCAGTTACTTCCTTTTTTCATAAAAACATATTGACATTTATATCGGCAGACGATATAATGAATATATCGGTAGACGATATATCGACAAACTATATAAAGGAAGTGACATTATGCAAAATCAAGCACTTACAGAAGCAGTGTATTATATTCTGCTCTCACTGACAGAACCACTTCACGGCTATGGCATTATGCAGAATACTCAGTTACTTTCAAAAGGCAGAGTAAATCTGGCAGCAGGCACACTCTATGGCGCAATCAACACACTCATTGAAAAAGGTTGGATAAGAGCTTTGCCTGAAGAGAAAGACAGCAGAAAAAAAGAATATATTATAACTAACTTAGGCAGAGAAGTTTTACTTGATGAAATGAAGAGACTTGAAGAGCTTCTCTTCAACGGGAAACGCATTTTAGGAGGTGTTTATAATGAAGAAGGTAATTCATAAATTATTTTTCGCTTGGAATTTTGAAAAAGAGGAACAGTGGCTTAACGAAATGGCATCAAAAGGTTTAGTTTTAACCTATGCAGGTTTCGGCAAATATGAATTTGAAGAGTGTTTGCCCGGTGAATACACAATAAGACTTGAACTCCTCAAACATAAGCCCTCACACCCTGAAAGCGAAAGTTATATAAGATTTATAGAAGAAACAGGCGCAGAGCACGTAACAAGCTTTTCAAATTGGGTATATTTTAAAAAGAAAACCGCCGACGGACCTTTTGAACTTTATTCGGACAACACATCAAAAATTAAGCACCTGAACAGAATCATTTGGCTTTTACTTCCGATTTCCTTTTTAAATATTGTTATAGGTTGTAATAATCTTTATATGGCAATAACTGAATTCAGTGAAATCAGTAATATTAATTACTTTGGATTTATTAATTTAACTCTTGCTTTTTTCGCTCTTTTGGGTTGCTATAAACTCTATAAAAAGCGCAAAAAGTTAAAACAGGAATCAGATATATTTGAATAAAAACAGCAACAGCTCCGTCCAATCAAGACGGAGCTGTTTTAAATTATTATAATACAGAGCGAAGCGACCCACAATTCTGCATTCACTTTCGCTCGCCGCGTGGCATTCTTTTTGCTATCGCACAAAAAGAATCAAAAACGCGATGTTATTCTATTGAAGCTACTGCTGCTTTTTCACATTCAAGTCCCTTGACATATCGGTTAAGGAATATATTGAATCCCTCTACATCTTTCGCATCAGGAGCTTCTGTTACTGTTTCAGCATCTTTGAATGCTTTCTTCTCAAGGAAGTCCTCAAGTTTGAGACCCTCACCCTTAACACTGTAAAGCGAGAGAAGTGCCATACCGTAAGGTCCGCCCTCGCCTGCTGTTTTCATTACAGATACGGGAGCATCAATAGCTGCCGCAGTTATCTTCTGTCCCACACCGGGATAGATATAGAAACCGCCGTGACCGTATATTTTATCGATAGCTGCTTTCTCATTTTTAAGGAGCAGATCAAGACCAACCTTAAGTGCCGCAAGAGCCGAATAAAGCTGAGTTCTCATAAAGTTGCCGAGAGTGAACTTTGCATCAGGAGTACGCACAAACAGAGGTCTGCCCTCCTGAAGTCCTGTTACGGGCTCGCCTGAGAAGTAGTTGTATGATGTCAGGCCACCGCAGTCGCTGTCGCCTTTCATTGCATTTTCAAACATAAGATCGAGAATCTTACCGCGCTTAGCATCGACACCGAGAGCAGCAGCAAACTCACCGAAAAGACCTGCCCAGGCATTGATATCGCTTGTGCAGTTGTTGCAGTGAACCATAGCTACAGGCTTACCGCTGGGAGTAGTAACCATATCAATTTCAGGATAAACCTTGCTGAGGTTCTTCTCGAGAACAACCATAGCAAAAATTGAAGTACCTGCTGAAATGTTACCGGTTCTCTCTTTAACGCTGTTAGTCGCTGTCATACCGGTGCCTGCATCACCCTCGCAAGGTGCAAAAGGTACCCCTGCCGAGAACTCGCCGTCAGCATCAAGGAACAGGGCACCTGCTTCAGTGAGGGTTCCTGCATTTTCACCTGCAACAAGCACCTTGGGAAGAATCTCACGAAGAGTCTTGCCGAAGCCTTTTTCTTTTAAGAGGGCATCATAAGTTGCCATCATATTTTCGTCATAGTCGTTTGTTGCTGAGTCAATGGGGAAGATACCTGAAGCTTCACCCACACCGACAGCATTGACGCCTGTGAGCATATAGTGAACATAACCTGCAAGAGTAGTTACATATGCGATTTCAGGCACGTGGTCTTCTTTATTGAGAATAGCCTGATATATGTGAGCGCAAGTCCAGCGCTGAGGTATATTAAAGCCGAGCTTTTCTGTCAGTTCTTCGGCAGCCTCAGCTGTGGTAGTGTTTCTCCAGGTTCTGAAAGGAGTGAGGAGCTTGCCGTGTTTATCAAATGCAAGATAGCCGTGCATCATAGCCGAGATACCGATAGCGCCTGTTGTCTTAAAGTCACAGCCGTACTTCTCTTTGACATCAGCTTTGAGAGCCTTGAAGCAGGAATGAATTGCAATCTGCACATCCTCGAGAGAATAAGTCCAATAGCCGTTTTCGAGTTTGTTTTCCCAATCGTGAGCACCGCTTGCGATAGGCTTGCAGTTTTCGTCAATAAGCACAGCCTTGACTCTTGTTGAGCCAAGCTCGATACCCAAGGCGGTTTTGCCCATAGTGATAATATCTTTCATTGTGTCACCTTATTTCTTCATTGAGTAGTAAACTTCATTTAATTTAAGTTCACGCTTGAAGTCAGCCATATTGGTGTTTTTGCCGATAACCACAGACTCGATACCCATAGCGTCTGCCCAGTCGCACATCTGCTTTGATGTAAGGTCATAGCTGAATGCTGTGTGGTGAGCGCCGCCTGCTGTAAGCCAGGCTTCGCAACCTGTATAGAAGTCGGGCTGAGGCACCCAGAAGTTTGTTGCTGTGGGAAGTGAGGGCATATCCTTTTCGGTCTTGATGCAGTCAACCTCATTGATGATAAGACGGAAACGGTGACCTAAGTCGATAAGTGAACAAGCGATACCTGCGCCCTCTTTACTTGTGAAAACAAGTCTTGCAGGATCTTCTCTCTCGCCCATTGAAAGAGGCTTACACTTGATGCCGATTTTACCGTCAGCAATTGAGGGACAGATTTCAAGCATATGAGCCTGAAGAATACCTTCTTTACCGGGAACAAGATTGTATGTATAGTCTTCGAGCATTGAAGTACCCTTAGCATCTTTCATGCCTTCGGTCATAATCTTCATAAGGCGTACCATAGCAGCAACTTTCCAGTCACCCTCTGCACCGAAGCCGTAGCCCTTTTCCATAAGTCTCTGAATAGCGAGACCGGGAAGCTGCTTGAGTGCACCAAGGTCACCGAAGTGAGTTACGATAGCCTGATAGTTCTTTTCTTTGAGGAATCTCTCAAAACCGATTTCGATACCTGCCTGCACTTCAACGTGCTTGCGGAATTCGGCAGGGTCCCTGCCCTCGAGAATAATATTGTATTTCTCGTAATATTCATCAGTGAGAGCATTGATATCGCTCTGTGAAACAGCATCAACTGCCTCAGCAATTTCATTGACGGGATATGCATCGATTTCCCAACCGAACTTGAGCTGAGCTTCAACCTTGTCGCCCTCTGTAACAGCAACGTTACGCATATTGTCGGCAACTCTCATAACGCGAAGATGTGAGCTTTCAGCGATACCCACAGCAGTTCTCATCCAAGCGGCAATTCTCTCTTTAACAGCATTGTTTGACCAGTGACCTACAACTGTTTCTCTTTCAATGCCCATACGAGCAAGAATGTGAGCATATTCTCTGTCACCGTGAGCTGACTGGTTTTCGTTCATAAAGTCCATATCGATAGTATCATAAGGAATCTCTTCATTGAACTGAGTGTGAAGATGAAGAAGAGGCTTCTTATACTCCTGATGGCCTAAAATCCATGACTTTGCAGGTGAGAATGTGTGCATCCAAGTGATAACACCTGCGCACTCTTCATCGATATTAGCCTCGTTAAAAGTCTTTCTGATGAGCTCGTTGGTGATAAGAGTCGGCTTCCAGACAACTTCAAAGGGAAGAATTCCACTCTTGTTGAGCTCATTAACAATAATTTTTGAATGTTCTGCAACATTTCTCAGGCACTCGTCACCGTAAAGATCCTGTGAACCTGTGCAAAACCAGAATTTATATGCTTTCATAATATATCCTCCTTGGGAAAATTTTATCGTTTCAATAATATCATTTAATATAAAAAAAGTCAACGAATTAAAGATAGAATCAGTCTCATTCTGCTTATGAATTTTAAGTCTTTGCTGAAACTTCGGGGTGGCTCCGTGACAGTGCCGTTGCGGCACTGTCTGCAAGTGCACAGCACTTGCACGCCGGACAAAGTCCGGCGACGGAGCCACCCCTCCCACCGCAAACTAAAAACACTCTCCCCTATTATTATAGAAAGAAAATCACAGGAAAAAATTTTTTCAGTTTTTTTGAAAAAAGCTATTGACAAATGCATTAACATAGGATATACTGTAGTCAAGTTAATGATAATGATTATCATTACTGATTAGAGCAACAAAGAAAACAATCTGAAAGGCGGTAATCTTATGGCGACCTTACGTAACAGTAAACAAAGAGATGCCGTGCTTAAGGATTTACAGCTCAGATATGACCACCCCACAGCTGAAGACGTTTACCTCAGTGTAAAAAAAGCAGTTCCGTCTATCAGCCTTGCAACGGTCTATCGAAACCTGAAACTCCTTGAAAGCGAGGGACTGATTCTCAGAATCCCCACGGGAGACAGCGACAGATATGACGGTCACACTCACAATCATTACCACTTCACCTGCAAAGACTGCAGAAAGGTGCTTGATTTAGATATAGCTGACCAGGACCCTGTAACTGAACCCAAGGATTTTGACGGTACCATTACCGGCCACTCTCTTATGTTTTTCGGTTTATGCTCAAGATGTAAAAAATAAAAATAAAATTTTGGAGGAAACAAATTATGAAAAAGTATTATTGCCCCGTATGCGGTTGGGAAAGTGACGAAGCTGTAGAAAGATGCGCTATCTGTAAGGCTCCCATGAAAGAAAGAGAAGTAGGCGAAATGACCTGGGCTGCTGAGCATATCCTCGGCGTTGGAAAAGAGTCAAACGTACCCGAAGAAATCATCATGGGTCTTCGTGACAACTTCAACGGCGAATGCTCAGAAGTTGGTATGTACCTCGCAATGGCTCGCGTAGCTCACAGAGAAGGCTACCCCGAAATCGGTCTCTATTGGGAAAAGGCTGCTTATGAAGAAGCAGAACACGCTGCTAAGTTTGCAGAACTTCTCGGTGAAGTTGTAACAGCAAGCACAAAGAAGAATCTCGAAATGAGAGTTGCTGCTGAAAACGGCGCTACACTCGGCAAGTTCGAACTCGCTAAGATGGCTAAAGAACTCGGTCTTGATGCTATCCACGACACAGTACACGAAATGGCTCGTGACGAAGCAAGACACGGCAAGGCATTCGAAGGTCTTCTTAACAGATATTTTGGCTAATATATGAAAGATTCATTTTGGCACCTGATTTTTCTGATTATTAGCTTTTTGCCGATGATATTTGGCATTCGTAATCTTGTTATTCACAAAAATCTGAACAATAAAAAGCTTACAGCTAAAACAAATGCCTACTTGGAAAACTATGAACATCGTAAAAATGTCGAAGCCAGGCATAGATTAATCCCTTACCTGACATCTTTAAAGTATGTTTATACAGTTGACAGCAAAAAGTATAATCTTGGGTTACGAATAGAATCTAAACCGTCTTCCAAAAACTTGAAACACTCATTACAGGTTATATATCTGAAAGACAATCCTAAATATTCTTATTGCGAGTTAACTCGTTTTAACTATGCAATATTTGGTTGGGTTCTTGTGATTACAGGAATTGCTTTAATTGCAATTTTAACACTTGCTTTTATACTTTCCCTGTAACATTTAGACAACAAAAAATTAACACACAGGGGATACGATTAATACCGTATCCCCTATTTTAGAAAAGGAGAGAATATTATGTTTGATTACACAATCTGCAACTGTAAAAAAGTAACATTCTTCGATGTAGAAGATGCACTCAATAAATTTGATAAGTTTGAAGATCTCGAAAAAAACTTCGAGGAAGTACAGAAAATCACCCACTGTTCAACGGGTTGTGGCGGCTGTCACGGTAAAATCCTCGACGCCATATCAGAGATTATGAGCAAGTAACTCCCCCACTATAAGAAACTAAGAGTAGCAGAAATGCTACTCTTTTTGTTTAGCCGCCTATCAGCTCGGCAATACTACCCTCGAGGTGATAACAATGAAAAAATATATTTGCCCCTGCGGCTATGTCTATGACGAAGAAAAAGGTGACCCTGAACACGGAGTTGCCCCGGGTACAAAGTGGGAAGACGTGCCTGAAGATTGGCTCTGCCCCACCTGCGGTCTCGGAAAAGATATGTTTGAGGAAGACTAAAAAATTAAGGAGTTGCAAGACTTTGTGTCAGGCAACTCCTTTGAATTTATGCAGTTTTGTCGGCATCTTTCTTCTTAGTCATCTTCTTTACAACGATACTCATAATCACCACAAATACGGGTATGGGTATGATATAAAGCAGACTGTAGGGATTTGAAAGGTCACCCTTATTTGCGAGGAACGAGAAAAGCACGTTAAAGGGCAACATGCCAAGATTTGATGCAATGAAAAACTTCCAGAAGTTCACATTCATAGCACCGTAGATAACACTCATTAAGTCTGAGGGTACAACTCCCGAAGCCTTGACAACATACACCACCATAAACTCATTCTGACCAGCAAAATCGTCGAGCTTTTTGATTTTCGGAAAACGAGCCTTGAGAGTATCAAGCAAATCCTTGCCTGCAAATTTGCCGAAGAAATAAGGCAAAACAACACTACAAGCCACAGCTATGGCATTGACAAGAATAGCTGTCCACACACTGTCAAAAAGCAGACCTGAGATTGCAAGAATAATTGCAGGCGGGAATATAAGCGCAAATGACTTTATAACAGTAAACGCAATTATTATAAGCGCCACTGTCAGAGTACCGCCTGAAATATAACTTGAAAGCTCTGCTGCATTTTCGACACTGATATCAAACTTATTCATCACTATGAGCATAGTTGCAACCATAGCTAACATAAACACAATAGCTGCAATCTGCAATGCTTTTATAACTTTGTCATAATTTTTCTTTTCCATATTTTTCCCCTTCAGAATTGATAGTCTTATTGTAATACAAAATTTATAAAAATGCAACATTAAATGCATAAATATTAAAAAAATAAAGGTGCAAAACATACATACTGCACCTTTATACTTCGTTTATATTCCTATAGTTATTGACGGCAGGCGTTCTTTTTCCCAACTCGGAAGAAGAATCAAAAACGCGCAGATTATTTTCTGCCTGTTGAGCCGAAACCGCCCTCGCCTCTTACGGTATCGTCAAGCTCATCACTGAAAATATAATTCACAGCAACAAAAGGCGCGATAATCATCTGAGCAATTCGCTCCCCTGCTTCAACAGTCTGAGCCTCTGTGCCGTGGTTGTGAAGAGCAACCATAACCTCGCCGCGATAGTCAGCATCAATAACACCAACCTTGTTTGCAGGTGCAAGGCCTCTCTTTGAAGCAAGCCCGCTTCTGGCGTGAACGAAACCTGCATAACCCTCAGGAATCTCAAATGCAAGGCCTGTGGGAATTAATTTAGTTTCGTTTGGCTGAATTGTAACAGCCTCATCTATAGCAGCATACATATCTGCTCCTGCTGCAAATTCACTGCCGTATGTAGGCATCTGAGCATTATCACGAAGTTTCTTAATTCTTAAATCAAATTTCATTTATGTCACCCTCCCAAAGTGTGATTTCACCGTTTTCCTCGGTTTTTCTCAGGTCGATTATTCTCTGATTTTCCGAACCTTTAAAACGAAGCTTTAAGTTTTTCAGCTCCTCAACAAACTTTCCGTCAACAAGGATATCAATATTTCTGAGCATTTTATCAGTTATACTTTTGTCGCAAAGTCTGCCTGTTATCAGATCTTTATCATAGGTATAACCCGTATAGCACCATATGTTTTTGTCGGGATATGCCTCTTTAATTTTCTCCAATACATCGGCAAGCACAACCTGATTTCTCGGTTCAAAGGGCTCACCGCCGAGAAGTGAAAAGCCTTTGATATATTCAGGCTTCATAGCTTCAAGTATTCTGTCGAGGCTTTCTGAAGTGAACTCTTCACCGTAAGAAAAGTCCCATGCTTCTTCATTGAAGCACCCCTTGCATCTGTGTGTACAGCCACTGACAAACAGTGACACTCTCACACCGGGGCCGTTAGCCACATCAAATGGCTTTATGGTTGCATAGTTCACAACTTCACTCCGTTCCGTTAAGTTAGGAGTTAGGAGTTAGGAATTAGGAGTTTTTGTCTCCTTTACTCTTACTCGCTCTTATTGAACTCCTTAGTGATTTAGTAATAGATGATAACATTCTTTCAAGTTCCTCGCAATCCTCTACTACTGATTCGTATTCTTTGTCTGTTAAATAATCCGTTCTTTTTAAAAGCTCTAACCAATATAACGTTTCAGCACACTCTTTATACGCTATATACATTTTGGAAAGAAAATCTTTTTTACTTATTGCACAACAAGCCTCTGCAATATTAGCACCTATAGATGTTCCACTGCGAAGCAGCTGAGTCGATAAAACATATTCTTTCTTATCTTCTTTGAGATATTTATATAGATTCACAATTCTCACTGAAAATTGTTTACTCTTTTCAAACACAATACTTTCGGACATTTTGATCTTCCTTTCAGAATGAGAAGCAGAAAGTTTCATCAGAAACTCCTAACTCCTCACTCCTAACTCCTCACTTGATTACAAGTGAAGTACTCTTGCCTTAATCTCCTTTGTCTTGCCTACATTCCAGAAGTTTTCGCCAAGATAGCCGCAGGTTCTTCTTGTTACATTCATCTTGCGCTGATCCTTGTTACCACAGTTGGGACATTCCCATTCGAGATTTTCGTTGATAGTGATTTCACCGTCAAAACCGCACTCGTGGCAGTAGTCGCTCTTTGTATTGAATTCAGCATACTGAATGTTGTCATAAATGAACTTAACAAGTTCTTCGAGAGCCTCAAGATTGTGTCTCATATTGGGTATCTCGACATAAGAAATAGCACCGCCTGATGAGATAACCTGGAACTGACTTTCAAAAGTGAACTTTTGGAAAGCGTCAATATCTTCTCTTACATCAACATGATATGAGTTGGTGTAGTAACCCTTATCGGTTACATCTTCAATAGTACCGAAACGAGCCTTATCTATTCTTGCAAAGCGATAACAGAGTGATTCGGCAGGGGTACCGTAAAGACCGAAGCCGAGACCTGTTTCTTTCTTCCACTTTTCGCAGTGTTCGCGAAGAGTTGTCATTATCTTAAGAGCAAACTCTGTGCCTGCAGGGTCTGTATGGCTGACGCCTTTCATAAGCTTGGTTGCTTCATAAAGACCGATGTAACCGAGAGAAATTGTCGAATATCCGTCGTGGAGATATTTCTCGATAGTCTCACCTTTTTTCAGCCTTGCAATTGCGCCGTATTGCCAATGAACAGGGCTTGTATCTGAAATAACATTGTGAAGTGCGTGATGTCTGCACATAAGTGCTTCAAAGCAAAGCTGTAATCTTTCTTCAAGAAGTGCCCAGAATTTTTCCTCATCGCCTCTTGCAATAATACCGATCTGAGGAAGGTTGAGAGAAACTACGCCCTGATTGAATCTGCCTTCAAATTTATACTCACCCTTTTCGTCTTTCCAGGGTGAAAGGAATGAGCGGCAACCCATGGGTGAGAATACATTACCCTCATAGTTTTCGCGCATCTTTTTAGCTGAGATGTAGTCGGGATAAAGTCTCTTAGCTGAGCATTTGACCGCAAGCTTTGTGATATAGTCGTACTCGCCGCCTTTGAGGCTGTTGTGTTCATCAAGCACATACACAAGCTTCGGGAAAGCAGGTGTCACATAAACACCCTTTTCGTTCTTGATTCCCTGATAACGCTGACGAAGAATCTCTTCGATAATCATCGCGTTTTCTTTTATGTACTCATCGTCTTTTTTGAGATTGAGGAAAATTGTAACAAATGGAGACTGACCGTTGGTGGTCATAAGGGTGTTAATCTGATACTGAATAGTCTGTACACCTGAACGCAGTTCATCATTTAAACGGTCATCAACAATCTTGTTGATCTGTTCATCTGAAAACTCATTGCCGAATTCTTCGCTTATATGCTTATAGAACTTATCTCTGCTCTTGCGAAGATATTTGCCCAGGTGGCTGATATCAACACTCTGTCCGCCATACTGGCTTGAAGCAACACTTGCTATAATCTGAGTCATAACATTGCAGGCAACCTGGAAGCTCTTGGGACTTTCGATAAGCTTAGCGTTCATTACGGTGCCGTTATCGAGCATATCTCCAATGTTAATAAGACAGCAGTTGAAAATAGGCTGCAGGAAATAGTCTGCATCGTGGAAGTGGATAGTACCCTCATCGTGAGCCTTGGAAATATATTCGGGCAGAAGAAGTCGACGGGTAAGGTCTTTTGAAACTTCACCTGCAATAAGGTCTCTCTGAGTCGCTGCCATAACAGCATCCTTATTTGAGTTTTCTTCCATTACATCTTTGTTTGAGTTTTTGATAAGGCTGAGTATTGAATCGTCGGTAGTGTTTGCCTTTCTGACCATAGCTCTGTTATAGCGATAGATAATATAGGCCTTAGCAAGGGCAAACTTGCCGATTTCCATAAGTTTATATTCAACCATATCCTGAATATCCTCAACAAGGATACGGGTTTTCTGTTTATTGGTTATGTAATCAGCAATGTCATCTATCTGCTGATGTGTTGCTTTTTCGTTTTCTTCAACGGCGTCATTTGCCTTTAAAAGGGCAATTACTATCTTTGTTCTGTCATACTGCACAACCGAACCGTCACGCTTAATTACGTTCATTTCTTCATCTTCCTTTCATCAATAAAATTCATAGCAGTTCAAATTAATAATACAATATATATTGTGGTTTGTCAACAACTTAAGACTAAATATTGTGATATATAGTGTTTTCGTTGAAAGTGACAAAAAGATTATAAAACAGCATTATTTTATGTGCAAGTCTGTGGTAGAGGTGAGAGGCGGCTCCATCAAATCGCCCTTGGCGATTTGCAAGGAAAACTGAAAGTTTTCCTTGAGCCGAAGCCTTCGGCTTCGGCTATGGAGCCGCCGCACCAACCTATAGCACAGACTAAAAAAACTACACCGGCTGTAAATACAGCCGGCGCATAAAACTATCTGCCTATATACTTTTTATAGTCCTCATAAAGCTTCACCGAATCGGAGTGCCCTGCAAAAGCTTGTGAGTCACCCGGATTCATAATTCCGAGATATTGATATGAGAGTATCTTATCAACATAAGGTGCAACATTTTCAATCTGTTTCTGCACACGCTCAAATTTCGCAGGAACAAGTGCACTCTTATAAACAACACCCTCAAAATCAAAGAGCTCAATATCTGCCCAGAGTTTTGAACGGCCTGCCTTATCGTGAGCAACCTTAAGTTTTTCAAAAAGTCTCTTTGTGCGGTCAACCTTTGTCTTTTTAACGCCAACCTCGTCCTGATAAGCTATGAAGTCCACATCAAGCTCACTGAGACAACGGATATATCTGTCGTTGGCATAAACAAGATTTGTTCCGTATGGAGCAATAAGTGTCTTTTTATCGGGTGTGAGCTCGTGACAACGGGCCGAGCACAGATTGACATATTTCATAAAGTCTTTGGAATATCTAAGAATTATGCAGGTTTCATCAGGAAAATACCAACCGTAAAAGCTGGGATGATGAGCATAGAGCGTTGCTAATTCCTCCATAGCTGAGAATGAACGGTCAATGACCTGCTGACTTTTTATATTCTCCCCTGCCTTACGCCAATCACCGTAAAAGCCGTTGCCGAGAAAAACCTTGATTCCGCACTTGTCAGCCTCACTGAGAATTTCTTCAATGGGGTCAGGGCAAAGAGTGTCAGCAAAGGGAAACACCGATGATTTAAAATAGCATTTCTCATAAAGAGCCGTTGCCATAACCACAACATATTCCATTCCGATATCGGCTATTTCGCGGATTTTTTCACGCCAATCTGCTCCCTGAAACTTTTCAAGAGCAGGATTCCAATATTTACCCTCGGGAGTATTATGATGTCTGAACTCAAAAAAAGTTCCGTCAATTTTTCTGTTCATCTTTTTTCTCCTGAATCTTAGTTGTGGTTGAAATATCGCTGAGCTTCATAGCTACCGTCAGCTTTGATTTCAAGCTTTGTATAACCCTGAATCCATTCGTTTTCAGGGGCGTTGAAACTGCTTGCCATATTATATGAGCTGTAACCTGAAGGCTGAATATAGCTCAGAAGTATTCCGTCGCACATAACACCGAAATCGTTTAAATGGTCGTGTCCGTAATATATTGCCTGCGTACTGCCTTTTTCTTTTATTGCATCAAAAATTCCCGAGTCAAAACCTGCAGGACAAATTCCTTCTCTTTTGTCACCGTAGAGATACTCGCTTTCTGCAAAAGCTCCGCTCTGATACGGAGGTATATGCATAACGGTAATTGACTTGAATTCACCGAATTCATCTGTGAGTGCGTCGTGTTTTTCCTTGTACCACTGCACCTGAGATTCCTTTACACCGTCATAGACCTGACCTTTTTCCTCAACGCCGTATTTTTCTTTGAGCTCTTTTGTCATATAGTTGCCCGAGTCCATAAAGAAAATAACTTCTTTGATACTGTCGTCGGAATTAAGAATATTGAGTGTATAGTTGCCGTGACCGTCAATGTCTTGCTTGCCGTTTTTCATAAGGCAATAATCATATGATGAGTAGATATCAACAATCTTTTTTCTTGAATAGGTAAATATGCCCTCACCCTCGTGATTACCTAATACAGCCGCCCAATATACGCCTAAATTTTCCATAAGGTCAGCGAGCTGTCTTGTTCTTGTTCTGTTGAAACCGGAGGATATGTTATCACCGCCGAAAATAACGAGGTCGGGCTTTTCTCTCGTAATGTTTTCAACAAGATAGCTGACAGCCATATAGTCCGTATCTTCTTTGCCGTTGAGATGCGTATCCGTAAACATCATAACTTTGAAATCACTATCATCATTTTTCTTGAGATTTACACTGTCTTCGGTTTCGCTGACTATTTCGACTACACTGCCGACTTTTTCAACTGAAGCTATATCGTAACTAAGTCCCTGCAGATTTTCTGCAATAAGACAACCGCCTAATCCCAAAGCAGTCACTATCACAAGTATTAAAACAATTATTATAGTTTTTTTCATATTCACATTCCTCCCAATTGATTTTTTATTCACCCACAGGTTTATTTGTCAGAGTAGTGACAATCAGTTTCTTCATATCGACTTTGCCCGATGAAGTATTACTGTCGCCGAAAATCATAACATCTTTACTGCTTCTGCATTTTTTCCATTCAGGCAAGCCGTCGCCGTTAGGGTCTGCGTATTTCACAAAATTACAAAGATAAGATGTCATCTCATCACTGAGGGCATAGTCTTTATCTCCCATAGGTCTCCAGCAGTTTTTCAAAGTACCGAACCAATACCACAAATCACTGCTGTGCCATGCACCCTTGTCATCACCGGGAAGCATTCTCGAAAAATGCCACATATAAGCATTATTCTTTTCTCCCCATTTTTTTGTCATAGGATGAAGAAAAGCAGGAGCCATATCATGGCTTGTTGAACCCACCATATAAGGGATATCCATAGGCTCAGCCTTATCTTTTATAAACACTCCGTCTTTAACAGGTGACGCCGCCATTGCAGAGCCTTTAGTTTCTTTCCACGCCTTAAAGAGTTTCTCAGGTGAAACCTTTCGGAATTCCTCTAAAGTTTTTGCACCTGTTTTATCCATAACCTCTTTCCAGAAATCATATTTTTTTTCGGGAGTACCTGTCATAAATGAGCCGAGAGCCACACCGCTTGACATAACTGCACTTCGGAAAAGACCGTCGGAGAGCTCACTCTGACACAGATGCTGAACACTCATCGCACCTGCACTCTGACCCATAATTGTGATTTTTTCACCGTCGCCGCCAAAAGCTGAAATATTATCCCTGACCCATTTTATAGCGGTCAGCTGATCAAAAAGTCCGTAGTTACCCGAATGTCCCGCTTCATCTGTGAGCTCAGGTAAGCAGGCAAAGCCCATAGGTCCGAGGCGATAATTTATTGTGACAGCGATAACGCCTTTCTTAGCCCACACCGGGCCGTCAAAATGTTTTTCGTGACCGCAACCGCCCGTAAATCCACCGCCGTGAATATATATGAGAACAGGCAATCTGCTGTCTTTATCAGCACTTTCAGGTGTCCATATATTCAGGAAAAGGCAATCCTCATCGTAGGTGTATGTCTCGCCCTTGCGGAATTCATTGTAATAAAATATCTTGCCGGGATTTTCTTCTTCATTATAGAAAGCTCTCGGCTGATATGAGCAGTTTCCGTAAGCTGTGGCGTCATAGACATCATCCCACTGTGTCACAATTTCGGGATATTTCCATCTTTCAGCAACAGCATAGCGGATTCCCTTAAAACAGATAACACCCTCAACATTGCTGTCACTGCCTTGTACCCTGCCGCAGGGAGTCAGTATAATTTTATCCATAAATCACTGCTCCTTCTGAGCTTTTTTAAAGTCGTCGATCTTCTGTCTTGTTTCAGGGCTCATATTCCAAAGGAACCTGAAAGCTGCCCACGAGCCGAGAACGAAAATACCCGGCAGGAGTACGCAAAGGACCTTGATGCCTGCAACAGTAGTTGCTGACTGAACTGTGATTTCAGCATCATAACCTATCCATCCAAGCATGAGCACAGCTGAAGAGTTACCTATTGTCTGACCCACACGGCGTGAAAGATTAAAGGTGCCGTAAATGGAGCCTTCTGTTCTTTTGCCGGTAATCATCTCATTGTAGTCAATAGCTTCGCTGACAAGACCCCACTGCATATAAATTGACATACTTGCAAGACCGAGTGCAACGTTGCTGAGAATAATGTGCACATAGGGGTTGACATCCGTAACCATATGCATAGCGAAAAGACCGATATAAACCGCCGAGCCCATAAGCAGACCGAAACGTATGAATCTTTCAAGACCGAACTTTTTAGCAAAATACGGACCGCCCATAAGAGTCACCATCATAAATGGTGCCGATATAATTGAGCCGTAGGTAATAAGAGTCAGATCATCATAAATTATTGAGAATAAGTAGTTTGTGAGAGTATTGCTGACATACTGCATAGTGCAGATGCAAAGGCCGTGAATGCAAAGAGCAAGGAAAGGTCTGTTGACACGGAAAACATTGATAATATCAGTAACCTTGATGTTATCCTGCTGTTTTATCTCACTTTCAGGTGATGTTCTTTCTTCTGTCATGGCATAGTGACCAAAACTCATTGCAAGACCTATCACTGCGCAAGCTGCAGCACCGATGGCATAACCTGCTGAATTTGTCTTACCAAATTTTTCTATAAGCAAAGGCATAAGCATAACAGGCACTGCATTACCCACAGCAGAGCCGAAGCCTCTTGCGGAGGAGAGAGTTGCACGGTCTTTGTCGTTATCAGCCATAGCAGATAAAAGCGAGCCCATAGGTATATTGAACATTGTATATGTACCCTCATAAAGTATCTTCAGACCGAAGAGCACACAGATAAGTGATACGCCCTCAAAAAGCGACGGCACTGACCACAAAGCTATAAAGCTCACGCAGACAAGAGGTGCACTTCTGAGAAGCCAGGGACGGAATTTTCCTTTGGGATTATGCTTTTTAGCAAAGGCTTTATCCATAAATGCGCCCATAAGAGGATCGTTGATAAAGTCCCATACATTCCATATTGCAAGCAGAATTGCAAGCAGACGCGTATCAATACCAAGGGCATCAGTACAGTACATAGAAAAGGTGCTGCCCATAATTGCAAAGGTCATACAACCGCCTGCATCACCCAGGCCGTAACCTATTTTATGCTTCAGGCTAAGACCTGAAGATTTTGCCTTAATTTTTGTTTCAGCCATATTTTTCTCCTCCTTAATATGCTTTAATCATTATATCATACAACAGCTGCTTTTTCAACACTGTTAAAAACAAGAAAAAGATATCCCTGACTTTTAATCAGGGATATGAGGGATATTGCTATTCAATTGTTATTTGTTGAAAAGATTCCAGAAGAGAGCTTCGAAGAAGAGCTCGACTTTGTCGAAGAAGCCTCTTACAAGTTCCTTTTCAGCATCTCTTACCTTGCCGTCTGCTACACCGACTTCGCAGGAATATTTAGCTTCATATCCTACAGCGAATTCAACATCATAATGTGCTCTGCCGTCGTCGTAATCTTTTTTGACTTTCAGAAGCTTAACATCTTTTTCATCAAGACCGAAGTGTGCAAGAGCCAATTTCTTAGCCTGAGCTGCATCAACATCTGCATTGTTGTTTACGGGTGCTTCAACCTTTGCGGGAGCTTTGTTTTTAACGTTTTCTCTGTCAACATCTTTTTCAAGGACTCTGCCGTCTGATGCGAGTACATCGTAATCATATTCGACATAGCTGCCGTCTGCATTTTTAACATAGAAGCTGACATCGTAATATTTCACGCCGTCGTCATATTCAAGCACTGCTTTGAGATATGAGACATCTGATACTTTATAACCTGCATCGTTGAGAGCTATTACCTTTGCGCCTTCGGCTGAGATATCTGCTGCAAAAGCTGAGAGTGAGAGTGAGAACACTACTAAGAGTGCAAGTGCGAGTGATGATAATTTTTTAAGATTCTTTTTCATGGATTTTTCCACCTTTCTTTTTTTGTTTTTTATTTATATAAACTGAGCTGTTGCTCTTTTGTTTACACCCATATAATACCTGAGAAAGATTAAAGAACGATTAGAGTTTTTTAATTTTATAAAAAAAATCAGCCGCACCCTGAAATAAGGATACGACTGATAATATTATATATCAAATTCAACTGTGAATGTGCTGCCCTTACCTACTTCGCTCTCAAGTGAGACTTTGCCGCCGTGTAAAACTGCAATCTGTTTTACCATAGGCAAGCCAAGACCCGAACAACCCTCTTCTCGGCAACGGGCTTTGTCAACTCTGTAAAAGCGGTTCCATATTTTATCAATATGCTCCTTATCTATTCCCACACCGTCATCGGCAACCTGCAGTCTGATTCTGCTTTCAGTTTTATTAAGGCTGACGGTTATATTGCCGCCGTCTTTTCCGTAATTGTAAGCATTGGAAACGAGATTATTGACAAGCCTTGTCATAAGCATAACATCCATTTTCATAGAAATATTATCTTCAATATTTCTGTGAAGAGTGATACCTTTTTTGCCCAGTGCCTCGGCGTCATCACAGACAGCGCCCACAAGCTCACTGAAATCTTCTTTTTCGAGACAAAGCTCAGTGTTATTCTGCTCCATCTTTGTCATTTCAAGCAGCTGAGATATAAGAGCTTTCATACTCTCTGTCTGTTTCTGTATTGACTCGAAGCCCTCTCTGTCCTCATCATCAAGTTCATCTCTCGAAAGCTGATATTCACACTCTGCAAGCACCACTGCCGTAGGAGTGCGAAGCTCGTGAGAAACGTCGCCCGTGAACTGTCTTTCACTCTCAAAGGACAGCTGAAGTCTGCTGAACATCTCATTAAATTTGTCTGCAAGACCCGAAATCAGAGGATCGCCATCAGCTATATCTACGCGCTTTGTCAGGTCCTTGGCACTGTGAGTTTCTTCAACAGCATCGCTTAAAAGTCTCACAGGCTCGAGAGCTCTTTTTGTTATAACCCTGCCCACAAGAGTGCAGACAATCATAAACAGCGGCAGCAGTACCGCCGCAAGTCTGACAAGCACCGCCCAGATTCCGTCAAGACCGTCGATTTTGACAACACCTCTGACCCATATATCACTGAAAGCTTTTTCGGTGCTGTAAAACTCAACCTCATAAATGGGTTCATCGTTATATTCATAGCTTTTGATGTTTATAACATCAATGGTATCGGCATTCAGTCCGCTCTGTCTGACGGCAATATCAAAAGCTTCAGCACATGAAATATCACAGTCATCTCCGTAAAATGCCATATCACCCTCAAAGGGCATATAGTAGTCGGCACCCTCGACCTCACTGCTGATAATTCTGCCTGTTTCACCGCTGATTTTATAGTCATACTTAGTGAATTCAACCTTGGTATCATAGACATAGTATCCGTCGAAATTATCGAATCTCTCAGCCTCAAGAGGAATATCAAACTGCATATTTTCGGGGTACTCTCCGCCGAGATGAGTACCGTCAGCAGAAAACACCACAGCATATATATTACCGTTTCTGTAAGCGAAGTCTGACTCTATATCAAGCAGACCGTTTTCAACCTCAATCTCGTCTATATTTCTCTCAACACTTCTGATAAGATTTTGCTGCGCCTCGGCATTTCCTGCCATTCTTGCAACAGTCACAACCGAAAAAATCAGGCCCACTGAGAGCACCGCCATAAGTACTGTATACCACAAATTAAGCTTAGCGCCTATAGATTTTGGTTTTCTCACTGTATCACTCCCCCTCTTTCAGAATATATCCGACACCTCTGACAGTATGTATCAGTTTATTTTCAAATCCGTCATCTATCTTTTTGCGCAGATATCTGATATAGACATCAATGACATTGGTACCGCCCTCGTAATCGTAATTCCAGACACTGCTTTCAATTTTTTCCCTTGTCATAACAGTGCCTGCGTTTCTGATAAGGGCCTCAAGAATAGAATATTCTCTGGCAGACAGATCGATTTTATTTCCTGCGCGTCTGACCTCGTGACTTTTCACATCAACACTCAGGTCACCGACATTAAAAATATTGGTACTGTTGCCCTTTGAGTCACGGGTTATCATTCTCACTCTCGCCGCAAGTTCATCAAAAGAAAAGGGCTTAATGAGATAGTCGTTTGCGCCCAGATCAAGTCCGAAAACTCTGTCGCTGATTTCAGTTTTGGCAGTAAGAAAAATAACAGGGGTAGTGTTTTTCATATTACGCATCTCAGAGAGCACCTGAAAGCCGTCTTTTTTCGGCATCATAACATCCATAACAATTGCGTCGTACTGTGCCCCTGCAAGAAAATCGAATACACTTTCACCGTCGAAACAGCTATCCACACTGTAACCGAGCTTATTAAACTGTTTGACAAGTATTCTGTTTAAGGATTTTTCATCTTCTGCGACAAGAATTCTCATGGCGATTCTCCTTTTGATAGGTCTGATGAATTGATTATAGCATATTTATAATTAAAAATCTATTAGAAATTTAAATGTGGGGATAAAAAAACAGCTGTGATGTTTTCTTTAGCGTTGTTCTGAAAAACACAGGTAAAACAATGACCTCACACAAGGTGAGGTCAAATTTTTAAAAATTTTAGCGTCAGTTTATTGCATATGATTTCTCTGTAAAAACAACATCTTGAAAATACATCCAAAGTCCACCTGTTCTTAATTCATTAAGTAATCCTTCGAATTTCACATAATTGCCTTTCACCAATTGACGAACGAATTCACGTTCACTATTTTTATAACGCAATTGTACATAAATACTAGTAGCACCAATATTGTTTGGAATTAAAACTACAATATAGTCTTCATATATTTGGTCAACACGTCCCCAATTCTCTACATTGTAGCGTCGATACTCATATTTCTCTTGTGTAGCATATTCGTTGAGCATTAATTCAGCTCGAACTGTGTTTAAATCAACATCAGTTACAGGCACCGGAGCTACATAAACTAAAACTAAAAACGCTATAACAACAACTACTAATATACAAACTATTTTTTTCATTTTAACACTTCCTTTGTTTTTAATTCACTTTTATATTCTCTTTAAAAGTATGTGCAACTATTTTGGGTGTTGAATCAAGTTTTACATATCGCGCAACAGTTGTAGGACTGCGTTTTATTACACGCGCCACCTCAGCATAATTGCCATATTTAGCATAAAGACGGTGCATTTCAACGATTGAGATACTGTGGTTTGTTTTCCTCTTCTTTCTCCTTTCTGAAATCTACACATTTTTATCCCACAAAATAAAAAAGTGCGCCAACCGAAGTCAACGCACCGAAAACGCAAACTCCGATTGTCGCCAAACAAATTAAAATAGAATTAGAGTATCACTCATAACCATTTTTGGAATTTGCGGTTTTACCAAATTCTATAAATGATTATGAGAAAATAAGGGTATAATTATCCCTATAAATAAAGAAAACGATACCGCTAATTCTACTATTCTAATTTGTTTGGCACAATCAGTATATCATAAAGCTTCACAATGTTCAATATTTTTCAGAAAATATCAAAATCATCTTCGGACAAAAAAACAGTCTTGAACCCATGGCTACCTCTTGCGGTTCCCAAAATTGCTTTTCGGCTTGGAGCGCCGAGCAATTTTGACCGCTGCGCCATTGTCACCTCGCTTCATCGTCCACAGGACGCGCTTCGGTGACAACGCCTGGTCCCTCACCCTTGGTTCGGGACCAATAGGCCAATAAAAAAGTACCCACCATAAGTGAGTACTTTTTCTTTAAATGGTCGGAGTGACGGGACTTGAACCCATGGCCTCTTGGTCCCGAACCAAGCGCGATACCAAACTTCGCCACACCCCGAAGTGACTTTTAGTATTATACACGATAAGATATTAAAAATCAACTCTTTTTATAAAAATATTTACCATATAAAAAGCTCCCGCGATGTGCACGGGAGCCTTATTGTTTTAGCCGTAAATGGGACCGTAAGTCTTGCAAGCATTGTAGTCAGCGCTCTGGCTGTCCTCAGTTCCGAAAGCTGCCCATGAGTGTGGACGGAAAATTCTTTCGGCAGGAACATTATGCATATTTACGGGAATACGAAGCATTGAAGCGAGAGTAATAAGGTCGTCACCAACGTGTCCGTAAACTGTTACACCGTGGTTAGCGCCCCAGTTAGCCATAACTGAATATACATCCTTGAATGCACCTTCGCCGGTGAGGTTGGGTACGAACCAGGTTGTTGGCCATGTGCGGTCTGTTCTAAGGTCAATGGGAGTATGAGCTGCATCGGGAAGGTCAGCAGTGTAACCCTCAGCAATCTGCATAACGGGGCCGATACCCTCGATAATATTGACTCTGAGCATTGTTACGGGCATTTCAGCCTTGCAACGGAAGTGGCTTGAGAATCCGCCGCCTCTGAAATATTCATAGTTAGCTCTGCACCAGTCTGTAGCTTCGAGACAAGCTTTCATATCAGCATCTGTCATTTCCCAGAAAGGCTTCATACAGCCTTCGCCGTCTGCATTTTTAGCAGCACCGCTGCCGTCAAGAGCAGTTGCACCTGAGTTGATAAGGTGGATAAAGCCGTCCTTTGCCTTGCCTTCGGGTCTGATGCCTGTTACTCTTTCGCAAGCATCGGGGCTCCAGTATGTACGAACATCGTGGAAGCAAGGAGCACTGCCTGATACGAGAGTACCCAGCATCATTGCAACGCCGTTAAGGGTATCGTTTTCAGTTGCGAAAGGAGTGGGAGCCTTGGGGCCGTTCCAGTCAAATGTTGAAGCCATAATTGCTTCTGTGAAGTCAGCGTTGGGAAGCCAGTCTGTCCAGTTTCTCTGTCCCTGGAAACCGCCTGCAACAGCATTCTTGCCGAGAGCTTCTTCGTGCCAGCCAAGTTCGTCAAGCTTTTTGTTACCGTAAAGGATATCTCTTACGATAATTGAGAATTTAGCAATGAATTCCCAGTCTTTATCAGCGGGAACAACCTTTGATTTGCGGATAATTTCGGGAAGATCCTTACCTGCGTTTACATCGAAGCCTTCTTTGCAGTTTGCTTTGATCCAGCTCAGAGCCTTTTCATATTCGTCTTTGTCATAGATTTCAAGAGTGATTCTTCTGATGATATCGCTCATATCCACCCATTCTGCACGGATTCCGAAGTATTTCTGGAACATAGAAGCATCGCAGTAGCTGCCTGCAATACCCATTGAGATACCGCCGAGGTTGACATAAGATTTATTCTTCATCCAACCCACAGCAATTGAAGCTCTTGCGAAACGAAGAATCTTCTCTGCAACGTCTTCGGGAATTGAGTTGTCATCGATATCCTGAACATCTCTGCCGTAGATTGAGAAAGCAGGAAGACCTTTCTGAGCATAAGCAGCCATAACTGCAGCAAGATAAACTGCACCGGGTCTCTCTGTACCGTTAAAGCCCCATACAGCCTTGATGGTGTTGGGGTTCATATCAAATGTCTCTGAGCCGTAACACCAACAGGGAGTAACGCTGAGAGTTGCAACAACATTCTCTTTTGAGAACTGATCTTCACACTTAGCAGCTTCTGCACCGCCGCCGATAGTTGTGTCTGAGATTACACACTGAACGGGTGTACCGTCGGGATATCTGAGGTTTTCGCTGATAAGCTTTGCAGCTGCCTGAGCCATGCACATTGTCTTATCTTCGAGACTTTCTCTTACTCCGCCCCAACGGCCGTCAATTGTTGGTCTTATACCAATTTTGGGATATAACATAGTTTTTTCTCCTTTATGTTTATTTTTTTATAATTTCACAAAATCTTTCAAAGGCTTCATCCCAATCGGGAGTATGCTCCTGACTGAAAGTTTTCACCTTTTCGGTTTCGGCAATGATTTCTCTGCCTTTTTCTATGGTTTCGATTTCACCGAGAGCAATAAGCTGAAGCACTATATTGCCGAGGGCTGTTGCTTCAACAGGGCCTGCCACAACGGGTATGCCTAAACTCTGAGCAGCGAGTTCACATAAAAAGCCGTCTTTGGTGCCGCCGCCCATAAGGTGAAGCACACTGAATTTCTTGCCTGTACACTCCCCTATCTGCTGGAGGGCAAGACGGTATTTCATAGCAAGAGATTCATATATACATCTGACCACCTGACCGATTGTTTCGGGTACGGGTTGGCCCGTATTTTTACAGTAGGCTCTGATTTTATCGGGAAGATTGCCGTGAGCTGAAAGCTCGGGAGCATCAGGATCGATAAAGCTTCTGAATTTCTCACTGTCTCTTGCCATCATTTCAAGCTCATTATAACTGTATTTTCTGTCAGTTACGGCAAGGTCCCTGCGAGTCTCTTGTATAAGCCACAGACCGCTGATATTTTTAAGGAAGTTAATTTTTCCGTTTGCACCCATTTCATTTGAGAGCTCAAGCGCATTACTCTGAGCTGTCATCACGGGTTCATCGAGCTCACAGCCTATAAGTGACCAGGTGCCGCAAGAAAGAAAAGCTGCATTTTCACTCTTTGAGGGCATTGCCGCAACAGCACACTGAGTGTCGTGACCTGCAACACTTACAACGGGAATACCTTTATATTCACCGTTTATTGTGGCGCTCTCTTTTATCTCAGGGAATAAATCTTCGCTTATGCTGAATGTATCAAGAACTTTTCTGCTCCACTTTTTGTTTTTCATATCCAACATCTGAGATGTGGAAGCTATTGTCATTTCACAGACCTTCTGACCTGTGAGAAGATAAGCGAAAAGGTCAGGCATAAACAAGAGCTTATCTGCTTTGGCAAGGTTCTCGTCACTGATGAGCTGAAAAAGGGTATTGATATTCATTATCTGATTGCCGGTTTCTTCATAGATTTCATCAGCACTGATTTTTGAAAAAGCCTTAGTCAGAGCATTCTGAGTTCTCTCGTCGCGGTAGTGATATGGCTCGTGAATAATATTTCCGTCTTTATCGAGAAGAGCATAGTCAACTCCCCAAGTGTCAAAAGCGATAGAATCAACCTTGCCTGCCTTTTCGATAGCGGTTTTTATTTCGCTGAAAATCATATCGACATCGTGGCAGACGTGACCGTCAACAGTTTTGGGTATATTGTCAAATCGGTGAATTTCTTCATAGGTTATGGTTTTTCCGTCAAAATGAGCCTTGATAGCTCTGCCCGTTGAAGCACCGAAATCAAATGCTAATACGGTTTTCATTTGACCACACCCTTTTTAAGAAGAATGTTGGCATAGATTGCCTTTTCGCCTGTGGCAATTATAAGATATGCACCCTTGGCTCTCTCGTAAAAAGCAAAGCGCTCGGTGTAATCTATGTCGTGATGGTCAGGCTCGTATTTGTCCAGAATTTCTTCATAGGTATTCCATATCTCAGGAGTACCGCAGGTGTCACCCTTTACAACTTCCATAAGTGCAACGGGCTTCTCTGTGTATGTATCAAGAGGGATAAGCTCTAAAACCGCGGAAAGTATCTCAGGCACACCGTGACCGTCAGCGCGTACAACAATAGAGTCTTTGCCAACACTGTGACAGGGGAAATTTCCGTCAGCGATAACGAGCTCGTCACCGTGACCCATCTCAGCAAGAGCCTTGAGAAGCTCAGGTGAAATTACAGGTGATATTCCTTTAAGCATAATTACACCTCTCAGTCTTTTTTGTGGAGCATTTCATCATCACCGTTGAAAACCTTATAACCGGGATGACGACCTGTCACTCTGTAATAACCGCGAAGGTCGATAAGCTTCTGAATATTGTCTCTGCTGATGTCGTGGCTTCCGCCGAGGATAACAGCATTGATTGTGATTTTTGCCCAGAGCTCAAGGCTTTCCATTCTGTAAAAAGCAGTAATAACATCGCTGCCCACAGCAAGAGCACCGTGATTTTCAAGAAGCATTACATCATGCTCTTCGAGATAGGGCTCGATTGAATCAGGCACTTCTGATGTTGAGGGGGTACCGTAGGGAGTGAGAGGTACTGAGCCGATAACAGCAACGTCTTCAATCATATTATACATATCCATTGCCTTGTGAGCCACGGCAAAGCCTGTTGCTCCGGGAGGATGAGCATGAATTACACTGAACACGTCCTCTCTCTTATCATAGCAACGAAGATGCATCTTGATTTCGCTTGAAGGTCTGTAACCCTCTTCTGCCTCAAGAATGTTGCCGTCTTTATCAAGAATAACAAGTTTATCGGGAGTGATGAAAGACTTGCTGATGCCTGTAGGGGTAGCTATAATTCTGCCGTCTGGAAGCTTTGCACTGACATTACCGTCGTTAGCTGCAACCCAACCAAGCTGCCACATCTTATGGCAGACATCACAGATTTGTTCTTTGATTAACTGTAAATTATCCATATGAATCTCCTTTGAGCATATTATTACTTTTAGTATATCAAAACCTGAAAAATTTTTCAATAATATCAGAAAATAAAAAGCAATAAAAATTGTCCGATTGACATAACCGGACAAAATATTTCATATCACACTTTGCTTTCCACAAACCATTTGCTCCCCTCGAGAAAAATAAAAGTCTCTTTCCCGAGGATTTTAACTGTATATCTTATGGCAGTACCGCCCACTCTCAGCGCAAAAGCCCGTCTTATATCCGTCACCCTATCGACATCATAGGTTCTGCCGTCTTCCCATGTTACACTTATAGGGGTGATATTACCCTCTTCATCGGTATATGAAACTACTTTTACATAAACTTTTCGGCTCATATGCAATCCTCTCACTTATACATTCTTATTGGCAGCGGCGACTTTTTACCTTCCATATCAGGCATCTTCTTTTCCATCATCACACTACAGTTAAAAAGAGCACTGTTGCCGAATTTCTCTCTGAGCATAAGAGTTGTATCATCAATACATTTCTGTCTGTCGTGATGTTTATAGTCACCCGATAAATCAAGCTGCACGGGGGCATCTTCACTGCATAGATTGATAGCTCTGACGCTCAAGGCTCTGACATTATTGCGCCATTGGTAGTTATCTTTAAAAAGCTTCTGGGCTGTTTTAGCAATTTCCGTTGCCGATTGAGTGGGATAAACCGTCTCACACTGAAACTGCTTTGTCATAAGAAAGCTGTCTCTCACAGCTATCTGCACACCTCGTGCGGCAAGCTTTTCTTTCCTGAGTCTTCTCGAAATATCCTGACAGAGCTTGAGAAAACCCAGCCACACTTCTTCATCATTTATCAGGTCTTCTCTGCAGGTGACACCGTGACCTATACTTTTGACTTCTCTCATATAACCGTCTTTCATCACCCTGCTGTTGTCATATCCGTTGGCATAACGCCACAAATCATCCCCTACCACTCCGAGAAGAAATCGCAGGTCTTTGCTGTCTCTCGTCGCAAGATCCCCTACGGTACAAATTCCGCAGGCACGGAGTTTTTCGGCTGTTTTTCTGCCCACACCCATAATGGCACCTACATCAAGGGGCCAGACCATATCTTTATAATTTTCTTTAGTGATAGTGACAACTTCGTCGATACCCGCAAGATCGCTGCCCAATTTAGCGAAAATCTTATTGAAAGACACTCCGATTGAAACAGTGATGCCAAGCTCTTCTTTAAAAGCCTTTCTGATTCCGTCGGTAATATTTTTCACACCGCCGAAAAGCAGAATACTTCCCGTGATATCACACCAGGCTTCGTCAAGACCCATCGGCTCAATTTCATCGGTGTAACGGCGGTATATATCTCTTGCCAGAGCAGAATACTCAGCATAGATGTCAAAGTGAGGCGGCACCACAATAAGATCCGGACATTTTCTCCGGGCCTGCCAGATGGCTTCACCTGTTGTCACACCGAACTTTTTAGCTTCGGCGGTTTTAGCCAGAATGATGCCGTGTCTGTCCTCCACGCTGCCGCCCACTGCCACAGGCTTGCCCTTAAGCTCAGGGTTAAGACTGCACTCAATAGAGGCATAGCAGGAATTCATATCCGAATGTATTATGATTCTTTCCATTTGCGCCTCCACTAAAAGAACATTTGTTCGTTTCTGCTTTATATTATAGCTTCTGCTTTCGGTTTTGTCAAGGGGAATTATATGTTAATTTTAAGAAAGTGCCGGTAGGCGGGAGGCGGCTCCATGGGCGAAGCCAAAGGCTTCGCCTCAAGGGAGACCACGTTGTGGTCTCCCTTGTAAAATCGCTTTGCGATTTTAATGGAGCCGCGCCCTGCCTCTTGCAGTCACTAACTTAAAAGGACGCCTCGCAGGCGTCCTTACAATCGGATATTTAATACAAATCGGCATACTCTCTGAACTTGTCTTCTTTTCTGTAATCTGCTGACTTTTTAAGACACGCCTCTTTGGTGAAGGGGCGGTTTTCTTTTATATAAATCACCGCATCGCAGAGAGATTCAACATCATTTTTTTCCACTGTCATACCGCAGGTGCAGTTGATGATTTCTCCGCTGCCTCCCGTATTGAAAGTCAGCACAGGTATACCGCAAGCGAGAGCTTCAATATTCACCGTGGGGAAAGTGTCTTCTCTTGTGGCATTGACAAAGAGGTCGCAGGCGGAATATATCTCAGCAAGCTCCGTCTGATTTTCTGTTCTGTCTATGGTTATGACATTATCAGGCAGAATTTTTTTGCTGTTTTCATCAGTACCTACAAGCACTATTCTGCAGTCATCCGGCAACTCTCTTGCAAGATGACTGAAAACATCAATACCCTTTCTCTCGTCCCAATTAAATGCAACACCTAAAATGAGAAACTTATCCCTAAGACCGTATTTCTCTCTGAAATCACTATCACACGGTTTAAAGATATCAAGGTCAATACCGTTGTTTATAACTTTCACCGGATAGTTTCTCAGGAATGACTTTTCCACCTGAGATTTCAGCCACTGGGACGGAGTAATAATTGTTAAATCAAGACCCGTAAAGAGCTTTTGTTTTTTGGAGTATAACTTGTCGCTCTTATCAAAAAAGAAGCTGTATGCACCTTTCTGAGGACAATCACTACACTGTTCCTGCCACTTGTCACAGCCAATCATATCATAATGAGGACAGTAACCGGTAAATGCCCAACAGTCGTGAAAAGTCCAGAAAAGCTTGATTTTCTTTTCTTTGAAATAGTTAAAGAGCATTTCGAGATTGCAGCCGTGACCGTGAAGATTATGAAGATGCACTATATCAGGTTCGATTTCGTCGAGCTTAGAGATAAGTCTCTCGGTAAGCTTTTTAGAATTAAAGCCATAATTGCCGAAAATTCTCGACTTGATAGCTTCAAGTTTGATTTCAAACTTATCTGCATATTTCACACCGTATTTATAATCGCTGTCGCCCTCTGAAAAAAGCACATAATTTTCCACGCCCTTTTGACAAAGGAGTTCGCTTACGGCAAGGCAGATTTTGCCTGTGCTGCCCACACCGCAGGTGACATTAAGCTGCACTATTTTCATCTTCATCACCTCATAAACACAGCCATATAGACCTTTTTCATAAAGGTACGCACCTTGGCTTTGAACTGTAATTTAATTTTTGTCCTGCCGAGTAATTTTTTCTTATGAGGAGCAATTTCACCTGCTATAGCGAAAGCTTCTTCGCCCTCTATATCTCTTGTCTTGGTGAAGGCATTACAGCCGAAAAGATAAAAAACTTCATAGTTATCCTTGCAGTTATCTGAGAGATATTTAAGACTTCTCTTCCAGAGCATATCCTGCTCGGAGTTATGATAAGAAAAACCTATGCTTCGTGAAATCTGACCTTTATGGATTCTGCCTATTGTCAGAGCTTGGGGCATATAGTGAAGTCTAAATCCGCCCGCATAGAGACGGTACCACATATCAAGGTCATTTATAAGTCGGAGTTTTTCGTCAAAACCGCCGACTTGGTCGAAAGCCTTTTTGTTGATAAGACAGCCGCAGCCGTAAAAATTATATTTGGTAGGCTCACAGATGAGATATTCATTGCCCTTTAAGGCTGAAATTTTATCGGAGAGAACTTTTTCGGATTCATATTTACTTTTCTTTATAAGCTTACCCTCGCCGTTAATGAAATCACAGGCGGTGAACATAATATGCTTGCATAAATCTTCCTCGGCAATGCCGCTATCTATAAGGTTATTCAGATACTCAACCTGATTTTTAACCTTGTCTTTATAATATAAATCGTCGTGACTCAGCCAGGAAAACCACTGGCCCTGCATATTTTTTATGCCCTCATTTAGAGCCGATGAAGAACCGCCGTTTTCCTTTGGGAAATATCTTATTTTATCGCCGTAGCTTCTTGCAATCTCATGGCTTTTGCCCTCGTCTTTTGAACCGTCATTGACCACAATAATTTCGATATTATCATATGTCTGAGCAAGAGCCGAATCGATAGCTTCAGTCATATAATTACTTCCGTTATAGACGGGAATAACTATGCTTACAAGTGGTTTATATTTCATATCATTCACCCGAATATATATCTTTCATATACTTTTCGATTATCTTTATATCGTATTTTTTGCTTTCTTCCAGAGCTGATTTGGCCATCGATTTGCGAAGTCCTTCGTCAACTATAAGGTTTTCTATAGCTGTCTTAAAGGCATTGACATCAGTTGCAGGACACAATATTCCGCAGCTTTCATCTATAAGGTCGGTATTACCTCTGATTTCGGAGCATATAACAGGCAGGCCCGAGGACATGGCTTCCATTAAAGCTACGGGCAAGCCCTCCTGAATTGAAGGGAAAAGAAAGATATCTGCACTCTTTAAAAGAGCAGGAATATCAGTTCTGAAGCCTAAGAGATGCACCCTGCTGTCAACACCGAGGTCTTTTGCAAGAGCTGAAAACTCCTCTCTCTTTTCACCGGTACCCGCTATAACAAGATGAACATTATCATTTTTGATTTGCGAGAGAGCTTTTATTGATACAATGTGATTCTTTCTGTCACTGAGCTCACCGACACTGAGAAGTATTACACTGTCGTTTTGGGCGGAGATTTCACTGAGTAATTCCACTCGCTTACCCGCGTTCCCATAAAAGAAAGTAGTATCAACACCAACGCCCGGCACATAACAGACTTTTTGGGCATTGAGTTTATTTTCAGCATTATTAAAATCTTCTTTGTTTATGGTGATAAGGGTATCGGTGAAATATGAGCAAAGCTTTTCGGCGGTGAAATATATGAGCCAATTAATAACAGGCGCACCCTTAAAAAAGTGAAAACCGTGAGCCGTATATATAACCTTAGTCTTGTTTTTCTTTCTTGATGCAATTGCGGCAAGTCTTGTTATGATTCCGCCTACGGGAGTATGGCAATGGATAAGATCAAATTTTTCAGCATCAATAAGAGATTTCAGCTGAGAATAAGCCTTCAGATTCTCAGGCTTAAGAGGATGACGCTGAAAAGGAATATTGTGAAACTTCACACCCATAGCAGTGAGCTTATCTTTAAGCATAGCAACCTTCTCGTCGCTGAGTGAGCTTCTGTCGTCAAAATTGCAGGCGACCTGCACCTCATAACCCATAGATATGAGAAGCTTTATATTGGGTATATTAAACAGCTCAATAGCATAAGCCACATGAGACACCATAAGAGCTTTTTTCATTTGCTACTCCCCCTTTATCTAATCAGTATATCACAAAGTTCAGTTTTTTTCAATACAGTATTGCCTCACTGCCACACCTATACCGAGCTTATTGCCGCCCAGCATATATTCCTTTGCCCGTCTTTGCAGATCGGTATTCTCGCTGTAATTTTTCTTCAAAAGCTTTCTTTTGCCGTATATTCTTTCTATGGCCTGAACATCAATTTTCACACTGTAGCAATGGCTGAATAGATTCATAAATTTTATAATGTTACTGTCAGGCTTCATAAAATCTCTGTTACCCTCAAACAAAAGCCAGCTTTCACAGAAGTAATATTCATATTTACAGTCAGGGAAATACTTTGCGAAAAACTCCTTCGCCATAAGGAATGACTCTTTGCATCTGTCTTCACTGAGTTTTTCTCCCTCGGGAATGTGGACATATATGAGGTTATCGCCGTAAGAAAAAGGCAGCTTATTATAAAGCAGGGTTTTGTTTTTACATTCATAAATCTGAAACTGAAGTCTTCCGAGTCTGAAAAGCTCAAACTTAACGTGATTCCTCAGCCACATATATTCTTTTATTCCCTTATTACCCGTCTTTTCACACCAGATTTTTATATCACTCATAGTGTCATAATATATTTTTTCGTCAATGCCCGCCTGAGCATATTTATCCTTGACATCGACGGCAAGCTTTAATATTACGGCGAGAGCTAACATAGGCGATTTGCCTTTGAGAATATGAAAGCCTTTATTTATACACTTATCAGAAAGAGCAGAAATCAAATCTCTTTTACTCTCATTGAGAATTTTTAACTCTGTTATCACTCTTTCTTCAAGACCAATCTTTTCAGCTAATTTTATCATTGTCTTTTCCCCGTAATATATTAATAGTCGCTTTTTTAATTTTATCAAAGACCCTGACATCTGTCAACTTCATATTGACACTGCTATTGTTATGAGCTATACTGAAATCAATAAAACACAAGGAGAAATCATTATGAAGAAAAAATTTAAGCTCAGTCAATCCGCTGTTGCTCACGGCGTATTTCTCGCTATGTCACTTATTGCAGTTATTCTCTTTAACTCATGCAATATCTGGTGGGTTTTCATTAACAACAATGTGGGCCTGACACATTTCTGCGAGGGACTTCTGATCTTTATGATATTCAACGCCCTGGCGATGACTGTGATGACATTTATGAGAACATATAACAAAGGCAAGCCCAACAAAGTTCTTTCGGGCATTTTCTGCGGTTTAACCTTTGCTTTTTTTGCTTTCGCCGTCGGATATTCTGTCGGTCTTATCATCGACGAAAATCAGGGTGTATTTACCTTGCAGGTTCAGGACACTCTCGCTAAAGCTCTGCCCGTTATTGCTGTTTCGGGTCTGGCTCTTTTCCTGCCTGCTTTAAATAAAAAAGCTAAGGTCGCTGTCTCGGCAGTGGTACTCATTGCCGCCTCACTCTGGGTTATCAATGACTTTTATCCTCTCACTGCTTATAAAATAACTTCTGAACCCACTGTCATTGACACTTCAGAAGATTACAGTGTTGTTTTCTCAACCAACGATTACGGCACAGGTTATGTTGAATACACCTTTGAGGGTGAAGATTATAAGGTTTATGACCACACTGCCGGCAGACTCAACAGTGACAGCAAGATTCACAGTGTAAATATTCCCTATGAGCATCTGAGAAATAACAGCTACCGTGTAGGCTCTGTTAGAGTCATTGACGAGTTCAGCTACGGAAGCCGTCTGGGTAAAGAAGTTGTCTCCGATGAATACACTCTTACATATACCGAAGCTGAAAATCAGACTTATCTCGTCATCTCTGACTGGCACACTATGCTCGAAGAGGCTTACAGTGCCATTGATTATCTCGGCGATTATGATTCTGTGATTTTCCTTGGTGACTCAGCGCCTAATGTTGACTATGAAGAGGATGTAGCTAAAAACACCGTTATGTTTATGGGTCAGGTTACAGGCGGCGAAAAGCCTGCAATTTATGTCAGAGGCAATCACGAAACACGAGGCGATTACGCCAACGAACTGCCGACGGCTCTCGGTCTTGATGAACTTTATTACACTCTCGATGTGGGCCCCTACAGCTTTATCGTACTCGACAGCGGTGAAGACAAAGAAGACTCTCACAGTGAATACGGAGGACTGACTGCATACGGCGATTACAGAAAATCTATGATTGAGTGGCTTAAAACCGCCCAAGTGAAAAATGATAAGGTAATTGCTCTTTCTCACGCGTGGCAGATAAGTCAGGTTGAAGAAGAATTCGCCCTTATCGGTTGGAATGAAATTGACAGAATGGGTGCAAGGCTTATGATTTCGGGTCACACTCATAAGTGCGGTTTCGTAAATAAAGAGCAGGAAGGTATTAACAAAGAGATTTTCACCGCTCATCCTCATATAGACGCTTATATGGACGGCGGTACAACCGATAAGGATTATGTGGCTTCTATCCTCACTCTCACACCTGACGGTCTGAATATCAAGGCGGTCAATCAGAAAGGCGAAAGTATTTTTGCCGAAGAGCTGACCTGGTAACAATAAACGAAAAAAGCACTTCTAAGGAAGTGCTTTTTTATATTACGGCTTCATTTTAATAAGACCGTGTTTGTTGCAGTAAATATAAAGATATCCCCTGCCTCTGAGCTGCAATCTTGTCTCGGCATTGCCCTCGGGATAAAACTTAACAAACTGTACCCTGTCAGTAGTTACATAAGCAATAAAAGATATGAAGTGCTTTTTGCTCATTTCGTGGTCAACAGTGATGAAGTGCTCATCTTCTATGGGCTCTATGCTGATACTGTGGCCGTCATCAATTTCCTCAGCCTCAAGAGGCGGCAGGGTGATTCCGCAACAGCTTATGAGTGTGGCACCTGCCGCATGAATTATATTGCCGCAGACAGGGCAGACATAAAACTTTGAGAGAAGCATATTTGACGAAGCATTTTTATTTGTTACCGTCTCACCTGACATAAGCTCCATAACTGACACGCCCAAAGCCTGACTCAAAGACTCAATGAGAGATATATCAGGCAAACCTTTTGCTGTCTCCCATTTTGAAACAGCCTTGCTGCTGACACCGATTTCTTCGGCAAGCTGAAGTTGTGTCAAGCCCTTGGCTTCGCGTAATTTTCTGATAGTTGTTCCTGTTATATAGGTATTCATGATTTTATCTCCCTTTTGAAAGCTATGAACTAATTATAACCCTGCTATAACAATTTAGCAACCTACTCTTAGTTGAATTAAAAGTGCCCCCTGCAGATACAGGAGGCAAAATTTCATTTATTGTTTAGCGGCATTTCTGTCATTCTGAGTCTTGCAGAGCCATAGAGACAAAGGTCAATCTGCTGAACATCTGAAATTCACCTGATTATCTGCAGGTTGCCATTTCAGCAAGACCGAGCCAGAATTTTTCATAGCCCTCGGGATAGTCATCAGTGGTACCGCAATAATCACCGTGATCCATACCGTAAATTGTCTTTGTGTAATACCACGAGCCGGGTTTTATGCTGTTGTTAGCAAAGGCATCTTCATATGAGAATGCATTATCTTTTTCATCGAGGGGATAAAGAGCACTCTTCAGAGGCACCATACCGTCGTTGTTGGCCCATTCTTTATCCATTTTTATTCCGTCGATAACAAGACCCTGACTGTTGGAAAGAAGCCATGTTGTGGCATTGAAAATATCAGTTGTGGCGTGAGTCTTGACCTGTCTGCCCCATTTATTTTCTTCTGTAACAGTGCCTGAAACGGAATAGTAATATGTCTGCGGATTCATTCTGATTTTTTCGTTGAGCTTTTGCGAGCCGCCTAATGTCAGGTCAACACCTGCATTATCTTTTGCCTTAACAAAATTGATGATTCTTCTCAGACTGAAACCAACTTTGCCTGTTCCCTCATCAGGTGTCAGGCCGAAATGAGAAAGGGCAAGGTCGGAATACATACCGCCCGAACCGTTGCCGAAAGCATATCCGAGATTAACTGCAACGGCAATAAAGAAAATAGGTATAACAGGATCAACTATAAGATTTGAAATCTGCGAACCGTTATGGCAACCTGAAAGTGTGATTACACTGTGAACTGTTTTGTTGTGTCCCCCCGTGAAAAGAGGCGAAGTATCCTTGCCGGTTGCTGCAATTTCAGCTTCGTCACCGAATGCCATAAGAGAAGCAAAAAGTCTGCTTGCAGGGCCGCCGAATGAATGGCCTATGAGATTGACAGGCTCATCAGGTGACCAGACTCTGCCCATAAGAGGTTTCCCCTCAAAGCTTCTGCCGAATCTTGCGTGATTGTGAGCTTTGGAGTGTGCCTCACCGTAGTCTGTAACGGTGCCTGTAAGCTGAGCATAAATTTCGCAGGCTCTGTCCCATGCGCTGTTTACAGGGCCCACGGAAACAGCATAAGCCTCATAGCCGTTGTCAGTGAGGAATTTCACAAAATCACCCTCACCTTCACTCATACCTGCACCTGCACCCCAATAGGGATAAGTCTCGGTGATTTCATCATACTGTCCCCAACCGCCAAGGCCGTGTACGAGTATGAAGGGATAATTGTTTGCTTTTTCAGTTTCTTTTTCAGCTGAAGCTCCGATAACACAGCATGACACAACCATAATAAGAGTCAGCATAAGAGCCATTGCTTTTATCAGTTTCTTCATAATAACCTCTCCTTTAATTTATATTAATTATTCTGCTGAGGGTATAACTGTTACGCCCTCAAACTGCATTGTGACATCTTCGCGGCTGAAGCCCTCGAGGTCATATCTGTCTGAATAGTAATTATATTTGTCTATCTCAAATGTTGTGTCGGGCTTGCAGGTAATCATAGTGCAGCCTCTCTGCGAACCCAGCTTATCAATGCCCGAATATGCAAAATAGTCGATGCTGTATCCGTAGCTGAACTGTATGCCCTTATATTCAAAGGTGGTGCTGTTGAGGTGATCGTGGCCGTTGAACATCGCCTTAGTTGAGCCAAGCTCGAGCATCTTTTCAAACATTCCGTCTTCACCGAGACCGCAGTAAACGAGCTTTCCTCCCTCACCCATTATGCCGTCGATAAATTTGAAATCATCAGTATCTTTATAGTCGTTATCTGCGAATTCAGTCCAACCGTCAAGCATTTCTACAAGAGGAATATGGAAGAAAGCCAGTGATTTTACGGGCACTGCGTCTGCGCCGAGCTTTTCGTTTTCAGTGTTCATACGCCCTATTTCATATTCGTACCACTGAACCTGATTCTCGTGGATATTATCATATGTACCCTTGATGCTTTCGATGATGTTATCTTTAACATAAGCCTGAGAGTCAATGAGTACGAGAGCCTGAGTGATGACACCCTCGGAATTTTTCACTTCGATAGTGTGGTTGCCGTAACCGTCAACATCTTCGGGTCCCGCCTGAAACAGACAATACTCAAACTCTTCATTTTCATAAAACTCTGCCATTGCTTCTCTGTCAAAATATGAATATGCTTCAGCATCGTGATTGCCGAAAGTTACGTCCCAATAAACGCCGAGTCTTTCCATAAGGTTACCGAATGCTTTTGCACCGCTGTGATTGTTGAATGTACCTGCTGTATAGGGCACGGGGAAAGCGATGTCGCCTGTTGCAATAACGAGATCGGGCTTTTCTCTTGTGACCATAGTTGCAACTGCATTGAGAGCTTTTTCGTCAACAGCTTTTGACATAAAACCGCCACCGATATGAATATCTGTAAGGTGCATCACCTTGAAGTCACCGTCAGTAATGAAGTACCAATTGCCGTTTTCGTCTTTTTCGGGTGTGAGCTGATTTTCAAAGTCGATTTTGTCATATGCGTTGCCGAAGCTTATAAGGTTCTGCAATGCCATATAGTTTGCGCCTGCGATTACACCTGCAATAATAACTACTGCACAAACTAATATAAGTATCACCTTTTTGCCTTTTCCTGATTTTTCTTTTGCCATATTTGTCACTCCTTAATTTTTAATATTATCGGAAACACTCAATTACATCTGAGTCTTTTCTTACAAACGCAATGAATTCGTCAATCTCAGCTGTGATTTCATATGTACCCTTGGTGTAAACCTTTTTGTCTTTGGTTAAAATCCACTCGCCGTCGGGGATATAAACAGTTTTAACCGTCTGTCCTCTCTCAACAATGGGAGCAAAGATAATATCATCACCGAACATATACTCACTGTCAAGAGTATAGCATTTTTCATCGGCAGGGTACTCAAAGAACATAGGCCTCATAACAGGATAACCTTTCTCTGAGGCGATATCCATTTGCTTTTGGATGTAGGGTCTGAGCTTTTCTCTTATGAAGATGAGATTTTTCAGTATCTCAAAGTTTTCCTCGCCGAAGCTCCAGATTTCATTGGGGTCGCCGCTTGGCTCTTTAAGTCCGGGAGTGGGCTCAAAGTGTCTGTTTCTCGAGCCGTGAAGTCTCATAACAGGACTGAAAAGTCCGAACTGGAACCAGCGGACTATGAGCTCTTTAAAATAGTCGCTTGTGATATCTGCACCGTAAAAGCCGCCGATATCCGTATTCCACCAAGGAATACCGCACATAGCCATATTAAGACCTGCCTTAACCTGACAAGCCAAAGACTCAAATGTGGACTCGATATCACCCGACCATACAAGTGAGCCGAACTTCTGACTGCCGATATAGGCACAGCGGGTAAGGGTGATTATATCGTCTCTGCCCATTGACTTAAAGCCGTCATAAGCCATTTTTGAATAGTAATAAGGATAAAGCAGGCCGACAGTATCTCCCCTGCCCTTATACCAGATGAGATTGTCAAAATGCTCAGGGTGAATCTCAGGCTCGGCTTCGTCAAACCAAAGAGAATCCACGCCGTTGTCTATATAGTTTTCCTTGAGCTTGCTCCAGACAAATTCTCTTGTGGCAGGGTTAGTGACATCGATTTCGTTCTGCCAGCCGTAAAAATCAAAGACTCTGTCAGGTCCCCGTGCTGTGCGCATAAGCATATTGTTGTTTCTCATATGCCAATAATTTTCGCTGTGTTCATTTATTGTCGGCCACATAGAAACTATAAGCTTTGTATTCATACTGTGAAGCTCGTCGCTCATAGCCTTGACATCGTGCCAATATTTCGGGTCGAACTTATAGTCTCCCTGCTCTGTCCAATGAAAATAGTCAGCGATTATAACCGAAAGAGGAATGCCCAACTCCTTATATTTTCTCGCAACTGAAAGCAGCTCTTCCTGAGTTTCATAGCGAAGTCTCGACTGCCAGAAGCCTGTTGCCCACTCAGGCATTTTCGGCGCGTATCCTGTCAGGTCTGAGAGTGTGGTGCAGACCTCTTTGGGTGTGCCTGCCATAACCACGAAATCCATAAACCTGCAGCAATCGCAGCTCCAACGGGTACGGTTGTTTGAAAGTTCGCAAAGACCCGTTGAGGGATTATTCCACAAAAAGCCGTAACCGAGTGATGAATAAACATAGGGAATAGTGCACTTTGCATTGACATTTCGTATATCAATCGAAGAGCCTTTGAGATCAAATTCATTATCCCAGCTGTGACCGAGACCGAAGAAGTGCTCGTTTTTATTGGGCTCAAAGGTGACTCTTGCTGACCAGAGTCCGCTGCCCTTATTGTCAAAATGACGGAAATTGCTGTGGAATGTAAGCTCAGGCTTTTCCTGAAGAATTATTTTATCCCCGACGAAAAATGTCAGTTTGCCGCTTGGCTCAAGTTTCACCTTGAGGCTTCCGCAAGTGAGAGTAACATAATTATCAAACTCTTCGACTGAGGCGTCTGCTTCACCGGGCATAAGAGTGTAATTTTCGTCTATTACCTGATTGTCGGGAAACCCCTGAAAACGGATTGCATTTTTACCGACGGCACTGATACGGATAAGCTCCGTGTATCGTGTAAATAAAAGTTCGTTATCTTTGATAATAAGATTGTTCATATTTTCTTTCCTCGACAGTAAATCTTAAGCTGATTATATCATACTGTTCTACATTTTTTCAACCTGAAAAAGAGTTTGTCGTAATAAAACATAAAAAGGACAATGAAAACATCGTCCTTTTTGCTGTCTTATATTTAATTATGCCTCTTTGATTACATATCTGTAGAAGTCAACGGCAGGTGCAAGTGTATCAACATCAACATTTTCATCAATACCGTGAACACTGTCAAGCTGCTGCTTATTAATCTTGAAAGGTACAAAGCGCAGACAGTTGTCACATACTATGCCGAAATATCTGCTGTCTGTTGCAGCATTCATAATATAGGGAACAGGTTTATATTGCGGGAAAACATTGCCTACTGCTTTTTCGATGAATCTGAAAGCTTCACCATTGAAGTCAGTTATACCTGACTCGATACCGTCATCAATGATAACCGTTTCAATGTCATATTTCTTTGCAAGGGCTGTGATTGCGTCAACACTCGCCTTTTTGCCCTGATGGTGTGAGAAACGCATATTGCCCACTACCCAAGCTTCCTGAGGAATAACGTTTGCACCCTCTGAGCCTTTGCTCATTGTGAAAGCAAGAGTTGTTCTCAGAAGAGCCGCACCTGCAGGTGAAATCATAGGCATTACTTTCTTGAGCACGGGCTTGAATGTATTTACATTGCTGCAGGCTGTTTTCATAACGCCTTTCATTGTGGGTGAAAAACGTGAAAGCATTTCTTTGATTGTATCTGACATATAAACATCGAAGCATTCTGCTTTTTCAGCCTCTGCCATAAACTTGCCCAGACGCACAAGCGGAGTGTTTTTACCGGGAGCTGAAGCGTGACCACCGTTTGACTTGGCAATAAATTTAAGGTCAACATAACCCTTTTCGCCAACACCGATCATTGCAAATGTGCCGTCAGCACCGCCGATGGGATCATAAATAATCATACCGCCCTCATCGAGCACCAGATGGAATTTTATATTTCTCTTTTTAAGCTCCTTGGCAATTGCTTCTCCGCCCTCACCGCCGATTTCTTCAGTGCAGGCTGTAACGAAATATACATCTCTTCTCGGTGTGAAGCCTTCTTTGATGAGCTCTTCAGCAGCCTGAAGCATCATTGCAAGACCGCCCTTTGTGTCAAGGGTACCTCTGCCCCAGACTCTGCCGTCAGCGATTGCACCTGAAAATGCAGGATGTGTCCATTCGCCGCTTGCTTCAACAACGTCGTGATGATTCATAAGAAGAATGGGTTCAAGTGATGAATCAGCGCCTTTCCACTTAAGAAGAAGACTGCCGTCAAAATTTTCACATTCAACTTTATTAAAAAGATTAGGGTAGGTTTCACGAAGTACATCGTGGAAGCCTAAGAATTTTGTAATATCATTGCTTTCTCTTGATGAAATTGTTTCGACTTTAATAAGCTTTGAAAGAATTTCGGCATACTGCATAGAACGGTTGTCACTCATATTTAACATCTCCTATTTTAATTATGAAAGAATTATAGCACATATTTATTATGAAATAAAGTATTTCAAAGAATTTCAAGGCAATTTATTAACCCCGTCAGCTCAGAATAAGCCAACGGGGTCTTTCTGATATATACTCAGCTTATACTTAATGCTTTATTTTTCTTTGACGATGCTGAGCTTATCGAAGATTCCGCCTGCGAAGCTCTCACCGTCAGCTCTGAATGTGACAGTTATTTTTTCCTTATCAGCTGTCATATTATGGGGTATCTTATAGTAAACATCATAGAATGAACCGGGATTTACATTTTCTACCTCAACATTTTCAAAGACCTTGCCGTCGATGAGAATTGTAAATTTTCTTCCCGCATCACCGCTGAAATATTGAACACAAAGATAATTTGTCACACTGTTCTCAACCGTCATATCATAGCTGAAAAATCCGCCCGGTGCCGCATGTCTGAAAATTCTGCCTAAATGGTTACCCGAATCCGAAAGGTCTGATGTGAGATTGTGAGAAAATTCATATTGATCATTACCCACAGGCAGGCTGTCAATTACGGTATATTTATCAGCTTCATTTTCTTTAACGGGGGTATCAGCATCTGCCAGCTTGAAATATATGCCGTAACGGTTTCTATGCTGCATATAGTGAGGCGAAAAGACAAGCTCTCTGTCTGTACCTTTGAGAGTGAAATTCAGAGTTTCGCCCTGACGCACAAGATTTTCATTTATGTTTGTCAGCCAACTTCCGATAGTGCCGTCTTTGACTGTGATTACATCGCTGATTGAAGAATCAAACAACGGTACGGTAACATTGACACCGGTTGTGCTTGTCTGCATATCTTTATTGCCGAGAGAGGCACTGAGTACCCATGGACCGTATTTAAAGGCAACGGCATTCTCATTATCCGGCAGATCATAAACCTCTGTTCCCATAGGCATTGTATATTCAACAACATCACCGTCGTGCCATTCACCTGACAGACGGATAAAGCCGTTTTCAGCCGTCACTTCAATTATATCACCGTTTACCAGCACGGCGGGACTGTCTGAACACCAGTCAGGTACCCTTAAGACTATATCGGCCTGAGCGGAGCCGCCTACGGTAAAGGTTACATTGGGCAGGTTCACATTCTGTGTCAGGGTAATGCCTTTTTCTGCCCAATTAATTTCTGAAGATGTGTAACGGATAATATAAATGCTGTTTTCATCCTTATAACAGATACTGTCGCCGAGCTTGGAGAAGTTTTCCATACCCGAGCCTGTGCAGCACCAGAAATGCTCTGTTTCTGAGCTGTAAACCTTGAAGAAGCCCGTTGCCATAGGCTGAAAATATGTAGTCATACCTGTCTCGGGATTCTGAGAAGACATAATAGCATTTATAAATGTATTTTCATAGTAGTCGGCATATTTGCTCTTGCCTGTGATTTTGAAAAGCTCTCGTGTGAGCTTGAGCATATTATATGTGTTGCAGGTCTCACAATTACAGTTGGTACGCTCGGCATCGAGAATATCAGGCTCACCGAAATGCTCCCATTCACTGTTACCTCCTGTGATATAGGTGTGGTTGTCTATGACCAAATCCCAGAAGTTTTCAGCAACTTTCAGATAATATTCCTCGCCTTTTCCGAGAACCATATATCTTTTCAGGGCGCCGTTGATTTTAGGAATAGTGGTGTTGGCGTGTTTGCCGTTGAGAATATCCTCACCCTTATAAAGGGGCTCAAATAAGGTCATTTCATCAAAGCTGTGAGCAGCCGAAAGATGCTTTTCACTTTTTGTGTGGCTGTAAAGCTCATAGAGACAATCATTCATACCGCCATATTCGACATTAAGCACCGTACGCTGCATAGCCTCGTCCCATTGTGATGTTCTGCCGTATACCCAATCACCGAGCTTTGATGCAACTTCAAGAGCCTGCGGATTCGATGTTAATTCATAAGTCTTTATCAGACCCGATATGATTTTATGCATAGTGTACCAAGGTACCCAGGTACCTGAAGTGTTGCCCTGCTCGATTCGGGCATAGTGTTCTTCGGGGATAGCGGCAAGATAACCTGTGTCTTTATTCTGGCACTGAGCCAACACAGATACAATATAATCAGCTGTTTCTTTAAGCTGTTTATCGCCTGATGCGGCATAAGCCTGAGATAATGCAGTCAGGTAATGTCCCATAGTGTGGCCCTGAATAGCAGAGGTCTCCCAACCTGCGTATTTTTCAGCATCGCTTTCAACGCCGCCTATATCGCAGAAGCCTCTGAGAAGCTTATCGGCATCAAGCTTTTTAAGATACTGAACTTCAAGATTGAAAGCGTTTTGCTCATATGTATCGAGTAGCTCAACATCACTCATAGGAATATCCTTGAGTGCATTTTCAAGCGGCTTGGCAGTACCGTTATTGCTGCAGCCTGCAAGAGACACCGCAAGGCCTGCTGAAAGTGCAAGAGTAACAATTCTTTTTTTCATAGAGAAACCTCTCTTTCAGTTGAAATTCTGTTATATTTTTCAGTATAGCATATACGCATTTGATTTTCTGTATTTCGGAATTATTTCCTATGAATCAGTTATATAAAAAATGTGCTTACAATTCTCAGGTACCGTTGTATTTGTTGCCGAGCTGATAGAATGCTACTGCGGAAGCGGCGGCAACATTCAGCGAATCAACACCGTGATACATGGGTATTTTAACTGTATAATCGCATTCGGATATAGTACCGTCAGAAAGTCCGTCACCCTCTGTTCCCATAATGATAGCGAGCTTATTTTCATTTGCAAGTACCGGGTCATTGATAGAAAGAGAATTATCCTTAAGTGCCATAGCGACCGTTTTAAAGCCTAAAGTCTTTATTTCATCAAGGCTGTCCTCCTGCAAAAACGTCCAGTCTATCTGAAACACCGTGCCCATACTGACTCTTGCGGCACGTCTGTAAAGAGGGTCTGAGCAACCGGGAGTGAGGATTACCGCATCCATTCCGAGAGCCGCAGCTGAGCGGATTATAGCACCTACATTGGTCGGGTTCATAACCTTATCAAGTATAACTATTCTTCTTTTGTTTTCGCAGATTTCTCTCACATCGGCAAGAGGCTTTCGCTTCATGGCACAGAGCATACCTCTTGTAAGCTTAAAGCCTGTCAGCTGTGTCAGAATGTCAAATTCCGCACAAAACACAGGGACGTCTTTTATTCTCTGAAGAATTCCTCTGCCCTCACCCTCAATATGCTTTTTTTCCATAAGACACGAGACCGGTTCGTACCCCGCATCAAGAGCCCTTTCGATAACCTTCGGGCTTTCCGCTATAAACAGGCCTTTTTCAGGGAACTCTCTGTTTAACAGCTGAGTCTCGGTTAACCGTGCATATACGTCAAGCTCGGGAGCAAGAAAATCTGTTATCTCTGTAATGTTATTCATATTATTCTCCGTAATGTGCAATTCTTATTTATCCGATTGATTATAGCACAATCGGGTTCATCTTTTCAACCTGTGGCAGTAAAACGCCCCTGATTTTTACGGTCAGGGGCAAGCTGTTTTATTTAGGGTCTTCAGCAATCACAATAAAATGCTTTGAATCATAATTAATTATCTGCCTTTAAGCCAAGTTATAAACTTCACAACCAAGAAAGTTACAACAGGCACAAAAACTAACCAGAAAATAACCGGGTACTGCATAATCAGAAAGGCAGGTACGCCTATTATAAATGCCCATATAATTAATCCGTCATCAGATTTCTTTTTTCTGCTCATAAAAAGTTAGCCTCTTTTTCTTGTTTTAATCCCGTAAAATTTCCCTATAATCAGTTATTTCCCAATTCGATTATATACTCCCAAAAAACCAATTGCAACAGAGACAAGCATAACAGTCCCATTATAGGGACTCAACCTCGAATTTTCTTCTACTTTATCCGCTATGAAACTTTTCTTCATTGCCGTTATTTCTGTATTCTGTAAGGCTTTCGGGCAAAAAAGCACCGCTGTATCGTATCAATACAATGGTGCTTAGTTGTGCTTGGCGTACCATTTTGATACAAAAATTCCAGCTGGACGAAAGTGCGTTTCAATGGATAAAATCTCTTTTATAATAGCAAACAAAACCGCCGAGGATTTCTCCCCGGCGATTATTATTTTATTCAGTTGTATCAATAGTGAGCAACGCCACATTCACAAGTGGGATTGATTTTGAAGAGCTTTGAGAAGAATTTAACTATCTTCCAGAAGAAGCCTAAGATGAATAAGGGTTTTGCACTTGAATTAAATTATACAAAATAGTATAATAATTTATCACGTCCTACCGGCAATTACATCGGCCGTTGCTATTTGTTTTGTTCGGAGAGATATAATTAATTTAAAAGTAAGACTTTATGGGGGTGTTTATTTGCAGCTTTTTGTCTATTTTCTGTTAGCACTTTTTGCTACAACTGTAGGTTCACTTACAGGAATGGGTGGTGGCGTAATCATCAAGCCACTTATGGATGTTTTAGGTGATTATGATGTGAAAACCATTGGTATTGTTTCATCAATAACAGTCTTTTCGATGGCTATTGTGTCTATCCTGAAACAGATTAAAGCCAAAACAGAAATTCCATATAAAAATGCAATACCGTTGGGGATAGGCTCCGTTGCAGGTGGGTTTTTAGGTGAAAAACTACTCACATTTATTGTGAATTTATTTAATGCCAACTCTGTTGTGACCGTTGTGCAAAATTGTGTATTGACGGTACTTGTTCTGTGTGTATTCCTTTATATGAAAAATAAACGAAAAATCAAAGGCAAGGAATGGGATGGCGTATTTGTTTCCCTTGCAGTAGGTGTTTTTCTCGGTGTTTGTTCATCATTTTTAGGTATCGGTGGCGGTCCTATCAATGTTGCACTCATAATTTTCTTATTCTCTGTGAACACAAAAACAGCAACAGTGTGTTCGCTTGTTACAATTCTGTTTGCACAGATTTCAAAACTTACAACAGTAGCACTCACAACGGGCTTTTCAAATTTTGACCTGTCAATTGCGCCACTTATGATTATCGGTGCGATTTTTGGTGGATTTATCGGTGCTGGACTTAACAAAAAATGCAGTGAAAAAACCGTTGAAAAAGCATTCAACTGTGTTCAATTGCTTGTGCTTGGAATAGCAATATTCAATATTATAAGAAATCTTATATGACAACAATATGGCAGATACCGTTTTTATCTTTCTATAACAGCCACCCGTTATTGGCGTACGGATTATGAAATCGGGTGCTTCGTATCAAGTGAAATCCCGCCATAGGCCTCAACATATTTTATAAATTTTTTCAGGAATTTATTTCATTTAAAAAAACACTTCCGAAGAAGTGTTTTTTGTGGTTTAGGCATTTAAAATCGAACCCACGACTTTCCTGACACCATTTCAGGTCTCTCCCGACACTTGCAGAATGCACCATATATTTTTATTCAAGCTTTACAAAAACTCTTCGCTCACAAAAACGGTACACCCTTAATTAAAATATACAGTTATACCTATTATTATCTGAAATCGCATAAAATCAAAATTTTCTTACTTTCAAGGGCTCTAGATAATTTCAATCGAACAAGAGTGGTTCGAATCTCAACTTTTTTACTGTTTTGCACTTAAATTAAATTATACAAAATAGTATAAAAATTTATCATGTCCTACTGGCAATTACATCGGCCGTTGGTTTGTTGAGAGGAGATGTGCATGATTCTTTTAACTGAACTAGCTAACTTATTTTATATCACTCTTAAAAAACTTCTTCATGTACAACAAAAGAAGTACACCCAAAATTGGAAAAATAGCTGCGATCAGCATACCGACCTTAAATCCTACCTGCTCCGGAGACAAGGATAAACTGCTCCCAAAAGTCTGTGCCCATTCAGTAGCGGAAATTTTATCAACGATAATTCCCATTGTCTGAGGTGCAAATGAAGCGCCGAA
>JAZTZY010000028.1:0-83272 GCA_045637705.1 Acutalibacteraceae bacterium | reverse complement strand
ACTGCAGTTCTTTTACTGTGTCGGCATCGCCTTATCTTCCCGGGCCGCTTCCAGCCAAGTATTGTCAGCACTGATGAGCTTAACTACCGTGTTCGGGATGGGAACGGGTGGACCCTCATCGCTAAAAACACCGACTACGTTTGCGCTTTATTACGCACTCGTCTTAATCAGTGAGGCTATTATACACAAGCGAAAGAGGTTTGTCAATACCTTTTTTTAAATTTTTTCGATTTTTTTTAATTTTTTTCTTGGTACGGGGAAATCGGGCGGTTTTTGTGCAGTTTGTATGTTAAAAGGGACTTTATTACAGTCCCTTTTTCTTTTTTATGACAAGATATACAGATAATGCTATTGCAATAGAAACAGGATAAAGCAGGAACAAGCCGATTCTTGCAGTTAAAACTTTTTTCTCTGCTTCATCTTCGGCATCAATCAGCGCCTGATGTGTATAGCATTTTATGGGCACAACATCACCGTGGGTTGGTTTGACACTGTAAACCTCTTTGTTGTTAAGATTGAAAAACAAACCGCTTTCCAATGTGCCCCATGTGGGGACGTAATAGGTGTCTCCCATCTCATGCATGATGTTTCTGTCAAAGCTTTGATTGTTATATTTTTCTTTGGGTGCAGGTACTTCTGTTTCTATATATTCCGTAAATTCTTCTATTGTATAGAATTCCCTGCACTCAGCAATATCATAAATTACTTCTTTATATGGATAGCCGAGATTTGCAATAGCTGAACCTGTAAGGAGTGCTGCTGCAAGGGTGAGACTGAAAACTGTGTTCATAACCTTGCCGAAAACCTTTTTCTTCCACTTTGGCAGGAACCCCATTTTAATCAGGATGATTTCTGTGAGGATCAGAATTACCGCCACGATTATAGAGAAGAAAATCAAAGCACCGTAATCGCTCATGGATGATATGGGGTCAACGGAACCGATAAAAGCAGGTATAAAGAAAAATACTGGATAATAAGTAAAGGTTGCGAGTCTCAGTGCGTTCATTCTGTCGTTTTTGTCATTATGCTTATTTACATAGCCGGAGTATATCATACGGGCATATATTACCAATATGCCTTGAGCTATCATATTAAAAGCCAGGAGAACACCGCTTACAATTCTGACAATATAATAGGTTTCGGTATTAAATCTGAATGTATAGTTGAGAAGGCACAAAACAATGGTACCGCTTAAACCGAGAACGACGGACAGCAGTGATATCGCCGTGTTTTTCTGTTTGAATTTATAATAATCATTTTCGCGGTTTTCTTCAGGGGCGGATGTGTCGGCAGACTGAATCTCTTCAGATGCTTTTCGCTCACCTGCTAAAAGCTCATCGACAGTTACTCCGAGTGCCTGAGCGAGAAAGGGTAAAATGCTTATATCGGGAGCTGACTCTTCTCTTTCCCAATGGCTTATGGTTTTATCGGAAACACCGAGTATTTCACTGAGTTGTTTCTGTGTCAGGTTGTTTTCTTTTCTTAATTGAGCAATAAAATTGCCGAGTGTCATTTTCATAAGGGTACCTCCTTGGTTTTGTGCTTTCAGTGTATCAGCACCACTGAAAAATGTACACAAGACAGTCGGGGAATGGGCTCTCAGAATCTGAGAGTCGCTATTGTTCAAGAGATTTCGGTATAATTTTTCATACGGATTTCACTTAAAGAGGTTAAGATTAGTCCGTAAAGATATTTACTGAACCTGAAACAGATGCAACTTGCGAATGATCTGCAGAGCTGTCGAAGTCTGAATTAGCTTCAACAGAGTCGGGAATGTATGATTGCACTGGGCTTGACGGTGCATAGCTGGCATCTGAATAAGATGTGGGCTGCTGTGATGTTATCGGCGGACCTGTTAAAGTTGCTGTGGGATCTGTATTTATTGTATTAACGGGAAAAATTGCATAGATAAAAATCAACAGCGCTATAAGACAAAGGATGAACGGAACAGCAATAATCAAAGCACCTGTTCTTTTCAAAAGACTAATCTCTGCTTTATCTGCATTGCAGGAAATGAGTACTGTTTTAAATTTTTGATATGAAAGATAAGACATCAATATGAACAGACAAGAGGCGAAAAAGATTATATATGGAAGCATTATCAAAGCGTCGCTGATAATGTTCTGATATTCAAGAAACCAGACAATCATCCAAGGGATAGCAATAGAAAAAGCTGAAACGAAAACTGTAATAACCATTGAGGTTTTCAATTTGTTATATGCGTTCTGCAGTCTTATCTTAGCATACTTTTCATACTCGTTTTCCTTGGTGAGTGGCTCGAAGCTGAAATTGTTTTCATTATATATAGGGGTGATTTTTTCTCCCTTAAGTATCTCATCGCAGGTGATACCGAAGTATTCGGCGAGGATAGGGATAACACTTATATCGGGTGAGTATTTATCACATTCCCAATGGCTTATGGTCTTATCCGATACGCCGAGATAATCGGCTAAATCCCTTTGAGTTATGCCTTTTTCTTTGCGAAGCTCTGCAAGAAAATTGCCTATTGATTTGTTTGACATAAAAGTCACTCCTTTTGTGTTTTATTGTGACTTAAGTATACGGGCAGACTGTAAAAATGTAAACTAAGCAGACCTTGAAATTACTCTCGTTTGGCGAGAGTGTCTTATAAATCAATAAGAAGCTCCACAGGACAATGGTCTGAGCCGAAAATCTCAGGATGAATCTTTGAGTCGATGATTTTATCTTTGATATAGTCGGAAACTACAAAATAGTCGATGCGCCAGCCTGCATTCTTTGCGCGAGCCTGGAAACGGTAGCTCCACCAGGAGTACGCACCCTCGGCATCGGGATAAAGGTGACGGAATGAGTCTGTAAATCCTGCTGCAAGCAATTGTGAGAACTTCTCACGTTCTTCATCGGAGAAGCCTGCATTCCCTCGGTTTGATTTGGGATTTTTGAGGTCAATTTCATTATGTGCGACGTTGAGGTCTCCCGTGTAGACAACAGCCTTGGTTGCGCTCAGGGATGAGAGATATTCTCTCAGGTCGTCTTCCCACTTCATACGGTAGTCGATTCTTTTGAGTCCGTCCTGGGCGTTGGGCGTGTAACAGCAGACAAAATAGAAATTCTCAAACTCAAGAGTGATGAGTCTGCCCTCGGTGTCGTGCTCTGCCTTGTCCATACCGAGAAAAACCGATACAGGTTCTTCTTTGGTGAAAACCGCAGTTCCGGAGTAGCCTTTCTTTTCGGCATAGTTCCAATATTGGTGATAGCCGGGCAGGTCGAGTTCAATCTGACCCGCCTGAAGCTTTGTTTCCTGCAGACAGAAAATATCGGCGTCAAGCTCGGTGAAGGATTCCATAAAGCCTTTCTGCACACAGGCTCTGATGCCGTTCACATTCCACGAAATAAATTTTTTCATAATGGATCTCCTTGTGATTTTGTTGTGAATTTATTGTGATTTGCTTTCGAATGTGTAATCTATGAGAACAATATTAGCACAAATTGTAAACTTTTACAATAGATTTGTTTGAGCGGTTGACACAGGAGAAGTTTTACTCTATAATGTAAAATACTCATAATAGGATTTTATGCCCTATTATTGTATTATTAAATATTAATTATAACTAATCGATTGATACAAACTTTGAAATCTAATGAAACGAGGTAACAGAAAATGAAGAAAAGAGTGCTGAGTTTAATTTTATGCGGAGTGATGCTTCTGTCATCGGTGCCCCTGAGCCCCTTGGCGGATATCTTCACTATTGAAGCTTTTGCAGCCGACGTCTCAGAATTACAGAAGGTGGTAGACAGAGTCCCTGACGAAGAAGACTGGGATCTTTATATCAACACCAGTGTTCTTGAGGCTTATTACAAGAGCGCCAAGACAGCTATAGCTCTGTCTGCTTTCTGGTCTCAGGCTGATGTTGATCAGCTTGCAAAGGACCTGCAGAAAGCTATTGATGATCTTCAGCTTCATACTCAGAGCATCAGCATTTCATCTTCGGCACTCAGCCTTGAAATAGGTAAGACTGCAACTCTCAGGGTTACCCTCAACCCCGAAAATGCTGCCGATGAGGTCAGATGGACATCAAACAATTCATCATATGTCAGCGTTGAAAAGATAAACGATCTCGAAGCTCAGATTACAGTTCATAAATATATCAGGTCAAATGTTACCATCAGTGCTGTGTCAAACGGCAAAACTGCTGTGTGCAATGTTACGGTAGTCAACCCTCTCAACTCGGTTAAGCTCTCAAAAGACACACTCAATCTTTTTGAAAATCAGAGCGAGAGACTTATTGCAACTGCATTGGGCGTTGACAGCAGTGCAGCACCCACAGGTGATATTTTCTATTCCTGGTCAACAAGCAAATCTTCAATTGCTTCTGTAACAGACGACGGAGAGGTTTTCGGCGTTTCTCCCGGTACTGCAACGATTACAGTCACTGCAACAGACGGAAAAGGCAGAAGTCAGAAAGCCACCTGTAAGGTTACCGTCAGTGACACTGTGCATATTTCATCACTTGTTCCCACATCTACTCTTGTGGGCGAAAACTTCAATATGGTTATCGGTGAAACTGCAAGCTTCAAGCTGGCAATTTCTCCCACAAATGCAAGCTTCAAAACTGTTGACTGGTCAACATCGAAGCCTGAAATCGCAACAGTTTCCGAACCTAATGTTTCGGGTTCAACGGCAAGCGTAACAATAAAGGCTCTCAGAGAGGGCAAGACAAGAGTTACATATAAAGCCACAGACGGCAGCGGAGTAACAGGTTCATTTGTTGTTGTGGTCAAGCCTCTTATCAAGACTCTCGAGCTCTCACCCTCCACAAAGGTTATCACTCTCACAGATACAAGCGCTTCATTCAAAGTTGTTGTCACTCCCTCAGATGCAGGTAATCAGGTGCTTGACTGGCACAGCAGCAACGAGGCAGTCTGCGCAGTAGACAAAGACGGCAGACTTTATCCCAAGGCAAAGGGTACCTGCACAATTACAGGTACCACAAAAGACGGCACAAACATCACAGCCACTGCCACTTTAAGAGTTGCCGCTCAGGCATCTTCGGTTAAAATCGACAAAGACGAAGCTACTCTCACAAGCGGAAAGACGCTCAATCTTAAAGCTACCGTTACAACAGTAGACGGTGAAAAATACAATGATGTTGAATGGACATCGGGTGACACAAACATTGCTACCGTTGATAAAAACGGTGTGGTTACTGCAAAGTACCCCGGCAAGGTTGTCATTAAAGCAACAGCTCTTGACGGCACATATCAGGGTGCTACATGCGTTGTAACTGTTATTCAGGGCGCAACCGGTGTTGAAATTCAGGAAACTGCAACTGTGGCTATCGGCGAAAGTGTCACTCTTAAGGCTCAGGTACTTCCCGACTACGCATCAAATCAGGCAGTTACATGGAAATCATCAGACGAAAACATTGCATATGTAGATGAGAACGGCGTTGTTGTGGGTAAGCAGGAGGGTACTGCCATTATCACTGTTACAACAGTTGACGGCGGTTACTCGGCTAAATGTACAGTTTCTGTTGTTATTATCGCTCAGGGCATAACTCTCAACAGAACAAGTGTCAAGTTGGAAGCAGGCTATAACTATCAGCTTGTGGCAACTGTTACTCCCGAAACCACAACCAACAAAGATGTTATCTGGTCATCAAGCGATGAAACAGTTGCAAAGGTCAATTCCAAGGGTCTTGTTTCACTGCTTGCAGGCGGTGAAGCTGTCATCACTGCAACAACTGTCAGCGGCGGAGTCAGTGCAAAATGTACCGTAACAGTTATTCAGAATCCCTCAGGTGTTGAGGTTGACAGCAATGTCAGAAATATGTATGTGGGTCAGGTTGCAACTCTCACTGCGACAGTACTGCCCCTGACAGCAACCTATCGTGATGTTGTCTGGTCAACAAACAATGATAAAATTGTAACAGTAACATCAAAGGGTCTTGTTACAGCTGTCAGCAGAGGTACGGCTATCATCACTGCCAAAACAAAAGTCGGCGGATATACAGCTACCTGTGCAATCACTGTCGGTGATAAGATTGCCGTAACAGGTCTGTCTATCGATTCCTCCAATCTCAATATGCTCAAGGGAGACAATCGCACAATCCTTGCAACTATTTCTCCCAGCAATGCAAGTGAAAAAACTATCGAATGGTCATCATCAGACACATCTATAGCTGTTGTCAGCGAAAACGGTGTTGTCACAGCAGTCGGCACAGGCGAAGCTGTTATTACAGCCGTAACAAGAGACGGCTCATATCAGAAGCAGTGTAAGGTTGCAGTTGTGCAGCCTGTAACAGGCATCAGCCTTGCTCTTGATAATCTCAAGCTTGCCGTTGGCAAATCAAAAACTCTCAAGGCAAATATCGAGCCTGCCGACGCTTCAAATAAAAAGCTTCAGTGGGAATCCTCAGACGAAAGTGTTGCAACGGTAACATCATCGGGTGTTGTCAGAGCAAAGGGCCCCGGTAATGCCACAATCCTTGTCACAACAGAAGACGGAGGCTTCAGTGCTTCCTGCAACATCAGTGTTTATACTGCAGTTACCGGCGTGAAAATCTCAGCCGAAACCGTATCTATCCCAAAGGGTGAGAAGAGAATTCTCACAGCTACCATAGAGCCTGCAAATGCTCAGAATCAGGAGCTCACATGGTCATCATCAAACACAGATATAGTCAGAATCGACGCAGTTACAGGTCAGGTTACGGGCCGTGCTGTCGGTACCGCTAAAGTCACCGTAACAACCTCAGACGGCGGTTTCAGTGACAGCTGTATTGTTGAGGTTATCCAGCTTGCAACCGGTGTTACCATAAGCTTCTCAAGCATATCTCTCGACGCAGGAAAAACAAAGACAATCTCCGCAACAGTAGCACCTGCCACTGCGACACATAAAACGGTCACATGGTCATCTTCGGATGAGAAGATTGCAAAGGTTTCGTCAAAGGGCGTAATTACAGCTGTTTCCGCAGGCACAGTAACAATCACCGCCACCTCAAAAGACGGCGCTGCTTCATCCACCTGCCGTGTTACAGTTAAACAGCCCGCAACCTCAATTACTCTTAAATCGACATCGGGCACAGACCTTAGCAAGAAAACTATGAAGATTGCTGTGGGCAGCAATAAAACAGTTGTAGCAACAATTGCTCCTGCCAATGTAACAAACAACGGCATAGTGTGGTCAACAAACGACAAGAAAATCGCAACAGTATCCTCAACCGGTGTGGTCAAGGGTATCAAGGCAGGCACAGTCAAAATCACTGCCAAATCTGCAGACGGTGCAGCAAGCAAGACAATCTCCATTAAGATATATACTCCCGAGAAATCGGTTACTCTCAATAAAACCTCGATGACTCTCAAGGTGGGCGGCACATCGACTATCACTCCCACTGTCAACCCCTCAAATGCAACCTATAAGTCAGTTAAGTGGACTTCAAGTAACTACGACGTTGCAACAGTTGACTCTAACGGTAAGGTAACTGCAAAGGGTGTAGGCTATGCAGAAATCACAGCCACAACCACTCAGGGCGGCAAGAAAGCCGTGTGTAAGGTGAGTGTTGTCAAGGCTGTAACAGGTGTCAGCATATCCGAATCTTCACTTCGCATTGAAGTTGGCGATAAGGTTAAACTCAAGGCTACAATCAAGCCCTCTGATGCCACAAATCAGACTGTATCATGGAAGTCGAGTGCTTCATCAATAGCTTCTGTTTCTTCTTCGGGTACTGTTACTGCTAAGAAACTCGGTACTGCAACCATTACAGTTTCAACTGCAGACGGTAACTTCAAAAAGACCTGTAAGGTTGAAGTAGTCAAGAAGGTCAAGAGTGTTGAGCTTGATAAGTCTTCAGCGACTCTCTATCTCGGAAAGACTCTGACTCTCAAGGCTACGGTTTCTCCCTCGGGCGCAACTAATTCAGCTATAACTTTCACAAGTGACAATAAAAATGTTCTCACTGTTTCATCAAAGGGTGTTGTTACTCCCGTTGCACCGGGCACAGCAACAGTCACAGTCAAGACAGCTGACGGCGGATATACCGACACTTGCAAGATAACTGTCAAGAGAGCTGTGACAAGCATTGCTCTTAACAAGACTTCAGCCGAAATGAAGTCTGATGAAACTCTGACACTCAAAGCAACAATCAAGCCCTCAAATGCAACAGATAAGACCGTAACCTGGTCATCAAGCAACAAAAAGGTTGCAACAGTTTCATCAAAAGGCGTTATTACTCCCGTGGGCAAGGGTACCGCAACAATCACAGCCAAGAGTGAAAACGGACTCAAGGCAACTTGCAAGATAACCGTTTATCAGGTTGTAACCGGTGTTAAACTCAGTGAAACAGCTTCTGTTTATGCAGGCGAGAAGATTACTCTTAAAGCAAGTGTAGTTCCCTCAGATGCAAACGAGCAGACAGTGACATGGTCATCATCAAATGCTTCTGTTGCCAAGGTCAGCACCAAGGGTGTTGTAACAGGTGTAAAACCGGGCACAGCCGTAATTACTGTCAAGACCAAAGAGGGCGCATTTACAGCCAAGTGTACCGTTACAGTCAAACAGCACGTAACAGGCATCTCTCTCAATAAGACAGATATCTCAATTGCAAGAGGCTCAGAGTCTCAGCTCACAGCCACAATCAAACCCGCAAACGCAACGGAAAAGGGCTTTACATTCTCATCTTCAGACGAAAAGATTGCAACAGTAACCGAGCAGGGTCTTATCAAGGCTATAAGCTGCGGTGAAGCCGTGATCACAGTCAAGTCAAAAGAAAACAACAAGACTGCAACCTGCAAAGTAACAGTAGTTGAACCTGTTAAGGAAATGCAGATAAGCCACAGTGAAGTGACTCTCTATAAAGGCAAGAGCCACAATCTCACTATCACAGTGAAGCCTGACAACGCCACAATCAAAACAGCAACCTACAGCAGCGACAATGAAGCTGTTGCAAAGGTTGACAAAAAAGGCGTTATCACAGCAATCGGCAAGGGTACGGCAACAATCACCGTCACAGCAGACGGCAACAAGGATATAGTCAAGACCTGTAAGGTCACAGTGCTTCTTGGCGTTGAAGAAATCAAGGCAGAGCACAAGTCTTATTCCGTATATGAAAAAGAAAGCGCTAAGATTAATGTTACAGTGCTTCCCGAGGGTGCTGAGAACCCTGCCGTGACATTTAAGAGCGCCGATGAAAAAATAGCAACAGTTGACTCAAAGGGTAACATCAAGGGTATCAGCAAAGGCGAAACAAAAATCATTGTTCAGAGTGTTCAGGCACCTGATGTTATCTGTGAGATACCCGTCAAGGTCAAGCGTGCAGTTGCTTCCGTAACTCTCAGCGCTAAGGAAATCACAATCTACAGCGGTAATGCTATGGAGCTCAAAGCTACTCTCGCTCCGGCTGATGCTGATAATCTCGAGGTGACCTGGTCGACATCAGATGAAAGCATTGCAAAAGTCAATGCCAAGGGCAGTGTGACAGGTGTCAAAGGCGGTGTTGCAACAATTACTGCAACATCTGTTGACTCAGGCAAAACCGCAAGCTGTAAGGTAACAGTAAGACAGTCACCTGAAAAAATCACTCTCGATAAGAGTGTCATAACTCTCAATGTCAACACCAGCGAAACTCTCACAGCCACTGTGCTGCCCGAAAACACATATAACAAGGCTGTCACATGGTCATCAAGTGATGAGAGCATTGCAACAGTTGATAAAAACGGCAAGGTTACAAGCCATAAGACAGGCGAGTGCAAGATTATTGCCAAGTCAGCGGATGAAAAAGTAATTGCTGAGTGTAAGGTAAGAGTGTTTGTGCTTGCACAGAAAGTTGAGCTTAACACAACTCTTATGACTATGCAGAAGGGTCAGACGCTCACACTTAAAGCTACAGTGCTTCCTGCTAATGCAAGTGAAAAGACTGTGACCTGGTCATCAAGTGATGAAAGCATTGTAAAAGTTGATAAAGACGGCAAGGTGACTACTCTCAAAGCAGGCACAGCTGTAGTCAGAGCATCAAGCACAACTGAGGGCGTATTCGCCGAATGCACAATTCACGTTAAGGTCAACAGTGAATCCATCATTTTCATAAAAGACAAAGTCACTATCTATTGCGGTGATACACTCACTCTTGAAACTAAGGTTTTACCCGAGGATAACACAAACGGCGCTATCATCTTCACAAGCGACAACGAAAAGGTTGCTTCTGTCAAAGACGGCGTTATCACAGCCGGTGTTCAGGGTACAGCCGTAATCACAGCTAAAACTCAGGACAGCGGCAAGACTGCAACCTGTACCGTAACGGTTAAGAAACACACCGACGGCATCAAACTCAGCAGCACAAACGAGACTCTCTATGTTGGCAAAACTGTGACTCTCAAGGCTGAGGTAAGTCCTGCAGATGCAACTGAAAAGGGTGTTGTGTGGACGTCAAGCGACAAGGTCGTGGCAACCGTCAAAGACGGCAAGGTAACAGCTCTCAGCTCAGGTATTGCAGTTATCACAGCCAAGACCAAAGAGGGCGAATTCTACGCTGTTTGTATTGTCAAGGTTATTCAGGGAATTGAAAAAATCTCCCTCGATAAAGGCGAAATCACAATTGACAAAAAAGAGAGCGTGGGACTTACTGCTCAGATTCTGCCTCTTGATGCAGACGACAAAGAGGTTGTGTGGACTTCTTCAGACGAAAGTATTGTAAAAGTCACAGACGGTGTTGTTACAGCTCAGGATAAGAGCGGTAAGGCAACTGTAAAGGTTGCTTCTGCTAAAGACGGCAAGATCTTTGCTGAGTGTGTTGTGACGGTAAAAGAGCCTGTTTCTTCAATAGAGCTCAGCGAGACTCAGGTTGAAATGATAAAGGGCGACAAAAAGACAATCACAGCAAAGGTTATGCCTGAAAATGCCTTTGACAAAACAGTAATCTGGACAAGCGGTGATGACAAGATAGCCACTGTCAAAGACGGCGTTATCACAGCTGTGGGCGCAGGGACAGTAGAAATTACTGTAACCAGCACCGTTTACGGAATAAGCGCCAAGTGCAGAATAACTGTTAAATAATCAAAGCTGACAATACTATAATGATGTAACGCGACAAAGTTAAGGCGAGTAGGTTAATTCCTGCCCGCCTTTTTTAGTTAGGAGTGAGAAATGAGGAGTTGCTGACGAAATTTCAAGTCACTGCAAGAGGAGGGAGGCGGCTGCGTGAAATCGCGTCGCGATTTCCGTGGGCACGCCCACGCGCCGAACTGCGTTCGGCGACGCAGCCGCCCCCTCCACCTCAGACTGAAATTTATACAAACCTATCTTCCTCGCAGAGGAAGCCGACCAAACCCGCCCGAATCGCTCAGAGAAACATCTTATAGCGGCTACGGGAGCGAGCAGAGAGGAAACTAACAATATAATCCAAACAAAAAATAAAAGTACAAACCCAAAAATAAGTACAACAAGAAAAACAAAACTATAAAATCGTTTATTTCTATTGACAACAAAAACAGACTGTGCTATAATACATTTAACATTTAAGTTAAATGTTAAATAAAATGCAATGAGGTGATAATAATGAGCATACAAAATACCCTCAAAGCTCTCTCAGACCCCACAAGACGAGAGATACTCTCTATGCTTAAAAAGGGCAGACTCTCAGCAGGGGAGATAGTAGAAAAATTCCCTGTCAGCGGTGCGGCAGTGTCGAGACATCTTAGCGTGCTTAAAGACGCCGACCTTATAAGAGACGAGCGAGACGGCAAATATATTTATTATGAACTCAATGCCTCGGTGCTCGAGGAAATTATGCTCTGGATAACTGAGCTGAAAGGAGATAACGACAATGATTAAAAACAACAAACTCAAAACTGTTATTTCATCCGTCATCATTCTTTTACCTGCTCTTTTCGGTGTGATAATATGGGATAAACTCCCTGACGAAATGGTGTCACATATAGGAATTGACGGCACCCCCGATGCAATGAGCAGTAAAGCCTTCGCTGTTTTTGGTCTACCACTTATCTTGCTTGCGGTTCATCTGTTTTGTTTATGGATAACCGGTAAAGACCCTGGCCACAAAAAGCAACCGAAAAAAGCAGTTGGTATTGTTTTCTGGATTATGCCTGTGGCAAGTATCTTTGTAAGCAGTCTTATGTATGCAGTGGCACTTGAAATGCAGTTTAACCCTATGATTCTGCTGGTGCTTTTCCTTTCGCTTATGTTTATATGCATAGGCAATTATATGCCCGTCTGCAAACAGAATGCGACTCTCGGCATAAAAATCAAATGGACTCTTGAAAACGCCGAAAATTGGAGAGCTACTCACCGTTTCAGCGGCAAGGTGTGGTTTATCTGCGGACTGCTTATGATACCCTGCGTATTTCTGCCTGAAAAGTATGCTCCGACACTGCTTATAGGCATCATATTGCCTGTGGTCATACTGCCCGTATGCTATTCTTATATATATTATAGAAAACAGGTCAAAGAGGGCGCTTACAGTACCGAAAACAGTGTTGTTGCATCATTGCCGAAATCTTATAAAATCATAACGGTTATATCTCTTGCGGCTCTTGCAATAATACTTCCCGTGATTATGTTCGGCGGAAATATTGACTTTATAATGAACGATACTGCTTTGGAAATTCAGGCTGACTATTACCACGATATCACCGTCGGCTATGACAGCATAGATGATATCGAGTTCCGCGAGGTGACTGCAGACGGCCTCAGAGCAAACGGATTCAGCTCCATGAAGCTTCTTATGGGCAAGTTCAAAAATGACGAGTTCGGCTACTATACGAGATATACCTATTATGACGATGCAGGCTGTGTAGTCATTACCGTAGGCGAAGAAAAGCTTGTAATCAGCGGTAAAACTATTGTGGAAACCCGTGCTATTTACGAATCGCTGAAAGAAAAAGTTAAATAATAAAAATCAGCAGGGATTGTCGGTTGACTTTCCCTGCTTTAATTATATTTTGTTTAGGGGAGCTTCTTTCCGCAGTTGTTGCAGAATTCAAAATCACTGCCTACTGCCGTTCCGCAATAGGGACAGTATTTGCTTTCGGAGCTGATGCTTGCAGCTCTCTTTTCACCGAAACGTTCATTCCAAGGGTCGGTTTCTTCGCCGTCTTCAGTGATGTCGAAAGAAGAATATCTGTTCTTGCTTGTGGCATTTTTAAAGTTGTACACTGCCGAAACCACAGCCATAACAATAAAGATAATACCGAAGATTCCGAAAAGACCGCCTGCACCCATTGATACAGCCGCGATAGTCCATACAACGCCGAAAAGACCTGCAAGTATACTTGAGATACCGCCCATCATAGAGGGCCCTCTGCCGGGTTTTATGCTTTTCATCGGAAAACCTCCTTATGCCGCAAAGTCTATTCTGACAGTGCCGATACCGCCGTCGATTTCAACGATGTTTGCGCCTGTGCCGAGGGATGAATCGTCAGAGAGTTTTTTACCGTCAACTCTTATAGCTCCGATGCCTGATTCACCTTTGAGGGTATAGAGCTTTTCGCCGCCTGTAAGACAAAGCTTCACATCGCCAATGCCTGATTCGATTTCGTTTTTGCCCATAAGCTTTGCAGTGACATCTGCCTTACCGACACCTACGGAATAGTCAAGATTGCTTACAGATCCGTCTGCGATTGTGAGTGCACCTACACCGCCGTCAATCTGAGCCTTTGACTTAACTTTTATGTAGTCGATTTCTGTTGTGCCCACGCCCGAATCAAGATTGAAGTTGTCACAGATGAGCTTTTCAATATAGATGCTTCCCACACCGGAATTGATATTGACCTTGCTGAATGTCTTGTTTTTCGGAACAGTCACAATAACTGTGTGGCTTGAAGCAATGTCAAACATTTCTTTTATTGTGTCTTCGATATAGAGCACACCTTTTTTATCTTTTATTCTGAAGCCCTCTCCGTAATAAACTGAAAACTCATCACCTTGTTTGACAGAAAGGGAGGCCGTTGAAAGATTAAGAGAAATGTTGCTGATTGATTCATCTGCCTGATAGAGAGTGAATTCTTCGTTGGCCTTGATTTCTTTTATTTCGTTTTTCAGTGATGTAATACCGCTGACAGCGAAAATCACTGTTGCGATACCACCTATAATTGAAACAACAAGACCGATTGCTATTGCATCAGCAATGAGCTTTATAAGCTTCTGAACGGGATTCATTTAATATCAACTCCTCCGAAAAGACAAAGACCGCTGACAAAAACTGTGGGACTGCCTGCCAACACAGCACTGTTTCTTCTCTCGTCTTCGACACCGCCGAAAATAGCAGTTGACTTGATGTCTGCCTTGATACCCTCGGGAAGAAGAATCTCGATACCGCCGAAAGTAACATTTGCATTGATGATAACATCTTCAGTGAAGTCGGCATTTCTCAGGTCGCAGACAACGCTGCCGAAAACTGCTGTCAGGTCATTGCCGTAAAATATCTGACCGTCATATTTGATGTTTTTTGTCGAAAAGGCTGCAAAGTGACTGTCATTCTGAACCTTTTTGCTGCTGCTTGCGCGCTTGAAAGAAGCATTGCTCTTTCCTAAAAGTGCATCTTTGAAAACAAGAGCAAGACCGATGATTACAAGAATAACGGGGAGAGCGAGCTTCCAAAGCATTTCAAAGGTGAGAAGTCCCTGACAAGTCAGAAGCAGAGCCACACCTGTTGCTATACCGATAAGGTTGAAAACCTTGTTTCTTGAACGGAAAAACTCGATGGTTGAGGGAATGATAATGAAGAGAGTCCACCAACCGTCAAAGAAAAAGTTAATGTCGGTGATGCCGAATGAGTTGAGACCGATTATCACGCCGACAAATATGAATAAAAGGCCCCATAAAATATTGCTGAATTTTTTCATTTTTAATACTCCTTTATTTTTATGATTTCATTATAGGATAGATGTTATAAAATGTCAATTAAATCTACTTTAAAATGACCTCTCACTTTAAAAGCAAGAGGTCTTATTTTTATCAGAATATGTACCATTTAGCGATATTCATTAACACTGTGATGATTTTTTCGAGCACTTCGATAATCTTTTTAAGAGTAGCTGTAAAATTGTCGCCCTTATCTGCATTATCATCGGCAGGGGGAGTATAGTTTTCTGCCACATCGCCCTGAGTCTTGTCCTTCTGAATTGCAAAGCTGTCAAGCACCTTTGCACCGTCATCTGTGACAGAATAAGCATCGAAGTAGAGCACTCCGTCTTTGATTTCCATAGCTGAGAACATAGGTGCATCAACACTGAGAATCTTCTCGCCTCTGGGGAAGTATTTGTCTGTGAGAGTCACATCGTTCTGAATGTAGGTCTTGACTCCGCAGGTGCCTGAGATAACATATGTGGTACCTGTAGGTTGAACCTGAGTCTTATAGACCTTGCCGCCGTGGTTGAGATATGTGGTGTCAAAGGGTGTGTTTGCATTGTTGACAAGGGAGCCTGTTCTCATATAAACGTGGTCATGACCCTGGAAGACCATATCAATTTTGAGCTGAGGCATAAGAGTCTGAAGCTGCTCTCTGATAGCGCAGACGTCGTCATCTTTATAGTGTGAGCCCTGAGAATAAACGGCCTTGTGAAGTGTAACGAACTTCCACTGAGCGTCGCTCTTTGTCATATCATCTGTGAGCCATTTTATCTGCTCAGCTGTGAGTGCTTCGTTTTCGTCGAGAGCATTTGTGTTGAGCACGGCTATATGAGCATCATTATAGTCAAAGCTGTAATAGACACCGCTTGCCTTATCCTGCTCGGGCACATTCGGGAGTACAAAATAGTTATCGAGAGCATTCGTGCCGTGGTCTTCGTGATTGCCCGAAGTCGGCATCATATAAGTGTTCATAAGAGTTTCTGAAGCTGTGTCAAACATCCACGCCCACTGCTTCTGATTGTCACCGTGATCCACAAGGTCGCCTGTGTTTATAACAAAATCAGCCTTGGGATAAACCTCAAATGCGCTTTCGAGGGTCTTTGCCCAAGCTCTCTGATACTGTTTTTCTGACTGTGACTGCGGGTCTGCAAAATGCAGGAAGGTCACATCTTCTGAGCCGTCTTGTGCGCGTACACTGCCGGTGTCACTCCACCAACCTCTTTCAGCTGAGCCGACTCTGTAATAGTAGGTTTCGCCCGGCTGTAAATCTGAAAGTGTAACTGTGTGACGGTTCATCTCGAATTCATAGGGAAGAAAACCTGCAATGCCGATATCAATGCCGAAGAATGAGCGAGTAACAGTTTCGCTCTTGAGGTCGATGCCGAAGTCAGCTTTTTTTGTGGCTTTGCCTTTGAATGAAGGCTCTTTGTCAGCTTTATAGATTTCGATATCACCGTCAACAGTTGATTTTGAGAACCAACTGATTACAGCTTCGTCACTGTTTTCGCCGAGGGTAACACTGACCATTGTGGGAAGTCTGTAGTTTTCTCTTGTTACGGGTACCTCAACCTTGCTTGTGGAATATGTAACACCGTAGTCGCCCTTTACACCGGGATTGATATCATTTGTGAAGTCATTTACAACAAACTTCACAAATGCGCCGATGCCCTCGAACTGACTGAATGTGAGATATTTGGTGAGAAGCTCTTTATCGAGAATATCATAAATGCTGTCATAGGGGAGTACGCCAAGCATAAAGACGGTGTCAACGAGATTCATATATGTGAAATCGCCTTTGAGAACATACTTGAGCAGATAATTGACACCCTTGCCCATATTTTTGCCTATAAAGCTGTCATTCATCAGCTTGTCAACACGGATTTCGAGCTTTGAAAGAATGTTATCTTCAATGAGAGTGTGCAAAAGCAAGTCAACGAGCTTATTGAAAACAGTTTCAATAAGGTGACCCTCTTCGAAGTTTTTCAGAGCATCGTTTATAAAGGGGTCATCTTCGGTTGATTCGTTACCGCCGTACCAAGAGGCGAGAACAGTGAGCACAACATCACCCAGGGTGCCGGGTTTGTTTTTGTCGCCAAAACCGAATTTGTCAATATATTTTGTGCAGGGAATATCTGAAACCTTGATTTCTGTAACTTCTGTGATAATATCACTGAGAAGAGAATAGAGTTTTTCTTCATCTGCAATATAGAGATCATAAACCTGATCCAGGAGGTCGTTGATAAACCACATAAGATTGTCAACACTAAAAATATTGTAACCGCCGACCTTGATACCCTCACCGATATAAGGTGAAAGGAAATCGCCGATTATCTTTTCAATGTCAATGTTCATAGTTTTGAGGAATTCGCCTATGCTGCCTGCTTCTTTAATGGAAACGATATATTTTGAAATCATACCTTCTACCATTCCTGTCAGGAATGCGGCTGTGTCTGCCTTGCCGTCATCGGTGAATTTTCCGCCGAAGGACTGGTGGAAGCTTTCTGTGGCATAGGTGCCTTTTTCATAGGTAACACCGTCAAAAGTGAAAGCTACAGCTTCATCAAAGGGTATACTGTCGATTTTCATTTCACTCTCACCGTTTTTACGGGTGCTGATTGACATTTCCCGGTATGTGCAGGGGTAACCTGTAACAGATGCGGTTTCGATATCATAAAGTACCTCACCGTCATCGTTTATTACAGATGAAATATCGTCTGTGTGAAGATGACCTGAGAAAGAATAGTGGATGCCCCAGGAAGCAAACTGCTCGGCAACACTCATATAGTCATCGAGTACGAAAGCGAATGTGATAGAGGGCTCAACTTCCATATGGGCAGCGAGTCCGTGATGCACCATAACCATAGGCGTGATACCTTTTTCTTTGGCATCGTCAGCGAGACCTTTGACCCACATAAGACATTCGGGAGTTATTGCACCGCTTGTTTCTTTGTTAGCCTCTTCGGGAGTGTAAGTATATTTGCAGGAGTCGATAACAATAAGTCTGTAGGTTTGGTTGCCATTGCTGTCTTCAAGGTCGGCTGCATAAGACAGACCGTTCTGCACCCCTGTGACTTTTTTGCTGTAACGGCTGAAAGCCAGGTCGTAGCCAAGGTCAGCATAAATTTCGGGGAATTCAGTTGCCTGAAGACATCTCGTTGTCTCCTGCTTGCCTGAAGCAAAGGAGCTTGATTTTTCCTGATTGATATCGTGGTTACCTGTTGTGACAAGGAAATCGATATCATATTCAGCTTCATATTCCTTTAAGATTTCAGCAAAAGCACGGTGAGCTTCATATTCGCCGTCTTTGGTCAGGTCACCGGGAATGAAAATATATTTAAGTTCCGGATTTCTTGCTACAGCCGTTTCTATGGCTGTTCTTATCATAGCTTCAGACTGAGGGAACATCTTGGTTGTGTTCTCGCAGTAATCCTTCCATTCGGCGCTGTCACTCATAAGACTTGAGGGATAAAAATGAGGGTCTGATATGGTGACAAAGTCCATATCAGAAACAATCTTATCTCCTTTTGTTACCGCGCCGTAAGCTATTGAGCTGACTGTGGAGAAAATAAGAATTACAGTCAGTAAAAGTGCAATAAATTTTTTCATACAGAGTCCTCCTTGGACTAATAGAATTGTATAGATTATAACACAAGGTTGTGAATATTTAAAGAAAAGCATAAACTATGTAAATAATTTTGTAAATATAAACAAATGCTGACTTTCTGATTTAGATAATTTAACAATTGATTTGGTTATATTCAACAGATATATCACGGATAAACCAAGCAAAATAGACAAATCTTTTTGCCGTAAAGTGTAGATTTTAATTTTTATTGGTGTTATAATACTAATGTATCAGATTGTTATGTGTGTGAACAGGAGGAATAAAATGCAAAAGGAAAATAAAATGGGCGTTATGCCCATAAAAAAATTGGTTATAAGCATGAGTGTGCCAATGATGATATCAATGCTTGTGCAAGCTCTTTATAATGTTGTTGACAGTATCTTTGTCGCTCAGGTCTGCGAAGATGCTCTGACGGCAGTGTCCCTTGCTTTCCCTGCGCAGAACCTTATGATAGGTGTGGCTACGGGTACCGGCGTAGGTATCAACGCACTTTTATCAAGAAGCCTCGGTGCAAGAGATTTCGACAAGGTAAACAAGATTGCAAGCAACGGCGTAATCCTCACGTTTTTCAGCGGATTTTTATTTCTGCTTTTCGGACTTTTCGGAACGGAGATATTCTTTTCAACTCAGGTCGATGCAAAATCGCCTATCTACGGTTACGGCGTTGACTATCTGAGTGTTGTATGTATGGCATCGGTGGGTCTTTTCGGTCAGGTAACAATGGAAAGACTTATGCAGGCCACGGGCAAAACAACTCTTGCAATGATAACTCAGCTTACAGGTGCGATTACAAATATCATCCTCGACCCTCTGCTTATTCTCGGCATCGGACCTTTCCCCCGACTTGAGGCAAAAGGTGCGGCTATTGCAACTGTAATCGGTCAGTTCCTCGCCTTTTTTGTGGGTATTATTCTTAACAGCAAGCTTAATAAAGAGGTTCGCCTTTCATTTAAAGGCTTCAGACCCGACTTCAGAATCATATCCGATATCTATAAAATCGGTGTGCCCTCAATTCTTATGGTGGCAATCGGCTCGTTTATGACCTTCTGTCTTAATAAGATTCTTCTCGGTTTCTCCACAACTGCCGCTGCGGTATTCGGTGTATATTTCAAGCTTCAGTCTTTTGTGTTTATGCCTATATTCGGTCTCAACAACGGCGTTATTCCCATTGTTGCTTTCAATTACGGCGCAAGAGACAGAAAGAGAATCACCTCTACACTGAAATTCAGCTGTGTCATAGCAGTTTCAATTATGGCTTTCGGTACCCTTATGATGTGGATTATGCCTGAGACTATGCTTCGTCTTTTCGATGCAAGCGAAGATATGATGAGCATTGGTATCCCTGCTCTGAGAATAATCAGCACTCACTTTGTTCTTGCCGGTGCCAGCATCAACTTAGGTGCATCTTTTCAGGCTCTCGGCAAAAGCCACTTCTCGACTATTGTGTCTTTCTGCAGACAGATTATCGTACTTCTGCCTGTTGCATACTTCCTCTCAAAAACAGGAGTGCTCAATAATGTGTGGTTCGCTTTCCCTGTTGCCGAGGTAATGTCACTTGTGGTTTCACTTATCTGCTTCAGATATGTCTATAAGACCCTTATAGTCAAGCTGGAAAAACCACAGTTATAATATCATAAAGAATGTTCCGCATTGACAGGGACATTCTTTTTTTGCTGTCTTATATTAAAAAAATATTAAATTTACCTGTAAATACTTTTCAAATTGCAACAAATAGTGTATTATGTATTTGTAACGCAACACTTTCTGTGTTTTGTGTTTTAAAAATGATTTCTTCCGGTTCTCTAATATCTGTAAATCCTCGGCTTGCAGTTATGTGCAATCCGGGGGTTTGCATTTTTGCGGAAGTTTTGGGGTTGGTGTGTGAATTTTCAGTCTGCGGTGGGCGGGTCCGCGAAATCGCGAAGCGATTTGCGGCGATGGAATCGCCGCGCCAAGCTTTGCTTGGCCGCGGAGCCGCAGCCAACCTCCTGCAGAAACTAAAAAAAACAGCTCTGTCCGAAGACAGAACTGCAGGACTTTATTGGGCTCTGAGTCTGATAAAGTGTCTTATGAGATATACCGCAACACCAACGGGAATAGCGAAGATGACTATTTTTATTATCAGATGAATAGGTATATAATCGTATATGCCGTCGCCTAAAATTGTGAAAAGTATTACACGGGGCATAATGCCGATGACACTTGCAAAAAAATATCGGGGGAATTTTGCCTTTGATGCGCCCCAGAAAAGGCTGACAAAATCTATGGGGAAAACAGGGAGTGCTCTTATAGCAAGAAAGGCAGGAAAATTATCATTGAACTTCATATCAAGGATTTTCTGTCCGCCCTTGCTTTTTGCAAGCAACTTGTTAACATAATCTCCGCCGAGGAAAAGTCCGAGAAAATATGTGACGGTGACTTCGATAACAATACCTACAAGACTGACAAGACAGGCAGGCAGCACATCAAATGCCATACCCGTTGAAATATATATAAGAGAAGCGGGTATAATAAAGAGAACGGATTTTACAAGATATACGCCCCATATAGTGGCAATGGCGGCAACAAGAGTCGAGCTTGCTTCAACCAAAGCGCGTACATCTATATTTTTAAGCTTCTCATAATTGATTACAGCAACAACAAATATTATCATTGCAACTGCGGCACGAAGCAGAGCCAACAGTGTTGATTTTATTTTGGGATTCATATAAAACTCCTGAGTTAAGATGATTTTAGTATTATACACAAATATTGCCAATAATACAACAGTAAAAATAAATATGATGAAAACAATTTAGAGCTATAGACTTTTTTGAAGGTTTATGATATATTATTTTCTAAGCGGTATTTTTATACCTTGATAAAGTGAGGTACAGTTATGACATTAAAAGATAAAGCTGAAAGACTTGCTGTAGGCGCGACTCTTGACGGAATATTAAAATATATAGATAAGAACCCCAAAGCGAATATGCTCAAGCTTATCGATATCACAGAAAAACTTCTTGCCGGCACATTTCCTGCCAAAAACTTTGTTGCAGCAAGAAAAGCTGTTGAAGAAGGCGACAATGTTTACTATAAGCTTGCTATGAGTGCTCTCAGTGACCTTGACAGAGGCATGATGAAAAAAATGATGCTCGCTATAGGTCTCGGCGCAGGCATTAAGGGTACTAAGGCAGTAAGAGAAAACCGAGAGAAATACAAGTGCAATATACCTTTCCAGATTCTTCTTGACCCCACAAGTGCCTGCAACTGCAAGTGTAAAGGCTGTTGGGCGGCAGAGTACGGCCACGAAAGTAATCTCACATATGAAGAGATGTCAAGCATCGTTTCTCAGGGCAGAGAGCTGGGCACTCATTTCTATATGTTCACCGGCGGTGAGCCTTTAATCAGAAAGAACGACATCATAAAGCTCTGCGAAGAGTATCCTGATTGCGCTTTCCTTTCATATACCAACGGTCATCTCGTTGATGAAAAATTCTGCGATGATATGGTGAGAGTGGGTAACATTGCTCTTGCTCTTTCAATTGAGGGCGACGAAGAGTCCACAGACTTCCGTCGCGGTGAGGGCAACTACCAGAAAGTTATAGGTGCGATGAATCTTCTCAGAAGCAAAGGCTGTCTTTTCGGCATCAGTGTATGCTATACAAGAGCCAACGTTGAAAAGGTAACAAGTGACGAATTCCTTGATAAGATGATTTCACTCGGTGCAAAGTTTGCTCTTTATTTCAACTTTATGCCCGTTGGCCACGATGCTCCTCCTGAGCTTATTCCTACTCCCGATCAGAGAGAATATATGTATAAATGGCTCAAGAGAGTGCGTAACGGCAAATCAGGTAAGCCTATGTTCTTTATGGATTTCCAGAGCGACGGTGAGTATGTCGGCGGTTGTATCGCAGGCGGAAGAAACTACTTCCATATCAACTCTAACGGTGATATGGAACCCTGTGTGTTTATTCACTTCTCAGATTCAAATATCAGAACTCACACACTTCTTGAAGCCTTGCAGAGACCTTTGTTTATGGCGTTCAGACACGATCAGCCCTTCAACGACAATCATCTCAGACCTTGTCCTATGCTTGAAAATCCACAGTGTCTCAGAGATATTGTTAAGAGAACAGGTGCAAAATCAACCAACCTCATTCAGGAAGAAACAGCCGAAATGCTTTGCAGCAAGTGCGATAAGTTTGCTGCTGAGTGGGCTCCCAGAGCAGAAGAAATCTGGAAGAGCTACAAGCATCCCAATCCTAAGACACAGTATTACAGAGATACCGAAGAGGGAAAAGCTGAATTCGGCTTAAAATAAAAAATATTATACAGAGGCAAGTCTGACTTGTCTCTGTTTTTTAGTTTCTGCTGACGGTAGGAGGCGGCTCCGTGAAATCGCCAAAGGCGATTTCACTCGGGCACGCAAGGTGCCCGAGTACCGAATTTTATTCGGTAACGGAGCCGCCGCCAACCCGAAAATTCCGCTTAACCGTTGATAAGCAGAAAAAATAAGTGTATAATAATAGAAAACCACAAGAAAGCAGGTGAGTGTGTGAAAAAGCTATACATTATAATAACGGTGCTGATGATGTTTTTTGCTCTCTCATTCTGTGTGTCGTCACTTTATGTAAGAGACGGAGCAGTAACATATGAGGATGTGCAGACAAACGCCGACGGTATCCCTGAAACACCTGAAGAAATAACCCTCGCCAAAACAGAAAATCTCACTGTGCTGAAAAGTGCAATAGGCGCTGTCACACTTTCTTGGGATAAGACAGAGGGTGCCTACGGATATCAGATATTTATAAAATCTGCAGGGGATAAAAATTTCAGATATTCCTATACTACCAGATCACAAGAAGTAACAATCGACGAAATAGAAGATGAGGGCGGACTGAAATTCAGAGTCAGAGCTTTTTGTTATGATAAAGGTAAGACTGTTTTCGGCGAATTCAGCGAAACAGTCAACGCCGTAACAAAGCCTGCAGATGTTGAAAATATCTACACCCGTGACATCACCGATGATTCCATAACTCTCTATTGGGATAAGGCAAAGGGTGCCACAAATTACAGAGTTTATATCTATGACAATAAAAAACAGGAATTCAGAATTTACAGACGCACTCCCAGAACAACTATCACCGTCAATGGACTGAAAAAAGATACTCGCTATATTTTCAAAATAATGAGCTATAAAAAGATTGACAGCAGTGTTGCCTTCGGTGATTTCAGTCGTGAATATAAAGAATTCACATATAATTCCGGAAATATTCCTCACACTCTTGCTCAGACAGCAAAGCACTATAACCTTATGATTGCTTCCCTTAAAGCTGAGGGAGATATGACGGTTAAATACACTAAAAAAATCGATACGGAATTTTACAGTTGCAGCAAATCAAACCTTGCAATGAGTGTTAAAAATACACTCAATCTCTTTGAGGGTACTTTGAAAAAAGACTATAAATATGTTGGTGGCACTTGGGATGTCAAGAGTGCAAACAAGCTTATTGAACCCTATGGCAAAAAGGCGGCTCTCGAGAGAAACGACATCGCTTCTTATGACATAGTGCGCAAAGACGATAGCTATACTATTAAAATAACCCTTAAAAGTGAGAGCAAGATTTATAATAAAGGCGACTCCAAACAGAAATCATATTTCGACGGTGTGCTGGCGTTGCCCGAATTCAAAAAGCTCAAGACTGCTCCTCTTGTTATAGAGAGTGCTGACAGTTACTATGACGGTGGTACAGTTGCCGTAACAGTCAGAGATGACAGAATTTCCGATATATCAATCAATGCGGCAATGCTTGCTGACATAGATTTCAGTGTTGCCGATGTTACGGCAAGCACAATAATCGGCTATGAAATGACAGAAAAATATAAAATTAAATACGCTGAAAATACTTGATTAAAATATCAATCGGGAATATAATTAAATAAAAAGGAGAAAAATGATGGCACTTGCTTATCTTGCTATTTTATTGGGAATTCCGTATATGCTGTTTCAGAATGTTTTTCTTGTCTTACAGATAGGAATTATGCTGATGTCAGGCAGCTTGACTATACAGGAGCTTGCGGATATCATAAAGAATCAAGAATGGGATTAACTGTTTTATTCAGAGATTGCCTTGCCGGGCAATCTCTGTTTTTTTGTTATTTCGGCTTTTATGACAAAAAATATTGATTAAGTGCCTGATTTTTTACCAATACACTATTGCAAGAAATAAAAATATTTGATATTATTATATGCGGTAAACAATAACCAATACTAATTCTCGAAAGGAGATTTAACATCATGAACTACACACATGAAGTTGAACAAATGTGTACGGTCGCTAAAGGACCGAACCACGGCCCCGCTCCCATTCCCGAAGAAGGTAAGTGGGTAAAGGCTTATGAAATCAAGGATATCTCTGCATTCACACACGGTGTGGGCTGGTGTGCTCCTCAGCAGGGCGCTTGCAAGCTTTCACTCAACGTTAAGAACGGTATCATCGAAGAAGCTCTTGTTGAGACAATCGGTTGCTCAGGTATGACTCACTCAGCTGCTATGGCAAGTGAAATCCTCCCCGGTAAGACTCTTCTCGAAGCTCTTAACACAGACCTTGTTTGTGACGCTATCAACACAGCTATGCGCGAACTCTTCCTTCAGATCGTTTACGGCCGCAGCCAGTCCGGTTTCTCAGAAGACGGTCTTTCAGTAGGCGCCGGTCTTGAAGACCTTGGTAAGGGCCTTCGTTCACAGGTTGGTACAATGTACGGCACAAAGCTCAAGGGCGTTCGTTACCTTGAAATGGCTGAAGGCTATGTAACAAGAATGGCTCTCGATGCTGACGATCAGGTTATCGGTTATGAGTTCGTTTCACTCGGCAAGATGACAGACTTCATCAAGAAGGGCGACGATCCCACAACAGCTTACAACAAAGCTATGGGTACTTACGGCAGATTCGCTGATGCTGCTAAGTATATCGATCCCCGTAAGGAATAAGGAGGTAAACGGACATGGCATTATTTGAAAGTTATTCAAGAAGAATCGACAAGATTCTTGCTGTTTTAAAAGAATACGGCATTTCTTCAGTTGAAGAATGTAAAGAAATCACTCTCGCTAAGGGTATCGACTGCGACAAGATCGTAAGAGAAACTCAGCCTATCTGCTTCGAAAACGCTGTATGGGCTTACACAGTAGGTTGTGCTATCGCAATCAAAAAAGGTTGTGTAAAGGCTGCTGACGCTGCTGCTGCAATCGGTGAAGGTCTTCAGGCTTTCTGTATCCCCGGTTCAGTTGCTGACAACCGTCAGGTTGGTCTTGGCCACGGTAACCTCGGCAAAATGCTCCTTTCAGAAGAAACAGAGTGCTTCTGCTTCCTTGCAGGTCACGAAAGCTTCGCAGCTGCTGAAGGTGCTATCAAAATTGCTCTTAACGCAAACAAGGTTAGAGTTCAGCCTCTTCGCGTTATCCTCAACGGTCTCGGCAAGGATGCTGCTATGATTATCTCAAGAATCAACGGCTTCACATATGTTCAGACTGAATTTGATCCCTACTCAGAAACAGTTAAGGTTATCAAAGAAACAGCTTACTCAAACGGTGACAGAGCTAAGGTTAAGTGCTACGGTGCAGACAATGTACCCGAAGGTGTTGCAATCATGAAGCTCGAAAACGTTGGTGTATCAATCACAGGTAACTCAACTAACCCCACACGTTTCCAGCATCCCGTTGCAGGCACATACAAGAAGTGGTGCGTAGAAAACGGCGTTGGTTACTTCTCAGTTGCTTCAGGTGGCGGTACAGGCCGTACACTTCATCCCGACAACATGGCTGCAGGCCCTGCTTCATACGGTATGACTGACACAATGGGTCGTATGCACTCAGACGCTCAGTTCGCAGGTTCATCATCAGTTCCCGCTCACGTAGAAATGATGGGTCTTATCGGTATGGGTAACAACCCCATGGTTGGTGCTACTGTTGCTTGTGCTGTTGCTGTTGAAGAAGCTAGCAAATAAGCATTTATAAGATTTCAAACTCCCGTTCCTTTGGTGGAATGGGAGTTTTTTCTTTAGTGAAAAAACTTTACAAAACTTGACAACAGCTCGTTGGGGTTGTAATAATCCGGATGGTTTTCCGATGACTGTTGACTCGAATTGTTGATTTGAACAAATGCTAATATTGCAATTCGGTACTATTGCTAATTGATTTTAAAGCGTTAAAGTAGTATTATGATAAAGTTAATAACTGTCATTTACAGAGAGGAGATTCTTTATGAAAACACTCAAAAAAATACTGTCAGCAGTTTTAGTTGTACTTATGCTGCTCACATCTGCACCTTTGCAGGGATTTGTCGGTCTTGACATCAGTCTGCCCGATTTATTCAGTAGTGAGGCTAAGGCGGCAGGTGTACCCGGTTATAGTGCCGGTGCAGCTGTTAAGTGGGCAGTAGATCACTATAATGATATCGACTCAATACTTACCGGTAAAGGTTATTGGACAGAGGGTGGCGACTGCGCTAACTTTGTGTCTCAGTGTGTTTATATGGGCGGTATTGATATGAAAAACAGGTGGTACTCAAACGGCTATTGGAGAGTCTGGGACCCATTTACATGGATAAGAGCCCACGAGCTTTATGAGTATATGGTTGAGCTTGGAGGTCAGTCTATAAATAATCCTAAAGCATCTGATCTTAGTGTCGGCGACCTGATTTTTTACAAAACAAGATCAGATGGAAAAATGCATCATAGTGCTATCGTTGTTGATATTCAAAACGGTGTGCCTATTATCTGTGCACACTCGGTTTTGAACAGTGCAGGTGTTTATGAAAAATATATGGATCCAAACTGGACTCTCGGATATTCAGGAAGCAGAATTTATGCTGTTAAAATGTATGGTGATATGTGTAAAGCTGATAATCCCAGAAACTTCACAGTATATACTGCTAAAAGCGGTGCAAGAAAGAATCTCTATTCTTCTCCCTCAACTTCAAGTCCTGTAATAGGCTCAACAATGGCGGAATCATATACATATATCCACGTGTATGAAGAAAGAACTGTAAATGGTGTCAGATGGGGCAAAATGCAGTGGGCAGGTAATTGGACATGGACCAAATTAAGCGGATTTAACAGAATACGTGATATCTCTTCCTATGTTCCTACCCATGATTTCGGAGCTTGGAAAACTATTGCAACCGCCAACTGCGTAAATGATGGTATTGATGAAAGAATTTGTAAACGTTGCGGTCATACGCAAAGAAATACAACTCCCAAAAAAGGTCATGTTCCCGGAGCTGCAGCTACTTGTCTTGTGGCTCAGACTTGTACTGTTTGTAATACTGTTTTAAAAGATGCTCTCGGTCACGATTTTGAGGGCGGTCTTAAGATGCCTACTTGTACTGAAGCTGCTTCGGGTTCTTATGCTTGCACCCGTTGTGATTTCTCATATGATATTACTGAGAAATGGACAGAATATACCGTGCCTGTTCAGGAATATAATGGCCATTATTATCAGGTTTTCAACGATGCTATGACTTGGCAAGAGGCAAAAGAGCTTTGTGAGGGTATCAGAGGTCATCTTATTGTAATAAATGATGAGGCTGAACAGAACTTTATGACCGAGTTGGTTGCCGATGCATATAAAGATAATCTCTGGATAGGCCTTTACAGCGATGATGGTATAAGTTGGAAATGGGTCAACGGTGATGCTGCATCGTATCGTAAGTGGGGTGTCGGTGAACCGTCAAATACTGTAAATGAATATTATGTTCATACATATGCCCGTGATTACAATGTAAATAAATCAGCCGGTGACTGGAACAATATGCAAAATAACGGTATCGGCAGTGATGGCGGAGATTATTACACCCCCTCCAATTACGGCTTTATATGCGAATGGGATAGCTATGAAGATTATCCTGATATTTGGAAAGAAGAAACATCTGCTTCGATTAAGAGTGAAACAGGCTATACATATAAAGAAAAAGAAATAGTAACATCCTATGAAACCTCGCTCGACGGTTATACACAGGATGGCGGCAAATGGATTCAGCAAAGTAGCGGTACAATAAACTATGTAAGTTCGTGGCCATCCGGATTTAATACTAGCCACAGCTTATATTCAACCTATAACAAAACTCCGAAGACTGCTTCTGAAACAAACAGAACGAAAACAACTGTTACCACAACTACAAAAAGTTATCTGTTTTGGCATTGGTGTAGAGGTGGTAGCGAGGGAAACATAAACAGAAAAATTAATGATGCAAAGACAAGTGAATATGATACCTTCCATGCTTTTGAAATCAGTAGTGTTCCTGGTAGTTATACTAGTTCTGCTAATGCTTATGATTTAGGTAAGGGTGTAAGTCGTGGTGGTTGCAATGATACATATTGGTGGATCAGTGCCGGTGCAAGGACATCCGATCTTATTCCAATTAAAACATGTTCATGGACCAACTATAACAGACTTTTCAATTATTACAAATGGTCTGACAATCTGGGCTATACAGATAAAGACAATCTCCCTGATGCTGTTGTATCGATGATTGACAACGGTACAACAAACAGTAACTATGAATTGGGCGACAGCAAAACATTATATTCATACCGTCTCGATGCTTTAGGTCATCAGTTGGGCGAATGGTACACAGTGACAGTTGCAACCTGCCTTGAAAACGGAATTGAACGCAGAGACTGTGAGCGTTGTGATTATTACGAAACTGAAGAAACAACGGCTCCTTGTGTTGAAGTAAAAGACGAAGCTGTTGCACCGACTTGTAAGGATACCGGTCTTACTGAGGGCAGCCACTGCGGTGTATGCGGTAAAACAATAATCGAACAGCAGATTCTCCCTGCAACAGAGCATCCTTTCGGCAATTGGAATGAGGTTTATCCTATTTCCTGCGGCAAGGACGGTCTTGAAGAAAGAGTTTGTTCTTTCTGCGGATTTACAGATCAGAGAGCTATTGTCAATCCAAATCCGGATCATCTCGGCCCTGTAACTGAAAAAGTTATTACTCCCGGTTGTGAGCACTTACACGCTCAGGGCTGGACTGAGTATCATTGCGAAAAATGTGATGAGCAGTGGACAGATAACTTTACTGATCCTCTCGTTGCTGTTTGGGGTGAGTGGACTGTAACAGTACAGCCGGATTGTTCACTTAATTCTTCTAAAGATCCCGCGGAAAACGGTGAAAGAGAAAGAAGCTGTCAGCTTTGCGGAATGAAAGATAAGGAAACACTTCTCGCTGAACATAACCTTGTAGCTTATGATATATCATCAAGTTGTACAACGGGCGGCGAAAAAGGTGAAAGATGTACTGTTTGCAATCAGATCTGGACTGACGGATTAGATCCTCTCGGTCATTTGCTTTATGATGATTGGTACACCGTATATGAAGCTAAATGTGAGGAGCCGGGCTTAGAAAGACGTGATTGTAACAGAAATGGCTGCGAATATTTTGAAACAAGAATCATTGATGCTTTGGAGCACGACTATACTCTTATTGAAAGTGTTGATGCGACATGTGAAAGTCAGGGATATGATACTTATGTTTGCGGTAATGACAGCAGTCATATGTATAAGGATTATAACAAACCCGAATCAGGTCATTTGGCTGATAATAATTGGATAACAATAAAAACGCCAACCTGTGCCGAAAAAGGTGAAGAACAGTGCAAGTGTATCCGCAATGATAACGGTTTAACTTGTAGTAAGACTTATAGCCGAGAAATTGAAATTGATCCGGAAGCACACAACTGGGACAACGGTGTAATCAATCCCGAATCAACCTGTAAAGAACACGGCACAAAGACATACACTTGTCAGAATGATAACAGCCACAAGAAGACAGAATCAGTTGATATTAACCCTGACAACCATGTTGGTGAAACCTACATTAAAAATGCAAAAACTGAAACCTGCACAGCTGACGGTTATACAGGTGATAAGCATTGTTTCGACTGTGATGCACTTCTTGAAAGTGGTAAATCTATTGCAAAACTTGGCCACGATATGGGCAAGTGGAATGACAACAATAATGCTACCCATACAAGAGAGTGTCAGCGTGACAACGGCTGTACATATACAGAAACTAAAAATTGTAAATTCAGTGATTGGGTTGTGACAAAAGAAGCAACCTGCACAACTAAAGGCTCAAAGGAAAGACTTTGCACAGTTTGCGGATACAAAGAAACAGCAGAAATTGAACTCAAAGAACACATTCCCGGAGAAGCTGTAATAGAAAATGAAGTTGCTCCCAAGTGTGAAGTAAAGGGTAGCTACGACGAAGTTGTTTATTGCACAGAGTGTCCGAAAGAGCTCGGCAGAGTGAAGAAAGAGATTCCTGCAACTGATCACGATTGGGATAACGGAGTAATTGCTCCCGAATCAACCTGTAAAGAACACGGCACAAAGACATATACTTGTCAGAATGATAACAGCCACAAGAAGACAGAATCAGTTGATATTAACCCTGACAATCATGTCGGTGAAACCTACATTAAAAATGCAAAAACTGAAACCTGCACAGCTGACGGTTATACAGGTGATAAGCATTGTTCCGACTGTGATGCACTTCTTGAAAGTGGTAAAGCTATTGCAAAACTTGGTCACGATATGGGCAAGTGGAATGACAACAATAATGCTACCCATACAAGAGAGTGTCAGCGAAACGGCTGCACATATACAGAAACTGAAAATTGTAAATTCAGTGATTGGGTTGTGACCAAAGAAGCAACCTGCACAACTAAAGGCTCAAAAGAAAGACTTTGCACAGTTTGCGGTTACAAAGTAACAGAAGAAACGGAAATGAAAGTTCATACTCCAGGTGAAACAGTTATCGAAAACAGAGTTGAACCCAAGTGTGAAGTAAAGGGTAGCTATGACGAAGTCGTTTATTGCACAGAGTGTCCGAAAGAGCTCGGTAGAGTTAAGAAAGAGATTCCTGCAATCGGTCATGATTATCATAAAATTGATGAAGAGTGCAAGGCTCCTGACTACGGTGTAGCGGGTTATGATTACTATGAATGCAGTAATGATTCAAGTCATAACTATAAGGTAGATATTGCTCCTCTTGTAAAAACAACCTTCACAGCTACGTTTATTACTACTGCACCTTTCTTTGATAAAGATCAAGTTGTTGGTACTGTAACCTTCGAGCAAGGTGACACATTTGTTGATGAGCCTGAAGTAAAGATTTACGATAACTTTACATTCGCATGGGACGAATATGAGTTGGGTAATGAGGATATTACAATATACGGCAGATACACTGAAATTGAGGTTAACGATGTTACAGAATTAGAACCTGAAAAAGAAGCTAAAGATTTAGGTGGCGGCGTAGTCAATATTACTCTTGAAGCAAAAGCAGCAACAAATACTGTAAAGATAATCACAAATAAAACTAAGCCTGTGGATGTTGTACTTGTACTTGACCAATCAGGCAGTATGACAGATTACTTAAACGGCGTCAATACGCCAATGAATCAGAGAAAGACCAAACAAAAAGCTCTTATTGAGTGTGCTGATGAATTTGTTAATAAGGTGTATCTCAATGCCAAAGAGACAGGAGCAGATCATAGGGTAGCTATTGTCGGTTTTGCAGGTTCCGAAAAAAGTTCAAGCAAATACTTGAATACCGCTGTCATAACAACATCAAATCTTAAGCCGGTTGGAATTAATAGTATTAACAATTCAAATGAATATGTATATAAAAATGCACTCATGCCTATTATGAATGATGCAGGCGACAAAAATGATGTGTTCAACACTGTTTTCTCTGAAAGTTATATCAAAGCTTCAGGTGCAACTGCTGCACACCTTGGTCTTAAAATGGCAGGCGAGATATTCTCAAGACATACTCAGGAAAATCGTGAGAGAATTGTTTTATTTATAACTGATGGCGTTCCTACACACACTAACGATCAGGATGAATCTGATATTACTGATGTTGCGGCAAAGGCTATTACTGAAGCTTATAGCCTGAAGGTTGAGCAAAATGTTAAAATTTACAGTGTTGGTGTGCATACTGATGCCGATGCAACAGCAGAGTTCACATCTTCTAAAAATGGTGTGGCTAAATACGGAAATCAACTCAAGTATGATTTCAATCGATTCCTTCACGCAGTTTCCTCAAACTATCCTCATGCAAAAGCGATAGGAGTTTCAGAAATGGGCGAAGGTTCTAAAAACAGCGGTTATTATCTTGCCGTTAATAACACTGAAAATCTCAGCAAAATTTTCTCGAAAATTCTTTACGGTAATGTTTACGAAATTGTTACATTTGATAAGGTTACACTTACTGATACGATATCGAAGGATTTCACCATGACAGCTGAGCAAGAGACTGAGATGAGAGAGCGACTTATCAAAGAGCTTGGCATAAAGAATGAAGATATAACCGTTGTAAGAAATGCTGACGGAACAACAACTCTCAGATTTGAAAATATCAGAGCAAAAAAGATTTACAATTCTGACGGAAGCAGTTACTACAGTGCTAAAGTTTCTTTCAATATTTCAGCAGATAAAGATTCGCTTGAAAAGACCGACGGTGTTGCAACTAACACTGAGGATGCAGGTGTAGAATATAATGGTAAAGAGGTTGGTAAGTTTGAAATTCAGAAAGTAAATCTTAAACCCGACAGAAATATTGTTGTATTCACGATTGGCGGAACGATTTATAGAATTGAAGAAGCAAAGCTCGGAGATAAAATTATTGCACCGGAAAGTGAGCTTGCAAAGTGGAACATTCCTGAAGATACGGTAGTAAATGACAATTATGCATGCTTTGAAGCGGAGTTGATTGATACAAAAGAATATGTTGTTACCTGGATTTCCGAAGGCAAAGAAGAAATTAGCACATATACTTATGCAAGTAACATTATCATTCCGCAAGCAGGGGAAAAAGAAGGATATGATTTTCTGAGATGGTCACCGTCAGTTCCTGAGACAATGCCCGGTTATAATATAACTTTCACCGCAGTTTATACTGAAAAGCACAACCATAAATTTGTGTTAACAAACAAAGATGGAATATGCACTGAAGGTGTAACTCTATGTTATGAATGTTCTTGCGGTGAAACAAAGACAGAAACTGTAGAACCCAAAAATCATATCGCAAAAGCGACAGTAACAAGTAGTGACAGTAAGAATTTTACTGTTGAGTTTGTTAAGTGCGAGTTCTGCGGAAGAACCAATAATCAATCTGTTTCATATAAAATCGCAACCAGCGGCAGAAATACTATACTTGAAATGAATCTCGAAGAAAACGAAGCTCTTGTTCAACCTGATGGCAGCATTAAAATCAGAGTTTATATCGGTGAAGAAAATATGGATAAGATATACAAGGTTTACCGTGTATATGAAGCATATTATGGACAGCAGCAGAAAGAGTATACACCGATAAAAGAAAACGGTTATCTTATTTTCGATGCAGATCATTTCAGTTACTATGTTATTGCAGAAATATCTCCTGATAATAATAAACCTTATGAGATGCCGTCATATGTTGCGGCTTACTGTGTAATAAACGGTCATAGCTACACATCAAAGGTAACTGCTCCGACTTGTAAATCTGAAGGTTATACAACATATACTTGCTCTGTTTGCGGAGATAGTTATACCGGAGATAAGACTGACAAGACAGCTCACAAGTATAACAAGAATGTTACAACTGCAAATTGTACTGACAAGGGTTATACAACTTATGTTTGTAATGTTTGCGGACACAGCTATAAGGATAATTATACATCTGCCCTCGGACACTCTATGGGTGCTTATGTGATAACCATACAGCCCACCTGCACAGACAAGGGTGCCGAGACCGCTAATTGCTCAAGATGTACTCATAGCGAAACAAAGTCAGTTGCTGCAAAGGGCCATAACTACAAGAACAATATATGCACAAGCTGCGGAAAGAGCAAAGTAGAAAACTGCAATCATCTTTGTCATAAAAAAGGCTTTATGGGCTTTATATGGAAGATAGTTCGTTTCTTCTGGAAACTGTTCAAAATGAATCCTGTTTGCGATTGCGGTGTGAAACACTATTAATAAAAACCAAATAAAACTTAAGCTCTTCTGAATAAGGAGAGCTTTTTTGCGTTTTGATCTGATAGGTTTTGTTGTCGGACTCGGAATAGGTGTAGTTCTTCTGATAATGGCTCCGGTTGTTTTCACACTTTATAACTTATATCAATCATATTTGAATATGAAAGAAGTATAAATTCTTATCTGCGCGATTTGATTACCACTTTTCGCTTCTTGATGAATGCGGAATGAAAGGCTTGTTTTTTACAGTAAGTTGTGTTACAATGACTTTGTGGTTAATTATTGCTTTTAATTTTTTCAAAAGGGGAGGGCTCTTATTATGAAAAAAATTATCTCAATTATTCTTGTAATCTCTGTCATTTTGTGTAGCTTTGTTGTTTGTGCTGCAGCGACAGAAGGAAAGCAGTACCGTGATTACAAAGTGTACACTCTTTTAGGTGACAGTGTAGCATCGGGTTATGATGATATTGAAAAAAGTTCAACAAGCTGTCAGTTCAAGTATAAGGAGAATGGTTACGGCGCCAAAGTTGCAAAGGCTCTTGGAGTAAAGATTAACTCTATGGCGTGTCCTGCAGTAAGAACAGTTGAAATTCGTTATCTTCTGGAAGACGACTATCCTAGAGACGATTATATGTTCTATGGTATTGGTTATGACTGGCAGAGAGAAGGCTTTAAGGAAGAGTACCGTAATGCTATCAGAGAAGCGGATATTATCACTCTCGGTATCGGCGGCAATGACTACTTAACCTACATTGTCTGGGTTGTTCTGGAGGAAATGGAAAAAAACGGTCTTGGTGTTCATAAAGATCTTGCAGACAAGCTTAACGAGCTGATAAGAGAATTAGAAGTAGGAGTTAACGAAGATACACTTGATATTATTGCTGAGGTTGCAAGCGTTATTGATGCTCTGCCTGAGTTGGGAAAAATTCTTCCTATTGCTTTTGCTGAAGCTCTTAAACGTTATTATGAAAACTGGAACTATGTTATCGAAGATATCTACTCTTATAACGAAGATGTTGAGCTTTATGTTATAGGCGGTCTGAATTACAGCTACAGTGTAATATTTGATAATATAGACGATTCTTCGGGTGTTTTGTATAATATTGGTAAAGCGGTCGCAGAGTTAGGCAACAAGCCTCAGATCGACGGCGCTGAAAAGTACGGTTACACCTTCGTTTCCACGGAAGATATAGACTGTGTACTGACTCATCCCACATCGGAGGGCTACACAATTATCGCTGAGAGAATTCTGGACGCTCTTCCGGATTTAAGATACTGCTATGCTGATGCTGCTTACGGTACAGAATATTATAACGCAGTTTACTATATGACTAAAAATGGTTATATGAACGGAATTTCGGATACAGAATTCGGTGTTGAACAGAAAATTACTGCAGGACAATTAGCAGAAACACTATACAAACTTGCCGGTCAGACACAGGGTGATGCTTTCGGTTGGGCAACGGAAAAAGGCTTTATAACAGGAGAAGCCGATTCGGATATAGGTTATTTTGAATTAATGACAGCACTCAATAATTTTTCGATAGATCAAGGTAAAACAGACTTTTTCTATACATTAAGATTTTTGATTTATGTTGTTAAAAATATGTTTTCCGAAGTTGTTTTCGGCTCTGTTATAAGAGGCGATGCAGCAAAGCTCATCTGTGGTTACTGCGAATTATAATTAAGCGTTTATAGATTGATACATATAAAAACAGTCAGACACATCATTTTTGAGTTTTCTTAAATGATGTGTCTATATTTTTTTTGTACGAAATGCGAGGGAGGGTTAATGCAGAAGCTGAAGATGAAAGCAACCAAAAACTCTGCTACTGTCCTGATATGGATATGTATCTCGATGATGTCGGTTCGATGACATAAACTTAATATCCTGAACCGCCTTGGAGTTGATATCTCCGGGGGTGGTTTTGCTTTAACTGCGGCTTTTTTGTACTCTGCCGAGGCGGAGAGTAACGGATTTTATGACAACAAAAAAACTGCTTATGTTGCTTTGTAATCACTTTTCAACATCTATTTGAATTAATTGTTAAATCTGTCAAATTATGGTATGATTTTAAGCTGTTTTTGTTGATTTTTATTTCGGGGTTATGATATATTATATGCGTGAAGTTGCGACCAACTTTAAATCAAAGGAGATTTACTATGATTATTTCAAAAACTAAAAAGGGCTTATCATTGATACTTGCAATTGTTATGCTGTTTACAATGGTGCCCGCAACAATCTTTTCTCTTGGTGCAGATGAAAGCTATCCGATGATGGAAGCCTATAATGCGGCATCTTCAGGGGATTATCACAAGTACTACAATCAGGTTGTTATAGTTAACTTCCTTGATTCAATTGATTATGAGCAGATAAATGCTGATGATACAATAGGGTCATGGGATGTGTCTGCAAACAAAGATTACAGTGTAATGGCATGGATGAAACGTAATAATGAAGAAACTGCAGCAGCAGGTGCAAACAGATATGATGTCTACATTGCCGGTGAGGGTGGTGTAGGAGCAAATCCTGATTCTTCACATATTTTCTACTATTTCTCAGTGCTCAAAGAGATTAATGGATTTGAAAATTTTAAGACAGATAATGCAACCACTTTCTATAAGATTTTTACAGGTTGTTCTGCACTGAAAACATTAGATATGAGCTCTTTCAACACATCTAATGTAGAAAATTTTACTTATATGTTTTCGGAATGCACATCACTTAAGTCTGTAAATTTAACCAATTGGGATACATCTAAAGCAACCAATATGGCATATATGTTCAACAACTGCCATTCTATTACAGAAATTGACTTGAGTAGTTTTAACACAGCCAATGTTACAAATATGAACCGAATGTTCTATAATGGTTATGTTATTTCAAAAATCTACGTTGGTGATGGTTGGAACATTGATAATGTAGTCAATGGTGACACTGCATTCAATTGCTGTTATCTTCTTAACGGTAATGATAACAGTAAGACAAACATTAGTTATGCAACAACAAGTAACGGCGGATTTATGACACATGAATCTGAAAAGCCTCAATCTCAAAAATACACCGTTACATATTCATTCATCGGTGACGTTATTCCTGAAAATGTGACAGCTCCCGGTGTGGTAGTGTACGAAGAGGGCGCGGAAGTGACAGTAGAAACTTCTCCTGAAGCTGAGGGTTATGTGTTCTCAGGTTGGTCAACAGATGATACAGCAATCTCAGACGGCGAATTCACAATCAACAGCGATGTGCATTTTGTCGGTTCATGGAGTAAGCTTTATAATGTAATATATAAATATGCTGACGGCTATGAAGTACCCGACGATGCACCCGAGCTTCCGGCAACTGTATCATATAAGTCAGGCGTTGCAATTGATGTTGAGGATAAGCCTTTTGTTGAAGGCTTTGTCTTTGAGGGTTGGACTACTTCTGATGTTGATGTAACAACAGACGGTAAGTTTGTGATGCCTGAAAAAGATGTTGTGCTTGAGGGTTATTTCAGAAAGCCTGTTTCAAGTGTTGAAATCAACAACAAAATTGACGGTGAAATTGTGCTCAATAAAGATGAGACAACAACTATTAAGGTAACCGTAAAACCCGAGGATGCTACCATCAAATCTATTATTTATGACTCAGGCAACGATGAAATTGTAATTGTTGATGAAGACGGAAATGTTACTGCAGTCGGTCCCGGTACAACAACAATCACCGTTTCTTCAAAGAGCGATCCTGATATCAAAGATACTGTTACCGTAACAGTAAAAATCCCCGTAACAGATATTACTGTCAATAAAAATGAATTCCCGCTCAATAAGGGTGATAAAGACAAAATCGAAGCTACGGTGATTCCCGAAGATGCAACCAATAAAGAGCTTACTTATAAATCAAGCGATGAAACAATTGTAAAGGTTGACGAAAACGGCAATATCGAAGCTGTCGGCAACGGTAAGGCTGAAATCACGATTACTTCAAAAGATAATCCCTTTATTAAAGAAACGGTTACCGTTACAGTTACCACTCCCGTTGAGTCAGTTACAGTTGATAAAACAGAAATAGACTTATATGTAGACGATACAGAAAAAATTACTGCTACCGTTAATCCCGACGATGCGTCAAATAAGACTCTTATTTATGAATCAGACAATCCCGGTGTTGTTAAAGTCGATAATGAGGGCAATATAGTTGCGGTAGGTAGCGGCGAAGCAACAATCACTGTAAAATCAGCTGAAAATCCCGAAATAAACGAAACTGTTACCGTAAGAGTAAAGGAAAAATACAAAGTTTCTTATAAATACATCGGTGAAGTGCCTGAGGGTGCAGCCCAGCTTCCTGAGACTGAAGCATTCAAGGCTCAGGATAAGGTAACTGTCAAAGATGTTCCTGCTGAAGTTCCGGGTTACAGATTTGTGGGCTGGACAACTTCAGACGTTGAAGTATCAGAAGACGGCGAATTCACAATGCCGGAAAAAGATATTGTATTCGAGGGCTATTTCGTTAAGAAAGTTTCAGATGTTGATATCACCACCAACGAAATCACACTCAATGAAAATGAAGAAATCAAGCTTACAGTAGAGGTTACTCCTGAAGACGCGGAAAACAAAGAGCTCACATTCGAGTCAAGTGATGAAAGCGTTGTAAAAGTTGACAAGGACGGCAATGTCACCGCAGTGGGTGAGGGTGAAGCAACAATCACTGTCACATCAAAGGATGACCCCACAAAGACAGACAAAGTTACAATTATCGTCAAAAAGCCTGTAATAAATGTTGATAAGGTCGAAGCTGACAAGGAAGAAATCACCCTTAAAGTCGGTGAAAAAGATGAAATCAAAGTCACTGTTACACCTGACAATGCAACAGACAAGACAGTAACCTTTGAATCAAGCGATGAAAAGGTTGTCAAGGTTGACAAAGACGGCAACATTGAAGCAGTCGGCGACGGTGAAGCAACAATCACTGTTAAAACAAATGACGGCAAAACCGACACTGTGAAAGTTACAGTTCTTAAAGAATATAAGGTAACCTATGAGTTTATCGGCAAAGATATTCCCGATGGTGTTAAGGCTCCCGGTGAAGAAAAGTTTGTCAGCGGTTCAACTGTAAATGTTAAGCCTGATTTTTCAGCTGAGGGTTATGTATTCTCAGGTTGGACGACAGATGATGCAGCCGTAAAAGACGGCAGATTCATAATCAATAATGACGTGCATTTTGTCGGCTCATGGAGCAAGCTCTATAAAGTAACTTATATCTATGAGGGCGATGTACCTGCAGGTGCTCCCTTGCTTAACAGCTATGCAAGTCAGCACACAGCAGGCGAAAACGTCACAGTTAAAGACTCTCCCTATGTCAAAGGCTATAATTTCTCAGGTTGGTCAACAACAGATGCAAGTGTAGCAGAGGGAAGCTTTACAATGCCTGCTAAAAATGTTGTAATCAAGGGTCGTTTCGAGAAGGTTATTATTTCTGTTGAAGATATTACTGTTGACAGAAAAGAAATCACCATTCAGAACGGCAAAAAAGATAAAATCACTGTTACCGTAACACCTGATGACGCAACAAACAAAGGCGTAACCTATAAGTCAAGCGACGAAACTGTTGTTAAGGTTGACAAAGAGGGCAATATCACTGCTGTGGGTATCGGCGAAGCAACAATTACCGTTACTTCAAAAGCTGACCCCACAAAGACTGAAACTGTTAAAGTAACAGTTACTAAGGTGCCTGTAACAAGCATCACTGCTCCCGAGAAGATTACAATCATTCTCGGTCAGGAAGCTGACATAACTGCAAGTGTTAATCCTAACGCAACAAACAAAGGTCTGACATATACTTCAGAAGATGAGGCAATTGTTAAAGTTGATGCCAACGGCAAACTCACAAGTGTCGGCGAGGGTACAACAAAAGTTATTGTAAGATCTCTTGACAACCCCGACATATATGCTGAGATAAAGGTTGAAGTAAAAATCAAAACCGGAAACAACACTGAGCACTATATGGTATTCGGTAAGACTGAAAAAATCGGTTGGTACAGTGTATCATTTGACGGCGGAGAAACTTTCCAGACTGTATTCGGTAACTCGAACTTAGTGGTTAAGCACGGCACTGTAGCCATTATCAAGGCAAACGACATCATGGGCGATCCCTTCACATTCTATATCAACGGCAAAGCGGTTACCCCTGACGAAAACGGATATGTAACTGTTAAGGTTGACGGTTATGTGCTTGTCGGTGCTCTTGGTATTCCCGTTATAGCTCCCGATGTTGAAGAGTCGTTGAACTTTATCCAGAGAATCATCAAAGCAATCAAAGACTTCTTTGCGAAAATCGTTGCATTGTTTAAAAAGTAAATATTATATTTAAAGACCCCGATATGCGTCAGCATTATCGGGGTCTTTTTTTGTATCCTGCCAAGGTATAAAAAAAGGGCAAGAAAAACTACAGGTAAATATTGGATAAACATAAAATAAACTTTATATATAAATATACACAAAAGTAACAATTTAGTAACAAATGTGTGATTTAATGTTAGCGATAGTGGCTTAGCATACCGCAAGACATTAAATTTGCAAAAAGACACGCTACATTTGTCTTAAAACTACATTGAGGAGGAGATAACCCCTATGAAACTCTCTTGACAGAGAGCGCCGAAAGGCATAGCTTAACCCTTGCCGATTCGGCAAAACAAATCTCACTATATACAATATGTATGTAAAAACAATCCTAGGAGGAAAAAACATGAAACTCACAAAAAAAGCCCTTAGCTTATTGCTCGCAATTGTTATGGTTATGACAAGTGTCAGCGTTTGCTTCGGCACATTTGCAGCACCTGCAAGCAAGACTACTTATGATGCAGACCCCCTTGAGTATCTTTCAACCGCACTCAATAGTGATACAATCACATGGATTGCAAATAAGTACAATATTGGTAACATAACTAATTCAGGTAATGCAAGCAACAAAAACGCCATTGTTATTACAACGGATGTTGAACTTCCAACTTATGAACAGTATTGCGAAGTAAGAGATATTCTTATTTATCTTGATATGGCTATCAAGGGAACAAAGGAATGGAATATAGCTGAAGGTAATAATAAAGACTATAAAACACGTGCTTGTACCAGTCCGACTTTTGTTGAAACAGAGCTTTTAGGTGCTCTCGGTAATGTATCAAATGCAGCTAAAGAGTTTATCTCTTATATTCTTGAGGACTCTAAGGCTACAACACATGCCAACGCTCAGGGCTCACTGTTTTCCAGTGGCGAAAATAAGGTTCCTGCTTCACACACAGTAACTCTGAACATTTATACAACAGATTATAAGGGTTACCTTAAAGAAGTTGGTGAATACAATAATGTAGAAGCAAGTGTTGAGCTTGGTTATACATATAAAGTAGTTATGGATCGTGGCTACTACGAAGATGGTACACTTAAAACAAAAAAGTGGCATAACTATATCAAAGGTATTGCTTTTGGCGGTACAAGTAGTTCTGCTCCCACAGAAATTGCTGACAAGGCTAACAAAACAATCAAGACTACAGTTGCTGACTATGTAACATCAGTTAACAACATTATTAACGAATATGATTTCGATACACTTGCAGGTTTAGGTCTCAGCGGTATCGAAGCTGTTGTTACACAGCTTCACGACTTAAGAACAAATATCAAGGGTGTTGTTAACGGTGATAATCTTGATAACTACTCAACACTTTACCCCGGTGTTGATGCTAAGATTTCTGCTTTTGAAGTTGAAGCAGAAAAAGCAAAGGCAATTGCAGGTTACACTGAAACAGTTGCTGAAATCACAGCTTACCAGACAAATAATCCCGACTATGGTGTATTCAACTGGGGCGGTTTCAACGAAGCAGCAATAAAGAAGGCTTATGCTGACTTTATGGGCAAATACGGTTCAATTATCAACGATGCTACTCTTTATGAATATTTCACAAAGCAGGGCAAAATCAGCGATACATATGTAAAGAATTTCAGAGACAACGCAATCGCTTATGACCTTGAAGATCTCAAGCTCGATAAGGTTATGCCTCTTTATGAGAAGTATGCTCTTTCATTCCCCGTGGAAGGCGGCGAGGAAATACCTCTTGCTGAAAAGCAGGAAGCTTATTCAACGCTTTCAGGTTACATCAAAAATATCCGTAGCTACAGCTCGCAGGTACAGAATGCCATCTTCCCTGAATCACTCAATTCCATTCTTGACCTTCAGGAAAAGCTTGAATGTAAGGTTGCTGAATGTGTTCTTTACTTTGCTGAAAATGTAGGTAAGGATTACACAGATGTTAAGACAGAGGATGTAATCAAGGAAATTGCAACAGCTAAATCACAGCTTACTGCTCTTAATAATCTTAAAAACAGCATCAACTATGCTGACAACAACTCACTTCTCACTGAGTCATTTGCAAATGCTGATGAATTCATCGCATATCTCTATTCGCTTCTCGGTGAGCGTTTCACAGCTCAGGTTAATGCAGCGGATGATGTCTATAATTCTATAGGCAGACCCAAGAGTAATCTTACTCTTTCTCAGTACTCAAAACTCAATGCCCTTATCAAGGCTATTGAACCTGATATCGTAACATATCTTGACGGTGAAGGTAAGGGTGCTCTTGTAACCCGGGAAACAAGAGACAAGTATGCCGCGCTTAATGCAGAACTTATGCCTGCATTCAATGCCTTTGAAATTGACCGCGGTTTCAATAACTATGATCCTCAGGATGTTCTTATCAGAAGAGAAGATAATATCAAAGAAATCTTCCGTGAAAATAAAAACCTCGACGATGACCTTATCGGTGAATATGAAGTAACAGATGAAAATGTAAATGCTATTGTTGATCTTCTTGAAGCAGCTCTTAAAGATCCCACAGTTGCAAAGCTTCTCGGTGATCTTATCAACAAAGATGCAGACGGCAATCCAACAGGTGAAGCATTCAGTCTTTCAGGCCTTATTACAAGTCTGCTCAACGATGTAGTTTTTACAGACGAGCTTATTAACACAATTATTCAGTTTGTGTATCCTCTCGTGCTTAAGGAATTCGCAAAAGTATGGGCAGATCTTCCTCCCACAATTGATATTGTAGTTGAGGATGTTATTGGTGACACCGATGCTAAGGTTGCCTGCGGTCTTGCTCTTGACGATGTTGAAACAGCTATTAAATCAGTTGGTCTTTATATCGGACCTAAGGCACTTGCATCAAACCTTGCAGATAACTTCGATAAATATACTCAGGTAATCAACAAGCTTAACGAAGTTTCTATCAAGGCTCAGTATAACAAAGAAAAAGATACATTCCGTAACCCTTGGGAAGATCCCGCTCTCTTTAAGACAGTAACAAATGATGACGGCACAACTAAGGAAGTTTATGATCTTGATTGGGGTATCAATACTGCAGAAAACAAGAGAGAAGCTTTTGTTGATGCAGCGGTTGCAGCTCTTTCAGGTCTTGAGCCTCTCCTTATGGCTATCATTGCAAACAAAGACTTTATAAATGCTGACGTAACTGACGGTGATTGCCGCGGTATAAAAATCGGTACCGGTGGCGGTTCTGCCACTGTAACAGTAATTATTTCAATTACAGTTAATGTATCTATTGATCCGATTACTCTTACTCTTACATTTGAAAAGAACGACGGTTGGGATAATGCTCTTGCTCCCATTTTCGAAGCAATGGGTCTTACAAATATTCCTCACTCTGAGGACCTTCAGACAACAAGAAAGCTTATTGAAAAGGGTCTTCTTGCTATGATTGACCAGCTTATTGCCAAGCTTGATGCTAACCCCATTGAATTTATACTCGATGCACTTCCCAATCTCTGCTATGCTCTTGAAGGCGGTCTTGTAGAGCCTCTCCTTCATCAGCTGAAGACAGTTATCAACTACTACGCTGACGCATCTTACGATGCATCAGTTACAACCGGTAGTCTTCAGAACGCAATGAAGTCAGAAGAACCCATCAACATCAACATCGGTGAGATGATTAACCTCAAAGATATGGGCCTTGATATTTCTAACTTCGCGGCTATCTGGAATATGCTTTCAGGCGTTGAGCTTCTCGCAGGTGTCGAGGCTCCTGATGCGTCATATATTGCTTCACTTGGCAATCTTGCAGAAAAGGACACCAACAGAAGCACAAAGACATACACTGCAGGTACAGCCGGCAAAGCATACCATATCAATGCTAACAGAGCTGATGTTCTTCAGTATCTCATTAAGTGGGTGCTCGAAAGCGGTCTCCTCAGTGGCATTGTTGAAGAACCCTCAGAACTCATCAATACTATCTTTGCTAACCTTCAGAACAACTCAGGTGATGCAATTGCAGCTATCGTAGAACTTCTCAATCAGGAAACACTCTATGATGCTAAAGAATACAATTGGTTCAACGGCAACGTTAACGGTGAATCAGTAATAGGTAACTCAGCTTATGAAATCTACCTCAACCCCGGCAATGACTGGACTAAGGAAAAGGCAGAGTACCTTTACAACAACATTGACAGTCTCCTTACTTCAATTCTCACAATGGCCGGTTCAGAGCTTGATCTCGGCGCTACAATCAGCGGTGCTGTAGACGGTCTTCTTTCAGACAAGACTCTCACAGCTCTTGCAGGTCTTCTTGCTAAGCTTGATCTCAATGAGACTCTCAATGCAGAAAAGACAGAAGAAGAAAAGGCTAAGGCTCTTGATGTTAACGGCCTTGTTAAGTCATATCTCGGTCTCGACCTTGCAACTATTGCAGCTGAATATGCTGATATCGCAGCAGCAGTAGAAGCTGACGAAAACTATGTACATCCCTTCGGTGTAGATGCAGGCGAAAACACATTTGCAGCTGTTCTCACAGAAATGCTCGCTCCTCTCAGTGTTGTGCTTGACTATCTCCTTGAAGGCGGTAAGCTCACAATCACAATCGGTGGTGAAAAAGTAGAACTTCTCGGCGCTAACGGCTACGACAATGCTATTCTTCCTCTCCTTGAGGCACTTGGCTGTAATGCTAAGGCTCTCGGAGAAAATGAAAGCGCTCTTGAAGCAACACTCAATGCACTTGTTGGCAGAATTGATGCTCTCACAGAGGGTGATGTAATCAAGAATATCATCGACCTTCTTCCCAGCGTATTCTATTTCATCGTAAGTAACGGTCTTTCAACAACAGTTCTCAACCTTCTTCAGCCTATCCTTGTTATCGTTGATACAATCCGTCCCGTATTTGACGTAATGGGCTTCATCAACACTCTTGAATTCGGCGAAGAAGGCGATAAGAAGACTCTCGCTGACATTATCGGCGGCGAACTTGATCTCGAAAACCTCAACCTTGAGTTTATCTTTGATCTTCTTCCCGCACTTGTTCCTGCTATTGCTGACCTTGATATCTCAGGTCTCAAAGCTGTTATCTATGACATCTGCAACAATGTCGGCACAGAATACGCTTCAGCTTCAACTCTTCAGGAAACATTCAAGAAGGGTGCTTACACAGATGCCTTTGATCAGGCTGACCTTCTTACAGTAGTTCTTTCATTCGTACTCGAATGGGCAACTATCGAAGATAATGCCGAGGCTCTCGATGAAATGCTCGGCACAGACGGTCTTATCGCTAACATCGGCAAAGTATTTGAAGATGTTAAAATCGAATACGGTACACCCGAATGGATGTATTGGTTCGAAACAGAAGAAGAGTTCAATGACTATGCAGAAGGCAACAAGACTCTTCCCAATACACTTGATGCTCTCACATATCCCAACGACTGGTCAGAAGAATCAGCTCAGTATATTGCTGACAATCTTTCAACACTGGTTGATATGGTTATCAGTCTTATCGAGATTAACGGCAAAAAGTATGAATCAGTTGCAACTCTCCTCAATGATCTTGTATATGGCGACTTCAACATAACAGTCAAAGAGGCAGATGCAGAAGCAGGCACAGAAGCAATTGTTATCAATTATCTCTTCTCAGACGAAACAATCAATGCACTCCTCGGTCTTCTTAAGGGCATCCTTGCTAATGTTGACGAAGCTCTCCTTTCAGCAGGTTACATCCTTGATGTTGACGTTGTAGGTCTTAAGAACTACACTTGCGAAAAGGACATCACAACAATCGATGCATTTGTAGCTGAACTTGCATATATCCTTGACACATATGCTAAGGGTCTTGTAGATCTTCTCTTCTTCGGTGATGATTTCAGAATTGCTAAGAAGTCAGATAAAACAGATACAATCGTTATCAACGGCGGTCTCGGCTATGAAAAGGGCCTTGCACTTATCCTTGAGGCACTCGGTTGTGACGTACCCGCAGCTGACGAAGCAACAACAGAAAATATTCTTGCTGCTCTCGCTACTCGCGTAGAAGCTATCCTCGATAATCCTGTAAACGAAGTTATCGATCTTCTTCCCAACCTCGTTTACTTCCTCAATGCAAACGGTGCAAGCGTTGCAGTCAACAACATCCTCGCTCCCGTATATGCAATCATTGATAAGATCAATAGTCTCGGTATTCTTGACAATCCCATTGTTCTTAAAGATATCCTCGGTTTCGATCTCAAATATCTCTCACTTACAGATATCCTCAATCTTGTAAAAGACAAGACAGGTCTTGACCTCGAAGCAGCTGAAGAAATCCTTGCAGGTCTTTGCTTCGGCAAGATCGAAAAGGCTGAATTCACATACAAGATGGTTGCTGAAAGAAAAGACGTTGTTACAGTTATCCTTACAACAGCTCTTATGCTCGTGTCAGATGAAGACTTTGCAGCTAAGCTCAACGAACTTCTCGGCACAGAGGTGGTTACAGCTATCAAGACTGTATTTGAATCAGCTCCCATAACATACGGCACACCTGATTGGTATGCACTCGATGAAAACGATATCGACTATGATAATGCTACTGTTGGTGTTATCAAGCATGCTATCACATATCCCAACAACTGGACAGAAGAAAGTGCTAAGTATATAGCAGATAACCTTGTTGCAATCGGCGATATGGTTGCAGGTATGATTGACAGCAACTACACAACACTCGGTGCTCTTGTTGGCGATAAGGTTAACATTTACACACCTGACCTCCTTGCTTCAATCCAGAAGCTTCTCGGTGATCTCATCGGCGGTCTCGACGAAGATCTTAAGAAGCTTGTAAATGTAGGTCTCGGTGCAGCAAATGCTCTCCTCGGCGCAGACGTACAGGGTCTTCTCAACTATGACGTATCAGGCGTTAAGGATAAGGAAACATTCGTAGCAGCTCTTACAGGCATGCTTATGGAAGTTGAAGGTCTTGTTGACTGGCTTCTTCTTGGCAGAGGCTACACATTCTTTGTAGACGGTGAAAAGAATAATATCATTACAATCAACGGTGCTCACGGTTATGCAGAGGGTCTTGCACTTGTTCTCGAAGCTCTCGGTGTTGAAAAACTTCCCGATGCATATGCAATGGAAGAAATCAACACAAAAGATGTAATCAGCGGTGTTCTTACTGCTGCATTCGACAGAGTTGATGCAATCCTTGCTAACCCCGTAGAAGAAGTATTCAATATTCTTCCCAATGTTATTTACTTCATCAATGCTAACGGTCTCACTGTTGCAGTAAACAACCTCCTTGGTGCTGTCAACGCACTTCTTATCAAGCTCAAGGGCTTCGGCATCGAACTTGATATCGCTTCACTTGTTAACTTCAGTGAAATCCTCGGTGTTGAAACAGAACTTGCTCTCAATAACCTCACAATTGAAGCTGTAATCGCACTCGTTGCTGAGCTCACAGGTCTCAACCTTGATAAGGTTGCTGATGTACTTATCGGCTTTGCACTCGGCAGAGTTGAGGTGTATGAATCAGTAAGCAATGAAACTGCATACAAGATGTATTATCACGACGACTTTGCTAAGTACGATATGATCACAGTGCTTGCAACAGTTGCTATCATCACTCTCACAGATGATGCTAATGCTGATAAAGTCAAGGAAATGCTCGGCGAAGAAATCTATCAGCTTATCCTCAACCTCATCAATATGGAAGAAGTAGCTGTTCAGGACTTCAACTGGATGGATACAGATAAGGCTGATACAGACTATGTATTCTCAGCTATCAACAGCTCAGAAATCTATGAAGGTTACGGCTACGGTCCCCAGTATACAAAGGAAATGGCTGAGTATGTTGCTGACAACTTCGGCGAATTTGTTGACAACGTAATCTATCTTGCAGGTATCAAGATTAACGGCAAGAATGTTGACACACTCTTAGATCTCATCAACGGCTTGCTTAACGGTTCACTCTACAACAGCTCAAATGTTGTTGCTATCCGTGATGCACTTGCAGGCATCCTTGCTAATGTGGCTAAGCTCGAAGTTAACGGCAAGGTAGTCGGCGGTCTTATCGCTGATATTCTCAAGGCAGCAAAAATTGCAGACATCAATGCTGTTGCAAATGTCGAGGTTCCTGAATTCACAGAAGACAGAGATGCATTTGTTGCTTCACTCTGTGACGTACTCGAGCCTCTCTACGGTATTCTCAAATATGTGCTTGCTGATGATGATATCTCATTCTTTGTAAACGCTGAAAAGAAAGACGCAATCACACTCAAGGGTGCAGAGGGTTATGCTTACGGTATTATTCCTCTCCTCGAAGTTCTCGATTGCAAGGATATCCTCACTCCCGATGAATACTATGCAGCAGTTGAGGCTGACGGTGATGTACTTCTCACATCAATCCTCAATCCTCTTCTCAACAGAGTTGACGAAATTCTCGGTTCAGAAGAACCTGCTCAGGCTATTCTCGATATGCTTCCCAATATTATCTACTTCATCAACTCAAACGGTGTTGACACAGTAGTTAAGAACACACTCAATGCTGTATATGCACTTTTCGCAGCAATTGAGCCTATTGCTAAGGTTGACCTTTATGAGATTATCGGTATAGATCTTGCAGAAATCAACTTCGAATGGCTCTTTAATAAGCTTCTTGATATCATTGCAGATGCAACAGGCTATAAGTTTGAAAATCTTGATGCAAATGCAATCAAGGAACTTTCAGTAGGTAAGCTTGTATCATATGCATCAGCTAACGGCAAAACGGCTTATAAGATGGTTTATGCAGGCGAAGATGCAGAAGCAGGCACCAAGACAGAAATAGTAGTTGTAGTTGAAAGACTTATTATCACTTTCATTATGCACGAAAACAACCGCAACCTTCTCCTCGGTTTTATGAGAGATTATCTCGGAATGACAGCTGAAGCAGAAAAATATGTTGCAGGTGTGCTTGAAGTTATTGCGACAGCCGCAACCGACACAAGACTCGGTATGGACGCAGCTCTGACAACACTCTACTACCTCTACTACGGTTTAGACACAGGTGTCGGCAACACAACAACAGGTCTCAAGGACCTCAACAAGACATGGACAGAACTTCTCAAGGATATGAGAGAATCAAATGATAAGGGCGAAGCAGCTGCAGGCGATATCATCGCAGGCATTCTCGACCTTGATATCTTTGATGATATTATCGATCCTGATGAAGGTATTGCTCCCAACGGCCTTATCGCATTCTTCCAGAAGATTATCAGCTTCTTTAAGAGTATAGGCGATTGGTTCAAAAACCTTTTCAGCTTCGGCAAATAAGAATCTGAAATAAAACTATCAGACAGTTACCCTCGGGTAGCTGTCTGTTTTTCTATTGACAGTTAATTTCCTGTTTGTTATAATATAAAAAAAGAACGGCTCAGCCGTAGTGAAAAAAGGTGATTGCTATATGAAAACTTGCAAAAAATTAATTATAGGTGCTCTCGGTGCTGCAGCGGCAGGGTACGGCATATGCACACTTATAGATGAGCTTCTTTTCAATAAAAATATGATTTTGCCCGACAGCGTAGGTGCAAAGGTTTCGGGCTGTGATATGAGTCATCTGCGCGAGCTGCTGACCAACAATCTCAAGTGGGTCGAAGATTACGGCTATGAGAAGCACTATATTATGTCTGAGCGTGACGAGGGTCTTGTGGGTTATCTGCTTAAAGCCAAAGAGCCAAGCAACGTCTATGTTTTCGGTGCTCACGGCTACAGAAGTTACGGCAAAAAAGAGTTCTGCGGATTCGCACAGTATTATCTCAGCAGGGGTATCAATGTTTTCTTCCCTGACCATATTGCATCAGGCGAGAGCGACGGTACTCACTGCAGTTTCGGCTATTATGAGAGAGAGGACTGTATGAAGTGGCTGAAATATATGATTGACCATTTCGGCAGTGATATAAAGATTATTCTTCACGGCGTATCAATGGGCAGTGCTACTGTTTGTATGATGAGTGGCAGAAACAACCTGCCCCAAAATGTGAAATTCACTGTTGCAGATTGCGGCTTCACCACAGCTAAGGCACTTTTCAAGTTTAAACTGAGCGACCTTAAAGTTCCTGATGTGGGACTTATAAAGGGTGTTGATATTGCAAATAAGATAAATCACGGTTTCAGCTTCGACTCTATTGAGCCTGTTGAAAGCGTCAAAAATGCAAGAGTGCCCATGCTCTTTGTTCACGGTAAAGAAGACAATCTTGTGCCCTCATTTATGGCTCAGGAGCTTTATGACAACTGCTCCACTCCCTATAAGGATATTCTTCTTGTTGACGGTGCTGACCACGCTCAGGCACATGTAAACGGAAAAGAGGCATATGAGCAGAAAATTGATGAATTTATAGAAAAATATATAGGATAAATCATCGCGTTTTTGATTCTTTTTCCGCGACAGGAAAAAGAATGCCTACCCGGCGAGGGCATACGTAAATAAAAAAGCAGAGTGCGTTTTAACACTCTGCTATATTTTTTTTAGATGATATCTTTAAATGTTTGTACTAATTCTTTTGCAACAGCGAGAGTATCCTCACCCTTACGAGGAGTACCCTTATAAGAATAAGTGAAGCTGAACTCGAAATCACGGAGCTTCTGCTGAAACTCGGTGGTCTCATAGTCGTTTCTCTCGTTGTGGTTGAACTCTGTATCTGAGATGTGGCTGATATCCTCACCGAACGCGCCTCTGAGCTCATTGAAGAACATCTGCCAACGGGGGAGATAATAATCTTTGATGAGACCTGCCCATTCTTTCCAGGCATAGTCGAAAAGCTCGTTGTTGACATATGGGCCCCAGATAGTGATAAGAGTAACCTCGTTCTGTCTGAAAAGCTCTTTATGCTCATCGCAACAAGCATTATTTACAGCCTCGTTGATATGAGTGTCAAAGCTCAGCTCGTCTCTTGTGGCAAGTATTCTATCGATGGCAAGAAGTATCTTTTCAAAGAGGGATATGTTGTCTTCAAAAGCTTCCTTGTCGTGATATCTGAAGCTCTCCATTATGGCAAAGTACACCTCTTTGGCTTTGTTGGAGAGCACCTGTCTTAAAATATCGCAGACGTCGAAAGCATAGCCGTCGGTAGTTGCATTTTCGGCTTTAAGAAGCTCTGTGAGGGCGTTGAAAAGCACTTTGTTGTCATATCTGAGCTCAACTTTGTCGTTGGGAGCTGTGTGATAGTGAGTGGTTGAGGGTCTTGCAGCAACTATTGAACTTGTCTCTCTGCCGATGCATTTTGGGTTATAGCAACTGTCTCTGAGGTTGAATACTGCCTTTTTGAGACATTCCTCTTCACTGCCGTAACGTCTCTCGGCGTAATCAGCGAGCCACTCGTCAAGGTCAACTTTATTCTCCTGAGTGATAGTGTGGAAAGCTAAATCATAATAGAGGGGATTCTGGAAGAAGCCCTCCATAAACAGACCTGTGCCCACAATTGAGGGATATTTCTCTTTTCTTACAGCATACTGATTTTCGGCAAGGAGCTCTGCCGAGCCGTGAAGTGAGTTTCTGTCGCCGAAGTTGTGAAGTGTGCCGCAGACAAAACTGTAACCCCAGAAGCCTTTGTGAAGCTCACTCTTGCTGCCGTCAAGGTCGAGAATGAGAAGCTTATCTTTGTCAACAGCCTTGACTATTTCTTCGCGGAGTGACCAAGCCTGCATAACCCATACGGCATCTTTGTCAAAGTCGGAGTACATCTTTGAGATAGTCTTGCCCACATTATTAAGATAAACACCGCCGTCAGTGGGAGGCTCGTTTTCGTGGAAGGGGTCGCAGGCATAGTAGTGATATGCGCCGAAAAGCTCTTTTTGTTTTTCGAGAAGAGCTCTGCCGAAAACAGCAAAATTTTTATCGAGAGGGTCAAACTGACAAGTACCCGGGAAACCGCACCAGGTAGGCAGCTGCTGTAATTTTGAGTCAGGATAAATTTCTTTAAGAAACTCGGGGATATGACCTGCAAAGCCCTGCTGAATGGGGGTCATACCGAGCTCAACCTGACGATTGATGATTTTTCTGCCGAGCTCAAGGCGCTTATCTATATACTTTCTGTCGGGGATATGCATAAATGAGTCAAGGTTAGTCATCATCTGCCAGGCGTAATATGAGGGGCCTGCCACAAATGAGAGAGCCTTTTCTTCGCTGAAACCGAGGTCAAGAAGTGTATAGAAAACCGTAGCCTCATTGCCGATGACACTAAGGGGCATATTGATGCCGTTCATGGCCATAAAGTCGATTTCCTTTTCCCATTCCTTCCACTGCCACGAGCGCATAGAGTAGGAGAGTGTGCAGTAGTTGAGATAAGCTCTCTTTTCCTGGTCGATGATATGTAAGGTTGTCTCAGTGGGCAGAGGCGCCTTTGTAACATTCAGCTCAGTGTTGCCGCAGTGAGCGAAATTGGCTCTGCAATATTTTTCGAGATAAGCATAATAACCCATAGCCTGGCTGATTTTACAGTCGCCTTTTATGAGTACCCTGCCGTCTTTTTCACTTATTTCATAATAGTTTTTGCCGTTCATTCTTTCTGTAGTTTCGATGATGAAACAATCGGCAATTGCAGGTGTGTTTCTTTTGATGAGATTTAACATTTGTCAGTCCTCCTGTGCTTTCACAAGGTCATATAATTTCTGTTTAAAGCTGTAAGTTTTCATAAGATTTTCGACTTCGCTTAAATCGGGTGAGGCTTTCTTTTTCAGCTTGCAGCGAAGCATAAGATTTTTTGGCGAGTGTGCGAAGTCAACGAACTCAATTATATCAACTTCATAACCGCATTTTTTGAGAATCTCCGCTCTGATGCTGTCGGTAAGAAGCGCTGAGAAACGCTCTTTGATAAGTCCGTGAGTGAGAAGTAAATCAAAATCTCCGCCTTTTTTGATTGATGAGCAGACCTCGTGCTGACAGCAGGGCACTGAGAAGATATGCTTAACGCCGTGGCTTATGGCGTGATAAAGAGCGAAGTCTGTTGCTATATCGCAGGCGTGAAGTGTGATAACCATATCCACATTGTCTTTATATACTTCGCCTTTGGTCACGTCGTTGACATAAAATTTGAGATTATCATAGCCGTATTTCTTTGCGATTTCGTTGCAGTTTTTTACCACATCTTCTTTAAGGTCGAAGCCTAAGACCTTTGCCTTAACCTTTTTAATCTCAGTGAAGTAGTAATAAACGATAAAAGTCAGATAAGACTTGCCGCAGCCAAAGTCAAGGATTGTCACCTCATCTTTATTCATCTTAGAGAAACTGTCGTCGATGATTTCAATGAAGCGGTTAATCTGCTTATATTTGTCATACTTGCTTGCAACCACCATAAAGTCCTTGCCGAAAACGCCTAAATCCACAAGGGCGGGAATGTTCTGACCCTGAGGGAGAATATAGTTTTTCTCTTTGTTGTGTTTTGCAGTTTCCACTTTGGCAATATCGTTACCTGTGACTTTTCGCTTTGTCTTGTCAGGGAAAATAGTATATTGCACTGTGGTTCCCTCGGCGGTGAGACAAGCCTGTTTAAATGCAGACTTGCCCGCGTCCTCACACCATAAGAGAAAATCTTTTTCACTTAAATTTTCGTGAAAGACCTGATTATTTTTGTGCTTTTCAAGCTGCCACTTTATGCCCTGCTTTGTTTCAAAAGGCCGTGCGGTTATTTTTGTGTACTCGTAATTTTTATCCTTACGGTCACTGAAAGCCAACTTTTTAATCTTGCCCTTTAAGGCAAGTATATCTTCATTTAAAATAAACATTGATGCACCTCGCAAATGTTTTAGCTGCTGATATAATATCACAAAACAATTAAAAAGTACAGACCAAAGTTGACAAAGAAAAAACTATAGTTATAATGAATTTATAATCACAATCGGCAGGTGACACATTATGTCAAAAACCAAAAGAAACATAGATAAAGCAACCCTTGATAAAATATTCCTCAGACACAGTCTCGGAGAAGTTGAAACTTTTGCTGATCTCAAAGGCGGAATGTTCAACTCTGTGCTGAAAGTAACAACCAAAGACGGCGAAAGCTATGCCGTCAAAATTGCGCCTGCAAACGATATTCAGGTGCTGACCTATGAGAAAAATCTCATTAAAAGCGAAGTGTATTTCTATGAGAAATTCGCACAGGTTAAAAATGTACATTTCCCAAAGGTGTATGGATATGACTGCGATGAAAACAGCGACTGCCGTTACATTATTATGGAGTTTGTTGAAGGCACTATGCTTTCTTCAGCAAAACTCAATAAAGATGAAAATAATCAGGTTATGTTCAGCCTTGGCAAGGCAATGGCTGAAATGCACAATATCGCATGTGATGAAGGCTTCGGTTACATACAAAACGGACTCAGACCAACCTGGGATGAAGCTTATTTCTCTATGGCAGAGAATGTAATAAAAAATGCTGAAACTAAAAAGGCGAAGATTCCTTGTCTTAGTGAAATAAGAAAGATTTTTGATGAAAGTAAAGATCTGCTCAAAACTGTGCAGACACCCCACTATCTGCATTTTGATTTGTGGGCGGGCAATATTATGCTTAAAGATAAAAAGTTATATTCTCTTATTGATTGCGAAAGAGCTATGCTTGGTGATGTTATGGGTGATTTCATTTCACTTGACTACACGGGTGCATTTGATTTGGAAAAAAACCGACACCTTATAGACGGATACAACTCTGTGGCTAAGGAAAGACTTAACTTTGACAGCAACCAGCTTAAGAGATTTTATCTTATGAAAATCTATCTCGGTCTCATTGTCTTCACCGAACAGCATTATCGCTACGGGAAATTCTCTGTAGTGCGAATGGCAGGCAAAAAATATGGCGAAACAGTAATCCGCAACGCTATCAGAAATTATAAAAGCATAAAATAACAGTGGTACCTTGCCGACTCGGCAGGGTACTTTTAATTAAATTAACAGTTGACTATAAGCCCTCTTTAAGATATAATTAATGCATTACGGAGAAAGGAATGAAATATTATGGAAAATAAAATTTCACTCGACAAATCTAAAAAAGTCTTTCCTATAATCCTTATGGTTATAGGCCTCGGAATTATGGTAGCTCAGCTCGCTACAAGACAGAACCTTGTAGGTCTTGTCAGCCTTCTTTATTGCTGCATTATGTCTGCTGTAATTTTTCTTTCACTCATCATTAAAAAGAAAGTTTATCTGCCTATGGTTTTAGGCTATGCTTTCTCATTTATCGGCCTTTATCTTTTCCATGTTATATGGGGCGCAGATGCAGGCTTCGGTGCTTTCTGTTCAGGTCTTGCAGGCTGGTCAAGTGTCGAAAATCCTCTCTTTGCAGGTGAGGGCAGTATCCTGACAAGAATTGCAGGTAATTTCATTTTAGGTCTTCCTGCTATTGCATCACTTCTCGGCCTTGTTTTTGTGGCAAAGAAAAACTGCAATAAGGGCGGACTTAAGACATTCGCATCAGCACTTCTCAGTGTGCTTCTCATGGCTTCATCAGTTCTCGCTGTGCTCACAGGCAATCTTCGCACAAAGCCTGTTACAGACAGACTCTGGGACGGCCACGATGACTATCTTGATAATGTTGACAACAACACTCAGGGCAAGCCCAATGTGCTCGTTATTATGATGGACGATATGGGTTACGGTGACACATCTCTCAACGGTGCTATCTACGACACACCAAATATGGACTCAATCGGTGAAAACGGTCTTAATTTTGAGAATTTCTATTCAAGCTATTCAGTTTGCTCACCTGCACGTTTTGCAGCCCTCACAGGCCGTTACCCCTACAGAGGCTTTGCCGATAACGTAATCTATCCCACAGTTTCAACCTTCAGCCCCTTTGCTCAGACAAGAGTTTATAACTCCTTTGAAATGGGCAACAATGTTGACGGTATGCTTGGCGATGAAATCACAATCGCAGAAGTATTCCAGCAGGCAGGTTATGCTACAGGTGCTTTCGGCAAGTGGCACTTAGGTGACTACGGCGAGTACCTTCCCACAAATCAGGGCTTTGACTATTTCTACGGCTCACACCATGTTAACGATATGAAGCCTTTCTATCATGTAAGTGAAGAGGATGGCGAATACACTATCGTACACGGCGTAGATGAAATGAAAGACGAAAACGGCAAGAAAGACCAGAGCAAGCTCACAGAATGGATTCACGGTGAAATTACTCAGTGGATTACAGATACAGTTACAAATTCAGACGAGCCTTTCTTCGCTTATTATGCAACTCCCTGGCCTCACGGTCCCGTATTTGCAGGTGACGACTTTGACGGTGTCAGCGGTATGGGTACATATGTTGACTGTATTACAGAGTTTGACACATATCTCGGTCAACTTTTCGGAACAATGGAAGAACTTGGTGTGCTCGAAGACACTATCATCATCTTCTCAAGTGATAACGGTCCTGCTCTCGAAGGCAGCACAGCAGACCTCAGAGGTGCTAAGTACCTTCCCTATGAGGGCGGTCAGAAAGTACCCTTTATGATCAGATGGGACAACAACGGCGGTCTCTTTGAAAAGGGCGGCACAAGAAGCAACAGCGCAACATTCGTTGACTTCTTCCCCACACTTATTGAGCTTTGCGGCATCACTAACGGTGGCGAAAACAATGTTATGCCCTCTGACCGTGTTATCGACGGTGTTTCATTTGTACCCGTTATCGAAAAAGACACTCCCGTACATACAGAAGAACACCCCATTCTTCATATGAAGCGTGAGGACATCAAGGCTATTCAGTATACAGTGCCCTCACAGACAGTCAAGGATATGTATCCCGATTATGACTATGATATTCTCGACAGTGAATATCTCACTCTGAAATATTTCGATAAAGCTCCCAACGATAACTCAGCATTCTTTGATAAGAGCCGTAAGAACTGGCTCCATATCCTCACTGATGACTATCAGGAAAACTACAACCGTACAGTCGTTTATCCCGAAATCTCAGCTAAGATGAATGAGGAGCTCAAGGGTATACAGAATAACTTCAAAGAAAACAGAAGAGGTATTATCGAATAATGCCGCCGCTTTCTATAATGATAAAGCCGGCTTCGAGTCTTTGCAATCTTCGCTGTAAATATTGTTTTTATTGCGATGTTGCCGCCAACCGAGAGATTTTCTCACTTGGCAAGATGAACGAAGCAACGGCAGAAAAACTTATAAAAGACGCCCTGAATTTTGCCGACGGCTCAAGTGTCGCTTTCGCTTTTCAGGGCGGTGAGCCCCTGCTTGCAGGTATGGACTATTTTAAGTTTTTCACCGAAGCTGTAAAGAAGTACAACACAAAGGGCAGCGAGATTTTCTATTCACTGCAGACTAACGGTACTCTTATAAATGATGAATGGGCAAGATTTTTCACTGAGAATAAGTTTCTCATCGGTCTTAGCCTCGACGGTGATTATGAGGGCAATAAGTTCCGAGTTGACGCCAACGGACAAAACTCATATTACAAGATTATCACTGCTGCCAATAAACTCAAAAAGCACAAGACAGAGTTCAATATTCTGACAGTACTCACAGGGTATTGTGCTGAAAATGCAGAGAGAATTTATAAATATTTCCGCGCTCAGGGTTTTGGTTATCTTCAGTTTATTCCGTGTCTCAGACCAATGGGAGATGACACCGAGAGCGAGCAGTATATGACAACCAAGCAATACAGCGATTTTCTTATCCGAATCTTCAATCTCTATGTCAAGGATTTTGCGAGGGGAAATTATATAAGTGTCCGTCAGTTTGATAACTGGGTGAGAATGTATCTCGGTGAAAAGGCAGAGCAATGCGGACTTATGGGCCACTGCACACATCAGTTTGTAGCTGAGGGTAACGGTAATATTTATCCTTGCGACTTTTATTGCACTGACGAGTGGTGTCTCGGTAACATAAACGACCTGACACTTGAAGAAATGGCAAAGAGCAAGACAGCTTTCGAGTTTATCAAAGAGAGCATCGGAGTGCCTGAAAAGTGCAAGAAGTGTCAGTTTTATCCCTTATGTCGTGCAGGCGGTTGCAAGAGAAACAAGGCAAGTGCTGACTATTGTGAAAGCTATAAGACTTTCTTCTCGGCGTGTCTGCCACTTTTCAGAGTGTTCAGGAAGTAAAGTATCAGCGTCTTTTTGGTTACTTTTTGGGCGCTAACAAAAAGTAACGCCCCGTGGCGAGCGAAAAAATATAGCGAGTAGGCGTAAGCTTACTCGCTTTTTGTTTAAGAAGGGTTGCTATCGGTGGGCGCGGCGGCGCCATAGCCGAACTTTGTTCGGCTCGCCTGCACTGCAGGCGTTAAATCGCAAGGCGATTTAATGGAGCCGCCTCCCACCTCTTGCACCCACTTTATGGCGCAGGGAGAAAATATAAAAGGCGGGTAGGTATTAACCTACTCGCCAAAAGTTTAGTCGCAATTCCGCATTCCGAATTGATTTACTCTTTCTCACTCTTAAACACATCGGCAACCTCGCTGATGGTCATATATGCGTGAGGATCAATAGCATGCACAAGCTGACGCATTTTCGAAATCTGAAAACGGTTGACTACGAAATAAATCACAGTCTTATCTTTGCCGGTGTAACCGCCCTTTGCTGCAATTTTGGTTGTGCCTGTCTCAAAGGTGAACATTAGAGCATTGCTGACGTCTTCTGCCTTGCTTGTGATAATCATAACACCCTTTGAGCGGTCGAGACCCTCCACAATAAAGTCAACTGTTTTAACACCTGCCGCATAGGTTATGATAGAGTAAAGCGGGAGTATCCAGCTGTTTAAAACAAAGCCGCAGATAATATAAAGAATAATGTTGTATATCATTACAAATGTGCCCACAGTGATGCCGAGCTTCTTTGAAAATATAACAGCCATAACTTCAATGCCGTCAATAGCACCGCCAAAACGTATGGTAAGACCGCTGCCGACACCTGAAATAAGACCGCCGAATATAGCACATAAAAGCAGGTCGTCTTCTGCAAGGGGCGAAGCCATACTCACATCAATGGGCAGCACATCTGTTATAAGCCAGGCACCCAGAGAATAAAAAGCAACGGCAAATATGGAGTATATGGTGAAAGCTAATCCCTGACGTTTAAGGCCGTATAAAAACAGCGGTACATTGAGAATAAGCAGAAAAATTGAAAGGGTCATATATTCGGGTGTCAGCTGCCCTAAAAGCATTGATGTGCCCGAAATGCCGCTGTCATAAAGGTTGACGGGTGAGAGGAAAACTGTTACACCGAAAGCATTGATGAAGCCTGCAAGCATAAGCACAGGGAAGTTTATGAACTTGAGAGTTTTGAGTTCGGAAATAATTTTTTCTTTTTTCATCTGCACGCTCCTTCTTTATGTTTTGGAATTATTTAAGTATCAATGTAGCATTGTAGTCGTCAATGTCATAATTGCCGGCTGTATTTTTGAGAATCTCATAAAGGTCGGCTTTTTTGCCGTCCCAGCCTTTGATGTCGATTTTTTTGAGAATAAATCTGATTCTCTTTAAAAGACCGAGCCATATATCACCCTTGGGTGTGCCTTCTTTGAAGGTCTGATTACCCTCAAAAGCACCTCTGACAAGCTCGGTTGCATAGTCGAGGACACGCATCTTTTTAATGCTCTTATCGCACTTTATAAACAGCAGTTTTGCCATAGTGCCAACCTTAACCGAGCAGATGAATTTGCCTGCAATGCCGAGAATTTTTTTAGTGGCGCCTTTATCTTCAAGGTGGAACTTGTTCATCATTCTGATAGTGTCGTCGCGCATATCTGTAAGCACATTGACTATCATTCTGTCAAACATATCACTGAGGTACTCTTTGCAGGTTCTGCCGTTGGTGTCCCACTCAAAATCAGGTGTGGGTATACTCTTGATATCAACTGTTTTTTCATCTTTGATAGTAACAAGTCTGATAACGGCAGGGTCCGCAATAATTGAACCCGTTGTGATATCATAGAGCTTATTGCCTTTTTCGGTTTCAATGACATTGATGCTCTGATTGTGCATATGACCGGTGAATATCATATGTACTCCCTCATCAGCAAGGAAAGATGCAAACTTATGGGCATCTCTTATGAGCATTGGAGAAATCAGAGAGAACAAAGGCTGACCGGGAAGAATAGGGTAGTGACACATAGCAAACATAATCTGTCCGTCTTCACGGGCTTTTTTGGTCTGATCTTTTATCCATTCAAGCTGTTCGGGGAAGAAATGGTATTTACCATTTTCTTTAAGGTCACAGTTAAGAGCAAGAAGTCTCACATTATCTGAAAGCTGAGCTACATATGAGAGATGCTCTTTGTCTATAGCTATAGCATCGCCGAAGCCAAAGTCTGAGTAAAGGTCAATGAGTTCATCACGGGCAGAACGCTCGGGGCTGTACCTGCCGTTTTCGCCAAAGGCAAAAGTGTCACCGTCATTCCATTTGAAGTCGTGATCGGCAGTGACAACATAAATCTTTTTGCCGTGATCTTTAAGAGAGCGAAGAAGCTTGAGAAATCCCTCGAGGCTCTTTTTTTCACCGTTGAATATAAGGTCACCTGCAATTAATACGATGTCAGCTTCGTCGGCATTTCTGAGAAACTCAAAGACGGAGTTGTTTATACTTTCGGTTTCAGCAAAGCACTTCTGCTCATAGTGCATAAAATCTTCATACTCGTCGCCGCTGCAACCGAGCTCGCTTGCAAAAAAGTGGGGGTCTGCCATAAGATAAAATTTTGTTTCTTTCATATTTTTTCCCTCTTACACTTGTATTTTTGTTGTAGTTATGCTATGTTTATATTATCAAAATCTGTGCTGTAAAGCAAGGATTAAAAAGTAAATTCTTTTTGAAAGGATAAGAATATTATGAAGATTACATTTATGGGTGCAGGCAGTACCATTTTTGCAAGAAACGTTATCGGTGACTGTATGTGTACCCCCGCACTCAGAGAAAGCGAATTCGCACTTTATGACATTGACGAAAAAAGACTCAAGGAATCTGAAATCATCCTCTCTGCAATCAACAGAAATATCAATGAGGGCAGAGCGAAGATTACTACATATTTAGGTGAAGCAGAGAGAAAAGACGCTCTCAGAGGCGCATCTTTCGTTGTCAATGCTATTCAGGTGGGCGGTTACGAGCCCTGTACTGTCACAGACTTTGAAATTCCCAAAAAATACGGTCTTCGTCAGACTATTGCAGATACAATGGGCATTGGCGGTATTATGCGCGCTCTTCGTACCATCCCTGTAATGAAAGCTTTTGCTGACGATATGGAAGAGGTATGCCCCGACGCATGGTTCCTCAACTACACTAACCCTATGGCTATGCTTACAGGCTATATGCTTCGTCATACCAAAATAAAAACAGTCGGTCTTTGCCACAGTGTTCAGGGTTGCTCAAAGGGTCTGCTTGAAAAACTCGGTATGGAAGATAAGGTTGAGGGCAGAACAGACAAAATTGCAGGTATCAACCATATGGCATGGCTTCTCGATGTAAGAGACAAAGACGGCAACGACCTTTATCCCGAAATTAAAAAGAGAGCTAAAGAAAAGAATGCTAATGAAAAGCACGGAGATATGGTACGCTTTGACTATATCGACAAACTCGGCTATTACTGCACAGAAAGCTCAGAACATAATGCTGAGTACAACGGCTTCTATATTAAGTCAAGATATCCCGAAATGATCGAGGAGTTCAATATTCCTCTTGACGAATATCCCAGAAGATGTGTAAATCAGATTGCAGGTTGGGAAGAAGAACGCGACAGAATTCTCGCTGACGGCAAGATTACACACGAGCGCTCAGAAGAATATGCTTCATATATTATGGAAGCTATTGTTACCAACAAACCCTATAAAATCGGCGGTAACGTGCTCAACAACGGCCTTATCGATAACCTGCCCAAGGAGGCTTGTGTTGAAGTGCCTTGTCTCGTTGACGGCAGCGGCATCACACCTTGCCATATGGGTGAGCTTCCCTTACAGCTTGCAGCTATGAATGCGAGCAACATCTATCCTCAGCTTCTGACCATCGAGGCTGCAGCGACTCTCGAAAAGAAGTATATCTACAATGCTGCAATGATGGATCCTCTCACAGGCACAGAGCTCAACATCAAGGACATTTATGCTATGGTTGATGAGATGCTTGAAGCTCACAAGGATTGGCTGCCTGAGTATCATTAAAATGCAGAATTGCAACGAAATTAAGGCGAGTAGGTTAATTCCTACCCGCCTTTTTAGTTTGATGTGTTGTACGCGAGAAAGTGAGTGCAAGAGGTGGGAGGCGGCTCCATGAAATCGCCCGAGGGGCGATTTACAAGGAAAGCTGAAAGCTTTCCTTGAGGCGAACATCGTTCGCCAATGGAGCCGCCGCACCCGCCGATTTACTGAATACTGAATAATTCAACGCCGTTAAGATCCACTGATGTTACCTTTGCGGCATTGATTGGCTTGGGAAGTGAGATCACAAGACGCAGATCATTTTCGTGTTTGCCTGTTAATGTAGCCGAGGCTTCGCTGGAATTCTGGGGTGGCAATCTGAGAGTGAAGTCATCTTTTGTTCCGTCATCATAATTAAGTGTCAGTGTGCCTGTAACGAATTCATGGTCATCAATCTGACTGTAAATCTCTTTGCCGTCAACAACATCTAAAGTATAATCAAAGTGGAAATTTGATATTCTGCCCTTTACGGGCTTGAACTCAACACCGAGAAGATTGAGAGTGCTTTCGGCAGGAATGAGCTTTCTTATGCTGTTGCGGTAGTCAACTACAATTTCGCCCGAGAATTCGCAATCAATAAGTTTTGTATGGTCAAAGGTTTCGAGGTCGCCGAAGTACATACTGATTGTTTTGCCGGCAAGGGCACCGTTTTCTGTGCCATAGCTTATAGCAATTTCTAAAGTGCGTTCATCAATAACATCAGTGTTCCAGCCTGAACTTAAGCTTGACACAAAGGGAATGCTTTGATCACGGTTTGCAATATAGTATGATTTGTTTTTATCAAAAAGAATATCACCCGTAGATTTGAGTTCGAAGAGAATATAGACCGAAAAGCTGTCGCCTGCGATGCCTTTGCATCTTAAGGTCAAATCATCTCTGCTGCTTTCAAAATAGTAGTCTTTTGGGGAATATACTTCATTGACAACAGGGGAATCACCTAAAAATACAGAGCCGAAATATTCAGGAGCCTTGGAAACTCTCACAGCAAATGCCGAGCCTGAAATGCATATGATTACGGCAAGCACTGCCGCGATAAGGGTTATGGGTTTTATTCTGACAGCCTTCTTGTCAGTGGTCTTGGCATAAAGGTTTTCTTTCCAATCATCAGGAGTTTTTACATTAAAACTGTTCATTTAAAAATTCTCCTTTCAGTAATTCTCTGCCCCGTTTTAATCGGGACTTTACAGTGTTTTCATTTGCAGAAAGGATATCTGAAATTTCAGCTACGGAATACCCCTCGAAATAATAAAGTTCAATAACCTGCAGATATTTTATGGGCAGACTTCTTACGGCACTGATTATATCTTTATTGAAATCCTCACTGTAAGAAACCTCCAGCTCGTCAATATCGTAATGATTTCTGTGAAAAAGCTTGCGCTTGATATCACGGCATTCATTTAAGGTTACGGTTATGAGCCATTTGCGCAATTCTTCTTCGGGCTTATTCCATAGTTTTTTTGATTTGAAAAGCTTGATAAAAACATTTTGCCAAGCGTCCTCGGCATCAGCACGGTTCTCGAGATTAAAAAAGCATATACGCGTTACCGTGTCCGCATATTTTTCAACAAGAAATTCAAAATCGTCTTTCATTTTATCAGCTCCTTTCACTTATAAGAACGATTGAAAGGCTCAAAAGGTTGCATAATGAACAAAAATATTTAATAAAAATACGAGGACAGACACTTTTACATGAGAAAAAGTACTGTCCCCATTTATATTATTTAACTATCTTAACCCCGTGAGGCTTAACTTTCATTGTCAGCACATCACCGTCAACATCGTATCTCTCTTTAGTCCAGAGCTCGGTAACAGTGCCGTTCATATCCAAACCGAATTCCTTGAAATTCAGACTGATTTCTCTTTCCTCATCACTGAGGTTAAACATAGCAATAACTCTCTTACCGTCTTTATCAAGGCAAGTCCAGATTGCTTCATTTCTGTTTCTTCTGAGCTGAGTGTTGTCGGTGGAATACTGATTGATTTCGATGATGTCTCTGTTAGTGATAACCTCTAAATCCTCGGGTCTGTTTTCACGGAGCTCACCGCCTAAGATAAGAGGTGAACGGAATATTGCCCAGAGTGAGAGCATTGTTTTCTGCTCGTCGGGGGTGAAGTTTGTATATCTGTCTCTGTCGCCGAGGCAAGAGCAGTTTTTGCTTATCTTGCCGAGGGGTAACATATCGCAGTCAGGCCAACAGCCGACTTTTACGTGAGGTGCCCATTTTTCGCATCTCTCAAACATATTGTAAAGTTTGTCCCAATGGTCCCAGAAGTCGCCGGTCATACGCCACATATTTGCATTTTGTGAAAGATGGAAAGCTTCACTTATGACAGCAGGGCCGGGAGAAAGGGAGAGTACCATAGCTCTTCCGCAGTTGTCGATAGCCTTGCGGATAAGCTCGATTTCGCCACGCGCACTGTAGGGGTCGTGAGGCTTGAACTCGGTGTTGGCAATATCGTCAACCTTAACGAAGTCAACGCCCCAGGAAGCATAAAGCTCAAAAAGGCTGTTGTAGTATTCCTGAGCACCCTCTTCCCAATGTCTGATGCCGTACATATCAGTGTTCCAGGAGCAGACTGAAAAACCTGAAGCGATTTCGCGTGCAGTTTTAGTTGTGCCCTTGATAGGTGTGTTCTGATGCACAGCCTGACGGGGGATACCTCTCATAATATGTATGCCGAACCTGAGTCCCATGTCGTGAATTTTATCAGCGATAGCCTTGAAGCCCACTCCGTCAGCTGATGACGGAAAACGGTTAACTGCAGGGATAAGGCGTGAATATTCATCCATGCAAAGCTCGGTGAAGTTGTTATAGAAGTTAGATGTAGCCTTAGGCTCATACCACTGAATGTCGCAGACAATATATTCCCAACCGAAGTCTTTGAGATTGTCTCTTACATATTCAGCGTTGCCGAGAAGCTGTTCTTCATTGACGGCGGCACCATAGCAGTCCCAGCTGTTCCAGCCCATAGGCGGCTTAAGTGCAAATGTATCTTTTTTAAGCATAATATTCTCTCCTGATAATTTAATGTAATCATTTTATCAACAACCGCTCAGGGTGTCAATAAAAAGGTTTTTGTTTTGTACTCTGCCGTAAAGGTGAGTAATGAGATGCTTTATTTGTTTTTGAAGTGGGTGACGACTCTCTCATATTCATCGTCGCTTATGAGAAGCACAGAGCCGTGTCGGGGTGAAAAGTCGAGAAAATATTCACTGTCATCTACAACTTCAAAATTGATGAAATCTTCTGTTGTCTGCATAAGATATCTGCCCTTGGTGTAAGAGTCCATAATCATTGCCCACTTATCAGTGCCTGCGATTTTATACATACAGCAGCCCTCGGTGTCCTCGTCAAAAGCAGTGGCATTTTTGTCGTCGGGCTCTTTATAGGGACCTGAAAGGCAATCTGAATAAACATAGCAGATGCGCTTGTTGTTTTCGTCTTTGTAATACATATAAAAAGTGCCGTCGTTTTCAATTATGTCAGCATCAATGGCATCTTTTTTGCAAGGGGGTGCATAGAGAATTCGCGGCTGTGTTTCCAAAGTTCTGAAGTCTTTTGTATACGCGTACCACATAACGGTATTTGACCACTCGTCGGTGTCTTTGTTATGCTGAGCATTTGCCCAATAAATCATATACATCTGTTTTTCTTTGTCATAAAAAACTTCGGGCGCCCATGTGCGTACACTGCCGATGAGACCGTAATCTTCCATATCGATGCCCTCATACTGTTGCCAGTTAATCAGGTCGTCGCTGTGCCATACACATAAAGCGTGGTTTGATGCCCAACCGAGTTCACTGCGCATATCCGTGCCGATAATATAGAATGAGCCGTCAACTGCCCTGAAAAGGAAAGGGTCTCTGATGCCCTTAGTACCTTTTTCGTTAAAAAGAAAAGGCTTGTTATCATTGAGGGGAGTAAAGTGATATCCGTCTTGGCTGACGGCGTAGTTTATGGATTCTTTTTCAGGTTCATTACCTGTGAAATAGCAAAAGAGATATTTGTTGTGCATAGGAAAACCTCCTTTAGTTCTCTGCTTTTAATTATATAGCGACAGTGACTGACTGTCAACAAAAAAACAGCTCAGCAATCTTTCAACTGCTGAGCTTTGGTGCGGATGACGGGACTTGATTCTCGCACTGCGGTGCTCGGTCATTCGCGGCTCTCGATGTCCACCGGACATCGATTCACTACCGCTCCTACTTCAAGTCCCTCATCTTTTTAATCAATATTATAAAAAACAGCTCAGCAATCTTTCAACTGCTGAGCTTTGGTGCGGGTGCTCATAAGGGATTTACTCAATAAAAGTAAAAGCCGGCACAGACACTATATATTCAGCAACCAAAATCATTTGAGTTTAAAGGCAGAGTAACACGGAGGAATATATAATGTCAAGCATTATTGAAGAATTATTCTACGGAAACCTTGAACCGCAGGAACTTACCACTGAAATCAAACCAAGGCTTAAAAAGAAGTTGAGCGAACTTGTTAAGCAAGAGGAAGAACTGGCAGCAAAATTGTCTGATGAAGAAAAAGAGCTGTTCTCAAATTATGTGAGTGCATATAATGAGTTTTCAAGTATCAGCATTTCTGACGGTTTTATTTCGGGTTTCAGGTTTGGTGCAAGATTTACATATGATACTTTTGTAAAATAATTATCTCACACATTCGACAAATCCTCCCTTAATTTGTAAAATGAAGTTACAAAATTAAAGGAGGATTTTTTTATGTTCAGCAAGAAAACAAAACTTAAACTTGACAGCTTTGAGTTAAACTTACTTATCAACGGTATGAATGAGTTTCGCAATATACTTTTGGCGGTGGATTTACCTACCGAGGATGTTGACGAACTGATTTTAAAACTCATTGATACTTATGAAAAATAAGGAGGACAGAATTATGGCAAACAAAACAAAGATAACTTATCGACAGGTTGGCGACTTCAAAATTCCGAACATTATTCTGCCACCCGAACAAGCAAATATCATCGTTGGCAAATGGGGTATGATGCATAAAGATTACCTTGAACGAAACAAACGAGGTGTGTTTATGCTTATGATAACAAAATGTACACTTTGGCCTTATCTTGCAGATATTGACAGACAGGCTAATGAAATGTACGACCTTCTGATTGAGCAGATGAAAGAGGCAGAAGGTGTCACAGAGCAATTGAAAGAAGAAAATCAGATGGATTGGGTACAGAGGATGAGCAATATTCAGCAACGAGCGAGAGAGATTGTGTGTAGCGAGTTGATATACAGTTAAAATTTTGAATATGATTGAGAAAAGCACGACTTACGGTGATGTAGGTAGTGCTTAGTTCTTGCTGTTTTCTAAAAAACAACTCTTATTTGTTAGTTTTTCTTAGATAATACATTGGGTCGTTTCAAAAATTTCTATCGCATACAAAGTAAAATTCAAAAAAATCATACAATATGTTGTGGTTGATGGCGATTGATTTTGGCTTATATGGTATGGAAATTTATGCTTGTTAGAGGATACTTTTTATATATTGAGAGAGTTTAACTCATTTGAAACTAGTGTAATAACGATACTACACTTGGTTATTTAAGGCGGATTACTTGTTATTATAAAAACAATCAGTTGCACAAACCGATGCAACTGATTGTTTTTTTGTAGTATTAATTTATTCATGAGGATATCTTTTCTTTTAAATTTAAATAACCATAATAAATAAAAGAAAACGGAACAACGTTCAGTTGTCTACGATGATTGATTGCTTCTTGTAGTTTTTTGGCAATTTCAACGTTATATTCAACAACCTCAATTTGTGATAAAATATGCTCAATGTGCTTTTTACATTTATTATACCTGTTGATATCGATAATATAATTTACTATTTTTATCACTATGGATAAAAAAGCACACAATAACAATCCATGGTTATCCGCTTTGAAAATTGTTGCGATAAAACCAATTATTAAAGAAATCGTCAATATGAAATGAATTTTTGTAATAACCGAATCATAGTTAATATTGCTTAGTTGACATGATTTAATTTCATCGTAAGGTGTAAGGCTTTCGTCAAGGACATACCAATCTTTAACACCGCTGATTTTATCGGTTTCAGAGTTTTCAATTTGCTTTTTATAAGTTTTTTTGTGTAAGTGTATTACAATATTTGTTATACAATCTAAAGTATTCAACGACATTTCCCCGTAATACTCTTGTTCACCGAATTTAAACAGATAATTGTCTATGTATATTCTTAAAGCTGCTCCAATTTTAATATACCATTGACATATATTGTCGAAGCTAAATTCGAAAATAGTTAATAAAGCTATTAAATATGCACTGCTATTTGTTGTATCATTTTCAAAAACAAAAGGAACAATAGCAATAACTATACAACATATCCAAGACAATACTCCAAACAATTCAGCGCAATTATAGCAATGTCGAGCGGCATACTGTTTCTTTAGTATTTGTGATTCATTTTGCTTTTCTTTTATGCTCATCAAATTCTTTCACCATCCCGAGAAAATCTATGCATATTTGTTTGTAGACTAATTCATCAGTCATTAACTTTAGGATTTTGGGGTGACATTTTCTTGTTCGTTCACCACTCCCACAAGGGCAAGGTAAATGACCACGATAGTGATATTCTTTTCTACATATTTGTAAAAGAAACCTTGTAAGATCTAAATCATCCTTTATGCCTGTGATTTCTTTATAAGAACTTTTTACTCCTTCTAAATCATGGGCTCTGTCACCGTAAGGAAAAAAGCCATAAGTTGTATAATACTCATATATGAAAAAATATTGTTCAATATATTCTCTGCAGAAGTTCACCAAGGAGTTGTTTTCGGAGTTTGATATTACAAGGTCTATGTTGGTTGCCAAACAAAGACGGTTGTCTTTATATTTATGGCAATACTCACCAATATATCCCCCTGTTTCAAATACATCTGATAGATAAACGTTCTCTGGATTTACAATGATTTTAACATCATAATATCTTTGCACCGGAAAGTTGTCATAAATCATATTTACGAAGATTTTTCCCGCTAAGGAAATCCTACCGTCTCTTTCTCCCGAGATGCTCAGTCCTTTTTGGTAGTTTAATAAGTCTCGAATATTTGTATCAAGCATTTTCATAATCTAACCACGGCTTATGTTGCACATTCGACTCTATTGGCTTTGGTGAAACAAGTTTATATTTTCTGTCATACCCAAAATCTTTTACTTTTCCTTCGCCGAACATCTTAGATAATACTGATCCGTATACCAAATCTTGGTCACCGATAATTGTGTCAAAATCTTTTATAGCTGAGTTTACCCACATAAAGAAATACTTAACATACTCATTATCCTCGTTCCAACTGTTAGCCAGGTTGTCCATAGGATTTGAAGGGTTTTCTATTTTCCATTCTGTACCATCAAACTCAATAATTCCTTTATCGGGATTTAATGCTTTGAACAATGTAGGGTTATCTTTTAATGTAGAATACTTTTGCAAATCTTTAAGAACAAAATCTAATAACTCAAATGTATTATAGTGTGCTGGAGCTTTTTGGGCACTATGAGCTGCTAAAGTTGCGATAATTACGCTTTTAACGGAAAAGTCTTTAACATTAGGATTCGAAAAGTATGATGCCTTGTGCAATTTCAGTAACTGTACTACTCTTTGTAAAGGGGTTCTTACAATTTGAAGAGGAATCTCGTCTGCCGATGAGAACACAGTTAGATTATTCTGAAAGATTTGCTGTCTATTTGTATTTACGCCAAAATCATAGTTGTGAAATCTTTCATTTACTTCAGAAAACCATTTTTCATAACCTTTCGGATTGCTTTTTCCCCAACCAAGAGAATCATTATCAAGCTCAGTTATAGCAATTGCTGTATCGCATAAGTCAGGACGTTGCGTAAAAGACTTCATTTTTAGTATTTCCCTAATTTCTTCTGGAACCGAAGGTACTATATCCATACTAAATTTATACCCGCCAACATCTGCGTATTCTATTCTGATGCATTCTTCAAAAAAGTGCAGTTTTTTATCATACCTACCACTTGATTCTAATGCATCTTTTATTTTTTTGTAAAGTTGAGGAGCAGTGGTTTCAGCTTTTGAACATGATACTTCACAGATTACATCTAAATCATAATCTGCGTCTTTATTTCGTCTTAAAGGTTTAACTACTGTACCAATAGCAAAAGAACCTTGAGGATAAATATGTGAATCAATGCCGTTACTGCTCAATAAATCAACTACGGCAGTATATTTTTCAACAGCATTTTTGTACATAGAATAAGTTATGTCTGCATCCTCTAAAAGTTTGACCAAGTCTTCTTGTCTTTCAATAAGTTTGAATTTATCTGTCATTTATAAATCCTCCTGATTCAGATTAATTGATTTTTAAATTATTTACATATAATTAATGTTCACACATACGAATGAAACCCTTTATATGTATATAGTGTCAAAAATTGTAAAAAGTAATAATATTTTCTGTCGAACATTTGTTTATATTATATGCTGAAAACGGTAAAAAGTCAAGTAGTGGTGATTGAATAATATGAAAAACACAATATGTTGCGTTTTTTACACAAAAAACGGCAGAGAGTTTAATTACACCCTCTGCTGAATAATATGTTGCTTTGTTTTAAAACTCTGATATGCCTCAACCGCATCAAATATATGAATAATTAAAAAACTATTACAGAAGATTTAAAAGAGCAAGACCAGCTTGAATGGGTGCAGAGGATGAGCAACATTCAGCAACGTTCAAGAGAAATTGTATGTGCAGAAATTATATACACGTAAAAAGAACAAGACAAAACAGTTATGTAATATAATACAAGCGGCAAAGAGAAATTTCTTTTTGCCGTTTAAATTTTACACGGATTTTACACAGATATGCTTATGGATTTTACTTGGCAACTGTAAAATACAGGTAAAATGCAAGTAAAGTAAAGTAAAATCAAATTAAATAAAATAAAACAAATCAAATTGGAGGATGTATTAAATGGATATTTTTGACGTGTTAACTCTAATAGGCGGTCTTTGCTTGTTCCTCTTCGGAATGAATCTTATGGGCGATGCACTCGAAAGAAGTGCAGGCAGTAAGCTTGAAATGATGATTGGTAAGCTTACGAGCGGTAAAATGGCAGGCTTGCTTACAGGTCTTGGCGTAACCGCTGTTATACAGAGTTCATCCGCTACAACGGTTATGGTTGTAGGCTTTGTAAACTCAAAGCTTATGACTCTCAAGCAGGCAATTCACGTGATTATGGGTGCTAATATCGGTACAACGGTCACTGCATGGATTCTCAGTCTCAGCGGTATTTCGGGTAGCAATATGTTCCTTAAACTTCTCAAGCCAACTTCTTTTACTCCTGTTCTTGCTCTCGTTGGTATTATTTTTGCTATGTTTACCAAAAGCAACAAGAAAAAGGATATCGGTGTAATTCTTCTCGGCTTTGCAACATTAATGTTCGGTATGGATACAATGACAGATGCTGTTTCAGGTCTTAAGGATATTCCTGCATTCCAGGAAATGTTCATTATGTTCAAAAATCCCGTTCTCGGTGTTCTTGTCGGTGCAGTTCTTACTGCAGTTATTCAGTCAAGCTCCGCTTCCGTGGGTATTCTTCAGGCTCTCGCGGCAACAGGTGCAGTTTCTTTCGGTGCGGCTATCCCTATTATTATGGGACAGAACATAGGTACTTGTATCACCGCATTGCTCTCATCGGTGGGTACAGCTAAAAATGCAAGAAGAGCCGCTCTTGTTCACTTATCCTTTAACGTAATCGGTACAGTTGTATGCCTTGGTGCTTTCGCGATTGTTAAGAGCATATTTGCTCCCGCTTTGCTTGATGAGTCAGCAACCTATGCCGGTATCGCAACCGCACACTCACTGTTTAATGTTGTTTGTACCTTGCTTCTTCTTCCTATGTCAGGACTTCTTGAAAAGCTTGCATACAAGCTTATACCCGACAACGAACAAACAGAAAAAACATCAAAACTCGATGAAAGATTACTCGTCACACCCGCTATTGCTCTTGAATGCGCACGCAATCTTACCTGCGATATGGCAAGATTGGCAACGGAAGCTCTGAAAAACAGTGTCGAATGTTTATCAGTATATGACAAGTCAAAAGCAAAATATGTGCGTGAAATTGAAGATAAAACAGACCGACTTGAAGATACTATAGGTACCTATCTTATTAAGCTCAGCACAAAACAGCTTAATGAAAACGAAGGTGCAATGGCATCTATGCTCCTTAAAGCAATAGGTGATTTTGAAAGAATATCAGACCATGCCGTAAATATTATAGAATCTGCAGAAGAAATGCGAGATAAAGGTATTGTCTTCTCCGAGGGTGCAGAAGCTGAAATGGAAGCACTTTCAAATGCTACAACAGAAATTGTCGATATGTCATATCTCTCTTTCATAAATGAAGATGCAGAACAGGCCACTCTTGTTGAGCCGCTTGAACAGGTTATTGACAGAATGAAGGAGCTTCTTCGCACAAGACATATTGACCGTTTACGTATGAGTGAATGCAGTATTGAAGCCGGATTTGTCTGGAGTGATCTTCTTACAAATATGGAAAGAGTTTCTGACCATTGTTCAAATATTGCAGGTTGTGTCATAGATACAAAACAGCAAAATATGAATCTTCACAAATCCCTTAAAAATTTCAGAAGCGACAGCCCCGTTTACAGAGAGAAATATACTGAATACACCAAAAAATATCTTTCCTTTGTGTAAGAACTAAAAATGATAGCGTTGCTTCGAAGTGAAGCGGCGCTTTTCTTTTACTCCGATTTTACAACAATTTGATTACAGACTTTACAAGGCAGATTTAAAATGCAGGTGTAGTTGACAAAAACTGCGAAAAATAAAAATCAAAGGAGTCGAATCAAAATGAAAAAGATTATCAGTTTACTCACATTAGCAGCACTATCGACTAATCCGTTTTTTACGGTTCCCCATAATGGCGAATCTTTACTTCGTTTTTACAATACTGTGATTACGGATTTTACAAGGCAGATTTAAAATACAGGTGTAGTTGAGAAAAAACTGCGAAAAATAAAAATCAAAGGAGTAATTTAAAAATGAAAAAGATTATCAGTTTATTCACATTAGCTATTGCGCTTGTATGCGTACTTACCGCTTGCGGCGGTAACAAGGAAGCGGTTACAACCGACGGTTCAACATCAATGAACAAGGTTATCGGTGCTTTAGGCGAAGCTTTTCAGTCAGACAGCGGTATCACCGTAACCTACAATGCAACAGGTTCAGGTGCAGGTATTCAGGCAGTTCTTGAAGGCAGATGCGATATCGGTCTCGCAAGCCGTGACCTCAAGGATGAAGAAAAGGCAAAAGGTCTTGAAGGTACTGTTCTTGCTTATGACGGTATTGCAATTATCGTAAATCCCGAGAATCCTGTAAATGACCTTGACCTGGAAACTGTCGCAAAAATCTATACAGGTGAAATCAAGAATTGGAAAGAACTCGGCGGTAATGATGCGAAAATCGTACTTATCGGCCGTGAAGCAGGCAGCGGTACAAGAGACGGCTTTGAGTCAATTACAGATACCGAGGACAAGTGTGCTTACCGTCAGGAGCTTACATCAACAGGTGACGTTATCACAACAGTTGCAAGCAACCCCAATGCAATCGGCTATGCTTCTCTCGCATCAGTTAAAGATACTGTAAAAGCTCTTAAGATTGACGGTGTAACTGCAAGTGAAGAAACCATCAAAAACGGTACTTATGTTGTACAGCGCCCCTTCGTACTTGTAACTAAAACCGATGTAACTCTTTCTGAAAGTGCACAGTCTTTCTTCAATTTCATCACTTCAGAAGCAGCACACGAAATTATCATCGCAGCAGGCGTTGTACCTGCCAACTAAGTAATTTAAGCGACGGTGGTGCATCTGCCGCCGCTTATTCCAGTTGAGGTGAATTATGCATAGAAGATTTTTTAGAGATATATTTGAGTGGATTCGCAATAAAAACTCAAAAACCTATGAAAATATTATTCATGGTATATTTTTGATACTCGGTCTCATTACCGTCGGTTGTGTTCTTCTTATTACTATATATCTAATTATTTCAGGTATCCCTGCCATAAAAGAAATAGGTCTTGTTGATTTTCTCTTCGGTAAAGAGTGGGCATCCACCGCTGCCGAACCCAAATACGGAATATTACCTTTCATACTGACAAGTATTTACGGCACTGCGGGAGCTATTATTATCGGCGTTCCAATCGGATTTTTTACTGCCGTATATATTTCCAAGCTGTCCCACAAAAAGGTTCGTTCAGTTATGGAATCAGCCGTGAATCTTCTTGCGGGTATCCCTTCGGTTGTATACGGTCTTGTAGGTATGCTTGTGCTTGTGCCTGCAATAAGAGAAATATTCAATATTCCTGACGGTGCGAGCTTGCTTGCGGCCATTATTGTTCTTGCGATTATGATACTGCCTAATATTATTAAAGTATCTATTACAGCTCTTGACGCTGTTCCCAAGGAATATGAGGACGCTTCACTCGCTTTGGGTGCTACTAATATTGAAACATACTTTAAGGTTTCGGTTCCTGCCGCCAAAAGCGGTATTGCCGCTGCTGTTGTACTCGGCGTTGGTCGTGCTATTGGTGAAGCTATGGCAGTTATGATGGTAGCAGGTAATGTTGCAAATATGCCTTCGCTCTTTCAGAGTGTTCGCTTTCTTACCACAGCCGTAGCAAGTGAAATGGCTTATTCAAGTCCCGGAAGCCTGCAGAGAAATGCACTCTTTTCCATTGCTCTTGTGCTGTTTCTGTTTATTATGCTCATTAACGCAACGCTCAATTTCTTCCTGAAGCGTGACAAGGAGAAATAAGATGAACAATAAAAGAAAAATATATATCGGCTTAATGCGTGCAGCAATGATGCTTTGCACCGCACTTACAGCGGCACTTGTTCTTTTCCTTTTGGGATATGTACTCGTTAAGGGTATTCCGAATATTACTTGGGAATTACTTTCCACTAAACCGAGCTATTTAACGGAAAGAATCGGTATTTTACCCGATATTCTTAACACGGTTTATGTTGTTCTTGCCACACTCGTTATCGTGTTACCTCTTGGTGTCGGTGCTGCAATATATCTTACGGAATACGCAAAAAATAAAAAGTTGGTAACAATGATTGAATATGCCGCAGAAACTCTTTCAGGTATTCCGTCAATCATTTACGGTCTTGTAGGTATGCTTCTTTTTTCAAATAACTTCGGAACAAGCCTTCTTGCAGGTTCTTTAACACTTGTTATTATGAACTTACCAACCGTAATGCGTACAACCCAGGAAAGCTTGAAAACCGTTCCGCAAAGCTACCGTGAAGGTGCTTTCGGTCTTGGTGCAGGTCAGTGGCGTGTTATTCGCACAGTAGTATTACCGGGTTGTGTAGACGGTGTTGTAACAGGTTGTATCCTTTCTGTAGGAAGAATCCTTGGCGAATCAGCGGCACTCCTCTTTACGGCAGGCTTTGCCCACGCTCTTAACGGTATTTTTGAAGGTCTTACAAGTCCCGGTGCTACTCTTACAGTTGCACTTTATGTATATGCAAAAGAGGAAGGCGAATTCGGGGTTGCATTCGCTATTGCAGCTATTCTTATGATATTAACATTGATTATAAATCTGTCTGCCACATTAGTCGGCAAATACTATGCAAAAAGGAGAAGCGTATGAGTGAAATAATGACAGCCAAGGATTTATGTCTTTGGTACGGTGAAAATCAAGCCTTAAAAAATATAAATATATCCATTCCCGAAAAAAGCATTACAGCTTTAATTGGTCCTTCGGGTTGCGGTAAATCAACTTTTCTTAAAACTCTTAACCGTATGAATGACCTTATACCTTCGGTGAAAATTCAAGGTGAGGTTTCATATAAAGGCATAAACATTTTTGATAAAGATGTAGATGTAAACGAGCTTCGCCGTGATGTGGGTATGGTATTTCAGAAGCCCAATCCGTTTCCGATGAGTATTTATGATAATATTGCCTACGGTCCCCGTACGCACGGAATCACAAGCAAGGTAAAGCTTGATGAAATTGTAGAAAAAGCGCTTAAAGATGCCGCTATATGGGATGAAGTAAAAGACAGACTTAAAAAGAATGCTCTCGGTCTTTCGGGCGGTCAACAACAGCGACTTTGCATTGCACGTGCTCTTGCAGTAGAGCCTAAAGTTTTACTTATGGATGAGCCGACATCGGCTCTTGACCCGATTTCCACTTCACGAATTGAAGAACTTGCATTGCAATTAAAAGAAAAATATACTATAATTATAGTCACACATAATATGCAGCAGGCAGTTCGTATCTCTGATAATACAGCCTTCTTTCTTCTTGGTGAATTAGTTGAGATTGGTGAAACTGAGAAACTATTCTCACAACCTACAGATAAACGTACAGAAGACTACATTACAGGAAGGTTTGGATGATATGAGAAGCAGATTTGATGAACAGCTTATATTGCTGAATAAAAAAATGACACAAATGGGTGCTCTCTGTGAGGAGCTCATTGCTTTTGTTGCAAAAGCCCTTCTGAACGGAGATATTGAAGGCGCAAGGGAAGTAAAGTCACGCGGACAAGAAATTGACCACATGGAAAGAGAAATCGAAGCTATTTGTTTAAGACTTCTGCTTCAGCAACAACCTGTTGCAAAAGACCTTCGTGTTGTTTCGGCGGCTCTTAAAATGATAACCGATATGGAAAGAATCGGAGACCAGGCAGAAGATATTGCAGATATAATTCCTGTTCTTAACGGTAGAACAGGTGCTGAATTTGATGATTTAAAGCTTATGGCTGAAGCAACATGCAAAATGGTAACAGACAGCATTGATGCTTATGTTAAACAAGATATAACCTTGGCAAAATCCGTTTTAAGTTATGATGATATAGTTGATAATGCATTCAAAAGGATGAAATCAACATTGATTAAAACTATTTCCAAAAACCACACCGACGGCGAATATGCCATAGACCTTCTTATGATAGCAAAATATTTTGAACGTATCGGAGATCACGCAACAAATATTGCTGAGTGGGTAGAATTTTCCGTAACAGGTGTTCACAAAGGAGAATAAAAATGATTTACTGTGTTGACGACGACAATACCATCCGAGAAATCGAGGTTTATACATTGGAGCAAACGGGCTTTAGTGCCCGTGGCTTTGCTGATGGTGTCTCTATGCTCGAAGCTCTTAAAACGGAAATTCCCGAACTTATCATTCTTGACATAATGATGCCCGGACTTGACGGTATGGCAGTGCTTAAAAAACTTCGTTCAGAGCCTTTATATAAAGATATTCCCGTAATTATGGCTACGGCAAAGGGTACGGAGATGGACAAAATAGGCGGATTGAATATGGGTGCAGATGACTATCTTGTAAAGCCCTTCGGTGTTATGGAGATGGTTGCCCGTGTCAATGCGGTTCTCCGCCGTACTGCGAAGCAGAACTCTTCCGATGATATTACTGTCGGATTAATCACTCTTAAAGAAAAAGAACATAAGGTTTTTGTTGAAGGTAAAAAGACGGAGCTGACACATAAAGAGTTTGATATGCTGAACTTATTTATGAAAAATCCCGGTGTAGTTTTTTCAAGAGACAACCTTATGAGTGAAATATGGGGCATGGACTACATAGGTGAAACCCGTACTGTTGATATGCATATTAAAACTCTCCGTCAGAAGCTTGGCAGTGCAGGCAGTCAGATAAAAACCGTAATCGGTGTCGGCTACAGATTGGAGGATGAGGCTGGCGAAAGCCGAACCCATCACGCCTGACAAATAATAATTTTAAATTTTTTCTAGTTTCATCGCTTGTAATACGATAGTATTACTGCGCTCTTCAACTTCGCCTCTCTTGAAAATTATTTATTTGGCAGGTCGAAGATTTTCGCTTAGCCGACTTTTTCAAAGGGCGAAGCGTGAAAATCGCAGTAAGGCTGTCGCCTTGCAAGATTGAACGCAAGAAAGGGGGAAAAGACGGCAAGCGAAAACGTAATGGATTCGGCTTCCGTCAGCCTAATATGACTAAAAAAATATTCCGCTCAATTTTTACAGTAGCTTTAGTTGTACTTCTTGCAAGTATAGGAATTGCAACAAGCTTTCTTTATGACTATTTCAATGATTCGCAACAAAGCCAGTTAAAAGCAGAGCTTTCGCTTGTGGCTGATACCGTCAACGAAGCAGGGATTGAGTATTTTGAAAATTTTGATTCCTCTGTGTTCCGCTTTACTATAGTTGATGCTGACGGCACTGTGCTTTATGATACACAGGCAAAAGCAAACGAAATGGAAAATCACGCCGGAAGAGAAGAAATTATTGAGGCTTTTGAAACAGGTGAAGGCAGCTCAGCAAGAAATTCCGAAACTCTGACAGAAAAAACATTTTATGAAGCTGTTTTACTTGAGAATGGCGATGTTCTTCGCATTTCAGTCAGTCAGCTTACATTAGGAGCTCTTGTTTTAGGAATGATTCCTGCAATTTTTGCAATTATTCTTGTTGCAACCGTTGTTGCTATCGTTCTTTCTCTTGCAATGGCAAAACAGGTTACAGAGCCGCTTATGAAGCTCGACCTTGAGCATCCTGCCGACAATGTCGCTTACGAAGAACTCACACCGATACTTACAAAGCTTCACAGGCAACACAAGCAAATCAAAAAACAAATGAACTCTATAAGACGTAAATCTGATGAATTTGAACAGCTTATTTCATCTATGAAGGAAGGTCTTGTTCTGCTTGATGAGCAAGCTATGGTTCTGAGTATGAATCAGGCGGCAAAGAAATTTTTCGGCGTCAGCAAAGATGTTAAAGGTGACGACTTCCTTTTATATGACCGCACAACAAAAATGAGTAAAGCCATATGGGAAGCACTTGAAGGTAAACACTCTGAATATACCGAACAGAGAAACGGTTCTGAGCATCAGTTTACCGTTAATCCCATCGAATCGTCAGATAAAATACTCGGCGTTATAATTCTTGTGTTCGATGTAACTGACAGAGCTTTTGCAGAACGTAACCGTCAGGAATTTACCGCTAATGTTTCTCATGAGCTTAAAACACCCCTGCAGTCAATAATCGGAAGTGCCGAGCTTCTTGAAACAGGTCTTGTTAAGGATGAGGACAAGGGCAGATTTATCAGCAACATTCACAAAGAAGCGTCAAGGCTTGTCAACCTCATCAATGATATTATCCGACTTTCACAGCTTGACGAAAACAGCGAGCCTGCAACAGAGACGGTGGAGCTTATGAATGTTGCATGTGAAGTTGTTCAGGAACTCGGAACTTATGCTGCAGAAAAGAATGTAAGCCTTTCAGCAGAGGGTGAGCCTTGCAATATTTTAGGTGTTCGCCGCTATATATATGAGATTATATATAACCTTTGCGACAATGCTATTCGTTACAATGTAGACGGCGGAAAGGTTACAGTCAGAGTTTCAAAAGACTCGGGAAGAGCCGAAATATCTGTTTCCGACACGGGAATAGGCATTGCCCCCGAACATCACGGCAGAATTTTTGAACGCTTTTACCGTGTTGACAAGAGCCATTCGAGAGAAACAGGAGGAACAGGTCTCGGACTTTCCATCGTTAAACACGCTGTTCAGTTCCACAATGCTAAAGTGTCTCTTGAAAGCGAAGTCGGTAAAGGTACTACTGTTTTTGTAAGGTTCTAATAAACAAAAATATCCCGTTGGATAAACATGTGTTTTTCCAACGGGATTCTGTTATTTGCTTGAATTATCTTTCGCCAACCCTTTACTCTTCTTCCTGTACTCACTTGGCGTCAATCCTGTATATTTTTTGAACAATCGGCTGAAATACAAGGCATTGTCATAACCGACGGTACTTGCAATTTCAGCTATATTTTTATTGCTGTTTTCAAGATAACCTTTAGCTGCCGCAATTCTTAATGAAACAATGTATTGCATAGGCGGCATTTTCATAACACTTTTAAAGCTGTGAATAAACCAATTCACGCTCATAAGATGTTCACCGGCATATTGCTCAACGGAAATAGGCTTGTTGTAGTTTTCGTTAAAATAATGCACAGCTCTTTCAATGTCATTGATGGTATCGTTTTTTGTCTGCTTGCCTTCTTTAATATATCTGTTGATTGTAAGAAGAATATGGTGCATAAATAACTTTATTACATCTTCGTAGTTCGCTCTCTGCAGCTGCAGTTCTCGTATAATCTGATTGTAAATCCACGGATAGTCGGGAGAAACACCGGTGAAGAAAACATTTTCTTCTTTCGGCAGCTCATAACTGTCAAGATACTGTTCAACCTTCCATCCCGTAAAATGCACCCAGTAGACCTCTGTTTTATCTACGGCATAGTAGTAATATACCTGCGGCTCCTTCGGTCTGAAGAGAACCATATTTCCTTTTGTTACTATGGTAGGCTCTTTGCTGCCCTTGAAATAGAAATAACCTTTTCCGGCGGCTATGTATAGCAGCTGATAATCGTTTCTGCCTTCGGGGTGCGGAGTTTCAATTACAGGGCCCGTATGTACCCTATAATAACCGCAGTTATTAACTCTGATAGGCACTGTGAGGTCTTCAAGATTGGGGTTTTCATCGTCAACATAAGCTACGTTTATATACATGAAATACACTCCTTATGTGATTATGTATATATTATACCTTAAAATAGAGTAGTTTTCAACCTGTGTCAAAGTGATTTTGTGCATATTTTGGTTAATTTTATTTATTGAACACAAAAATTTGCCGATGTATAATGAAATTGCAAAATAAAGTTGCAAACGCAAAAACGTAAAAAAAAAGACAAGGAGAAAAATTATGGAACAGAAAAAGTATTTAAAATGGTATCACAAAGTGGGCTACGGCTCAGGCGACGTTGCAGGTAACTGTGTGTATGCACTCTTAACAGCATTTATGATGATCTATCTGACCGACACGGTTGGACTGAGCATGGGTATTGTAAGCACCTTAATTGCGGTATCAAAGATTTTTGACGGCGTATCGGATTTCTTCTTCGGCAGAATGATTGATAAGACTCACACAAAGATGGGTAAGGCCCGCCCTTGGATGCTCTGGCCGTATATCGGTTGTTCAGTTGCTCTCGTTGCCTGTTTCGCAGTTCCTATGAATTGGGGCGAGACAGCACAGTACATCTTCTTCTTTATCGCATATACCCTTCTTAATGCAGTATTCTTCACAGCTAACAACATTGCCTACGCATCACTTACAGCTCTTATCACAAAGAACACAAGCGAAAGAGTTCAGCTCGGTTCATTCCGTTTCATCTTCGCTTTTGGTGCAAGCTTGATAATTCAGTATATTACTGTTGATATGGTTCAGGCATTTGGTGGCGGAGCTGTAGGTTGGAGGGCCGTAGCAATCATTTATGCAATAGTAGGTTTAATTACAAACACAATTTCTACATTCTCTGTTAAGGAACTTCCTGAAGCAGATGAAGGTATGGAAGAAGAACGCAACGAAGAACATAAGTTGAACTTCTTCACATCCGTTAAACTTCTTATTAAAAACAAGTATTACCTTATCATTTGCTCAACATATATTATGACACAGCTTTATGCGTCTGTTATCGGTATGGGTATTTACTATATGAAATATATCCTCGGTGACGAAGGTTACTTCAGCAATTTCGCATTAGCAATAAATATTCCAATGGTTATTGGTTTGATTATTCTTCCTTTCATAATCGAGAAAATGAAAGGTATGTATAAGCTTAATATTCTTGGTTATTTGCTTGCAATCATCGGTCGTCTTGGCGTTATGGTAGCCGCATATATGGGAAGCATTCCTCTTATGCTTGCATTTACTGCACTTGCAACTTTCGGTATTGCACCGCTTCAGGGTGACATGAATGCACTTATTGCTTCTTGCTCTGAATACACAACACTTACAACAGGTCATCGCCTTGACGGTATGATGTATTCTTGTTCTTCGCTTGGAATAAAAATCGGTGGTGCTCTCGGTACTGCAATCTGTGGTTGGTTACTTGATGCTGCAGGTTATGTTGAAAACGCAGTTCAGACTGCTTCTGCTGTAAATATGCTTGAATTCTTGTATCTTTGGGCACCTGCAATTCTTTGTGCAGGAGTTATGATTCTTCTTTCTATGCTTAAAGTTGAAAAAGCAAACGCAAAAATTCTCGCAGACAGAAAAGATAAAACTGTTCCCGAAGTTTACGGAAATATATAAGAGGTGAAAATAAATGAGAGAATATGAAAGATTTGATAGGATTGGAACAACTCCACACAGAAGTTATTACATTCCGTTTGCACCAAAAGATACTGTTCGTACCAAACATAGTATTTTAGACCGTACTTCAAGTTCTCGCTTTACTTCTCTTGA
>JAZTZY010000027.1:0-57531 GCA_045637705.1 Acutalibacteraceae bacterium | reverse complement strand
TCAAACCTTTTTTTCTTTCACTGTTTCTTGACTTTTTTCTCGCTCTTTCCGGGTCTTCCCTTGAGAGCTCGTATATATTATCACCTCTAACCCCTTTTGTCAACACTTTTTACAAACTTTTTTGTAACTTTTGCACTATATCTTTCCCTTTCTCTACGCGCTCCCGGGCGTTTTTGTGTGCACGTGGCGATGGTACACTATATGTTGTGCCTCTATTATCTTTTCTATTATTTTATCTATATGAGGTATGATAAATATAGGATAGATTTATCCCCATTTTAATAAAGACAAATCTATCCTATCTGTTTTTATTATAACTTTATACCTTTGTAAATGTAATATGGCTTTGAGAAAATATAGCTTCCGTCTTCCTGAGCCGATTTCAGGTTATCAATAAAATTATCATACTCTGCTTTATTCAGAGCTCCTGTGTTTTCCTCGTGCAGCCAAGCTATATGTTTACTAAAATCATAGCCGAATGTACCCTCTGAATATTCCGTCTCAACCACGTTATGTACCGTCACCGAATTTTCGAAGAGATTGCTTTTCTTAAAAATCCCGTACATCCTTCTGCCTATCCAGTTGTCGAGATCATCCATCCAAGGCTGTTTGGTAACAGCGTAAGCGTGAAGCGCCTTGGTAATCAGTTCTTTGTTTTCACCGTTATAAGCTATACTGTCCCAGTCACAGTTTACGCAAATCACTACTCCGCCCGGCTTTAAGATTCTGTGAATTTCACTGACCAAAAGATCTTTATCCGGTACACATTCAAACATATCCTTTGTGAAAACCAAATCAAAGGTGTTGTCATGGAATTTCAGTTTCTTTGAGCAATTCATAACTTTAAGCTTGATGGGCTTTTCGTACTTTATATTTTTGAACCCTTTATCGGTAATATCTACACCAACAGCTTTTTTAATCTTGCCCGGAAAAGCTTGCTGAAAACCCAAGAGAAAACCTGCATCACGGCAGCCTAAATCCGCAATCACCGCATTATCAGGCAAATTCATTTGTTCGAATATAGTTTTGTTTAATGATGAAATTTCTATATTGTTCATTTAATAACCTCCAAAATAATAAAAAAAAATACTGTCAACAGCTATATGCCATCGACAGTAATATAAAAGGTAAACTTTTCTTTATCACTTACTTATCAGGCACATAGCAATTCAAGCCTGTACCCGATATCAGATACAAGCTATCTTCGTCTGCGTCGAATAGTGATAAAGAACATACCGATTCCTCCATTTAAGATTTAAACCATTATACTATATTTCTTTTTTATGTCAAGTGAAATTTATAAGGTGCCTCTGCAGGCCTGTTTGGCGGGTTAAAACAAAAACAACGCAAAACTATGTCGCGTTACATTATATAGTATAGTATGTCAGTTTTTATTGTGGCAGGGCTCTGCCCCGCACCCCGCAAGCTTTTGTAAAAGCTTGACCAAAACTTTTGTTATTCCCTCACATAAAAAGAAAAGGGTTACACTCTCGTGTAACCTCGTTTTCTTATGGCGCGCTGTAAGGGATTCGAACCCCTGACCTTCTGGTCCGTAGCCAGACACTCTATCCAGCTGAGCTAACAGCGCAATTGGATTTTGCCAAAGTATATTACCATAAATTATCCTTGTTGTCAAGTCAAAAACGAAAAAATTTTCATTGATATTTCTTTCACTTTGTGATATCATTTTTTTAAAGGATTATTTTATATTATTTGCGGAGGTTTTAATATGAATATATGGCATGACATAAGCGCCGACAGAGTTTCAACCAAAAGCTTCGATGCTGTTATCGAAATCAGCAAGGGAAGCAAAATGAAATATGAATTCGATAAAAAGACAGGTCTTCTCCGTCTTGACAGAGTCCTTCACACTTCCACCCACTATCCTGCAAACTACGGTTTCATTCCTCTGACCTATGCTGCAGACAACGACCCTCTCGACGTACTCGTTCTCTGCTCAGAGCGCATCGACTCAATGGTGCTGGCTGAATGTTATCCCATCGGTGTTATCACGATGCTTGACAGCGGTGCCGCAGACGATAAAATCATAGCAATTCACGCAGGCGACCCAACCTATAACGGCTACACCGATATTTCACAACTGCCCAAACACATCTTCGATGAAATGACTCATTTCTTTTCCGTATATAAAACCCTCGAAAACAAGACAACCGTTATCGACGAAGCCAAGGGCAGAGAAGAGGCTGAAAAGATCATAGAAGAAGCTATCGAAAGATATAAAGAATATTACGGCAAATACAAGTTCCTTTAATAAAAACATCAGACCTGAACCGACTTGAGTTCAGGTCTTTTTATATCACTCTATTTCTATGAGCTCATATTCCGTTGTACCGACGCCCAACTTTTCAGCCGCAGCAACAGTGAGAGCACCGTTTCTTGATTCGATTCGCTCAATAAGATGATGCTTACCCTCGTCATCGGCAGAGTACACAAGGTCGAGGCACGCCTTATCAATAGCAACCGGGTCAAGAGATATAAGCATACCTATATCTTTCATGCAAGGGTCTTCAGCCACACTACAGCAGTCGCAGTCAACAGACATATTTTTCATTACATTAATATATATAATGTTTTCGCCGAAATATCGGACAACACTCAGTGCCGCATCAGCCATAGACTCAAGAAACGAGTCGTGGTCAGCTGTCCAGATTTTTTCGGGTTCTCCTGCACCGTGGATATATGCCTTGCCGAAAGAAGATGCCATACCTATAGACAACTGCTTCAGCGCTCCGCCGTAACCGCCCATGGGATGACCTTTGAAATGAGAAAGCACCAACAGGCTGTCATATTTTTCCGTACCCTTGCCCACATAATTTTTCTTTATGCGTTTGCCCTCAGGGATATCAAGCACCATATCACCCTGAGCGTCAGGTATTTCTGTTTTAAAATATTCATTCCAACCGTGATTTTCCAATGTTTTAAGATGTTTTTCGGTGGTGTTTCTTTCTCCGGAGTAAGCAGTGTTTGTCTCAACGACTGTACCGCCCACAACAGAAACAATCTCTTTCCAGAAATCGGGTCTGAGAAAATTCTGATTTCCTGCTTCTCCGCTATGCACCTTGACCGCAACCTTGCCTTCAAGGGTTTTGCACAATGCATTATAAAGTTTCAGCACACTTTCCTTTTCACAGTTTCTGATAAGATATACTTTCTCCACAAAATCCACTCCATCCTGTTGAATATACAAATATTATATCCCTTAATATGCCTCAAAGTCAAGCAATAAAAAAAGCTCCTTTTTCAAGGAGCTTTAATAAAATCAGATGAATATAAGAAGAAGTAAACCTGCAAATGCTCCGAAGCCAAGCATAAACAGAACAGCAAGTATAACAGCTATAAAGTTAAATCCGAAAAGTGCCGCTGCGCCTATTTTAAGAGGCATAGTGTTTTCTGCTTCAGAGATATTCTGCCAACGCACATGAACAGTATCTTTCACTCTGTAGTAATTATCATTTTCGAGGCTGTTTACATTTGCCGCTCTTGTCAGGCCGCAATCTTTAAGGCCCAGAGCAAACTGCTTAGCCATTTTTGCATCTTTAAAGGTAATCTTAGCAACCATTCTCAGCTCATCAGCAGGTTCAACCTGTCTGAGATGACCGGGCTTGAAGCCTGTGCACCACCAATATTTGTCATAATCTCTGGTGAATTCTCTTTCCCATTCACCGTTTGAATTTTCGTGATAGAGAGTCATTTCCATTGTGGGCCAGTATTCTTCTTCGGCTTTGCTGAAGAATGTCATCATACCGGGTTGCTTATCAGACACATCTTTTGTATAGATGCCGATTTCAGAGCCGTAGAAAACATAGCCGTACTGACCTTTCCAGAGCTGAACCATAAAGTCTCTGTCTTCATATGTAAAGAAAACTCTTGTGTAGTCGTATTCCAAAGCAATATAGGGAGCAGCAAGGTCATAGATTCTTGCATAGCCGAAAGTGTCCTGCCAACAATTTTTATCGTTTGTATAATAGTAGTCATCTACATAGCTATACTGATAACTGAGAATCTGATTTTTTTCAAGGAAGTTTTTCACAAAATCATCTTTTGTTATTACATATACATTATATACGCCCTCAACACTCTGACCTGCAACCTCTGCAGTGGCTGTTATGAGTACTCTGCCGACATTTACGCCTGTTACATTACCGTTTGAATCAACAGTTGCAACAGCTTCATCAGAAGAAGTCCATATAATTTCAGGCTGCTCTTTAACATTTGCAATTTCTGCTGTAAGGTGCATTGTGTCACCTGTAACAAGATTCACTCTGTCACCTGACACATTCATTTCAAAAACTTCCTGAGCGAGAATTGCCCCCACAGTATCAACAGTGTCTTTTTTAACCTTGGCAGCACTGCCTGACATAGCAGTAACAGAAAAGACCGTTACAATAAGCAGAAAGAAAATTCCGCCCTTAAATAATTTTTTCATAGGTAACCTCCTGATTTTTGATTTATATTTTAATTATTAAATACCGAAAGCAAACAGAAGTATTATTCCGCCAAAACCGAAAGCAAGAATTGTTGAGATTATCTTAGCGATAATATTACTCACAAAAAATGCCGTCGCAGTTATTTTGAGAGGCATAGTGTTTTCAGCCTCGGATATATTCTGCCACTTCACATAGACATCTTTTCCGTCAACAGAGAAAGTGTCAAGAGCCATATTATCTTTATCCGGAGCCTTTGCAAAACCGCAGTCGACAAGTCCCTGGGCAAAAAGGCCTGCAACCTCTTCGTTTTCGAAGGTTATTCTTGCAACCATTCTCAGTTCATCTGCAGGCTCAACCTGTCTGAGATGACCAACCTTAAAGCCTGTGCTCCACCAATATTCACCGTAGTCTCTGGTAAACTCTCTTTCCCATTCACCGTTTCTTTTCTGATGATATATGCTCACTTCCATATTAACATATTCATCTTCTCTTGCCGTTTCGAAGAAAGTAAAAATTCCGGGTTCTTTATCTGATGCCTTTTTGCTGTAAATTCCGACCTCTCCGCCATAAAGCGCAAGACCGTACTGACCTTTCCAGAGCTGAACCATATAGTCTCTGTCTTCATATGTATAGAAAACTCTTGTGTAGTCTAATTCAAAAGCAATGTAAGGTGCAAGCAGATCGTAAATTCTGGCAAAACCGAAGTATTTCTGCCAGCACATTTTATCGTCTGCATAATATACATCGTCAATATAACTGTAACGGTAACTCAGGATATTGTATTGTGAAAAAATATCTTTATGAATATTGCCTTTTGAAATAACATTGATTCTGTAACAACCCTCTATTATCTCACCGTCAATTTCTGCTGTGGCAACTATCAGTGCTCTGCCGATTTTCAGAGCTTTCACCACACCGAGTTCATTAATTTCGGCTATTTCGGGATCAAGTGATTTCCACACAATTGAGGGCTGCTCAACCGCACCCTTTACTTCTGCTGCCATAAGTGCTGTTTTACCCTCGACTACATTGATACTGTCGGAGGTTATAACCATTTCATATTCTGATGCGGCTACAAAAGCTTCAGCTTCGGCCATTGTTGCGTTTTGCCAATCAAATGCCGTAGCTGTTACGCCGCAACAGAAAAACATAACCAATGTCATCAGAATTAAAAGCAACTGTCTGTATGTTTTTTTCATATTTTTCCTCCGATGTTAATTTTCAGCATTTATTATACAATATTAACTATCTGTTTTCAATGAAATTCTTGACAAAATTTCCAATTTATAAAATAGCTTTTATGAAACAAATAACTAAAATATGTCTCAATCTGTCTTTTCAAAGTGTCACATATATGCTAAAATGATATTTGTGAAAGGAAGTTGAGTCCTATGATAATGAAAATGCCACTGTATTATAAAGATTTCCGCTGCATAGCAGACAAATGTCAGGACAACTGCTGTATCGGTTGGGAAATCGATATTGACGCCTCTGCGGCAGGGTACTATAAAACTGTGGGCGGCAGTTTCGGCAGCAAACTCAAAAGCAATATTTCTGTGGGCGACACACCCTCATTCATTCTCAAGGGCGAAAGATGTCCTTTTCTCAACGAGAAAAATCTCTGCGAGATTATTATAAATCTCGGCGAAAGCAAACTTTGTCAGATTTGCCGTGACCATCCGAGATATTTTGAATGGTTCGCAGATGTGAAAGAGGGCGGAGTCGGTCTTTGCTGCGAAGAAGCAGCACGGCTCATTGTAGCAAGCAAAGAAAAATTCACCACTTACGAAACCGAGTGTGACGATGTTGGCTGCGATGATTATAATGAGAAACTTTATGATATGCTGGCTTTTGCCAGAAACGAGATAATCGCCACTCTCGAAAATGACAGTCTGCCTTTAAAAGAGCGAATCGCTTTGGTTATAGGTTACACAAAAGAAGTTCAATTCCTTGCAGATAATTATTGCTTTGATAAAATCCGCATTAAAGAGTCCTACCCCGCCGAAGACTTTGAGTGCGATGTCAATGCTTTTCTCCGGGTTTTCACAGACCTTGAACCAATAGATGATAAGTGGCAGAATTATCTTCAGTGTCTCATTGATTCTTCCGAGACTCTGCAGAATAATCTCAATGAACTCAAAGACAGCTGCGACCTTTATTTAAAAAACATTGCCATTTATTTTGTGTGGCGATATTTTCTCAAGGGCGTCTATGACGAAGAAATCATATCAAAGATTATGCTTATGGCTGTCAGCATCGCTATGATTAAATTGATGTATCTGCACAAATATCTTTCGGGCATAACTCTGAGCGATGAAATATGCAGCATCACCGCAAAAAGCTATTCCAAAGAAACAGAGTACAGCGAAGAAAATCTCGAAAAAATATTTGATGCAGTTTATGACAATACTGCTTTTTCGTTGGGAAATATACTTTCAATAATATAGCAGCAGCCACCCTCATTAATCTGACGGGTGGCTGTAATTTTATGCGAAGTGTTTTATTAGTCTGTGGTATTCTTCCTCGGTTATTGCTGTTATGCTTCCGTGACGGGGGCCGAAGTCCATATCATAATCGGTAACGGGAAGGAAGTTGTGGAAGTCAGTTGTCTCTTGCATAAAGAACTTCCCTTTGCTGTATTCATCCATAACCATAACCCATTTATCTGTGCCGTGAATTTTATACATCTCACTGCCCTCTACTCCTGAGGGTGCAAGGGATACCACAACAGGCTCATCTTTATAGGGTCCTGTGAGATTTTCACTTGTGACGCAGGCAATAGTCTGACTCTCTTCATATTTGAAATAGAGATAATAGAGATTTTCTTTTTCATTATATATTATGTCGCCGTCTATAGTCTGACAGTGTCTGCAATAAAGAGGTTTTGGCTCGGTTATTGTTCTGAAATCCTTAGTGTGTGCATAATACATTCCTGCCGTATTGTTTCTCTTTGTGGAGTGCGCCCAATAAAGCATATACATATTTTCTTTTTCGTCCCAGATTGCCTGAGGCGCCCACGCTCTTGTGGTATCGGCAAAATCTTCGCCGAGGTCACACATATCTATAATATTTTCATCTGACCAATCAATCAGGTCTTTACTTCTCCACACAACAAGGGAATGATTCGACTCCCATCCCTCAATGCACTTCATATCAGTGCCCACAATATAATAGAAATCATCCTGACCTTTGAAGATATAAGGGTCGCGTACACACTGCTTTCCTTTTGTCTGAAGAATAACAGGTTTATTGCCGTTGAGGGGTGTGAAATGATATCCGTCATCGCTGACAGCGAAGCATATTCTTTCCTGATGTGGTTCATTGCCTAAAAAATAAGCGAAGAGATATTTATTGCGCATATATTTTTCTCCTTTGCTGTTATAAGGTAAGTATAGCAGAAAAACACCAGCAAGTAAAGTTTTAATTTCGTTGCTGATGCAGTCTGAGGTGTCAGACTGAAGCCAACCATCCTTTCAGCGACTTTAAAGTATTTTTAAATCATAAGATATAAATTTAAAATGAAAGGTGGTGTTTTTATGAATAAATTAGATAAAGTCTCTAAAGTTCTTTTAAAATCTGACATTATTCTTTGTTCTTTCACCCTTATAATTTCTTTTATGTTTCCGTTTTTTGTCGATAACCCGAATTTCAGAATTCTGTTTTCATCAGGATTTATGTATTGGACAGTTATCATTTCCTTAGCGCTTTCCTTAATTACTGTTGCGCTTTTTGCAATCGTGTCAATCATCCGTACTGTTTACTATAAAAGGATAATAATAGATAAAAAGATTATAATAACTCATATAATCAATTTAATTTTTGTTGCTTCTCTAATCTTCTTTGTTTATGAGAACGATTTAGGATTTATTTTCGCATAGTTTTGTAAAAAACATTTTAAATCTCATACATAAACAAAAACCATAGAGAGTACCTCTATGGTTTTTATGTTAACTTTTACACTCCGTAACCGCCGTCAACACTTATGACCTGACCTGTAATAAAGTCAGCATTTTCGCTTGCTAAAAACACAGCAAGCGCTGAGACATCTTCGGGTCTGCCTTTTCTGCCCATTGGTGTAGCTTCAACAATTTCCGCTTCGCTCTCTTTATCTATGGAGCTGTTCATTCTAGTGTCAATATAGCCAGGAGCAATGCAGTTGACAGTTATGCCTGAGGGCCCCACTTCTTTGGCAAGAGCTTTGGTAAAACCGATAAGTGCCGACTTCGATGCACTGTAATGCACCTCACAGGAAGCACCTGCTATTCCCCACATTGAAGATATATTGATTATTCTGCCTGACTGATTTCTTATCATCGAAGGCAGAATTTCTTTTGTGAGATTCATTGCGCTCATAAGGTTTATATCAAAAAGCTCGCGGACTTTATTATCATCAGCCGTCTGAAACAGTATCAGATAAGCGACGCCTGCATTATTGATAAGCACATCTATTTTGCCGAGACTTTCAGTTGCTTTTTCGGCAAGGGCCTTCACCTCGTCATTTTTTCTCAGATCAGCTTTTATAGGTACCGCTTTCACCTGATACTGACTTTCAATTTCCCGCTGCAATTTCAGGGCAGCTTCTTCCGAAGAGTTATAGTGAATTGCCACATTATAGCCGTTTTTGGCAAACTCACGGCACATTGCTTCACCGATACCGCCGCTTGCACCTGTAATCAAAACATTTTTTCTCATATTATACCTCTTATTTGCCCACACAGAATTGCGAGAAAACTTCATCAACAACAGTTTCCTTAGCTTTCTTACCTGTGAGCTCCTGAAGTTTATCTATCGCTGTATCAATGCAGACATTTACGGCATCCATAGTTATTCCCATATCAACAGCATCAATGGCCTGATTGATATATTCCAAAGCTGCAAGTGTGCTGATTCGCTGACGCTCTGTGGTTAGCATAGCTTTTGAAGTGTCTATTTTATCTGTGCCGAGAACTCTTTCAATGGCACTTGTCAGTTCATCTTCGCCGTCGTGAGACATTGCACTGATGAAAACTGTTTCGGCAAAATTGTCTCTGATATAGTCGATATCTGTTTTTGAGGGCAGGTCTGTTTTGTTGACTATTGCAATAACATCTCTGCCTTTGCAAAGCTCGAAGATCTCTCTGTCACTATCGTCAAGAGGTGCCGAACCGTCAAAAACAGCAAGTATGAGGCCTGCTCTCTCGATTTTTGTTTTGGCAAGGTCGACGCCTATGCTTTCAACCACATCAGCACTTTCTCTTATGCCCGCTGTGTCAGCAAGTCTGAGAATAACACTGCCTACACGCACTGTCTCTTCAACAATATCTCTTGTTGTGCCTGCGATATTTGTAACAATTGAACGGCTGAAACCCGAAAGCATATTCATAAGTGCGGATTTACCCACATTGGGTTTACCCACAATAGCCGTGTCAACACCGCTTGTCAGAGCTTTGCCTGCATCAAATTTAGAAAGCAGTGCCGTAAGCTGATTTTTTACATTTGTCAGAGTCTCTCTGAGACTGTCATCACTTAATTCGGGAATCTCCTCATCGGGATAATCAACCCAGGCAGCCATATGTGCTGATGCCGATATAAGCTCAGAACAAAGTTCGTCGGTTTTTCTGCTGAGGGCACCGTCAAGAGCAGTCATTGCGGCTTTCATTCCTTGCTGACCCTGAGCACCAATCAGTGACATTACGGCTTCTGCCTCAGACAAATCCATCTTACCGTTAAGGAATGCTCTTTTTGTAAATTCGCCTGCTTCAGCGGGTCTTGCACCTGCCGAAAGCACAGCACGAAGCACCTGATTTGTCACATAGACGCCACCGTGACAGGAAATCTCAACTGTATCTTCACCGGTGTAACTTTTTGGTGCACGGAAAACAAGAGCCACGCCCTCATCGATATCTTCACCGTCAAGGTGCACTCTTCCGTGAGCGGCAGTGTACCCTTTGAGAGACGAAAGCATTTTGCCCGAGGTTGCATTAAAAGCTTTATCTGCAACAGCAATTGCATCGTCGCCGGATATTCTTATTACTCCTATGCCGCCGGCAGCAACGGGAGTGGAGATGGCAGCTATTGTATCTGACATGGTCGTTACCTCACAGTTAATCTTATAAATCTAAGGGCATTATACAATATTGATGCTGTTTTTGCAAGGGGAGTGAGATATAAAGGTGAGAGGGGCTCCGCGAAATCGCCTTGGGCGATTTCCAAGGGCACCGTCGGTGCCCTTGCGCCGAAGTTCCTTCGGCGGCGGAGCCCCGCCCTGTTGCAAAATTCAATTGCAACACACCTTTACAGGCTTTTTTCTTGACAAAATCCCTTATAAATGGTATAGTTGTTTCGGCTATATAAATTTATTAATTCCATATAATGAAAGAGGAAAGACCAATGGCAAGATATACAAAAGAAGACATTATCCGCATAACAAAAGAAGAAAATGTTGACTTCATCTGTCTGCAGTTCACCGATATTCTCGGCACACTTAAAAGCGTAAGCATCACTGCAAGCCAGCTTGAAAAAGCTCTCGGCAACGGCTGTATGTTTGACGGTTCATCAATCGACGGTTTCGTAAGAATCGAAGAAAGCGATATGAGACTTCATCCGGACCTTGATTCATTTGTGATTCTGCCTTGGGATGAAACCTCCGGCAAAACCGCAAGACTTATCTGCGACGTATATAACGCTGACGGTACTCCCTTCGAGGGCGACCCCCGTTATGTGCTCAGAAGAGCCATCAAAAAAGCTGCCGATATGGGTTATACCTGCAACATCGGTCCCGAATGCGAGTTTTTCCTTTTCCATCTTGACGAACACGGCAAACCTACCACTCAGACATACGATCACGGCGGATATTTTGATTTAGGCCCCGTTGACAGAGGCGAAAGATGCCGTAAGGACATCTGCCTTTGCCTTGAAAAGATGGGCTTTGAAATTGAAGCATCACATCACGAAAATGCAATTGCTCAGCACGAAATCGACTTCAAATATGACGAAGTTCTCAGAACAGCTGACAATGTTATGACTTTCAAATATGTTGTCAAGAACCTTGCCAATCAGCACGGTCTTTATGCTACCTTTATGCCCAAGCCTATTTACGGCATCTGCGGTTCAGGTATGCACATCAACCTTTCACTTTTCAAAGGCAACGAAAATGTTTTCTGTGATATGAATGACCCTGCAGGTCTTAGTGCAGTTGCTTATAATTTTATTGCAGGTGTTATGAACCACATCAAAGCAATCACAGTTATCACAAATCCCATCGTTAACTCATATAAGAGACTTGTTCCCGGTTATGAAGCTCCCGTATATATTGCGTGGTCAGCTAAAAACAGAAGTCCCCTTGTGCGTATTCCCACCGCAAGAGGTACCGGCACAAGAATCGAGCTTCGTAACCCCGACCCTGCAGCAAACCCCTATCTTGTTATGGCAGCTGTTTTGCAGGCAGGTCTTGACGGCATCGAAAAGAATATGACTCCTCCCTCACCCAAGGATTCAAACATCTTCCATCTCACACCCGACGAGAGAAAGGCTGAGGGTATCCACTCGCTTCCCAAAACTCTTTACGACGCACTCAGAGAATTCAAATACAGCGACTTTGCTAAAATGGCTGTTGGTGAACATGTTCACGGCAAATATGTTGAAGCAAAACTCGAAGAATGGAACGAATACAGCACAAGAGTTTCTCAGTGGGAAATCGACAAGTATTTAGGTAAATATTAATTTTATTCAGGGCAAGAAAACATCTCTTGCCCTTTTCTACCCCATTAAGGAGAAAATAAAATATATGAATTTTGAAATTAACCCCTACGCTTACAAAAGCATTTTTGCAGTGCCCGTAAGCGTAGTTGACGACAATATAAGACTTGCAAGTGTCTTGCAGCTTAAGGTTCTTTTATATATGCTTCGTCACAGCGACAAAGACCTCACAAGCGAAGAAGTTGCATCTGCCCTCTCACTTGACAAAGCCGACACAGAAGATGCAATGATTTTCTGGCAGGAAAGAGGTCTGCTGATTAAATCTGACGAAAGCGCAAAACCCTTGCTTAAGATTGAAGCCACAACAGATATCACTCTCACAAAAGATGACGGGTACCCTGCCGAAAAAAATGAGCCTCAGCCTAAAAAGGTCTCCGATATCCCCATTTCAAGACCAAGCTTCGAACAGGTTTCTGCAAGACTTCAGGAGTGCAAAGAATTTTCAGGTCTTTTTGCCGAAGCTCAGGCAGCACTTGGCAAAACTATAGGCTACGACGGTCAATCAGTGCTCATTATGATGCACGACAGCTACGGACTCCCCTTTGAGGTTATTCTTATGGCTGTGGAATATTCAGTTTCACAGCAGAAAACAGGATATTCTTCCATTGCAAAGCTCGGCAAGTATTGGTCAGAGCAAGGCATCGACACTCTCGAAGGCGCTATGGAATATATTGAAGAGCACAACAGTGTCAACGAGGTATGGAATAAGCTTCGCTCTCTGACAGATATTTCAAACCGTACCCCCACATCAAAGCAGAGAGGTTATCTCGTTGCCTGGGTAAAAGAGTACGGCTATGATGAAACAATTATCTATTACGCCTACGAAGAATCTGTTGACCGCACAGGCAAAATGTCTATGCCTTATATGGATAAGATAATCAGAGGTTGGTATGAAAAAGGAGTCAAAACTCCTATGGATATCCAGAGAGAAAAAGCAAAATGGCAGGAAGAACGAGACAAAAAAACACCTCAGAAGAAACCCAACAAGAAAAATGTTCCAACCCTGCTTCAGGACGAGCCCTCATACGATGCTGAAGCATTTATGAAAAAAGCAATCGGTCTGAAATATAATAAGTCAAAAACCGAATAAGAAGGTGAAATTATGTCATACAAAAGAAGTGTGTATATAAAAGCAAAAGATATCCTCTCACAGAGAAAAGCCACTGCAGAAAAAGAAGCTGAAATGAGACATTCCGCAGCAGTTGCAATCTGTCCCGAGCTCGCTCAGGTAGAAAGAGAAATGGCTTCTCACGGTGCCGATGTTGTCAAGGCTGTAGGTATGGGTGCGAATCTCGATGAATATATAAAAAATCTCGCCACAGCTAATCTCAGAGCTCAGGCAAAGCGCAAGGAGCTCCTTAAAAGTGCAGGTTTTCCCGAAGATTATCTCGATGTGAAATATACCTGTGAAATCTGCAAAGATACGGGATATAACAAAGAGTTCTACTGTCAGTGTTACAGAAAGCTTATAAGAGATGTTGCAAGACAGGAGCTCGGTGCTAACTCACCTCTTAAAAAGTGCACTTTCGATTCTTTCCGTCTTGACAGATATCCTGATGTTGTTGACTCTGTTATCGGCATCAATCAGCGCGAGCATATGAAAAACAACTTCGAATATTGCAAGGACTATGCCAAGAACTTCACAACCGATTCACCGGGACTTTTTATGTACGGCAAAACTGGTCTGGGCAAAACACATCTTTCCCTTGCCATAGCTAACGAAGTTATCGATAAGGGTTACGATGTATATTACGGCTCAATCCAATCCATTATGGATAAGCTCGAAAGCGAGCACTTCGGCAGACTTCCGAGAGAAGACAGCATAAAAGAAGATATCCTCAACTGCGATCTGCTTATTATAGATGACCTTGGCACAGAGTTCACAACCCAGTTCACAACTGCAGAGCTTTATAATATCATCAACAGCAGAATCCTCTCTTCCCTTCCCACAATTATCAGTACCAATCTTGATTTGCCCGAAATTGCACAGGCATATTCACAGCGGGTCGCATCAAGAATCATCGGCAACAGCGATGCTATGTATTTCTGCGGTAAAGATATCAGACAAATGGATTGATAATAACTTAAACTAAAAGGCGGTACAGATTTCTGTACCGCCGTATTTATTTTATATGAGCTTATTCTGCTATAACTTCTTTGAATGCTGTTGCTAAGCCTGCAAGACCCTGAATCTCTGAGGGGATAATAATCTTGGTTGCCTTGCCGTCTGCTGCAGCCTGGAATGCTTCAAGAGCGCGAAGCTTGATAACCTCTTCGCTTGCACCGGCTTCATTGAGAAGTCTGATACCCTCAGCGGTAGCCTGCTGAACCTTGATGATAGCTTCAGCCTGACCTTCAGCCTCAAGAATCTGTGTCTGCTTCTGAGCATCAGCACGAAGGATAGCTGATTCTCTTTCACCTTCTGCAAGAAGGATAGCACTCTTCTTTTCACCCTCTGCCTTGAGGATTGATTCACGGCGTTCACGTTCAGCCTTCATCTGCTTTTCCATTGCGTCCTGAATCTCTCTGGGAGGCATAATGTTCTTAAGCTCTACACGGTTGATCTTGATACCCCAGGGATCTGTTGCCTCATCAAGAATTGAACGCATCTTGCTGTTGATGATATCTCTTGATGTAAGAGTCTGGTCAAGCTCAAGCTCACCGATGATGTTACGAAGAGTTGTAGCTGTAAGATTTTCAATTGCTGTCAGAGGATGCTCAACTCCATAGGTATACATCTTGGGGTCTGTAATCTGGAAATAGATAACAGTATCAATCTGCATTGTTACGTTATCCTTTGTGATAACGGGCTGAGGTGGGAAATCAACAACCTGCTCTTTGAGTGAAACAACCTTTGCAACTCTCTCAATGAAAGGAATTTTAAAGTGAAGACCCACATTCCATGTGGTCTGATAAGCACCGAGACGCTCAACAACCATAGCCTTAGCCTGCTGCACGACTCTGATGTTTTTGACGAGTACTACTACTGCGAGTAAGAATAAAATTGTGATAATGATAAATCCGAAAGGTCCCATAGTTTTTTCTCCTTTACATAATGTTTTTGTTTTTTAGTTTTCAGTAACTGTTATTTTTTTACAATGAGTTTTACACCCTCAATAGCCACGGCCGTTACTGTTTCGCCTGCAGCTATTTTTTCTCCGCTTTGGCTTCGTGCTGTCCACTCTTTGCCCATACATCTGACTGCGCCGAGAGCATTGATATTATCAATATCTTCAGTCACTGTGCAAAGCTGACCGATAAACATATCAGCATTTGTAGCCTGATGCCTGTTTTTGCCGAAATATTTTTTTGCAAGCTTTCTTGTAGGTATAAGAGTGAGGATTGTTACAGCAATGAATATCACAATCTGCAACCACAGTTTTCCGCCCAGAAGGCTCGTAACCAGAGCGGCAAGTGCACCGAAAGCAAACCAGATAGTGACGAGATTTACCGTTGCAGCTTCAACAACAAACAAAGCTATCATTGAAACCAACCAGAACACGGTCATTTCTTTCACATTTTTACCTCCTTTACTTTCTCTTAGCCGTAGATATTTTTCTTTTACAGCTAATTTAATATTAGATTATGCGGCTTCATTTGTCAATATGTTAAGCCGAAAAATCTCCTGGCTTATTAACCGGTTTCTGCCATTTTTGCCGGTTTTCTTTTCTCCGGATTGATTATATTATACGGCAGGGTACAAATAAAATAAATATATAAATCAGAAAAATAACTCTTCTATTTTCAATTTTGCAGCAAAATAGGCACCCATAAAGAGTGCCCGTGAATTATTTAATGTTTTTTCTTTTTTCATATTCATCTTTGTCGATAACGCCGTCTGCCAGCATTTTTTCTGCCCATAGCTGCAAAGTCTCAACAGTGACAGATATTCGTTCGAGCTCCTGCTGAATATAGATGAAATCGTCAATTTCGTTTTTATCTATTTTTCCGTCAAAGGTAATTTCTATGAGACGGTCTTTTTTCTGATTCATAGAATTGAGATGCGCAAGTATTTCCAGAACTATTTCAGGCAAGGCGCGGTTTTTGATCTCGGGCACATATTCCTGGCCGATAGGACACTGATGTGAGCAATAATAATTGCAAAGATGCGGCACCTTATAGCCCTTTGACATAGCAAGGATATCCTCCGGGTGAGGCACTATTCTTTCGTTTTCAATTTTTTCTATTCTCTCTGCAGGCAGACTTACAAGCAGTTCGCTCGCTTTTTCACGCGTAAGTCCCAGCTCTTCTCTTGTTGTCTGATAAGGATTTTTATTTTCTTTTACCGATGCTCTTGCCATAGTTGTTCTCCCGGAAAATTATTATACAATAATTATAACATCATCCTGCCCTGCCGTCAAGTTTGCGGCGGGAACGGGGGGCTCCGTCGCCGTATGCGGCGCGTCGGTGCAAAGCACCGACACAAAGCGCTGCGCGTTTTCACGGAGCCCCCCTTGCACAATCTTTCTTTGAAAATAAATTTTTTAAAAGTCTTGATTATAGAAATCAATTTGAGTATAATGATATTTACATTCGCTGGAATAGCTCAGTTGGTAGAGCAGCGCATTCGTAATGCGCAGGTCGCGTGTTCGAGTCACGTTTCCAGCTCCAGAAAAAGCCGTTTCTTCAGAAGCGGTTTTATTTTTTTATGAAATTGACAGTGACATCCGGATGTGTTAATATAAATATAGTATAATTAACAGGGAGGATATTATGGCTAAAGAATACAGTTGTGTCAAAAAGACAAAAAAAGCTTTTGAAAGCAGTCTGGCTCTTCTTGCAAAAGACCATCAACTCAATAAAATCACCGTTAAAGAACTTTGCGAAGTTGCCCAGCTCAGCAGAAACGCATTCTATTTTCACTATAAAGATATCAACGACCTGATAACAGATATTGAAAACAACGTCATCTCAGAGGTTGCCGATATCCTTGAAGATATTGAAAACCTTGGCTTCCCCAGGGTTGTTTATGCAACAATCGACAAATTCATCGATCTTTTCGAAGCAAGGCGCGATACGGTACTTATGCTTATGGATAAATCCTTTTCCACATCCTTCACAGAGCGTATGAGTAAAATGTTCAGTGAATTCAACTATAAATTCTTTAAGGATTTCAACGGAGACAGAGCTAAAGTCAGCTATGAATTTTTCTACATATATCTTTCCGGCGGTTTTTATGATGTGGTACGGTATTGGCTCGACCATCAGGATAAAATGAGCAAAGCTTCATTAAAAGCTCTTTGCTATGTGCTTATAAAACGTCTCATTATTCCCATTGACCCGGATATAAACTCTTTTACTCCTAAAAAATAACTAATGCCATAAAAAAAGCAGGCGACATTTCGCCTGCTTTTAATTTTGTTAAATTAATAAGTGAATGTCCACTTTTCATCAAGTGCACCTGCAAATGAAGCAAAGACTTCTTTGCCGAGGAACTTTGTTGCACCTGTACCTTCCATAGGAAGCTTGTTCACAATTTCAACTACCTTGCCGTCTTCATTGACAGTGATTGACACAGTCGAACCGGGATAATGCATATCAGCCTTTGTAAGAGTAATGGGAAGATCGATACCTGCAAGATCAAGATAACCGATAACAGTTGAGTTGTAAGCGGGAACAGGGTTTGCCATTGTTGTGTCTTCAACAACCATAGTGATTGTATAAACGGTGTTTGCACCGACCTTTTCAACTTTAGCTGAAGCTACACCTGCATCAAGAGCTGAGAAATCTTTGTGTGTGGGAGGAATTACATCCCAGGGTGTAACATTGTTTCCGTCAGCATCTTTAGCCTGGCCGTTAACAAAAGTATAAGCTTCTTCACCGCCGAATTTTTCAGTTATGCCGTTGATGATGTTGTTAAGGGTGCTTACGAATCCCTGAGCAGTGCAATCTGTAACTTCAATATTAACAACACTTGTTGCAGCAGCACTCATATTCTGCTCTTTCTTGACCTGATTGACATACTTGTTGACCTCAGCAATGATTTCCTGCTTTGAGAGAGCGAGAGGATCTTTAGCTGTAGGCTCTGTTGCTGCATTATCGGTTGTGTTATCGTCACCGGGTAATGTAGGCTCTGTAACATCAGGCTGAGGATTTGTTGAAGGCTCTGTTGCCTGAGGCAATGTGGGTTCCGTTGGCTGTGTGGGAACTGTTGTTACGGGATTAACTGTGTTGATTTCACTCTGAGCTTTTCTTTCTTTATATGCACCAAGTTCAAAGCCCATTACAAAGAACCACACTGCAAGCACGACAGCAATAATTGCTTTCACTTCTTTTTTCATAGTGTACACTCCTTTTAACCTTTATAAATATATTATATCATTTAATAAAAACAACACGACACAAAGAAAGTCGCTATTAATAAAATACTACATTTTTAAGGTTTTTGTCAATAGCAAGAGGTAAAATATAGCATGAACAATTCGTAAATTTACCAAGGCATAACACTATCGTCAAATTGTGTATCAGTTATTAATTTTTCCGTCACAATTAAAAAGGAAGACGAACCTCTCTGTTCATCTTCCCTGTTATGTTTATCTTGTGCTCTGCATAGCCTCATAGGGCAAAATATTATAAACAGTACCCCCGCTATCCACCATACTTATAGGTATCTCAGGCAAGAGCAGGTGAATGGCAGAAATGAAATTGTTACTTTTTTCTCCCGGAAAACCGACCACCAGAGTCATCGGCTTTCTTTTTGCAATGTGTGCCGACACCGTCAGGATCGGATCATCGCTGAAATAAACAGCCATTTCGCCGTTTTCATTTCTGGCAATCTGATATAAATTTTCGATTGCATCGGGCTCAATCCCAAACTGATCACAATCACGGCACAAAGGCAGCACTGATACCACTTCTAAATTCGCCCCGTGCTTTTCTGCGAGGGCTTTGCCTGATTTAACAAGCTGTTTCGAAGACTCCTGAGGTGTGATACATACCAAAACAGTCTTTTCTTTTTTCATGGAAAGCTTACCTCCTTTTCCGCATTCAGTATACAATGATAAGTTTAAGAATACCTAAAAGTTTTTTCTAAACATCGTTTAAACTAACCGTGATAAATTTTAATAGCAAAAAGATTGATTTTTTAAATAAAAGGTTATACAATACTAATATTATATATTCATAAGGAGACACTATGAGATATTCAGGAAATATTTGTGACGGTTGCAAAGAGCCTCTTCTCGATAATGAAGATATTGTTGTTTGTCCCGAGTGTGCCACACCTCAGCACCGTCATTGCTACGATAAAGCCGGTGAATGTGTTAACTCACATCTTCACGGCACTGATTTTGCATGGCAAGGTACCGTAAGCGAAAACACCTCAGCCGAAACCTCAACTCTTGTAAATCAGGAGAAAAAAGGCGATGAGCTGACTTGCCCCAACTGTCAGCACAGCAACCCTGCAGGCAGTGAGGTATGCCGTAACTGCGGAATGAAATTCACCATGTTTGGCATAAATGTTGTTGAAAATCTTAAACAGCAGGAAAACAGCAACACCGCTCCGCAGAGCAACAATGAGATTCCTTTTTATGAGGCGCCTTTTAAGGTGGGCGACGGAGAAGGCTTTGAAAATGCACCTTCGCAAGAGCCTGAATCAGAAGCCGGACAAAGCGAACAGATTGATTTCACCAATGACGCCAATATATTCAGAGGGCCCTACCCCACCGATGATTATACCTGCGGTGTGAGAACAAACACTATGGGTTCATTCATCAGAAACAATGCGCAGGTATATATAGATAAATTCAAACGCAGTGAAACCAAAGGAAGTGTCGGATTTAACTGGGCAGCATTTTTCTTCTCGCCCTATTGGTTCTTTTATCGCAGACTTTATAAGCCCGGCATTATAATGCTCACCGTTCAGCTTTGTGTCAGCATTGTGACTGCTCCGTCACTGAATAAACTTCTGACATTTTATGAGTCATTTATGACAAACCTTGAAACTATGACTGAAGAGATGCTCAATGAAAGCTTCCTGCAGCTGCAAAGCCTTATGACCCCTGCTCTAATCGTTATGGGAATAACCTTTCTTATGCGCATCATCAGCGGTTTCATCGGCAACGGTCTTTATAAAAAATATGTGCTCAAGAGCATCGGCATTTCAACAAACTTTGCCACTGTCAGAGAGAAAATCGCCTATTTTGCAAAAAACGGCGGAGCTTCAATGATTGCTGTTTTAATTGCCTATCTTGCAGAGACGGGACTTTCTTATCTCGCAGGTTATCTTATGTATTAATAATTCACCGTCATTCCGTCAAGGGAGTGGCGGTTTTGTTATATTCGGATAAAAAAATAAAAGTCGCCAACGCGACTCACCTCTTACTTATTCACTATTACTTCTTACCTAAAGAAATAACCCCCGGACCGATGTTTCTTTACACATCTTTTATGGTCAGGGGGTTATTTCTGACTATTCTTGATATCTAACATCTTTTGTTATCCTCTCTTTCTACAGAATTGCCTTCTTTTTAATTTTATCTGATATCTTCTGCTTTTAACTATTTTTATCTATTTCTTCAATATCAGACTTCGTTTTTAAGAAGGTCTTGGTTTTCACTCTTTTATAAGTTCAGGTTGCCTTTCATTTTATTTTTTTGTTTTGCCTGATTGACTTATATTAAAGAGCTTTTGGTTGTTACCTGTACATTGGTATCACCTTTCCCTTTCTGTGTCTATAATATAACATAATTTTTCACTGATTTCAATATTCTTTTTGTACAAAGTTAACTTAATTTCTTTATGCACATCGCAGAAACTATATAAATTGACGAAAATCTATTGACTTCGCCTATAAGATTTGATATTATGGATATGTTGGGGTCACTGTGCCCTGATTTTTTTGTGTTTGATTATGCAAGACCTTGACAAACAATCAGATTTTGCATATAATATCACTATATTATTCAAACCGATGATTGAGAATAGTAGCATTAATGAAAGCTTGCAGAGAGTCGCAGTTGGTGAAAAGCGACAGTGGAAATTTTTGTGAATGGGCTCATGAGGGTGACCCGAAATTACAGTAGGCGTCAACGGAAACTCTAACCGTTATGATGAGAGCGTATGAAGTACGTGAGACCAATAAGGTGGCAAACAGATAACCTGTTCCTTTTGGGAGCAGGTGTTTTTATTTGAAAGGAAGATTTGAAATGGAAGAAAAAATCATCACTGCTAAGACTGCTCAGCCCGAAAAGAAAAAGAAAATACTTTCCTGCATTCAGCCCTCAGGCATACCGACTCTCGGCAACTACCTGGGCGCCCTCAAAAACTGGAAGCTTCTCAGCGACGAGTTTGACAGTGCTTTTGCTGTTGCAGATTTACATGCTATAACAGTCCGTCAGGACCCTCAGAAGCTCAGAAAGCAGATTATGGAAGTTTTTGCACTTCTTCTTGCTATCGGTCTTGACCCCGAAAAAAATATTGTATTCATTCAGAGCCAGGTTCCTGCTCACGCTCAGCTTGCATGGATTCTCAACTGCTATACACAGTTCGGCGAAATGGCAAGAATGACTCAGTTCAAAGACAAGTCTCAGTCACACGCAGACAATATCAATGTGGGTCTTTTCTCATACCCCGTGCTTATGGCTGCTGACATTCTGCTTTATCAGGCTGACTTAGTACCCGTCGGTGCTGACCAGAAACAGCATCTCGAAATCGCAAGAGACATTGCCAACCGTTTCAACGGCATCTACGGCAAGACCTTCACTATCCCCGACCCATATATCGGCAAGAGCGGTGCAAGAGTTATGTCACTTCAGGATCCCACTAAGAAGATGAGCAAGTCTGACCCCAACCCCAAGAGCTATGTAAGTGTATTTGATACACCTGAAACTATTATGAAAAAAATCAGAAGTGCGGTTACAGACTCAGAGGGCGGTGTATATTACGGCGACGGCAAAGACGGCGTAAACAATCTTATGGGCATTTACTCCTGCTGCACAAATCTTTCATATGAACAGATTGAAAGAGAATTTGCAGGCAAGGGTTACGGCGACTTTAAGAATGCAGTCGGCGAGGCTGTTGTTGAAGAGCTTCGTCCTGTGCGCGAGAGATATGAGATGTATATGAAAGATCAGGCATATCTCAAGGAGGTTGCAGCAAAGGGTGCGGCAACAGCATCAAGAGTTGCAGACAGAACTCTCAGCAAAGTAATGAAGAAGTGCGGTTTTGTGCTTCCCTGATTAAAAAAATAACAGCGCGTTTTTGATTACTTTTTGCGCGACAGCAAAAAGTAATGCCCCGCGGCGAGCGCTGATAAAAACGACATATTTTCACCGGTATGCAAAACATATCGGTGATTTTTTTATTTCAAAATGCCGACGCAACAGATTGTTGCTTGATTTTTATGATATTTTAAGCTACTTTTAACTTGCAGGGAGAAAATAGAATTACAAAGGAGTTGATTTATATGAAGAAACTTACCCTGACCCTAAAAGAAAGCGATATTGCATTTATAGGTGTACTCGTTACTGTTGCCCTTTATATAATGAACATCTACGGCACGGGAGTAATTGTCGGAGGTGACATCGGCCGCATCGGCTCAGGTATTCCGTTTTACGGTTTCGTGGCACCTTTAATTTTCATTGCTTTAGCTGTCTTTGTGGCTCATTACACCAAGAAAAATAATATGACAAAAGCATTCAAAGCAATCTATATAACCTTGCTGTTGCCCTTTGCCGCTTATCCGTTAGCTCTCATCCCCGGTCCGTTTATTGTTGTGCCTATGTTTTTATGTATGCCCATATCTTCTCTTTCTACATATCTCTACGACGAGATATGCGACTTGTTGAAAACACCAATTGAAAATATTGCCCTGAGTATGGATGTGTCAGCCTATAAGCTTGAAAATATAGTGTTCATACTTATCATTGCCGTTTTGCTTATACCTGTTATCATCGCACCTATTGTATATAGATTCACTAAATCAGAAAACGAATAATCCTTATAAAAAAATTACGGAGCTGACAAACAGCTCCGTTTTTGTTATTTTAATATAATCTCTTTTACCTCTTCGGCAGTGTCCGCAACAATATCAGCGCCTGCTTTAAGCAGCTCGTCTTTTGTGCGAAAACCCCAGGTTATGCCGATGCACTTAATCTCTGCATTGTGTGCAGTCTGCACATCAACCTCACTGTCACCTATATAAATGCAATCTTTCAGGTCGGCTCCGAAATGCTCTGCAGTTTTAAGAACATTTATGGGTGACGGCTTGCGTTCTTCTTCCACAGAAACGCCTACAGCTTTATCAATAAGGCCGGGGAAGTAGCTTTCGCATAAATCTTCAACTGCAGGGTGAAGCTTGTTTGACACCACTGCAATTTTTATGCCTTCGCCTCTGAGATTTTTCAGAAGCTCAGCCGTGCCCTCATATGGAGCTGTGGTATCAGACATATGCTGAAGATAGTGCTTTCTGAAAGCATCAAGGCATCTGAGCTGAGTTTCACTGTCGATACCGTCGGGAGTGGAGCGCTCCATAAGTTTAACAACACCGTTGCCGATGAAAGCGCGCACTTCATCGATGGTTCTTTCGGGGAATCTGAACTTTCTCAGGGCGAAATTCACTGATGCGTGAAGATCGCCGAGAGTATCAAGTAATGTGCCGTCTAGGTCAAATATAGCTAACTTATACATTTTATCTTACAGGCTTTGTGTTCCAGATGTCTCTTGCATAGTCATTGATAGCACGGTCAGTAGCAAAGCGGCCTGCACCTGCTGTGTTGAGAAGTGACATTCTGTTCCACTTTTCTCTGTCTTTCCATACTTCGTCAATCTTCTTCTGAGTTGCTCTGTAATCAGCAAAGTCAGCAAGCACCATATAGGGGTCGTGGTTAACGATGTTTGCAATTTCGGGGAACTGCTTGCCGTTGATGCCGCCCTGAATGAAATTGATAACCTTTCTGAGCTCTGCGTTGCCGCTGAGATAATTTGAGGGAACATAGCCTCTTCTCTTAAGATCTTCAACCTCGGGAGTAGTCATACCGAAGAGGAACATATTCTCTTCTGTTACTGACTCGTGGATTTCCACGTTAGCACCGTCAAGTGTACCGAGAGTGAGTGCACCGTTGATCATAAGCTTCATGTTACCGGTACCTGAAGCCTCTGTGCCTGCAAGAGAAATCTGCTCTGAAATATCAGCTGCGGGCATAAGCTTTTCAGCCATTGTTACATTGTAATCTTCGAGATATACAACCTTGAGTCTGCCTCTCATATCCGGGTCGTTGTTGATAAGGTCAGCAAGAGCGCAGATAAATGAGATAATCTTCTTGGCCATAAAGTAACCTGAAGCAGCCTTGGCACCGAAGATATATGTGTGAGGCACAAAGTCACCGTCGGGATTTTCTTTGATTTCAAGATATCTTGCAACAATCTGAAGAGCATTGAGATTCTGACGCTTGTATTCGTGAAGTCTCTTTACCTGTACGTCAAAAATTGATGTGGGATCAAGCTCAACGCCTGTCTTTTCTTTAACGTACTTAGCGAATTCCTTCTTGTTGTTTGTCTTGATCTTTTCAATTTTAGCAAGGACCTTCTTATCCTTAGCAAACTTCTTGAGCTTTTCGAGCTCGTCTGCATTATAGATGAAGCCGTCACCGATAAGCTCTGTGACATATGCTGTAAGCTCGGGGTTAGCCTGACAGAGCCAACGTCTGTGAGCAATGCCGTTTGTTACATTCTTAAACTTGTCGGGAGTAAGATTATAGTAAGAATTGAAGATTGTATCCTTGAGAATCTGTGAGTGAAGAGCTGATACGCCGTTGACACTGTGACATGTAGCAACACAAAGGTTTGCCATCTTCACAACGCCGCCTGAAATGATAGCCATTTCTTCAACCTTGCCTGCATCGAAGGTTGTGTTCCAGATGTATGCACGGTATCTGTTGTCGATTTCCTTGATAATCTGATAAATTCTGGGAAGAAGTGATCTTACAAGGTCCTCGCTCCAGCACTCAAGAGCTTCTTTCATAACTGTGTGGTTGGTATAAGCTGTGGTCTTTGTGACAATGCTCCATGCCTCATCCCAGCCGTAACCGCACTCGTCAAGAAGAATTCTCATAAGCTCGGGAATTGAAAGAGTGGGGTGTGTATCGTTGATATGGATAGCGTTCTTTTCAGCGAGATTATCAACACTGCCGAAATGACGAAGATGTCTGCTGACGATATCCTGAATTGAAGCAGAAACGAGGAAGTACTGCTGCTTGAGACGAAGGCTCTTGCCCTCATAGTGGTTGTCTGCAGGATAAAGCACCTTACTGATAACTTCAGCCATTGCCTGCTGTTCAACTGCCTTCATATACTGACCCTGGTCAAAGAGTCTCATATCAAGTGAGGGAGCCTTACTCTTCCAGAGACGAAGAACTGAAATGCCTCTGCCGTCTTTACCGCTGACAAACATATCATAAGGCACAGCCATAATATCGTTGGTGTTTCTGTATTCTACGCTGTGATAGTGATTGTCCCAGTTGTCAATAACCTCACCGCCGAAACGAACTGTGAAGGTATCTTTTTCTCTGGGTGCAAGCCATACTTCACCGCCGGGCAGCCAGAAGTCGGGAAGCTCAGTCTGCCAACCGTCAATAAGCTTCTGCTTAAAGATGCCGCACTCATAAAGAATGCTGTAGCCCATACCGTAATAGCCCTGAGTTGCAAGACCGTCCAGATAACAGGCTGCAAGTCTGCCGAGACCGCCGTTACCGAGACCTGCATCGGGCTCACACTCATAGAGCTTATCAAGCTTAATGCCAAAATCCTTGAGGGCATCACCGAAAACCTTTGTAAGATTAAGGTTATAAAGGTTGTTTTTGAGAGAACGTCCCATAAGGAATTCCATGCTCAGGTAATAAATTTTCTTTGAGTTGACATTTTCTGCTTCGCCTCTGAACTCGCGAAGACCTTCGTGCATAAGCTCTCTGACAATGAGAGCCACAGCCTTGTAATACTGTTCATCGGTTGCTTCATTTGCAGAAACACCGAAATAATGTGAGAGCTTGCCTGAAATCAGCTCTTTTGCTTGTTTCTTTGTAAGATTATAATTCATACAAAACCTCCAAAAATATCTATATAAAAGATATAATTATCTTGATTATATGGTTATTTTATACTAAAATTGCAAGAAATTCAATAGTAATAAGCAAAAATAGTAAACTATGTTATATATAACGGAAAACTACGGTATTTTTAGTGCACTTTAACGGATAAAAGCACGAAAATCGGCACCCTGAGGACACCGATTTTTCTAAATTGATATAATGCTTTATCTGAAAGATGCCAAATCATCTTCTATCGTTATATTGTCAAGGACTTCAGGTGTTGCCAGAGATAAGAATTCCGACTTATAGTTGCTGAAATCCAGAGCTGAAATATCAGTCTCTATGCAACCTATCATATAATCGACATTACTTGCTGCAGTTGCTTCATCCTGACAAAAAAGAGACTTTGCATAAAGCGCCATAACATCTGTTATTTCTTCACTGTATTTATCAAATCCATCGCAAATATAATAGAAATACTTTGCCATCATATTCGGAATAAGAGTCTGCTGTCCCGCCTCAATAATAAAGCTTGCCGCATCCTGACCGCAAATAACCTCATGTTCAAGATTGACAGTCATTTCACCTATATGCTCAAGCATAGCAATAAAGCTGTTTTCGTCAGCAATAAGATATCTTTCTATGCTGATTCCCGCATACTCTCCCACAGCCCATACGAGCTCGGTGATGCCGCCTTTTTTATAGTGCTGGTTCATTGTACCCTTGAGTTTGCTGAAACTGCAGTATGTATCGCCCGAAAGGAATGATATCTTCATTGTTTTTTCGGCAGAGTCCACACGCAAAACCCCGAGAAGCTCTATTTTTTCATCATAAGTCAAGGCAAGCAGAAAATTACAGTCTAAGTCCTGCGTAGCACTTGCAAAAGTCATCTCAGGTTCGATTGTTTCTGTAACACCCTCTTCTGTCACAGGCTCATCCTCAAGGACTTCGCCTATAACAAAAGCTCCGGAAACCGTTGCAATAGCCACAATAACGGCGGCAAAGACTATAGCAAGAGTCTTTTTGCCGGGATTAATGTTCAGAAAACCTATGTTGCTGATTTTTTCAGCTATATTATCAAGAAAAGCCATTACGGCATTAATATATTTATTTAAGTCTTTCACTTCGTCCTCCGATTACGGTATATCTGAGTAGGGCATATCATAATAAATGAAAAGAATTAATAATCTGTGTAGAAAATATAAATTAAATATCAATCTTATTTTTTTAAGTATACCATAGGTATATCTATCAAGTCAATTGAAACACCCATTTGTAACAAAAAATTAAGGTTACAAAAACTGCAACCTTAATTTCAGAGAGAGTTATTTCATATTGTTATTTTGCTTGTTTCTTTCGCAGCTGCGATTTTTACCCTGAGGCTGAGGAGGATCGGCAGACTTCTGAGGGTTAACTACATAAGTGTTTGTGCTCTCTCTGCGGGATTGCTTTTCATTGTTGTTCTGTGACATCATCTTTCTCCTTTGAGACACATTATATGCGTCCTGTTATAGTTTTATCTTCGCAGCAATGAAATATTCAGAAAAATTTGCCTCTTTTTGCCAAAATATATACTATTACATTAAAACTTTTCTTTTAAGTCTTGAAATCAACAGAAAAAAATAGTAAAATTAAAGTTACTAATTTATATTTGAAAGGATGAACTGTCATGTGGCAAGTTAAAAAAGCTTTTTACAGAGTTTATCAGCAGACCTTCAGAGTTGCAATGTGTGTCTTTGACTGGTCTGAACCCACTCTTCTTGAGGGCCCCGGCGCTATCAGAAAGCTCCCCGAATTTATCAAGAGCAAGGGTCTCAATAAAGTTCTTGTTGTAACAGATAAGGGCCTTATGGGCATCCACCTTCTCGATTCACTTTTCGAAGAGCTCGACAAAGCAGGTGTTGAATACGTTGTATACGACGGCACACAGCCCAACCCCTCAATTGAAAACATTGAAGATGCACGCGCTCTCTATGTTGACAACAACTGCCAGGGTGTTATCGCTTTCGGCGGTGGCTCACCTATGGACTGTGCAAAAGCTGCAGCAGCACGTGTTACCAACCCCAAAATTTCCGTAAGAAAGATGAGAGGCGTTCTCAAGCTTCATCACAAGCTTCCTCCCTTCTTTGCAGTACCCACCACAGCAGGTACCGGCTCAGAAACAACTCTCGCAGCTGTTGTAACAGACACAGCAACTCACGAGAAGAACGCTATCAACGATATCAGACTCAAACCCCGTTTTGCAGTTCTTGACCCCGAGCTTACAGTAGGTCTTCCTCCTCACATTACCTCAACAACAGGTATGGATGCTCTCACTCATGCAGTTGAAGCTTATATCGGTAAGAGTAATGTTAAGTCAACAGAAGAATATGCTGAAAAGGCTACAAAGATGATTTTCGAAAACATCGAAAAGGCTTACACCAACGGCAAGGATATCGAAGCAAGAGAACAGATGCTCAAGGCTTCATTCTATGCAGGTCAGGCTTTCACAAGAGCTTATGTAGGTTATGTTCATGCAATCGCTCACAACCTTGGCGGTCAGTACGGCGTACCTCACGGTCTTGCAAATGCTATTATTCTTCCCTATGTTCTTGAGTACTTCGGCGAAACAGCTCACAAGCGTCTTGCAAAACTTGCTGTTATTGCAGGCGTTAAGACTGACGGCACAGACAAGGAAAAGGCTGAAGCATTTATCGAGGCTATCAAGACTCTCAACAAGAATATGAATATCCCCGACGGATTTGATATGGTTCAGGAAAAGGATATTCCCATTATCGTTGAAAGAGCTCTCAAAGAGGGTAATCCTCTTTATCCCGTTCCCAAGATTATGGACAAAGCAGACTGCGAAGCTGTAATCAGAAGAATGATGAAATAAAAACATTTTTATCGGCACTTCTTTGGAAGTGCCGATTTTTTTAATTTCTGCTGACGGCAAGGGTCGGGGGCTGACGCGCCGTGTACGGCAAGGGGACGCCGGAGGCGTCCCCTGAAAATCGCGAAGCGATTTTCCGTCAGCCCCTCCTCCTCAAAATTCCGCATATTAAAAATAATATATTTTATTGCCCCGTCAAGAGAATTGTGATATTATATATCTATATCAAGACAAAAGGAGAAAACACAATGGCAGCAATTATTCATCACATTATCTACAAAATTATCGCAACAGTTATTTCCATTCCAATGCTTTTTGGCATAAACATCGATTGCCTCAAAGCAGACAGCACAAACTGGAATACCAACTATCCCTATATTTTCGTTCACGGTCTTTCAGGCTGGGGCAGTTATGACGACATCTATAATCTTATGCCTTATTGGGGTATGTTCGGCGGTGAGCTTATGGAATATCTCGGCGACAAGGGCTTCAATGCTTATGCAGCTTCCGTTGCACCGACAAACAGTGCATGGGACAGAGCTTGCGAACTTTATGCTCAGCTTGCGGGCACAAGAGTCGATTACGGCAAAGCTCACAGTGAAAGATGCAATCACGAAAGATACGGTGAAGATTTCACAGGCAAAGCCCTTATTGAAAAATTCAGCAAAGAAGATAAAATCAATCTCCTCGGCCACTCATTCGGCGGTGCAACAGTAAGACTCTTTGCAAGCATTATGGAAAAAGGCTCAGCCGAAGAAATATCAGCAACTCCCGCAAATGAGCTTTCCGACTATTTCAAAGGCGGCAAAGGCGACTGGATTTATTCTATCACTTCTCTTGCAGCGCCTCACAACGGCACATCAGCTTACAGTGTCGGAGAAAATTCAGAGCCTGCTCCTGAGCCTAAGGCAGCCAAAGAAAACCCAATTAAATCAGCTTTCTCGGGTATTAGTGATAAGCTTATGAGTCAGTTTACAGGCGGTGAAAAAGACGGCAGAATCGACAGCGACTATGCCGCATACGATATGTATATCGACAATGCACTTAAGTTAAATAAGACAATCCACACTCACGATAACACTTATTATTTCTCATTTGCCTGCACAGCTACAGACAAAAATGATGACGGCACATACTCTCCCGACAGAAAAATCATGGAAAGCATATACGCCTCATCATCAGAGGGTCTCGGAAGATACACAGGTGTTACAAAAGGCGGCTTTGTAATTGATGAAACCTGGCTTGAAAACGACGGACTTGTCAACACCGTTTCGGCACTCGCTCCCTCATCTGCTCCAAACAAAATCTTCGATGCAGTCAAAGTCGAAAAAGGCATCTGGCAGACAATGCCCATTATCAGAGGCGACCATATGTGCCTTCAGGGCGGTATGACAAAAATCAACGATGTCAAACCTTTCTATGTGGAACATCTGAGCATGATAAACAGCTTATAACATAAATGGCGGTGAAAATAATTTTCACCGCCTGTTTTTTTATTTGTTTTTGTATTTCTCAGCCTGCAGATTAAACATATATGCATATGTACCGTCAAGTTTCATCAGTTCTTCGTGGTTGCCGCTTTCTATAATTTCACCGTTTTCCATTACATAGATTCTGTCTGCATTGACAGTGGTGGAAAGTCTGTGTGAAATAAAGATAACCGTCTTATTATCTGCAGCCTCTATCATTGCCTGATTGAGATTATATTCCGCAATGGGGTCAAGGTTTGCCGATGGCTCGTCAAGAATTATATAAGGGCAATTTTTATAGAAGGCTCTTGCAATTGCCACCTTCTGACTTTCACCGCCCGAAAGCATTCTGCCCTCATCGTCAAACTCACGCAGAAGCTCTGTGAATACACCTTTTTTCAGCTCTTTGTTAAATCCGCTCTGACCTAAAGCTTCTTTGACTTTATTTTCGTCAAACTTATCGCTGAGAGCAACATTCTCACCTGCACTGCAGGCAAAAAGCTGAAAATCCTGGAACACAGCTGAAAATCTGTCTCTATGAGATTCCACCGTTACATCTCTTACATCTTCTCCGCCTATTTTTATACTGCCGTCAGTTACATCATAAAGACGCAACAAAAGATTTGTGAGCGTTGTTTTGCCGGCACCGTTATAACCTACGAGGGCAATTTTTTCATATGGTCTGATTGTCAGATTTATGTTTTTGAGGGTGGGTTTATCATTGCCGGGATATGTAAACGACATATTCTCGATTTTGATTTCCTCAGGCGCACCGCACCCGGCTTTTTTCTTGCCGTCTTTGATTCTGAAATCCATCTTTAAAAATTCACGGTACTTTTCAATCATCTTTCCTCTTTCCGAGAAAATCGCTACAGCCCATACAGTAAGGAAGTTTATAGATGCCGCAATGGAATATGCACCGTTAAACGCCGCAACAAAGTCACCTGCACCGAGAGTTTCTTTCACGAGGACACAATAACCGAGATAAAGAGGCAATGCAAACATAAATCCGAGGTCCTGAATACCTGCATCCTGAAGGAAAGCCAACGCAGAAATCTTTTTATGATATTTTCTCTGATTAGCAATAACATCGTCTGCCGCATCGTTATATCTGTCTATAAGCAAAGGATGTATATCATTCATCCTGACTTCTTTTGCATAATCCTGCAAATAAAATATTCTCTGAAAATAGTCGCTTCGTCTGTGATATTCTGTGTTGTCTCTGCGTCTTGCCATCTGCAGATTGCCTCTCTTTCTGCTCAGCGGCAGAAATACGCCTATGAAAGCAAGAATAATTGCAAGACAGACAGGGTCGATAGTCAGCATAACACCGGCTATGGTAACAAAGGAAATTATGTTGCCCACATAGTTTCTCACAAGACCTAAAAGATTTGTTATGTTATCTGACGACGATTCGATGGTGAGAATAAAGCTGTTATAGAATTCAGGGTCATCATAAGATTCCAGATCAAGCTGTTTTGCCTTTTCATAGAGAATCTTGTTAAGTCCGTAATAGACCTTTTCCCTCGCCATATTCCAGAAAAATTCCTGAAAAATCCAGGCAAATACCTTGCTTCCGATGAGGATTGCAGCTATAAGTGCCACCGCATAAAAAATGCGCCCCAAATTTTCTCCTTCCTCCACAACATCAATTATATATTTAAGGCCCACTACACTTATGAGTCTTGTGGGCAGAGTGGTCAGTACACCCATAACAAACTCGCCCAAAACCAATGTCGGAGAAATCCTGAACAACAGACCTATGAAATAAAAAATATTCGAAAAGGTGGAATGATTCATCTTGTCTTTTGTCTTATTCATTACCGTCAGCCTCCTTTTCTCTGTTATAGCTTGAGGCCTGCAAGGTGAACATCTCATTATATTTTCCGCCTTTTGCCATAAGTTCTTGGTGTGAGCCCTGTTCAAGTACCCTGCCGTTACCTATAACTATAATCCTGTCAGAAAGCACTGCACTTGAAAGGCGGTGTGAAATATACATAACTGTTTTATTTTGAGTAACCTTAATAAGATTTTCATACATCTTATATTCGGCTATGGGGTCGAGAGCCGATGAGGGCTCATCAAGAACTGCAAACTGGAAATCCTTTGCAAAAAGTCTCGCGGCTGAAACCTTCTGATTTTCACCGCCTGAAAGTCCTGCACCGTTTTTATCAAATTCGCGGGTAAGCACTGTATCCGCGCCCTTGGGAAGAGTTGAAATTTTCTCCCATATGCCGCTTCTTCTGAGGGCTGCTTCGGCCGTTTCTTTTTCTTCGTCGCTACATTCGTGACAGATGACATTTTCATAAACAGATATAGCAAAGTTTTTATAATCCTGAAATACCGCACCGAAAATGTTTCTGTATTTATTCAGATCATATTCCTTGATATTGATTCCGTTATAAAGAATTTCACCATCTGTAACATCATAAAAACGAAGCAGAAGTTTAACGAGAGTAGATTTGCCTGCACCGTTTACGCCAACAAGAGCAAGGGTTTCTGCCTTATCAATTCTGAAGGAGATATCCTGCAGAGCATATCTTTCTGCGGCAGGGTACCTGAAAGACACATTTTTAAACTCGAGACTTTCAAATTCTCCGGGTATTTTGTCACCTGAAACAATCTTAGGCTCATATTCAAAAAATTCACGAAGATTCTGAAAATACAGCGCTGAGCCCACAAGCATATCGAAATTTCTTGCAATATTCATAGTCGATTCTCTGACGGCGTTTATGGAGGAAAGCACCACTGAAAAGCCTGAGACCGTCAGGGCCTTTGTAAAAACAAACTGATAGGCCGCATAAGCATATGTACCTATAATGGGAATAAACTCGCTGAAAAGCGAGCTGACTGTGCTGTAAACGAACAGCTTCCAGCCGTATTTTCTGAGTATTTCCACATTTGAATCAATGGCAGCTTTAAATCTGCTCATGAGCACCGCAAAAATATTTGAGGTACGCATATCCTTTGAAAAATCTTTCAGAAAGACAGTTCTTTGTATATACGCCTTGATTCGGTTGTTGGTGGTCATCTCAAGGTCGCGCTTATAAACAAGCTTGCTTTTTGAAGTTTCTATAACAAAAACAAAAACTACAGGCAACAGGAAAAGCAGGTAAACAGGGTTGATAGTGGCAACAGTACCGATAACAAGAGCAAGGGATACTATAGCGCTGACGATGTTAGAAACGCAGGAGCAGACAAAATCAAAATAGCTCCATGCGAGAACATTGGTCGCTCTCTGATATTTATCATAAAACTCCGGATTTTCATAGCACTCAACATCAAGGGTAATTGCCTTGTTGAAAATCCTGTTATTAAGCTGCTTGAGAACATTTTTTGTGGCAACGCTTATTATGTAACTTGTGAAACAGGATGTCGCCATAAGTGCCACCGACAAAATAAGGAATGTTATAAGAGTTGCCGTATAGCTTTTAAAGGTGCTGCCGCTGTCAAGCAAACCCAGAAGCACCTTGAGAAAAAGAATATTCTGAATATACAGCATAAAAATGTTGGCAGAAAATCCGTTTATGAGATAACCGATAAGAAGCTTTTTATCACTCTGCCAGACGAGCTTTAAGGCATAGGCTATGTTTTTGAAAACGGGAACTTTCAAGTTGGGGTCTCTGGGTGGTCGTCTCAAAATTATCACCTCTGTGTTTCTGTGAAATCATAAATATTATTATCCACATAATAACAAAAAAAGCAAGAGCTTTCACTCTTGCTTAATTTAAAATTATTTGTTTTCGTCGATGAAATTTACAAGATCTCCGACTGTTACAAGCTTCATAAGCTCTCTGTCGGGAATTTCAATATCGAAGTGCTCCTCAACCTCACAGATAAGGCCGAAAATTTCGAATGAATTCATTACCATATCAACAGTGAAAACTGTATCTTCGCTGAATCCCTCAACTTCTTTGCCGGTATACTCAACGAAAATTTCTTTAAGCTGTTCAATAGTGCTCATATTGTTTATCCTTTCCATGCTATCTGAATACTGTCTGAGATTATTCCTTATCAGCATCTTTCTTGCTGAATTTCGCTTTCTTTTCTTCCATAAGCTTATTGTAAATTTCTTCTGTTGCAAGAGCAACCTTTGTAACCTTGATGTCCTTGTCTTCAGGGAAGATATACCATGTGTCGTCGATAGTGTTGAGGTTGATGCAATCGCGATCCCAACCGAAACGGTATTTATATTCTATATGGCAGGCATACTGCTGAAGGGCGGGGATTTCCATTGAGAAATCTGCACCGTCATATTCGCGTACACCGTGAAGCTTGAAGCCTTCTTCAGTGTGAACAAGATCGCCCTCACCCATATAGATAAAGCCCTTGGCATTGGGAAGGTCGTTGACCTTAACGTGACATTCTGTTTTATATGTACCTGCCAGAACTTCCTTCTTAACTTCTTCGCGTTCCCATCTGTACCAGTCTGAGGGGAATTTGAATTCGGTTTCGCCCTTATCAGCCTCGAGCTCGCCGTAATAGTTAAGAGTCCAGCTCTTACCGCATTCTTCACAGAAAATCTGTGCGCCCTTTGAGCCCATCTTGGTTTCACAACCGCAGGCAGGACATTTATAAAGAACATTGTTAAGACCTTCAGCACGGTTCTTGCGCTTGAGCTTGATTCTGTTTTCGCTCTGCCATCTCCAGTCGTCATGTTCAAGAGCGTCAACTATCTTCTGATGAATTTCAGCTGCAGTTGACTTCTTTACATCCTCTGCTGTAAGAAGCTGAGTCATATCAGCAGCTGACTTAAGAAGATAACGATGGGACTTCATATTCCAATAAGGATTATAAATATGGTGACCCTTCATCTTGATTGTAACAACGGGTACACCGAGGAATTTGATAAGCTGACTTACGGATTCGGGAATAACCTCCGTTATACCGCAAAGAGAGTAACGAGCCTCTGCATAAAGACCGTACATTTCACCCTTTTTGATTACTTTACGGCCGATACGGATAAGACTGATGTCGGGAGCAAACTTTCTTGTGGGAATGATACCGATTCTTCTTGAAACCCACTCTCTGCCGATGAAATCGTCAACAGCACCAGGGAAGTGACCTCTGTGAGGCTTTATAAGTGAACTCATAACATAGAAATCATAGAATGAGTTATGGTTACAAATAAGAACATATGGGGGTTTGACGCCCTTCATATTGGTTTTTTTGACATCAACACGGCGAATCCACTTTCTGAGAGTTGTGCCTATCCATATAATCCATACGAGATACCAGACCTGTCCGTGAGGTTCTTCGTTCATATCAAACTTCTTTTCTGCAGGCGGACCCTGCCAGATGCGTTTGCCGATTTTCTTGTAGTTTTTCATAAATGCATTGACCTCCAATAAAAGTCTTTAACGCCAACAATTATAACAAAAAATCGGCCTTTTTTCAACATAAAAAAATAAAATTAATTATTGCCACTGATAAAACGGCAAATTAAACAAAATGTATATGTTTACACTGTGAAATTTCAATCAAAAAAACACTATTAAGTGTAATGTTTGTGAAATAAAAATAAACAAAGCTCCGACAAGGTGTACCCTGCCGAAGCTTTATAGAGTTTACTGATTACATCATTGAGCCGAATAAGAGAAGGAGCTTGCCGAACCAGACTTTAATCTGTTCGATAATGTAGTTGATGAAAGCCATTGTGCTTTCACCGAAAAGATTGTCTACAACACCTTCTACAGCATCTTCCACTACACCGCCGGGTGTTACTTCTTCTGCACCCATTTCTGCATGGAAGGTTATTTCTTTAATGCCGTCACCCTCATTAATTGTGGGGAGGTTTGTCCAGACATAACCTGCAGCGCCGGTGTCATCTGTTGTCCAGCCTACGATATCATATTTCCAACCTGCTGCAATATAGGTTGACTTGGGAGCCTTTTTTGTGTAGTTTTCACCGTAATCAACATAGATTGTCTCTGTTGCGGGCACGGGAATACCTTTAAGATCAGCCTTATCATAAATAAATGTTACCTTAACAGGCTTTGTTGCTTCGTCTGCTGCTGAAACTGCCATAGCTGTCACTGAAAAAATCATAACAACAGCAAGAATAAGAGAAATAAGTTTTTTCATAACTTTGAACCTCCGTGTTAATTTTATTAACTCTTTTGTCAAGATAGTTTTATTTTATAGTATAGGACTCTCTTTGTCAATGCACTACAGGTGATAAAATTGTTAACTTTTTTAATTATTAAAAAAGGGGACTGCTGAGCAGTCCCTTTTTTGTGTGATAATTAAGCTTCTGTGTCGAAGTTAAAGATTGTTGCGAAATACTGGAAAATAAGGTTGATGCGTTCAAAGATTGAACGGAAGAACTGTAAAAGGTTCTGACCTGCTGTGATTTTTTCTTCAGAGTATGTTGCAGTGTATACAACATCTTCTGTAGCTGCAGGAAGCTGATATTTTGAATAAACCTTAGTGTCATCAGGATTGTTTGATTTCCAGCCTGCGAATGTGTATTTTACTTTGTCAGTGTTTTCTCTTGCGGGATCTTCTTTAGGAGCATAAGCGCTGATGTCTTCGCCGACAATAACATGAGAAATTTTGATTTCCTTGCCGTCATAGTCAACAAACTGAACTGATACGAGATCGTCTGCTGCAACTGCTGCTACTGAAAACATTGAGAAAGCAACAAGCACTGCAAGAATTAAAGCTAATGTTTTTTTCATAGGATTTATCCTCCGTTTCGATAATAAATGTATCTGCTGATACTTTGATATTTTAATTATAGAACATCTTTCACGGTTTGTCAACATTTTCTTTTTAAAGAAGTTGCTCATCCCGCAAGAGATGAGCAACTGAATTATCAATATTTTCTTGAAAGCTGACTTTCAGCCTCTTCTTTTGTGATTTTTCCGACATTGCAGTCTGCCATAATCTGAACATCCTTGTCGTTAAGCTTATAGAAATGCCAGATAACAAGTGCGATAACCAGACCGAAAATGGGCACAACATTATATGTGAACCAAAGACCGTCAAGTGCTTCGGCACTCTGCTGACTGATAGCATCGATTGCAGCAAGACCTTCAAAGCTGTCAACGCCCTCAAAGGTCTTGAAGCCGAAGAAGCCGAGAAGTGCAAGACCCGCTGAGCCTGAAATAGCCGCTGCAAGCTTAACGGCAAAGGTCTGGATTGCAAATGTGATACCCTTTGCTTCTGTGCCTGTTGTATACTGACCGTATTCAGCACAGTCAGGTGTAAAGGTGAAGCCGAGTACACCGATAATGCCGAGAGGTATAGCTCTGAGCATATAAGTGATAACAAAAAGAATAAAGCTGTTTCTTGTGGGTACAACGAGAACCGACAGAGCGATTGTTGCAACAACGCAGATTTTGAAAAGCTTTGTCTTGTCCATCTTTCTGATGATTTTCGGCACAAGCAGAGCCATAACAAGCTGAGGCAGAGCCGCAACGGTACCCGTAATAAGAGATGTCAGTGAGTTCTCGAAAATGTAATAAGCCATAATCATATGCAGGGCGTTGTATGTCTGAGCGCCTGAATAGAAAATATAACCAAGATAATAAATGAGAAGATATTTGTTGCTGACAACATATTTAAGCATTCTTCTCACAGTGAACTGCTCTTCGTCAATTGACTTATTTCTTTCGCTGCATTTATAACAGACGGGGAACATGGTAGCCATAGCAACAATTGCAACGATGATTGACACCCACGCATAACTCAGACCGATAAATTCGCTGATGAGAACTGTTACAAGAACTGTTGTCAGAGCCGAACCGATACCGCCTGTGATGCCCTTGAGCGAAAGGATAGTGTTTCTCTCTTCAACATTGCTTGTCATTGAGGTGATAATACCGAATGCAGGCACGTCGCAGATTGTGTATGCTGTATCCCAGATAATATATGCAAGTGCGAACCAGATGAGTTTTACTGTTTCTTCTGCTGCATTGGGAATAACAAAAATTGCAATAGTTGATGCAGGCGTCAGAGCGCAGGCTATCTTCAGCCAGGGAATATATTTCTTGCCGCTTTTGAATGTGACCTTGTCAAAAATCACGCCGAAAATAGCATCGTTTACAGCATCCCACACCTTAACAATAAGCATTACCGCTGCAGATTTAACGGGATCGATGCCGATAAGCAGAAGGAATGTTGCAAGATAACCGGAAACGAGACCGTAAATCATATTCTGTCCGAAGAAGTAAGTATAATAACTGCTTCTTTCAGACTTGGTCGTCTGCCACAGAGGATTCTGAGGCTTTGAACTTAGTTTACTCATATATTTTTCTCCTTTGATTTTAATAAATCAATTTTAACACTATTGATCTTTTTAGTCAACTGCAAAAGCCAAAAGTTTTATCTGCTTCAGGAATAATCCGTAATAACAGGTCAATACTAAGCATAAGATTAAATACAATAATAAACCAAAGGAGACTTCTGACATGAAAAAATTTCTTCCGATAATTATCATCATTGCATTGGCCGTTGTGATTCTGTGCTTTGCCGCTTGCGGTAACGACACTACGGATGACACTGTTACTTCTGTCAGCGATGAAATGACATCAATGATGGATGATATGACAACTCTTGACGAAGCGTTCTCAGAAGATATGAATGATATGACTGATAATATGATGACAAGCGATACGGCCGGAGAAGATATGTCTGATACATCAGGAAACGACACCATAGGCAGTGAAGCAAGCGACACAACTGCAGCCACTCCCTGAGAAAAAATCACAACACAAAAAAAGCTGCACGGTTAAATATCGTGCAGCTATGTTTTTATGAAACTGTCAATGCAAATTCTTCGATTATTCTTGAAGCGGTGTTCTTTCCGAGAGAAACGAACTCAATGCTTTTACTGTCGGAATGGAGCATAGACATATAATCGTTATCAGGCACTATATATCCTATCTGATCGTTGGCAAGACCCAGAACATAAAGGTCTCTTTCACCCGCAATTTCCTGCATTGAGGGGTACTCCCAATCTTTGCCAGACCAGGAAAACTCTTTTGTCAGACAACCGCCGTAAGCAAGCTCGGGAGCAAGTTCACCGGGAACAATTGCAAAAGCCATATTTTCACCGATTTCCATATATCCGATCTCGGTCAGCACATTCCACTTGCCGTCAATTTTTCTGACAATATTTTCAAATGCTCCTGCCTTTGCGGCAAAAAGTAAAATTGCATTATCTACGGGCAGATATATTTCGCGGTATCTTATATTGAGAAGAGGAGCAATTTCTTCATCATTATTAATATTGGTAATAGTCTTTCCGATTGAATCTCCGTAGCCTTTCATTTCTTCGATTCTCGAAGCATCTGCTCTGTAGTCCGTAACGGAGTTTTCATTTCTCTGCTGATTGTTACATTCTTCGGCACCGAGAATAAACATAACATCTGCGCCGTAATCATTTATAACCTTTTCAGCATAATAGGGATAATCTCCCGTCACCACCGTACCGGCAGCGCCGTTGCCTACACAGTGAATTGAAGATGTGACAATCCAGGTTTCTCTTGTGCCATTTACAGGCACGAAACGCAATCTGTTGAAATTAGGATCATTTATATAGGGCTGTCTCTTGTCGCCGATATATTTTGTGGCATCGATATTGCCGTAATAGAGGGAGCCCTTTGTCATTGAGCTTTCTGCGCTCTTAATTGATTCTGTGCATTTTTCAAAGAGTCTTTCCATAAACTCAGGGTTCTTACCGTTAGAAGTTTCAGCTCCGAATGCAGTATATAAAGGATTAAGCAGAGCCATCTGCCATATGTTGCCGTTCATTCCGAAGGTATCAACGGCACTGTGCTGATGAAGGACACTGACAGTTATTGAGCTGATATTGTTTTCCTTAGACCAGGAAGCGAGTCTGCGTCTTATTTCTCTGACATCGCTCAAAGCCAGACCGTAAGCATCTATCGTGCAAAAAATTGCAGTTTCTCTGTCTACACCGTCACTTATGGCAACAGTTCTGACTTTAAGGTCATCTTCAACTGCAGTTGCCAATTTTCCTGTCACGTCAATAGTACCTGCAACATAATATTTGCCGATAACCTCATCTTTATTTTCCGGCAGAATGCTTCTTGAATCATAACCCAGATGCCATGCTGCATCTTGTGAGGGTTCAGACAAAAACTCTTTTGTACCCGCCATAAATCCGTCGGGACTTCCGCTTTCACGCCAGGGGGCAGGTGTGGGCATAAGAGATGCTATGCCTTTTACGAGTCCGCTGACAACACCGTCAAGAATATCGTAAAAAACTCTCTCAGCTTTCGGTGCCACAAAAAGCTCCTTGGGGTTTACCTGAGTACCCACCGCCGCAAAACAGCTCAGGGACAATGACATAATAAGCAACAGCACCATAATTGCTCTGATAACGTTCTTCATTTCAGTTCCTCCTGTTTGCACTATCTATTAAAATTTTATCACAAAGATTTTAGGTAGTCAACAAAACTGTAATAACTTATAGTTTTATTGCATAATTCCTTAAAGATTATAATGTACACTATGACGAATTTAGTGCAACCGGTTGAAATTTTATATCGAAAAAGATATAATAGTATGACTGAGAAAATTCAGTAGTACTTAGAAAAAGAAAGGAGCTTTTGACATGGCAGAACAAAAAAAGCAAAAGCTTAATGTCAAACTCACCATACTCACCGGTTTCGGTTTTATGGCCTCATCAATTGCATGGGCTATATACGATCCTTACATCACAAAAATCCTCAACAAGCTTCTCTCTGAGTCAGCATTTGTAACAGCCTTAAGTGCAAAGCTCAATGAAGCACTTCCTTTCCTGGCTGAATTTGCCCGTTCTCAGGGTGAAGACGTCGGTTTCGGAACAAGCGTTTCTCTGGTACCTCTTTTCATCGGTATCATTATGACCTTCGACAACATTTTCGGCGTTATCTTCCAGCCCACCTTCGGTAAGCTTTCAGATAACTGTCATTCAAAGCTCGGTAAGCGCCGTCCTTTCATTGTTTTAGGTGCTCCCGTATCAGCTTTATTCTTTGCGCTTATTCCTTTTATTGCTCTTGGCACAGGTTCACTTCCCGCAACAATGGCTTGCATCATTCTCTTCGTATTTACTATGTCACTCTGGAGAGCGCCTGTTGTTGCTCTTATGCCTGACCTTACTCCTCCTGAGCTTCGCAGTGAGGGTAATGCTATCATCAACCTTATGGGCGGCATCGGCTCATTCGTAGGTATGATTGCAGGTACAGTTGCAACCCTTATCTATGCTCTTCTTTTCGGCAAAGCAACAGATGAAAGTCAGACATATCCCGTAGTGTTCATCATCGGTTCAATCGTTATGATTGCAGGTGCTCTGGTGCTTCTCTTCTTCGTTAAGGAGCAGGACAGCCGTATCCAGGTTAAAGCTGACAAAAATCAGGCCCTTGATGCAGTTGCCCAGAAGCAGGCTGAAAAAGAAGCTAAAAAAGCTGAAAAGGCTGCAAGAAAAGCTGCTAAGCTTTCATCAGGCGAAAGAAAGAGCCTTGTATTTATGCTCGGTGCTCTCTTCTTCCTTTTCTGCGGCACTAATGCTATTACAACATTCTTCTCACTGTTTGCTCAGGAAATTCTTCATATGGCAACAGCTGAAGCTACAATCATCATGGCTATCTTCGCTGTTTGTTCAGCAATTGCCGCTATCCCTGCAGGTAAGCTCGGCAGAAAGATAGGCAGAAAAAAGACCATCCTTTCAGGTCTTACAGTATTCATTTCAGCTTTTCTTGTGTTCTTCCTTGTATTCACACTTATGGTAAGCTCAAGCGGACTTTCCGTCGGAAAATACATTCAGGCTAACAAGCTCTATGAAAACGTAAACCAGGCTATTACCACTGTCAACTCTGAGCTCAGCGAAGCTCACAAGGCAGGTCTCACAAGCAACACAGGCGAATACGAACCTCTTACAATTTCCGGTTATGCAACATACCTTGAAACACTTGAAGAGGACAGCGTTTATTCTATGGTTACAGACGCTCTCGTAGAATCATCAGGCGGTGCATTCAGCCTTGACAATCTCGTTGCTACCAGCAACAATGTTTTAGGCAAAGAAGTTGCCGAGAATGATTATGCTGCAGCACTTGTTAATATTCAGGAAGAAGTAGCCGCAAAGACTAAGATTCTTAAAATTCTCATTTACCCCGTTCTTATTCTTGCAGGTTTTGCTAATATGTTCATCACAGTTAACACTCTGCCTCTTGTACTTGAAATCGGCGGTATTGATAAGGTTGGTACTTTCACAGGTTACTACTACACAGCTACATTCTCAGCTCAGATTGCTTCACCAATCGTTTACGGTATAGTAGCAATGGTCAGCGGCACCTATATGTCACTGTTCTACTACAGCCCCATTGCTTTCGTTATCTGCGTAGGTCTTCTTATGTTCGTTAAACACGGCGAAGCTATTCCTCAGGAAGTAATCGATAAGATCGAAGACGAAAACAACGACTAATTATCAAAAAGCTGTCGCCCTGAGCGGCAGCTTTTTAAATGGGTTTTGTGCAAAAGGGCAGAGGCGGCTCCATTTATCGCGAAGCGATTAACAAGGCAGACCTGCGGTCTGCCTTGAGCCGAAGCCTTGGCTTCGGCTATGGAGCCGCCGAACCCACCGTCACATCAGATTAAAGGGAAAGGTAATACTATGCCAAACTATCAGAAAGAACTCGATAAGCTGATTGAGAATATCCCTGAGGGCGAAGTGCCCACATTGTTGCTGCACGCTTGCTGTGCGCCCTGCAGCAGCTATTGTCTGGAGTATCTGTCGCAGTATTTCAAAATAACCCTATACTATTATAATCCAAATATTTATCCCGAAAGTGAATACTCCCTTCGTACCGAGGAAGCAAGGCGTCTCATAAGTGAGATGAACTTCAGGCACAAGGTTACTTTCCTTGAGGGCGAATTCAATCCCAAAGAATTTTATGACTGTGTCAAGGGACTCGAAAACGAAAAAGAGGGTGGTGAGAGATGCTTCAGATGTTACAGACTCAGACTTGAAAGCACGGCGAAACTTGCCCATAAAATGGGTTTCGACTACTTTACCACGACTCTGTCAATCAGTCCTTTGAAGCGCTCAGACAAGATAAATGAAATCGGCGAAGAGCTTGGCGTCATATATAATGTAAAGCATCTGCCCTCGGATTTCAAAAAGAAAAACGGCTACAAACGGTCGACGGAATTATCCAGGAAACACGGACTTTACAGGCAGGACTATTGCGGTTGTGTGTTTTCACAAAGAGATAAATAACATCGCATTTTTGATTTTTTTTGGTAGCAGCAAAAAGTAATGTCTGCCCGGCGAGGGCAAAGAAATATTGATAGGACGCGGGGCAGTTGCCTCGTGTCTTTTGTTTTAACCCGCCGTTTTGGTTTATAAACAACCATCCAAATATTCTAAAAAAATCCGATTGCGCCTGAGAGTTGCTAAAAATTAAAGCCTGATTGATAGACTTCTCTCTCTTGCCATGATAAAATAAAGTCACAGAAAGGAGGCAGATTACGATGGACTCAATGGGTGAACGAATATACAAGCTCAGAAAGAAAAACAATATGTCCCAAGGAGATCTTGCAAACGAACTCGATACATCTCGCCAGACAATATCAAAATGGGAAAACAATATGTGCATACCGGAACTTGACAAAATAATTCGTCTGTGTGAAATTTTTTCCGTAAGCTCAGATTATATTTTAAGAGGTATTGTTGAAGAGGCCAAAGATTCAAATGACCGTAAAGAACAAACCATTCTAAAAGAACAAACAGTTATAGTGGAAAAGACGACAGATATAAAAACAATCTTTGCATCGGGACTTCTGATAAACGCTATGTTCTTTCTGTTCCTTTTCCCGAAAATGTTTTACATTCCTGTTTTTTTCAGTGCTGTGGCAGCTACACTTCTGTTTTGCAAAAAACATGCAATTTACTATTCACTTTGGCTCGTATTCTTTTGTATAAACATTTTTTGCTCTTTATCCACTGCAGGCGGTATGGATATGATTTTTGACGCATCTGTTTATACTTCAGAATATTCATATCTTCTCATAGTTTCATATTTACTGTGGATATCACTTTTTGCTCTTATAATCCACGGTATCAGGATAATAAAAAACAAACACAAATAAATTATAAAGGAGCGATATTATGAAAAAACTAAAATCAATAACCGAAATAATAATATGTATTCTTATAAGTTTCTCGTTATCTGCAACAACATATGTGGTAAATGCAGAAAGTGATAACTATAAACTTCTTCTCGAACACGGCTATGAAGAAGACTATATTAATAACCTTACTGATACAATGATTGCTAAAATGGCAGAAACAATCAGAGAAAGAAATGACACGGAATATATAAATGATTATGACCTGCTTATTTCTAAGGGCATACCGATGGAATTTATAAACAACCTTACAGAATCATCACTTAAAAAAATTAGAACTGCTTTAGGTGACAACGAGATTGCACACCTTGACTACAGCACAGGTAACGAAAAAAACAACGCCGATGTAACTGTAAAAAAGCTCTCTATGCAACTGATTGACAATGAAAACGGCTATGTAAAAGGCGAAGTGGTGTGTGCTTATTGGGAATGGAAAATAAACACACCTCTCATCAGAGAAGAAGATTATATTTCGGCAAAATGGAATCAGGAAGTATATTGCTATGACTCCGACAGCTTTTATGCCGAAGATTACAGAAGAAATAATGAAAGTGGCAATTGGAACACTTCTGACAGCTACAACACTCTTGCAAGTGTAACACTCAACAGTTTAGGTCATTGGGCAAAAATTTACGGCGTGAAAAAACAAGTCGGCGGTTTTATGATTTTTAACCTTGTTCCTACACAGCCTATTGATTCCGCAACTGACTATGACAGAGATATCGATATAGAATATACTCATGAAACAAAAACTACATCGACAATATCTATGTTTATAATTTTTATTTTACTTGTTTTATCAGCAATATGGATTATAACCGAAGTCAAAAAGCGAAGAAGATAATCAAAAGCCATAAATCGTAAGGGCATCGTCGGGTGCCCTTTTTTCTTTCGCTCGCCGCAGGGCATTCTTTTCCCACCGCGGAAAAAGAATCAAAAACGCGTGGTTGTCTTCTCGGCGGGTTTAATCTGTCTGCTTTCGCCTCGCTTCATCGCGTTACAACAGCAAAACAACTGATTTTTATACACTATTACCAAATAATATTGCATAAAATTAGTTAATAATCCGTTGTTTTTTTGTTTAATTTATGGTAAAATGGCAGTGTTAACCTCGAATAATAGTATTTAGAGGTGTATTAATTTTTAGGGATCCTGTAAAAACGGGGTCTTAGGAGGTATTAGAATTGAAATCTTATTCAGTAAACAACATCAGAAACATCGCAATCGCGGGCCATACAGGTAAAGGTAAAACAGCACTTGCAGAAGCAATGTTCTATGTTGCAGGCGTAACAGACAGACTCGGCCGTGTTATCGACGGCAACACTATAATGGACTATGATGCAGAAGAAAAGAAGCGCAAGTGTTCAATCTCAGCAGCAACAGCATCATTAGAGTGGAGAGACACTAAGATTAATATTCTTGATGCCCCCGGTAAGTTCGATTTCGCCGGCGGTATGGCTGAATCAATGCGCGCTGCTGACTGTGCTCTTATCGTAACATCAGCTTCTTCAGGCATCGACGTTGGTCTTGAAAAAGCTATCAAGGCTGCTGATGCAAGAAATATCGCTAAGTTCTTCGCAATCACAAAGGTTGACGGTGAACACAGAGACTTCTATAAAACATTTGATACATTAAAGGCGCATCTTGGTACAAAGCTCTGCCCCGTTGTTGTTCCCTATATGAACGGCGGCGTTTGCGAAGCTTTCGTAAACCTTTGCTCAAACAAAGCATTTAAATATCCCAACGGTCGTCCCGTTGAAATTGAAATTCCCACAGACGACAACATCGTTGCTATGAGAGCAGCTCTTGAAGAAGCTGTTGCTACAGTTGACGAAGAACTTATGGAAAAATTCTTCGAGGGCGAACCACTCACTAAAGAAGAAATCATCCAGGGTCTTACAAAGGGCGTTGAAACAGGTGAGATTTATCCCGTATACGCACTTTCAGCTACAAAGGTTGACGGTTGTGACATGCTCCTTGATGCTATCGTTTATTCAGCTCCCTCACCCGATAAAGCTAAGCCTGAAATCGCTAAGAATGCAGACGGCGGAGATGTTGAAATCGTTTGCTCCGAAAAAGAAGATCTTGCTGCTCTTTGCTTCAAGACAATCTCCGACCCCTTCGTTGGCAAGATGTCATTCGTAAAGGTGCTTGCAGGTAAGATTACTCACGATACACCTTGCTACAACTCAAGAACAGGCGAAACTCAGAAGATGGGTAAACTTGTTTCAGTTAAGGGTATCAAGCAGGAAGATGTTGCATCAATTGACCTTGGTGATATCGGCGTTATTACAAAGCTTCAGGATGTACAGACAGGTGATACCCTCTGCAATCCTAAGAATCCTATCACTCTCGACGGCGTAGACTTCCCCGCTCCCTCACTTTCAATGGCTGTTGTAGTTAAGAAGAAGGGCGAAGAAGACAAGGTTGCTGCCGGTCTTCGTAAGATTATCGATGAAGATCCCACAGTTAAATTTGCAACAAACGACGAAACAAAAGAAATGATCCTTTCAGGTCTCGGCGAACAGCATCTTGATATTGTTGTATCAAAGCTCAAGGCAAAATACGGCGTAGAAATCGATCTTCGTATTCCCAAAGTTGCTTACAGAGAAACAATCCGCAAGACCTGTCAGGTACAGGGCCGTCACAAGAAACAGTCCGGCGGTTCAGGTCAGTTCGGTGATGTCTGGGTACGCTTTGAGCCTCACGCTGAAGATCAGCTTATTTTCGAAACAGAAGTTGTCGGCGGTTCAGTTCCCAAGAACTTCTTCCCCGCAGTTGAAAAGGGTCTTCAGGAAGCTATCCTCAAGGGTCCTCTTGCAGGTTATCCCGTTGTTGGTCTTAAGGCTGTTCTCTACGACGGTTCATATCACCCCGTTGACTCAAACGAAATGGCATTCAAGACTGCTGCAAAGATTGCTTTCAAAAACGGTATGGCTCAGGCAAGTCCCGTAATTCTCGAACCTATCGGTGAGCTTAAGGTTTACATGCCCGACATCAACCTCGGTGATATCATGGGCGATATCACAAAGCGCCGCGGCCGTGTACTCGGCATGGGTGCTGCAGACGAACCTATGATGCAGGAGCTCGTTGCTGAAGTTCCCATGGCTGAAATGGGCGACTTCTCAACAACACTTCGTTCAGTAACAGCAGGCAGAGGCTACTTCACACTTACATTTGCAAGATATGAAGACGCTCCCTCAAACGTAGCTCAGAAAGTTATTGAAGATGCAAAGAGAGACGCTGAAGAATAATATCTGATATAAATGAACTAAAGGCACATTCCGTTTGGAATGTGCCTTTTCTTTTGCACGCAATTTGCCTGACGACGCAGACTGTAAACCTTGGCAATGTACACACAAAAAAAGCGAGAAGACCGTAATCTTCTCGCTTTAATTTAATTATTTGTCAAGACCATAAAGCACTCTGTCGGGATCGCTACAGCACTTGATCTTTCCGCCTCTGAAGAAAGCAAGGAACTTCTGGAAGAGTCTGAAGATGATGCCCCAGAATGTGCCCTTATGGCATGTGCATGAGCAATCGATATCGTCGTCATCTTCTACTTCCATATCAGGTGAAGCTTCAAATGAAGTTTCGCCCTTGCCGAGTTCTAAGCCGTAACCGCCCTGAGGAAGTGTCTTACCTGTGATAGCAACAGTCCATTCCTGACCTGCAGCAACAACAAATTCTACCTTACCGTCCATATCTGTGAAGTTGGAGTAAGTGTCGTTAGCGTTGTTCTTGTTTGTGATAGTAACCTTGGCTGCACCGTCTTTAGCGAGGTTGCCGTTAGCATCCTTAACAACGATAGTGATTGTTGTTGAGGGAAGCTTATCAATCTTCTTTGTTACTTTCTCACCACAACGCTGACAGATATATGTGTCTGAGCCTTCTGTCTTGTGTGTAGGAGCAACAATTGTATGCTGAACCTTTTCATTTGTTGTTTCGTCGATAACATCAGTATGTCCGAGTGCAGGAATTGTGGATGTGATAACCTGCTCGTAACCGCATTCGCAATACTTAACTACGCTGCCCGGCTTTGTACAAGTAGCTTCCGTTGTCTGCTCGTTACCAAAGACATGCTTAGCCTTAGCGAATTCAGGTGATACGATAGTATTGCCTGTAATTTCATATACGCCTGCCTGCTTATCCCAGCCACTGAATGTGTAGTGGTACTGATCATCTTTTTCTCTTGTGGGTATAGTGCCAACAAAAGCATAGAGTTTTTCACCGTACTTAACGGTCTTAGTCATAATGATATTGTTATCATCATCAAGGTAACTTACCTTGTATGACTTTGTTTCTTTGTCATAACAAGCTTCGAATGTATACTCAGCATCGATTTTCATTTCGAGAATCTGATCAAGAGTATAGATTTCTTCACCGCAAGCCCATTTGCCGTTGAATGTGTAGATGTACTGAGCATCTTCAGCCTTTGTGGGCTTGAATTCAACGCCTGCAGGAAGCTTGAGAGTATTACCTGCTACTACATCATATCTGCCAAGGATTGACTTGCCGTTCATAAACTTAACAGTGTATGTCTTAGCATCGCCCTTATCAACATAATCACAACCGTCACGTTCGCAGTCTCTGCAGATAATGCCGTTATCATCTGTATATTCCTCGCCAGGTAAATGGCCAAGAGCATCAAGAGTGACTTTTTCTTCTGCGCCGCAAGCACACTTCTTAACCTGAAGACCTGCTTCTGTACAAGTTGCATCCTTGTTTGCAGCGTCGTCTACATCTACCATAGTATGCTTTGTAGGTGTGTAGCCTGCATAAATTCTTGTCTTGCCTGTGATTGGGTCATTAAAGTCAAACTTTTTGTTACACTCGGGATCAGCATACCAGCCATTGAATTCGTAGTGGTATTTTTCATCGTTCTTCTTAGTGGGTTCTGTACCTCCGAAGGTTACTTTTTCGCCACTTGTAACGCCTGTATCCCATACATATTCGTATTCGTTATAGAAGATTACTTGGTATGCGGGTTTTGATGTATCGAAAACAGCAACGAAGGTCTTGCTAGCATCTCCAGTAGCATCCGGTGTGATTGTGAAGTCAGTAACAAGATCTTTATCAGCTGTACCTTTTCTCTTCCAACCCTTAAACTGGAAGGTTGAGTCAGTACCTTCAACATCAATTACAGGAGTACCTGAGGGAACTCTTTCGTCATCGATAGCACCTAAAAGTTTTCTGTATTCGGTACCTTGTTCTGCATCAAAAATACCAGTTTCAACATCATATGCAGGAATAACAAACTGATGTGTATAGAGAATCTTTGTTGATCTATAATCAGCCTGAAGTGTTAAGTCTTTTGTTACTTCAAGAGGAAGCTTATAGGTCTTTTCACCGTCTGACCAACCTGCAAATGAATACTTGTATTCAAGAGTTGCAGCCTTATCGGGAGCTGTTACAGCATCCTTAGCGATGTATTCACCTTCTGTCTTGGTGAATGTGTAAAGAACAATATCATTGCCCTCTTCATCTTTTTCTTCAGCTATAAATTTAACTGTGTACTTTTTGAGTTCTGTGTTCACATAAGGCTTGTCAGCATACTTATGTGTACAGCCTTCTGTTGCACAGTGATACTTAACCTTACCGTCTGCTTTATAAGTGTCGGGGTTAGTTACAGTCTTAACGTGTTCGCCTGTAGCTGCAATTTCTTCAGTTACTTCTTCGCCGTCAACTTCAATGAAGTTGGAGCATTCGAGACACTTGAGAACCTGTTCACCAACCTGATAACAGGTGGGTTCTGTGCGTACATACCACTCAGCTGTGCTGGCCTCGATTGTGCCATGACCTGTAGCAGGATATGTTATGCGTTCGATTTCCTCACCACATGAACAAGCCTTTGTATAATAACCGTCGTTTACGCAGTCAGCTTCAACTTTCGTTTCAGTTACGTCTTCGTGGTTATTGGGATTGAGGTCAAGAGTTTTAGTAATTCTTGCATCCTTGCATCTTACACAGAACGCCTCAGCAAGACCTTCGGTCTTACATGTTGATTCTATTACTGTTGCATAGATGATATTGTCATCAGCGTCTTTTGCATATTCGTGACCGAGAGCTTTAAGGTCATCGTTTGTTGTAACTTCTTTATAATCACACTTTGTACAAGATTTTGTAATGTAACCATCGTTGATACAATCAGGAGCGGTAGTTACAGAATCGCCCATAACATGGCCTTCTGAAACTATAGGTCTGTCTTCTTTTATATGTCCACAAATGATACATTCGGTCTTGATTGAACCGTTGTCTGTACAAGTTGCGGGAGATTCTGTAGTAATATAGTTGTGGTCTGCAACCTTAATCTTCTTTGTGAATGTGTTGCCGGCCTTATCTGTTGCTGTGATTGTAACAGTGTCCATGCCATCAGCATAGTTGATTACATATTTACCGTCGATAGCCGTTACAACTTCGCCGTTAACTGTGAGAACTGCATCTGCTTCAATGCCTGTTACTGTTGCAACACCGCAATATGTAGGAATAGAAGCTTCGTTGTTTTCACCTTCAACTGTGAATACAGGATCAGTGTCATCATAGATGAACTTAGCAGTTCTGACCTTCTGTCTGAGCTGGTTGCCTGCCTTATCAACTACATAGTAGTAAACAATGTAGCTTTCGCCGCTTTCAAGATCTTTATACTTAACTTTGTTATTGTCGTCGTACTTAGGTTTGCCATCTTCGTCAAGGTCAGCAACAACAAAGTCGCCAAGCTTAACTGCGAAGTTAGCATTATTTGTTGCAGCCTGTGTATCGTCATTATATACGTCTACAGTAAGTGACTGAGCCGCACCATAGCTTTCAGATGTAAGAGTTTCAAACTTACCGGGATAAATGAATGCTCTGATAACCTTAACACCTTTACCAAGACCTGCAGGGTTGTAGAGCTCATTTACATCACCTGTGTCGTTTGCAGTGATGATAACGTCTGTATCTGCGTTAGCATGGATAGTGATTTCGCCGTTGTCAAGAGCTGCACCGCCGATTTCATCGGTTGATGACCACTGACCGAGACCGCCAAGATAGATAGTACCTGTGGGAATCTCTGTATCTGTGAGCATATCAATTGCTTCGGTCTTCTTTGTCTTTGCCTTATCGCATGAGCACCAAACGGCCATTTCACCTTCAGCATAGTAGGTGGGAGCGTCTACGAGCTCTTTCTCTGAGAAGTCATGGTCGCCCTCTGTGAACTTAGCGTAAATCATTGTATTAGCAGTGATTGCTGCATCTGCATCAAACTCTGTTGTATAAGCTGCATCTGTGTACCAGCCAGCGAATGCATCGTGCTTATCTGCATCTACATAACCTGCCTGAGGATCAGGAATTACTGCAGTGTTGCCGTCTGCTACTTCATACTTTGCTGTCTCGCCCTTAACAACTGTTGTAACAGTGTGAGTCTTAGCTGAGAGGGTGTATGTTGCATAGAATTCCATCTCTGCAGTTACAGTCATACCTCTCTCATACTTAACAGCATTGCCCTGAGCATCGTTGTAGTACCAACCTGCGAATGTATAGGTCTGTCCGTCGGAAGCATTCTCAAGGCAAGTGAGGTTGTTTACTGCGGGAGTATAAAGCTTGCTGTCATATGTGTGATGTGTTGTAGCAAGAAGATTTGTTTCTACTTCCTTGCCGTCAACTACAGTTGTTGACTTTTCAGCAACCCATTTGCCGTCTACAAGCTTTGAGTTATACCACTTAACATTGTAGTATTTATAAACGGGCTTATACTGAGCAGTGAAAGTTACATCATAACCTTCGCAGAATGTGGGAACAGCCTTATCCCAACCAAGGAAGAGGTATTCATAAGTTTCGTCTTCTGCTCTGCCCTGAGCTGCTACTGTAGCAGTTGTAACAAGAGCCTCAATGTTCTGACCCTTTTCATACTTGCCTGCTGCAAGCTGAACAGTACCGTCATGGTTCATGAATGTGATTGTAAATGTATCGGGTACGAACTTAAACTGTGAATAAAGTGTAAGGTTAGATGTTACTGTATCAGCAGCAGTATATTTCTTGCCGCCTGTTGCTGCGTCAAACCAGCCCTGGAATTCGTATGTACCGCCATCGCCTTCGTAGTCAGCAGGAACATAGATCTGGTCTTCCTCGAAGTCGTCAGTAGTATCGTCGGGAGTGCCGTTGTCGTTATTTACTTTAGTTGTCCACTCGGGAACGTTTGAATCCTTAAGAACTCTGTCAGTGAATGTCTTATCACCGTCGATGTAAGTTACAGTATAATAAGGTACGGGATTAGCGTAAACCGCTTTGAATGTTACGTTTGATGTGGGAGTAAGAGTGATAAGGTCTGCAGTATTAATCTTATCGCCAACCTTTTTCTCTGCGCCGCCAACGCCAACTGTTGCAGCACCTTCTGTGATTTCCCACATATTTGCATAAGTGTAAAGCTGATTTTCGTTTTCCCATTTTTCAGCGGATGTGAGATTATCAACAGTACCTTGAAGAATGAACTGCTCATTTCTTACCTGAACACTGCTTGATATTTCTTCGCCCTTTGAGTCTATGTAATCAAACTGAACTGTATAGGGAGTTGCAACGGGAGCACCGTAGGTTGCAGTGATGTCGATAGGATCGAGATCTGCATTACCGTCGAGAGCTGCGCCTTCAATTGAGATATAATCGTTTGTGAAGGGGATTGTTTTATTATAGTCAAGAGTTGCATCGCCGTCAGCATTTGTATATGACCACTTATTGAAGGTATAACCAAAGCCCTTTACAACGTATGAATAAGGAACATATTCTGTGGGAGGAACAAGAGTTTCGCCGTACTTAACCTTGAGCTGTCTTGTTGCATCTCCACCTGTTGCGTCTTTATAGTTGAAGTTTACAACATATGTCTTGGTGTATCTTCTGTAAACAGCATAGTATGTTGCGTCGTTTCTTACAACCCAGTCGCTGTTAAGACCGATAGCTGTGCCGTTAACATCGAAGTCACCATTTTCAAGAAGAACATGGTAGTTCTTGCCTGTTGTGGGCTTAACACTTGACCAGCCAAGAAGCTCATATCTGAACTCAAGGTCAGAGCTTACATCGTTGGGTGTTGCTGCGATCTTGCCCTGAGCTGTATCAGCATAGTTCTTGATGTCAGCGCGATAATCATAACTACCGTCTGTACCAACTGCTACTGAACCGCCGTTGGGGTTCATAAAGGTAACAGTATATTTATTCTTAAACTCTGTTCTTGTGAGTTTGGGAGTAAGGATAAGGTCTTCAGTGAATGTGTATGAGTTCTTGTTGATCTCAGTACCGGATGTTGTTTCCCAGATGTTAGCATCAACTGTGAACTTGAACGCACCGGTTGTGTAACCAGAGTTGATATATTTTGATACGGGCCATATGATAGCACCCTGTGTCTGGCCACTCTTAACAAGCTTTTCACCAAGGAATGTACCATCAACATCATAGAACTTAACTGAAAGGTCTTTAGCAAGCCAATAAGCATACCAGTTTTCGATAAAGTTTGCCTTGTTTTCAGAAACGTCAATGGTCTTTGCTGTTGTTGGATCAAGCTTCTTGCCTGCATCATACCACTTGTTGCCGTCTGCATCAGTTACAATGCCGTCCTTTTCGGTTGAGCCTGCAGCTGCTTTGTAGGAAGCATAGTCTTCACTTGTACAAGGTTTTGCAAATGTTGCTTCACTTGCATTATAACTTGCATCGCCTGTTGTAGGCTGAGGCTTTGACCAGAATTCGTAGAAGGTGTAACCTGCAGCAGTTGTCTTAGAGGGAATAGTTATGTTAGTACCATGATAACCCTGAGCCGAATATGAGCCTGTATATTCTTTATCGGCAGTAATCTTTGCATCACTCAGACCACCGTTAAAGTTAACGGTGTATTTGGGATATGTAACATCGATCTTCGCTGAAACCTTTGATGTAACTGAGCCACCGAGTTTATCATCAAGAACATACTTTCTTACAAGATAGTATGTAGCCACACCGGTAGAACCCTTAGGATTACTTATCTGAAGGTTGGGCTTGATCACAACTGTATCTTTATCGTTAGCTGTTGCATAGATATCGTTAGCATCTTCACCGGTAAGAGCGTCATCACTATTTTTAGTACCAGAAACATAAGTTAACTGTTCTGTAATGGGACAAACTCTACCATTATTCATATAGTTTGTAGGGTCAGCAATTTTTACGCCGTACTGGTTATAGCAATCGTATTTAGCAATATTGTAGTCAGCGGTCTTTGTTATATCCTGACCACCAATCTGATTAAGAGAAACAGCCATATCAGAAGCATTTGCTGTATCATCATTAAAACCTACAAGCATAGGTCTGGGCCATGTGAAAGTACCTCCACCTGTACCAGATGTACCGTCATTACTTGCATTATAGTCAGGATAAAATGTTGCAGTATTAGCGCCGTTATAACCGGAATTACCCTTCCATACGGTCTTATCGTTAATAATGATTTCTAAAACTTCACATCTGGCTTTATTGGCATCCTGTGTTAAAGCACCCCAGTTTGTATTACCACCTTCATATGAAACCATAATAACAGTGGGGAAGCTGGTTGTTGTCCATGACTTGCTGTATGACTTGTTATTGGTAAGACAGTCACTCAGTGAATTGACAGCTATCTGCTCACCGGATTCTGTGCCCCAACCATCGCCTAAAGTCTTATACTTAATATTACCACCGGTATACTTACCTGAACGATCTACCAACTGCCACTTAACAGTTACCGTATACTGGCTTACCGGAGTAAATTTAGCCGCCTCTGCCTTTTCAGGTGCTACCCACACCCAACAAGACAGTACCATAAGCACTGCTAAAAACAAGGATATCGATTTTTTTGTTTGCTTAATTAAATATTTTTTCATTAAGATTTTCCTCCTTAACAAAAATTAACTTTATTTCATAAACGGCGTTTTGAATTTGCCGCATAAACGAAACTTATTGTGGTCTTTTGCCCTGAAAATGAGCTCGCCCGACCCCTGACCTGGCCGTTTTTGGCGCACCTCACCCTCAAAAGGGTATAAAGAGTCACTTTTAGTTAGTATCAGTATATCATTAAGCCGTCAATAAAGTCAAGGTTAAGAAATAAAAAGTTCCATAATTATTAAAAAATTGTGTCTTGTGACAAAAAGGCTATGTTTTTTTTGGCAATTTTGCTATTGCAGATTGGAATTTATCCATACAACAAAAAAGACAACCGTAAATCGGTTGCCTTTTTATTGCATTTTTAATCAGAATTCCATCTTCTTTTCGATATATGCAACAAGATCTTCAATCTTGATTCTTTCCTGCTGCATTGTGTCTCTTTCACGAACTGTTACACAGCCGTCTTCTGCACTCTCAAAGTCATATGTAATACAGAAGGGTGTGCCGATTTCGTCCTGGCGGCGATATCTCTTGCCGATTGAGCCTGCGTCGTCGTACTCAACCATAAATTTCTTCTGAAGTGCATGGAATACTTCTGCCGCGGCGTCATTCAGCTTCTTTGAAAGAGGAAGAACTGCTGCCTTGATGGGAGCAAGTGCAGGATGGAAGTGGAGCACAACTCTTGTATCGTTCTTTTCTGCATCTACAACTTCTTCGTCATAGGCTTCTGTCATAACTGCAAGGAAGAGTCTTTCTACACCAAGTGAGGGTTCAACAACATAAGGAATGTATCTTTCGTTTGTTGTGGGATCAAAGTAATCGAGAGTCTTACCTGATACTGTTGAGTGCTGTGTGAGGTCATAGTCTGTTCTGTCAGCTACACCCCAGAGTTCGCCCCAACCGAAGGGGAAGAGGTATTCGAAGTCTGTTGTTGCCTTTGAATAGAAGCAAAGTTCTTCGGGATCGTGGTCGCGGAGTCTTACATTTTCTTCTTTAAGGCCGATGCTGTAAAGCCAATCACGGCAATAGCTTCTCCAGTAATCAAACCATTCAAGGTCTGTGCCGGGCTTGCAGAAGAATTCGAGCTCCATCTGTTCAAATTCACGCACACGGAAAATGAAGTTACCGGGAGTGATTTCGTTACGGAATGACTTACCGATCTGAGCAACACCGAAGGGAATCTTTCTTCTTGTTGTTCTCTGAATGTTAGCGAAGTTTACAAAGATACCCTGAGCAGTCTCGGGTCTGAGGTAAAGCTCGTTTTTGCTGTCTTCAGTTACACCCTGGAAAGTCTTGAACATAAGATTGAACTGACGGATGTCTGTGAAGTTGTGAGCACCGCAATCGGGACAGGGAATTCCCTTTTCATTAATATATGCTGTCATTTCTTCGTTTGACCAGCCTGCTACGTTGGTACCGTCGAAGCTTTCGATAAGATTGTCAGCTCTGTGTCTTGTCTTGCATTCCTTACAGTCCATAAGAGGGTCTGAGAAACCGCCAAGGTGACCTGATGCCACCCAAGTTTGTGGATTCATAAGGATAGCACTATCAAGACCTACATTATATTTGTTTTCTTGGATAAACTTTCTTCTCCAAGCTTTTTTGATGTTTTCTTTAAGTTCAACACCAAGTGGGCCGTAGTCCCAAGTGTTTGCAAGTCCGCCATAGATTTCGCTGCCTGCATAAACAAAACCTCTGCCCTTTGAGAGAGCAACAAGTTTTTCAAGTGTTTTTTCTGTGTTAATCATAAATGATTTTCAGTCCTTTTATATTTAATGTTTATTATTTATTAATTATTCTGCAAGACCTTGCTTTGCTTTTTCAAATGTATCCTGAATTTCTTTTTCAGGTGCTTTTGTAAGAAGTGAAACTACTACAATAGCAATTGAAGCAAGAATAAATGCAGGAAGAAGCTCATAAATTGCAAATACACCACCGATTTTTGCGATTACATATTTCCATACGAAAATCATAACACCACCGACAACCATACC
>JAZTZY010000026.1:0-109620 GCA_045637705.1 Acutalibacteraceae bacterium | reverse complement strand
AGGAGCGCTGTCCCTAGTACGAGAGGACCGGGATGGACGCACCGCTGGCGCACCAGTTATCATGCCAATGGTACAGCTGGGCAACTAAGTGCGGATTGGATAAACGCTGAAAGCATCTAAGCGTGAAGCCATCTCCAAGATAAGATATCCCATAGCATAAGCTAGTAAGACCCCTCAAGGACTATGAGGTTGATAGGTTGCATGTGTAAGCGCGGTGACGCGTTCAGCTAGGCAATACTAATAGGTCGAGGGCTTGACCATATTCTTGGTTCAAACAAAGTACTACATCCTTGCTTTGCTTCCTTTGTTTAGTTTTGAAGGTACATACTAATCCACTCCAAGCGAGTGGATTTTTTGTTTTTTTATATTGATTTTTATTATGAATGGTGGTAGACTATAACTACCACATAAATTACATCTGAATAATTCATTCCGTTCAGGGGAAAACATCGGTAAAGATGCTTTCTCTTATTTAACTATATCCCTGATGGAATGATGTTAATTTGTGTGGTAGCAAATGAGAAGCGTTTTTGCAGTGCGTCTCATTTGGGGCGCACTTTTTTATTATGGAGGAGTTTATATGAAAAAGAAATTAACTAAATTTTTATTGTTTGCCGTAATCATGTGTATGTGTACATCTGTTGCTATTATTGCGAGTGCCACAGAGGAATATACCGATGGTTACTATACCTATATTGTAGAGGATGAAAAAGCAACAATAAAAAGCGTAAATATTGATATTAGTGGTGATGTAATAATACCAATGGAATTCAATGGCGTGCCTGTTGTTAAAATAGATGAATATGCATTTCAATTTTGTGAAAATTTGACTAGTATAGAAATACCGGATAGTGTTTATATTATTGGTTCAAATGCATTTGAATGTTGTTATAGTTTGGAAAAGATAATAATTCCAAAAAGTGTGACTTCAATAGGAAATATGGCTTTTAGTTTTTGTCACAGTCTTACAAACATACTTGTTGATTCTAACAATGCTTCTTTTTCTAATGATGAGAATGGTGTTTTATTTAATAAGAATAAGACTGTTTTAATTCAGTATCCCATTGGTATATTAAATACAACATATATAATTCCAAATAGTGTTGCAACAGTTGGTAGTTATGCTTTTTCATGCTGTTCTTATATAGAAAAAATTACAATCCCAAGCAATGTTATAACAATATCTGATCACGCTTTTGATGGATGTAACTATTTAGAGAGTTTGGAATTAAGTAATGGTGTAACGACAATCGGAAATTATGCCTTTTCAAGTTGCGAATCACTTACTAATGTATTAATTCCTCAAAGCACTGTGTTGTTAGGTGATTATGTTTTTGATGGTTGCACAAACCTTGAATGTGTTGAGATTTTAACGGGTCTTAAGACTATGGGAGATGAAGTGTTTTGTGATTGTAAAAAATTATCTAAAGTTATAGTTCCAAATACATTAAAGTCGATTGGCTTTTTTGTATTTTCAGGTTGCGATAATTTAATGGATATTTATTATAATGGAACAGAAGAAGAATGGAATGAGATTACTTTTGAGAGCCTTGATGAGGTTATCGTCAGGGTAAACATTCACTATAATACCCATTTTCACGCTTACACATCTTCAATCACAACCGAACCCACTTGCTGGAGAGACGGTGTATTAACCTATACTTGTGAATGTGGCGACAGCTATACTGAAGACATTGAAAAGAATGATCACGATTATAACGAGTGGCAAATTAAAACAAAACCAACTTGTACAAAAGCAGGTATCGAATGGACATATTGTCGAAATTGCGATAATGACTTTGAAAGGGAAATTCCTGCTTTAGGTCACGAGGTGATTGAATATGTTATGCGAGCCACAACTGATGAACATGCAGCATATGGTGGAGACGGTGCTTATATGACTGCTTGCGATGTTTGTAATGAAGTTTTCAAGCAAGAGTTCTTTGCACGACCTGCTGAATATATCCTTTCAACAACTAAATGCACATACAACGGAAAAGCAAGAACGCCTTCTGTAACTGTTAAAGATGCTGACGGTAAAACTCTTGTTGAGGGTCAGGATTACGATTTAATTTATCCAGATGAGATGAAGCTTCCCGGCAAATATAATATTAAAGTTTTCTTCAAAGGAAATTATCTTGGCGGAAAAGATCTCACTTTCACAATTGTTCCCAAGGCAACAACAGGTGTCAAAGCTAAAACTCAGACAACATCGTCAATTACGCTTTCTTGGAGTAAGACCACAGGTGCAACGGGTTACAGAGTATATCAGTACAGTTCAAGTAAAGGTGAATATGTTCTTAAAAAGTCTGTAAAAGACACAACCACTTATAAGGTTACAGGTATTAAAGCCGGTACTACATACAAGTTTAAAATCAGACCTTATACTAAAGCAAAAGACGGCACTGTTATATGGGGTGCAGATTCAAAGGTTTTGACAACAGCAACTAAACCTTCAACTCCGACAATTAAATCCATTTCTAATTCATCGAGAAAAGTAACTCTCACTTGGAACAATATTAGTAGTGAAAGCGGTTATCAGGTTTATTACTCAACCTCAAAGAATGGTACTTATAAAAAGATGAAGAGTGTATCTGCTAACACTGTCAAATATACAACCTCAAAACTGTCAGCAGGTAAGACTTATTATTTCAAGGTCAGAGCCTATAAAAAAGTTGACGGAAAGACAGTTTTCGGAGATTTCTGCAGTATTAAAAGTATAAAGATTAAATAACACCTCAAACGGCGGGATAAAACCTGCCGTTTTTGCTTTGCTGCGGCGCGTTACATTAAAAATATGAAGATATATATGCTTTAATCTTTTTGTATAATTTACAAGATTTTGTGATGGGTCTGCAATATTTTATACAATATATATTAAAAATTGCGCGTTTTTACTTGACATATTCTTGCTTTTGTTTTACAATAGTTAAGATAGTGGATTATTGCTATCATTTCGAGTACGAATACTGTAATTCTTTTGATGACTGATTTTCAAACGTATTTATTAAGTTGCAAGTTTACTTGTTTTTCAGTATTTACTAATCAAGAATTCATAAAAGAAGGAGGTGCTGCTACTTTGGATTGGACAATGACTATAATTATCGCCGTAATTGCTGCGGTTGTTGCAGGCGTTATTTGTTTCATATTAGGTTCTGCTCACAGAAAAAAGACTGCTGAAGGTCTTATCGGCTCAGCTAATGAAGAGGCTACCCGTATTGTAAACCAGGCAGTTAGTGAAGCGGAAACTAAAAAACGCGAAAGCATACTTGAAGCAAAAGACGAAATTCATAGATTAAGAACCGAAACTGAACGTGAACTTCGCGAAAGAAGAAATGAAGTTCAGCGTCAGGAAAAGAGACTTATTCAGAAAGAAGAGTCCCTTGACAAAAAGGTTGAATCTCTCGAAAAGAAAGAAGAAACCCTTGACAATAAAATCAAACAGGCTGAAGTCCAACTCGCCGAAGCAGAAAGCATCAAAAGAAGCCAGTGTGAAATGCTTGAAAAAATAGCAGGCTATACAAAAGAGCAAGCAAAAGTTGATTTGCTCAAATCACTCGAAGAAACCCTTAAAAGAGAAAAAGCAGTCAAGATTATGGAATACGAGCAGGAAATCCGCGATGAGAGCGAAAATCTTGCAAGAGAAATTATCACTACTGCTATTCAGCGCTGTGCTGCAGACCACACATCTGAGATTACCGTAAGCGCTGTAGCTCTTCCCAATGATGAAATGAAAGGCCGCATAATCGGTCGTGAGGGCCGTAATATCAGAGCTCTCGAACAGATTACAGGTGTTGACCTTATTATTGACGATACACCTGAGGCTATTACTCTTTCATGCTTTGACCCTGTTCGCCGTGAGGTAGCAAGACTTACTCTTGAAAAACTCATTGCTGACGGACGTATCCATCCGGCACTTATTGAGAAGATACATGAAAAAGCAAAGAGAGAGGTTGATCAGACAATCAAGCAGACAGGTGAAAGAGCTGTTATTGATGCAGGTGTAAACGGCATTCATAACGAACTTGTCAAGCTTATCGGTCGTCTTAAATACCGTACCAGCTACGGTCAGAACATTCTCAATCATTCACTTGAAGTTTCTTATATTGCAGGTCTTATGGCTGCTGAACTCGGTGTTGATGTTAAGCTTGCAAGACGTGCAGGTCTTCTTCACGACATCGGTAAGGCTGTTGACCGTCAGCAGGAAGGTTCACACATCGAACTCGGTGTTGAATATGCTAAGAAGTATAAGGAAAACGATATCGTTCTCAATGCTATCGAGGCTCACCACGGCGACGTAGAACCCAAGAGCATTATCGCTTGTCTTGTTCAGGCAGCCGATGCAATCTCTGCTGCAAGACCCGGAGCAAGAAGAGAAAATCTCGAAAACTACATCAAGCGTCTTAAGACTCTTGAAGAGCTTTCAGAATCATATAAGGGCGTTGAGAAAGCATTCGCTATTCAGGCAGGCCGTGAGGTTCGTATTATTGTCAACCCAGAAGCTATCAGCGATGAAGAGATGACAATTGTTGCCCGCAATATTGTCGAAAAAATTGAACAGGAGCTTGAGTATCCCGGTCAGATTAAGGTTAACCTTATCCGCGAGACAAGAGCAACCGACTTCGCAAAATAAAAAAAGATAAAAGAGTTGTATCCCTGCGGTACAACTCTTTTTTAAAGGTGATTTTATGATACTCTATGTTGACAATGAAGTTATAGTCTGCATAAAAGATAAAGGTGTTTTATCACAGCAAGGTAAACCCGGTCAGAAAAGTATGATTGATATTCTTTCTTCAGAGTGCGGTTGCGAGGTGTTTCCTATACACCGTCTTGATAAAGAGGTAAGCGGTGTTATGGTTTATGCAAAAACTTCTGAGGCAGCAGCCGATTTAAGTGCTCAGGTAAGCTGTCGTGAAATGGAAAAACACTACATTGCAACGACGGAAAAATCTGACTTGCCTTGTGAGGGCGTAATGGAAGATCTGCTCTATTTCGACAAGAGTAAGAACAAGTCTTTTGTTGTCAAGAGAGAAAGACGGGGAGTAAAAAGAGCAGTTCTTGAATATAATGAGATGTGCTCTTCAGACGACACAACAACCTACCGCGTCAGACTTCTCACAGGAAGAACTCATCAGATAAGAGTGCAGTTTGCTTCGAGAAAATGTCCTTTGATCGGTGACAGAAAATACGGTTCAAAGATAGCAGGGGATATCGGACTTGTTTCTTGTTATATAGCTTTCAGGCACCCGAAAACAAAAGAATGGCTGGAATTTACCCATCCTGATTATAAATAAACGGCGGAGTTTATCCGCTGTTTTTTTTAGTTTTATTTGAGAGTAGGAGGCGGCTCCATTGCCGAACAAAGTTCGGCACGAGGATGCGCGCATCCTCGAAAAGCACCGCAGGTGCTTTTATGGAGCCGCCGCACCTTCCCGCTGCCGCAGACTAAATAAAAAAAAGGAAGCCGAAGCTTCCTTTAAGAATTATTTGTTTTTGTTGTAGATAACCATAAGTCCTTTAAGCAGCATATCTTCATCAACAATGATTTCATTTTTGCAAAGAGGCGCAACCACAGTTGATAATCCGCCCGTTGCAATGACAGTGCATTTTTCGCCTAAGGTGTCATTGATTCGCTCGATAAGACCGTCAAGCATACCTGCATTGCCATAGAGAAGTCCGCTTTTAATGCAGTCAACAGTGTTGCTGCCGATGACTTTTTTTGGCTTTTCAAAAGCTATCTTGCTCAGCTGTGATGTTCTGCTGATGAGAGCATCGTGAGAAATAGCAAGACCCGGTATAATCATACCGCCGATATATTCCTTCTTGCTGTTGATAACTGAAACTGTAGTAGCTGTGCCCATATCAATAATAATCATAGGTGCGCTATATTCACTCAGACCTGCCACTGCATCGACAACAAGGTCGCTGCCGAGCTGGCTTGGATTATCAATAACAATGCTCAGGCCTGTTTTGATTCCCGGGCCGATGACAAGAACATCGATGCCTAAAAATTTTTCAATAGCTGATTTTACAGTGCTTGTCACTGCGGGTACAACTGACGAAATAATAGCTCCCGTAACTTCTTTTGGGTTTATATCATACATTTCAAAAGCGGTTTTGATTGTTGCTGCATATTCGAGAACAGTGGCTGTATGGTTGGTTGAGAGCCTTTCTCTGAGAATGATTTGGTTATTATCAAAACATCCGAGAACAATATTTGTATTACCGATATCAATTGCTAAAATCATATTTGTCACCTCATTTAATGGCTTTTGCCTTATAAAGTGCAGAACCGACTGCACCGGTGATAAGGGTTGAAGCTATCATTTCAAAGACAGCATTTATGCCCACAAAGGTGCAGATGAAAACTATAATGTTTCTGCCTGCAATGAGTTCTTGCATGTAGTCTGTGTTCCCGAAAAGTAAAACCAGAGCTGACATAAAAAATACTGTGTTGAGAAAAGCTGCAAAGAAGCCTGTGATGAAGCAAGCGGTTTTTTTGCCGATTTTTTTGGCAAGGTGCTTATGAAGCAAGCCGACAATCAGACCCACCAGCAAACGGGGGATAAAACGCTGAATGAATGTAAGTATGGGACTTATGCCGAAAGTGATAACACCCATAGCACTTGTACCGCCGACACCGAGACACTGCAGAAAGCTGGTCAGTCCGAAAATAGCCCCTATGACTGCCCCTCCTGTAGGACCGAGTGCAACAGCTGCAATTCCCACCGGGATGACGTTGAGAGTGATGGCAAGCACACCGATGTTGAGATAGCCTAAGGGAGTGGCTGATAAGATTACCATAACCGCTGCCAAGAGACCGAGCAAAGTGAGTTGCCTGACATCTGTTTTATTTCTTTTTTTTGCCATATGAATGACCTCCTTGTTATTATTCCCTGCCAAAGGGATACAATACAATTTTAGTATATCACATTTTTTTTCTCTTGTATATATCTTTTTTTGCACTTTTGTGATATACTCTAAAATATAAGATAAACTTTTTATTCGAAGGAGCAGAATTATGCTTAAAGGAAAGACAGTTGTTTTAGCCGTAAGCGGAAGTATTGCGGCGTATAAAATTGCTAATCTTGCAAGAATGCTTAAAAAGCTTCACTGCAATGTTACGGTAATGATGACACAGAATGCTACTAATTTTATTAATCCTATTACCTTTGAAACCATAACCGGCAATAAGTGCCTTGTTGACACATTTGACCGTAATTTTCAATACAGCGTTGAGCATGTTGCACTTGCAAAGCAGGCAGATGTTGTGCTCCTTGCTCCTGCATCAGCTAATGTTATCGGCAAAATTGCTTACGGTATTGCTGACGATATGCTGACAACAACTATTATGGCTTGTCCTTGCAAAAAGATTGTTGCTCCTGCTATGAATCATAATATGTACCACAATCCCATCGTGCAGGAAAATATAGAAAAGCTCAGACGTTACGACTATGAGATTGTTGCTCCCGATAGTGGTATGCTTGCCAACGGAGATATGGGTGACGGAAGAATGCCCGAAGAAAAGGTGCTTCTTGAATATATATTAAAGGAAATCGCTTTTGAGAAGGACCTGGCAGGCAAAAAAGTTCTCGTTACTGCAGGCGCTACAAGAGAGGCTATCGACCCGGTACGCTTTATAACAAACCACTCAAGCGGCAAAATGGGCATTGCTGTGGCTAAGGCTGCGATGCTCAGAGGCGCAGAGGTAACATTGGTTGCAGCTCACACAGATGTTGAGTACCCTATGTTTGTCAAGACAATTCCCGTTGTTTCAGCTGAGGATATGTTTAATGCAGTGACGGAGAATATGGCTCAGCAGGACATTATTATCAAGGCGGCGGCAGTGTCCGATTACACACCCATAAGTGTTGCCGACAGCAAACTTAAAAAGAAAGACGGCGATATGTCCATTGAGCTCAAGCGCACAAAGGATATTCTTGCGTATCTCGGTGAAAACAAAAAAGAGGGTCAGTTTATCTGCGGCTTCTCAATGGAAACAGATAATGTTATTGAAAACTCCAAGGCCAAGTTACAAAAGAAAAACTGCGATATGATTTGCGCAAACTCACTTCGCACCGAGGGTGCAGGCTTTGGTGTGGACACAAATGTGCTGACCGTTATAACCAAAGATAAAGAGGTTGCCTTTGACATTATGAGCAAAGAAGACCTGGCACACAAAATTCTGGATGAAATTATAGCAAAATAAACAAAGAAGCTGTTACATTGGTAACAGCTTTTTGTTTTGGATATAAATAAAAACTTTAAAATTATTTCTGATTAAATACTGACAGGTCTTCAGCTTTTGGGTGTTTACATAGATAATAGTCAATAATAGCTTTGTCTTTGCTGATAAGTAGAATGCAAGAACTATCACAAGGAATAATTTCCAAAGAGGATAAAGGATGTTGCAAAGAAACAGGATTGTTATAATAGCCGTTGTAGTCCTCGGCTGACGGCAATGGGAATTTCAATATTTCGGCTAACGGAATATCTTTTACAAAACCGCAAAGAGCTCCCCATATCCATTGAAAATCTTCTTTAGCAACCAATTCAGATAGTTCTTCTCCAGACAACCAACAGTATTCCTGATTCAGCATTTGATCGATTTCTTTGTCCAGGGGATAGCATACACAGTCTGTAATCAACCAATTGTATTGCTTTTGCACATTTTCGATTGCCTCAAACACCGTGCTCATATAGGTGTAGAATTCACAGCTTTTTCTATCTATTAAACCATATGTCATTTCACGTTCTCCTTTGCGGTTTTGCAAGATGCAATCAGCATTACACGCAGAGATGTGCACTTTGCTGAAAGTGATTTATAAGACTGCTCATCGATATAATTAGTTTTGAATAATAACTCAAGCCAATATCCCGTTTCACTTGCTTCTTTGAGTGCAATTTCAAGTTTAGAGATAAAGTCCTTTTTTCCTTGTGCATACTTTGCTTCGTGAATATTTGCACCAATAGAAGTTCCGCTTCTGCCTATTTGATTGGAAATAATGGATTCATGGTTGGATTTTAAGTGTTTCACAAGATTTATTATATCAACAGAAAACTCCATAGAGAGTTCGGCAAGTTTGTTTTCTCTCATAACAACATCTCCTTTTTGTGATTGTATCATAAAAAGAATAGCATTTCAATGATGTATCGCCTGACGGCGATATGATGTTATGCTTCGCATAATGATGTTGCCCATTTCATTCGCAATGATGTGATGTTTGCGATAAATGTGGCGTAGCCACACATCATCAGCGAAGCGACATCATTGGTCGTGCCCAACATCATTTGCTGAAAGCAAACATCATTCAAAAAGCCCTGAATTGTTTAACAATTCAGGGCTTTTTGTTGGCGGAGAAGAGGAGACTCGAACTCCTGCGCCGGTTACCCGACCTACGCCCTTAGCAGGGGCGCCTCGTCACCAACTTGAGTACTTCTCCAAAGCGGTGTCGTAAAAATTCGACATATAAAAAAAGTGGCGGAGAGAGTGGGATTCGAACCCACGGTACGCAGGACGTACGACGGTTTTCAAGACCGTTCCGTTATGACCACTTCGGTATCTCTCCGTATTTGCCTAATGATATTACCATATACAAAGGCAATTGTCAAGTGTTTTTTGAAAATAAATTATTTTTATAAGTTACTTTTTCTGAGACAGACGATAAACATTAATATGCACTGATAACGAAAAAATATACTACTGATTTCAATTTGTGTTTATTATTGTGATATTATATGTTTCGGCAGGGTACCAATATATTTTTTAAGTTTTATTTGTAATTATCTAACAAAAACAAGTTGGCTAATTTGTATAAAAATTGAATTGACAGTGAAAAAGTTTTGTAATATAATAAACATTACAATTATAAGTGTAACTATAGTTGTCAGTTTAATATGCCCGATAGCTTAAAGAAGAGCGTTGATTACAAAGGGCCGGTGCAATTCCGACAGGGGCAATATAAATCAAGAGAGGTATAAAACCATGTACGAAGACAAAACACTCAAATGTAAGGAATGCGGGGCTGACTTTATTTTCACCGCCGGCGAACAGGAGTTCTATGCTGAAAAAGGTTTTCAGAATGAACCCCAGCGCTGCAGAGATTGCCGTAATGCTCGCAAAAACGCAGCAAGACCTGCACGTGAAACTTTCACAGCTACTTGCGCACGTTGCGGTGGCGATGCTATCGTTCCTTTCAAGCCTACAGAGGGCAGAGATGTTTTCTGCAACGAATGTTTTGCAAAGATGAAAGAAGAAAACGCATAAGTTAATTTTATAAATAATGTATGTGATGCCGGGAATAAAAAATTCCCGGTTTTTCTTTGTATATATTAGCTAAACGCAAAGAGTCAAAATGGTGGGAATGTACAAATAATATTAACAAATTCAGCATATGTTGAATTTGTCAGAAAAAGAGAGTAAAATTAATTTATCAACTTAAAGGAGAGCTTTTTATGACTAACATACTGTTTAAATTTGTAGGACTTCTGCTTGCTATCCTCACACCGGTTTTAACAATTCTTACAACGGATATCACTGTTCCTTTCGATAAGGAAGTTGAGGTGGCTCAGGAAAAAGCCGGTGGTTTCATTAAAGGTGTATGTCATGCCGATCCTGATTATGAGCTTATCAAAGATGCTAACATCGGTTGGTTCCGTGACGACATTCCGTTTCCTTTCACTAAAGACGGTGAGCTTTCTCCGAGCTATGTCAGTTGGAAAGAGTACGCAAAAGGCTATGTTGATAAGGGCATCAAAATTTTCGGTGTAACGCCTTATCCCGACGATTTCATTGAGTACGGTCTTGATCCCAGAGATCCTGCCAGCAAAGAAGGCATTCAGGAAATTGCCCGTTTCTATGTTGAAGACCTCAGAGATATTGTAGGAGCTTTTCAGGTCACTAATGAAATGGGCGTTGACCGTTTTACATATCCTCTGACAATGGAAGAAGCACGCGATTTTATCGGTATGCAGCTTGAAGCTATGTACCCCATAAGAGGAGAGATTCTCATCGGTTATAACCTCGCTGCTCAGTCACTTTTCCCGCCTAATATATTGCCCCTTATGATGCGCGATTATCATAAGTATTGCGACTATGTCGGTATGGATATTTATCTCGGTTGTTTTGAACCCGTGCTCAAAAATGCAAATCAGTTTATTACTGTTCTCAATCTTGTAAGACTTCTGACAGGTAAGCCGGTTATTCTTTGCGAATTCGGTTATATCGGTCTCGGTGAGCCTAAGACAACAAAAGAAAAACAGGAAATTCTTCAGAAATACGGCTATAACTCTGAAAAAGAAGCGAGAAAGAACATCGATGATTTTATCAGTAACCTGCCCGAAGATTTAAGAAACGAGTTTGACAGATATGCTGACGAAACACCTGAATACAGAGCAAATCTTATGTTTGACGGTGAATTCTCAAATCATCTTTACTGTGAACTTCAGGATGGATATGGTATATATGGCTTCCCTCACACTCCCGAAGGTCAGGCAAACTTCTTCTCTTATATCATTCCCAAGATTCGCAGAATGGATTTTGTTATCGGCTCAATAGTTTATTGTTGGTCAGATAGTGGTGACTGTTATGTGTGCGGTCAGGCTGATTGTCCTGTCGAGACCAAGTGGGGACTTGTAGATGGTGACGGTAATCCCAAGCCGGCATATTACGCAGTAAAAGAAGCTTTTTCAGATGAGACGACAAGTTTTTTAGATAAGATTTTCAAAAACGCTGCATAAGTAAACATGTAAAAAAACAGCAAGGAAATTTCCTTGCTGTTTGCTTTTATTATTGTATCTCTCCGCCTCCGACGACAGTATCCTCGTCATATAAAACCACTGCCTGACCTTTGGTGACAGCTCTTTGGGGCTCGTCAAAAACAATATGGAGTGTATCGTCGTCAGTCTGCGTAACTGTTGCCCATTGGGCTTCGTGGCGGTAACGGATTTTTGCTTTGACTCTCATAGGTTCTTTGATTGAGTCCACAGAAATAAGATTGATATTTTTTGCTGTTACTTCTGATGAAAAAAGCTCATCGTTGTCACAGAGAGTGACGGTGTTATCGAGTGGGTTAATATTCTTTACAAATGCAGGCTTGCCCAGAGATATTCCAAGACCTTTGCGTTGACCTACAGTGTAGTGAATAATTCCCTGATGTTCGCCGAGTATTTTGCCGTCCGTGGAAATAAAGTCACCTTTGGGATAAGTTTTATCGAGAGCTTTTTCAATATAAGAGGCATAGTCGCCGTCGGGAATGAAACATATATCCTGGCTGTCACGTTTTTTTGCGTTGATGAGATTAAGCTTTTCAGCCATCTGACGAACCTTATCTTTTGTCATATTACCCAGGGGAAAAAGTGTATGGGCGAGCTGATGCTGAGTGAGAGTGTAGAGAAAATAGCTTTGGTCTTTTTTTTCGTCAAGACCTTTTTTCAGCAGATATCTGCCGGTACTCTCATCAAAATCTATCTGTGCATAGTGGCCTGTCGCTATAAAGTCAAAACCCATATCAAGAGCCTTGTCAAGCATACTGCCGAATTTAAGATGCTTATTGCAGACGATGCATGGATTAGGTGTGCCGCCGTTTTCATAAGTAGAAATAAAGTTGCCGATTACATTTTCGCTGAATTCGTTTCGCAGGTCGAAAATATGGAAAGCAATACCTGCTTTTTCTGCAGCTTTTTCAGCGTCGGAGACATCTAAAAGTGTGCTCTTGTCGGGACAAAAAAGACAGTTGACACCTGAAATATCATAGCCTTGATCTTTTAATATATGAACTGACAGTGTGCTGTCGACACCACCACTCATTCCAACGAGAACTTTCTTTTTCATTTATGACACCTCCCAAAAAGTTTCTGCTTTTGATTTTAACATATAAGAGGTTTATAGTCAATAAAAAGCGGCAAGGAAAACCTTGCCGTGTAGTAGTTTGTGCAGGAAACAGCAGGGGGGGCTCCGCCACCGAACTGCGTTCGGTGCGGGAGGGCTTTGCCCTCCCGAAATCCGCTTCACGGATTTGCGGAGCCCCAACCAATTTTTTCATCAAACTTAAAAATCAAGTTGCTCGTCTGTCAGTTCTTCAGCGTTTATATATGGCAGTATGACAGTAAAATCAGTGTAGTCAACGGTGCTTTTTGCTTTTATTGTGCCGCCGTGAAGTTCGGTTATCTGCTTTGCAATGGCCAATCCGAGTCCTGAACCGCCTGTCGATGTACCTCTGGAAGAGTCAGCGCGATAGAATTTTTCGAAGAGTCTGTCTAATTTTTCAGGAGAAATCACATCGCTCTTGTTGCGGAATTTGATTATAACTCTGTCACGCCTGATACGGGCGCCTATTCTTATCATTGTGTTTTCATATGAATAGTTGACTGCATTTTTTAACAGGTTGTCGAAAACACGTGCAATTTTATCAGAATCTGCAAACATTACAATATGCTCGATGATATCTATATCCACAGTGAGATTTTTTTCTGAGAGCATAGGATAAAACTCATCGGTTATCTGAGCAATCATCATATTAAGATCAATCCGATTTTTTTCTAAGGTTACCGAATGAATATCAAAACGGGTAATTTCAAAAAATTCATTTATAAGCTGTTCAAGACGGTACGCCTTATCGAGAGCAATGCCGACATATTTTGCTTTCTGACTTGTGGTCAGTTCGGGGCACTCATCAAGAAGTGTCAGATAGCCGACAACCGAAGTTAATGGTGTTTTCAGGTCATGAGCCAGATACATAACAAGGTCGTTCTTTTTATTTTCAGCCTCTGCAGCAGCCTGTCTTGTGCCTATAACATCAAGACGCATATCACGCAGCTTTATTTCAATATCCGAATAGCTTTTTGGGAAAGACATAAATTCGGCGCTTTCTTTGCTGATGGCATCAAGGCTCTGATAGGTCTTGTTAAAAAGAGACAGCGTGATGATGCTGTAAAGAAAGCAGTTAAATATAAACACACAGAAAAAAGCAGGTATAATCATAAGATAGCTTCTTGAAAAAAGAAAGCTTTCACCTTCTTTTCCGAAAATATCAATCAGAATATTGCGTATTAAATCTGTGTAAAGATCGGGCCATTGAAGCAAAAACAGATAAACAATAACATATGCTGTCACAAGCACAAGAAGGCATATTCCGTTATATTTCATAAAGTCGCCGATAATTCTTAATGCTATATTTTTTGTTTCTTTGCGTCTTTTTGCTTTCCCGGATTTTTTAACGGTCTGTTTCAATTTTATATCCAACTCCCCATACAGTTTTGATAAACTTAGGATTTTTAGGTTTTTCGTGCATTTTTTCTCTAATTCTTCTTATATGTACCATAACGGTATTGCTGCTGTCAAGATATTTCTCTTCCCAGACAGTCTCAAAGAGTTCCTGAGTTGAAACTACATTACCTGCATTTTTGCAAAGCATACATATAATGCGGAACTCTATGGGAGTTAAATCAAGGACCTCGCCGTAAAGTCGGCAGATATGCTTAGCCATATCGATTTCGAGACCTGATATTTCAATAATATCCTTATCACTTTCCGAGGAGTTATATTGATAAAATCTTCTTATCTGAGCCTTGACTCTTGCAATAAGCTCAAGAGGATTAAAAGGCTTGGTAACATAGTCATCTGCACCAAGTGTCAGACCCGAAATTTTATCGTCGTCAGAAGTTCTTGCTGTGAGCATAATAACAGGGAAGTTGTATTTTTTTCTTATCTCACTGCAAAGAGTGAAGCCGTCAACATCAGGAAGCATCACGTCAAGAATTGCAAGATCAAAGACGTCGGTTCTTATTTTTTCAAGAGCAGTTTTACCGTCGCTGCATTTTATTACATCATATCCTTCATTTTTTAGATAAAGCTCAATGAGATCGGCGATTTCTTTTTCGTCATCCACGAGAAATATCCTCATTTTCCTCACCTCTGAAACAATACTTTGATATGTTTACTCTTTTAGTATATCACATAAATTCTTTTTTGAGGCAGATTCAATTCTTAAGATTATCTTAATTTTTTGCTGTATATTGTCAAAAATTCCAATTAAACATATTAAATTAATTAAAAAAATAATTTTAAGACTTTATTTTTTTGCTTTTTTGTATTATTATTAAAATGTATTACTTTATGAAAAAACAAAAGGACAGGTGAAAACAATGAGTAAGATTATGATTGTTGACGATGATTTAGCTATAGCTAATCTTATTTCCGATGCTCTTGAGGATGAGGGCTTTGAAACCATAGTTTTCTGTGACGGAGAAAGTGCATATGATTATGCTGTCAAAAAGAGTGCAGATATATCTCTTGTTACTCTTGATATTATGATGCCGGGTATATCAGGTATAGAGCTTTGCAAATCTATCAGAAATTTTGTGAGTTGCCCCATTGTTTTTGTTTCAGCTAAAAGCAAGACTGTTGATGCGGTGCTCGGACTTGAAATAGGCGATGACTATATAGCTAAACCTTTTGTGGTTGAGGAGTTTGTTGCAAGAATCAAAGCTCACCTCAGACGAGAACAGAGAAATTGTCCTGACCCTATTAAGGATATTATCAAGGTCGGTGATGTGGAAATCAATACAGCATCATATTCCGTAACCAAAAAAGGCAAATCAATTCCTTTTTCGACCAGAGAGTTTCAGCTGCTGCAATATCTTATGGAAAATGCCGGAAAGGTTCTCACAAGAGAGCAGATATTTGCTCATGTATGGGATACTGAATTCGGTGATATCGGCACAGTTGCAGTGAATATAAAAAGCATCAGAGATAAAATAGATCCTGAAAACGAATATATAAAAACCGTCTGGGGCGTGGGATATAAATTTGTCAGGGTTTATTGATAATCGGCAGTGTACATAAACATAATCAAAGGAGGCAATATCGGTGAAGCAGAATAAAAAGGCTAATTTTATGGTGATACTTATTCTTCTGTGTGCCGTTATTGCTTTTGCTTATTCATACAACTCATATGTCACAACAGCAGTTGCTGATGCTGCATATAACGACAAAGAGATTCTGCATAGCTACAACAGTGAAATTATCAGAAAACTGACGGCGCAGGAATCTGTTGCAAATTGGTCAGAGATTGTCGAACAGTATGATGATATTGTTATTGTTATAGAAAACAGCAGCAATAAAGTTGTAGTAAGATCTATAGGCAAAACCTGGTCAGCTCTTGATGTCAAGGTGCAGACGCCCTTTGAATTCGGAGGCGAAGCTTATCTTATAAAGTCGTCGGTTTATCTTCTGAGGGATTATGTCGGTGATGTCAGGACAATGGTTGAATTCATTTTTATAGAATTTCTTATAGGTCTTGCGTGCCTTTTATTGCTTATACTTATAATATATAATGTTATGCTCAGGCATTACAGAGGTCTTTATAAAGCAATAGAAGAATATGAAAAAACCGGCAAGCTTAAAAAAACTGCCCTGAAGGGATATGCCGGTGAAATATACAGCAGATTTGAGTCTATGACAAAAAATCTTGAAAGACAGCAGCAGAACCAAAGGCGTATTATTGCTTCGATTTCTCATGATATAAAAACGCCACTGACATCAATAATGGGTTATGCAGAAAGACTCAATAAGGATAATGTTTCTCAGGAGAGGAAAACCAGATATCTTGATACCGTTTACGGAAAGAGTCTTGAAATTCAGCAATTGGTCAATGAGTTTGACGAATATCTCGGATATAATCTGATTCAGGAGATGAAGACTGAGGTTGTCAGTGCAAGAGAGCTTGCAGATACGGTATCTGTAGAATATACCGGTGATCTTGAGCCTGCAGGTGTCAGATTCAATGTGCTCAACTATGCCGATGAAGCGAAAATGGCTATTGATATAGGAAAATTCAAAAGAGTTTTCGGCAATATTTTCGGCAACAGTATGAAGCATTTCAAGGATGAAAATAAGATTATTGATTTTGAAATTTACTGCGATAAAAAGAAAATATATATAAATATCAGCGACAGCGGTGACGGTGTTGAAGAAGAAAAACTCGATATGATTTTCGAGCCTCTTTATACATCTGATGAGGGCAGAAAAGTTGCAGGTCTCGGACTTGCAATCTGCCGTGAAATCGTAGAAAGCCATTTGGGAAAAATTTATGCAAAAATTTCTCGATACGGCGGTCTCGAAATCTGTATAGAACTTGACAGATGGGATAAAAGGAACAGAAATATCTATTGAAAATCGGAAGGATAGAATATGCTTATTAACAAAAACGATGAGATCAGACTTAAAATAGATGCTCTGACAAACCTCGGCAGCGGTATAGGCAGATATAAAGATATGGCTGTTTTTGTTGACGGCACTGCTGTGGGTGATGAGATAGTTGCACACATTATCAAGGTCAAAAAGAACTATGCTGTAGGTAAGTTGCAGAAAATTATCAAGGCCTCTGCTGACAGAATAGAGTGTGACTGTCAGGTTTCTTCTCAGTGCGGCGGCTGTGCATACAGACATATCTCATATGAAGCCGAGCTAAGAGAAAAAAAGCAAGCTGTCAGCGATGTAATGATGAGAATCGGCAGTGTACCTTTTGAAGCGAAGGAGATTCTTCATATTGCAACCCCGTCGCGTTACAGAAACAAGGCTCAGATACCCGTTGCTCTTGATAAAGACGGAAACATAACTGCAGGCTTTTATTCAAAGAGAAGTCATAGAGTTGTGGGCAATGATGACTGCCTTTTGCAGATGCCGGAGTTTAAAAATATTGTCAGAACCATAAAAAGATATATTGCTGAAAATCCCGTTACAATATATGACGAGACCACAGGTAAAGGTCTGATCAGACACATATATTTAAGGCGCGGACGTGTTACCGGTCAGATTATGGTTTGTCTTATTATAAATAGCAACAGTCTGCCGAAAAAAGACAGACTCATAACGGATCTTATAGATTGCGATAAAAATATAACGTCAATTGTGCTTAATATAAATAAAAAAGACACCAACGTTGTGCTTGGTGACGAGTGCATCACTCTTTGGGGCAATGATTATATCGAGGATGAGCTTTGCTCTCTGAGATTCAGAATATCACCCTTGTCTTTTTATCAGGTCAATCCGGAGGGAACCGAGATTCTCTACGGCAAAGCGAGAGAATACGCCTCACTCAATGAAAATGAGACTCTTCTCGACCTTTATTGCGGTGCAGGTACCATAGGTCTGACTATGGCGAAAAATGCAAAGCAGATTATCGGTGTTGAGGTTATTCCCGAGGCCATTGAAAATGCCAAAGAAAATGCTGAAATCAATGGTATAACCAATGCACGATTCATCTGTGATGATGCTTCAGGTGCTGCAAAAACTCTTTTTGATGAGGGCATAAGGCCTGATGTTGTTGTCCTTGATCCGCCGAGAAAGGGCTGCAGCAGAGATGTTCTTGAAACAGTGGCAGATATGGGTCCTGACAGAGTGGTCTATGTTTCCTGCGACAGTGCGACCCTTGCAAGAGACTGCAAGATTTTTTCAGAGCTCGGGTACGCGGTAAAGGAATATACGGCGGTTGATATGTTCCCGCGTACGACCCATTGTGAATGTGTGGCGCTTTTGATTAAGGAACAAATTTAAGGAGGAATAAATATGGAAATTGTTTCAAAGGTGAAAAATATTTTTGCTTCAAAAGACGGGTGGACAACAGAACCCGTTGAAAGAATGAGCTATTACTCATATTTTGCAGGTCAGAATATGATATATACTCTTTTTAATGTGTGTCTGACTACTTATCTTTTGTTTCTGGGTATTGATCCCATAAAATCGGCAACGGTTATGCTTATTGTCAAAGTCTGGGATGCCGTCAATGATACCTTATTCGGTGTGATATTTGACTCAATCAGATTTAAAAGCGGAAAAAAATATCTACCATGGATAAGAATTTCAACTATCCTGATTCCTATTGCAACGGTACTGACTTTCATTATACCGTCAGATTCTTCTCAGGCAGTGAAGCTTGGTTGGTTTGCCGTTGCTTACATACTCTGGGATACAGCTTATACACTTTGTGATGTACCCATATTCGGTGTTCTGACTTCTATGAGCCAGAGCATCGATGAGAGAAATACCATTCAGTCATATAAGAGCATTGCTACTTATGCCGGCGTTGGTATTACTTCCACACTTTCCACTGTTCTTATCAGTGAAAAAGTCGGAATGAATTACGGTATGATAGCAGCGATAATCTGTGTTATCGCATTCGGTCTTATGAGTCCTGCTTCATTTAAGCTCAAAGAGCGTTTTCACGCCGAAGCAGAAGAAACATTCACCATCAGACGAATGTTCTCTTATCTTTTCAAAAATAAATATCTGCTGATATATTATCTTGGAATTTTCTTCTATTCCTCACTGCAAATCGGCAATGCATTTACCCTTTATGTTTCATATTATCTTTTCGACAGTGCACTGTTTTCATTGGTTGTGGGTGCAGTCGGAACAGTACCGCAGCTTCTTATTGCTCTGCTGCTGCCTAAGCTTATGCGCAGATTTGACAAGATGAAGGTCAACCGCGTATGTCTGCTGCTTTATGTAATACTCAGTGTTATCACATGGGCTGTGGGTTACGGCAATGTTATTGTTTATATTGCATTGTTCACAATCCGTTCGGTTCCTCTGGCTGTGGTTGCCCTCGAAATGTTTATGTTTACACCGGACTGTGCTGAATACGGCCGATTCAAAAGCGGTACTGAAGCAAAGGGTATCACTTTCGCAGTGCAGACATTTATGGCAAAGCTTACGGGCTCTATATCAAGTGCGCTGGGTCTGTTTGTGCTCGGTCTTAAGTCAGTAGGTTGGAAAATGGTAGAAGTCGGCTCATTCCAGGAGCTTGAACAAAGCGGAGTGACACAGACCCCTCACGCACTGAATATGCTGTGGCTTATCTTTATGCTTATTCCTGCAATAGGCGGTCTGCTTGCATATATCGTATGGCTGTTCTATGACCTTAAGGATAAGGATGTGCAGGTGATGATTGACTGCAACACAGGCAAAATCACACGAGAAGAAGCTATGAGTATGCTGTCAAAAAAATATGATATCAAAGAATAAACCATATGCCCTGACGGAGAATTCTGTCAGGGCATTGTTATATCGGAAGGTTGTGTAAAATCAAACAAAAAAAGAAGCAGTTCATATGAACTGCTTCGAAATTTCGCTTAACTTATGCGGGGAGTTTGATGTTGCCAAGGAGACCTTCAATTGCGGGGCCAACCTTACCAGCAAGATCTTTAACTGTGTTGATAACAGCGTTGAAATCGATCTTAGCGATAAGATCTTTTACGAATGCAATGATCTTTGCAAAGGGAATGTTGAAGTGCTTAGTCTTACAAGCATCGATGTGTTCATCATACTTGTAGATGGGTGAGAAATCGTCGCCACAGTAATCACAGTGAGCTGAACCGTTCCAACACTCTTTAGTGTGTGCTTCTACCTGAGCTTCATCGTCAAAACCTTCGCCACAACCTAAGGGGCAAGGACGGAAGTATACATTGCAACCACCTCTGAGGTGTGTGCTGTAGTCTTCGATTTTTTCGAATGTTGCGCCACAAGCAGGGCACTTATTGGGCTGATCGCCTGATGCGAGAGCTACTGTTGCCATTGAGAAAACAAGAACAACAGCGAGAAGAAGTGATACTACTTTTTTCATTTTGATTTGTCCTTTCTAATAGATATATGTATTTTGGTTGCGGATACCGCAATCTATAGTGTATGATAACACTTTTTGAATATTAAGTCAATAGTTTTAATTGTTTTTACAAGCCGTAAATATAATTATAAAAATGTTGTCAAAAAATTGTGATAAAACAACGCTTTACGGTTATGATTTCTCTCAGAAAGTCTATTGACAAAACAGGACAATGTGTTTAAAATTTACTTAATAAACATAGCAGGGAGATTACATTATGAAAAAATTTTTATCGTTGATTTTATGCCTTAGCATACTTATGGGTTGCGGACTTGTGGCAGTAAATGCGGCTGATGACACCCTTATCATTGATGTCGCCAATGACTTGCATTACAGCTACACTTCCAATAACGGATTTTCGAAGAAAATTGATTCCGATGACCCTTATGCACATATATCTTCATCAGGTCAGCTTTATATCGAGTCAAAGGCTGTTATATCTGCTTTTCTTGCAAAAGCTGCTGCTGATGAATCCGAATTTCTTATTCTTCCCGGTGACCTTACAGACGGAGGCAGAGCTGACGAACATCTCGGATTTTCAGAGATGCTCCGTGAATTTGAAAAAAACAGTGGCAAGCAGGTTTATGTTGTGCCCGGCAATCACGATTTCAGCAATAAAAGAACAAGCGTTGCTCAGTTTAAAGAGTACTACGCAGAGCTCGGCTATAATCAGGCTATAGCTCAGGACAGCCTTTCAGCTTCATATGTGGCGGAGCTGTCAGACGGTTACAGACTTCTTGCTATCGACAGTACCGATCACGGTGTAGGCGGCGGTTGCGGTCTGACAAGAGAGAGAGTTCAGTGGATAAGACAGCAGGCCGAACAGGCTCAGAAAGACGGCAAAAAGATGATTGCTATGCTTCATCATAATCTTCTTCCTCATCTTGTGCTTATAAACACCATTAATCCCGGTTCAGTTGCCGTTGACGAGTTGGGTCTCAAGGAAATATTCGCACAGTACGGTGTTAAATATACCTTTACAGGTCATACTCACGAACACGATGTTGCATCATACACAGGCAAAAACGGTGAGGTTATCTATGACGCCGTAACAGGTTCACTCAGCTCATATCCTCTCCCTTACAGAACTGTGACATTCGGTGAAAAAGTCAAGTTTGAAACAAAGAATGTTGAAGAAATTGATGTTTCACTTGTTAAGGGTCTTGAGAATATAAACGGCGAAGCTCAGAATCTTATGAAGACAAATCTTCAGGAATACAGCAAGGTTTGTGTGTTTGAAGGTGTAAGATATACTGCAAACGACTTTTTTGTTTCACCTTCAAGATTCAAGGCTCTTCTTAAAATCACCGCTGAAAGTGACCCTGATATGTCTGCGCTTATTGATAAGCTTGTTCCTGAAGTAAAAGAAGCAATGAATATGCCTCTTTATAAAAAAGATGAAATCACCACCGGCGTGAGTGTTGAAAGCATTCTTGAATATTACGGTATAAATATTCCTGACAGCAGATATTATGATATGCTCGATGTTGCCGTAACCGTTTATGAGGCTCATGTTGCAGGCGACGAAAACTATCCTGCATATAGCAAAGAGGTTGTTCTCGCGTCTAAGGGTATCGGTGCAATGCTTATCCATATTCTCAAAGATGTGAGTGCTCAGGAATATACACAGGCTATTGAGTTTGTCTGTAAACTTCTCGGTGTTGATGTGCCTGCAAACCTTATCGGTTATGCCGGCGATATGATAGACAGATTTGAGGGTATCGAGCTTGTTGTTTCAACTGCTATTCTTCCTCTTATTCTCAAATTCAGTGTTGACGATGCTCCCGCGGACTGCAATGTAACATTGCCGGGTTATACAGAGCTTATTGAGGCTCCCGAGGTAGAAAAGACTTTCTGGGAAAAGATTCAGGATTTCTTTATTAAGATGTTTGAATTTGTTATGAGCTTGTTCGCTTTCATATAAATTATATATAATATCAAAGCTGGCAGTTAAACTGTCAGCTTTTTTCATTATCGGCCCTCGGAGTACATAAAATAAAATAGCTGAAACTTCGGAGGATTATTATGGTTTATCGCTTGACAGTGAGAAAAATTTCAGGGTTGGTTTTTATTTTGCTGACGGTAACGGTTTGTGTCTGCATAGCTGTGAGTTTTGCCTCGGCTCAGGAACAACCTACAGAGAAAAAATATATAAAATGGTTTGAAATGAATGTGAGCCTTTCAGCGCTCGAGGATGCTATGGAGCTTGATATCAGAACTTACGATATGCTTTATCACATAAGCTGGATTGATACTTTGTCGTATCTCGCCTGCAAAAACGGCAATAATTGGGCACGGTACTCAAAAAAAGACATTGATAAAATGGTCACAGCTCTCGGAGATATGTATACTGTCGACGACCTTATGGCTGATAATAAGTATTACAGCTTTTATAAAGAGGCTTTTTCTGCGGCTCTCGGGGGTCTTTTAGGTGAATATCAGAAACAGGCTCCCGACGGTCAGGGCGGCAAAAAAATTGTGAGCGGTTACGGTTTGACCGCATATCTGCCTGTGGCTGAGGGCTTTTCATATTCTCACAGTGACGATTTCGGAAATTCAAGGAGCTACGGATATAAAAGAAAACATCTCGGTCACGATATGATGGGTTATGTGGGTACCCCTATAGTGGCAGTTGAGGGCGGAACCGTGGAGTGTATAGGATGGAATCAGTATGGCGGCTGGCGATTGGGAATCAGAAGCTTTGACGGAAAACGCTCATATTACTATGCACATCTGAGAAAAGATTCTCCCTATGCTGAGGGCATAGAAGCAGGCACTCAGGTGAAAGCAGGGCAGGTAATAGGTTATATGGGAATGACGGGTTATTCCGTAAAAAGCAATGTAAACGGAATGAGTGTGCCGCATCTGCATTTCGGTTTGCAGCTTATTTTTGACGAAAGTCAGAAAGAGGGAACAAACCAGATATGGCTCGATATGTATAATATAGTGCGGCTTCTTGAAAGAAACAGAGCCACCGTGGTCAAAAGCAGTCAGACGGGGCAGTACGAAAGAAAATATGATATAATTACACCGTCATATCCCGAGTCTTTGCAAAAATACTTTTATTAGTCTTGCTTTATCTTGCAGATTATATTATAATTAAAGTGATATTTTGTGCCGACATAAAGGAGAAAATGTTATGGCAGAAAAAAGACATTGTGAACGGGTTTTGTCTCTTGCGCTTGACATTGGCAAAAGCATGGTTAAATGCGGTGCTGAGGTCAACAGAGTTGAAGAGACGGTTATCAGAGTTTGCTATGCTTACGGCATCGAAAAAGCTCAGGTGTTTTCTGTTATCTCGATGATACACGCGACAGTTATCGATAAAGAAAGCGGTGCTCACTCTCAGCTCAGACGAATATACTCTTACGGTGTTAACTTTGGCAAACTTGAAAAGCTCAATGCTCTTTCAAGAAAAATCTGCAGCGAGAAAACGGATATCGACATAGCAAGACTGGAGCTTGAAACGATTTGCATTGAAGACAAAACTTTCAGGTTGAAAGTTTGTGCAGGTTATATGCTTGCGGCGGCATCTTTTGCTGTTTTCTTCGGCGGTACACTTCTTGATGCTTTGGCGTCGGTACCCATAGCAGGACTGATTTATTTTATGCAGACATATATCAGAGTCAAGGGCGCAAGCAGGTTGTTTTTCACCGCTCTTGAATCAGCTGTAGCAGGCTTTTTAGCTCTTGCTTTCGTACACATAGGCTTTGGCAATAATCCTGATATGATAATGATAGGCGACATAATGTTGCTTATACCGGGTCTTATGCTCATCAATGCCGTAAGGGAAATGCTTTGCGGTGATCTTATGTCAGGACTTCTGAGACTTCTTGAGTCGGTGATACTTGCTGTTGCAATAGCCGGAGGTTTTGCATTGCCTATATTTTTATGGGGCTATATAGCATAGGAGGGATAATATGGATTTAAAAGAAACATTGATTATTGTCCTTTCCGGTATGCTTGGCACAATAGGTTTCAGCATACTTTTCAGATCGGATAAAAAAAGAATTTTTTGCAACGCGATAGGCGGAGCACTGACTTGCCTGGTTTATGTTTTATGTTGCAATGCATTTGAAAATGTATTCTTGCAGAATTTCTTCCCAGCGCTTTTTGTCACTGCTTATGCAGAGACAATGGCAAGAGCTGTTAAAGCTCCGGCAACACCTATTCTCGCCTGTTCGATAATTTCTCTTGTTCCCGGAGGAAAGCTCTATTATACAACCTATTATTTTGTGGTTGGTGATATGGAAAATTTCGATACTACACTCACTGAAACCTTGCAGATTGCAGCAGGATTGGCAGTGGGAATTATATGCATATCCGTAATTATTCACGAGATAAACAGAAACAAGTTCAAGCATATATTGAATGTAGATTAGCAGTGAACATAAATAAAATTGTGAATGGCAGTTTATAAAAAAACAAAACTTTAAAATATAAGGAGATAAGAATATGAGTATCAAAGACACAGTAGTTTCAGCGGCAGGTAAAGTCGTAAGTGTATTTACAGGACTTTCTCAGGCTGAAAATCAAAGAAGCAAAGCACCGAAAGTTATCACACCGGGTATGCCCGAACTTCTCAGAAGTGTAGCTGCACAAGGTGCGGTACTTCTTAAAAATGACGGGGTGCTTCCCTTTGAAAAAGATAGCTCTGTTTCACTTTTCGGCAGAGTGCAGAATGACTGGTTTTTCACAGGCTACGGCTCAGGCGGTGACGTAAATAAACCGTATGCTGTCAATCTTATTGAGGGTATAAGAAACTGTGACAGTCTCAGACTTAACGAAAAGCTCGCTGAGATATATCTCGAATGGTGCAAGGAAAATCCCGTTAATCACGGCATCTGGGGTCAGTGGCCGAGATTCTATCCCGAAATGCCCCTTTATGAAAAGACTGCAAAAAAAGCAGCCGAAAAATCAGATTATGCAGTTGTAGTTATCGGCCGTTCAAGCGGTGAAGACAGAGAAAATGTTCTTGAAAAGGGCAGCTATTACATAACAGATGAAGAACTCCAGCTTCTCGACAAGGTTACTGCTGAATTTGAAAAGACAGTGGTACTTCTCAATATCGGTTGTATTATGGATCTTAGCTGGATGGAAAAGTATGGTGATAAGATCTCCGCGGCTATGATTGTTTGGCAGGGCGGCATGGAAAGCGGTAATGCTATAGCTGACCTGCTTTCAGGCAAGGTTTCACCCTCAGGCAAGCTCAGTGCAACTGTTGCAAAGACTTATGAGAGCTTCCCGAGTGCAAAAGATTTCGGCGGAAAAGACTATAACAACTACACAGAAGATATCTATGTAGGTTACAGATATTTTGAAACTTTTAATAAAGACGATGTTCAGTACCCCTTTGGTTTCGGTCTTAGCTATAGTGAATTCAAAACAGATTTCATTTCACTCGATAAGGCAGAGGACGGCTTTACACTTAAGTGCAAGGTAACCAATATCGGCAGTGTACCCTCAGCATATGCACCTCAGGTTTATGCAGAAAAACCCTGCGGTGTGCTCGGTAATCCCTATCGCGAGCTTGTTGCTTTCAACAAGACTAAGGTTCTTGCAGCAGGCGAAAGCGAAGAACTGACAATGAACATTGCAATGTATGACCTTGCAAGCTATGATGAAAGCGGAAAAACGGGTTTCAAGTCAGCGTATGTTCTTGAAAAGGGCGATTACGGTTTCGCACTCGGTGATAATGTAAGAGATGCTGAAAAGGTTGCATCATGGACTTGCGAAGAAACTACACTTTACCGTCAGCACAGACAGACGGCTGCCCCCAGAGCTGATTTTGATATCATCAAGGCTGTGAAAGAAAACGGCGAATACAAGGCTGTTAAAGAAAAGGCATTCAAGAAAGAATATGACCTTAAAAAGATTATTCTTGAGGGTCTGCCAAAGGATATTCCTATGACAGGTGACAAGGGTTATAAGCTTATAGATGTCAAAAACGGCAAAGTATCAATGGAAGATTTCGTCGCTCAGCTGAGTCTCAAAGAGCTTGAGGCAATCTCACGCGGTGACTACACAATGGGCAGTAAGCTTGGTGCACTCGGCAACGCAGGTGCATTTGCAGGTGTACTTCCCTCGCTCAGAGCCAAGGGTGTGCCTGCCTGTATAACAACAGACGGCCCCTCAGGCATCAGACTTTCAGCTTGTTGTTCACTTATGCCTATCGGCACACTGCTCGCAAGCACCTTTGATGTTAAGCTTGTTGAAGAACTTATGACAAAAGAGGGCGCAGAAATGGCCGATAAGGGTTCGGATATTCTTCTTGCTCCCGGTATGAATATTCACAGAAGTCCTCTTTGCGGAAGAAACTTCGAATATTTCTCAGAAGACCCCTATCTCACAGGTAAAATTGCGGCTGCATATGTCAAGGGTGTGCAGGCAAAGGGCAGAAGTGCTTGTCCGAAACATTATGCCTGCAACAATCAGGAATTCAACCGTAACGGCAATGATTCAAGACTTTCAGAGAGAGCTCTTCGTCAGATTTATCTCAGAGGCTTTGAAATCTGCGTAAAGGAAGCAGCACCTGAGAATATTATGACATCATACAACCTTATCAACGGCGTATGGGGTCATTATAACTATGAGCTTTGCACAATGATTCTCAGAGAAGAATGGGGTTATAAGGGTAATGTTATGACTGACTGGTGGATGAGAAAATCCAAGAGCCAGGAATTCCCCGAGATGTGCGATCAGGCATACAGAGTAAGAGCGCAGGTTGACGTGCTTATGCCCGGCGGCGGAAGAGTTGTTATCTTCAGAAGACCCGACGGCACACTGCTCAAAACCTATGGCAAGAAAGAGGGTATCACTCTCGGTGAAATGCAGAGAACAGCAATGAATGTGCTTAACTTTGCTATGAATTCCTCAGCTATGGAAAGAATGTAAGGCTGTTACATAAGAGAATAAATAAAGACCAAAAGGGACACGGCATCTGTTGTGTCCCTTTTAAACTGTCAAGGCACTCTTGACTATATTTATCACAAAATGTATAATGTAGTCTATAAACTATTTTTTGAGGTGACATTATGTTTTTATGCTATAAGGATCCTGCAAATATGAGCTATTACGGTTGGGAAAACGAAGCGTTGCCCTTGGGTAACGGCAAAATCGGTGCAAAGGTTTTCGGTGGTATGGAATGTGAGCTCATTCATTTCAACGAAAAAACTCTCTGGTCCGGTGGTAAGGATGTAGAGGGCTTTACATACGGTGTGAAAAAAGACGATAAAGGTGAGTCTGTGCGCGAGCTTCAGACTCTTCTCAGCCAGGGTAAAACCAAGGAAGCCACAGCTAAAATGAAAAATCTCGAGGGGGATATGACAGGCTTCGGTAACTATCAGTCTTTCGGTAACCTTTATATCTCTTTTGATCATAAAGGCGAAAAGGATAAATATACCCGCGACCTTGAGCTTGACACCGCTTCGGCTATGGTAACCTACAGAATAGGCACATCGCAGTTCACCCGTCATTATTTTGTCAGTTATCCCGACAATGTTTTCGTGGGCAGAATTCAGGCTGAAACAAAGGTGCCGCCTGTAAGCGAAGACGAAAAAGCTAAAAGTAAAGGTAAGGAAAAAGAAAAGGAAATCGTTCCTGCAAAGCTCAATATCGATGCATATTTTGTTTCAGATCAGAAAGGTGTCAGCAAGGCTGAAAACGGAACTATCACAGTCTGCGGAAGTGTTATGGGCAATGTGGGTACCGATGCCAAGGCAAGCGCCGATGCAAACTCTATGAAGTACGGCGGTGCCTTCAGATTTATCACCGACGGTGAAATCACCGAAACAGATGACGGACATATTAAAATCAAGGATGCTGAAACTGTTGTGGTTATCGCATCTCTTGCCACAAACTATATAAATTCATTCCCTGAATATTTCAGTGACAAAGACCCCCTTGAAACTGCTTTGGGTTATGTCAATGCGGCATCGGAAAAGACTTTCGGTGAGCTTTACAGAAGCCACCTGAGTGACTATAAGCCTCTTTATGAGAGAGTGAAATTCAATCTTGAAGAGGGTGACCATATTATGGCCACAGACTTTCTTCTTAACAGATTTGAAAAGAAAGGCGAGTATAAGAGAAATCTTATCACTCTTCTCTTCCAATACGGCAGATATCTGCTTATAGCATCGTCACGTGACGGCTCATTGCCTGCAAATCTTCAGGGTATATGGAATGCGAAAAATAATCCGCCCTGGTGTTGTGACTATCATTTCAATGTCAATGTGCAGATGAATTATTGGCCGGCATATGTTGCCAACCTTGCAGAGACGGCACTGCCTTATATTGATTTTGTCAATTCACTCAGAAAGCCCGGCAGACTTATTGCCAATAAAACTCTCGGCATAGGCGAAAATAAAGCTGACGGTACTCCCGACACTGATAAGGCAACAGGCTTTATGATACACACTATGGTAACACCTTTGGGCTTTGTGGGCCCCGGCAGTGAGTGGCGTTGGGGTTGGGCACCCACAAACGGTGCCTGGGCACTTCAGGGAATGTATGATTACTTCCTGTTTACAAGAGATATCGAAAAGCTGAAGAATGATATTTATCCCACTATGGAAGAGTGTGCTCTTATGTGGACTCAGCTTCTTGTGGAAGATAAAAACAGCGGCAGACTCGTTTGCTCACCCGGTTATTCTCCCGAACACGGCCCAGTTGCTGCAGGTAATACTTACGACCAGTGCATTATTTATAACCTTTATGAAGATCTGCTGTCTGCGGCAGAGTACCTGAAAGAAGCAGGCTGTGACGACTGTGTGAACTATGACATTATTGCAAAAGTCAAAGAGCAGATAGTTCAGCTCAGACCTCTCAACATCGGCAAATGGGGACAGATCAAAGAGTGGTACGATGAAGATAAGTTCTTTATGCGCGGCTTCTATAATCAGGGCGTGCAGAGAAAACACAGACATATCTCACATCTGCTGTCACTCTATCCTTTCAGACAGATTTCGCCTGATGACAAAGCTCTCTCAGATGCAGCTCTGACAACGCTCAAAGACAGAGGAAACAAAAGCACCGGTTGGGGACTTGCTATAAGACTTCTCAGCTACGCGAGACTTCTCAAGGGCAAGGACTGTGATGAAATTATCGAAGAAATTATCAAGTCAACTATTCTCAAAAATCTCTTCGGTACTCATCCTCCCTTCCAGATAGACGGAAACTTTGGCCTGCTTGCAGGTATATGCGAAATGCTTCTGCAGAGTCACGGTGACTATATCCATATTCTTCCCGCTTTACCCGAAAGTTGGGTAAACGGTGAAATCAGCGGACTTATGGCAAGAGGTAATTTCGAAGTGAGCCTTGCATGGAAAGACGGCAGACTCAAAGAGTCTACAATTAAGTCCAACCTGGGCGGTAAATGTTCGCTGAAATATGACGGCAAGATTATGCTTGTTTATGATGAAGAGGGCAATGATGTCGAGACAAGCTTTGAAGACGGCGTGACAACATTCGTCAGCGAAAAAGGAAAAACTTATAAAATCAGCTGATAACTTTTTCAGCAGGGAAAGATTTTCTTTCCCTGCTGTTTTGATTTGTGTCAAAGAACTACTGCAGGGGGTTAAAAATGATAAAAATCTTCAAGAAATACGTGTTAACAAATTGACTTTTTTGATGTTTATGTGGTAATATATATTATGTATATTTGTATTCACATTGAAGGGGCAAAAAAATGAGTTGCAATTATCTCATAAAAGTCAGATCTGTCAATATTGTCGAAGGCGACAAAACAGAAAGTGAAATCATTACTCACGCAGATTTTTCTTTCACAGACAGCGGATACAGTCTGAGCTATAAAGAAGAAAAAAACGGTGTTCACGAAGAAACTCACATAACTGTTGATGACGGTAAAAAGGTTATCATCAAGCGTTATGCGGAAATTGAAACAGATATGACTATAGAAGAAGGAATAAGACATCTTTCTTATCACAGACTGCCCTTTGGTGAATTCAGCCTGGATATTGTGGGAGATAAGATTGTTTCCGAATTTTCAGACGATGGAGCTAAACTATATTTTTCCTACAGAACATTTTCCGGCGGTGAAGCTCTTGGCAAAGCCGAGTTTGATATAACACTCAGACGCAAAGGCAAGGTGCCGGGCAACTTTTTAAGAGAGGAATAACTAAAATGTCAAAGATTGTAAATAAAGCACAAAGTCAGATTAAAGACCTTGTTTTATCAGCTATTGCAGAAGCTCAGGCTAAAGGCCTTTTACCTGAGGGCGAGAGTAATGCTTTTCAGGTTGAAGTGCCTGCTGACAGGGCAAACGGTGACTATTCAACCAATGCGGCTATGGTTAACGCCAAGGCATATCGCCTGCCTCCTAGAAAAATTGCAGAAGCTATCTGCGGCAATATGAATCTTGAGGGTACCTATTTCGAAAAAGTAGAAATCGCAGGCCCCGGCTTTATCAACTTCTTCCTTTGCGACGATTACTATGCAGATATCCTTTTCGAAATCAAAGAAGCAGGTGACAGCTACGGCAGAAGCGATTACGGCAAAGGAAAGAGCATCAATGTTGAGTTCGTTTCAGCTAATCCCACAGGTCCTATGCATATGGGTAACGCAAGAGGTGGTGCTCTCGGTGACTGTCTCGCCGCTGTTTTAGATTATGCAGGCTATGATGTTGCGAGAGAATTCTATGTTAACGATGCAGGTAATCAGATAGATAAATTTGCGCTTTCACTTGATATAAGATATCAGCAGATCTGCGGTAAGGGTGCCGAGCTTCCCGAAGACAGCTATCACGGTGAAGACATCGCGGAAAGAGCGACAGAATTCAGAGCTGTTTACGGTGACGAATATCTCGAAAAGAGCGAGGGAGAAAGAAGAAAGGCACTTGTAGAATTTGCACTTCCAAAAAACCTCGACAATATGCGTGCCGCCATGGCAAAGTACCGTATCGACTATGACTTATGGTTCAGCGAGCTGACTCTTCACAACGGCGGTGAACTCAAAGAGACAATAGATATTCTTACAGAAAAGGGTTACACCTATGAAAAAGACGGAGCTCTCTGGTATAAGAATATTGAAATTCAGACTGAGATGCTCTTAGCTCAGGGAAAAACTCAGGAATATATTGACAAGCTGGAGCTTAAAGATGATGTACTCATCAGAGCTAACGGCAACCCCACATATTTCGCAGCGGATATTGCTTATCACAGAAATAAGCTTGAAAAGAGAGGCTTTGATAAAGCTATCGATGTCTGGGGCGCTGACCACCACGGCCATGTTGCAAGAATGAAAGGTGCTATGAAAGCTGTGGGCATTGACCCTGACAGACTCGATATTCTTCTTATGCAGTTTGTTCGTCTTGTGCGTGACGGCGAGGTTGTAAGAATGTCAAAGAGAACTGGCAAGGCAATCACACTTGTCGATCTTCTCAATGAAGTGCCCATCGATGCTGTAAGATTCCTCTTTAACATCAGAGAGCCGGGTTCACTTATGGATTTTGATCTTGACCTTGCAGTTGAAGAAAGCTCACAGAATCCCGTTTACTATTGTCAGTATGCTCACGCGAGAATCTGCAGTATTCTGTCGAAGCTTCAGAGCGAGGGCAAGACTCTGAGAGATTGCACCAAAGAAGAACTTGGCAAGCTTGTGTACCCCGAAGAAAGAGAGCTCATCAGATTCCTCTCAACTCTCGGCGATGTAATTATAAATGCTGCTAAAAATTATGACCCTGCTAAGGTTACACATTATGCTGTTGATCTTGCAACTCATTTCCATAAATTCTACAACGCCTGCCGAGTAAGTGTAGAAGATGAAGAGCTTATGCAGGCAAGACTTTTCCTTTGTATTTGTGTCAAAGATACAATGAAGAGCATTCTCAACATGCTTAAAGTAGAAGCACCTGAAAGAATGTAATGTATTTTAATGAAAAAACAAAGAAAAATATATTTATTAAGCGAATTTTTAAGTAGGCCCCATAATATAAAAACATACTAAATGAAAAGGAGCAATACCATGAATGTAGAAAAAATTCTCGTTGTAGATGATGACCTTAATATCTGTGAATTACTCAGATTATATCTGACAAAAGAGGGATATAATGTTGTAATAGCAAACGACGGTGTGAGTGCCGTAACAATGTTCCAGGAGGAAAGCCCGAATCTTGTTCTTCTTGATATTATGCTTCCCAAGCTTGATGGCTGGCAGGTTTGCAGAGAAATCAGAAAGTTCAGCGAAACTCCCATTATTATGCTTACAGCTAAAGGCGAGGTTTTCGACAGAGTGCTCGGTCTTGAGCTTGGTGCTGACGACTATGTTGTCAAACCTTTTGATACCAAAGAAATCGTAGCAAGAATCAAGGCGGTACTTCGCAGAAGTGCTGCATCGGTTGGCGAAGAAATCAAAGAAGTACACTACGACAAGCTTTCAATCAATCTCACAAATTATGAGCTTAAGGTTAACGGAGTTCAGATTGATGCGCCTCCTAAAGAGATGGAGCTTATTTTCCATCTTGCGAAAAATCCCAACAGAGTATTCACAAGAGATCAGCTTCTTGATGAAGTATGGGGCTATGACTACTATGGCGACTCAAGAACAGTAGACGTTCACGTTAAACGTCTTCGTGAAAAGCTTGAGGGTGCATCAGACAAGTGGGAACTCAGAACAGTCTGGGGCGTAGGCTATAAGTTTGAAACCAAAGACTGATAAAATCAAATGATTATATGTTAAACGCCTGATATTATTGTCAGGCGTTTAATTGAAGCAAGGGGGAAATAAAATGAAAAAAAGCACTCGAAAAAGAAAAAAGAGGGGAAGCGGCCTCTTTATAAGATATTTCTCGATTTCTGCAATCACAGTATTGATAAGCTTTATTTTCATCGGTCTTGTAATGACATTTTTTATTGCGGCTCAGTGGTGGACAGATAAAGTTGATATCCTGAGCAAAAACGCAAAAGATATTGTCGATGTTTATAAATATCTGGATATCGATGAGAAGCAGGATGTAGAGCTTATTACGGGTACTCTGAAAATTATGTCATCGGCAACCCAGTCAGAATATTTCATTACAGACACTAACGGAGACGTTTTATATTGCGGTGACTGTGAAACCGGTAAATCGTCATTTTGTGACAATCATAAAGATCTTGTGGTTGCAAGTGAGACACTTTACAGAGCTGTGGACGGAGGCTTCTCAGATTATATTACCGACGAAGATTTCGGCACAAGCAGATTTGTTGTTGCAACTCCCGTGCAGAGCGAAGAAGGCGAAGTAGTGTGTATAGTCTTTGCTGTAGAGGATGCGATTACAGGCCTTGTTCCATATGTTATAGGTATTGCTCAGGCATTCTCTTATTCAATGCTTTTTGCGCTTGCACTTGTGTTTATCGCAATGTTCTTTATAGCACGAGGTATCACGAAGCCCTTGGGTGAAATGCAGGAGGTTACGGAGCATTTCGCAAGAGGAGACTTTGAATATAAAGCAGATGAAGGATACAGAAAAAGAGACTTCAGGGACTTTGCGAAAGCACTGAATAAAATGGCTTATGAGCTTAAGATTGATGATGAGGCTCAGAAGAGCTTTATAGCAAATGTATCTCACGAGCTGAAGACTCCTATGACATCAATCGGCGGCTTTATTGACGGCATTCTCGACGGTACGATTCCGCCTGAGGAAGAAAAGAAATATCTCTCAATAGTTTCAAGTGAAGTCAAGAGACTTTCGCGAATGGTTGTCTCAATGCTCAATATTTCAAAAATTGAAGCAGGTGAAATTCAACTTTCAGAGACCAGGTACGATGTTGGTAAGCAGATATTTGAAACCTTACTGTCCTTTGAGAAAAAAATTGATGAAAAGAATATAGAAATCATCGGTTTTGAAAAGATGCAGGGTGTAATAATCGAGGCTGACCGTGACCTGATTCAGCAGGTTATCTATAATCTTTTCGACAATGCAGTGAAATTTACCCCCGAAAACGGTCAGATTACAGTTGAAGCTTACAGTAACAACGAAAGCACAACAGTTAAAATCAGAAATTCGGGTGCCGGTGTCAGCGAAGAGGAAATTGCCAGAATATTTGAGCGATTTTATAAAGTTGATAAATCCCGCAGCTTCGACACTAAGGGCGTCGGCCTCGGTCTGTATATTGTAAAGACTATCATCAATATGCACGAAGGTGAAATTTCAGCTTCAAGCAAGCAGGGCGAATATACGGAATTCTCATTTGAAATTCCTTTTTCCAGATAAAGTATTATTTTAGGTAATTTTAACTTTTTTTAAATTTGAGCATATAAAATTTGCTTATTGAATATACTGTTGGCATATTCGTGTGCTTGCAGAAAGGAGCTTTTACATGAACGACAACGAACAAAATTTGGGTGAGGATTTTCAGACAGAGGAAAATCACGGTGGTGTAAATCCTGCTTCTGAATCCTCACAGGAAGATATATTTTCACCTGCGCCCTCAAGAGATGTTTTCTCTCATAGCAAGGATGAAGAAATAGCGAAGGAAAATATTTCTGCTGATGAAGAACCTCAGATGCCTGAAAGTTACGAGGTTTATCAGGGTAATCCCTTTGATAATTTTCCGAAGCGAGAGATTCCTCCCGTTTCAGAACCTAAGGCTGAAAAACCTGCCTTCAATCCTTATGAAGCACCAAAACATCAGCAATATCAGCCGCCTTATCAGCAGAATTTTGTCGGCGGCAGCGGTACGGGAAATCAGAACTATAATTATCAGCAGAGCTATAATTACAATCAGCAACCTGCTTACAGAGGTCCTGAAATTACTCCGCCAAAGAAATCAAAAGGCAAAACAGCTATAATTGCAATAATTGCAGTTTGCATTGTTATTGCTCTCGGTCTCGGTGTAAAAAGTCTTTTCGGTGGCGGAAACAGAGTCAATACTCAGAATACAACAAACACAACTCAGTCTCAGGGTGAGGATATCACAATCAATGCCATACAGACCACAGCACCCTCGCAGAATATCAGCAATATCAATTCAGTTTATGTGGCCGATAAGGTCAGACCCAGTGTTGTCGGTGTTATGACATATGTTGACGGTCAGCTTTCAGGTGAAGGCTCGGGTGTACTCTGGGGAGAAGACAGCACCGGAACATATACTTATGTTGTTACCTGTGCTCATGTAATAGACGATAGCGGAGTGACTTTCGGCGTGCTTTTGCTTGACGGTAAAACCTATGAAGCAGAGCTTGTGGCAACAGATACAAGAACAGATATCGGTGTGCTTAAAATCAAGGCAACGGGACTTCCTCTTGCTGAGATAGGTGATTCATCAACTCTCAAAGTCGGTGAACCCATTTATGCTATCGGTAATCCCGGCGGTTCGGAATATTTCGGTTCAATTACAGACGGTATAATTTCTGCTATTGACCGCAGTGTCAGCGCAACATATACAATGACTTGTATTCAGCATAATGCGGCAATTAATCCCGGTAACTCAGGCGGTGCTCTTGTTAACACTGCAGGACAGATTGTGGGCATCAACTCATCAAAAATTGCAAGCACAGAATATGAGGGCATGGGATTTGCGGTGCCCACATCAATTGCTCAGAGTGTAGTTGAATCTCTTATTAAATATAAATACGTGCCCAACAGACCTAAACTCGGAATCCAGTATTCAGAGGTCAGCGCATATCAGCTTTACAGTATGGTTGTTTCAATCAAGGGTCTGCCTCAGGGCTCACTTGTAATTGCAGGCATTTCCACAGACAGCTCTCTCGCAAATACAGAGGCTCAGGTAGGTGACCTTATCATTGCTGTCAACGGTAAAGATATGGACGACAGCAGTGTGCTTCTCGATCTTATTGATACGGGTGCAGTTGGCGACACGCTCACACTCACTCTTTGCCGTATCGAGCAGAGAACCTACAAGACAAAGACCTTTGATGTGACCATCAAGCTTGTTGAAGATAAGGGCGATACTCAGCAGGAAGAACCTACTACAACAGCTCCTTCCAACAACGACGGTTATTACTACGGCGGTGCAGGCAGCTTTGAAGATTTCTTCAATGATTATTTCGGCTTCGGCTGGTAAAATAAAAAAGCTCACTTCGGTGAGCTTTTTTTGATGCAAAATCATATAGTGATATTTCACATCAGTGCAAACAATACCAATGCTTCCTCTATCCTGCTGTAAATCTCATACAGCTCACTGACAGGCAAGGGGTTTTCTCCTTTGCCTATTTCTAATGTGAATCCGGGTCTTTTCATCTCGCTGATAAACCAATCCTTGAATCCGCCGTGTGAAGCAAGACCTGCATTTGTCACAAGAGTATATGAGCAGGAATCTGCCAGAATTTTTGCCATCATAGCTGATTGTGGCGGAGAATAATCACCGTATTGCCAATAGAGCTCTTCGCCTTGAGAATGCAGAGCCATACACTGACGGAATTGCTTTATTCTGCAAAGGCGTGTCAGGGTTTTGGTTTCAGCTTCACTTTCCGGGTACGCTCCGCCGAACTGTCTTGACGATGGAGTGTTGATGCCTTTTTCGGCTTCCATTTTTCTGAGCTCCTGCCAACCTGCGTTGAAATTATGGTTTATGTCCACACCTAAGGCGTTGGCATTCCACTTGCTGTAATCCTTGCAGCCAAGACTTTCGACGAAACATCTTAAATTTTTGGCGCATTGAGTACCTCGTGTGGCGATTTCAACACCGTCAGGGTTTACACATGGGATAATAGTAACGCCGAGCTGAGTGAGAGCCCGTTTCATATCCACAGAACAGAGAAGATGAGAGTGCTTTATGCTGTGACAAAGTCTTTCAGTGAAAAGCAGAAGTGCAAGACTTGTTATCCATTCGCTGCCGTGAAAACCTGCCGCATAAATAACGGAGTTGTCCTGATTGCCGATGTTAAGAGAGAAAATTCCTCTGCCAAGGGCTGTCCTGCCGCAAACTTCTGCAGATAAAAACGGATATTCGAGAATTAGCTCTTCTATTATTTCTTTGTTTGTGTTATAATCAAAAATAACGGGTTTTACTATGTAATTCATTGTTTATCACCTGTCCTTAAAAATATATATTGAAAGATATAAACATATATGATGAAAGAGGTAAATTTTATGGCTTTCAGTGAAAAAACTTTAAATGAAAAAGAAATCTTCGACGGGAAAATAATCAGAGTGCATCTTGACGATGTTGAGCTTTCTGACGGCAGTGTGACTTTCAGAGAAGTTGTTGAGCACAGCGGCGGTGTATGTGTTGCAGCTCTTACAGATAAAGACGAGCTTCTTATGGTCAGACAGTACCGTTATCCCTTTCACCGCGAACTTTTAGAAGTACCCGCAGGAAAACTTGAAAAGGGAGAAGACCCCCTTGAAGCAGGCAAGAGAGAGCTTGAAGAGGAGTGCGGCGTGGTTGCCGATGAGATAATATCTTTAGGTGAAATTTATCCCACCGTTGCTTATTGCAGTGAGATTATCCGAATGTTTGCGGCCAAAGGTCTCAGAAAGACAAAACAACATCTTGATGAGGGCGAATTCTTAGGCGTTGAGAAAGTGAAATTCTCAGATGCTCTTGCAATGGTTATAAAGGGTGAAATCTGTGACGCGAAAACCGTTGCGGCAATATTAAAACTTAATGTGCTTAAAAGTGAGGGGAAAATATGAGTGATTTTATATTGGCTTCGGCTTCGCCCCGAAGAAAAGAAATTCTCGGCAATGCAGGCTTCAGCTTTGAGATAATTGTGTCTGATTGCGATGAAAATATAAGTGAGACTTTATCTCCTGAACAGACTGTTGAAGAGCTTGCAAAGAGAAAGGCTCTTTCTGTGTGGGAGAGTCACAAGGATTCAGTAGTTTTCGGCTGTGACACTGTAGTTGTAGTTGACGGCAGAATATTAGGTAAACCTAAAGATGACAAAGATGCTTTCAATATGCTTAAGTCTCTTTCAGGAAAAACTCACACAGTTTCAACGGGTGTATGCATCTGCAGTCAGGATAGAACCGAGATTTTCAGCAACACAACTCAGGTTGAGTTTTATGAGCTCAGTGATGAGACAATCCGAAGCTATATAGCATCAGGCGAAGGAAAAGATAAAGCAGGTTCATACGGGATTCAGGGTTATGGCTGTGTTCTTGTCAAAGAGATAAAAGGGGACTATTTTTCGGTTATGGGTCTGCCTGTATCTGAAAGTGCAAGAGTGCTCGCAACCTTTGGAATTGAGGGCAAGGTAAAGCTTTGAATTAAAACAGCCACCCTTGACAAAAATAAAAAAAGTAATAATTTTTCATAGAGGGTATTGAGTAAAAACAGTTTTTATTATATAATAAAATATCAAACTGTATCCATTTGATTTTACATCCGGAAGGAGAATTTATATATGTTGTTTTCCCAAGATATAGGCATAGATTTAGGCACTGCAAACACTCTTGTTTTCGTAAAAGGCAAGGGTATAGTTATCCGTGAACCGTCAGTTGTGGCTATCAATGTCAGCACGAAGCCTGCAAAGGTTGTTTCTGTCGGTATGCAGGCAAAGGAAATGATAGGCAGAACTCCCGGCTCAATTACAGCTATGCGCCCGCTTAAAGACGGCGTTATTGCTGACTTTGATGTTACCTGCGAAATGCTTAAAAAGTTTATTCAGAGAGCTCTCGGCGGCGCGTACCTTGCCAAGGCGAGAGTTGTTATCTGCATTCCCTCAGGTGTAACTGAGGTTGAAAGAAGAAATGTGCATGACGTAGCTATCGAAGCAGGTGCAAAATATGTCAGCTTGATTGAAGAACCTATGGCTGCGGCTATCGGTGCGGGTCTTCCTGTCAGTGAAGCTATCGGAACTATGATTGTTGATATCGGCGGCGGCACGGCAGAAGTTGCGGTAATATCTCTGGGTGATATCGTGTGTTCACGTTCTGTAAGATCAGCAGGCGACAGCTTTGACAGTGCAATCAGTCTTTATATCAAAAAGAAATATAATCTTCTTATCGGTGAAAGAACAGCCGAGGATATAAAAATAAAAATCGGCTCAGCTCTTGAATATGAGGGTGAGGGCAGAATGGAAATCAAGGGCAGAAACCTTGTTGACGGACTCCCCAAGAATATCACTATTACAAGCGAAGAAATCAGAGAAGCTCTCTCGGATAATGTCAATCAGATTCTTGATGCAATAAAGTCAACTCTTGAAAAGACTCCTCCCGAGCTTTCGGCTGATATTATGGAGCACGGCATTACTCTTACAGGCGGCGGTGCACTTCTTCGCGGTATTGATAAGCTTATCACTCAGCAGACAGGCATGCCTGTTAATGTTGCGGACAACCCTCTTGACTGTGTTGTTGACGGTACGGGCATTTATCTCGAAAGCGATGTTCTCGGAAAAGTAGGCAAGAGATTCTAAGAGAAAAGAAAGGTTATGGACAACTTCGGCTGAAGAAGTTGTCAGGTGTAAAAATGTTGCAGTTTTTAAAAAGTCGCAAGTTTAAAACCTTTATGTTGGTTATTTGTGCTCTGCTTTTCGGTGCAATTATAGCTGTGGCAACTTCTAATTCATCATCTCCTGTCACTAATGCGGTGGGTACTGTTTTCAGTCCCGTGCAGAAAGCGGCAGGGTACATCGCAGAAAATGTCAGATGGTTCGGCAAAAGCTTCAGAAGCTCGGGCAGTTATCAGAGTCAGATAGAAGCATTGCAGCAAAAAGTTGCAGAGTATGAAAATCAGCTTGTGGAATATAATGAAATGCGCCAGAAGATAGCTTCATATGAGACTATGCTTGGCGTAAAAGAAGAAAATCCCGATTTTGCTCTTGAAAGAGCAAGTGTTATCGGTACCGACAGCGGTGATATGTTTTCATCGCTTATAATTGACAAGGGTTCAAATGACGGTGTCAGTGTCAACGACCCTGCCGTTTACGGAAATTATGTTGTGGGCATTGTTAAGAAAGTGCATCCTTCCTACAGTGTGGTGCAGTCGATTCTCAATCCTGATGTGAATATCAGTGCTCTTGACAGCAAGACGAGAGAAACGGCATATGTCACAACAAATATTGAATATTCTGTCAAGGGCAGCTGTCTTTTTTCGGGACTCGAAAGAACAACAGCTGTATCTCCCGGAGGTATAATTCTCACTTCGGGTATCGGCGGTATATATCCCAAGGGTCTTATTATCGGAACAGTTACTGAGGTCTGCGAAAGCAGCTATGATCTCTCAAACTATGCCGTAATTCAGCCGGGTGTGAATGTAAAAGAAATAGAAGACCTTTTCGTTATCACAGATTTCGAAGGTCAGGGAATAGAAGAAATAATAGAGTAATCACAGAAATAAACAAGGAAGGTGAATAGAGTGAAGTTTGCAGATAATAAAAATCTATATATGCGCCGAGCTCTTTTTGTCCTTCTTATAGTTATAACTGCTGCGTGTCAGCATACGGCAGGGGATGATTTCAGCATTTTAGGTGCCAGAGCCTTTCTGCTTATCCCTTTGACGGTAACTATTGCTATGAATGAAAAAAGTATGGGCGGTCTCAGCTTCGGTCTCTTAGCAGGTGTGCTGTGGGATGTGGCAACAGCCAGAGGTGACGGCTTTTATTCCGTTGTTCTGGCTCTCGCAGGCTTTACGGCAGGGGCTGCAGTGACTTATCTGGTCAGAAATAATATATTGGCTTCATTGCTGTTGACTTCAGGAGCCTGTCTTTTTGTTACATTTTCATATTGGTTTATATTTATTTTTATGCGTGGGTATGAAGGTGCTACGACATTGCTTTTAAGCTTCTATCTTCCCTCAGCAGTTTATTCCCTTGCCTTTACGGCAGTGTACTATTATCTTATAAAAAATATAATAAAACTTACCACAGACCGCAAACAAAGCAAGAAGTATTAAACAGCTTTAAGGTTTATGGGTTATAATCAGAAAAAAATAAAAGAAAGGAGCCGATGTATGAACTCAACAACAAATAAAAGACGCGGACTTTATGCTATAGTTTTTATATGTGTTGTCTTTGCTGTTTTTCTTGTGCATTTGTTCAATGTTCAGGTAATAGGAACAGATGAAGAAAAAAACGCAGCAGTTTCTGTTGTATCTGTATCGGTTCCCGGCATAAGAGGCGAGGTTTATGACAGAAACGGATATCCTCTTATTACAAATAAACAGGTCAATAAAATAATTTTTAATTATCTTGCTTTTCCTAAAGATTACGGTGAGAGAAACAAGATTATTATTGAGCTTATAAGAATTTTCCGTAAAAACAAAGTGGAATGGAATGATAATCTTCCTATTCTTCTGACAAAAAAAGGCAACCTTAAATTTGATAAAGACAAGCCTAACGAAACATCATATCTTAAGAGTGAAGCCTTCCTTGACCTTAACTATTATGCAGATGTTGAGGATTGCTTCAATGCTCTAGTGAGTAAATATAAGCTTGAGGAATATTCTCTCAGAGATGCCAGAGATATAGCTTCTGTTTATTACTCTATGGTTAAAACCGGCTTTAATACAGGCAGACACTATGAATTCGCAACAGATATTTCAAGTGCTCTTGTTTCGGCTATCAAAGAGAGAAGCGACCATTTCCCAGGCGTTGATGTTCAGGTTTCAAGTGAGAGAGACTATTATGACGGCACTCTTGCACCTCATATTTTAGGCATTGTTGCCAACATCAGCGAAGAGGAATATGAAAGCCACAAAGAAGACGGATATACCATTAATGATATGATCGGCAAAAGCGGCATTGAGGCTGTGATGGAAACTCAACTCAGAGGCAAAAACGGTATTAAAACAATCACAACAGATGCCGACGGCAATAAATCCGAAGAGTATACTCTGTTGCCTGAGCAGGGGAACACAGTTATTCTTACAATTGACAGAGATCTGCAGATGGTTGCTCAGAAAGCTCTTGCTGAGGGCATCAAAAGACTGCAGGTTACTACAGACCGAAGCTATATGCTTACAGGTTCTGTTGTGGTTATGGATACAAGAAGTAATGAAACTTTAGCCATTGCTTCATATCCTAATTATGACAACGCAACATATCAGGAAGATTATGAAAAGCTTTCAAAAGATGTCAGCAAACCCTTGTGGAACAGAGCTCTTAAGAGTACCTACACACCGGGTTCTACCATTAAGCCTGCTGTTGCAATGGCAGGTCTTGAAGAAGGCCTTATACAAAATGAACACGGCATTGTTTGTACGGGTATTTATACTCACTATAAAGACTATCAGCCGGGTTGTACCAATATTCACGGCTATCAGAATGTTGTGAATGCTATTTTTAACTCATGTAATATTTATTTTTATGAAACTGCACGCCGTCTCGGCATTGAAAAGCTCAACAGCTATTTTTCGATGTTTGGTCTTGGCGAACCGACAGGTATAGAGCTTTCTGAAAGTGAGGGCACTGTTGACACAGTGCAGCACAGAGAGCTCAAAGGCGAACTCTGGACTCCCGGTCTTACAATTCAGGCGGGTATCGGTCACGGTGACAATCAGTTTACACCTATTCAGCTTTGCTCTTATGTTTCAACTATAGCAAACAGGGGCACAAGATATAAAGCTCACATAATCAAAAGTGTCAAAAGCTCCGATCTTTCCGAAACTGTTATGGAAACAGGCTCTCAGGTGCTTTCAAAGGCAAATTTCTCAGACGAAAACTGGGATCTTGTTCACAGAGGTATGCTTCTTGTAGGTACTGAAAGTTATGCAAACTTCTCAGCTGTGCCTTGCAGAGTTGCTGCCAAGACAGGTACCACCACGGTATCAAAGAGAGTAAACGGCAAAAAGATCGAGACATACAACGGCTTCCTTATTACATTTGCACCCTATGAAAAGCCTGAGATTGCTATATGCGTCAGTGTCGAGGGTGCAGGCAGCGGTGGCTCCACAGCACCTATAGCTTCGGCGATTATGGAGCATTATTTTGCTACAAAAGATACGCAGGAAAATCTGCAACAGGAAAACAGCTTATTGAAATAAAAGTGAGGGGACTTTATGGCTCAGAAAATCGTAATAGCATCAGGCAAGGGCGGTGTCGGAAAGACATCACTTTGCGTCGGTATAGGCAAAGCTCTGAGTACGCTCGGAAAAAGAGTGCTGCTTATAGACTGCGACTGCCTGAGAAGCCTTGATGTATTGACGGGTGTAACAGAACAAATGGTGTATAACTTCGGAGATGTTATTTTCGGCAGATGCAGCAGTGCAGAGGCACTTTATGAAAATGACGGGCTCAGTGTTATTACCTGCCCCGAAAGTTATGATAATATCAGCGACTATTCAATGAAGTGGCTGATGAGCAAATATGAAAATGATTTTGATTATATCCTTCTTGATGCCCCTGCAGGTATCGAGAGAGGTTTACATATGGCGCTGAGTGTTGCTGACAGAGCTATAGTTATTTCCACACCTGACCTTGTTTGTGTCAGAAGCGCTTGCACTGCAGGCAGAGAGATAGAAAAGGCAGGAGTAAAAGATATCCGCCTTGTCATAAACCGTGTTTCAAAGAAAGATATTATCAGAGGCAGACTTATGAACTTTGACTCTGTTATTGACGCAACACAGATTCAGCTTATAGGCATTGTACCCGAGGACCCGAAAATCAGACTCGGAGCTATGGGCAAAAATGTTTATAAAAAAGGACAGGTTTCCTATAAGGCGCTGACAAATATAGCTAAAAGAATTAGCGGACAGACTGCGGTGCTTAAAGTGTGATGTAATAAAAACTAATATTCAGCTTATATAGTGAATATTTTTATGTTAAATTCCTGAAAAGTATTGCAAATCGACATTTTTTTTGTTATCATTATGTAGATTAGGAGAAATAAAAAGTCACTTATGGAGAAAGGTGGAAACTATTTTGAACATTGCACTTATAGCACACGACGCTAAAAAAGAACTTATGACACAGTTCTGCATAGCGTATTGCGGCACACTCAGTAAACACTCCCTTTGTGCAACAGGTACAACGGGCAAAATGGTAAGCGAAGCAACAGGCCTTAACATTGTTAAGTTCCTTTGCGGTTATCAGGGCGGCGAAGAGCAGATTTCAGCAAGAATCGCCTGCAATGAAATCGACCTGCTTCTTCTTTTCAGAGACCCTCTCACTGCAAGAAAAGACGAGCCCAATGAGGCAAATCTCCTCAGACTTTGCGACGTGCATAACGTACCCGTTGCGACTAACATTGCAACTGCAGAGGCTCTTATTCACGCCCTTGAAAGAGGCGATCTTGACTGGCGTGATATCGTAAATCCCAAGAACGGATTTTAATTGACGGCTAATTCAATACTATATAAAAGCTATGACGGAAAAGAGTAACCTTTCCACCGCACTACAGAGAGAGCACCTTGGCTGGAAGTGCTTGTGTAGGGGCAGGGCGAAGACATTCCCGAGCTGACGTGAGTCCGTTCGCCGCGTTAAGGCATCGAGTGGAACACTTTATGTGTTCAATCGGGGTGGTACCGTGGAGTTTAAGCTTCATCCCCAATGGCAACATTGGAGATGAAGTTTTTTATTTTTACAAATAACATCGCGTTTTTGATTCTTTTTCCGCGATAGGAAAAAGAATGCCTGCCCGGCGAGGGCATTTATATACTTGATTGTTAACAGCGCTCGCCGCGGGGCGTTACTTTTCCTGACGTGGAAAAGTAACACAAAACACGCTAATTATTCAATTTATATATACTACTAATTGGAGGATAAATAATGGCATTAGTAACAAAATCAATCAAGGGTACACAAGATACATTACCCTCAGAGAGCTACAAAATTCAGTTCGTTGAACAGTCAGTTCTCGAAATCGCTAAAAATTACGGATATAAGGAAATCAGAGTGCCCGTTTTCGAGCACACAGAACTTTTCCAGAGAGGTGTTGGTGATACCACCGACGTTGTGCAGAAAGAAATGTACACCTTCGAGGATAAGGGCGGCCGCTCAATCACACTCAGACCCGAGGGTACTGCAGGCGTTGTGCGCTCATATATCGAGCACGGCCTCTTTAACGAGGCTCAGCCCCAGAAGGTGTGCTATCTCATTTCCTGCTACCGCTATGAGAAACCTCAGGCAGGCAGACTCCGTGAGTTCCATCAGTTCGGTTGCGAGTGCTTCGGTACTGCTTCGCCTGCTGCTGATGCTGAGCTTATCTCACTTGTAAATGACATCTTCGCTTTCCTCGATGTGAAGAATCTCAAGATTCAGATTAACTCCATCGGTTGCCCCGAGTGCAGAAAGAACTATCACAAGGCACTTCAGGAATACTTTGAGAGCAAGAAAGACGATCTTTGCGCAACCTGCCTTGGCAGACTCGAGCGCAATCCTATGCGAATCCTCGACTGCAAGAGCCCTGTTTGCTCAGATATCGCAAAGGATGCTCCCAAGGTGACAGATTATCTCTGCGATGAGTGTGACGATCACTTCAAAAAGACTCAGCAGTATCTCGATGCTATGAATATTCCCTACGAGGTTAACCCCTCAATTGTTCGCGGACTCGACTATTACACCAAGACTGTATTTGAGTTTGTTTCAACTGAAATCGGTGCTCAGGGTACCGTTTGTGGCGGTGGCAGATACGACGGTCTCGTAGAAGAAATCGGCGGCAACCACACTCCGGCGCTTGGCTTTGCAATGGGTATGGAAAGACTTCTTATGCTCATGGAAGCTCAGGGTATCGAATTCCCTGCTGAAGATAAATGCGACCTTTATATCGCATCAATGGGCGAGAACGCAACTCTCAAAGCTTCACAGATTGCTTCAGATGTCAGAGGCAACGGTATGCACGCTCAGTTTGACATCGTAGGCAGAAGTGTCAAGGCACAGATGAAGTACGCTAACAAAATCGGTGCCGCTTACACAGTTGTACTCGGTGACAGCGAAATCGAAGCAGGTGTTGCAAAGGTCAAGAATATGGCAGACGGCAGTGAAACCGAAATGAACATCGACGACATCGCTGAAGAAATTATGAGACTTTCAATCAACGACTCACTCAAGGGTTTTGAGGTTGAGGGACTCGACATTTCATCACTGATGTAATATAAAGAAGATATAAAGTTAGAAAGGAAATATACAGTTATGGATTTTATGACAGGACTTAAAAGAACAGATTACTGCGGCACTTTCACAGCTAAAGACTGTGGCAGAGAGGTTGTAGTTGCAGGTTGGGTACAGAGACAGAGAGACCTTGGTGCTCTTATCTTCGTTGACCTTCGTGACAGAACAGGTATCGTTCAGCTTGCATTTGATGACACCACAGATAAAGAAATTTTCGACAAGGCGTTCTCAGTAAGAAGCGAATTCGTGCTTATGGCTAAGGGCACAGTACGCGAGAGAAGCTCAAAGAATATGGAGATCCCCACAGGTGAAGTTGAAATCTTCGTAACAGATCTTCGCATTCTCGGCAAGAGTGAAACACCTCCCTTTGAGATTATCGAAAACTGCCAGACCTCAGAGCTGACAAGACTCAAGTACCGTTACCTCGACCTTCGTCGCCCCGATTTACAGAAGAACATTCTTATGCGTCACAGAATCACAAAGATTATCCGTGACTACTTCGACGACAACGGCTTCATCGAAATTGAAACACCTATCCTCGTTAAGTCAACTCCCGAGGGCGCACGTGACTTCCTCGTACCCTCAAGAATTCATAAGGGCTCATTCTATGCTCTTCCCCAGTCACCTCAGCTTTACAAACAGCTTTCAATGGTTGCAGGCTTTGACAGATATATGCAGATTGCCCGTTGCTTCCGCGACGAAGACCTTCGTGCAGACCGTCAGCCTGAATTCACTCAGATAGATATCGAAATGAGCTTCATTGAAATGGAAGATATCCTTTCACTTATCGAAGGCTTTATGAAGAGAGTATTCAAAGAAGCTATGGATGTGGAAATTCCCACGCCGTTCCCCAGACTCACATATAAAGAGGCTATGGAGCGTTACGGCTCAGATAAGCCTGACACAAGATATGCTATGGAAATCACCGACATTGGCGAAGAAGTTAAAAACTGCGGCTTCGGTGTATTCACAGGCGCTCTCGAAAACGGCGGCAAGGTTGCTGCAATCACAGCTAAAAATGCTTTCAGTATTCTTACAAGAAAAGAAGTCGACAAGCTCACTGAATTTGTAAGAGGTATTGGCGCTAAGGGTCTTGCCTGGGCAAGAATCGGCGAAGACGGCACAGTTGCATCATCATTCGCTAAGTTTATGACAGAGGACGAAATGAAAGCTATTATGGATAAGTGCGGTGCTGAAAATGGCGACGTAATTCTTATCGTGGCTGACAAGGCAAGCACAACTCTCAGCGTACTCGGCGCACTTCGTCAGACTGTAGCTAAGAAGCTCGACATCATTCCTCAGGATAAATACAATCTTCTCTGGGTTGTTGAGTTCCCCTTCTTCGATTGGGACGAAGAACTCGGTCAGTATGTTGCAATGCACCATCCGTTCACAGCTCCTCTTGAAGAGTGCCTTGATTATCTTGAAACAGACAAAGCTAAGGTCAGAGCTAATGCATATGACCTTGTGCTCAACGGCATTGAACTTGCAAGCGGTTCAATCAGAATTACAAACCCCGATCTTCAGAAGAGAATTTTCAATCTTCTCGGTCTCTCAGATGAAGAAGCTCACGAGAAGTTCGGCTTCCTTACAGATGCATTCAGATTCGGTGCTCCTCCTCACGGCGGTATCGGTCTTGGTCTTGACAGACTTGTTATGCAGATGCTTCGCCTTGAAACACTTCGTGACTGCATCGCATTCCCCAAGGTGCAGAATGCAAGTGAGCCTATGACAGAGTGTCCTGCTCTTGTTGACAACGACCAGCTTGAAATGCTCGGAATCGGCGTTGTAAAAGAGGAAGAATAACTATAAATTAACATCCACCTCATATTGAGGTGGATGTTTGTTGTGATTTATCAAAAATTCTCTTTAATGATTAAAATTTTGAAAATTGTGCGCGTTTTGGTTGACATAGCAGACAGAAAGTTGTATCATATATGATGTATAATCACGAAATTATGTCTATATATAAATTAACTTTGAAAGGGAGTAGAAAAATGAAAAAGCTTCTCATTTTAACTCTTACAATGCTGATGCTTGTGTCTGTGTGCTTGTTCCCTGCTTCGGCACTGGAACAGAACAGTCTTATCACTTCAGCGCTGACTGTCAGTCCCGGTAATGTGCGTTGGGACGGCATCGAATACAATTATGCGTGGCTCGATAATATGATGATCAGAGATGATGCAATGGCTGCGACTCAGGCACATATTATTCCCAAACCCACAGATTATCCCTATCGAATTACATACGAGGGCTTCCTTGAAGAGTCAGGCAATTACTCTGAGCTTATGACTTATGATAAAGATACTGTTACCGCAGCATATGATGAAATCATCAATGTTATGTATTATGTAGTGGTTGCTATGGGTATGACTGATGATATTGATATAATGAAGTCATATCTCACTGAGCAGGGTATCAGACTTCCCGCCAACACAACTCCCGATGAAACCGGAGAAATAGCAGTATTATATGCGGCTATCAAATACGATGCGGTTTATACACTCTATAACAAGCATGTTGAATTCCCTATCGGAACAACCCTTGACGGCGCTGTTGTTACAATCGTTTCAGCTCTTACAGACACTGTTGTGCCTTCAGGTGTTGATAATCTCGCAGGTTATGCGGTTTTCTGCACCAAGAATTATGTTACATCTTTTGAAGGTCTTCCTGTAAGCACTAACCCCTCAGAAGCTGAAATCTTCCATTGGGCAAAGGTTATTATGGCAGCTTCATCAGGTGACTATAAAGTTCCTGTTGAAGTTTATTCCGAAACAACTCCTGCACAGAAAGAATATGTTGACTATGCATATTATGCGTCAATTCTCTCTGATATATATGAAGTGAAAATTGACCCCATCAAGCTTGTTATGGCTACTCAGAACGGTGATCCTCACAGTGTGCAGAAGCTTATTCTCAAGACAATGCTTGACGAAAAAAATGTGAAATATGATTCCAACGAATCAACAAGAAAGCTTTTTGATAAGGCTTGTGAAAAAGGTTGCTTCAATCTGGAAGAAGAATTCTATACAGATGTTCTTAAATATGATATTGAAGTAGCACAGAACTGTGAAAAAATATGGTTTACACCATTCCCGATTTCAGGTCTGCTTGAAAACGGCAGTGATGATTATCTCACAATAAAGCTTTCGGGTACTTCCGTAGCTCCGTCTTCAACAACAGGCATTGTTCTTGATACAACTAAGGCAAAAGAAACTGTTTGTATGGAAGTTGTATATAGTGCCCCCGATCGTAATAACACGGCAGTGTACGAATTTAACATAATTAAAAATGAAGCACTTAACATTGAGCGTAATCCTGAAACTCAGAATGACATGGTTGCCGAAGTTGAGAAGTATGTCAATTCTATCATCCCTGTAGAAAATGAGAAGGCTCAGGCTATTATCGATGGTATTTTCCAGAATGTAGATGACGAAATGCAGAACAGCGGTGTGTCAACCGATGAGGGAATCCTCACAACTTACGGCGATGTTGAAAATATCGGCGGTATCAATGCTACTGTTCCGACAAAGGGTGACGGATTTGATTTTGAATATCTCGACGAGCTTATTGCCGGAATTTATGAGACAGATGAGTTTGGTAATATCATAACTACAACAGCTTTTGATTACGAAGAGTCAACAACAAAAGAAGAGTCTTTTATCACAAAGACTGTTGAAACTGTTAAAGAAAAGCCTGAAATTATTGCTGCTCCCACAGGTCTTATTGCTGTCGGTGCTTTTGCAGGATATCTTATGAATAAAAAACACCGTGACTCAGAAGCTTATCGTGAAGACGAAGAGGACACTGAAAACTAAAATTAAAACAAAATAATTATTAAGAGCGTATTGTGAAAATACGCTCTTTTTATATGTGAAATTCCAAAGAAGCAATTTAACAGAAACTTAATATATTTCTCATATAGATTTAAGTTTAATGTTGTAAATTAGGTTAAAATTTATTGTCGGAAAAGGTACATATTATGAAAAAGACTGATCGAGAGAATAAAAAGAAAAATCATTTTAAACTTTACATTTTTACATCAATTTGCAGTGTGGTAGTTATTTTAATCTGTTCTCTGCTTATGCTTATGACACACAAATGGTCAGAGACATATATTGCATATGACACTGACAATCAGAATATCACTGAATACGGCACTACACTTGTTTCGGCTCATCGTTCAGGTGGCGGAATATTTCCTGAAAACACAATGATGGCCTTTGAGGGTTGCATTAATTCTGAAGAATTCAAAACAGATATCTTCGAGTTTGACCTGCATATCACTGCAGATGATGAGCTGATCATTCTTCACGACAACACCCTTGACAGAACAACTGATGCTGTAGAATATTTCGGCGAAGAAGATATCAGACCTGAGGAATATACCTATGAAGAGCTTCGCGGACTCAACTTCGGTGAAAATTTTGAAGACGAAAACGGAGAAAAACCTTACAGTGGTCTCAGAGGCAATGATATTCCCGATTCTCTTCGAGTTTCAAGTCTCAGAGATGTTCTGACTTATCTTCAGAGCAACGGCGATTTTGACTATATTATCGAAATCAAGAACAGTGGCATCTTAGGTGAAAAAGCAGCAGATATTCTCTACAGTACTCTTAAAAGTATGAAGATGCTCGATGATGTAGTGGTCGGCACATTCAACGCCAATGTAACAAAATATCTTGATAAAAAATATCCCGATATGCCTCGTTCAGCTTCAATTATGGAAGTTGTAAAGGTTTATTTCAATTCACTCTTAGGCTTGGATAAAAAAGATGGTGTTTATAAGTTTGATGCTCTTCAGATTCCTGCAGGTATGTCTATTCTTGACCTTGCAACAGCGAGACTTGTCAACTATGCACACAGACATAATATCGCAGTGCAGTATTGGACAATCAACGACACTGAGATGATGAAGCAGCTCAAAGACATCGGAGCAGACTGTATAATGTCTGATATTCCTGATGTAGCTTATGATATACTTAATGCATAATTAAAAGAACCACGCAAACTGTTTTGCGTGGTTCTTGATTTATCAGTTGTTATATTCAGCTTCATCCGGGGGTGTAATTTCTACTCTGACCTTGCCGATTCGTCTTTCCTCAACATCGAGGATTGTCAATTTTAGATTTTTGTAAATGACCTCATTCATATCTCCGTCCTGAGGCAGGAAGTCAAGCAAGCTTATAATGAAGCCGCCGAGGGTATCATAGTCGCCTTCGGGAATAATATCGCCAACGAGCTCATTTACTTCTTCGATATAGGTTGTGCCGTCGATGGTGAAGATGTTTTCACTTTCTTCTACGATTTCTTCGTCTTCATCATCATATTCATCTTTGATGTTGCCGACAATGGCTTCCACCAGGTCTTCCATTGTTACGATACCCGCTGTGCCACCGTATTCGTCAACGACAACAGCCATCTGAAGACGCTTTTCTGTCATTTCATTAAAAAGCTTTCCGCAGTTTTTGCTTGAGGGTACATAGTAAGCCTCGCGCATAAGAGTCTTGGGGCTCTCGTTTTCAGGCATAGCCTTTGAAACATACTGAAGAAGGTCTTTGACATAGACAATGCCAATGATGTTATCCTGGTCTTCGTGATAAACGGGAATACGGGAATAACCGTGTTCTATTGAAAGATTAACAAGTTCTTCGAGACTGTCTGTGTCCTCAACAGCAATCATATCGGTTCGGTGAGTCATAATGTCAGTGACGTCGATATCGTCAAACTCGAAGATGTTGTTTATCATTTCTTTTTGTATATTTTCAATAACGCCTTTTTCTTCACCGACATCAACCATCATTCTGATTTCTTCTTCAGTCACAACATCATCGTTGGCGTTAGGGTCAAAACCGCAAAGGCGCACAACGGCGTTGGTGGATAATGAAAGAATCTTTACAAAGGGTGTGGTGAATTTTTTGACTACAAGCAGTATACCGACAACTTTATAGGCTATCTCTTCAGGCTTTTGCATACCCATACGTTTAGGAGCAAGCTCGCCGAATACAAGAGAAAAATATGACATAATTACAGTGATGACAACAACACTGACACCCTCAATAATGCCTCTGGGAAGACTGGGGACAGCCTTTATAACGGCATCGGCAAGCATTTCTGCAAAAGTTGTTGATGCACTTGCTGATGTAAGGAAGCCTGCAAGGGTTACACCTATCTGAATTGTGGATAAGAAATTGCTGGGGTTTTCAGTGAGCTTTTTAATGAGCTTGGCTTTTTTATGCCCTTCCTCAGCAAGCTTGTCAATCATATTGTCGTTGAGAGAAATAATCGCTATTTCACTCATAGCAAAAAAAGCGTTGACAAGAATCAGAACAAATAACAGGACCAATTTGAAGATTATACTTCCGGGGTCATCCATTTTGGATATATCTCCTTTCGGATTTCGATAATATTTATATGCTTTTGCATATATTGATTAAGTATTATACTATACTTTTATAAAAAGGTCAAATATTTTTTATAAATAATTAATAGCTTATATATCTTATAAATCATTGACTTTTGAGTGTAAAAATTATACAATATATTAAATATTGCAAAAATGAAAGGATGTTAATATGGCAAGCAAATGTCCGGCGTGCGGTGGCAAACTTAAGATTTATCATATCAAAGCGGAATGCCCCCATTGCAAAGCAAATATCCCCAACTATAATTGGGAGGCTCGTCTCGAAGAAGACAGCGCGGTAGCGGAAGCAAAATTCGCTTCGCTTTACAAAAAATTAAACCTTCTCAAGTATTCTGTTTTCGGCACAAAACTCAGAATAGCAAGACTTGTTATGTCTTTTATTCCGGCTCTCGGTTTTATTCTGCCCTGGGCATATGTTGAGAGCACAAAAGATACTCTTAATTTTGATCTGTTGGGTCTTTTCACAGACGGTACCAATACAATTCAGTTCTTCGGAATCTTGTTCAAAGATATCGGCGGTATCCTGTCGAATCTTGAGGGTGCAGTGCTTTACATAATGTTGGGCCTTTTGCTGATGCTTCTTAGCATTGTAGTCATTGTTATGGCGTTCTTTATGCCTCTTATCAAGTTTACAAAGCCCAAGACCAATGCAGGCTGGATTACAGATATACTCAGTATTCTTCTTGCTGTCGGTGCAGTAGCTATGTTTATTATGGCAGGTGCTCCTGCAAGTGAATCAGCAGGCTTTAACATCGGTACTCTCGAATTTGGTGCAGGCGCTTCAGTTGATGCTACTTGGGGCCTTTTTGTATACATCGCACTTCTCGTTGTTGCTATGGTAGGCAATCTTCTTGTAAGCAGAGCTGAAGTGACAAGCGAAGAAGATCTTGAAATTGATAGACTTGCAAAGGTAAGAATCAAGCAGGAAAAAGAAGAGGCTGAACGCATCAGAAAGCAGGAAGCCTGGCTTGAAGCTGAAAAGAGAAAAGAAGAAGAGCATGCTGAAAAAGTCAGAAAAGCAAGAGAAGCTCTTGAAAATGAAGGTAAATAAGGAGAAGGAGTGATAAAATGTCAGATACAGTAAACACAAGCACTCTTCAGGAAGCTGAAGCTACTGAAGAAGTTGTTGATAAATTAGCTTACACTAAAAAAAGATATCTCAGACCTAAAGAAATCGCTGCTTTCGTTCTTGTTAACTTCGGTCAGAAGAACCTTTCTCAGTTCATCGGCACTGAAAAGCAGTTTTTCCTCATTCAGTATGCAGGTCTGAGTGCTCAGCACTATGCAAACATTGAACTTTTTGCAACAATATACGATGCTCTTGATGATACCATCTCAGGTCTTGTCATCGACCGTACCAGAACCCGTTGGGGCAGAGTAAGACCTTTCTTCATTCTTCCGCTTCCCTTGTGGATTCTCGGCGGTATGATGCTTTTCTCAACTCCCGGCATCACAGGCACAGCTCAGGCAATCTATGTTGCAATCGCTACAGTAATTTACGGTCTCGGTATGAGCTACTTCGGAGCATGGAACCTGATGACTTACAACATTACGCCCAATATCAACGAGCGAAACAACTTGATTACCACCACAAAATTTGTTGAGTTATTCGGTACCTTTATACCGTCGATGCTTCCCATATTGGTTAAGTTTGTACCCAAACTTAATCCTTCCATTACCAATGCAGAAGTATATAAGGCGTTCTCAGTATTTATGCTTCTTTTCGCTGCATCATTTGCTATTTACGGCTTCTTTAATATGCGCGAAAGAATACCTCTTCAGAGTCGTGAAGAAATGAACAAAACCTCAGTATGGGGCTCAATGAAAAATATCATTACAAACAGACCTCTTATCACAATTATCCTTGCAGAGTTTTTCAACAACTTCAAGGCAGTGGGCGGTTCAACAGAGAGCTTCTTCTGGCTCAATAACTCAGGCAACTATGCTTACCGTACTGTCTGTGGTCTGTTTACAGGTCTCCCAAACTATGTTATGGTGCCCTTTGCAGCTAAGCTTGTAAGAAAGTTCGGTGCAAGAGCAACAGCTATCGGTGCAGGTCTCTTCGGTCTTGGTGCATATATGCTTATGTTTGTTCTCGGCTATCCCAACGGTGCAATTTTAAGCGCTAACTTTGAAGACAAGAGCATCCTCAACTTTGCACTTATTGTTGTCCTGCTCACAATTGCAGGTCTTCCCAATAAGATTATCAACGTATGTAATCCTATTCTTACAGCCGATGCTCTTGACTATATGGAATGGAAGCACGGCCTTCGTAATGAAGCTCTCGTTACCACAGTTCAGGGTTACTTCATCAAGCTTGCAACAGCTTGCACAGGTTGGCTTTCAGGTATGGTGCTTCGTTGGATTGAATATGTGCCTCTCAAAGACGAGCTCGGTCACGATATTGCCAATAAAGACCCCGGTGTACTCAAGGGTATCTGGATAGTATTCTGTATCCTTCCTGCTCTTGCAAGAGGTCTTTACGGCATCTCATTTATCTTCTATCCCATTCACGGCAAGCTTCAGCAGCAGATGCTTGTTGAACTCGCTGACAAGAGAGCTGCAGCTATTGAAGAAGTATAATCAAAATTATATGATTAATTTGACGCAGGATTTATCCTGCGTCTTTCTTTATGCAGAAAAAAATAAGAGGCAGGTTCAGTACCTGCCTCTTTGATATGTTTTATAAATCAGAACTCTTTATTCATAACCGCAAATGTCATTCTTTCCTGGATGCTTTCGCCGCCGTGACCGGTACCGATGCCGCCGTGGTCTGCTGTTACAATAATAAGCCAATCCTCAGTTTCAAATGTTTCTCTGTTTTTGATTGCTTCGATTGTCTCATAACCATATGCATCAGTATTAAGGAAAGCTTCTTTGTATTTCGGATTGTTGAAAGAGAATCCGTTTCCGTGACCTGTGGAATCGGTCGGCTCGTAGATTACAAAAATAAAATCTGAACAAGCTTCGTCATTGATTTCTTCCAACACGGCCTGATGTGATTCCTTGTCATTGTCACATTTGTTAAAGGTGACGGGGAGTGCATGATCCTGACAATACTGCACTTCAGGGAGATATGTAGCATTTTTTCTTGAGAAATGACCTGCCCACTTTGTGATAAAGCTTGCACTGCCGATTGTGCCATCTTCAGTGAGGGTAGTCATAAGAGTTTTAGCATCCATTGATTTGGGAATATCATTACCAGTTACGCCGTGTACGTCAGCCCACTGACCTGTGAGAATTGAGCACCAACCGGGAGCTGTTGAGGTGTCCTGAGTGTTGATTTCAGGGTAGTTGACACCGCCGCAGTACAAAAGGTTAATTGAAGCACCGTCAGCGAGCAATGTGGAGATTGCACTGTTTTCTTCGCTCTTTATTGCTAAGATATCAGCTCTGCAACCGTCGTAACCGATGACAATAGCTTTCTTTTCGGTTTTGCCCTCAGGAAGCTCAGAGGTAAAATGGTCATTTATTACATCATAAAGTGCTGTCTGAGGAATAGCTGTTTCGATTGTGTTTTCATAACCAACCGAAACAACATTTTCTCTATAGAATTCTTCGGTATCGTTGGCGTCTTTTTTATAAGGCTTTGATGTTAAAGTGAAAGCTGTTACAGCTCCTGCAATAACAAGTACTATAGCGATGACGGCAATTATTACCTTTTTGTTTTTCATAATAAATTCTCCCTTAATAATGTTTATATTTTTTTCTCGTCAAAGTCGATGAGAACATTTTCTCTGCTTGGGTTGAGCTTGGTCATTGTCACACCTGCAGCTTCAAACATACGCTTGGAAGCTCTTGTGCCCATAGTGTTAGCATACTTGTCGGATATGTAGACCACTTCCTTGATACCGCTCTGAATGATAGCCTTTGCACACTCGTTGCAGGGGAAGAGGGCAACATAGAGTCTTGAACCCTCAAGGTTGGCGCCTCTGCAGTTGAGAATAGCATTGAGCTCTGCGTGGCACACATAGGGATATTTGGTGTCATAAGCTTCACCGTCTCGTTCCCAAGGGAATTCGTCGTCACTGCAGCCTGACGGAAAACCGTTGTATCCCATTGACATAATGCGGTTTTTGTCGTTGACGATGCAAGCACCTACCTGAGTGTTGGGGTCTTTGCTTCTGTATGAAGAAAGCATAGCAACCCCCATAAAGTATTCATCCCATGATAAATAGTCCTGTCTTTTAGCCATAAATTTTTCTCCTCTTTTATTATTTATATAGCACCTCTGTAATATAATCCGCGAGTATAAGTTGAAGCATCAGAAAGCTTTTTGCCTTTTCTGTAAGCCTCAAGAATACCCTCGCAAAGCTCCTTCTTTTCTTTGGTGAAACAGAAGGTTACAAAGTCCATATTTTTAATTTCACTCATTCTGTCAGCCATATAAATCGGTGCAGAATTGAGAATTTCGCTGAATCCCATATTACACACAACGGGGAATTTTTTGCCCATTCTGTCGGTGAGATATGAGTTCATTTTGCAATCCTGACAAGTCTTGCCGTTTTTGATGGGGCAGTTTCTTGTGAGCATTAAGGGCAGTCTGCCATAGGCGATTATTCCTTTGGGTACCCTGCCGCCGATGTTAGCGAGGTCTTTAAGAGTAAGCTCGGGCGACAAGGTTAAAGACTTTACACCTAAAGATTCTAAAACACCTACCGAAAGGCTGTTTGTAACATTCATCGAAAAGCCTGTGTGAATCTCAAAACCGAGTCTTTTTGCAATGGCGAGAGCATCTAAGTTAGAGCAGTAAGCAATTTTTATGCCCATTGATTTTGCTCTTAAAAGAAGCTTTTCCACAGTCTTTTCATTGCCGAAAATGCCTCTTGGTACCTCTATACCTATGTTAATTCCTGAGTTTTTAAGGCTTTCCACTGAGTTTTCATCAATGTTAAGGGGTAAATATAAGTTTTCAACATTTGACAAGTTGTCGGGAATCTGCTCTTTTTTAGCGACTCTGATATGGAATTTCGGGGGAGTTTTTGTCTCGTGAACGGGTATCTGTATGTTTACATCTGTAAAGGGATACACCTTTACATCGGCAAACTTGTTTTCAAGCTCAGAAAGGGCAGTTCTGCGAAGGTTGTTGATAACACTTGCCGGTACAATAAGACCGTCATCAAGGTCAATTTCAATTTTTTCGGCATAGAACTGAGTGCCGCCGCATTTGCCTATTCTTTCGCTGAGAGATTCCTTTGTCATAGGCTTGTTGATTGCTTTTTCGGGAATAGCTTCATCGGTGACAAAACAGGTTTTGCCCATAGCCGAAACACTCAGAGAAACTTTTTCACCCTCAACAACGCTGAGATAAAATTCAACGGGGATAAGAGGAGTTTCTTTTTCATAAGTTCTTGAAAGATCAGTGAGGACTTTGTTGGTTGAAGCAGTTACGTCTTCTTTTTGTCTTATGCCGAACATATCTCTGCCAAGCTTGCTTTCGAAATATCCCTGAGTAAAACCTGAGCGGGAAAAAACAGCACGGAGCTTGTCGGTGAGCTCTTGTTGCAGATTGCCCTCCAGTGCACACTTTACACTTGTTACAGCAGCACTGACATATTCCGGGCGCTTCATTCTGCCTTCGATTTTCAGTGAGTCGATATCCATAGAAAGAATCTCATCAGCTTTTTCAACAAGGGATAAATCTTTAAGGCTCAGGTCATTGCCTGTGCCGCCCTGCACCGCAAAAGGCAGACGGCAAGGCTGAGCGCAAAGACCTCTGTTACCGCTTCTCTCGCCGAAGATGCTGCTCATATAGCACTGACCTGATACGCACATACAAAGTGCACCGTGAACAAAGATTTCTATTTCGGCAGTTGTACCGTTTTTAATTTCTTCAATTTCATCTTTCGAAAGCTCTCGGGGGAGTACAGCACGTTTATAGCCTAAATCATAGAGAAGATTTACTCCGGAAAGGGTACCGACGGACATCTGAGTTGATGCGTGTCTTTCAATATCACCGGCACACTTTTTGAAAAGGTAAGCCATACCTAAATCCTGAAGAATGACGGCATCTGCACCGCTTGAAGCAATAAGGCTTATAACATCTTTTGCCTGCCTGAGTTCTCTGTCAAAAACCAGGGTGTTGACGGTGACATGCACTTTTACACCGCGCGCGTGACAGTAATCCACAGCTTCTTTTAGTTTTTCGCCTGCAAAGTTGTCGGCTTTCATTCTGGCATTGAATGCAGACGTGCCGAGATAAACAGCATTAGCACCTGAGCGTACCGCGGCAGTTAAAGCTTCTTGAGTGCCTGCAGGGGCAAGAATTTCGGGTTTATTTTTCATCGCCGTTTATAGGAATAACTTTCTTGTTCTTGGGGGCGGATACGGCACCTAAAACTGCAGTAAGTTCTGCTCTGAGTCTGCCGTTTTCGATAGAGAGGGCTTCAACCTGTCTCTTTGCCTCTTCAAGCTCGTGTCTTGCCCAATCGGCTTTGCTCTTGGCGTTGGAGGCATCGTCGAGATAGTCCTTTATCTGTTCACGGAGTCTGTCTGCAGAGTCGGATGCTTTTTTGCATTCGTCGGCATAGCTCAGAGCTGCAAGCACAGCTGCCTGAGTGGTTGAAAGTCGGGGACTCTCTTTCATAATTTTTGTCAGAGCTCTGTCGAGATCTCTTCCGAGTTCCTGCACATACTTTACATCGTCTTCAGCGATGATGGAATATTCCACGCCTGCAATGTAAAGCTTGATTTTGTTGTTTGCCATTTATATCAACCCTTTCATAAATTTCGGAATGTCAAAGGATTTGATGCTGAAAAGTTACACCAAACCCGAATATACACTATTATTATACAACACCAAAGACTTATAATCAAGTTAAAAAGTTAAATGTAAGATAATATAATTACTGCAAAATCATTTGCAATTTGATTTAAGAAGTGATATAATAATAAAGTTATAATGATAAAAGGTGGTGACGGTATGGAAACAGTAAAAGAATTAATAACTGAAATATACAGTATTCCCGCTGTTAATTATACAATTGATGCCGTTGTCAAAATGGTTCTTGCTGTTGTGTTCAGCGGCGTTATCGGTTTTGAAAGAGAACATTCTCACCGACCGGCAGGTTTCAGAACTCATATTCTTGTGGCGGTAGGTTCAACACTTGTAATGATGACATCAAAGTTTGTTTTCCTTGAATATCAGGGATTAGTTACAGTTGACCCCACAAGACTCGGAGCTCAGGTCATCAGCGGTATCGGTTTCCTTGGTGCAGGCACAATTTTAAGAGAAGGTTTCAGCGTAAAGGGTCTGACTACAGCTGCCTCTCTCTGGGCAGTATCGTGTATCGGTCTTGCAGTGGGTGCAGGGTACTATATAGGTGCGTTGGTAACAACTCTCGTTATTTATATCACTCTGAACACTCTTAAGAGATTCGTCGCAAAGGGCAATCCCTCGAGAAATCTCTATATTGAAGCTGATAATCTTTCCCGTCAGGCGGCGGATATCGGTGCAATTATCAAGAGATATGGCGGAAATCTTCACACCTTAGAGGTGCTTTATGCCGACAGCATTTCGGCTAAGCGCAAGAGCGACTCTATAGTTATGAAAGCCATAGTTTTCCCTAAAGACGAAGAGAGTCTGAATATGACTATTTCGGCCATCAGATCTCTTGAGGGCATAAGAGATTTATATATTGACTGAGTCAGTACGCGAGTTAAGTGGCGGTGCAGGTTAGTTCCTGCCCGCCGTTGTCATTTTTACGTTTTTGTGGACACTGCCGTGATTTTAAGCGTCTTAGTTATTGAAACGGTTTCAAATAAGATGCAAGGAAAGTTTTATTATGTCAAAGAGATATGCCGGTTTAGCATTTATCAGAGACGGTGGTTTGGATTTTGGTAAAATTCTTTTATATTTCTCGGACAGTCCTTATATAAATTCCGTCTTAATAAGTGAAGCCGTTTTCAAAAACAAAATGAAAAGAGGAAAAGATATGTCGAAGATTGTGAATCAGGTAACGGTAGATTTGAGAAATTTTACACCTGAAGCTTTAAATAAGATAGAAGAAATTTCAAATGTTGTAGATGTAATTTTGCCTAAAGATATGTCTGTTGAGTTCGCTGAGGCCTATGGTAATATCAAAAAGAGCAAGGTAGTCCAGGAGATACACTTAGCAAACAATCAGAAAATTTGTACTTTCAATGGTGCAGTAACAATAACAGAAAATGATATCATTAAAAATACTTTTCTTAAAACTAACGGTTTGCTCGTTGTAAGGAATATGCCCGAAGAAATGAATCTGAGTGTTATGGTTAACGGACTCCTGGTAAAAACCAAAAGTTCAAAAATCAATATTGAAAAACTCAACGGATTAAAAGTTGAAATTGATGATGATGCATCAATTATAACTTCTATGCAAAGAGTTGATATCGATAAATATTTTATAGAAGGTATAAATGATAAAACTGTAATTCTTGATATAGACAGAGTCGAAATAAAAAATGATGTTACCATTGATATGCTCAAAAACAAGAATGTATTTTTCGTAGACATTAAACATATATTTGCACCGAAAGAACTTCACGGTTATATTAATGCTAACAGCGTAGAGGTGAAAAATATTTCAGAAAGCAAAAAGAAAAAGTTTTTAGGAATTTTTTCTCGAGGATGACGGAATGAGTAATGAGCCGTCAAGACTGTTTAAAGAGCTATGGGGTAAATATCAGAAAAGTATTTACAGGTACTTCCGCCGAGAATTCAGTGAGGAAATTGCTGAAGATCTTTGTCAGCAGACCTATCTGAAATTATGGGAGCATATTGAAACTTTAAGTGGCAAGAATATTTTTCAGCAAAGGGTATGGCTGTTTACTGTTGCGAGAAATGTCAGAAATGATTATCTCAGATATAAGTCGAGACATCAGCAGAATTTCATATGGCAAGAACTTCTTGACAGTGATAGGTTTGTTGAACCTGACTTAGAAGAAAGTTTGCTCATACATAAAGCAATGGATGAACTCAGTAAAGAGGATAGAGAACTTCTGAACATGATACAGTATCTTACAAGCAATGAAATTGGCGAAGTGTTGGGTATATCTGCCTCGGCAGTCAGAAGCAGAATTCAAAAATCAAAACAGCATCTTTCTGAAAACCTGAAAAAATATGATATCGAAACATGACCTCCCCGACAGAAAAAATCTGTCGGGTTTAATGTTGTGTTCTGTCTGCGGGTGCGGCGGCTCCATAGCCGAAGCTTTCGCTTCGGCTCAGCGACCTGCGGTCGCTGTAAATCGCTGCGCGATTTAATGGAGCCGCCTCTTGCCTTTTTATCATACCTGAAAGGGAAACAGTCGGGTTGCAACATACAGAAATCTGTCTTTTTACAGCTTTTCCCTTGACACAGGGCGAGATATTTTATATAATACTATACTGATAGTTTATATTCAAAATTTATTTTCGAAAGGAAGATATATAATGGCACAGGAAATTCTCCTTACTTCTGCCGGTCTTAAAGAATTGGAGGCTGAACTCGAGGATTTAAGAGTACGCGGCAGACAGGAAATCAAAGAAAAGATTCAGGTTGCTCTTTCATTCGGTGACTTGTCAGAAAACAGCGAATACGAAGAAGCAAGAAACGACCAGGGTAAGCTCGAAGCTCGTATCAGTGAAATTGAGGCTATTCTTTCAATGGCTAAGGTTATCGATGAAGATGCTCTCAGCACCGATATCATCCAGATGGGTTCAAAGGTTACAATCAAGGATGTAGAATACGGCGATATCTATAAATATCAGATTATCTCATCAACATCAACCTCAAAAGATAAGGGTGTTGACTATCTCACAAGTGATGAGTCACCTGTTGCTAAGGCTCTTATCGGTCATGCAGTCGGTGATATCGTTGAGGTTGAGGCTCCCATTGGCATTATCAAATACGAAGTAATCGAAATCAATAAGTAATTCCCTGAAAGGAAGTAAACATATGTCAGAAGAAAAGAATGTAGTTCTTCCTGAAGAGGAAGTACAGCAGGACGTCAACGAGCTTCGTCAGGTGCGTGTAGACAAGCTTCAGGCTATGCAGGCTGCAGGCAAGGATCCCTTTGTTATCACTACCGCTGACCAGCAGGCACACACAGCAGACCTTATCAAGAAGTTCGAAGAAATAGAAAAGAATGCTCAGGAAAACGAAATCCCCGCTGAAGAAGTTGAGGTTATCAACACTTCAATCTGCGGCCGTATTATGGCTTGGCGTGATATGGGTAAGGCTAACTTTATTGTTGTTGAAGATAAATCAGGCAAGCTTCAGGTTTATGTTCGCATCAATGATATCGGCGAAGAAGCTTTTGCAGAGTTCAAAAAATGGGATATCGGCGATATCGTAGAAGTAAAGGGCTTTATCTTCAGAACAAGAAGAGGTGAAATTTCACTTCATGCAAAGGAAATCAGACTTCTTACAAAGTCACTTCTTCCTCTTCCTGAAAAGTTCCACGGTCTTACAAATACAGAGACAAGATACCGTCAGCGTTATCTTGACCTTATTGTTAACCCTGAAGTTAAGGATACTTTCATCAAGCGCTCACTTATTATCAGAGAAATCAGAAGATATCTCGACTCACAGGGTTTCATCGAAGTGGAGACACCTATGCTTGTTTCAAATGCAGGCGGTGCTGCAGCAAGACCCTTTGAGACACACTTCAACGCTCTTGATGAAGACCTCAAGTTGAGAATTTCACTTGAGCTTTACCTCAAGAGACTTATTGTCGGTGGTCTTGAAAGAGTATATGAAATCGGCAGAGTTTTCCGTAACGAAGGCCTTGACACAAGACACAACCCCGAGTTCACACTTATGGAACTCTATCAGGCATACACTGACTATCACGGCATGATGGATCTTACAGAAAATCTCTACCGTCATGTTGCTCAGGCTGTTCTTGGCACCACTAAGATTGTCTATAACGGCATAGAGATGGATCTTGGCAAACCTTTTGAGAGAATTACTATGGTTGATGCTGTTAAGAAATATGCAGGTGTTGACTTTAATGAAATCAAGACTGACGAAGAAGCAAAGGCTCTTGCTAAGGAAAAGGGCATCGAGTTTGAAGCAAGACACAAGAGAGGCGACATTCTTAACCTCTTCTTTGAAGAGTTCGTTGAGCATCACCTCATTCAGCCTACCTTCCTTATGGATCATCCTGTTGAGATTTCACCTCTTACAAAGAGAAAGCCTGAAAACCCCGACTATGTAGAACGTTTTGAATTCTTTATGAATGGTTGGGAAATGGCAAATGCATACTCAGAGCTTAACGATCCCATTGATCAGAGAGAGCGTTTCAAGGCTCAGGAAGAACAGCTTGCTCAGGGTGATGAAGAAGCCAACACAACCGACGAAGACTTTATGACAGCTCTTGAGTACGGTATGGCTCCCACCGGTGGTATCGGTTTTGGTATCGACAGAATGACTATGCTTATGACTGATTCATCAGCTATCAGAGATGTACTTCTCTTCCCCACAATGAAGTCATTGGATAAATAAATCTCCCGAAAGCCCAGTAAAATCAAGGGTTCAGAGAGTTAGCAGAAATGTAAATTATCGGTTTTACGACAGATTTACGACAAATGAATATGCGATGTAGCAAAGAGGATAGCTTAGGCTGTCCTCTTTTAATTTTGAAGACAAGATATTTACTATAAAATTAATGTTTGATTTGCACAAATTTAAAAACATGATATTGTAACTAACTACAAATTCGACTTTTTTCTACATTTTTAGTGTTACTTTTTGAAATGTTCGTAACTTATGTAGTAAAGAATATTAAAAGGAGAAAAGTCATGAAGTATAAATATTTATCCTCAATACCTAAAGTATTCTTTGGTGAGGTTTTTGCATTCTATAATGTTCATAATAACACTCCTTTTGATGTTGTAACTTTATCATACACGGTCAACCTTACGATCAGGTGACTTTTACCTTAAGATTTCGTAAGATAAGAAAATCGGGCACAGGCAAACTGTACCCGATTATTATTTATAGCTTTAAATTTGCATCTATTATCGGAAAGCACATAGCTACACGAAGACCGTTGTCACTGTTCTCGGCTGTGATTGTGCCGTGATGCTTTTCTACTATTGCCTTGGTGATAGAAAGACCTATGCCTGCACTGTCGGGTAAAGCATTTTCTGTACGGTGAAATCTTCTGAAAAGCATAGGCAGTTCATTTTCGGGTACACCGCCGCCGTTATCTTCAATAATCACGCTGACACTTTTCTCGGCTTGTTCAATGATAATATCAACCTTGCCGTCGGCTTTGGTATGCTCGCAGGCATTCTTGATAACATTTCCGAGTGCCTCACGAAGCCAGGCTTTGTCTGCACGGAGAGTTCCGCTACCCTTAACGGAGATAATCTTCGTCGGGAAGAGAGTAGCAAACTCTGCCTTAAGGTCAAGCAAAAGGTCGGAAAGCTCTATTTCTTCAAAGCTCATCACATAGGTATCACTGCGGATTTTTTCGAGCTTAAGCACATTATGGATAAGCTTTTCCATTTTGCTGATAAGTACAAGCTCTTTTTCGGTGTGACTGCTTGGTGCAGCGTTATGCTCCATTTCGCAGTAAAGGCGAAGCCCTGCAAGAGGAGTTTTCAGCTGATGTGAAATATCGGAAATGAACTCAGTGTTGTTCTTGGCTTCAAGCTTGGTATATTCACGCTCCTGAATTAGTCGTGTTTCAAGCTCACAGACATTACTCTGCAGGTGAGCAAAATCTCCGTCAGAGGTAGAAAGCTCGGTCATAGTACCGTCTTTGATGAATTTATCAATGCTCTGTGTCAAAGCACGGGTTTTCTTTTTGTTTATGATGTGAAGTGCAATCAAAACTGTACAAAGCACCGTCATAATAACAAGAGCGACAATGAGAAAAATATCTTTCATAGGTTATTCCTCCCATCTGTAGCCGGTGCCACGAATTGTTGCAATATGCTCTGTGCCTATCTCGTCACGCAGACGGCTGATGTGTACCGAAAGAGTGTTATCGTCTATAAAATTGCCGTCGCTGTCCCAAATCCGCTGCAGAAGTGAAGCACGGGTCACGATAACGCCATTATTCTGAATAAGAGCAGAGAGAATCTGAAATTCAGTAGGTGTGAGAAAGAGAGTTTCGCCGTCTTTCTTTACGGTCATATTTGAAATATCGACTATGATGTCACCAAACTGATAGGTTGTGGTTGCAGTCTTTCTGCGAAGAAGTGCACGGATACGGGAGAGAAGCTCAAGCAAACGGAAGGGCTTGGTTACATAATCATCTGCACCTGCATCAAGACCACGGACAATCTGAAACTCTTCATCGCAGGCGGTAAGGAAAAGTATAGGAACGTCTGCACCTGTAGAGCGAATGAAACAGCAAAGGTCAAGACCGTTTCCGTCAGGAAGCATAACATCAAGGATAACGAGGTCAAAGCTGTCTTCGGAGAAAAGATTTCTGCCTTCCTTACAGTTGCACGCAGAAACAGGCTCGTAGCCTTCTTTCAAAAGAAGCTCACACAAGCCTTCACGAAGATATACATCATCTTCAACGAGTAGAATTTTTGCTTTCATCTTTTCACCGCATGTTTTCGTACTAATTATATTATACAGATTTAATGTGATAATTTCAATGCGGGGAATCTTAAGATTTTGTAAGGTTGGGGTTAAATTTATATTGTCTACAAGCTTACATTTATTGACAATTTTTGCATTTTATGATATAAACATTCTGTTGATATGTTTTAATTATATATGTAATGGAGGTGAGATTTTGCTGAGCAAAGAAGAAGTTGAGGCATACTGTAAAGAGTATTATGTTCCGGTTTATAAATATTGTATGCGTTACTTATCCAACAAAGAAGACGCTGAAGATGCGACACAGGAAACCTTTGTTGTTTTCAGTAAAAAAGGCCACCTCATTGATGAAGAGCATATTAAACCGTGGCTATTAAGAACGGCACATAATATGATTTTAAGAGAATATAAGAAACGGTACACAAAAACAAATAAAGAGTGTGTTTATGATGAAGCTTTACTTGAAACTTCTCGTAAGTTTAGAAGTTTTGAAGAAGATGTAGTATCCTATTATGGAGAAAGATATGAAAAAGAGGTCTATGAACGTTTGTCTGACCGTGACAAAGAACTTTTTGATTTATATGGCGATGGCTTTCTGAAAACCGGAGCAATTTCTAAGCTGTTAGGTTTAGATCCTCACGCTTGTTCTATGGGGAAAGGTCGTTTAATTGAAAGGTGCAGAGATATAATGAAAGAAATTTTGTTTTATTAAATTTTTTTGTTACGTTTTCGTTTTTCGTTGATATATATACGAAGAGCGAAACTTACCAAAAGGAAGGGTGGTCTATTTTGGAAGAGGAAAATCAGGTTTTCGGCAAAGGTGCCGAAGCCGTTGATAGTAACATAAATCTTGAGTCAGAAGATTTTAATTTTTATCATCAGAATAAGGAAGAAGTTAAAAAGAATATCGATAGTTCATCAAAAGAATTGACAGATTTCATCGATTCACTTATACAAGATGTTCCCGCACCCACCGATGAGGAGGTTAATGCAGGTATAGAAAAAATACTTGAAAGAACTCATCCCGAAGAAGAAAAAAACGAGGTGTCGAAAAGCTCAAGAAGCAAGAAAGTAACATTCAGGGTGCTCTTCATAGCAGCGTTGCTTTCAATCCTTTCGTTTTCAGGGCTTTATGTTGTGGGTAGCAACAATAACATAAGTATAGAAAATGGGTTTGTTACCTTTGCTAAGGACACTATAAAAATTGTGTTTTTTGGTGAGAATAGAGAAGAGTATATTACGGTTGATGCATTGTTAACTGATTTAGAATTACATGGATATACTGATATATTGTTTCCTCAGGAGTTTGTAAACAATTATGATGTGTATAAGGTGAGTGTGCCAGAGTATTCGGAAGGTGAACTTAAGCAAGTAACATTTAAAGTTTATGAAGGAAGCATAGAGTATACTTTTAGTGTAAGCAGTAATGATGAGTTTCAAAAAACGATAAATTTTTCCGGCTTAGAGAATGCAAAAAGCATTAATATAAACGAAATCTATGTTTATGTTTTTGATTATGGCAATAGTGGGTCGGCAATTCGATTTGTAAATGAAGATTATAAATATAATATACATGCTTCTATATCTTATTCTGAAATTATAGAATTTGCAAAAACAATAAGATAAAGGGGAATATTTTTGAAAAAGTTATTTTTAATTTTTATGTCTGTTGTGTTATCGGTTTCTTTTTTTTGCGTTGAATCTGTAGCTGTTGATTATTCAGAGAAAGCAAAGGTGATTGATTTTGTTTTAACCGATGAAAGCAATGAAAGCTTAGAGAATCTGAACAAAACACGAGCCAGCGGATTAATATATGCTTACGGTATTGATATATCAAAAAATGGAACTACACTTTTGATAGCTGGAGAAACCGATTGCATATCAGATGTTGTAAAGTGCGGATTCAAGAACTTGACTGTTGAGAGAAGAAAAACATCTAGTGATTCGTGGGAAGATTATTATGAATATGGTAATGTTTATGCTGATTCAAATTTTGCTAATTTATCTACCAGTCTTTCGGTTGCTTCCGGTTATCAATACAGAGTTACATGCAAACATTACGCAAAGAAGAGCTTGCTTGTAACACAAAGTATTAGTAACACATCAAATATTGTAACTGTATCATAAGAATAAAACTAAACAGCAAAAGAACAGGGGTGTCCCTGTTCTTTTTACTTGTGCCATTATTAGCATCTAACAGAAATTAAAATTATAGCTCATCTATAGCATTTCAGCTTTTATTGACATATTGATATTTTATACGACAATAATTTAATATGTCAATAACTCATTAAAGGCTTTAATCGCAAAGCTATCTGTCATTCCTGAAATGTAATCAACGATAGCTCTTATGTAAATTTTTCTATCATCGAGACAGCCGTATATTTTTGTGTTCTCGCATTTGAGTGATATTTCTTTTAACTCACCGTCAGGTACTATTGCACTATCACAATACTTTGCTAACCATGATTTGAAAGATTTAATCAGCAAAGGACAAGCTTTTTCATTTTTATCTAAAGAAGTCCAAGAATGCTTACCGTCGAAAGTATCAAGTAAGAAATCAAATATTTGTGTTATCACCAACTCTGAATACTTTTTGTATGGCTCGAATCTTTTATGCTTATAGATATTGGCATAATTAAATTTCTTGACTTCATCAAGTTGGTTCAAATATCTTTCACTCAGACAAATTCCATTATCAGGAGAACTGTTGTTGCAAACATCTATGATGAGATTGTGCATAATAACAGTTGTGTTCAATACCCTTTCGTCATTAACTCTGGCTAATCTCAATAAGGCGTTTTTTTCTTCTTCTCCGAGGAATCCTAAATTAATTGCATCCTCAATATCTCTTCCTACATAAGCAATTTTGTCTGCTAATTTTACAACACAGCCCTCCCAGGTCGCAGGTTGATATTGTCCGGGACTGTTAAAAGTATTAAGGTCAATTAATTCTGCTCGTGGCTTAAGACCGTTTTCATCCACCTCGCCACAGTGAGAAATTATTCCATCTCGTACAGCATAAGTTAAATTCAAATTTTGTGAAACCTTATAATTGTCTTCCAACAATTCAATTTCATCAACAAAATGTAAACCATTTCTCTCGTGCCAAAAAGGTTCTTCTAAATATTCTTCGCACAATTTTTTTATCACTGTTTCGCCCTGATGCCCAAAAGGTGCATGTCCTAAATCATATGATCGATAAAAATTTTTTCTTCCCCGTTCTGAAAACGGTGGATATTATCTGTGCCGATGAGGTAGAGGTAAAGGAGATCAAATGGCTGTGGCCCGGATATATACCCTACGGAAAAATCACTCTTTTGCAGGGCGACCCGGGTGACGGCAAATCAACCTTTGTGCTGACTCTTGCGGCACTGTTAACAACGGGCAGAAGTCTTCCTTTCTGCGACGGAGAGCTTGAGCCTATGAATGTTATCTATCAGACAACAGAAGATGATACGGAAGACACCGTTGTTCCGAGATTCATTAAAGCTGGCGGTGACACTTCAAGACTTCACTTCATCAATGAAAAAGAAAAGGTTCTCACCTTCAACGACAAACGAATCGTTGATGCAATAAGAGAAACAAATGCAAAGCTTGTTATTCTAGACCCGTTGTCCGCATATATCGGCGGAGATGTTTCAATCAATATGGCAAATGAGGTCAGGGCTCAGTTTAATCCACTCATACAAACAGCAAAAGAAACAGGCTGTGCCATTGTAATTGTAGGTCATATGAACAAGATGGGCGGCACAAAGGCTCTATACCGAAGTCTTGGATCTATTGATGTGGTAGGTGCTGCGAGAAGCTGTCTGCTTATTGCGAGAACAGACAAGGACAGACCCGACGAAAGAATAATGGCAGTGCAGAAAAGCAATCTTGCCGCAACGGGTAATGCCATTGTCTTCAACATAAGTAAGGGTGAAATTGAATGGGTAGAGGAAACTGCAAGAACGGCAGATGAAATTCTCAACGCAATGTCTTCACCTGGTAGACCGAACGAGCAGATAACCAAAGCAAAGGAGATACTTTCCGAAATGCTTTCTGACGGACCGAAGCCTCAGGCTGAAATCATGAGTAGGATGGAAAAGGAGAACATAGGCAAGAGTACGGCAATCAAGGCTAAAAACGAATTAGGCTGTGCGAGCATAAAGGAAGGCAAGCATTGGGAATGGGCACTTTTAACAGAGGAAGGATTCATTAATCACGGCGACTTTGCTGAGATACCGTGAATTATTACATCCTTCCTTGGATGTAGAAAACAAATTAATTTTGGAGGTAATTATGAAAACAACATTATCAGAAATCAGTATCAGTAATCTGAAAGACTTTGAAGACAATCCCTTTATTTTCAGAGAAGACACAGCCTTTGAAATGTTAGTTGACAGCATTTCAGATTTAGGTGTGCTTACACCGATTATCGTCCGTGACCTGAAGGACGGTAGCTATGAAATCATAAGCGGTCACAGAAGAGTTGAAGCCTGCAGAAGGCTCAATATTGAAACAATACCCTGCATTGTCAAGGAGCTTACAAGAGAGGCGTCAATCATTGTTCTCGTTGACCTTAATCTTCAGAGGGACGAGATTCTCCCGAGCGAAAAGGCATTCGCATACAAGATGAAAATGGATGCACTTAAAAATCAAGGAGCAAGGACGGATTTAACTTCTACACAGTCTGTGTCGAAGTTCCGTACAGCAGAAGAGATCGGTAAAGAGAACAACGAAAGCCGTGAAACTGTCAGAAGGTATATCAGACTGACATACCTTATCCCTGAGATTTTAAAGCTCGTTGACGAAGAGAGAATTGCCTTTACTCCTGCGGTTGAGCTGTCGTATCTGCCGTCAGAGAAGCAAAACGAAGTCTACGTATTTTATGAGCACGAAGAAGTTACGCCATCTTACTCGCAAACGGTACGGATGAAGAAGCTTCATTCGGAAGGTCAGCTCACATCGGACAGAATAGCTGAGATTATGGCAGAGGCTAAAGCAAATCAGAAAGACTATCTGAAGATACCGACGGAGAACATAAACAGATATTTCAAAGCAAGATTTACAGAGAAACAAAAGCAGGAATTTGTTATGAAGGCAGTGGATTTTTATTACAGGCATCTGATAAGACAGAAAAACAAGGAGGCAAGATAATTGATACCATATGCACAGTTGAAAGAAAGTTTTACAGAAATTATGAATGACATTTCCGGTGAGAGCCAGATTCCTGTATGGGAAAAATACACATTATCTATTGAAGAAGCTGCTGAGTATTTCCGAATAGGTGAAAATAAAATCCGAAATATTATCAACAATGATAAGCTCGCAGAGTTCATTCTTTGGAACGGTAACAGGGCACAGATAAAGCGAAAGCTTTTTGAAAAGCATATTGATAAAATGAGCTTTATCTGATAGTCGTACATTTGTCGTAATAGCCGTGATGTAGTAAATTGTAGTTGCTATGTTGCGGCTGTTATTAGTAAGGAGGTTTAAATATGTCAGAAAAAAGACGTGATAAAAAAGGCAGACTGTTATGGAATGGTGAGAGCCAAAGAAAAGACGGCAAGTACGAATATAAATATGTGGATGCAAAAGGTGTCAGACACTCTGCTTACAGTTGGAAATTAGTTGATACGGATAAGGTTCCTGCGGGTAAGCGATGTGATATGAGTCTTCGTGAAATGGAAAAGCAGATACAGCGAGATATTGAAGACGGTATTAAATCTTATGAATCAAAGCGCATCACCCTGAACGACTTTTGGCAGATGTATATTGATATGAAATACGAGCTTAAGCAGTCCACCCGTACCAATTATAAGTATATGTACACCAAATATGTGGCAGATGATTTAGGGTTAAAGAACATATCCTCAATAAAATACAGTGATATCAAGAAATTCTATGTTTCTCTTATTAGGGAGCGAGGTTTTAAACCCAACAGTATCGAGAATATAAATACCATTCTGCACCCCGTTTTTTCTATGGCGGTGAGGGACGGTTATATACGTGTTAATCCTTCTTCGGGTGTAATGGCTGAAATCAAGAAGAGCCACAATTGGGAGAAAAATAAGAGGCATGCACTCACGGTTGCAGAACAAGGGGCTTTCGTCAATTTTATTTCCGGATCACATATGTACAGGAGATGGCTCCCGTTGTTTACTGTTTTCTTGGGTACGGGTTGCCGTGTAGGAGAGATTGTCGGTTTAAGGTGGGAGGACTGTGATTTCGACGACGGTATCATCAGCATCAATCACAATCTTATATACCGACAGCAGGACAGCGGAAGGTGTGAGTATCATATAACCACTCCGAAAACCAAATCAGGTGAGAGAGTTGTGCCAATGTTAAGCGAGGCCAGAGAGGCTCTTTTGAAAGAAAGAGAATATCAGGAGATTGAAGGGTTCAATGAAACAGTCATTGACGGATATTCAGGCTTTATCTTTAAAAACAGATTCGGAAATGTTCATTCTCCTATGGGTATAAACAGAGTGATTGACCGTATTGTAAAGGAGCATAATAAACAAGAGAAGAATCTTGCCGAACAAGAGGGTAGAGAGCCTCTCATTATACCTCACTTTTCGGTTCATAATCTTCGACACACCTTCTGTACAAGATTTTGTGAGAATGAAACCAATATAAAAATTATTCAGGAGATTATGGGGCACGCTGATATAACAACCACAATGGATGTTTACAACGAAGCAACCAACGAGAAGAAAAAAGAATCATTTGCAGGGCTTGAAGGTAAGATTAAGGTCTGCTGATTTTACGACAAAAGTTACGACATTTCATCGCAAAGTTATAAGAAGAAATAAAAAGATTTGTTCTCATATCATCGATAAGCTAAAGGAAATAAGAAGATATGATAACATTTATAAAGTTTCGAAAAAAATCCCCACAATGAAGAGCCTTGATAAATAAAGCTCTCAGTAACCCACAGCAAATCTGAAGACTTAAAAAGACTAATAGCATAACAAATAAAGGCGATGCAAATATAAATGCATCGCCTTTACTATCTGTTCTTTAATTCATTGCTTTCTCTGAGCAACAGATTTCTAAAAAAGTTTCAAGGTATTCTCTGATTTCGTGAACATCCTTCTGCAGATTGGTGTAATTTGCTTTGACGTGGGCATTACGGAAATATAGGCATGTTCATGAAAATATCATTTCTAATTATCTTATGATTTCGTACTACCCATTACATCATCTGTGTCTGCAAAAAACACTTCTGAGAGGTCCTTCTCTTTTGAAGTGCTTACACGCTTCATAAGCTCTTCGTAATAAACTTCATCGTCAAAAGGAAGAGTTATTTCTTTACCCAGGAAGGATGATAGATGCATAGCATTTGAAAGAATAAGACCATTAAGACCTTCTCTTCCGTCGGCAACAAGCTGTCCCTCACCGAGAATCGTCTTTGCCCAGGCGTTGAGAACTCCGATATGTTGAAGATTTTTGTGATCTGTTTTTACTCTTATTTTTTTAGCTTTCGGCGAGCCGAAGGCTTTTTTGTTAGTCTTTGTAAATTCAGGCTCGCTCATATTATATTCGAGCATTGTCAGCTTATTGTTTTCAACAACGAATTTTGCTTTGTCCATCTGGATTTCAAAACGATTTGTGCCGTGAGCGTCACCGGTTGAGGTTACAAACACACCCGTTGCACCGTTTTCATATTCAACATAAGCCGTAACATCATCTTCCACCTCTATATCGTGCCATTTGCCGTATTGGAGATGTGCATGTACCTTGACGGGCATACCGCAAATCCATTGCCACAAATCAAGCTGATGAGGGCATTGATTGAGAAGTACTCCGCCGCCTTCGCCTGCCCAGGTAGCACGCCATCCGCCTGAATTATAATATGCCTGAGGGCGGTACCAGGTAGTAATGAGCCAGTTGGTACGTCTGATGCTGCCGTATTTACCTGACTGTACCAGTTCACGAAGCTTTCTGTAAACACAGTTGGTACGCTGATTGAACATCATTCCGAAAACTACTTCAGGGTGTCTGTCGGCTTCTTCGTTCATTTCTCTGACCTGCTTTGTATAAACGCCTGACGGCTTTTCGAGCATAATATGAATAGAGCGTTTCATACATTCAATAGCAAGACCCGGATGGTCATAGTGAGGCACAGCAATAATGCAGGCGTCCATAAGTCCGCTGTCAAGCATTTCTATATCATCACTGAAGTATGTAACATTCTTGCCGTATTTCTGTTTCTTTGCCCATTCAAGTCTTTCCGGGTTCGTGTCTGCAATAGCAGTGATTTCGATATGGGGGCATAAGCCTAATTTAATGGATTTTGCATGGCCTGAGCCCATATTTCCTATTCCGATAATACCAACTCTTATTTTTTTCATCATTCAAAACCTCTTGATTTCAAAAATTCATAGCTTCTTCTGAGACAATCGAAGGGATTTTCCTTATTGCAGTCATCCTGTTCAACGAGCATATACTCTGTGCCGGCTTTTTCTGCAGCATAAAACACTCTGTCAAAATTGATGTTACCCTCACCGATAACTGCCATTTTTCTGTCGAATCTATGGTCTTTCAGGTGAATGCAAGGAACTCTTCCCGAAAGCTTTTCAATCCAGTATGCGGGGTCTGCTCCTGCTGTCTGTGCCCAATATGTATCGAAGGTAAATCCCATAATTTCAGGTGAAAACTGCTGTGCAAGATACTCAAGAACAATACCGTCTTTGTATCTGCGGAATTCTTTTTCGTGATTATGATACATAAAGTATCTGCCCTCTTGTTTTATCGCCTTTGCTACGGGCAGATATTTTGACAGAAACTTATCCATATCTTTTTCGCTTCCGTCAAAGCCGTACCAGCCAAGCCCTACATAATTACAGTCAAAAGTATAATGGTCACGGGCAACCTTTGCAGGATTCTTTACAAGATCATCTGCAGGAATGTGTGTGATTACACACTTAAGATCGCACTTTTTAAGCTGTTCCTCCAGCCATTCGGGTTCATATTTACAAGTACCCGAAACCTGAACTGTCTTATAGCCGATATCTGCTACTCTTTCGAGGGTTTCAGCAAACTTCTTTTTGGTTTTACAGAAGTCTCTTACTGTATAAAGCTGTGCACCGATTTTCATAAATATACCCTCCTTAAAGTAAATCTCTGAAGCTGTTACAAGCAACATCAAAGGCTGTGTCGCTGTCAGAATACTTATAGCTTATCTGCTTTTTTTCACCTATACGCTCAAGAAACTTAAGCCCCTTGAAAGCTATCAGGTGAGGTTCAATTGTAAAGTTGGTACCGCCAAGAGAAATGTATTCTTGTACGATTTTCTGTACATTGCCGGCTCCTTTACCTGCAGGTACAACAAAACCCGACGGCAGAGCATCCTTTATATGCATATAGTAAACATAATCTTTCAGCATCTCCCAGGCCTTTAAGGTATCAACACTGCACTGTACAAAGTTAGCAGGGTCAAAAACACCCTTGATGTCGGGGAGTGCTTTGTGTATTTCGAGGCATCTTTCAGCGGTATCACCATAGATACCCTTTTCGTTTTCGTGGCAAAGAACAACATCATATTCCTTTGCTGCTTCGCAGAATTGTCCGAGACGGTCGATGACCTCATTTTTATAATTGTCGGGATTCTTTCTTTTAGGTGTATAGAACGAGAAAAGCCTGATGTTGTGGCTGTCGAGAGCTTTTGCAATTTCAAGAGTGTGCTTGAATTTATCAAGATGCTTACCAAAGTCATCGGTTATGCCGATTTTGCCTATAGGTGAACCGATTGACCAGACACAAAGCCCATTTGCATCAAGCTTGTTTTTAACTTCTTTTGCTTTTTGGACTGTTATATCAGAAACGTTTGTGCCATCAACATTTCTGATTTCCATTCCTTGAAGATTGTTGCGAATGAGAGCCTTTATCTGTGAGTCGATATCAGCACTTGCTTCATCGGAAAAGGCATAGACTCTGATGTCACTCATAATTATTTCTCCTTTCAGGTTTTCTGCGGTTATTATTGTTTATCATAATTATACCACCCGTAAAACAAAAAGGCAAGCCGCTTTGCAGAGCGAATAATAAATCAAACATAAAAAAGAGACTGTCTCATTTTAAGTGAGACAGCCCTTTTTAATTCAATCTAATTTGACTGTTATATTATCGTCGTCAAGACCGCTGTTGTAAAGAAGAGGTTCAACAAATTCTGTTAAGGAGTATCCGCTGAGGAGCTTTTTTGAAAATTTCTTCGCTTTTTAGAATACATATCTGTGTACGTGGCTGAGGAAAGGTCCGCCAATCACATTTGAAATTCCTTTTGCTGTAATAATGCACATCAGTAATGGATAAAAATTGTAAACCATACTGTTTCTCATTTGAAAGCAACTTGTCCGTTGCATAACCTATATACTCGAAAATTTTAGTTTGGTCGTCGCCTTAAAATTGGAATGGAAGCCTCCTTGAAAGTAGGTAAGTTTTAAGTTTTCAGAATCAGAAAGATTTGTATATTAAAGTCTTTTTACCGTGGCTATGCACGGTTATCTCATTGTTCTCGATAAAAACATCTGCTGAATAATCGCCAAAATTTAAATCAAAAAGTCTGATGTCTTCAATTTCCTTGGGTAGACAGGGTTTAACAACGATTTCACCTGTAAGGGCATTAACCGAAATACCCATCATACCCTCAATAACATGGGAAATACAGGTGAATGAAATCTCCGGATAATCTCCGTTTGTGCCCTGTGATTTGTGCTCGTGGGGCAAATCCTTTTGTAAGATTATATGCTTCATCCAGTGCCAGGCTTCTTCACTTCTGCCGTGACGGAAAAATATGTCAGGAAGATATGTAAAACTTTCAATGTTATCTTCTCTTGTTCTGGGGTTAAATTCGCACTCCTGAATGTAGTCAAGAAGCTTTTCGGTTCTTTCGCTCTCATAAGAAAGTTTTTTAAAAGCTATGAATTTCAGTGTTTCACCGCCATGAATTTCTTTGCCCATTTTCTTCCATTTGTAATGTTTTTTACCTTTGTCGTCAATTGCATAGGCGAACATATCGGTACCCTTGACAACACTCCATTCGTTATTGAAATACTCTCTCAAATCCTCAGCCCGTTTGAACTGAATTTCTGATTCTTCGGTGTTGCCTCTGATTTTAAGAATGTTGGCATAAGACAAAATTGCCTGATACATCGCCGCAATGCAGTCGGCGGCTTCAGCTGCTTTGAAGCCTCTTTCGTTATAAGTGGCAGATATTTCAAATATATTACCCTTACCTTCAGGAATGCCGTTCTTTTCTTTGAGCACTGTGCCGTCAAGATTATCAATGAAAACCGTCAAAGATTTTTCAATGAAGTTAAATATTACATCGTCTTCCACATACCTTTTGTCGCCTGTAAGAAGATAAAGACTGTATGCCTTTTCGCAAAGTTCAAACTGTGCCGTTATCTCACGGACAAATCTTTTATAGTTGGGAGTATCCATATAGTAAACACTGCCGTCAAAATTAAATGCCCAGGGTGCAAACCATCCTGTTTTTTCACTTGCACCGCTTACGAAGGTATAATACATATTGAAAATTTCTTCTTCAAGACCTACATAGTATGCACCTGATGCCTGATGGGCAAAATCACGGATATAGAAAGCTGTACGGTCAAAGTAACCTGCCCAGAATGCAGGCTTATAGTCCTTTGGCTGTGCCCACGGCTCTGTGGGAGATTTGATTGTTTTGCCGTCAGGACCGTACCATTTGTTGCCCTCGCCCTTGTTTATATCTCCGTTTTTAGTACCGGTCACAACAAAATCCTTGGTTTTATTCACTGCCCATTCAAATGCAGATTCGAGAAATTTGTTGCTGCTTTGAAGCTTCATATTTATCTGACTTCCTTTGATTTTTAGTTTTTGATAAAATGCCCTGTAACATCATAAATGTTTTTTCTTTTTCGGATTCTTATTTATCGTACTCATTATATCACACTGATGCCAAAATTTTCAATCTGTGGATTTTACTTTTGTTGTGTTATTTTACCAAATCCCTTGAAAAACATAGCAAAAAGTGTTAAACTTAAACAAATAAATATCCTGGAGATAATATGATGATTAAGAAAACCACTATACAAATAGGTCTCCAAAAACCGATGAAAATCCTGCACATCACAGATTCTCATCTGCCTTTTTATTGCGAAAGCGATACTGAGGATATGATAAGACAAGGAAAAAAACGTAATGAAAAAAGAAGTGTACGCAATCTGAAGAAGCTGATGAAGTATGCTGAAAAAAACTGTGATATTATTGTTCATTCGGGAGATCTTATTGATTTCATCTCAAAGCCTTGTGTTGAATTTGCAAGGGAGTTTCTGAAAAATGATAAAATTCTGTTTATTGCAGGCAATCACGAATATTGCCGTTATGACGGTGCGAAAGAAGATATGGAGCACCGCAGAAAAAGTCTTGAGATGATGGGCGGTGAACTTTGCGACGGTATGTTTTATAATTCGCATATTGTCGGTGGAGTCAATTTTGTCGGAATTGATGATTCTTTTCATCAGACAGAATATGAACAGCTTGATTTTCTTAAAAAAGAAGTCCAAAAGGGTTATCCCGTTATTCTTTTTATGCACGCCCCTTTATACGAAAAAAAGCTTTACAAGAAAAGCTATAAATTCTGGAACGGTGAAATATGTCTGCTTGGCTCCGACTCAGAAGCCCATCCCGAAGTCAAGGGCGATATAGCAGAGCCGACAGATGCTTCAAAGGCATTTTACGACTATGTTACCGGTGAGCCTTTGATTAAGGCTGTGCTTGCAGGACATCTGCATTTCTCCTTTGAGAGCAGACTTCCCGACGGTACAATGCAGTATGTAACAAACCGTGGTGACAGAGGTAACGCAAGAGAGATAACAATAATATAAGCTAAAAACACCGCCGATATTTTACAAATAAAATAATGCGATAAAAGAGCATTGACAAATAATCAGGATAATTGAGCTTTAAAATATATAAATATGTGCATAAAAAGCATCATTATCAGAACTTTTTAAGGAGTGATTAATAATGAAAACATGGCAAAAGGCAACCTTTATAATTATACTGGTGATGTTTATCACCGCATCCGTTATTATTTCATTTGTTTCAATGGCAAGAGCCCCGTTTGAGTATGAGTATCACACAGCACCTGAAAGCGAATATTCCGTTGAAGGCTGGGTGCTTTTTGGCTTTAACGGGAATAATTCAACCAAAGAGGTACATATTGACTATGTTTGTGATGAAAATGGCAATAATCCCGATACCTCAAAGCCTGTTTCGGCAGTCGGTAAATTCACAATGAACACCGACGAATATGTTGAAATCATTTACATCGGCAAAGATGTTGAGTACATAGATGAAACCTCGTTCTTTTACTGTAAAGAGCTTAAGTCGATTGAGGTTGACAAAGAGAATGAACACTTCACTTCAGTTGACGGCGTACTTTACACCAAGGATATGAAAAAGCTTATTGTCTATCCTATCAAAAAGGCAGAAACTTCATATACAGTTCCCGAAGGTGTTGAAAGAATAGGTGCGTGTGCGTTTTATAAAAATGCAACACTTACAGAAGTGAATATCCCCTCAACGCTTAAAGAAATCGGCGATATGGCTTTCTTTAAGTGTGAAAAGATTTCTCTTGTTACACTTCCTGACGGACTTGAGAAAATCGGTTCTGATGCATTCAGCTATTGTCAGGGCATGACACCTGTTATGTATATACCTGCTTCGGTTAAAGAAGTCGGAAACTTTGCGTTCTATTCCTGCTCTAATCTCAAAGAATTCTATATGGGTGCACAGAGCGAAGATCAGATAACCTTTGGTGATGGCTGGCTTCCCAAAAACATTAAAAAGGTTGTTGTTAATGTTGCTCCGAAGGAAGAATACGGCAAAACCCGTGACGATGCAACCCAAAGAATAAACGAACTTCTTGAGAAAGGCGGCGAAAACTGATGGCAAAATCCGAAAGCAAAAAGAAAATGAATATTTTTCAGGAAATGAAAAAATACTGGAATACTCCTGCTGAGGGAAAACATGTTCCGTATAAAGAGTATTTTTCGATTTTTGCCGCAGTCGGCGGTGATTACACCCTGAATTATCTTAAGAGCTTCCTTACCTTCGGTACGGGATGTTATCTGATAGCATATTACTACGAAATTCCACTGCTTACATTCAGTGCGATAAACGTATTTTTCATTGCTACAACATACTTCTGGAATCTCCTGACCATGGGTGTTGATGCAAATTTAGGTTTCCTTCCCAAAAAAATTGAACGCAAATATAATGCAGTATATCTGACCTTTGCTGTTTTGGGTTTACTGATGCTTATATTTGATTTCTCCTTTATTCTTCCCGATGGCGTTGCCAACATCATAGATACCCGTTGGAAAGGTATCAACAGCTTCAACATTTTCAAAATCTTTGGTGCACATTTTCTTACAAACGGTTGGAGTGGTTTCAGAAATATTCTTATAAGAAAAAAGCTCCTCAAAAAACTCGGCAGATACAAAATTTTCGCATATGCAAATGTTATTCAGTGCCTCATTGTTGTTGTGCTTATTTGTACTCTTCCGCTTTACGAGCTTCCGCTCACGGACAGAGTGTGGACTCTTTATCTTCTTTTCCAGCTTTACACAATATTCAATTACGTTGGCTTTACACAGTCTGTTGCAGATAATATCAGCCCCAATCCGCAAGAAAGGCTGTATGTACGTTCTTTCCCTGTCAAAATCAGCCATTTTGTTCAGAATATCGTAAACGTTATTCTTCCGACTCTCGCAGGCGTAATGTTCCTTGACGGCATTAAGGATATCGGAATGTTCAGATACCTTCTCCCGATATTCTTTATTGCATCATCGGGAGTTATGTTCATAGGACTTCGCAATATCAAGGAAAGAATTCCGATGCCTCCCCTCGAAAACAGGGAATATCTTTCATTCTGGCACTGCGTTTCAGGTATCTTCAAAAACAAATATCTTTGGATTGACCAGATTGCAAGCTTGCTTGATGCTCTCGGTAACGGTATGCTCGACATGAAAACAATCCTTCTCATTTATACCTGGCGTGAAACAGGACTTATCTTCTCGCTTTGCGAAATACTTTTTAAAATTTCAGGCAATCCGGGAGAATTTCTTGCTCCGTGGATAAGAAAGAGATTCCAGTTCAAGCAGCTTATAATTTTTAAGTATGTCGTCTATGCAATCAGAAACGGCGTGTATATTCTTGCCATTCTTTTCCTTGGAAACATGCATATTCTTTGCGGTGTTGCAATCTATCTTGCAATGTTCCTGGCTAATCTCCTTGAATCTGCAGTTGCTATTGCACAGAAGGACACAAAAATCAGAATCACCGATTATCAGATGTATATTTCGGGCGAAAGACTTGAAGAATACCAAAAAATCATCACTTGGTTTACAACTCCCATCACAACCCTCATTTCTCTCATTATTCCGCTTATGTTCTACCGTGTGGGCTTCACCTCTGACTGGGATGTACTTTATATGAGCGATGTAAGAGTTCAGTGTATGCTCATCGGTATTGGTCTTGACCTTGTGGGATATATACTGATGGCGTTTCCGTATATTTTTATGTGGGATTTCACAGATGAAAAGCACGCCCATATTATGGAAGTTCTCAAGCAGAGGGCAGAAGCAGGAAATGCTGCAGTGAAAGGTACTCCAAGTGAATTGAAAGATGATTCAGACACTGCAGAGGTTGTGGTTGTTTCACAGAACTAATGTATTATATGAAAGACGAGAAAAGAAAAGCAGGAAGATCAAAATCTGACCGCCTTGCAAATCTCCGAAAAATGTGCTATAATAATCAAAATCAAGCAGGGGAAACAACCGTAAAAACAGGCTGAAAAATCATACCCAATTTATACCCCATTTTTACCCCAAAATCCTAAAAACTTATGGGATATTATAAGATGTTGCAGATATAGTCGATGTCCACAATCCCAGTGTTTATAAGGGTTTGTGAGGTTGTGAAAAGTTATGAGATATGCAAAACACATTTCCCCACAATGAAGAGCATTGATAAGTAATCTGAAAACAGACTCCATTTACGGAGTCTGTTTTTTTTCGCTGTGTAAAAGTTGTGGTGGCCATTGTTAACAAAATATTGACAGAATCTATTAAGAATGATATACTATTAACGATTTATTTAATGAGGCAACTAAATCAAGAATAATTATAAAGGAGAGATTAAAATGGCGATTTCAGACATAGGTGTATATCTTGGTAATATAGTTTTTAAAGGAGTAAACCACTTCACTTCTGTTCCCGTTGAAACTCAGGAAAAAATTCTGATGCAGATTATCGAAGAAAACAAAGATACAGAATACGGCAAAAAAATCGGCTTTGATAAAGTTCATTCTGTTGAAGATTTTCAGAAAATAGTACCCCTTTCAAATTACGACACATATTCAGATTATGTTGACCGTATGCTTGACGGTGAAGAAAATCTTATGATGGCAAGAAAGTGTAAGAGATATTGCACCTCATCAGGTTCGGTAGGTAAACCCAAAGTGCTTCCCAAGTCAGGCAAGGACTTGTGGAATATGCAGTGTATGGGCTTTGCTGCTACTCCCGCTTGTGCTCAGAGATGGTTTAAAGCTCGGGGTAAGAAGTTCCCCAAGCAGATCGGCCCCGTTGCAATTATTCTTACAGGTCATAAGATGAAAGACGGCAAGATGGGTAACGGTGCAGGCCAGGTGCCTTTCACATATCTCAAACCCATTTCAAAGTTCTTTATGACAACTCCCAATGATTTTATGTACCCCGAAAATGAAGATGCAGTAGATTCATCATATTTCCATCTTCGTTTTGCTCTTGAAAGAAGAGATATAACATTCCTCGGTTCAATGGTTGTTACACTTCTGACAACAATGTTTGATTATCTTGAAGCTAACTGGGAAATGATGTGCAACGATATCGAAAAAGGTATCATTGATCCTGGCGTAAAATGTCCTCCCGAGCTTCGTGCTAAATGGGAAAAGAAGTTCAAACCCAATCCGAAGAGAGCTGCTGAAATCCGCAGAGAATGTGAAAAGGGCTTTGACGAGCCTATTGCAAAGAGATTATGGCCTGATTTCGTTTGGTCATACGGTATGGTAGGTTCAAATCTTCAGTTCTATGTTGATAAGCTCCGTAAGCACATTGGTGATGCTCCCATTCATAATATGGGTTATGCTGCAGCTGAAGGCTATATGGCAATGCCCGTTGAACTCAATGTAAGTGACTATGTTCTTCTTCCGCGTTCAATCTTCTTCGAGTTCATTCCCATTGACGATCCCAATTGCGAAAGACCTCTCACAATCGGTGAAGTTGAAGTGGGCAAGGATTACGAGCTCGTTGTAACAAACTTCTCAGGTCTTTACCGTTATCAGATTGAAGACGTTGTCAGAGTAACCGGATACTTCAACAAAACTCCTAAGGTTGAGTTCCTTTACAGAAACAACCTTGCTATGAATATTGCTAATGAAAAGACAACAACTCAGATGGTTGACTGGGCTGCTCTTGAAACACAGAAAAAGCTCGGCATCACATTCAAGGGTTACAGCTTCTATTCAGATACAGACAGTGATCCCGTACGTTATATGCTTCTTGCTGAGCCCGAGGGTGAAGTTTCAAAGGATAAGCTTCCTGAAATCGAAAAGGTACTCGACGAAATGCTCAACGAAAGTAACGAAAAATATTTCAAGTACCGTCGTTGGGGTATGATCGGCGAACCTAAAGTAGTTTTCCTTAAGAAAGATACCTATGCTGATTACAGAGAAATGCTTAAAAAGCAGGGCAAGGTACTCAATCAGATTAAGCCTGTAACAGTTATCAACACAGACGAGAGAAAGGAATTCTTCTTCTCTCATATAGATGAATAATAAATACTGCCACCGGGTAGTGAATGTTAATTAAAAGATTAAAGCATTCGGTTGCACATCGTTAGGTCTTTGAAGATGTGTATTCGGATGCTTTTTTTCGGGTGATATAATGAAAAAACTGATAAAATATTTCACTAAAGCAGAATTGATAATATGGGCATCGTCAGTTGCGATGATAGTTATATCATTCGTAATATCTCAGAATAGCGGAGTGCTCGGACTTATTGCTTCAATTATAGGCGTCACAGCTCTGATACTCTGTGCCAAGGGCAATCCCATCGGTCAGGTGTTTATGATAGTTTTCTGTTGTATGTATACCTATATATCCCACACATTTTCATATTACGGCGAGATGATAACCTATGCTTTTATGTGCCTTCCGATGGCTGCATTTTCTCTGATTGCCTGGTTGAGACATCCGTTCAAAGGCAATTCGTCAGAGGTTAAGGTCAATCGTGTGACAAGAAAAGAATATATTCTCATGGTGATATTAAATATAGCAATAACAGTTGCTTTTTACTTTATACTCAAAGCCTTTGACACGGCAAATCTTCTTGTCAGCACATTTTCAATTACCACAAGTTTCGGTGCGGCTTACCTTACAATGAGACGAAGTCCTTATTATGCTTTATGGTACGCGGCTAACGATATAGTGCTCATTGTGTTGTGGACCCTTGCAGCTATAAAAGATATTTCTTATGTTTCTGTTATTATCTGCTTTGCGGCATTTCTGATTAATGATATCTACGGCTTTATAAGCTGGAGAAAAATGGAAAAAAGACAGAGCGCATAATATTTACATTTAAAAAAACTATGATATAATTTTCTCAGTGATAAGTATATTGAATATCTTATCAGTTGTCTGTTTATCTGTGCAGAAACCTTTGCCTACAGAATCACTTATCTTAAAAGAAAATACGATGGTGAAAATTATGTAGTGATTCCCGCTACGGAACTGCAATGGGTGCAAATGCCCTGATAAAATTAACAGACCCGTAAATAAACGGGTCTGTTTTTATATATTTAAGTTTATTTTTCAGCTAGCTTCTGAATAATTTTCTTTATGTCAAATTTCGGTTCCACAAAGAATCCTGTAAGTTTTCTGATAGGTTTGCTTGCAAGAATAAATGCAATGGGAATGCCTGAGAAACAATAGGCAAGAAGAAGCCACTTATTTGTCAAAACACGAAGAATATCGTGCTGTGCGTCTACTGCTCTGAGGAAAACAATGAAGAAAAGATGAAGCGCATATACATAAGATGAATATGTGCCCACATAAGAGAAGAAAGTTTTCTTGACCGGTGTGACACCTAATATAAGGAAGAAGAAAAGGAATCCGACGATATATCTTGCGATATTCATAAGGAATGCGCCTAAGATAGATGTATCGACGTCTTTTGCAACGAAACTGTAAACCTTATTCATACACAGCAGTTCAAAGCAGATATATTCACCATATCTAAGTACCAGCAAGCCGGTTATGAAAATAACAATAACACTTATAATACGGAACAAAATATTTTTGCAGAAATTAAAACTCTTACCGAAGGAATAGTAGCCGAAAAGGAAGAAGGGATAGAAACAAAAAATTCTGTGAAAACCGCCGTAAAATACATGGGGTAAAAAGCCCACGCCAAGACCTACAACAACTGATATGGGAAATGCCCATTTATATTTGACTATGTAAGGTGAAAGAAGACTGTATATTGCAATTGTAAAGAAATACCAGAGACCGAATAAGGGTCTGAAGTAGGAAAAGTTAGACATATCGGAATACTTCATACCCGAGCAAAGCAACAACATAAGAGTCTGAAGCACAATATAGGGAACCACCAGTTTATTTATTACTGTTAACCAGTCGCCGCGATCGATTCTTTTTTTTGCAAAACGGCCTGAGATTATCATAAAAACAGGCATATGGAAAATGTATATAAACTTCTGAAGGTCAACAACCCAGGGGGTACTTGTGCTGAAAATACCGTTGGCAAGGTGTCCGACTACTACTGAAACGATAAGAATTGCTTTTGCATTATCAAACCAATAGTCTCTTTCTTTTTTTATTAGGGGAGAAACCTGCTGTGTAATCTGTGACATAATTTATCCTCCTGCAACAAAATTCTTTTTGGTAAATATGTTTTTTCGACATAATGTTATAATCATTATACATATTAGTATGACCCGTGTCAAGAATTGAAAAAAGGAAGAAAATGTATGCATATACCATCATCGAAGTCTCAACTCGTTGAAATCGAGGACTTTTACGAAGCTCTGGAAAAAAGCGAGGTTCAGGATCACATCAGATATAATGTTCAGCAGTGGCTCTATGTGCCCAATGACTATAACGAATACCGTTATATCCTCGGCACAAAAGGGGATAACCCTCTCATCTGCATCGGCATAAACCCCTCGACTGCAGCACCTGATGACCTTGACAACACTCTGAAAAGCGTTGAGAGGATTGCCCTTGGCAACGGGTATGACAGTTTTATAATGTTCAATGTCTATGCTCAGCGAGCTACAAAGCCCGACGATATGGATAAGGAGCTCAACGAGAAACTCCACAGAGAGAATATGAGAGCCTTTGACTACATACTTTCACTCTATAAAACCGAGAAACCCTCAGTCTGGGCGGCATGGGGTACTATAGTAGAAATGCGCCCTTACCTCAAAGACTGTCTGCGTGAAATGGTAGATATTTCCTATAAGCACTCGGCTCGTTGGTACTCGTCGGGAGCAATCTCGAAAAAAGGGCATCCGCATCATCCGCTCTATCTCAGAAAAGACAGCGGATTAGACGAATTCGATATGGAAAGTTATCTTGAAATTTTAGGTTGATAACAGCTGTAACAAATTGATTTTTCCTTTTTAAAATGCTATAATGATATGAAATATGTTTGGAGGTTTCAGATATGATTAAAATTTCACCGTCAATACTTTCCTGCGACTATTCAAAAATGGGCGAGGAATTTGAAAATATGAAACACTGCGGAGCTGATTGGCTTCACATTGATGTAATGGACGGCCACTTTGTGCCCAATATTACTCTTGGCGCACCTCTCGTCAAGTGCCTGAGAAAATGTTCAGACCTCACATTTGATGTGCATCTTATGATAAGTGACCCTAAAAAATATATCCCCGACTTTATAAAAGCCGGAGCAGATGTGGTTTGTTTTCATGTGGAATCCGATTCTCCCGTAGAAGAAACAATTGATTTAATCAGAGATTCGGGTAAGGTTGCGGCTCTTGCCGTGAAACCCGGCACAGCCATTGAAACAGTTTATCCTTATCTTGATAAACTCGGAATGGTGCTTGTTATGACTGTTGAACCGGGATTCGGCGGACAGAGCTTTATGGCAGATATGATGCCCAAAATTGTGGCGCTCAGAGAAGAGTGCGCAAAGAGAAACATCGAACTTGATATTCAGGTTGACGGCGGTATTTCTCTTGCGACTGTTGAAACTGTAGCAGAGGCAGGTGCCAATGTGCTCGTTGCAGGCTCAGCTATCTTCGGAAGCGAAGACCCCAAAGAAACCATATCACTCCTCAGAGAAAAGGCCGCCAAGTATTTCTAAGGCGTTTGAGTCTATAAGACAGTTGAAAGCCTCACGGGTTTTATCGCAATAAGACAAAAAATCAAGGCGAGTCAGATTGAACTCCCTTGTGAGAATATGAATAGCTCTGTTGGAGCTTTCCAAAATAAGCCGATAAACTCCGTCAAGATAATAAAAAGAGGACCCTGCCGTTTTGCCTGAGATTTTCGTTGCTTTAGAAAAATCGAGGAAACAGTTGATGTCGCGGCTTTCATATATTCCCGCATCTTTTTCTGAAAACAGTCGGGTAGCTTTCGGGGTGCCCTGAGATATTATCAGCAGACAGCCTCCTTTTATGTCGGGCAGAAAATCTATTTCAAGTCCCTGATTGATTTCAACATTCTTGCCCGTCAGACGGGAAGCCTCATCAATTATTGACCATAGAACTTTTCTTGTATGAGGACTTGAATAATCACTTTTTTCAATATTGAAATCGTATTTTTCCATCTCCTTAGGAGATAGCTCTATAACCGTAACGGTTTCGGAAACGCAAGATATTTTCACAATAGTATACTCCTTTAATAGTCCTGTATAATAATCATACACCCATTCAGATGCGCAAATCAATGCATAAATTTTACCACCCGTCAGGAGAAGCTTTATATGTCAGGTAAACACAAAAAGATATTCAGCAAAAAAGATAAGCTGCGTGTAAGAAAAAGCTATTACACTTTCACAAGAGAATATCCCAAATATATCGAAGTTGAGACTACGGGCAGAAGAATTACGCCTAAAACTGTCAGAAAAGCTGTTATATATTGCATAGCCTTTCTGATTATATCATCTGTTTCTTTCTTCGGCGTGAAGCTTGCGATAAATATATCTTATGCGCCGATAGATGAAACTCTGCAGAGTCAGCAACAAATCGACCTCAATGACAAGATACTATCGCAGGGACTCAAGGCTTTATATATGCCTTATGAAAAGATGGGCGATGAAGAGTATATCAGAGACTTTATTAAAGAGATTAAGAAGAAAAATGCCAACAGTGTGGTCATTGATTTCAAAACAGCTGACGGCAGACTCTGTTATACTTCTCTCAATGAAAATGCCATAGCAGCGTCGGCGGCTCTTTATGACAATGATACAGTGCGCAACACAGTGAGCCTGTTTTCGCAGGCAGGCATTGCCGTTGCAGGCAGAATTTTCTGTTTCAGTGACAGCCGCCTTGCAGAAGCAAACGGCGATGTTGCTGTTAAATATATGGGCACGGAAGTTAACTGGCTTGACGGCAACGGTGAGTCGGGAGGTAAGGCGTGGCTTAACCCTTATTCAAAATCTGTGAGAGAATATATAGCTTCCGTGGCAAAAGAGGTCAGCAATCTCGGTGTGGGAATCCTGATTCTCGAAGACCTGCAGTTTCCGTCTTCAGAGAACACATCTTCTGCAACATATCCGGGAGAAAAAGATATGCAGGGACGCAATGCAGTTCTGAGAAATACAGTTGCAAAAGTGAAGAATGCACTTCCTGAAAAAGCACTTCTTATAGTTTCTCAGAGTGCGGCAGATGCTGCACAAGGCAATGAAAAAGCCTTTTACGGCACTTTGAGTGATGTTGAGTGTTACGGTGTGGCTGTGAACACTGCCGAAAGACCTTCGGATATAGTTATCGACAAAAAGACAGATTATATTTCGGTGTTATCAATGTATTCTTCAATCGAGGGAAGATTCACAGGCAAAAAAGTTATACCTATAGTCAACACAGATGAATATTCAAAATCGTATTTCAGAGCAATGAAAAAAAGCGGCATAGAAAGCTTTATATTATTCAGTGAAAACGGCGAATATTAATTATATAAATGAGGTAATAAAATGAGAGAAAGCAAGACAGCCTTTATTGCCATTGTCGGCAGACCTAATGTAGGTAAATCATCAATACTCAATAAGCTTCTCGGACAGAAAATTGCAATTGTTTCCGATAAGCCTCAGACCACAAGAACAAGAATAATGGGTGTGCTCACCATAGACGAAACTCAGCTTGTTTTTACAGATACTCCGGGTTTTCACAGACCAAAGACAAAGCTTGGCGAAAAAATGGTTAAAGCAGTTTCCGACAGCATATCTGGTGTGGACCTTTGTCTGTTTGTAATTGAAAGCGAAGGCGATCTTCGTGAAACAGAGCTTGAGCTTATAGAGAAATTCAAACAGCAGAAAATGCCTGTTGTTTTAGCTATAAACAAAATTGATACCCTCAGCGATAAAGCTGTGCTTATGAAGCGCATTATGGATATGACACAGCTTTATGATTTTGAGGCAATTGTACCCGTATCGGCTGTTAAAAATGACGGCCTTGATGCACTGACAGATGAACTCATCAAGCTCGCTCAGCCATCAGAGCACTTCTTCCCTGAAGATACTCTTACAGATCAGCCTGAAAGAGTTATTGTATCAGAGATAGTAAGAGAAAAAATGCTTCGCCTTTTAGATAAGGAAATTCCTCACGGTGTGGCTGTTGCAGTTGAAAAGATGAGAGAGAGAAGCGATAAGGATCTCATTGATATAGAGACTACAATTTATTGTGAGCGCGAAAGCCATAAGGGCATCATTATCGGCAAAAAAGGCGCCACCCTCAAAAGAATATCAACTTATGCAAGACAGGACATGGAAAAGTTTTTCGGTTGTCAGATAAATCTGCAGTGTTGGGTTAAGGTCAAAGATGACTGGCGCAACAGAGAGGGTCTTATCCACAATTTCGGTCTTGACTAAAGTATACATTTAATCCTGCACAAATTTTTCTTGTTAATTTTGGTGATAACATAGAAGAGTTTTTTTCTCGTTTACTTTCCCTATTTTCTGCAAAGGATATGAGTATATTAGTAAGGAGTTGTTTTACAGATCTTTACGGATATCTTTTGTGAGAGGTGATATGTATGAACAAGAAAGAACTGTGGGATGTATTTATAAAAACCGGCAGTGTAAAAGACTATCTCAGATACAGAAAGGCTGCCGATTACAGTGATGAAAGAGAATCTTCCTGGGAAGAGCAGGCAGAAATTGCCGAAGAGTTTCTGGGAGATTTTCCTTATAAAGAGTAAAAACAAAAGGAGCAGAGTATGAATATTAAAACAGACGGTATTATACTCAGAGAGACAATGACAGGCGAGCAAGACAGGCTTGTCACAATTCTCACGCGCTCCAACGGTGTTATAAAGGCATTTGTCAACGGTGCAAGGAATCCTAAAAATAAAAATGTTTCATCTACGGGTCTTTTATGTTATTCTGATTTTTATATCAATAAGACTCAGAAAGGTGTTTATGTTGTCAGAGAGGCAATAGCAAAAGAGGTGTTCTTTTCTCTCAGAGATGACATAACAAATCTCAGCTTGGCACAGTATTTTGCCGAGCTTACATATGAACTTGCGCCAAGAGAAGAAGATTCCTCGGAATTTCTTTCACTTATACTTAACAGCCTTTATCTTTTGTCTACGGGCAAAAGAAGCAGAAAAATTATCAAGTCTGTTATTGAACTGAGAATGCTCAGCATGGCAGGCTATATGCCTGAGATTGCCTACTGTCAGAATTGCGGTGCTTTTGAAAGTGATATTATGTATTTCTCGGTTTTTACGGGTGAGCTTTATTGCGAGCTTTGCAAAGGCACTCAGAAACTTTCAAGACTCGGCCTTGGTACCGTGACGGCAATGAGGCATATCTGTCTTAGTGACAGCGACAAGATTTTCAATTTCAGACTGCCTGACGAGGGTCTCAATGACCTGAGTGTTGTTACAGAAAAATATCTCAGAAACATAACTTCGAGAAAATATAAAACCCTTGACTTTTATAAGACAATGGCAGACGACTAAAAACAAGGAGGTGCATACAAATGAATAAACACTATGTGGCTTTAGAGCTTCCTAAAGTACTCTGCCGACTCGGTGAGTTTACAAGCTGCGAAGATGCAAGATACGAAGCTGAAAATCTCAAGCCTGAAAGTAATATATCTCTCGTTCAGGCTCTGCTCAATCAGACTTCAGATGCCCATATGCTTATGGCTAAATTCGGTGCGCCTTCTTTCGGTGGACTTAAAAATGTAAACAATGCACTGTCACGAGCAAATGCAGGTTCAGTTCTTAATATGCGCGAGCTTCTCGATATAGCGGAAGTGCTGAGAGTTATCCGTTCTCTATCTCAATGGAAAGAAAGAAACAGCGGTGTTGTCACAAGTATAGATACACTTTTTTATTCACTCAGTCCCAATAAATTTTTAGAGGACAGAATAACATCTGCAATTATCAGTGAAGAGGAAATGAGCGACAATGCTTCTCCTGAGCTGTATAATATAAGAAGAAAAATACGTGCCGCATCGTCAAAGGTAAGAGACAGCCTTGATAAAATGACAAAATCCCAGCACTATCAGAAGTTTTTGCGCGACAGCATTGTAACAATGCGAGGCGGAAGATATGTTGTGCCTGTTAAGATTGAACACAGAGGGGAAATCAGCGGTCTTGTCCACGATACATCTTCAAGCGGTGCTACAGTTTTTATCGAGCCGGCAGCAGTGGTTGAAGCCAACAATGAAATCAAAGTTCTTCAGGGTAAAGAGCGTGACGAAATGGAAAGAATCCTTTGCGAGCTTTCTGTGGAAGCAGGCGGATTTTATGAGGGCATCAAGGCTTCATATGAATGTGCAGTTGAGCTTAATGTTATTTTTGCAAAAGCTAAGCTTGCCTACGAGATGAAAGCAAGTGTACCCACATTAAATGATGAGGGCATAATTAATCTGCGCAATGCGAGACACCCTCTCATTGACCCGAAGAAAGTTGTTGCCACAAATATAATGCTTGGCAAAGACTTTGATACTCTTGTTATCACGGGTCCGAATACAGGCGGTAAGACCGTTTCAATCAAGACACTTGGTCTGCTCTCTCTTATGGCTATGTGCGGACTTATGCTTCCCGTCAGCGACAGAAGTGAAATTTCAGTTTTTGACAATGTGCTTGCAGATATCGGAGACGAACAAAGCATAGAGCAGAGTCTTTCAACCTTCTCGTCGCATATGGTCAATATAATAGATATAATAGAAAAGTCTGACGACAAGAGTCTTGTACTAATAGATGAACTTGGTGCAGGTACTGACCCTATAGAAGGTGCAGCTCTTGCTATTGCAATTCTCGAAGAGATTCACCGCAAGGGGGCAAAGATTGCCGCAACCACTCACTATGCAGAGCTGAAAGCCTATGCCCTTGAGACTCCCAGAATCGAAAACGGTTCCTGTGAGTTTGACGTGGCATCACTTAAACCTACCTACAGACTTCTTATAGGTACCCCCGGCAGATCTAATGCTTTTGCCATTTCTCTCAGACTCGGAATGAATCAGGAAATTATTGACAGAGCTCAGGGACTTGTATCAAGTGAAAGTGCTCATTTTGAAAGAGTTATCGAATCTCTTGAAAGCAGCCGTCAGGAATTTGAACAACAGAGAGCTCAGGCTGAGGAACTGACAGCTCAGGCTGAAAAAGAAAAGAGAGAAGCTCAGAAATATAAAGATGAAATCGAAAAGCTCCGCGAGGATGAACTGCAGAAAGCTCAGACGCAGGCGATGCGAATAGTTGAGCAGGCAAAACGCTCGGCAGCAGCACTGACAGCGGAACTTGAAAAGCTGAAAAAAGAAAGCGAAACTGCCAAAGACAAAGGTGAAATGGCAAGACGCGCCAAACAGCTTATGCGAAAAGGTTATGCTGAGTTTGATGAAATCACTAACCCCGTTGTTGCATCTTCCATTCAGGATGAAGATTATGTATTGCCGAGAGAACTTAAAGTCGGTGATGAAGTTCTTCTTTGTGATATCGGCAAGACAGCAACCATTACTGCACTCAAAGACCGAAAAGGGGAGTATGAGGTAATGGCAGGTATAATGAAGCTTCGTACTAAAGAAAGCAATCTGCGTCTTGTTGAAAAGAGCAAGAAACAACAGCCTAAATCCCGCAGTGTGCCCAATAAACATGAACATCATTTCACCCCCGGCAGTGATGCCCAGACCCGTTGTGACCTGAGAGGTATGAACGTTGAAGAGGGCATTATGGAGGTTGACAGATATATTGACCAGTGTCTCAGACTCGGTCTTAATGAGCTGACTGTCATTCACGGCAAGGGTACGGGTGTATTGCGCAAAGGCTTGCAGGAGCACCTGAGAAAAAGCAGATTTGTCAAGTCGTTCCGTCTCGGCGTTTATGGTGAGGGCGAAAACGGCGTGACAATTGTCACACTTAAATAAATCAAGGGAGTCAATCCGGACTCCCTTTTTTGTTTTCCCGAAATTTCTTTTTTGTGGCATCTCCGCCTCTGAGGTGTCGCTCGCTTTTGTTTTTGTCGAGTACGCGTCGCACTTTTGCCCACAGGTCTTTGTCGATGCCGCCCAAGCGCCTTGTCACATCGCTGTGGACCGTTGATTTGCTGATGCCGTATTCTCTTGCGCATTGTCTTACGGTTGCGCCGGTGTCGACGATATATTTGCCTAAGATTATTGCCCGCGTTTTGCTGTCAGAGTTCATATTCTCTCCCCCTCGGGAATATATATGCCGAAGAAATACAGTGTATTCCTTCGGCATATGCAGATTGATTATTTATATGTTTTGTCAACTTGCACAAATTTAAAGTCATATTTTTTACTCATTCTCTTAACAGTTTTTTCAAAATTCTATTGATTTATTTTTTAGGGTGAACTATAATGAGAATGTGTAATTATAAGGGTGAAGTGCACCCTTTTACCGTGAAAGTGCAAACAGAGACTGCTCCGGCAAAAAGCACAGGGAGGTCAGTTGTGTTCGGAAGTGTTTCGGTTTAGCCTTTCAGATTATTAAATATTCTGACGGAAAAACTAATCTTCGTCAGGAAATCTTCTTGATTTAAGGGGGAAATTCAAAAATGAAAAAGAATTATTTCAAGAAATCTTTATCATTAATCATGACAGTTCTTATGCTTATGAGCTGTTGGGTGTTTGTTGCGCCCACAGATGCTGAGGCAGCTGCTTTAGAGTCAGCTTCATCTCTCTACAACAAGTCATTGCTCAATGGCATCAATACAAACGTTGATTATAGTGTTAACACCGAGGGTAACTATTATAAATTCAAGATTTATGGTAATGGTGACGATGGTAACGATAATACACTTGACAGACGTAAGAAGTATTACAAGAACCTTCTTTCACATGACGGTGATTCATCACTCGTCGGCGACCAGAACCGCGGTTCGTATTTTAACAATGTAACTAACTCTGAACTTACTGTAACTATTGCATATCCTACAATGGTTCTTAAGTACGACGGCCAAACTACTCCTAAATTCGGTATTATGCTTGAGGGTGACTCTGCAAGCGGCAAGAAGATTCGTTTTGAGAGAGCCTGGATGGATGCCAATTCAAACGGTCTTACCTTTAATCCTGCTTATTGGTCAGGTATTTCGAAGGACGACTCTGCGTATTTTTATTGTATGGATGCATCACCTACAAAACAGCTTTATGCTCAGGATACCTCTAACGGTAACGTGTTCAGTGCACGTGCAAACGGTCAGTGGGAATTCACTGCTGCTTCACTTGAATTCACAGGTTCAATGTCAATGGGTGAATGGACAAGAACAATCAGCCCCACATGGAAGTTCTACAACGGTTCAACAACATACACAGGTACAAACACAAGTACTATCTATGTAATGAACTTCAAGGGTTACGGTGAGCTTCTTACACAGATTAACAATAAGAAGAATGAGCTTCTCAATAATGCAGCTCAGTATACTCCCGAGTCAATCAAAGCTTTTGTTAATGCGGCAAAGGCTATTACAAACCTCAACCCCAAGAATTACACAGGCACAGGCAGTGCTGCTTCATGGGGCAGTCAGATGAATACTGCATACACTAACTATAACAATGCTGTCAACGGTCTTACAAGAAGACAGTTTGAAGTTACATATGATAATATGTTCTCACTTGCTGACTGGAAATATTCGCAGTCATCAGAAAAGGACGGCAATGTAACAGTTGACCTCAATGCAGGTAAGGTAACATTTAAACACCCCAATGCTTCAGGTGAATATGTAACAACTCACTCAGGCAGCTCATCAAATGCTAACACAAGAAACACCAACCACTATGCAATGCCCGTTGTCGGCGGTCAGGAATATACATTCAAGTATACAACTGACGGCGCAAACACTGAAATGTTTGTATTCTTCTACGACAAGAATGGCGGTTGTGCACATGAGAGCAGCTTCGGTGCATATTGCTTCACTGTAAATAACGGCACAGGTCAGAAAACCTTCAAGGCTCCCGATACTGCAACATGTATGGAAATCCGTTTTGACAATAATACTCCTTCTTCAACAGCTAACTATTGGAATATTATGATTTATCCCGCAGCTGTTAAGACAGAGCTTGAAGTTGATAACTGGACAGCACGTCCTCACAGACAGCTTTATACTTACGGTGCTTCTGTCGGTACTCTTCAGACTCCTGCAAGACCCGGTTACATCTTCGACAGTTGGAAAGAAGATACAGACGGTGACGGCATCGGCGATGCAGCAGCTCCCACAGGTACAATCACATCAACAAGAGTTCTTTATTCAACATGGACTCCCGGCACAATGGATGTTGGTTATGATAATATCTTCTCACTTTCAAAGTGGGCTAACTCAAACAGCTCCGTTGCAAGCAATACATCTCGTGGCTCAATCGCTTATGACCTTGATGCAGGTACAATTACTGCTATCACAACAAAAGACGGCGAGGTTTATTCAAACTACGGTTCAGCTGCCGGCCACTATCAGATGACTGTTAAGCCTAATACTGAATATATCTTTGCTGCAGATGTTGATCTTGAAGGCTCAGGCAATCAGGGCCAGATGTTCGTATTCTTCTACGATGCATCCGGTAACGGTGCAACAGGCGCTATCTACAACGGTGCAACTCAGTCAAATCCGCATATCGGCCTTTACGTCACTCAAGAGGGTAAAAACAGCCTCGCCTTCACAACTCCTGCTAACTGTACAAAGATAGCTATCCGTGTAGGTGCAACTGTAGCTCCCACAACTGCAACATACTCAAACATCGGTATTTTTGAAAAAGCTGCTTACGATGCATATGCAAAAGACTATGCAAAGGTTCGCGAACCCTTCATCATCGGTGACACAGATACCCTTATGATTCCCACAAGAGCAGGCTATGTATTTACCGGTTGGGAACTTGAAGACGGCACAAAGATTACATCAGTTGAAGGTCTCACAGCTAACACCACAGTTTATGCTACATGGACAAAGGAACACACTGTAACATACTACTATGGCGATAATACAACAGTTCTTGCTACTGTTAAGGTTAAAGACGGTGAAACTGTAGGCACACTTCCCACAGTTACACCCACTAAGGAAACAACAGCTGAATATTCATATTCATTTGCTTATTGGTATGCAAATTCGGCAGAGTTTAAGGCTGATACAAAGGTTACATCAGACCTTAGAGTATATCCCGTATTTAACAATAATCCTCATACATTTGTATGGGCAGCTAACCCCTATAAGAATGCTACTTGTGACGATCCTGCATTAGTAGGTAAATCATGTAGCGGTTGCGGATACAGCTTAGGTAATGTACCTTATGACGGCGACAATGTAAACTGGCTCGCAAAGGGTCACGACTATTCAAGAGGCGAGATTCTTGCAAACTCATCAACAGGCAACACTGACACTGATACTCACTCAATCAAGTGTGCAAGATACAGCACTTGCGGCAGTGTACAGAAAGTTAGTCACACATGGACAGGTGACACATCTGTTGGTGCAACCTGTACAACTCCCGGCACAATCAAAAAGACTTGTCCTTGCGGCGCTGAAAAGTTTGTTGACGGCGAAATTGATACAAACGCACATAGCTTTGACTACACAGTCGGTACACCTAACGGTGACAAAAAGACTCATACAGTTAACTGTACTTATAATTCCGCTCACACAGAAACAGTAGCTTGTAAAGATGACAACAACAACTGCTATTGTGACATCTGTAATCAGGAACTCGAGCATGTATATGACGAGAAGACTAAGACCTTCGAAGCATCAGAGGCAGATTGCTACAACGATGCAACTTACTACTTAACCTGTCAGTGCGGTAAGAAGGGTACAGAAACCTGGACAGACGAAGGCTCAAAGCTTAAGCACAACTGGACAGATACAGAAACATATCTCAAGTCAAAAGCTGACTGTGAAAACAACGAAGTATACTACAAAGAATGTTCACTTTGTAATGTTTCTTCAAAAGATATCACAGATGCAACTTGGACAAAGGCTGATACAGCAATAGGCCACGACTACACAGGCGAAATCAGAGATAACGACAACGGCACACACTCATATCTTTGTAAGAATGACTGCGGTACCTACGGTTATAACAAGGTAAAAGAGGCTGCAACTGATTGTACTTACGGCGAATGGGATACAACAGGCGAAGCTCAGCACAAGAAGACTTGCTCAGAGTGTGGTTATGTATTTACAGAAGACCACAATTTCGGTGCTTGGACTTCTACAGACCTTTATAAGGAAGCTGACGGTCAGCACTCAAAGACATGTTCTATTTGTAATAAGGTTGTAACAGAAGATTGTACTTATGCAGAAGAATCATTCGCAGAAACCTGCACAGAGGACGGCTTCACAGTTCATACCTGTAACGAATGTAAACATAAGTATACAACAGCCGATAAGGGTAAGACAGGCCACAACTACACCGGCGCAGTTAAGTCATATAACAATGGCTATCACAACTTCCTTTGTGTAAACGGCTGTAACACTTACGGTTTTGATGGCATGACAAATGCACGCGCAACCTGTACTTATAAATATGATAACAACAAGGCAGGCGAACATCAGGCTACATGTACAGATTGTAACTATTCATTCGCTGAAGAATGTTCAGGCGGTCAGGCTTCATGTACAACCCTCAAGGTTTGTGACAAGTGCGACACTGAATACGGCACAACAGATCCTCACTCATTCACAGGTACTGTTGTTAAGCTCGAAGGCGACAAGCATGCATATCTTTGCGAATACTGCTCAACCGAAGGTCTCTACGGTGTAGGCGCAGAAAAGGATGCAACAGAAGCTTGTTCAGGCGGCACATCTACATGTATAGATCTTGCAGTCTGCGATAAGTGTAATGATACACACGGTGTTTTTGCTGCTCACGTATATAACGGTGAAGCTGTTAAGCTCGACGGTGATGTACACGCATACCGTTGCTCAGTTTGTAAGAACGATACACTCTACGGTGTAGGCAACGAAGATAACAAGACAGAAGCTTGTTCAGGCGGAACAGCTACATGTACAGATCTTGCAGTCTGCGATAAGTGTGAAGATACACACGGTGAGCTTGACACAGACGCTCACAAGTGGGGCGAATGGGCAAATATCGCCGGCACAGAAACTCATAACCGTGTCTGCGAATATAATGAAGAACACATCGAAACAGCAGAGTGCTTCTCACCTGACATTGAAGTTATAGCTCCTGATTGTGAGACTCCCGGTTATACACTTAATACTTGTGAAATCTGCGGACATGAATGGCAGACTGCTCCCACAGAGGCTCTCGGTCACGATTGGTCAGCTTGGGTAAACAACAATAATGGTACACACACCAGAACTTGTCAGGATGAAACCTGTAAGTACGGTGAAAACGACGGTGCTAAGGTTGAAACAGCTTCTTGCACAAAAGAAAATGCTGACGCTGTTGTAAAGGCTCCCACATGTACTGAAGGCGGCTATACAACATATACATGTAAAGATTGCGGCTATGTATGGACTGATGATGCAACAAAAGCTACAGGCCACAGCTATGTGGAAAAGACAAAGAAGACAGATTCAAAATATCAGAGATCAACTAAAGACTGTGTAACAGACTGGACCTATTGGTACTGTTGTGACAACTGTGACGTAAGCGCAGAAACAGAAAAAGACAAGTACGAAAACGAAGCTGATCTCTACTGGGTAAGAGAAGAAGCTGCCGGTCATAAATATGATGCGAAGACTGCAACAGATGATTATCTTGCAACTGAAGCTACATGTACAACAAAGGCAGCATACTACTACTCATGTTCAGTTTGTGGCAAATCAAGTGAAGATACAACAGACGAAAAGACATTTGAATCCGGTGCAGTTCTCGGTCACGATTGGACAGACACTGAGAAATATCTCAAGTCAGAATCTGACTGTGTAAACAACGAAGTATACTATAAAGAATGTTCACGTTGCCATATCTCATCAGAAAATGAGACAGGCGCAACTTGGGAAAAGGCTGATACAAAGTCAGGTCACAACTTTGATTACGAAGGCGGTTACACAGCAGGTGTTGCAGCAACCTGTACAGAAGACGGTGTTGTAGAACACTATACATGTGATACTTGCGGTAAGCACTTCAATGCTGATAAGACAAAAGAAATCGCAGCAGATAAGTTAACTATTGCTGCTCTCAAGCACGACTATAAGGATGTTGCTGCTAAGGCTGCAACTTGTGAAGAAGCAGGTTACACCAAGCATAAGCAGTGTCAGCGCGAAGATTGCGGTTACAGAAATACTGACTATAAAGTAATCACTGCAAAGGGTCACGAATTCAAGGCTGAAAACGGCTACTACTGTGATACAGTATACGGCTACCATGCATATAAGTGTTCAAACTGCGATGCATACGGTGTTGACGGCGTTAAGTATTCAGTAGATGCATCAGGTCTTGATCCTGAGATTGTTGGCGGTATCAAGTGTACATTCACAGGCGAATATGTAAACTATGAAGCAGACGGTATCCACAGCCACAAGCTCACTTGTGTATGCGGTAACGAACAGAGTGCTGCTTGTGAAGATGCAGAACCCGAACATGTTGCACCCACATGTACAGAAGACGGTTACTACAAACACACTTGTGATGTTTGCTCATATGAATGGATAGTAGAAAGCGATGCTGAAGAAGATAAGGCTCTCGCTCATAAGCTTGTAGTAAAATCAAACGGCAACGGCACTCACTCAGCATATTGCGAAAATAATTGCGGTTATGCAGAAAAAGCAGAAAAGTGTTCAACAGAAACTCCTGCAACAAACTGCGGTGCATATGATATCTGTGATATCTGTAAAGAAGAATTCGGTGAAGCTAAGCCTCACGTATTCACAAACTATGTATCAAATAATGATGCAACTTGTACAGAAGACGGCACACAGACAGCTACCTGTGACACATGTACAGGCGAAGTAAAGGCTACAGATACAATCACTGACAAGGGTTCAAAGCTTGGCCACGATATGTTAGCAGAATATGTTTACAGCACAGACGGCTGGAAACATATTCCTGAAAACTTCGACGAAGTTATTGTTGCTCCCACATGTCATTCAGAAGGTAATGCAATCAGCTTCTGTTCAAGATGTGGCTACTACAAGACAAAGACTGTTAAGGCTGATCCCACAAGTCACGTCTGGGAAGAGGATGCTGCATCAGAAGACGGTCTCAAGTGGACAACAGTTGGCGGTAACTGCGCAACAGGCGTAACAATGGTTAACAGATGTACAACTGAAGGCTGTAATGCAAAACAGACTAAGACACGTGAAGAAGATCACGATTGGCAGATAGTTTATATCGAAGAAGCAGGCTGTACAACACACGGTTACATCAATTTCAAGTGTAATGTCTGTGGCTTCACAGGTCGTCTTGAAGGCGGCAACACTGAATTCGGCGGTGTTGACTACTCAGATAAGAACATCGTTGCAGTAGGCACTCACGATTGGGAAAAACTCGACGGCGTTACAAACGACTATGCTGCAATCGATGGCAAGATCGTTTATGTTGACGGTGACGGCAATGTTGTACACGTTGTAAAATATCCTGAATATAATGCTGCCGGCCGCGGCAAGATGTATTGCCAGAAGTGCAATTACATTGAAGAAGTAGCTATTAAGGCTATGGGCAACAAGACTCACGATGAAAACGGCAACCTTGTTCATAAGCATCCTGAGTTCGCAACAATCAATGCAGACGGCACAATCAGCTATAAGTCAACACTCAAGACAGTTGCAGAAGTAAAAGCTACATGTACTGTTGGCGGTCATAAGGCTTATGAAGAATGCACAAGATGTTCATTCAGCGAATATATGATTGACCGTGACTCATATTACACCGAGCCTTTAGGTCATAACGACACTGACGGTGACGGTAAGTGTGACGCATGCAAGACAACAATCAGAGAAGACGAAAGCAAGAATTGCGGCTGTATCTGCCACAAGGAATCAGGCTTTATGAAGTTCATCTATAAGATTCTCAAGTTCTTCTGGAAGCTCTTCAAGATGAATCCTGCTTGTGCTTGCGGTTATGAGCACTATTAATAAAGTTTAATAACTTTACCCCTCGGAGAAATCCGAGGGGTTTTTTTGTGTTATAAAAGTGAGTATTTTGTAAATTCATCAAAAAATTACAAATCTGATGTTGACGATTTCTTTATTTAATGATATTATTATGGTGTATATTTCTGTGGATTAGTCAGATTGATTTTTTTTGGAGGTAACAATTATGAAAGGCTTTAATTTGTCAAAGAAATTATCAGTTCTTCTCATATGCTTGTTGATGTTTGCACTCACAGTGAGTGTATATGCTGTGGGAACAATAAACTGGACTGAGGAAGAAAATACACAAGGAACTTATCCTGATAAGCACAGTCACATTTACGGTGATTGGGTAGTAAATGTTAAACCGACTTGCAAAACAGAAGGTGAAAGAACAAGAAAGTGTATTTATTCTGTATCAGCTGGCGGTGTTGCTGAGTATTGTAACCATTCGTATACGGAGAAAATCCCCGTTGATCCTGAGATACATACATATAACGGCACAGAAAGAATTATTAAAGCACCGACTTGTACAAGTGTTGGTGAGAGTGAATATACTTGCACCGGCTGCGGAAAAGCAGTTACTGTCTATGTTGAAAAATTACCTCATACCCCCGATGAAAGCTTATGGGTAATTCATAAGCCTATACACGGCGAACATCTTAATAATAAAAGCGGTTCACAAACAACAAGATGTACTGTTTGTAAGACTCAGATTGAAGAGGAAATCCCAGTTGAACATATTTTTGAAACAGAAGGAACCGTCAGCAAGGTTGCAACCTGCGTTTCAAAAGGCAAAAAGCTTCAGCTTTGCGTAGTCTGCAATAAAAAGGTTGAAGTAGATACAGCTATTGACCCGGATAATCACGTTTACAGCGGTAAGGCTATGCTCATTGGCAGCATCGACTGCGAGAATCCCGGTAAGGGTATCGTGAGATGTGAAGGCTGCGGTAAGACTGCAGAAGTTGTTATTCCTGCCGATAAAGAGCATAAATATCTCCAGTGGGGTGAATATCACGCACCCGAGGGCGATTGCCAGACAGAAGATAACGGATATATAACTAAAGAATGCAGTGTATGCAAAGAAGCAGGAAGAAACGAAATCGTTGATGAAATTGTATGGGACGGTCATGAATTTGACGGAAGCGAAGGCACTCATGCTTCAACCTGCAGTACCCCCGGATATAAAAAAGGTGATTGTATTATTTGCGGTCTGACCGGTGTCAGAACATATTTACCCCTTGATCCCGAGGCTCACTCTTGGTATGAAGAGATTCTTATTGAGCCCACATGCACAAAAGAAGGCTTTGCTTACAGAATCTGTAAATATGATATCAGCCATATAGAATACGGCCCCATTGACCCTGTAGGTCACACTTTCATAACTCCCTGGACTGTAACTGAAGAACCCACTTGTAGTGAAGAAGGTCAGAGAAGTAATTTCTGCGTAACATGCAAAAAAACTATAAAGGAATCACTTCCCATTGACCCTGCAAATCATCCTGCTGATCTCGAATGGAAAGAATATAAAGCTGCTTCATGTGATGAAGAAGGTATCGAGAAAGCATATTGCTATATGTGTTCAAAGGATGACTTTATTGAAAGAAAAATCCCTAAACATACAGCAACTTTAACCTTCAAGTCACGTATAAATCCCACTTGCTGTCTTAACGGTCAGATGGTTTATGATTGTATCAAGTGCGGTGAAGACGTTATAGAAGTTTTACCGAAAGATCCCTCAATACATAAATTAAGTTCAGAACATCGTGTAGAAAAAGCTGCTACCTGTTACGAAGAAGGTCTTATGTCAAAGGCTTGCGTATACTGCTCAGAAGCAATCGATGTACCTGACAGCGAAAAAGATAAGCAGTACACTATTCCCAAGCTTGATCACACAGTAACAGCTTGGAAAATTGAAAAGCCTGCAACTTGTACTGAAAAAGGCATCAAGACACGTACTTGCACAGTCTGCGGTCACATTGAAACAATGGAAACACCAGCTGAGCACAGATATAAATCATGGATTGTTGATGAAGGCCAGGACATCAGTTGCATTAAACCCGGAACAAGAACAAGAGGTTGTTATAACTGCAACGAAACCTGGACAGAGTATAACTATTATACTGACCATGTTTTAAAATCAGAATGGGAACCTTATAAGGGTGCAGACTGCATCAAGGGCGGTATATTCAGAAAGAATTGTGCAATTTGCGATAAGGCTGTAGTTGAAAAGGACGTTGCTGAGGGTGAACATGTAGATCTCATTGCAGGTGAAATCAAACGTAATGTGTCTGACTCAATTTGCATCGAGCAGAGCTTCGAATGCAGCTACTGTAAAAAGGAAGTAGTAAAGGCAGATAAACACCTTCTTTTCAAAGTTGAAGATCCTCTGAAGCAGGAAATTATTCCCACTTGCGAAACAGGCGGACAGACAGCAGCTTATTTATGCAATATCTGCACAAGATATATCGATTCAAAAATACTTAAACCTTTAGGCCATGAATATAAATATAACACAGACGGCACACATTATTGCACAAGATGTAATCACTATTATTCTCAGAGTGCAAGTGGTGAAATAAGAGCCTGCACACACTTCTGTCATAACAGAGGCACCTTCGGTAAGATTCTTACCAAGTTCCTGTCATTCTTCTGGAAGCTCTTTGGTTCAAACCACTTCTGCGGATGCGGTGCAACTCATTATCATGAAGATGAAGTTACGATTAAATCTGAGACCTTTGACGAAGAAGGTAACCTTGCTACGATTGAATATTCATGCACAGGATGTAAAAAGAAAAAGGCTATATTTACTTTCTGATAAATCGTTTTTTTGAAATAAGGCGACTATGTAAAAAGCATAGTCGCTTTTTAATGTGAAAAATAGATAAAAAAAAGGTAAAAATAATTTATATATTTTATTGTCTATCTCTTGAAAAAGCTGTTAAAAATAAGTATAATGTTATAGAATAAAGTAGTATGGAGTACAAGGAGCAATTTTCGACTACTTAGTATAAACCATTCACGAAAGGAAAGATTTTACTATGCTTAACAATGCACCCACAAAGAACCCCAGCGTTCTTGCTTGGCTCGAAGACAAAATCAGCCTCGTTAACCCCGACAAAGTTGTTTGGATTGACGGTTCAGAAGAACAGCTCGAAGCTCTCAGAGCAGAAGCTTGCGCTACAGGCGAAATGATTAAACTCAATCAGGAACTCCTTCCCGGTTGCTACTATCACAGAACTGCTGTAAACGACGTTGCTCGTGTTGAAGGCAGAACATTTATCTGCGCTCCCACAAAGGAAGAAGCAGGCCCCACAAATAACTGGATGGATCCCACTGAAGCTTACGAAATGCTTTACGGTATCGCTAAGGACAGCTACAAAGGCAGAACAGCTTACGTTATTCCCTATTCAATGGGCCCCGTAGGTTCAAAGTTCTCAAAGGCTGGTATCGAACTTACAGACTCAATCTATGTTGTACTCAACATGGCTATTATGACAAGAGTTGGTACAGACGTTCTCGAAGCTCTCGGCGACAGCAATGACTGGGTACGTGGTCTCCACTGCCGTTGCGAAATCGACGAAGAAAAGAGATACATCTGCCACTTCCCCCAGGATAACACAATTATCTCAGTTAACTCAGGTTACGGCGGAAACGTTCTTCTCGGTAAGAAGTGCTTCGCTCTTCGTATCGCATCAAACCAGGGTCGTCAGGAAGGCTGGATGGCTGAACACATGCTCATCCTCGGCATTGAAAAGCCCGACGGCGAAATCAAATATATCTGTGCTGCATTCCCCTCAGCTTGCGGCAAGACCAACCTTGCAATGCTTATTCCTCCCGAGGGATACAAAAACAAGGGTTATAAAGTATGGTGCGTAGGTGACGATATCGCTTGGATCCGTAAGGGTGAAGACGGCAGACTCTATGCTATCAACCCCGAAAACGGTTTCTTCGGTGTTGCTCCCGGTACCAACATGAAGTCAAACCCCAATGCTCTTCTTTCAACAAAGGAAGGCACAATTTTCACAAACGTTGCTTACAATCTTGACAACGATACAGTTTGGTGGGAAGGCGTCGATAAGAATCCTCCCGAGAACGCACTCGAATGGACAGGCAAGCCCTGGAACGGTAAGGTTGATGAAATCAAGGGTGCTCACCCCAACAGCCGTTTCACAGCTCCCGCTAAGAACTGCCCCTGCATCAGCAGTGAGTTCGAAAATCCCAACGGTGTGCCCGTATCAGCTATCGTATTCGGCGGCCGTCGTGCTAAGCTTGCTCCCCTTGTATATCAGTCACGTGACTGGAACCACGGTGTATTCGTAGGTTCAATCATGGCTTCAGAAACAACTGCAGCAGCTGCAGGTGCAGTAGGCGTTGTTCGTCGTGACCCCATGGCTATGCTTCCCTTCTGCGGTTACGATATGGCTGACTATTGGCAGCACTGGATTGACATCGGTAATACTCTCGATGCTGACAAGGCTCCCAAGATCTTCAACGTTAACTGGTTCCGTAAGGACGACGAAGGCAATTTCATGTGGCCTGGTTTCGGCGACAACCTTCGTGTACTTGACTGGATCATCGACAGATGTGAAGGCAAAGTTGGCGCAGAAGAAACAGCTATCGGTTACCTTCCCAAGGCTGAAGACATCAACCTCGAAGGTCTTGAAGGCGAAATCACTGTTGACGGTCTTAAGTCAATTCTTGACGTTGATAAGGCTCTCTGGGCTGAAGATGCTAAGGGTATCGAAGAATTCTACGGTAAGTTTGGCGACAAGCTTCCCAAGGAACTCAGAGCTGAACTTGAAACACTCAAGAAGAACACAGCTGAATAATTTAAGCTTTATAGAAAGAGATCGCTTTATGCGGTCTCTTTTTTTGTTGGTACGCGGGGGAGTAAGAGCGCGTTTTTGATTCTTTTTCCGCGCTAGGAAAAAGAATGCCTTACTCTTGTGGTTCCCAAAATCGCTTTATCGGCTTGGTGCGCCGAGCGATTTTGACCACTGCGCCATCCTCGCCTCGCTTCATCCGCCACAGGCGGTGCTTCAGCGACGATGCAGCGAGCGTATAATAATTATGAAAGAGGAATTATGAATTTATGCAGGATGTATTGAATAGTCAATGGGGGAGTGATATAATAAATTTAAAGAAAATACTATAGTGTGGTGAACTTATATGAATAATTCTATTTACCTGCCATTACTTGACAGCTCAAAGAAATTTTTGAAGCTAAAAAAAGTACATAGATTTAAATTGAAGAAAATATCCGATATGTCCGATGAAGAGATTATAACGGCTTGTCACCATTTTGTTGAAGATAACAACTTAAAACGGGAGTGGAATATATTCAGGGAACAAAATGAGTCAAGTGTCAGTCTAGAATAATCAGTAATTATTTCTGATTTAGAGGTGATTTATAATGAAATATTCAGAATTACTCGATTATTGCCTTTCGAAAAACGGTGCATACATTGACCACCCGTTTGGTCCTGAAAGTGACATAATTAAAGTTGAAGGAAAAATTTTTGCTCAATTGTTTGTTCTTAAAGGTAAAGAAACTGCAACATTGAATTGTGAACGAATGACGGGAGACTTTTACAGGCAATTGTTTTCGGGTGTTATTGTTAGAGGTTACCATTGTCCTGCTGTCCAACAACCATATTTTAATAGTTTTCCTATTGATAGTGTTCCTGATGAACTTATTATTGAAATGGTAGACCACAGTTATGTTACGGTTCTTGGTAAACTTCCTAAATATAAACAAAAGAAATTATTGAATGAAGATACAAGTGACTGCTGACACTGCTCTCCTCGTGAGGGCAGTGTTACTTTATATCAAACATTCCACAAAGATGTTAAAAACACTTAACACCCGAGCGCGTGTACAAAACGATAAATTTTCCACAAAAAATGTTGAAAAAACAGTTGACAAATAAAACCGGAAGTGATATTATATACAAGCTTTCCGCAAGAAAGCGAAAAGATGTTGAAAAGTCAATCGAAAAAGTTTTAAAAAAACTTTCAAAAAAGTATTGACAAGAGAGAGTATGTATGGTATACTCTTTGAGCTGTCCTCGAGAGAGGGCAAGCGATTGGACCTTGAAAATTAAACAACGAGATAAGAAAAGGAACCCGAGATTCGATGGTAAAGAACCATCAAGAAGAGTTTTTAAAAGTACTTTTCAAACAGTAATACGGAAGCTAAAATAGCGAAGTATAAAGAAATGTCAGCAATGACGAAATGAGCAACAAAGCTCTAAGATAGGTTAAAACAGAGAGATCTGTTCTAATACAATATTTTAGAGAGTTTGATCCTGGCTCAGGACGAACGCTGGCGGCGTGCCTAACACATGCAAGTCGAACGAAGCATTTAAGTGAATCTCTTCGGAGTGAAGCTTTTATGACTTAGTGGCGGACGGGTGAGTAACGCGTGAGTAACCTGCCTTTCAGAGGGGGATAACAGTTGGAAACGACTGCTAATACCGCATAACGTATCGGAACCGCATGATTCTGATACCAAAGCTGAGGCGCTGAAAGATGGACTCGCGTCTGATTAGATAGTTGGTGAGGTAACGGCTCACCAAGTCGACGATCAGTAGCCGGACTGAGAGGTTGAACGGCCACATTGGGACTGAGACACGGCCCAGACTCCTACGGGAGGCAGCAGTGAGGGATATTGCACAATGGGCGAAAGCCTGATGCAGCAACGCCGCGTGAGGGATGACGGTTTTCGGATTGTAAACCTCTGTCTTCAGTGACGAATAAATGACGGTAACTGAGGAGGAAGCCACGGCTAACTACGTGCCAGCAGCCGCGGTAATACGTAGGTGGCGAGCGTTGTCCGGAATTACTGGGTGTAAAGGGAGCGCAGGCGGGACATCAAGTTGGATGTGAAATACCGAAGCTTAACTTCGGAGCTGCATCCAAAACTGTTGTTCTTGAGTGGAGTAGAGGCAAGCGGAATTCCGAGTGTAGCGGTGAAATGCGTAGATATTCGGAGGAACACCAGTGGCGAAGGCGGCTTGCTGGGCTCTAACTGACGCTGAGGCTCGAAAGTGTGGGGAGCAAACAGGATTAGATACCCTGGTAGTCCACACTGTAAACGATGATTGCTAGGTGTGGGGGGTCTGACCCCTTCCGTGCCGGAGTTAACGCAATAAGCAATCCACCTGGGGAGTACGGCCGCAAGGTTGAAACTCAAAGGAATTGACGGGGGCCCGCACAAGCAGTGGATTATGTGGTTTAATTCGAAGCAACGCGAAGAACCTTACCAGGTCTTGACATC
>JAZTZY010000025.1:0-81542 GCA_045637705.1 Acutalibacteraceae bacterium | reverse complement strand
AAAGCATGTTGAAATAGCAACAGCAACAATCACATCAGCAGTTAAGACACCTGCAACATGTGAGGGCGTGGGTACAACAACTTACACTGCAACATTTGCAGAATCTTGGGCAAAACCTCAGACTAATGATGTTGACGATATAGCAGCTATCAACCACAACTACGATAGAACAAAGTCAGAATCAAATCTTACCCGTCCCGAACTGAAAGACGGTGAGTGGACGAAGGGCTATTATACTTATACTTGTAAGAATAATCCTGACCATAAGATTAAAGAAGAAGTTGACAGAGCTTCATATAATAGCTATGAGGCTGCTTGGAACTCTCTCGAAGGCCTGCTTTCAACTGACATTACAGATGAAGCAAAAACTAAAATTAAGGAAGTTCTTAATGCCAATAAGGTTGACGATAATCTTATCACAAGCGAGCAGAGTATCATTGATGCAGCAGAAGCTAAGCTCAAAGCAGCTATTGAAGATTACAAGGGTTCACTCAAAACTTACACTGTAACCTTCAAAGTTGACGGTTCAGAAGATGTTGTTGCAACAGTTGTCAGTGGCAATGATGCTACGGCACCTGCCAATGTAACAAAGGCTTACGATGATACATATCACTATGAGTTCACCGATTGGGATAAGCCGTTTACTAACGTAACAGAAGATCTTGTTGTAACAGCTCAGTTCAAAGCTATTGAACATAGCTTCACAACACACGCTGATAAGGATGACACATATCATACTGATAAGTGTGCTTGCGGTTACACTGTAGATGTTAAACACACAGAAACAAGTGCCGTTACAACTAAGGCGACATGTGAAGCTGACGGTGTAAGAACCTATACCTGCTCTGTTTGCGGCGGTACCCGCACCGAAACAATAGCTAAGAGAGATCATGTTTATAAAGATAACGGAGTAAAAACTCCTGCTACCTGTGTAGCAACAGGTCTGATGAACACAATCTGTACTAATATCGAGACTGATACACATAAGGCTTGCGCTCATGAGTCAACCAGAGTAATTGCTGTAGACACAAACGCACATAGCTGGAAAGAGGTTACATATACTTGGGCGAAATCAGAGTCAGGTGATTGGACTTGCATGGCTAGCAGAGTATGTAATAACAATGAAGCTCATATCGAAACAGCAACAGCAACAATTACTTCAGTAGAAAAGACACCTGCAACATGTGAGGGCGTGGGTACAACAACCTACACCGCAAAATTTAACAAAGATTGGGCAGCAACTCAGACAAATAATGTTGATGACATTCCGGCGCTTAATCATAGCTTTACAAACTATGCTTCTGACGGCAATGCAACCTGTCTCGAAGACGGCACAAAGACCGCTAAGTGTGATAGGTGCGATGCAACAAATACAGTAACAGATGAAGGCTCAGCACTCGGTCATAAAGACAATGATAAAGATCATACTTGTGATAATGGTTGCGCAGTATATCAGGGCGAACATAAAGATGCCGATAAGAATCATATCTGTGATTACGGTTGTGAAGTGTCAATCGGTACACATGCAGATTCATCAGAAGATAATGATCATCTCTGTGACTATGGCTGTAAAGCCGTTCTTGAAGTATGTACTGCAAGTGATTGGATAACTGAAACCGCTCCTACATGCGAAGGTAAAGGTTCTAAGTATAAGAAATGTATAGTTTGTGGCGTAGAAATGTCACGTGAAGAAATCACAGCACTCGGACACGATATGCAGAAAACCGCCGATGAAATAGCACCTAAGTGTGAAATAGCCGGTAAGAAAGCAGTTTACACTTGTGCAAACGGTTGTGGCAAGACAACAGGCGGCGAAGAAATCGCAGCACTTAAACACAATATGCAGAAAACCGCTGATGAAATAGCACCCAAGTGCGAAGTTCCCGGTAAGGAAGCAATTTACACTTGCGCAAACGGTTGCGGTAAGACTGAAGGCGGCGAGGTAATTCCTGCACTCGGTCATACAGAAAAAGCTGCAGTTGTAGAAAACAATGTAGCTCCTACCTGTACTGCAAAGGGTTCATATGATTCAGTAATTTACTGTTCAGTATGTAACGCTGAAGTCATAAGAGAAAAGAAAGAAGTTGCTGAAACAGGACATACACCCGGTGCGGCAGCAACATGTACAACAGCACAGACTTGCGAAGTATGTAAGGATGAACTTGTTGCAAAACTCGATCATAACTACGAGTCAGTGGTAACAGCACCTACTTGTGAAGATAAGGGTTATACAACATATGATTGCTCAAGATGTGACAGCAAATACACAGCTGACGAAGTAGTAGCAACAGGCCATGCTTACGAAGGCGTAGTTACAACACCTGCAACATGTACAGCAGTTGGTGTTATGACTTACACCTGTAAGAATGATACAAGCCATAAATATACAGAAGACATTGAAGCACTTGATCATAGCTACAATTCAGTAGTAACAGAGCCGACTTGTGAAGCTGAGGGTTACACAACCTACACTTGTATAAGAGGTGACCACACATATACAGCTGACAAAGTGCCTGCTAAGGGTCATAGTATGAAAGAAACTGAAGCAGCAGTAAAAGCTACATGTCTTGCAGCAGGTAAGACGGCCGTTTATACCTGTGAAAACGGCTGTGGCAAGACTGAAGGCGGCACAGTAGTAGGTATTCTTGATCACTCATATACCGGCGAATTCAAGCTTGATTATGCTTCAGATGTGAAGACTCATTCACAGAAGTGCGTGAACGGTTGTAATAATTATGGCACAGCAACAGCTTGTATATTTGAGAGCGTCAAATACGAACCCAATTGTGCATCAGACGGTTATGTGCTTCATACATGTTCAGTATGTAAAGGTAACTACAAGACAGATGTTATCCCTGCTTCAGGACATAAGTGGAGTGCTTGGGAACATATCGAAGGCACAAATACACATAAGAGAGTTTGCGATATCAACAGTGAACATACTGAAATAGTTACCTGTGTAACTGCTAACAGATATTTCGCTCCCTCTTGTGTTAAGGACGGTATCTCTGAGGATATCTGCACAGAATGTAATTATAAATATAATTCAAAGAAAGTAAGTGCACACGGTCACAGATATATCGACGAAGAAGGCAAGGAAAATGCAGTAATTGTAGAACCCGGTTGCACAACAAAGGGCAGTAAATATCTTGTATGTGTTCTTTGTGACGCAAAGACCGACTCTGTTGCTTTCGGCAGCCCCTTGGGCCACTATCTCTATATCGAAAAGGGTTATGCACCAACCTGTACAGAAGACGGTTATACTGATTATAAACACTGTCTCAGATTAGGTTGTGACTATGTTGAATATCCCGAAACTCTTAAGGCTACAGGTCACAGAGATGACGGAGAAGGAAATTGTAGCAATTGCAGCAAGCCCATTTACGATGGCGGTTCAAAAGCATGCAACTGTCTGTGTCACAGCACATCAGGCTTTATGAAGTTCATCTATAAGATAGTTCTCTTCTTCTGGAAATTATTCAGAATTCAGGGCGACTGTCGTTGTGGAGTAGAACACTATTAATTGAATAATTATGAGGCACCGACTTGCGCCGTATTGGCGTGTTGTCGGTGCCTCAGTTTTTTTTACTGATTGTAAAAGTATCAGATTTTCCTGAAAATGTATCGTTTATTCTCGCCTTATTGACTGCAGAAGTGTATATATGCTAAAATATCACTGTGATTAATTTGCAGACCAAGGAGGTATTTTAGTAATGTTAGCAATTATTGCAATGTTATCAGATGTTGTATATTTCATTAAAAAGTTTTTTGAAGATGCATTTTCAGCAATTAAAAAATAACATAGGATATAATAAGACATAATTAAAAGAGGGATATACAAGTCAGTGTGTATATCCCTCTGATTTTATTTTGATATTTTATTGTGTAACAGGCTCTTCGACTTTGATGTTTGTGAGGCCGGTACCGATAACACCTATGTAACTTTTGCCGGTATTAACCTTGAGTTCCTGGCCGTTTTCGTCAAAGAACAGAATATTGCTGTCTTCACTGCTCTTTATCCAAGTGATTTTCTGTGCCTTACCCATAGAGATGTAGTAACCTGTACCGCTCTTCCAATCAACATCCATAAGTGCGCCGCCCTTGTGATTGGTTACGTCTGTTTCAAGTGCGAAGACATTTGTGAAGTTGAGTTGTTTGTCATTGGAAGTATCCATATGCGGGTTGCCGCAGTGAGTTTTATAATAGGTCTTTGTTTTTGAATTATAGGTGAAGGTGCTGTAATAAATTTTAGAAAAGTCAAATCTGATTTCTTTAGCTGTGATGTTTCCTGAAGCAACAGTGACATCTTCGTCTGCGAAATTAAAAGCTCTGAAATCTTCACCGTAACGGGAAGATGTTTCAACAGAATGTTTCTTGAGAAGCTCGGGAATATTCTTTCCGTCAACATAAGCGGTGTGTTCACGGCTGTACTTTTTCAGTCTCTCGCTGTCTCTGCCGAATACAAGCGAATCGGGATTCTGATTGCCGTCAAAGTAGTCTATGCCGATTCTTTTAAGAGTAGGTGTTGCGAGACTTTCGTTACTGCCGAAGCAGAAATAAACAGCATCATAACCGTGAGCGAAAATAGGGAAGTAGTAGCGACAGCTTCTTACAGAACAAATCTTGGGCACTTTGGTATAGTCGCCGTAGAGAGCCATCATTCGAGTGATTCCGCCCTCGACAAGAATCTCGTAAATGATATCAGCCTTATATATGCCGTACTGAGGAAGTGAAGCTTTGATATTGTTAATCATAACAGCCACAGGGCGTTTGCCTGAAGCTTCTTCAGAAAGTCCTGATTTACCTGTAAGAGTGTTATAATAAACAGGTGCAGGAGTCTCAGTGGTTGTAATCTCTGTTGTGGATGTGGTGTTTTCCGGTTCGCTTTCATTGCCGCCGCAAGCTGTCAGGAGCAATGTGAGACAGAAAACGAAAATAAGAGTTGTAAAAAGATGTCTTTTTTTCATATCAATTATCCTTTCAATAGGGGAGTATCTAAAATACAGTATACCACTCTTACGACTTGTTTTCAACCGAAAATTACATCTTTAAACAAAGTTTTACAAAAAAATATACAGCCGAAAAAATCGACTGTATATAATGTTATTATTGTTGATTTATCTGATGAGAAATCTGAAAAGATCAAATCTTGCAATGAAAACTCTGATCATGAGCACCAATCTGTCAACAAAATTTGCAGGCATTCTAATTGAAATGTCGTCGATAAAACCTGTGTCAGCTATAACGGTGCATTCATTTCTTTCAAATACATTTTCGCAGAAAATAAAGTGATAAGCAAGGTCTCCGTCGTCAGTGATAACCTTTTCTTTAGTCAGAACGACCACGTCGTTTTTGTTAGCACCGAAAGTTGAAATTGCAAAATTAAGTGCTTCTTCCTGAGTCAGAGGATTCAAAGGAGTAATGCCGGAGTTTATATAACTGCCGTTTCTGTAAAGGACATTTTCAGTATCTTTATCAATATAGCAGATGAAGATTACAACCTTGTTGTTAGCGAGTACTACGGTTGAAATTACTTTATATGCCGGCGTGTAATTATATTCAGAGTCATAAACCATTGAAGTCTGATTTTTAAATGTGAGATGTTGAAGAGCAATTTCTTCTGCTTCAGCTTTTGTCAGAGGAGTATTCTCAAGCTCATCGGCTGCAAAAGCAAAAGATGAGACCGAAAAAGCAAGAATAATTGCAAGAACAAAGGAAAGAGCTTTATTGATTTTTCTGCTCATAATATAATCATCCTTTCGTTTTTATATCTGTAATTACATAATACAGCAAAACATTTTGAAAATATTTCCAAATAAGAAAGAATAGCTTTATTTTGTCATCTTTTCCTGCTTGACTTTGTGGTCGATAATGTGACGTGAAGCGAGCTCACGGTGAACTTCTTCCATAGTGATGCCCATTTCGTTCATAAGTACCATTACGTGATAAGCAAGGTCAGCGATTTCATAGATAGTCTCAGCTTTGTCGTCGGCCTTTGCAGCAATGATAACCTCTGTGCACTCTTCACCGACTTTTTTGAGTATCTTGTCAATACCTTTCTGGAAAAGATATGTTGTGTATGAGCCTTCGGGGAGAGTTTCCTTTCTGCCTTTGAGCAAATCGTAAAGGCCCTGCAATGAAAACTCGCTGAGCTCCTCGCTCTGATAAACGGGAGAAGTAAAGCATGAGTCTGTGCCCTTATGGCAGGCAGGACCGTCTTTTTCTACCACGACTGTCAGTGCGTCCATATCGCAATCGGCTGTGATTGACACGATATGCTGATAATTGCCGCTCGTTTCACCTTTGAGCCAGAGCTCCTGACGGGAACGTGAGTAGAAGCAGGTGAGTCCTTTTTCTATGGAAATCTCAAGGCTCTCACGGTTCATATAAGCCAGAGTGAGCACTTTTTTAGTTATGGAATCAACGACGATAGCGGGGATAAGACCCTTGTCGTCGAACTTAAGCTTGTTAATATCAAAATCTATCATAGTTTATAACCTCACATTTATGTTGTTTTCCTGAAGAAGCTTTTTCAGGTCTTTGATCTGCACTTCGCCGAAGTGGAAAATTGAAGCTGCGAGTCCTGCATCAATGTCAGGAATCTCGTTGAAGAGAGTCACAAAATCTTCAGCACAGCCTGCACCGCCCGATGCGATTACGGGCACATTGACAGCTTCGCAGACGGCCTTGAGCATTTCGATATCAAAGCCTTGTTTCACACCGTCGGTATCAATTGAGTTGACAACAACTTCGCCTGCACCCATATCAACACAGCGTTTAATCCAGGAGATGGCTTCCATACCGGTGTCTTCTCTGCCGCCTTTAGCGAATACGTGGAAAACTCCGTCTACACGTTTGATATCGCAGGAGATAACCACACACTGATTGCCGTAAAGGCGAGCTGCCTGACTGATAAGCTCAGGATTTCTGATAGCACCTGAATTGACACTTACCTTGTCCGCGCCGCATTTGAGCACTCGGTCAAAGTCTTCCACAGTGTTGATACCGCCGCCTACAGTGAGGGGAATGAATATCTTAGAAGCAACTTCTCTGAGAATATCGGTGAAAAGCTGTCTTCCCTCAGCGCTTGCTGTGATATCATAGAAAACAAGCTCGTCGGCACCGCATTTGCTGTAAAACTCACCAAGTTCAACAGGAGAAGAAACATCGTTGAGATTCTGGAAGTTAGTACCCTTTACAACTCTGCCGTTTCTTACGTCGAGGCAGGGGATAATTCTTTTTGTAATCATTTTGCCACCTCAACTGCTTCTTTCAAATCAACGGCACCGATATAATATGCTTTGCCGAGGATAGCACCGTAAAGATTCATATCCTTGAGCGCTTTGATATCATCGATGCTTGAAACACCGCCTGATGCTACGATATCCATAGTGTATTTCTCGGAAAGCTCTTTGTAGAGCTCGCGGTTTGTGCCCTGCATAGCACCGTCTTTTGAGATGTCTGTGCAGATAACAGTTTTAACACCTATATCGCTTAAATGTTTGAAAAACTCATCGGCTGTGAGTGCGCTTTTTTCTGTCCAACCCTTGATAGCAACATAGCCGTCTTTAAGGTCAACACCGACAGCGATTGCTTCTTTATACTTGGCAACCATTTTGCAAAGAAACTCATCATCTGTTACGGCGGCAGTACCGAGAATGACTCGCTCGACGCCGATGTCGATATATTTCTGCACTGTTTCTTCATCACGGATACCACCGCCAACCTCAACTTTAAGGTCAGTGTAATCCACAACCTTGCGCACTTCGTCGATGTTGGGAGTAGTGCCGTTTTTAGCACCCTCAAGATCGACCATATGTATAAAGGTCGCACCGCATTCCTGAAACTTTCTTGCGATTTCAATGGGATTGTTGCTGTAAACCGTCATTTCGTTGTAGTCGCCTTTGTAAAGACGAACAGCCTTTTTATCATATAAATCTATAGCAGGTAAAATAAGCATATCAGTTTTCTCCTATTTCACAAAATCCTCTGAGAATATTGAGTCCAACATCGCCGCTTTTTTCGGGGTGGAACTGACAGCCGTAGATGTTGTCTTTCCATACTGCTGCAGTGAAGTTTATGCCGTACTCTGCCGAGGTAGCGCACTCTGCAATGTTTTCTTCAGCAAAGTATGAATGTACGAAATAAACGTGGTCACCGTCGTTTAAATATTTAAAAAGAGGACAGTCATTCTTTTCGATTTTAAGAGCATTCCAACCGATGTGAGGGATTTTCAGTTCAGGTGCAAGTTTACCCTCAAAGGGGAGGATATCTGCATCTATAAGTCCGAGACCCTCATGACAGCCGTATTCATAGGAATGTTTGAAGAGAAGTTGCATACCAAGGCATATACCCATAAGAGGTTTGCCTTTTGCCACTTCTTCAAGGACTATTTTATCAAGTCCGCTGTCTCTGAGCTTTTTTGCAGCATCTTCAAAAGCACCCACACCGGGGAGTATAATTTTATCGGCGTTTCTTATAGTGGCAACATCGTTTGTTATTACAGCATCAGCGCCGATAGCCTTGAATGATGACACAAGAGAAAAGAGATTTCCCACGCCGTAGTCAATAATTGCAATCATCAGAGAACTCCTTTTGTTGAGGGAATTTTGTCTTTATTTTTTTCGTCAATGGCAACAGCTTGCTTTATTGTTCTTGCAAAGCTCTTGAATGTACCCTCGATGATGTGGTGTGAATTATAACCTGAAAGCTGTTTTATGTGAAGTGTCACACCTGCGTGACGCACAAATGCTTCGAAAAACTCTCTGGTGAGTTCTGTGTCAAAGTCGCCGACCTTTTCTGTAGGAATGGAGAGGTCGTATCCGAGAAAACTTCTGCCTGAAATGTCAACAGCAGTGAGGATGAGACTTTCATCCATAGGCAGAATGAAACTGCCGTAACGGGTAATGCCTTTCATATCACCGAGAGCTTTCTTGAAAGCATCGCCAAGGCAGATAGCGATATCTTCTGCTGTGTGGTGATAGTCAACCTGAGTGTCGCCGATGCATTTCACATTAAGGTCAAACGAGCCGTGACGTGAGAAAAGGGTGAGCATGTGGTCGAGAAAACCGCAGCCTGTGTCAATGTCACCTTTGCCCTCGCCGTCTAAACATAAAGTGAGGTTGATATCTGTCTCTGCAGTTTTTCTGATAATTTCAGATTGTCTCATACTTTATGCTCCTTTCACAATCTTTTTCATTGTATCAACAAAGACTTCCATTTCATCTTCGGAGCCGATGGTGATACGGTTATAATCTTTTATTTTTTCATCTGTAAAGTGTCTTACAAGAATTCCGTTTTCACGAAGCTTGGTGTAAATATCCATACCGCTGATGCTCTCGTGTTTAGCAAAAATAAAATTAGCCTTTGAGTCGAGAACTTCAAAACCAATCTTACGAAGAGCATTTGTCACCATTTCGCGTGTATCACAAATTCTCTTGCAGTTAGCCATGTAATAGCTGTTTTCACTCATTGCAACAGCGCCTGCCACCTGAGTGAGTCGGTTAATGTTATAAGGGTTAGTGGAATACTTGATTTTTTCAAGGTCTTTGATAAGCTCTTCGTTTGCGAAACAATAACCGAGTCTTGTACCTGCAAGGCTGTAGGACTTGGAGAAAGTGCGGCAGACAATAAGATTGTCATATTTCTTTATAAGCTCATAGCAGGAAGTTCCGCCGAAATCAACATATGCTTCATCAATAAGAACAACGTTATCTTTGTTTGAAGCGATGATTTCTTCTATTACATCAAGACCGAGCTCAATGCCTGTGGGTGCATTTGGGTTAGCGATAACGGTGAATTTACCCGTATTCATAAACTTATTTTTATCAATGGTGAAATCCTCTTCAAGGGGAATCATAGTTTTTTCTATGCCGTAAAGGTCACAGAAAACCTTGTAGAAACCGTAGGTGATTTCGGGAAAAATTGCACCGCTTACCTTGCCGTAAATCATAAAAGCAAAGTTAAGAATTTCATCTGAACCGTTGGATACAAAAACATTTTTGCTTTCCACACCGTAAACATCGGCAATAGCCTTTTTCACCTTACTGCTTTCAGGGTCGGAGTAAAGACGAAGGTCTGAAACCTCGGCAGAGTTCACAGCAGAAATAACTGCAGGTGAGGGTGGGTAAGGTGATTCGTTGGTGTTGAGCTTTATGTATTTTTTATCCTTGGGTTGTTCACCGGGCACATATTCTTTGAGCAGAGAATATGCCGGATCTATATATTTACTCATATTTATTCCTCAAATCTTATGGTTGCACTCTTGCCGTGAGCTGTAAGCCCCTCTTTATCAGCAAAGAAAGCAACATCTTTATAAACTTCTTTAAGTGCACTTTCAGTGTAGTAAGTAAACTGTGATTTCTTGACGAAATCATCAACACCGAGAGCGCTTGAAAATCTTGCAGTACCGCTTGTGGGAAGGGTGTGGTTGGGGCCTGCATAATAGTCGCCGAGAGCTTCAGGGCAGTATCTTCCCATAAAGATTGAACCTGCGTGCTTGATAGAATCGAGATAATCAAAGGGATTATCGAGGCAAAGTTCAAGATGTTCGGGAGCTATCTCATTGGCAATTTCAATGCCTGATGTTATATCGTCGGCAACGATGATTTTTCCGTTGTTGTCAATTGATACTCTTGCGATTTCCTGTCTTTCGAGCATAGGTATCTGTCTTTCAAGAGCATCGGAAACTTTCTCAGCAAGCTCCATACTGTCGGTTACGAGGACGGCAGATGCATTTTTATCGTGTTCAGCCTGAGAGAGAAGGTCAGCGGCAACAAACTCGGGGTTTGACTTGCCGTCAGCGAGCACAAGAATTTCACTCGGGCCTGCAATCATATCGATTGATACCATGCCGAAAACCTGACGTTTCGCTTCTGCAACGAAAGCATTGCCCGGGCCGACGATTTTGTCGACCTTAGGAACAGTTTCTGTGCCGTAAGCGAGAGCTGCAACAGCCTGTGCACCGCCTACTTTGAAGATGCGGTCAACGCCTGCGATTTTAGCGGCAGCGAGAATAACAGGGTTAACCTTGCCGTCTTTTGACGGGGGAGTAACGATGGAAATTTCTTTGCAGCCTGCAATTTTAGCAGGTACACTGTCCATAAGCACAGTTGACGGGTACGCTGCCGTGCCACCGGGAACGTAAAGACCGACCTTTTCGATAGGAGTTATCTTCTGACCGGTAACAACGCCGTTTTTCTCATTGATGATGAAGCTGTTTCTTACCTGCTTTTCGTGGAAACCTCTGATGTTTTGTTCAGCGGTGCGAAGTATTCTTAAAAATTCGGGGTCAACTGTATTGAAAGCTTCTTCGATTTCTTCTTCTGTTACTTCCAGAGAGGTCAGAGTAGCTTTGTCAAACTTTTCGCAGTATTCATAAAGAGCCTTGTCGCCGTTGACTTTTACGTTTTCTATTATGTCGGTTACTATGTCGCTGACATCTACAGTGTCAGCCATACGGGAAAATATTTCGCTGTTTTCCACTTCGCCGTATTTGTAAATCTTAATCATTGTTTTCCCTCACAAGCTTTCCGAGAGCAGCAGCGATTTCACTGATTTTGTCTCCCTTGAATTTGAATGATGCTTTATTTGATATGAGCCTTGCCGAAATAGGAACAATTGTCTCAATAGGCTCAAGGTCATTTTCATATAAGGTTTTGCCTGTTTCAACGATATCAACAATAACGTCTGAAAGACCGAGAATAGGTGCAATTTCTATAGAGCCGTTAAGGTGGATGATGTCGATATCGCGGCACTTCTCGTTATAGAACTTCTGTGCGATATTTGAAAATTTGGTTGCAACTCTCAGAGTTTCAGCTGTGTTGTCACGAAAATCCTTTTTAGCCGCAACTGCCATTCTGCATTTGCCTATTTTAAGGTCGAGAAGCTCATATACATCGGGAGAGTACTCAAGAAGAATATCTTTGCCTGCAACACCGATGTCGGCTGCGCCTCTCTCAACATATATGGCAACGTCCGAGGGCTTAACCCAGAAATATCTGACGCCAACCTCTTCATTTTCGAAGATGAGCTTACGGTTGTTTTCTTTGATAGAGGGACATTCATAGCCCGACTGCTCAAACATAGCATAAACCTTTTCACCGAGTCTTCCCTTAGGAAGAGCAACATTAATAAACTCCATCAGGCTCCCTCCAATCCGTTTTTAGTGAGTTTCATCAGACTCTTATATCTGATGTTTTTAGGAATCTCGCTCAATACAATAACACTGAATCCGTTTTCTGAAAGAGATTCAACAGTTTTGATTATCTGAGCTGAGTCACAGGCAGCATCTTTCAGAATAACAAAATCATAATCATAGTCGTTCTTGATATTGCCGTGTCTTTCGAGAGTGTCAAGATAAACTGCAAAACCTACAGCACCGGAAGTCTTGCCCATCTTTTTCATAAGCTTGTCGTACTGACCGCCTGAAAGGACACTTGTAAAGATGCCTGAAATATAGCCTTTGAATACAAGGCCGCTGTAATAGCTTGTATCATTGACAATTGAGAAATCGATTCTGACTTTGTCTGTCAGAGTCAGGTCTGCAAGAGATTTGCATATAGCAGTGAACTCATCGAGCTGAGCATCAACAGAGTCGTTGATACCCTTGAAAGCAGAAATGACATCTTCATAGGTTTTATATGTTAAAACAAGCTTTGAAATTATATCATAAGAGAACTTATCAATAATTTCATTTTGGAATAATACTGTGATTTCATCAAGACTTTTATTCTGAATACTCTCGAAAACAGTGGTCTTTATGTCATTGCTGAGATTGCAGGCTTTGATAAGCTCTGAAACGAGTCCTGCATGGGCGATATCAATAATATAGTTTTCGTCTATGCTTTCAAGGCTTTTGATTGCAAGATAGAGCACTTCGCAGATATCATATAAGCTGATGTCGCCGATACACTCAAGACCTGTCTGATTGATTTCTTTGAAAGAGTGGGAGTCCTGAGAAATACGGTAAACATTTTCGTTATAATAGAGTTTTTCGACGGCACCTTTAATATCTTTGGCATTTTTAATGATTGAAAGGGTAACGTCAGGTTTAAGGGCAAGGAGTCTGCCGTTGGTATCGGTAAATGTGATGATGCCGTCACTTATGAGAAAGTCTTTGTTTCTGACATAGAGGTCATACTCTTCAAACTTGCTCATTTTAAATCTTTTATAGCCGAATCTTCTGTAAAGGGAGCGAAGATTATAAACAGCTTTTTCGTCGTTTCTTAATATCTTTTCATCAAGCATAATTATTCTCCTAATCTGTCAATGGCTGTTTTATATCCGCCGTCACCGTAGTTTACACACTTGCTGACACGGCAGATGGTAGCTGTGCTTGCGCCTGTGAGTTTATTTATTTCAGCATAGCTTTTGCCTGCAAAGAGAAGCTTTGCAACTTCCAGACGCTGAGCAATAGAATCGAGTTCCTGAATTGTGCAGACATCTTCAAAAAAGAGACGGCACTCCTCTTTGGTTTCAAGAGATAATATAGCTTCATAGAGCTTATCAATGGCTTTATTATTAGCTTTAGTCATAATTAATTCTCCGTTCATTTTAGCGTAGCAGTATTCTACCACATCACCGCGCTAAAGTCAATGGCTTTTTGCTATTATTTTAAAGTTTTTTGTACGCGTTTAAGAATGAGAGAAAAGTTAGGTTTACAGTCGCCAAAAAAGTTATTACAGTTTTGTCATAATTAAGGTTTTTTCACACAGATTTCACATAAGGGTGTTATATTGAAATCACCGGAAAATATTACCAATGAAAGGAAAATTTTTATGAAGAAACTGATCACTTTGTTATCAATGCTTGCAATTATGTTTGCTCTCGCAATCTGCTTTAGCGCAAGTGCCGCAGAAGAAAAGGTTGTAATTGACAATGTGGTTTATGAGCTCACAAACCACAAAACCTACGGTCAGCATTATGTTGTAAAAGACTTCGTTGACGATGAAGCTCTTGCAGAAACAACAACTAAAATTAATATCGTTGACGAGATTGACGGAATAGAAGTTATTGGTATAAATACCAATATGTCTGCATGTGAAGATTATGCAGAGAGTATATATGAGGAACAATATCCTTCAGTTAAGAAAATATCTATGCCGACAACAATAAAATATATCGGCGCTTATGCTTTCTCTTTCTTCCCGTCTGTTGAAAAAATTCAGATGCCTGCTGAATTGGAATCTATAAGCGAAGGCACATTTTATAGTATGGACAGTCTCAAGAGTATAACATTGCCTGAGGGGATAACAGGTATAGATTATTATACTTTTGAAAATTGCAAAAGCCTCGAAAAAGTAGTTTTTCAAGGTGAAGTGCGCACTATACTTGAAGGAGCGTTTGCAAATTGTGAAAAGCTCAGTTCAATAAACTTCCCGGACTCTTTGGAAGAAATCGGTCAGTCTGCCTTTTGCGGTACAGCATTTAAAAAGATAGTTTTGCCTGCCGGAGTTAATTTGCAAGAAGGTCCCTTTGACGGTTGCGAACAGCTTGAAAAGATAGTTTTTGAAGGTGATGAACCTGTTGATTATATAGGAATTGATGGATTTTACGGTTGTAAAAACCTTAAAGGCATATACATCAAAGCCACAGCAACAGAGGCTATTTTCCTTGACTGCATAACGGATGAAGATTTTCATTTGCCTCTTCTTGAAACCATATATTTCGAAGGCTCTGAAAAGTTATGGAATGAGCTTACCCATAAAAACGAACGAGATCTTATAGAAACAAAGGATATTAATGTAGAGTTCTATTATAAGCATAGTCACAACTTCATAAGAAACGGCAACCCAACCTGCAAAAAAGGCGGCACATATACTTGCACGTGTGAATGTGGTGACAGTTATAAGGTGACTTTACCTAAAGAACCTAATGCTCATAAATTCAGCAGTTGGAAAGTTATAAGGGAAGCAACTTATGTTAAGAAAGGTCTGAAAACAAGAACATGTAAATATTGCGGTCAAGTTCAGGAAGCCAATATCAGAAAGTTATATCTCTATCCGGCCCGTAACCTTAAAGTAACAGAAATAAAGAGAAACGAAGTAACACTGACTTGGGAAGCGGCAGAAAATGCGACCGGATTCAGAGTTTATCAGTACGACGATGTAAATAAAAAGTATGTTAAGCTTGCATCTCTGAAAAATAAGACTACTTACACTATTAAAAATCTCGATCACGGAAAATTTTATACATTTGCCATTGAAGCTTATAATAAGAGCAAAAACGGTGATGTAGCCTTTGCTAAAAAAACAACAAGAAACTTAATTACCACACCCATCGCACCCAAAAATCTGCAGGCAACTTCAACGAAAAAAGGGCAGATAGAGCTTACCTGGAGTTCATGCGGTGAAGATGCAGGTTATGAGATTTACTACCTAACATCTAAAGAAGATCTTGAAGCAGGCAAAGGAAACCCCACACCCAGTTCTGAAAACAAAAAAACAATCAAAAAACTCACAAGCGGTACAACATACTACTGTGTGGTATGCACTTACGGCGAAAACTCAGAGAAACAGTTTAGCAATATCGTAGAAGTGACAGTTAAATAACAACTCAAAGCGGCGGGATAAAACCTGCCGCTTTTTCACACTTTAACGCGTACAAAAACTTTGTCAAAAAAACATTGACAACGCCGAAAGACAGTGATATAGTTATAACAAATACAGAGTAGATTTATATGCGCCACAGTGCCTTAAAGACGGGGAGTTGCTTTGAGGACGAAAAGCTTTGCTTGCGGTATATAAATCGCATCCCGCTGTGATAAATAGTAAGTAGCCTCTATTTTTCACCTTGTGGGACAAATGGAGGTTTTTATTATGAAAAGAAAAAGTCAACAGCAGCTTTTTACCCTCACTTGTCTTGCACTGCTGACAGCTATGCAGATTATTCTCGCAAGATATCTTGTCATTCCCGTATCGGAAAGTCTCAGATTTTCTATGTCATTTATCCCCGTTGTTATTGCCGCAAGACGGTTTGGCATAATGGGCGCTGTGTCTGTCTATGCTATCGGTGACTTTCTCGGTGCAATTATCTTCCCGACAGGCGGTGCTTATTTCCCCGGTTTTACCGTTACGGCAGCCGTTTCGGGACTCATTTACGGCTTATTCCTTTCTAAAAAGGGCGGAGCTGTGCGTATTGTTTCAGGTGTGCTTTTATCTCAGTTGGTGTGCACTCTTTTAATGAACAGCTATTGGCTTTCTACTCTTATGGGCAGTGAGTTTTCAGCCATATTTATTTCCCGTATTCCCCAGGCACTGATAATGAGTGTATTGCAGATTGTATTTATGGTGCTTTTCCTCGAGAAAATAAGCAAGGCGATAAAGTTCAGACACTGATATAACAGAGGGTATCTTCGGATATCCTTTTTTTGTTTGTGCTGACAGTGGGGAAGGGCTCCGCAGCCGAATTACATTCGGCTATCGGGCGTGCCCGATGAAATCGCTTTGCGATTTCGCGGAGCCAACGTACCTGCCGCTAAGATATATTTACCTGTGGGAATACTATTTTTATCTCACATTACTCTTGCAAATTATATCTCATTATGTTAATATATTAGTATCTATAGGTATGATTTTTATACTGCGGAAAAATGATGAAAATATATGGGAGTGAAATATCTATGAAATGCGGTTTTTGCGGTAACGAGCTTGAAAACGGTGCACAGTTTTGTCCTAATTGCGGAATGATTATCTCGCTTGGCGAAGAAAACGAAACAACTCAGGAAAATGATACTGTTGTTGAGTCTGTTTATAATGTTTTCAAGAGCAATATCGAAAAAGAAAAGAAAGAAACACCCATTGCGCAAGCAAAGGAACTTGCAGTTGATCCCACAGAAGAAAAAGTTGAATTTGTTATGAGTCTTCCTGAGTTTGAGGAATATGTTGCCGAACCTATAAAGGCTCCTGAACATATTGAAATTCCCGATCACTCTGCCAAAGAAGCTATAGAGCCTGAAGCTGAAACAGCTGAGGAAGTCTCAGAAGAACCTGAAGCAATTGAAGAAACTGCCGAAATTGCTGAAGTCACTGAGACTCCGGATGATGAGCCTGCCGAGGAAATAGCAGAAGAAGTTGCTGAGGAATCGGAGGATATCTATTCCTATTCTTCAGAAGAAGCAAAAGAGCAGGATATGGCCGAAGAAGCTGAAGCACCTCTTGATATAAGAGTGCCTGAAGTCAATGTAATATATGAAGGCCCCGAGAAAGCTCCCGAGCCTATAGCTGTGGCTAAGACTGCTCCTAAAAATGAAGAGCTTCGCAAGAAAAAGCAGGCTAAAGAAAATCTTGATAAGATTTCACCTGATAAGAAAGAAAACAAAAAATCGCCTAAAGCTGCAAAGTCAGATAAAAAAGGCATTGACGGCATCAAAATTGAAAGCGTGCTCGGCATAGCTGTTGCAGTTGTGCTTGTGCTCTTTGCTTGTGTATATGCAGTCAAAAACGATAAGATTCCCGTGCTCGGCGAACTTTTCGGCAGTGAGAGCACAACTGAGTCAACACTGCCCACAGACGATATTACTTCTGAAGAAGACACAACTGAAAATACAACAGAGTCAACCACAGAAGAAAGCACAGAGGATACAACAGAAAGTACAACTGAAGAACCCACTACGGAATCAACTACAGAGACTACAACTGAGTCAACTACAAAAGAAACCACTACTGAAACTACTACAAAGGTTACCACAACCAAACCGACCACTACCAAACCAACAACCACTAAACCGACAACAACCAAACCAACAACCATTAAACCGACAACAACCAAGCCTACAACCACTAAACCTGTTACAGCTCCCTCAACAAAGCCTGTAACAAGACCATCGACAACTAATCCGGCTCCCGCAAAGCCCACTACAACCAATCCCTACGGCATAAATGATGTTGCAGTCAAGAAGCCTGCTGCATATCTCTCAAAGAGCTACACAGCTTATGTCACAGCAGAGGGTGTTAACCTCAGAAGCAAGCCCACAGCTTCATCAGACAGAGTGCTCTATCTTTCTAAGGGCGCAGATGTTGTTGTACTTGCTAAGGAAAACGGCTTCCTTTATATCAAGAGCAACCGCTACGGTGTATACGGTTGGGTGAGTGCAAATTATGTGGCTGACTCAAGACCTCAGAGTGAAAGTGTAGTACAGTCGGGCACAGTATCACCGGATAAGAAATATGCTACTGCTGAAATCAAATATACAACCAACGGTCTTAATGTAAGAAAAGGCCCCTCAACAACCTACGATATAGTCGGTCTTGTACCTATCAGCTATCCCGTAAAAGTTATCGGTTATAAGTCGGGCGTATCAGGCTGGGTATATGTTCAGGATACAACCTACGGTTATACCGGTTGGGTGAGCACAGCATATCTTAAATAAGAAGTAATAACATAGGAGGAAATATATTGTGATGACATTGAAAACACGTTGGGCAGATGAAACTATGTGCGATATGCCCTTACCCGAATATCCCAGACCTCAGATGGTCAGAGAAAATTGGATTAACCTCAACGGTATGTTCGATTTTGCAATCACAGGCGACATCGATTGGTGTGATGAATACAAAGACGAAATCAGAGTACCCTTTGCGGTTGAAAGCTGTCTTTCAGGTGTATGCAAGAGAGTGAGCAAAGACAACCGTCTCTGGTACAGAAAAAAGATAACTCTTCCCGAAAGCTTCAAGGGCAAGAGAACACTTCTTCACTTCGGTGCTGTTGACTGGGAATGCAAGGTTTATGTCAACAAAAAAGAATTCGGCTCACATATCGGCGGGTACTGTCCTTTTGTGCTTGATATTACAGATGCTCTCACAGACGGTGAAAACGAGCTTGTTGTAAGAGCTTATGACCCCACAGACGAGGGTTGGCAGAACAGAGGTAAGCAGGCAAGTGAGTCTCACGGCTTCTGGTACACCTCAACATCAGGTATCTGGCAGACAGTGTGGATGGAAGCAGTAAGTGAGAACTACATTGCTTCATATAAGGTTACTCCTGATATCGACAATGCAGTTGTTGCACTTAAAACAGATGTTATAGGTGCCGGTGCCCTCAAAGTTAAAATCTACGACGGTGAAAACCTTGTAACTGAAAAAGAAATCTCAGCTGACGATAAAATAGCTATCCCCGATATGAAGCTCTGGAGCCCCGAAAATCCTTTCCTCTATGATTTTATCCTTGAGCTTTCAAATGACGGTGAAATTGCTGACAGCATCAAAGGCTACTTCGGAATGAGAAAATACAGCATCGGTGAATATGCAGGCTATAACAGACTTTTCCTCAACAATGAGCCTTATTTCCAGAAAGGTCTTCTTGATCAGGGTTATTGGTCAGACGGCGGTATGACACCTCCCACTGATGAGGCTATGATTTATGACATCGAAAAGATGAAAGATTTAGGCTTCAATATGCTTCGTAAGCATATCAAGGTTGAGCCCGCAAGATGGTATTATCACTGTGACAGACTCGGAATGCTTGTATGGCAGGATATGGTAAGCGGCGGTAAAGCACTTAATGTTTTCCATGCAGGTGTGCTTCCCAATGTTTACGGCGTACTTAATCCTTTGGTAAATCTCACCAAGAAAGATAATGCATATAAAATTTTCAACCGCGACAGAATTGAGTGGCGTCTGCAGTTTGAAGAAGAACTCTTTGAAATGATCGACTGCCTTTATAACTACACTTCAATTTGCTGTTGGGTACCTTTCAATGAGGGTTGGGGACAGTTCGATGCTAAGCGTATCGGCGATGCAATCAAAGAAAAAGATCCCTCACGTTTTGTTGACCACGCAAGCGGTTGGTACGATCAGAAGGGCTGCGATTTCAGAAGTATGCATAAATATATTCTTCCCGTTATCCTTCCCAAATACGACGGCAGACCCATCGTACTCAGTGAGTTCGGCGGTTACAGTCAGAAGATAAAGGGCCATGTATGGAATTGGGAAAAGAGCTTCGGTTATCAGATGTATGCAAACAAGGTTGCTCTTACAAATGCTTATAAGAGTCTTCACGAAAAGCAGATTATCCCCAACATCAAAAAAGGTCTTAGTGCTACTGTTTATACTCAGGTATCAGACGTTGAATTTGAAGTAAACGGTATTCTTTCATATGACCGTGAGCTTGTTAAGATTGACGAGGATGTAATCAGAGAGCTCAACGCAAAAATGACATATTAATATCAAGGAGCCTCGTTTTTCGGGGCTCCGTAGTTTAATAGAACATCATCCGTTTTTGGTTCTTTTTGGGCGACAGCAAAAAGAATGCCTGCCCGGCGAGGGCGATGATAATTAATTTAAATGTATTACAAATTTATCGTGCTCGCCGCGAGGTGTTACTTTTCATGTCGCGGAAAGGTAACCAAAACGCGTAATTATTATTGCAACTTCAATTACAAAAAGAGGTGAATTTATGGCAGACAAAGGTTACACCAAAATGAAACTGCTTTATATTAAAAATTTCCTTGAAAGAAACAGCGATGAAGACCACCCTGTCAGTGTTGACGAAATAAGCGATATGCTTGAAAACAAAGGTATTACCTGTGAGAGAAAGTCAATTTACAGCGATGTCAAAACCCTTAAGGAGTCGGGTGTGGATATTATTTCTGTCAGACAGCCTAAGGCCGGATATTGCATCTGCACAAGAGACTTTGAGCTGCCGGAACTGAGACTTCTTATTGATGCAGTTCAGGCTGCCAATTTCATCACTCCTAAAAAGACAAAAGAGCTTATCAAAAAGATAGGCACTCTTTGCAGTGCTTCTCAGGCAACTATGCTCGAAAGACAGGTTTATATTGAGAAAAGACATAAGTGCTTCAATGAAGAAATCTATTATAATATCGATATTATAAGCCGTGCTATTCAGTCCGGTAAGCGTATAAATTTCATCTACAGCAAGCGCTGTCTTGACAGAGAAACCAACAGTATTACGACAGAAGAAAAAGAATTCTGTGTCAGCCCTTATGCTATGATATGGAGCAATGACCACTATTATCTCATTGGCAACAATCAGAAATATGACAACCTTATGCACACGAGAATTGACCGTATGAAAAAGGTTGAAATAGCGCAGGAGAGGGCGAGAAAGTTCAGTGAGGTTTCACCTTATAAAAACTTCTTTGACTCTGCCGATTATTCGGGCAAAATATTCAATATGTTCAGTGGCGATACCCAGACCTTGGAAGCTTCTTGCGATATCTCTATTTTAGAAGAAATTCTCGACAGATTCGGCACAGATACTTCAATAAGAGTCGGTGGCAGTGAAAACAGATTTCTTCTGACAACCAAGTGCGTTGTCAGCGACGGACTCGTTTCGTGGATTATGCAGTTTGGCGACAAGATTGAGGTTACAGAGCCGAAGAGCCTTCGTGAGCAGGTCAGGAAAAAGGCGGAAGAAATAAGCAAATTATATAAGTAACAACATCAAGATGTTCTGTTTAATAAGGCAGGGCATCTTTTCTTTTTATGACTTAAAAACAACAGTGAAATTTTCAGTGTAAATTAAAAAACACGCATAGCAAGAGTGTTGGTAAACTTAAATAAAAATTAATAAAAAATGAATCTTTTATTGTGACAATATTGATATTTTTTTAATTTACTTTAAGTATAGAAAATATATACTTAAAATGTAATTATTAACTCTGAAGGGAGTGAAGAATATGAAGAAAACAATCTTTTTGACAGGTGCCACGGGCAATATGGGCTATGCGGCATTTAAAGAACTTTATAAGAGAAGACATATGTATAACATTGTTGTGCTTGTTCTGCCATCGGAAACAGAAAAAGCAGCAAGACTTTTCGGTGACTATGAAAATGACGGCAATATCAGAATAGTCTTCGGAGATCTGACAAATTATGAAGATGTATTGGAATGTGTGACAGGCAGTGACTACATACTTCACGTTGGCGGTATGGTATCTCCGGCAGCTGACTATTATCCTAAAAAGACGATGTTTGTAAATGTCACAGCTATGGAGAATATTGTTAAGGCTGTCAAAGCTCAGCAAGATCCGGACAGTATCAAGGTTGTTTATATCGGTACTGTTGCCCAGACCGGAGACAGAAACTATCCTACCCACTGGGGAAGAACAGGCGACCCCATACAGATAAGCGTATACGATCACTATGCTATAAGCAAGACTATTGCCGAAAGAATACTTGCTGATTCCGGGCTGAAATATTGGGTATCACTCAGACAGACAGGTATACTTTATCCTGATATACTAAAAAATATTGATCCGATTATGTATCATGTTCCGATTAACGGTGTGCTCGAGTGGGTGACTGTTGAAGACAGCGGCTTGCTTTGTGCCAAAGTCTGCAACGATACTGTACCCGAAGAATTCTGGAGAAGATTTTATAATATCAGCTCGGGACCTGACTATCGCATAACAAACTATGAATTTGAGGTGCTGTTGCTCAATGCTCTGGGAATGAAGGGCAAGGATGTGCCGAAAAAGCTCTTTGACCCTGATTGGTTTATTCTTCAGAATTTCCACGGTCAGTGGTATACAGATGCTGATGAGCTTGAGAAATATCTGAGATTCAGACATAATGTGCCTATCAAAAAATATTTCAGAATACTTGCTAAACAGACACCTGCTCTTTACAGATTTACTCCCATTGCGCCGTTGAATCTGCTTAAGAAATATATGATGGGTCCTATAGTAAATACTCCGCTTTACGGTACTAAGGCGTGGATTGATAACGGCATTAAGGACAGAATTACAGCTTTCTACGGTTCTATAGATAAATATCGCAATATTCCTAAAAGCTGGAGAAACTTTGAGGTTATCATACCCGATAAAAATGAAATGTCATATCTGGATCACGGATATGATGAGACAAAACCCTTTGATAAGCTCAAGATAGCCGATATGAAAAAAGCGGCAGAGTACAGAGGCGGAAAGTGTCTTAGCATGAGACTCGGAAAAGATATGTATACACCTATAAAATGGAAATGCCATTGCGGACACGAGTTTGAGATGTCACCCAATCTTGTGCTTAAAGGCGGTCATTGGTGTCCTGAGTGTCTGCCTATGCCGTGGAATTATGATGAAATTGCAAGAAATAACCCGTTCTTTGCTCAGGTCTGGTATTCACATCACGATAAAGATGAAAATAATGTTTATACCGATGATATTTATTATGCTTATTCAAAAGATTGATGCAACAAACCTGTGAGTTTTTTCATCTAATAGTGTGAAAAAACAAAGGAGGCATAAATATGAAAAAGTATAAAAAGGCGGTAGTTATCACAATAGCAATTGTTTTTGCACTGCTGGGTATCCTCGGACTCGGAAGATTATCTTTCAGCATTTTTAGAGATAATCTTGAAAGCAAGATATTTCCCCTGAAAGACCCCATAAGTGTAATAAACACCGATTATGAAAGAAAACACGGTGTAATTGTTGATTGGGTGTTCGATCCCAATAACAAAAATCAGCTTGCAGGCTGGGCAGATTATATTTTTGTGGCTGAGGTTACTGAGGTTGTCGGCACAGGTTACACAGAAGTGGAAATGTATGACGGTTTCAGATTTGACAGCTCACCTTTTACACGTTATAAAATCAGAGTGTTGGAAAATCTCAAGGGTCAGCTGACAACTAAAGAAGATATACCTTTGACAAAGGATGACGGCGTAGAATTCTTCGGCAAGAAGGTATCTTTCCTTGAGGGCGATATGCTGCCTGATGTGGGAGAATGCTACATATTCCTTTGCCGATGTGATGAAGACGGCGAGCTTGTAATAGGTCAGTATTCTTCTCACAATGATATTTATATCTGCAAAGCAGACGAATACACCGGCAGAGAAGATGTAATTGAAGTTTATCGCGATGCCGTGAAAAATATGGATGAAAGTGTGCGTTTGGGCGAAAACAGCAAAAGTAAATATGATATTTCATAATAAAAAGCAGCAGGTCTGACCTGCTGCTTTTTATATCAATCTATGGTTTCTTTGCTTCTGAAGTAGTAACCGTGATCTTCGAGCGTTTTCATATTTTTGAGCATATAGCCTGCACCTTTTGCTGCACAGTGCTCAGGGTCTGCCGCTCTTCTGACTTTTATTGTCAGGCGTTTGCTGAGCTCTCTGTCAATACCGGGGAGTCTTGCAAGTCCGCCTGTAATGAGTATACCTTCACTGCATATATCGGAATAAAGCTCAGGGGGCACCTGTTCAAGCACCGAGACAATTCCTTTAAAGATTTCTTCTATTATATCTTTAAGTGCTTCGTATATCTCATTTGAGCTGATTTCAAAGGTTTCGGGCATACCTGTGATATGGTTTTTGCCCACACAGAACATTTCAAGCTCTTCGCTTCGTTTCTGTGCGCAACCGACGGTATGCTTTATTTTTTTGGCCGATGCGAGACCTATATCTATATCCTTATTCTTTTTTACATACTGCAAAATAGCTTCGTCCATGGCATCTCCGCCTGTGCGAAGGGAACAGCAATGCGCAACGGTGCCCATAGTTATAACGGCTATATCGGCTGAGCCTGCACCTAAATCAAGTACCATAACACCGTGTGGATTGTCTATAGTCAGACCCGCGCCGAGAGCGGAGATAATCGGCTCATCAATAACATAAACCTTGCCGGCGCCTGCAGAACAAGCTGCTTCGACAATGGCCTTTTTCTCAAGTGAAGTCACACCGCTGGGGGCGCTTATTATAATATTGGGACGGAAAATACTGTTTTTGCAAAGCTTGTTGATGTAATGTGACAGAATTTTCACGACAGATGTAAAGTCAGAAATGATACCGTCAGAAATAGGTCTTTTCAATATCAGCGATTCGGGAGTTTTTTCAAACATTTCACCTGCACTGTTGCCTACGCACACTATTTCATCATCATAGGCGTCATAACAGATTGCAGTGCTTTCAGAGAAAACAATACCCTTGCCCTGTACAAAGGCTGTTACAGAGCTTGTGCCTAAATCTATGGCTATGTTAAGTCCCGGCATTGTTTTCACTTCCTTTTGTTTTTATGGGTTTAATTTTACTTGCTTTGACTGTCTTTGTCAAGTGGCAAAGAGTGGTCAGAACAAATCGGTATATTTAAGATATGGTGTCAGAGCAAGGCAAACACAATAGACATCTTTTGCGCCTGCTTTCAACAGAATATCACAGCACTCACGCAGAGTGGAGCCGGTGGTTTTAATGTCATCGCAAAGTATAACTGTCTTGCCCTCAATATCATATTTATCTGATAAAGCAAAGCTGTTTCTGACATTTTCATATCTTTCAGCCGAATTGAGAGATTTCTGATTTTGTGAATTTTTCGTCTTTTTAAGACAGGGCAAAAGAGGAATATTCAGCTCTGAGCTTATTTTTGAAGCAAGAAGCTCGCTCTGGTTATAGCCTCTGACTCTTGCAGCTTTGTCGGTCATAGGCACAAAACAGATTCCGTCAAAGTCAACATCACTGTAAAGCTCAGAAATTCTGTTTGCCATAGCTTTGCCGAAAATATCACCGTAGATGCTGTCGCCTGAAAACTTAAAAGACAGCAGACTGCCTTTGATCTGCCCCTGATAATAGTACACTGCCGTAAAATGGGGCAGGTGCACATTTGCTCCGCTGTCACACATACACTTTTCGTGACCGCAGTCAGGGCAGGCAGAAGCACTTATCGAATTTGAATCAATTCCGCATTTTTCGCAAAAGGGCATATTAACAGGTCTGAGTCTTCCGCAGATTTCGCATCTCTGAGGAAAGAAGATGCCTTTAATTATATCTTTGATTTTCATATTAGTCCTTTAAAAGCAGATGCTTTAAAAATGAATATCGTCTTGTCTTTTTATCGTTATCAACCATTTCTTTTATCTGCTGTTTGGTGCCGACTAAAATCAGACGGTTTTTGGCTCTTGTTACGGCAGTGTACAACAGATTGCGGTAACTCAGCTGAGGGATAACATTGCACACGGGCATAATTACAGCATCGAATTCACTGCCCTGACTCTTATGCACTGTTATTGCATAGGCCAGCTCAAGTTCACCTATATTGTCAAAGGGATAAAGGGATATTCTTCCATCAAAGTCAATTTTCATAAAAGAAGCATTGTGGTTTATGGCAATGATTCTGCCGATATCACCGTTGAAAATTCCGCTTGAAACCTCTTTGCCTTTTGTCCAGATAATGTCGTAATTGTTTTTTATCTGCATAACCTTGTCGCCCTCACGGAAAAGTTTACTGCCTCGCTCGAGGTCCTCTTTGTTTCTGTCGGGTGGGTTGAGGATTTTTTGCAGAGTTGTGTTAAGGCTGACAGTGCCCGTGAGACCTTTTCTCGAGGGACAAATTATCTGAATATCCGTCAGAGGGTCATAACCGTAAGCTTTGGGCAATCTGCTTGTATAAAGTTCCGTTACGGTGTCCGCTGTGGCTGTAACGTCGTTTCGCGAAAGGAAAAAGAAGTCTTTGTCTGTTACATCGAGAGTCGGATAGTCTCCTCCGACTATTTTGTGGGCGTTGGTTACAATAAGACTTTCCATAGCCTGACGGAAAACCTGAGTCAGACAAACTGTGGGCAACAGCTCAGAAGAAATAATATCCTGAAGCACATTGCCTGCACCGACGGGAGGAAGCTGATCGGAGTCACCCACCATAACAAGTCTGCACCCCAAAGGCAGTGCATTGAGAAGCGCCGCGAAAAGGTGAGTATCAACCATTGAAAGCTCATCGACAATAACAGCGTCTGCTTCAAGGGGGTTCTCGATGTTTCTTGCAAATATCTGTCTGTCACCGTCGGACCACTCCGTTTCAAGAAGTCTGTGGATGGTTTTTGCCTGTCTGCCCGTAACTTCGCTCATTCTCATTGCCGCTCTGCCTGTAGGGGCTGCAAGAAGTACACGAAGCTTTCTTTTTTCAAAAATTGAAAGAATGCCGTTGAGGGTAGTGGTTTTACCTGTACCCGGGCCACCGGTTAAAACAAGAAGTCCTTTTGTGACGGCTGTTATAATGGCAAGCTTCTGCTTTTCTTCAAATTCTATGCCCTTTTCCTTTTCAATGTTTTCAATATCTTTATCAAGTGCATGGCCTGAAGCAGGCGGAAAACGAAGCATCACTCTGATTCTGTCGGCAATGGCCTTTTCGTCGTAATATTCATAGGGGAGAAAGAGATAACTCTTATCATCTGAGAAATCTTCAACAATTTCTTTATCTTCGATGAGATCATCTATTATAGTCTGCACTTCGTTGTGGTCTATTCCGAGAAGCTCAGAAGCAGGTGCGATAATTTTGCCTCTCGGCAGGCAGGTGTGGCCGTTTCGCAGGTTGTGACGGAGTATATGGACTATGCCTGCACGCTGACGGAAAATACCTTTTACCTGAGTGGGGAATGACATAGCAATTTCATCGGCTCTTTCGAAGCGCAGTCCTATTTTATCTCCGCAGAGTATATAAGGGTTTTCTGATATTCTTTCAACTGCAGTGTTTCCGTAAGCCTTATAAGCGCTCAGACATTCGGAGGAATTCATATTAAATCTTTCAAGAGCGATTATGATTTCGCGCACAGCAAACTGACTCTTGAAACTTTCTGACATACTTATAGCTTTATCGTGAGATATGCCTTTTATCTGAGCCAATTCATCAGGATGATGTTCAAGTATTTCAAAGGATTGTTCGCCGAATCGCTCGACGATTTTTCTTGCAGTTGAGGGGCCTATGCCTTTGACGGCGCCACCCGAAAGATATCTCAGCATATCACCTGCAGTTTTCGGCAGGGTACGCTCACACTTATCGGCCTTAAACTGTCTGCCGAAAGAGGGGTGATTGACCCAGCTGCCCATAAGTCTGACTTTTTCACCCGGGCATATTGATGGCATAGTGCCGACGGCCGTGACAAGCTTACCCTCGCAGTTAAGGTCCACAACACTGTAGCCGTTTTCGGGGTTTGAGTAAACAATATTCTCGATGTTGCCTTCAATTAAAATTTCCTGATTCATCTGCATATCCTTTGATTTTTAATCTATCTTTTATTATACTACAAACCCTGTTGTTTTTTCAATCATCACAGGCATTTATTTTATATAAACTCTTTAAATCTTCGCGTTTTATAAAGTGTACCGTGCCCATATCTGCAGTGATAAGTTTGCATTTAAGTTTTGTATGGTCGGGAAGTCCCGTATCCACAACATAGACTTTTCGTTTGCCGAAAGGCACATAGGTTGCCGTCAGCATTGCTGAATAGACCTTATCGGGCAGAAATTCATCTTCTTCAAAATTGAAAATAACTGTGTAAATATCCTTGCAGTTTCTTTCGCACAGAAAGTGTCTGTAAAGGCTGTCAAATGCATAATAAAGACCCAATAAAGCGAAAATAAGTGTGAAAGCATAGAAAATTGATTGCAACATAAAATACACCTCAATACATATTACACAAAAACAGAAAATCAGTGATAAAATCATAATTGCGACAGTAAAAGAATATACATTATCTGAAAAGAAAAAAGGAGATGTATGTTTATGGATTTTGAACTCAGGAAACAAAAAATACTGTCTGATGAACTGTGTCAGGAACTTTCTGCACAGCAGAATATTGAAACGTCAATAACCTTGCCTGATTATTGCGGAGACATAAAAAAGATTCTCAGGTGCACTTTCAGACCGGGAATTGCCAATCTGTCTTTATCGGGTGAGATGATTTCTGCTGTGGGCAAAGTGGATATCAGACTTATCTATGTCAATGACAATGATAAAATCGACTGTTATGAGTCGCAATTTGATCTTTCCGTTGCCTGCACTGCTAAAGATTTGCCTGAAAATCCCGTGTTTACTGCTTTGGCTAAGACGAATTATGTCAATTGCAGAGCCACAAGCCAAAGAAAAATCACCGTTGAGGGTAATATCGCAGTGCTGTTTAAGGTTTATTGCAGAAAAGAAAACAGCCTTGTTCTGAGTGCTGAGGGCAAGGGAGTGCAGTGCTGCGAAAAACAGGTGTCGTATGAAAACCTGATATGCCGTAAAGAGAAAGTTTTTGACCTTGGCGAAACTGCAAAAGTACCCCAGGGAAAAGCGACGGTGGGAAAAATTCTAAATGTGTCGGCAAGGGCAACTCTTCAGTCTGAAAAGGCGGTGGCCGACAAGCTTCTCATCAAAGGAGATTTATATACTGAGATTCTCTATCTGAGCGAAAACGAAGAGGGAAAGACGGAATGCCTTACTCATTCGATGCCGATAAGTCAGATAGTTGATATACCGGGCATAGACGAAAACAGTCTTTGCGATGTGACTTTGGGTGTCAGACAAATAGCTGTTCAGCGCAAGGCAGACTCATCATCTCAGGGTGCACTTCTTGAAATAGCAGCCAAGTGCAGTGCTATGGTCAGGTGCAGTAGTGTTGTGTCTGTGGGCGTCAGCGACGATTGTTACAGCACCGGATACGACCTGCAGAGTGATTACTCTATTCAGGAGTTCGCTTGCCCCGTTTACAGTGCAGATGAGCAGAAAACAAGTGTTTGTGTTGTGGAAATGCCGTCGGAAGTTTCCCGTGTGCTGCAGATATGGTGCAGTGACCTTGATTATAAAATGAGTGCGAAAGGCGATGCTGCAAAAGCTGATTGCAGAGCTTCGTTGTGTATTCTTTATCTTGACTCAAAAAATACTCCTTGCTTTGCGGAAAAAAATGCAGACTATGAGATAAAATACAAACTGAAAGACTCATATGAAAATCTCAGATGTGAATCCGACTTGCAGATAAGAGAAATCGAGTGGAAGATAACTGCCAAAGATAAACTCGAGTTACAGATAAAAACAGGAATAAACCTGACGGTGATGAGTTGCGAAAGCATCAGAGCTTTGAAAGATGTAAAAATTCTGGGCAAAAAGAAAAATTCAGACGATGCCGCATTGACTTTGTATTTCGGCTGTGAAAATGAAAAACTATGGGATATTGCAAAAAAATATAACACCACCGTGGCGGCAATTCAGAAAGAGAATGCCATAAAGGGTGATGTTACCGAAAAAGACGGAATGTTACTTATTCCGTGTGTAGGTTGAATGTATTAAGTTAACATAATCAGCAAGATTGCAACTATAAGTTGCAGTATAATTATGAGGGGCAGACCTATCATAAAGCGTTTGTGAAGAGTTTTATGCCTTATAAGTCTCATTGTCAGATATTCGGAGAGGGCACCGCCCATAACGGCGAGAAGAAACAGAGCTTTTTCGCTTATACGGAAACGGCCCTTTCTGGCTTTGTATTTATCAATTGCAGTAATAATTGCAGTGACAAGAGAAATTATAAGAAAATATATCAGAAGAGGTAAATATTCTTTCATTATTTTCTCTCTTGGGTTTCAAGATCATTTTCTGTCATAAAGACAGTTGTGCCGTTTTGTCTCTCTTTATAATAGTTGTCGGCAACCTTATAAACAGCCGCACATAAAGGGCATACGGCAATGGCTGTGTTCTGCTTCTCGGGGAAAAGCTTGCCTATGGTTGATTTATCCTCAGCACCGAAAAGTCTCATACCTACAGTCTTATTGCAAGTGGGACAAATAACAGGATTTGATATATCTTCATCGGTTACATTGAGCTTATTTATTGTTGAAATAGCCATAATCATTATCCTCCATATATCTGCTAAGATATATTTTAGTGTCTTTTGCCTCTTATGTCAAGTGATATTTAATATATAAAAAAGGAGAGGACAGATAATAAAGGTGAAAAAGTATATTTATATTATTCTGACAATTCTGTTACTTTTGTGTCTTACGGCTTGCGGACTTCACTCAGACAGTGACAATCCCACTCTCGATATACACGAAAATGCTGCATACGACGGCAAACTCGATGATACCACAAAAGCAATAAGTGACGATGATTCTTTTATTTTTACCTGGATAACATACAGCGAACTGAGAGTCACTCCCGAAACTAAAAACGAAAAGGACTATAAAAAATACATAGAGAAATATTTTGTAAATATGAAAGAAATTGGCGTTACCGATTGTTTTGTGCAGGTCAGACCCTTTGCCGATTCAATGTACCCTTCCGATATTTTCCCTTTGAGCATCTATGCTGAAAACGCCGGAAGCTTTGACCCTTTCGCAGCTGTAATTGAAGTTGCCGGCAAATACGGAGTTGAAATACACGCATGGATAAACCCTTACCGTATCAGCAGTAATCCTGAGTTTGAAACTGATGCTTATTTTGAAGAGTCTGAGGAAAGTATTATGAGACTTTCTTCGGGTGTATATTTTAACCCTGCAAGTCTCGAAGCGCAGAAGCTTATCCTTTCAGGTGTGGAGGAGATATTGACAAAATATGATGTCAGAGGTATACACATAGATGATTATTTTTATCCTGAGAATATAAAAGATGAAGATGAGACTCAATATGGTCGTTATATAAAGCAGGGCGGAAAAAAAGCTATCGCTCAATGGCGGCGGGAAAATGTAAACAGCCTTGTGTCTGCAATTTATCTGAAAGTAAAATCCTTTGGTAAAGATAAAATTTTTTCCGTGAGCCCCTGCGGAAATATAAGCAAGAACTATAATCAGCTTTATGCCGATGTCTATTCCTGGTGCAAAGGCGGATATTGCGATATGATTTTGCCGCAGATATATTTCGGCTTTGAAAATGAAACTCTGCCATTTGAAAAATGCCTTAATGATTGGCTGAGCATTACAGACACAGACAAGGTTGCTCTTATACCGGGTCTTGCTCTTTATAAGTGCTCTCAGGAAGATGTTTTTGCAGGCGACGGAAAAGCTGAATGGCAGAAAAACAGTGATATAATATCTCGTCAGGTAATAAAAATAAAAGACAGCGACTGTCAGGGATTTGCACTCTACAGCAGTTCATATATAAACTTTTCTGAAACATTTATCGCTAAAGAGTTAAATAACCTTAAAAATGTGATATAATACAGATTCAAATAAAACTTGAAGGAAATTCACAATGAAAAAAGTCAGGAATGTTATAATTATCATAGCAATTGTAACTGCGGTGTTAATCGCAGGTTTTCTTGCTGTTAAATTTTCGGGAGATTCTCCCTCGGAAGATGTTATGGTCACGGAAAAGACTTACAATACACCCGAAGAGATGTATCTGGATAATCTTATTGATTCGGTGTCGCCAAACGGTGAGATTTATGTTTCTCCAAAAGAGAAAATTCTTATCAGTGTTGTTGCCTATTCCAAGGCAGAAGTCACCGTCAGAGTCGGAACCAAAAGATATACGGCAAAACCTGCCGACAGTGAGACTGACGGTTATACTGCATTCACAGTCAAGGTGACAATGCCTAAAACAAGAGAAGAAATTGCATCTCTCGGCACAGTTTCGGTTATGGCAATATGCGGTGAAAACTCCTTGCAGATGTCAGGTGCTGCCGTGTACCCTGCCGAGGAAATGAATAACACCACAACAAATCAACCCACAACAAATCTGTCAGCAGGCAACTACGTGCCTGATTTGCCCGACGATGCATATAAATACACAACCTTGCCGTCGGTCAACAATACTATACCCACAACCACACCTCACATTTCATCAGGCTTTACGGGTAATCAGATGTGTATTGTTACAAAAAGCTTTGCCGACACATGGCCTCTGATTGCAGGCGATGACACATATGTGCCCTATTATACTCCTCTTATAAACGGCACGGTGGATTATGTGACAGCGGCAAGTGAAGCTTATAATGAAGACGACGGAGAAATGGTTTATTTCTATGAGCTTTCTTCAGGCAGAAAAGTCAAACGCGATTCGGTTCAGCTTATTCCTCAGCAGAATTTTTCTTCAAACAGTGTCAGTGTTGTTTCCTCATCAGCCTATGGTGGTACCTTGACAATGAAACTGAAAACAGACTGGAAGGTACCATACGCGTTTACATACGGCCCCCAGAATTATTATTCTGCATTCGGCAAAAAATACAATGTCACATCTTTCAGTGCAAATTATCTGCAGATGACATTTTATCATACCGCATCGGCTACGGGTAATATCGACGCATCAGGCAGCGACGTCATATCATCGGCTTATTGGAATGTCAGCGGAGATACCGTAAGTCTCATAATGCCTCTTAAAACGGCAGGTCAGTATTACGGTTACAGCATTGAATATGATGCAAACGGATATATGACTATCACTATTCACAATAAACCCTCATCATTAAACGGCAGTGTTATACTGCTTGATCCCGGTCACGGCGGAAACGATCCCGGTGCATTGGGCCTTGGCGGGGGCGTATATGAAAGCAATGTCAACTATGCACTTGCTTATTACACCAAGGTTGCTCTTGAAGCCAAAGGTGCAACTGTCTATATGACAAGAGGCGGTGACAGTACTGTTGAGCTCGAAGACAGAAAGGCAATGGTTCGCTCTCTTAAACCTGATTTGTTTATATCGATTCACTGCAACGGCAACACGGATAAAAGCAAAATAGGAACATCGGTTTATTACTACAAGCCTTTCTCATATAAGCTTGCAAACAATATTTATAATCAGCTTTTATCAGTTTTCAGGAATAATCTCTATTACGGTCAGAGCTCTCTTTATGACGATATTGCCGACGGTACCGTTTACTATCCTTTCAGTGTGGCAAGACTTGAGGATTGTCCCTCGGTGCTCATTGAAACGGGTTATATCACCAATGATAATGAGTGTCTTAAGCTTATAGATGCTGCAAATCAGCAAAAGCTCGCCAATGCAATTGCGGCAGGTGTAGAAAGCTCCCTTGGCTAAAATGTCAGCAGCAAGCCTATAACACCCGATATTCCGAAAACCGAGCTGATAGAAACAGTTATGTAATTGAGTGCTATGCTCACTCCCGTAACCGATGACAGCAGATTTACGGCGAAAAGTGAGCCTATGCCTGATATGGAAGAAAATATCAGATATCTTATAAAGTGTCCGGATTTTATGAGTGAGATAAATACAATTATCGCGCTTACGATTAATGCGGCAATTACAGGGGTCAGAACAGAATTCATATAATACATCTCCGACAGGAAAAATTTGTTGACAGCTTTGCTAATAAATAATATAATAATTCAAGACGAAATATGATAGGAGACTTTGAAAATGAAAATTTTAAAGCTTTCACCGACAATAAAAGATTACATATGGGGCGGTACCCGTCTGACTAAAGAGTTTGAAATGGTTTCATTTACAGACCGTCAGGCTGAAGCGTGGGTGCTTTCCTGCCATGGCGACGGAGAGTGCACCATAGAAAACACTGATTTTAAAGGCAGAACTCTCAGTGATGTGCTCGGCAATGAGGGCAAGACTTATCTTGGTACCAATTGTGATAAATACGAAAACTTCCCGATTCTCATCAAGCTTATAGATGCAAAAGACAATCTTTCCGTTCAGGTACATCCCGATGATGAGTATGCTCTCAGAGTTGAGGGTGAATACGGCAAAACAGAGGCATGGTACATTATGGACTGTGATGAGGGCGCTGAAATCATCTATGGCTTTAAGAAAAATATAACCAAAGAAGAATTCAGAAAGAGCATCGAAGAAAATACCCTGACTGAATATGTCAACAGAGTAAAGGTGAAAAAGGGTGATATCTTCTTCATTGAGGCGGGCACTCTTCATGCTATCTGCAAGGGTATTCTTTTAGCAGAGGTTCAGCAGAATTCCAATACCACATACAGAGTTTATGACTATGGCAGACTGCAAAACGGCAAGCCCCGTGAGCTTCACCTTGAAAAGGCACTTGATGTTACTTCGACAAAGGCTCTCGATGCTTCAGGTAAGCCTATGGGAGAAACAATTGATAAGGGTGACTATAAAGAAACTCTTCTGACGAAGTGCGATATTTTCTCAATGAAACGCCTGGATATAGTCGAAAAGGCAGAGGTTGTTGCTGATGAGAAGTCGTTTGTATCACTTGTTGCTCTTGAGGGTAACGGCGTGGTGATGCACGAAGACACCTGTGTGACACTTTATAAAGGCGAAAGCCTCTTTATTCCCGCTTCCTTCGGCAAGGTGGAAATCCTCGGCAGTGTAACAGTACTTGAGTCGAGAGTAGAATAAAAATAAAGCGGTGCAGCAATCCGAAAAAATGGATGTTGTACCGCTTGTTGTTTATGCGGAATAAAACTTTAAATAATCATTCCATATTGACAAATAAGATAAAGTAGGATAAAATACTACTATCAACTATTGGAGGTAAAATTATGAAAAAAATTATCGCAGCATTACTCACAGTTATTATGCTTTTCAGTGTCTGTTCGTTGGGTGTTGTCGCTATTGGCGATATAGACAGACCCACTAATGAAATTGTGGTACACTCAAGCAGAAGCCAGATTCCTGTTATCAGAATATTAGGTGACGGTGAACCTCTTTACAACAAAGATCAGGAAAAGATTTACCATATCAGATCTATGACCTTTAACAGTTCATCAGACGATGATGAAGATTCAGACATTCTCAGCTCAGTAGCAAATATTCTTTTGCCCTTCCTCATTGACGGACTTCTTAACGATGAATGGGATGCTTATTATGAGAATCTTCAGAAAGAAATTTCCGAAATTTTCAGCGAGATAATACTTGATCCCAACGGTGAAGTTACAAACGGCTCAGGTATTTCTGAGGCAAGAAAAAAAGAAATGGCAGATGATCTTAAACAGGATTTCAAAAAGACCAGAGGTTATTATCAGGTAAATGACTATCGTTTCTGGTATGACTGGCGTCTTGATCCCATTTATACAGCTGATCTTCTTCATGAACATATTCAGAAAGTAAAAGCAGTTACAAAATGTCCGAAGGTTTCTATTATGGCAAGCTGTCTCGGTACTATTGTAACAACTGCTTATATCACTAAATACGGCACAAAGGATTTACACGGTGTAGGTTTCACAGGCAGTGTTTCAGGCGGTGCAGAAGCTCTCAGTGAAGCTATCAGCGGTAAGTTTGATATTAACGGTTATGCCATCAGCAGAACGCTTATCGACAGTGACTATGTCGGTGAATTCAATGTTGATAAATTCATCACCTCATCAATCGAACTTTTAACAGCTGCAGGTGTTTTCGATTATCTTGAAGAGGGTATAAAAGAAACACTTTATGCTAAACTTGTTGAGGGTGTTACATCAGCACTTGCTCTTTCAACACTGTTCTCATTCCCCAACTATTGGGCTGCTGTCAGTGCAGAAGATTATGATGCTGCTATGCTTCATGTTTTCGGTCCCGAGGGCAGTGAAAAGAGAAAGACTTATGCGGGTCTTATTGAAAAGATTGAAAACTACAACAATACAGTTCGCAAAAACTATGATGCTACTATCAGAAGCATCGGCGAAAACGGCGTTTTATTCGGTGCGGTATCAAAGTATGGCTTCCAGATTCTTCCTATCTGTCAGTCATATGATGTTGTTTCAGACCAGTTTGTTTCAGTAAATCACTCATCATTCGGTGCAACAACATCAAAAATCCATAACACTCTTACAGATGATTATATTCAGGGCAGAATTGCTGAGAATCCTAAAAATGCTGATTATATCTCACCTGATAAGAAAGTTGACGCATCAACCTGTATTTATCCCGAATCAACATGGTTTATGAAGAATGTAAGCCATTCAGAATACACAACATTTGAGCGTAAGCTTCTCTATGATGTAATCACTGCAGATAAACAGATCAAATGCGGTGATGTGGTTGACGGACTTCGTTATTCACGTTTCCTTGTTTATGATTATGAAACAGACATAATGACAACAATGACAACTGAAAACTGCAACACAGAAAATTGGGTAGCAGATAAGGGTACAGAAGAGCCCCAGACAATTTTTGAAAAAATTCTTGTCAGACTGACAGCGTTCTTTAATTGGATTGCCAGCCTTTTCAATTTCCTTAAAAAATAAAAAATTAAGGTAGCAACCATTTGGTTGCTACCTTTTAGTTTGTCTTGATTATATGATTTTTTTAAGTCTCTTCACAAGCACCTTTATCACGGGTACGCTGACGATGCTGAGCATAATACCTTTGACAGTGTTGATTAAAGTTGCTGTTCCGATGGCTGCCCACAAAGCAGGGGAGTCAACAACGGTACCGTAGAAATATTTGAAAAACAGCGGTGTGATGAAATAGTTGGTGCCAATGCCGACGAGAACGATTGATATAGCTCCGATGATGCAGCTCAGGAGAATAGTCTTGTTTTCACTGAATCTCTTTTTGAAGCGACCGTATACAAGTGAAAAAGGTACGATATAAGCACAGCCGACTATGAAGTTCATCATATTACCAAAGCCCATCTGTGTGCCCATGCCCTTGATAAGAAGCTCGAGAGCATTTTTGATAAATTCAATGATAATTCCTGCTCCGGGACCGAAGACTATTGCACCGAAAAGAGCAGGAATATCGCTCAGATCCATTTTCAGATGAGCCGCTGCAGGTATCGGTGCTACGGGGAATTCCCACAGCATAAGCACGAAAGCAATGGCGCTGAGCATTGCTGTAACGCAGATTACTAAGAGTGGATTCTTTGTTTTTTTGTTCATGAGTAAGTCTCCTTTTACTGAGGGGGGACAAATACAAAAGCCCGAGGGAAAACAACCTCGGGCGTGATACTTAAAATAAAAGTCAAGTATTCGTCTTCTTTCATCCGGACTATACCGTCGGCTTCGGAATCACACCGAATCTGCACTAAGCTGACGCTTGGCTCGTGGGCTGTTACCACCGGTGAGGAATCGCACCTCGCCCTGAAGATATTTTGTGACTACATATTAACACTATATGTTACCTTTGTCAAGAGGTTAATCTTTAAGGCGAAAGAAAAATGGCTTGCAATTTATATTGAGCTGTGTTATAATGCTCCTGCTTCAGATGAAGCGGTCAGTTCGAGACCTTCCTGACCTAAACGAACAAGGAATAACTTTTCGTTTAAAATCAAAACTAAAGGAGACAGAAAAATGAATATCTCAAGAAAAAACTACGGCCTTGCCGTGGGCGCTGTTATTGCGGCGCTTTATGTTGTGCTCACCTATGCTCAGGAAATGATTTTTCCTAACAGCACTTCTATGGCAGTACAATTCAGACTCAGCGAAGCTATGATGATTCTTTGTGTCTTTACACCTTATGCAATTCCCGGTCTCACCGTCGGATGCATACTGACTAATCTTATCACAGTCGGGGTGTTGCCGACAGATATAATTCTCGGCTCTCTTGCAACTCTGCTTGCGGGATTGTGTATGCACAAAACAAGAAACATCACCTTTAAAGGAGTGCCGTTGTTGGCGGCGTTGATGCCTGCAATTTTTAACGGTATTATCATCGGGGCGCAGATTGAAGTCTTTTATATTGAAGGCCCTTTTAACTTTCTGAGCTTTATAACTCAGGCAGGTTTAGTGGCTTTAGGCGAGTTTGTGGTACTGTTTACTCTCGGACTTTTGCTTATTAAGACCATAAAGAATAAAAAAATTGAAAAATATCTCAATTCTATTTGATTTTTTCAACTACTCTGCTATAATAGTAGAGTAGTTTTTCTATAGTATAAAACAAAGGAGACAGAATTTATGGAAAACAAACTTTCAAAACGTCTGTGGCTGAATATTGTAATTTTCAGTTTTATGGGCGGCGTAGCATGGAATCTTGAAAATATGTATTTCAACACCTTCCTCTACGGTTCAATTTATGAGGGCGTTTCAGCCGAAGCTCTCGCAGGCGTTATGGCTCCCACCACAGCAATCAGCCGAATGGTTGCACTTTCAGCAATCACTGCAGTTGTCACCACTTTCATTATGGGTACCCTCAGTGAAAAAATGAAAAAGCGTAAAGTTTTCATTTCAGTCGGTTACATAATCTGGGGTCTCATAACTGCTGCTTTCGGTGTCATTTCAAGAGAAAGTGTTGCTGCTGTATTCGGCCTTTCAGATGAAGTTAAGATTCTCGCGTTCACAGTATGGGTAGTTATCATTATGGATATGGTAATGACCTTTATGGGTTCGACCAGTAACGACTCAGCCTTCAATGCCTGGGTAACAGACGTTACTAACCCTGTAGTAAGACCTCAGGTTGAGACTGTGCTTATGTTTGTAGGTTTCTTTGCTATGATTGCCGTTATGGGCGTCGGCAGCCTTGCTCAGGCAGGTGTTGTAACATATCAGACATTCTTCCTTGGTCTCGGACTTATTGTAACAGTCTGCGGTATAGCCGGTCTGTTTACACTTGAAGAGCCTAAGATCAAGGGCGAAAAGACAAATTCAAATTATTGGAGCGACCTTTTCTATGGCTTCAGACCTTCAGTTGTAAAAGAAAACTCAAAGCTTTATCTTGCTCTTGCAGCACTTTGCATTTACAACATTGGCGTTCAGGTATTCTTCCCTTATCTCTTCGTATATCTTGAGAAGGTTATTCTTGCCGGTGTGGATTTTGCTGCTATTGGTGTAAAGACAATTGTAATAGCAGTTTTAGCTGTTGCTTTCCTTGTTGCAGGCATTGTTATTCTTCTTAAGGTTGCAAACAAGAGTAAGCTCAAGGCATATATTCCCACAATTATTCTTTTTATTGTAGGTCTGGCAATTCTTTCAACTTCAACAAGCATCGAAATTGTTCTTATCGGTATTGCTCCCACACTTATCGGTTATGTTGTGCTTCAGATTCAGCTCAGCGCATCTGTACGTGACTTTATACCTGAAGATAAGGTTGGCCTTTTCCAGGGTATCAGAATGATTTTCTATGTGCTTGTTCCTATGATAGTAGGTCCTTGGATCGGCGATATTGCTTGCCGTTCATCAAACCTTACAATTATCGAATACGGTGTAGAAAAACTTGTGCCCTCAACAAGTATGTTCCTTTATGCTTCTGTTGTATCTGTATTTGTATTCGTGCCTATTGCACTTCTTGCAAAGAAAGGTGCTTTCAAGAAAGAAGCTTAAAACTTAAATTATACTCTGAGAGCGATCCGATGGGTCGCTCTTGTTTTTTTAGGTGAGATGAAAAAATAAGCTGGTGGGGCTCCGCAGCCGAACTTGTTCGGCTCGCGGGCACCTCACAGAGGTGCCCGCGGAAATCGATTGAATCGATTTCGCGGAGCCCCTTGGCAGTTTACTGCACAAACTAAAAAAAGCAGCTCCGACGGAACTGCTTGAAGGATGAATTTTAATCAAGGATGTAAAGTCCGGATTTGAGCCAGACAAACTCTCTGCCCATAACATTTATATATTTATAAACCTTTTCGTTGAATACACGGTAATCTCTGACTGAGTTGGTCTGAATGTTAAGGGTGCGGATTTTCTTTGAAGACTGGTTACAGATGTAAAGTGTGCTGCCGTTTAAAGTGACTGCGCAGGGATTTTCAAAAGCTGTGGCTTCACCACCGCCGACACGAAGCAGAATTCTGCCTTCACGGGGGGAGTATTTGATGATTGCGTTTTCACCGGGTACTGCACACCAGACATATGCACCGTCAACAGCAATATCACAAACGGGTGAACCGTGATATGTCAGAAGTGAAGAAACATTGAGTGAACCGTCTGTATTGAAAATATTATATTCACCGTTAGGGAATATAGCCATAATGCGGTTGTCGTTGAGAATTCCTACATCGCAGGAAACATAGTCACCGAGCTGAGATGCAATTTCTTCATATTCATATCCGAATTTTATTTTAAGATAAACTGATTTTTTGATATGAGTGAATTTATCATTTATAGCATCGTAGCCGTAAAAATTAGCCTTTAATCTTCCGTCGGGAGTTGTGCCTTTCGTGGCAAAAACAAAGCCTTTTTTAAAAGGGGTGATATTCAATATTTCACCTGAAAAAACATTTTCCATTTATTTTTTTCCTTTCTCTTTAACTTGTCAATATATGTAAATGAGTAGTTTTTGATTCACTAATTATAATACAATATATTTGACTTTCGGTCAAGACCAAAATCAAAAAATGTTATTGATTTTTGATTTTGTCTATTATATTAATTTTAATATTTTTCGTCAATATAACCAAATATAATCCTTATTTTTCTATAACCTTATTTGTCTGAAATATGATATAATAACTACATGTGGCAGGGCATAAAAAATAAGCTCTGCTGAGAAAAAGGAGACTGTTATGAATACTTACACAAAAAAAGAACGTAACATGTACCTTATGGGACTTATGGGTCAGAATATGATCTATAACATCATCGGTACAGGTATGGCTTTCTACTTCCAGAGCGTTATCTTCCTGCCTGCAATGGCCATAAGTATCATTATGGGTGTTGCACGTGTATGGGACGCAATCAATGACCCTATGATGGGCACAATCGTCGACCGTACACGAACAAAGTGGGGCAAATGTCGTCCTTATCTTTTCTTTGTTCCCGGCATAATTATGATAACCACCATCCTCACATTTATCAACGGCCAATATTCAAGTGCAAACTCAGCTTCAACAAATGCTCTTATTATTGCCTGGGCCGGTATTTCTTACATACTCTGGGGTATGACTTATACTGCCGGTGATATTCCCATCTGGGGCATCACAGCACTTATGACAGAGAGTGATACAGACCGTTCAAAGCTTCTCGGTTGGGCACGTATTGTAGGCGGTGTAGGCTCAGCTATCATTATGGTTGCCATTGTGCCTGTTTCTCAGGCTGTCGGTCAGATGTTTACAGATAGCGGTATGACTCAGGCTAAGGGTCTTCAGTACGGCTTCATCGCTGTTACTGTTGTATTGACTGTTCTCGGTACTATTGCTTTCCAGTGTGCTGCATACACTAAAGAAAGAGTTAAGCAGCCTTCAGATGACGCAAAGGGCTTCATCGATAATGTTAAGATTATGTGGGGCTGTATGCCTTTCAGAAGAATTCTTATCTCAGGTGTTATCAAGGCTCCCATTCAGATTCTCGGTCTTGTTGCTATGACACTTCTTTCATACTACTACGGTGATAATGGCGGTGACGGTCAGGACTATATGCTTTATATGGCTATTCTTGGCGGTCCGATGTTCCTTGGTCAGTTCGGCTCTATGGCTATCATACCTAAGTTGTGCGAAAAGATGGAAAAGAAAAAGGTTTATAATGTTACAAGTATCGTAGGTGCTGTACCTTTCATTCTTCTCTTTGTTATCTACCTTATTGATGGTACAGGTCTTTATAAGCCTCATTGGCTTGCAATTATGGCTGTTCTCTTTGCAGTTGCAGGCGCAGGCGTAGGTGCTTCATCAGTTATTCAGTCTATTATGATTGCTGACTGTGTTGACTACGATGAATATCATACAGGTTACCGTCCTGACGGTGTATTCTTCTCAGGCCAGAGCTTCATCACCAAGCTCGGCGCGGGTGTATCATCATTTATTCAGGGTATCGTATTTGCAGCTGTAGGCTTCAGCGGTGACGCTGTTGCTGCTTGTAACGAGGCTCTTGCAGCTTCACCTAAAGAGGATTTCCTCTTTGCTACTGCTCCTGAGTTTGAACCCTTCCGTTTCGGTATGTTCTTCCTCATTACTATTCCTGCTGCTATCACTTGCTTCATTTCAATTATTCCCATGCTCAAATATGAAATTACAAATGAAAGCTATAAAAAGATTCTCGACGAGCTCAACGCTAAGAGAAACTCAATCGCTGAATAAAAACTTTTCTATTTTCATTTAAAACTCCTAAAATAAAAGGGACTGTCCTATGGGACAGCCCCTTTTATTTGTTTTAATATGTTATTTGGTCATTCTGTAAAGCTCAATGATTATTGTCCATATGCGTGAACTTTTGAGCAGGAATACGAATTTCTCGACTAAAGAAGCAAAGTCGTTTTCGTTTTGATATTTAAGCGGCTCTGAACCATTGTCTATAACAAGGGCCTGAGTCAGACAAAGACCGCCGTCGCCGAAGGCCTCGGCTCTGACATAACTGAAATTCTCTGCACCCTCTATAGTGTCAAGGTCGAGAGTTACTTCCTCGCAGGGCACGGTGCTCTTATAAATAACCTTGCCGTCAGCGATAAACTGAATAGTGTGTGCATCCTGTGCATTAACGGTTATCTTATGACCGTCAACACTGACCTTTGTGAAAAGGGGATAAGGAATGTTTTCGTTTCTGACATCAAAGGGCTTTTCGGGACCGATAATGCTGTTGCCGCGTCTCAAAGATCTTGTAACAAGGAAAGATGCACCCGACTGCATAGTTTTTCTGATGTTTTCGTCGGTGTTATCTTCCATCATAAAGATGCTGAAAGAACTGTCGATATTTTCAATAACATGGGCATCAGTGTTGCTGAAGCCGATGACATTTTTACCGTAGGGAAGAGTGTACATCAAAAGATTGTCCCAGAGTATTCTGTCGAAGGGGGTAACACTGTTCTTTTCGTTGAAAACTTCCATACCTAGGCAGGAGTCATATCTGAGAAGTATGTCGCTGAAGAACTCGATGTTTTCTTTTTTGCTGACCTGAGAAATATCATTGTTACTCTCTAACCAATCGCCGGGATGATTGATAATGGAAAGGCCGCCGTTCTTTTCTGTGAATTTTACAGCTTTTTCAAATCCGTTTTCCACACCGCCAAAGCCGTTGCCTTTGCCCTCGGGGAGATAGAATGCATTGACGTGGCTTTTGGTGAGAGTCAGATTGTTGAGTTCATTTCCACCAGTGACACAGGTCATCTTCTTTCCTCGTATACTGCCGTCATAGAGAGGATATGTACCGGTGGTGATAGCTTCGAATTCTTCGTCTGTCAGGTGAGCAACAGTTTTGCCTGAAAGCTTCTGATAAGCATAAAGCAGAAGTGTAGGCTGTTTTCTATTCCATTCAACGCCTGTAATGCCGTGATCAGTGTTGGCTAAAAAGTCATAATCCTGATTATAGTATTCTTTAACCATGGTGGCAAGGTCCACATCAGCATCACTGTAAGTTGAATGAGAGTGCAGAGTACCTTTATATGCACCCCAGGCATTGTCTCCGTCCCATATTACCTCACTGTAAGGCGAAACTATGGTGTAGTCGTTTTCTGCGCTTGCTGTGATAATCAGAGCTGAAAAACAAAGAATAACACACAAAGCCAGAGATATAAGTTTTTTCATAATAATTCCTCCTTTGGATTATATCTATATTTAATCAAAAACAGTGGCAGTTTGTCAATAAAAAAATTAAAATTGAATTGCAGGGTTAAAAATAAATTTGCGGAAAAGGCGGGGAGGCGGCTCCGTGACTGCGACTGAAAGTCCCAGTCTGCAGAAGCCCAGGGGCTTCTGCGCGCCGTTCACGGCGACGGAGCCGCCGAAGAACCGCAAATTACAGCAGTGTTTTCTTTAATTATATATTGCAAAAATTATAGTTTTCTGCTAAACTTAATGAGTTAAATAAAGTAGGTGAAAATATGAAAAATATAACAGCAGAAGTCGAAAAGCTCATAAAAGAGCTTGTTGAAAAAGCGGATCTTAAAAAGGGCAATATCCTTGTAGTGGGTTGCTCTTCAAGCGAAATTGTCGGCAGCGAAATCGGTCACGGATCTTCTCTGGAAGTTGCAGAAGCCGTTTTTGAGGGTATCTATCCCGTGCTCAGAGAAAAAGGTATTTATCTTGCTGCTCAGTGCTGTGAGCACCTTAACAGAGCTATTATAGTCGAAAGAGAATATGCAGAAAAATATTGTCTCGAAATTGTCAATGTTATACCTCAGCCAAAAGCAGGCGGAAGCTTTGCTACAACTTGTTACAAAAGCTTTGAAAGTCCTGTTGCTGTTGAGTTTATCAAGGCCGATGCAGGCATGGATATAGGTTCGACTTTAATCGGTATGCATTTAAAGCATGTCGCAGTACCCGTGAGACTCAGCGGAAATAAAATCGGATTTGCAAATGTTACTTTTGCAAGAACAAGACCGAAGTGCATTGGCGGAATCAGAGCAATTTATGATGAGACTCTTATGTAAGAGTTGCAAAAGATGATTATATTTGTTATACTGAAGCAATAACAGTGAAGAGGTGAATGATATGCCTATTAAAATAGATGACAGACTCCCTGCAAGAGAAATGCTTGAGCAGGAAAACATATTTGTTATGACGGAATCGCGAGCTCAGAGTCAGGATATACGTCCCCTTAAAATATTGATTCTCAATCTTATGCCCACAAAGATAGTTACCGAAACTCAGCTTCTGCGTCTTCTCGGTAACACACCGTTGCAGGTTGATGTTGAGTTTTTACAGATGGCAACACATCAGTCAAAAAATACATCACAGAGTCACCTGAGCAAGTTTTATTATACATTTGATATGATCAAGCACAGAAAATACGACGGTATGATTATTACAGGTGCACCTGTTGAGCTTATGAATTTTGAAGAGGTTGACTATTGGGAAGAACTTTGTCAGATTTTTGAGTGGACAAAGACCAATGTTTATTCCACTTTTCATATCTGCTGGGGTGCTCAGGCAGGTCTTTATTATCATCACGGAATACCTAAATATGTGCTTCCTGAAAAGATGTTCGGTGTATTCCCACACAGACCTCTTGATCTTTATCACCCCTTGATGAGAGGCTTTGACGAGACTTATTTTGTGCCCCATTCAAGACATACAGATATAAAGTTTGATGATGTTGCTCTTTGCAAAGATTTGCAGATCCTCTCATATTCTGAGCAGGCAGGCATCCATCTTGTTTCAGATCTTGAGTGCCGTAATTTCTATGCAACGGGCCACAGTGAATATGATGCTGACACTCTTGCTAAGGAATATTTCCGAGACAAGGAAAAAGGTCTTGATATCAAAGTGCCTTACAATTATTTTCCTGATGACGACCCGACAAAAAAACCGATTATAACCTGGCGCAATGTCGGAACACTTATGTTTACCAATTGGCTCAACTATTTCGTTTATCAGAGAACACCTTATGATATTAATGATATTTAACTAAAAAAGAGGTCACGGATTTTTATCCGTGACCGCTTTTTTGTTTTATTCTGTTTCAGCTCTCTCTTTGAGCTCTGCGATAATTTCTGACATTTTTTTGTCGTTCATATTATAGAAGAGCATAGGAACTATACAGAGCAGGCAGCTGATAAGTGATGTGATGATAAGAACATTAAAAATCGGTGTTCTTATGCTTTCTTCATAAAGTACACTGTAATCGTTGCCGAGTCCGAGACGTTCATAGAACCAGGGATTTATCAGAGCGGTCACCATAGATGCTGCAGTCACAAGCATACCGCTGAACTGAGTGATGAAGCCTTCAAGACGTTTGCCTGTTTTCCATTGCTGATAGTCAAAAACGTCGGCAGTGATTGAGCCGGTGATAACTCCGTCGCCACCCACTGCAAGAGTAGCAAGATAAAGAGAAGCAAGGAAAATTATGGGGGAATTTGAAGTGAAGAACATAAGCACGCAGAAAATACTTCTGATAATATTGAATGCAAGCAGACAGTTTCTCTTGCCGATTTTGTTAGCAAGCAAAGGCGCTAAAAGCATGCCGGGTACAGAAGCGGTGCCTATAACAGCATTCATAATGCCAAGAGCAGAGTCGCTTTTTATAGCATAGATGCAGTACCAGGCGAGTATACTGCCGATACCGTATTTCATACAGCCGAGGACATTGTAGAAAGTAATGAGCCAGAAATATTTGTTATTTTTCATTTCTTTGATGCCATCGGTGAATTTAACTTTGGCAACATAATCTTTAGGAACGATTATTTTTTCCTGAGTACCCTTGAAGGTTATCATTGCAAGAAGTACGCCGACGATTGAAAATATCGGGAAAAGGACTCTATATGCTGCGAAACCTGTCATTCCGCCGTCGAAAAGTCCCGCAAGAACGGGAAGAAGAATATTGACAATAGAAGGGCCGAGGCTATAGATAAACTGACTGACAGAAAGAAGAGATGTTCTTTCCTGAGAGTTGGGTGTCAATACCTGAGCGAGAGAGGTGAAAGCAAGAGCATAAAGTGATTGGAAAATCATCAGACAGAAATAAATCACACTGAGAATAACGCACTTGAGTGTATAGTTTATTTCAGTTGGTACAAATGCCATTGCAGTCAGAAGAATAGCGGCAGGAAGACCTGTATAAAGCAGATAAGGACGGAATTTGCCGTGTTTTGTGTTTGTGTTGTCAATGAGCATACTGATAAAAGGTGTCTTGATGAGATTAAGTATGTTCATTATTAGCGACATAAGAGCAAGGTCCATAGGCGCGATGCCATATGCTGAACCTAAAAGCAGACAGTTGGCAGATAAGCCAACATATCCGAAAAGTGCATTTATGGTGTTGACGCCGATGCCACCGACGGAGTAGGAAACGAATTCCTTATATGAAATATATTTGCCCTCAGAGGGAGTGTGCCAGTGGCCTTTTATTTCGTCTGTTATTGTCTTGATTGAAAATTTAGCCATTTTAAAATCCCCTTTTTATTATAATAAGTTTTTGTCAGGAAAATATCCGGGAATGGGTTTGAGCTTGAATGCGTTGAGCTTATTGAGATAGTCGATGCGCTTTTTTGTTGCCTCATCTTCACAGACTCCCGTGCGGATATATTTATCGAGCACGGCATAGGTAAAGCCTAATTTATCTTCATCGGTGGAACCGCAGAGACCGTCAGAGGGTGTTTTGTCAACAAGGTCTATAGGCAGACCGAGATATTTACCGATTTCTTTGACCTCCTGCACAGTCAGACCTGCAAGAGGACTGAAGTCGCCTGCTGCATCACCGTATCGGGTGGAATAACCGACCCAGTCTTCCGAAAGATTGCAGGTGTTAGCAACTCTTCCGTTGAGGCTTTGTGAAAAAGCATACACTGTAGTCATACGCAATCTCGGAGCAAGATTGATTTTTGTCTGCTCGCTTATTTCAATTCCGCTGTCGATGAGAGATTTGACTGTTGAATCGTAGGCATCTTTGATATTGCAGATATAATATTTTATGCCGAGATGCTTTACAAGCTTGAGTGAATCGTCAATGTCTGACTGCACTCCGTTTGGCATAAGTATGCCGTAAACTCTGTCTTGGCCAAGAGCTTCAACACAAAGAGCGGCAACAATGCTTGAGTCTTTTCCACCTGATATACCGAGGACCGCATTGCAGTTTTTTCCGTTTTCTTCAAACCAATCTTTAATCCACTGAATAACTTCAGCTGTTACTTTTTCGGTGTTGAACATATTAATCCCCCTTGAATTTTGGTTAACAAATATATTATATCACATTATAGAAAAAAGTGAAAGGGGTATGGTGAAATTTTAGTCGGCGGCGGGCGGCTCCGTCGCCGTTTACGGCGCGAGGGCGCGAAGCGCCCTCGGAAATCGCTTTCGCGATTTCACGGAGCCGCAGGCAGGTGTCGGCACAAAATTAAAAAGCGGACAGAAAAACTGCCCGCCTGAAATATGTGATTTTAGTCTGAGGTTTATCTCTCAAGCCACTCGAGAATATCACTAAAGATTTTTTCTCTGTCATCCTCAAAGAGAATTTCGTGTCTGTCACAGGGATAAAGATAACAAGTGGGTTCGTGACCTGCATCCTCGAGATTGTCACAGACATTGATAACACCCTTGCCGTTCATACCGACGGGGTCGTTAGCACCTGAAACGAGAAGGATAGGAAGAGTCGGAGGAATGAGTGATGCCCATTCGCTTGTGCAGGCTGAGTTGGCAATTGAAAGCAAATCGCGCACAAGAGCCATTTTGAAGTCGGCACCGCAGAGAGGATCGTTAATATAGCTCTGAACATTCTCTTCGTTTCTTGAAAGCCAGTCTTTGCTTGTCTTGGCGTCTTTCATAAAGAGAGTTTGCATCTTATCAAGCAGTGAGGATGGAACAGATGCTCTTGCGCCTAACTTTTTGCAAAGGAACTTTACGGGCTCTTCTAATACAACTGCCGCAGAGGGAAGTTCACCTGTGCCGCAGAGAATAAGACCTGAAAGTTCGTTCCAGAAGCTGGTTGCATAAACTCTTGCACAGAAAGATCCCATACTGTGACCGAAAAGATAATAGGGGAGAGTGGGATATCTCTTATGCATAATTGAGTAAAGAATGTGCATATCGTCAATCATACGAAGGTCACCGTCTTCTTCAGCGGTGAAACCTAAATCGTCAAGACACTCAACACTTTTGCCGTGACCGATATGGTCGTGACCGCAGACCACATAACCTGCTTCAGCGAGGAAACAAGCGAATTCGTCATATCTTTCAATGTGTTCTGAAACGCCGTGAGTAATCTGAAAAACAGCTTTAGGCTCTTTCTCGTCGTCTTGCCATAAACGGCAGTGGATTTTATTAACTCCTGTTGAGGAAAGGAAGTATGCATCTTTTCTTATAATAGCCATAGTTTTAACCTCCGGGATTTTTATACCGTTTCATTATAATACAAAAAAATGAAATAATCAACAACTTATTTAATTTTAAGGTTGAAAGCTTATTATGGTTTACAATGGCAATGATTTGGTGTATAATAAAATTTATTACATATATTCCGAGAGGTCAGCTATGTTTGGTTATGTTAAAACCGATAAACCTGAAATGAAAATAAAAGAGTATGAAACCTACAGAGGATTATATTGTTCCCTCTGCAAAGCAATGGGCAGATACTTCGGTGTTTTGTCAAGGCTGACTCTTAGTTATGATATAACCTTTCTGCTTCTTGCAAGACTTTCTTTTATAGGTACCCTGCCGAGGTTTGAAGGTGGTCGCTGTCCTTTTAATCCGACAAAAAAATGCAATTATTGCTGCAGCAGTGCTGAAGAATTAAAATATGCAGCAGCCATATCTATGATGTTGTTTTATCATAAAGTCAGAGACAATATAGCCGACGGCAGTGTAGTCAAAAAGATTTTGATGTATATGATTCTCCCTTGGGCAACACTCAAATATAAAAAAGCAAAAAAGATGTATCGTGAAATTGCTCTGATAATCGAAGAATGTATGTTGAGACAGTCAGAGACCGAAGGCAAAAATTCTGCTTTAACTGATGAAGCGGCGCATAACAGTGCTGAGGCTCTCGGCAGAATAACAGTATATAATATCAACGACCCTGATAAAAACATCTACCGTTTCGGTTACGGAATAGGCAAGTGGGTTTATCTGACAGATGCATTCGATGATATTGAAAAAGATATCAGGTCAGGCAGTTATAATGTTTTTGTCAATAAATACGGCCTGAGAAATGCTGAGCTTAGTGATGATATCAAAAATGAAATCACAGGCACAATAAATATGAGCAGCGATGTTTTTATAAGTGCCTATGAAAACATAGAGAATAAAACTCTCTCGCCGATTATGGAAAACATAATCTATGAGGGTATGCATAAAAGTCTCGACAGAATACAAAACGGTGAAAATAAAGAGAAAAAGACGAAAGGAAAAGATTAATATGAGAGATCCGTATGAAGTTCTCGGATTGCCGAGAAATGCAGGTAAAGACCAGGTTAAAGCAAAATACAGGGAGCTTGCAAAAAAATACCACCCCGATAATTATATAGGCACCCCTTTAGCTGAAACAGCCAACGAAAAAATGCAGGAAATCAATGAGGCTTACGATGCCATTATGAACGGTACTGCAAACAGTTACGGCAGTGCAGGCGGTTCATTCAATGACTATTCTCAGGTCAGAGAGCTTATGAGAAGAGGCGCACTCGATTCAGCAGAGCAGATACTCGAAACTATGCCTCAGAATGTCCGTGACGCACAGTGGTATTATCTCAAAGGTCAGATTAATTATCAGAGAGGCTGGACAGATCAGGCATTCACATATTTTGCTACAGCTCATAATATGGAGCCCACCAATGCAGAATACCGCCACGCATTTGAAAATTTAAGCAGACAGCGCACAGGCGGTTTCAGAACTTCTTCAAGACACAATTCATCAAATTCAGATTGTGACGGCTGCAGTATATGTCAGGGTTTGTTATGTGCCGACTGTTGCTGCGAATGTATGGGCGGAGACTGTATTCCTTGTTGCTGAAGCAACAAGGAGTGATATATTTGCCTTTCGGCAAATGTTTAAAGGAGTTATTTTATGAGTCAGAGTGCAAAAACCGCAATAGGCGGTATGACGGCAGCTTTATCCGTGGTGCTGATGCTCCCTACGGTTATGGGACTTTGGACATATGCGCTCCCTGCTTTTGCAGGGATACTCATAATGTTCACCATAATCGAGCTTGATAAAAAATGGGCGACAGGCATATTCGTTGCCGTATCCCTTTTGAGTCTTATACTTCTGCCAAACAAAGAAGCGGCAGTGTTTTATCTTTGTTTCTTCGGCAATTACCCCGTGATAAAGTGTCTTCTCGAGGGCGCAAAAATGCCAAGGGTACTCGAGTATATAATCAAATTCATTGTCTTTAATGCCGAAGTTTTATTGGCGGGATTTATAATGGTAAAGGTTTTCGGTATGCCTATGGCTGAGCTTTTAGGCATAGAGGGTGAGACAGATTGGTGGGTGGAGTATGCACTGCCTATACTGTTGGTGCTTGGTAATGTGACTTTTGCTATGTTTGATAAATTGCTGACTATGATGGTGACGATTTATCTTGTCAAGTGGCAAAAGAGATTCAGAAAAATGTTCCCGTTTAAATAAGAAATAGCATCGCGATTTTGATTCTTTTTGCGCGACAGCAAAAAGAATTCCACACGGCGAGCGAAAAAATCAACAGGTCACTACCAAATCGGAAGTGACCTGCTTTTTATTTGCTTTGATTTAAATTGCTTTTATTATGCACTCTGCATTTCTCTCTCAATCCACGCCATAATGAGATTCACGATTTTCTCTGTCTGCTCATCGGTTAAGGCCTTGCCGGGTTTTACCTTATACCACTTATAAAGGCAACCTCGACAGCAACAGGCAGTTGCGTGCTGAGCCACAAAAACAGGGTGACCTCTCATAGGTGTCTGTTTGCCGTCGTTGGGTATAACCTCGGGTGCAAGACGACTACGGATAAAATCGATCGCGTGAAGCCTTATGGTGTCCATGCCTTTGTCACGGATATAGGATTTATCCTTTTCGCTCAGGTGGAAAGAACTGCGGAACTTTGAGGTCTGAAGCTTGTCGAGAGCTTCACTGAGAGTCTGCATCAGTTGGAAGAAGCGAGCCACTCGTGCTCTTTGGCATAGAAACGTGTTGTCTTATACCAGGGGTCATCGGGAAGATGTCTTATCATCCAAACATAGCACATCTCATAACCGGGAGCTACAACCTGATGGTGGTCGTTGCCGTCGGTGATGTATGAAGCTGAGCCTTCAACACTCTTATAAACATCGTCACCGATAAAGCAAGCACCGAAGCCCTGAGGCTTATCGAACTGATAGTAATACACCTCAGGCTGAGGATGATGATGTGGGGGATAGCTTGACCATTTGCCCGGCTGATTGAAAACCTCGCCGAGGACCATATTTGAATAGGGCGCATTGTCATAGTCGAAAACAGTTGAGCATATTCTGTGACCTGTGCCGCCCCACTGACCCTTGCCGAATTCCTGATAGAGGATATCTTCGGGTTTATAGAAAACGGGAGCAAAGTCCTTATCGTTATCGGTCTGCTGAATGAGAATTTCAGTGCCCTCTTTGGCTGTGATTGATACCTCAACGTTGCGGGGCACGTGGAGACAATAAGGGGTCTTTTCAAAAGGTCCGCTGCGCTTCATTGTTTCTGTGGTACCTTGCCAAGTAATTTCGGCTTCACCTCTGAGGATAAGAAAAGCTGTTTCGTTAGCATTGTCGAGGACAGTGATAGTTTCGCCCTCTTTGAATTTTTTGACCTTGATAGTCATAAGCATATCGGCGTGTTTTTTACCCATTTCGCAGATGAGTCTTTCGCCGTTTTGATTATATTCGTTATATTCGAGCATAGTGTTTTCTCCTTTACGGTTTATGATAGAATTGTACTACAAGTCTGAGAATTTTTCAAGGTGTTTTTGTTGTAATGAAAGATAAATTATGATATACTTGCTGTGTCGATATGCAAACTTCGTTTGCTCGACATGTTGCTTCGCAACTCGATATTCTCTTGACGGAGCATGAATGAATTGACCTGACGGTCATGAATTGGCTTCGCCATGAATTGCAACTTTTTTTTGCATTAAAAAGGAGGAAAAAACAACTATGCCATACTTATTCACTCACTTTAAAGAAAAAATCACTCCCGACGGAGAACAGGTTTATTTTGCTGTCAGCCGTGACGGTTTCAACTGGGAACAGTTAAACGGCGGTCTGCCTATTCTCACAGCAGAAAAAAGTTTCAAGGGCTGCCGTGATATCGAAATTGTCAGAACACATTTCGGCTTCGTTATACTCACCACCGATGAGTGTATAGCAAATCGCTATGATGAAAATTATAATGTAAACTGGAAAATAGTCAACCGTACCGGCAGTAAGTGTCTGAGAATGTGGAAGACTCCCGACCTTATCAATTTTTCAGAAGAAATCCTCGCTTCGATAGGTACGCCAAACTTTGGCTGTATGTGGGCGCCCGAGGTGTATTATGAAGAAGAAACAGGGGAGTATCTTATCTATTGGGGCTCAACGGTAGCTGAAGACGATTACAGCCATATGTCAATCTATTGCAGTGTTACCAAAGACTTTGAGACATTCTCAGAGCCTAAACTGTTTTTCACCAAAGACAACGAAATTCTCGATACCCACATAAGAAAAATCGACGGAACATATCATATGTTCTATAAAAATGCCGAACATCCGCCGATGAATATGCATGCCACCTCCGATAATCTTTACGGCCCTTATAAGCATGATGAAGATTTTGAAAAATATATGGCTTCACTCGGCAATGCAGGCAGTTATGAGGCACCGACGACCATTGTTTTACCTGACGGCAGATGGTGTCTTATGATTGACTTTTTCGGCTGTGAAAAGGCAAAAATGGGCTATGTACCTTTTGTTTCACCTAAACCCGGCGACAGTAATTTCTCAATGGCTAAAGAGAGCTTCTCATTCCCTTACGGCTTTAAGCATGGCGGTATCGTTGAAATCACAGAAGAAGAATATCAGAGGCTCAAGGAACACTATAAAAACTGAAAAACTCCTTTTGCAACCGGTGGTTGCGTAATTGCAAGGCTGACTTTATAGCACTTTTGAATGCTTTGTGTTATGCTTTTGCTAAATAAAAAAGGAGGAAGTTGAAATGAAACTTCATGAAAAGATTTTTAATCAAAGAAAACTGAAATGCCTTTCTCAGGAAGAGCTTGCAGAAAAATTAGGTGTGTCAAGACAGGCGGTCAGCAAATGGGAAACAGGTGAAGCCTTGCCTGAAATTACCAAACTTAAGGGACTTGCTGAGGTTTTCGGTGTCACAACAGATTTTCTTCTCAATGATAATGAAGATGTGTTTTTCTCTCAGGAGGCAAAGACTTCCGACCCTTTTGATAAGTTCTACGGTTGGATTGAGACGCTGCCCTCTAAGCTGGCACCGTTCTTTAAAAGATACGGTTGGATTGGCGGTATATTGCTGATTGTGCTCGGTGTATACAGAGTTGTGAGTGTCTTTGCAGGCTTGCTGATGATGGGTAATGTACCTTTAGGTGCTACCGGTATGACAATACCGTTTTTACTTACTTGGTTTATAAATGGTGCTGTTGGTGTGGCTTTTATAGTTGCAGGTGTCATTGTAATCAAGAAATTCAAACCTAAAAAGAACAGAGATAAATAAACTTTCAGGAAGCCTCGTGCTTCCTGATTTTTTGTTTGTGCTGCAGGTGGACGGCGGCTCCATACCCGAACTAAGTTCGGGTCGGCTACTGAAAGTAGCCGTTAAATCGCTTGGCGATTTAAATGGAGCCGCCTCTCGCCCTTACCGCTGACTTAAATAAAAACAAGACAGGACTGCCTGACGGTAGGTCCTGTCTGTGTAAATCAATATTTAAAATTTTTGTTCAATTCTTATCTGCAAGGGCAGAGTGATAACAGTGTCAGAAACTATGGCACCCTCCTCAAAGCAGAGGAAATACTGATAATTTTCAGGCTCGTAATAGAAATCTGAATCTTCAACAGTGATTGTGCATAGAATATCTCCGCCGTAATCTTCACTGATTTCAGCTGTCATATTAGCGCTGACTTTCTGTATCAGTGAGGAGTCATACATCTGATAAAGATAAACCTTGGTACCCATAAGATTTTCTCCGAGATTATCTTCGATTGTAATGAGAACTTCGTCGAAAAATTCGTCATCGGGAATTTCTTCGACATTATAACTGCTGATTTTCATAAAGGTTTTGCCGTCATCGGACTTGTCACCGTTTTTGCGGTTTGTGCTGACAAGTGTCGGTTCTGTATAGGCTTCAGTTGATTCTTCAGTAGTTGATTCTTCAGTAGTTGACTCGGTTGTTGATTCGGTTGTAGTCTCTGTGGTTGTTTCTTCGGTGGTGGATTCTTCAGTAGTTGACTCTTCTGTGGTGGTCTCTTCCGTGGTTGACTCAGTTGTTGACGGGAGACTTGCAGGAGGAGCAAGAGTTGCAATTGTTTGCTCTGTGGTAGTTTTATCCTTGCCGTCTGAACCGGGTTTTACGATTAAAGCAATGACAAGAGCTAAAACTATTACCAATGCGAAAATGAGGAAATACCAGCGCTTTTTCGGCTGTTCTTCTTCCGGCTCGTTATTATATACTTCGTCGGCTTCTTCTTCCTCTTCATATGTTTCTTCCTGAGGATATTCATATGAGTCAAATCTGATTCCGCTGCCGCCTATTTCAAAGCTTGCCTGCTGAGGTGCAATATTTTGTGTACTCTGCCGATAAGGGTTATAATTCTCAAGCTGAGAAAGCATAGCTAAAGGTGAAGCATATCTTTCATCGGCTCTGAATGAAGTAGCTTTTGAAATTATATTTGTCAGTGTGAAATCTGCATTGACAGGTTTCGGAAAAGCTTCGCCTCTCATACATCTTGCAAAAGACTGCTCTCTGTCTGAAAGAGATATGGGAGCAGGGTAGGCGGGAAGAAACGGCAGACGGTTGTTGTTGAGAAGTTTGTAAAGCACAACACCAAGAGAATAAATATCTGAAGATGTATCGCTGAGATAATTTTTATTATAAAGCTCAGGTGCTCTGTAAAAGGAAGCTTCAGATGTGCTCATATCATAGTTATAAACATCGAAATCACCCAGCTTGTAATTGCCCGAAGCATCAACATAAATATTTTCAGGTGTTATGTTGCGGTGAATTATGCCTTTACTTCTGAATGCATCAATTGCCCGGCATATATCTTTGCCGATATTCACAACGTCGTTTTTGCTCACCGATTCAAAGGTGAGATATTCATTGAGAGGGCTGAGAAGCTCGGTGAGAGTCAGAAGATAAAAACAAGAGGCTTCTCTGACTACAGTGAAATTATGTAATGCGACAACATTATTATGATATGAAAGAGAACGCATTATACCCATATTACGTATAACCTTTTCCTGAAGTCTGTCGAGATATTCATCAATGTTGTTATATTTGCCCGAGGCGATAACATGGCTTATTTCCTGTTCGCCTGAGGGAAATCTGACGGTTTTAAGACCCATATAGTGTTTTTCGTCGCCATCGGTTTTATAGACCTTATAAAATTTGGAGTTCTTGCCCTCGGAAATCTTTGATTCCACATACCAACATCCGAATAAGGGTTCTAAAGAGTTGAGTTTATCTGCAGTCATACAAATACTCCTTTTTATGAATTATGGTTTTATAATATCATTTCTGTCTTATTTAGTCAAGATTAGGAAACATATGACAAAATACACGAAAAGATAGCATAAGGTTAATATATTTTTTACACTTGAAGAAGCTACTTTCTATTGATTTACGGCTAAAAAAGATGTAAACTATAATAGAATGCGAAAATATGTCGTATTATGTCATATAAACTCAATTTATAATATATAATATACTAAGATAAGTTTAATTCAGGTGAAAAAAGTTGAAAAAAATACTGTTAATTTTAATTCTGATTCTCGTGTTGTCGCTTTATCCGGTTTTTAATATAATGGGTCTTTCCAGGTACTCTGCCGAAGAAACAAAAAATGATTTGTCTCAGGGGCATGAAGTTATAGAAATGCTTTCGGGATATGATGTAAAAAAGGCTCAGAAAAATGTCAAAACCGCTGAAGAAAAAAGAAATGATCCCACAGGAATAAAGCAGAAAATCAGAGATACACTCAAAAATCTTGACAACGGCAAGACTACCTACAGAAAGGTATTCAGAAATGTTTATATTGTGGGCGACTCTCTTATGGACGGTCTTGAGGCTTATGATATTCTCAATTCAAATCATCTCATTACCCAGGTCAGTGCGAGCCTTTATCATCTCGACGGAAATGTAAATAAGATTATAAAAATCAACCCTCCCGTGCTGATACTTCATTACGGTGTCAATATGATCGGTACCAATAAGAAACATCTTAAAAATTATGTTTCTATGTATACGGGACTTGTTGAGGAGCTTCAGGATGCATTGCCTGATACAAGAATAATCATCAGCGGTATATTCCCTGTTGACAGAAAAATTGCTAAGGCAAAACGCTTCGGAATGATAGATGAATATAACGATGGCCTGAAGGATATGTGCAAAAAGCTTAAGGTTGAGTATATGGACAGCTCATCGGTTTTAAAAGCACATCCCGAATGTTACGGCAGTGACGGAATCCATCTTTCAAAGGCTTTTTATGAAAAATACTGGCTCAGATTTATCATCAAAGAGATGGGGATAGTAGGATGAATAAACACAGAGTTTTTGAAATCATTTGTGTTGTACTGTTGATATGCTTTATATTTTTTATCTCACTTGAAGAGCCGTACAGCGACAAGACTGTCCAAGACATTGTTGATGCTGTCAGTGCAGAGATAAATATTGAAGATCTGAAATCATATGAAAAGAATAAAATACAAGAAGAATTCGATATAGAATTTCAGGATATTGACTCCTATGCTTATTATGCCAGCGATTCCGTTATGAATGTGGAAGAGCTGTTGGTAATAAAGCTTAAAGAGGGAGCCAAAGCTGATAATATCACTGAAAAAATTGAACAGAGAGTAAAAGATAAGCAGGTGCTTTTTGAAGGCTATGCTCCCGAACAGAGTGCAATGCTTAAGGATTATGTCCTGATATATCAGAAGGGCTTTATCTTTTATGCTGTCTGTGATGAATGGGCAGATACCCTGACATTGGTTACGTCATATATATGATAATGAAAGACAATCCGAAAGGAATTTTTAAGGTGCGATAATGGTTTTCAGCAGTGCTGTATTTCTCTTTGTCTTTTTTCCCGTTACCCTGATATTATATTTTATGCCGGGCTTTTCGGGTGATGAAAAGAAAGAGATTTCACGAAAAAATTTAATATTATGCATTGCGAGTCTGATATTCTATGCATGGGGCGAGCCTGTTTATATGGTACTCATGTGCCTGAGCATTTTCTTTAACTATCATCTCGGACTTGATATGGAAAATCACAGAAACAGCAGGAAAATGAAATACCTGCTGATTTTTGGCGTGTGCTTTAATTTGTTTATGCTCGGCTTTTTCAAATATGCAGGCTTTATAGTTTCAAATATCAATTCTTTATTCGGAACTGAATTTGAATATGAGGGTCTGCCTTTGCCTGTCGGCATTTCTTTCTATACATTCCAGATTCTTTCATATGTTATTGATGTTTATAAGGGTCAGGTGAGAGCACAGACTAAATTAGTCAATTTCGCCGCTTATATTTCAATGTTCCCTCAGCTTATTGCGGGCCCCATTGTTCAGTATAAAGACATCGAAAAACAGCTCAATGAGAGAACTGTTACCATTGATAATTTTTATGACGGTATAATTTATTTCATAAGGGGTCTCGGCAAGAAGGTGCTTTTTGCCAACACTATCGGCGCTGTTTACAGTGACATTTCTGCTGACGGCTTTGCAGATGTTTCTGTTGTTACTGCGTGGATTTGCATAATCTGCTATACACTTCAGATTTATTTTGATTTCAGCGGTTACAGCGATATGGCTGTGGGCCTTGGCAAAATGATGGGCTTTGAGTTTGTTCAGAACTTTAATTATCCCTATAAAGCCAAGAGTATCAAAGACTTCTGGAGCAGATGGCACATAAGTCTTAGCAGTTGGTTCAGAGACTATGTTTATATTCCTCTCGGGGGTAACAGAAAGGGTCTTGCAAGAACTATAATCAATACCCTTATTGTGTGGGCACTGACCGGCTTATGGCACGGTGCAGCCTGGAACTTTATAGCCTGGGGTATGTTTTACGGAGTATTGCTTATAGCAGAAAAATATATCTTTGCCAAATGGCTTGACAAGATACCTGTTATCTTAAGACATATCGGCACTCTTATTGTAGTGATGATCGGCTGGGTGTTCTTCTCAAGCGAGAATATGACTCAGGCGACAGAGTTTATAGGCGCGCTTATAGGTTTCGGGGGCAGCTTTGTTGACTCTCAGGCTATGTATCTTTTAAAAGAGAATTTCTTCCCGATTTTTGCAATGAGTCTCAGTGCAGTAGGCGTATTTGAGCTCATATCAACCCGAGAAGAAACGAGAGTATACAAGACATTAAAGAGTATAGCCTATATGATGATTTTTGTCTTGTGCATTGCTTATCTTGTCAGTGAAACCTATAATCCCTTCTTATATTTCAGATTTTAATCGAGGATTTAACTATGAATACAGATGATAAAGATTTTCTCCTCGAGGAAAACGAGGAAGAAAACGAAGAGTTTTACGATTTCAGATATAACAGTCTAAAGAAAAAAGGTGCTATTATCAGCCTTATTGCCATATGGCTTTTTTGCCTGATAATCTTCGGTGTTTCAGGACTTCACCTGCTGGCACAGGATAACAAGTTTTCAGAAAATGAAAACAGAGTCCTCAGCCAATTTCCTAAGTTTTCAGTCAATGCAGTTGTCAACGGTAGCTTTATGAAAGACTTCGAAACTTATCTTACAGATCAGTTCCCTTTCAGAGACGGCATGATAGCCTTTAAAACTTTTGCTGACCGTATCGTCGGTAAAAACGAAGAAAACGGTGTTTATATCGGCAAAAACGGATATCTCTTTGATTCTCAGACTCCCCTCGATAAAAAGCAAATCAAGTCAATCGGCAATGCTGTGCTTGGTTTTAAAGAAAAACATCAGAATTTTAAGACGGCCTTTGTTCTTGTTCCGAACTCAACTTATATTTATTCGGAATATCTGCCGAAATATCTTGAGCTTGAAAATCAGAGAAAGCTTATCGGTTATGTTCATAAGCTTATCAATGACGACAGTATACTTTGGCCTGAAGCTGCAAAACTGCTTAAGAGCGCTGCTGCGGATACACAGCTATATTATAAGACTGACCATCATTGGACAACCCGAGCAGCATATATTCTTTTTAAAGATATTGCACTTTCGTGGGGCCTTGAAAAAGATGAAAAGTCAATAGATGAAAAATTCGCTTTCTATGAAGTTTCGGACAGCTTTGAAGGCACATTGGCATCTACATCGGGAGTGCACGACAGAGAAGACAAAATAGAAATATGTGTGCCGAAAAAATCAGAGGGCACATATGTGGTGAATTTTGAATCTTCGGGTGACAAGACGGCATCTCTGTTTTTTAAAGATAAGCTGAAAAATAAAAATCATTACGAGGTCTTTCTTGGCGGCAACTATGATAAGGTTATAATTTCAACAGTATCGCCGTCAAAAAGAAGTCTGCTTCTGATTAAGGATTCATATGCTAACTGTATGATTCCGATGCTGACACCTTATTTTAACAAAATTGTTGTTATAGACCCGAGATATCTCACTGACAGTCTTGACAGCATAGTTAAAGAGAATGATTTCAGCCATATGATGTATTTATATAATGCCAACACCTTATTCGAAGACAGCTCACTTGTATCTTGTCTTGAAAGCTGAAAAAATTAAATCTCCTTTGGTTTTCCAAAGGAGATTTTTTTAATTCATCATATCAAAAGCCAGTGTTATGCTCCAACCGTAATCTCTGATAGCCTGATACTTTATTCTGAAATCATAGGGCTCAACTATGGGGCCTTTTCTGTTGAAGCAGAATGGGGGAGTCCTGTTTTCGCTGTCATAAAATTCATATACTGTGCCGGTGCGATTATACCATTCGTTGACAACACTGAGAGTTTTATCTTTTATCTCAGATGATAAGTCGCTGTGTCCGTATTCATCAAGTCCTGCCGAAATCATATAGTTATAATTTATCCATACAGGGCCTCGCCACAAATCGGAGCCGAAGGTCTTATCTTTTTTTGAAATGGTCGGTATCGGGAACTCAGTGCCGAACTCAGAGGGATTTATCAGGTGAGTGAGAAGCTTTTCACACTGTTCTTCGTTGCATACGCCTGCAAAAAGCGGCAGGAAAGAAGAAACTGACTGCACCTTGCTGAAGCAATTGTCGGTGATGTCAAAATCGTAATAAAAGCCATCAGATTCACACCAGAGATTGTTGTTTATGTCAGCTTTGATTTTTTCGTACCAGCTGCCGAAGAAGTCAGAATTTTCTTTGTCTGAGAGTTCGTCGGCAATCCTTTTCATAAAACGGACTTCATTTGCCATATAGCAGCAAAAGTCGATGGCATACAGGTCGCTTTCTGTGTCAAATCTCGGGGAGTTATCCATACCTGATTCATCACAGCGGTTATTCAGTTCAGGGTTTGTATGCCACGAATAAAGCTCTTTTTCGCCTTTTCTGCGATTGTTCTGACACCACAGAAGAAATTTTTTGTTGTTTTCTGAAACTGCTCTCAGAAAATCTTTATCTTTACTCTTTTCATATACAAGCCACGAACCCCAGGCGATAACGGGAGGCTGAGTGATATCGGAAATATAGTCGGGTCTTGCCATATGAGGAATAAAGCCGTTATTACACTGAACATCAAAAAGAGCCAGAATAAGGTCTTGTGCAAGCTTTGCATCAAGATGTCTGTGACCGATGGCGTGAAAAACAGAATCCCACAGCCACATATTTCTGTGGGGCAGTCTGTCAGGCGTTGACCATATCCGCTTTATATTGCCCTCGGGGGAATAGAGCTGGCTTTTCATTACGCTTATGCACTTGGCATATAAAGCGGCATATTGATTATCCTCGGGCAGAGCTTTTTCATAAGGCTTTATTTTTTCTGCCTTGAGCGATTCAATATCAAGCTTTATGCCTTTTTCGCAAAGGTCTGTGACCTCATTTTCACTTTTACCGTAAGCGAAAGCAAATCTTCCGTCTCTTTTTAAAAGAGCTGTATATTCTCCGTCACCGGTGTTGTGAATTTCAATATCACCTTTTCTGAGTATTTCACATTCACCGCCAAGACTGACATAAACGCCGGGGATATCGTCATATTCTCCCACAATAAGATGTCTTTCAGCAAAGATAATGCTGAATGTACCTAAAAGCGTTTCCAATAAAATCATATCCGAGGTTACACATTTAAGCTCGGGAGCGATATATTTATTCATATCACCCAGGTAAAGAGTTCTTCGGCAGATTGTGTTAAATATTACGCCGATTTTGTCGCCACATAATGTGCCTGTGAAATCATCTTCGAAATAGCTTTTGCCGTCAAGAGCCGAGAATGCGAAAAGCTGTCCCTGACCCCATTTTTTTGGTATCATTTTAGTTTCCTCCGAAATATTACTGTATTTATCAATTGGCTTGTCTGAACACTTCATATGCTACATCGGGAGTATCTGTAATTATACCGTCAGCCCCGATATTCTGTAAAAACAACATTTTTTCCGTGTCGTTTATTGTCCAGTATTGAACTGCAATATTATTTTTATGAGCATAATTTACAAGCTTTGAAGTGCCCATATTGGCTACATATTTATCAGGTGGCACCTGCAAAACATCGAATTTATAATATCCGTCAGGTCTGTTAATATTGAAAATAGAATCAATGAACAGCTTTGCTGCCTCCATATTATAAGCCGCGCGGTATAGGTCCGGATAATTTGCTTCAATATGTAAAATTACATCTTTGTTGAAAGATGCGACAATCACTCTGTCAAGCAGATTCATATCACTCAAAATACCGTAAAGAATATCTGCAGCCTTTAATCCTGCTTCACCGCTGTCTTTGATTTCGATACTGTAACAATAACCGCCGGAGCTTTCAACATAGGTCAAAGCCTCTTCTGCAGTTGCTACTCTGAGATTATCGGGAATTTCCTTGTCACGAAGTCCCTTGTAAGGCATTTTGCCATCGGCATCTTTGAAAAATTCACCCATATTAAGATTGCGAAGCTCTTCATAGGTGTAATTCTTTGGGTAATTCTCTGCCTTTCCGAAATACTCGATGGCATTACTTACTTCGTCAAGAGTGTCGTCGTGAAGAATGATTAGTTTATCATCTTTTGTTATACGCACATCAAATTCAAAGAAATCAGTTTTAAATGTTTCAGAGTTTATACAACCTTCAAAAGCCATCATTGTGCCTTGGGGAAAAAGTCTTCTGCCTGCACGGTGAGCCAAAACCATAGTATCGCCAAGCTCTGTGATATATTGGTTGGTTGTATCGTAGGTCTTGGGTTCATCCCGCCATTGATGAGTAATAAGCTTATAAAATCCGAAAACAATAACCGCAAGAACAATCAGAGTGATTAATATTCCTTTGACTACTCTGATAATCAACGAGGTTTTTTTATTATTTCTTTTGGGGCTTTTCATATTTACCTCTCAGTTATACTGTCTCTTCAAGTTTCGCTTTAGCTTCAGCTCTGATGATTTCAAGCTCAGCCATAATCTTTTCCTTGCGCTTGCCTGTAAAGTTGTCAAACATCATGATGATACCGGGGATAAAGTTACCAATGATACCGGGAATAACAACAAGCAAGAAAATGCCGTGTAAGGTCTCGGGAGTCTGAACAGCTTCAACCATCTGATTGTCAATCATCTGCGCGCTCTGATAGCCGATAAGTGCAAGACCGCCGTTGACAAGAAGCTCTTTCCAGAGGTCGGAAATTCTTGATACCATAGTGCTGAAAGCGAAAACCATACCCTCGTTACGCTGTGCAACGCCGTATTTTTTATAGCTCTTCCATTCCATATAGTCTGTTGAGTCTGCAAGAAGCACTCGTTTAGCTGCACTCATACCTGCATTGGGAAGACCGCCGAGAGCGATAAGGATACCTACCACCCAGAGGTTATCGTAACCCATAATGGCGAGCAGGATGTAGCAGATACCTGTGAGCATATAGCCTGCAACAACTATATCTCTTGATGAGAGCTTTCTGCCGAGGAAGGGTACTGAGAAAAGACCTGCATATGAAAGAGCTGATGAGCCCATTTCAACATAAGCCTTCATACCGTATTTATTAAGGGTTTGCTTATAGAAGAAGGGAAGTGAATTGTAGCATACTCTTCTGACGGACTCAATGCAGTTGCAAAGGCAAAGAAGAAGCAGAGGTCTGTTGAGAAGAATGAGCTTATAGTCGATTTTGATTTTTTTGTCATCCCTGGGAGGAAGCACAATGTTTCTCTCTTTAAGGGTCATAGAGGGTATAAGCATAGTGATAAGGCCCATAATACCGAAAAGAAGTGCAACCGAGAAGAATGCCCACTTTTGTGCGTTGTAGTCGACACCGTAAGCTTCAATGATAATGGGAACAAGCCAGCCGGGGAACATTGAGCCGAGTGTTGAAGCAACCTGAGCGACGGTGTAGAAGTTCTTTCTTGATTTTGCATTGGGTGTCATTCGTACTGAAAGAGTTGACAAAGCAACATCGTAGAAGGTGTCTGCAATATTAAAAACAAGGTAAAGAACAAAGCTCCATATAAGATTGAACATCAGTGAGCCTGATGGTACAACAAACAGGAGCACTGAAGCAAGAGTAAAGGGGATAGCAGAAGCCATCATAAAGTTTCTTGCGTTACCCTTGCCTGAGCGGTTGTTGTCAAGCATTAAGCCGACGATAGGGGCAATAAGAATATTTACTGCTGTGGTGGTTGACTTCATGGCTACCATATGGCCAGATTTAAGACCCATATAATCATACATAAACTGGTCGGTGTATGTACTTACAGAGTCCTGACCCATACAGTTGCCGAATACACCGGAAACATAGCCGACCTGTTCTTTGAAGGCTACATCAGGGTTGTCCGTAAATTTCTGAAGTTTGTCTTTAAGTTTTCCCATTTGATTTTCTCCTTTATATTTCAAATATTTTTTCTATACAGTCTGATTGCTTGCCTAAAGCGTTTTCGGCAAGAATTTTAACCTTATATCTTCCTTTCGGAAGCTTGCCAAGACAAACGGTGAGTCTCTCTTCGACGTTATAAAGATAATATGTGGGGATAGTTTTTCTTTCTGCCACAGCTTTGCCGTCTTCGGTTTCTATATAAGTTCTGTAAATGAAAACGGGAGTCGAGTCTGAGCTTATGGCTTTCGGGTACTCTGCCGAATAAAAACCGTCTTCGTTTTCAATTGAAATTTCTGCATTTTCAGGGAATGCAGGAGCAATTGAGCGACCGCGCTGTTTATCGAAGGTGAAATCACGGTTTCTTTTATCGGCAGGATTATCAAGATAATATTCGCAGAGAATTTCTTCCGCAAGGCAGTCAATGCCGATAACACGCAGGTTGTTATCTTTATCGGCTTCAACTATCAGGAAATTGGCACAATCCTCATAGAAAGCGGGATGCACTTTCTGTATTCCGTCAACGGTAAGCTCTGTATATTTAAGTGAGCCTGTGCCGATAGCCGTATATTCTTTCTGCCAGACGGAACGAGGGTCATTTACAGGATAGTGTGAATGTCCTGAGAAATCAACGACGTTGGGATATTTTTTTAAGAGATCGGCAAAGAGAATCTTTCCCCAACCGTCTTCGTCATAGCTTCCGTAAACTGTGTATTTGACGTGTTCATGGTGCATAACAAATATGGGCTTGTCAGGAGTATCTGCAACAGCCTTATCAAGCTCTTTCTTAAGCCACATTTTCTGAAAGGGAGAATTGAAGTGCTTTTTCAGTTTGCTTGTTGAGATGCCTATAAAGTGAAATCCGCCTATCACTTCGTGGAAGTCTGTCTCCTGATTTGTCAGAGACTTGTAATATTCAAGAGATTTCTTTCCCATTGTTATAGAGTCGTGACCCTTTGCTACGGTGCATAAAAATTCTGCAGAGTTTTCTTTACCGTAATCATAAATTTCCTTGAAGGCATCGAATTCTTTTTTGCGGCCTTTGTTGGTGATGTCGCCGACAATAAAGAGCTTGTCAATTTTATTGTAGCTTTTATCCTTAGAAGCAAAGTCAAGAGAGTAATCTACAGCTTTTTTAAGTCTGAGATATCCGGGGCTGCCGACACCGTCGATATGCGAATCACTGCAGACGACAAAACGAAACACAGGTAAAAATTCTTTTTTCATATCAATCACCTCTGTTACTGAAATAATATGCTCAGCGCAAAAAGTGTCTGCGCTGCGAAATAAGTGTATGAAACTGCATTACGCAGAAATGCAGGTCGATTAAATCCGCCCTTGCCCATACCTATCATAATATCTGACACAAAGAAAAGAATACCACCGAAAATAAGGCATAATCCAAAGGCGAGGTTGCCTGCACCTATAGCGGCTAAGCCTCTGACGAGAGCGCAGGCAAAAGCAAAAATCAGCACAGGTGCATAAAAAAGAAGCATTTTCTTTTTGCCTGTAAGCTGCAGCTTTGTTATTGCAAAAAGAACAACAAACGCTGTCAATAAAACAGTGATGCCCAACACTGCACAAATGTGAGATAAGCTTCTTTCTTCGCCTGTAAACAGGAAAGTGTAACTGTAAACTATATGTCCTATCGCAAAAAAAGCGGCGCCTAAGGGAAAAAGCTTCTTTGATTTATACTCGAGAAAGAAGTCTCCGAGAAAACCTGCAACCAGTGCACTGAGAATCAAAGCCGAATAAGCTGTCAGTGAACTCAATGAAAATACCGAAAGAGCACCTGTAAGCAGATACATAAATGCACACAGCATTTTCATCATAAAGCCGTGCTTGACAGAAAGGCCGTATTTTTGCGATATTACGGGAAGATTCACAGAAATAATTGCAACTAATAAAGTTATGTATTTCATAATTAATCGAGATTATAGTCGGTGAGATAAGTCTTTGTGTTGTTTACCATTTTTGCAAAGAGCTCTTTAGCTTCACTGAGTGAGCAGGTAACAAGAGGATCATTTGCAAAGACCTCAAAGATTCTGTCAAGGTTTCTGTCTGCAATAGCATCTGAGAGCACCTCCTGCTGAGTGCAGATGCGTGAAATCAGAGGATAGATTTCCTTGGGAATTTCACCTGCAACTACAGGAGTAACTGTGCCTGATGTGAAAGAAGCGTTAGTTTCAACAACAGCACCGAGAGGCAGGTTGGGAATCTGACCGCGGTTGGGGAGATTAACATTTGTTACAAAATCTCCGAGGCCGAGAATTGCTCTCATTTGTTTAACGCCTTCTTCACCTGTCAGCTTGAGCCTGATCTCTTCTTCACCGCTTAAAAGACGCTGACTTTTTGCAAGTCTCTCTTTAAGCTCGTCTTTTCTTGACCAGACGGGTGTAAGATGGAAGAGCATATCTTCAACTCTGTCATTATTCTCAAGATACCACTTGCCTTCACAGAACTCTGCAAGATGTCTGTCGCCTGCAGCTGCTATATAACCAAAGCGACGGAAAAGGTCGATTTTAACCTTGTGTGCGTTGCCGTGGAAACTCTTAAGCCACTCGGGATCAACATATTCCTTGCAACCGTCTTTATATTTTTCGCAAAATTCTTTGTAATAAGGGAAGAGGTCAATGTTTCTGTATGTTGCCTTTGTCAGCCATGTGAAGTGGTTTACACCTATGGGGTTGACTTTGATTTCTTTTCTTTTTACATCTTCGTTAAACAGAACACTTGCCATTTTGGCGAGCACATCCTGAGTGCCGAAAACTTCGTGGCAACAACCGAAAGCCTTGATTTCGGGGAATACTCTGTAAAGAGTTTTGACACAAAGAGTCATAGGGTTGGTATAGTTGATAACCCATGCATCAGGTGAATACTTCTTTATGTTTTCGGCGATTTCTTCAAACATCGGCAGGGTACGCATAGCACGGACAACACCGCCAGGGCCTGTTGTGTCACCGACAGACTGATAAATTCCGTATTCTTCGGGCGCGTGAACATCGCTTTCCATCTCATCAAATGTGCCGGGAAGAATTGATATAATGACAAAATCCGCACCTGTCAATGCTTCACCGATAGTTTCAACTGCCTTATATTCCCATTTTGATGTGGCGTCGGGGAGAGAGTTATATTTGTTGCCGATAACCTCATTGGCTTTAGCTGCTTCAAAGTCGATATCATAAAGCTCGACTCTGCCGCTCATATCACCTGCGGTTGCAAGGTCGCTCATAAGTCCCCATGCCCAGCCTCTTGAGCCGCCGCCTATATAAGCTATTTTTACATCTTCGGCTTTGTTGTTGATATATTTCATTTTATATCTCCTTTACTGATGATTGAATATTCTTTCGTAAGTGTATGTACCGTCTTCTTTGATGTTCAGAACTGTGCAGCCCTGAATCCATTCGTTTTCAGGGGAGTCAAACTTGCTTTGCATATTATATGCGCCGTAGCCTGATGACTGAATATATGAAAGAAGAATATCGTCATACATAACGCCGAAATCATTTACGTGGTCATGGCCGAAATAAACTGCCTGTGTGCTGTCTTTTTCTAACAAAGCATCAACGAGACCTGAGTCAAAGCCTGATTCGCAGACACCCTCTCTCTTTTCGCCGTAAAGGAAATCTCCCTCAACATATTCTTTTTCAGCCTGATAAGGAGGAATATGAATAACGACTACGGACTTAAATTTACCGTATTCAGCTGTAAGCTCATCGTGTTTATCTTTGTACCACTGCACCTGAGATGTCTTTACACCGTCGTAAACTTCACCTTCTTCAGTAACACCGTATTCTGCTTTGCTTTCTTCGGTCATATAGTCGCCTGTATCCATAAGGAAGAAGACCTCTTTGAGTGTACCGTCGCTGTTGAGAATATTTATTGTGCAGTTACCGTAACCGTCAACATCAGTTTTGCCCTCTTTTACAAGACAGTGGTCATATGAAGAAAACAGCTTTATAACATTTTCTCTGGAATAGGACATAAAGCCGTCACCCTCGTGGTTGCCGAGCACGGTAGCCCAATATACACCGAGCTTTTCAAAAAGCTCTGCAAGTTGAATGTTTCTCTTTTTATTGAAACCGTATGTTACATTGTCGCCGCCTAAAATGACAAGGTCGGGATTTTGTTCTGTTATATTTTTGATCATATATGTAATTGTCATATTATCGAGCTCTTTGTCACCCTTGAGATGCGTATCGGAGAACATAAGCACCTTGAATTCTCCGTCGCTGTTCTTTTTAACGGTAATACTGTCTTCGGTTTCGGCAATGATTTCAACATCACTCTGTAATTTTTCAATCGATGAAATATCATAAGAAATACCTTGTGAGCTTTTATAAAGTACAAATCCTCCTGCGCAAATTGCAACAACAAGCAAAACCGCCACAATCGCAACTGTTATTTTAGTACCCTTTTTCATAAACACTACTCCTTTATATTAGTTTTAACAATATAATACATCTAATTTGTTATATTTTCCTTGAATATTTTGACGAATTTAAAGAGTTTTCTTGACTTTTTTGATACACAATGATATTATCAAAAAAGAAAGAAGGTGCAGGAAGTGAATAACATCAAATTTGACCCTGACGGAGATTTCTATTTTCACCACGGTATAAGCAAAAGGGTGGCAGAAACGGGTGCTTCGTGGCCGCACTATCACGGCCTTTATGAGTTATATTTTCTTGAGGACGGCAATTGTACCTATATCATTGATGACAAAGTTTACAATGTTCGGTCAGGAGATATTGTGATAATTCCCGACGGTATAATTCACCATACCAAATATGACAACAGAAACCATTCAAGGATACTTATCAACTGCGCTGAACGATATATTCCGTGCTCTGTAAAAGCCAGTATATCCTCGGGTATATATCTCTACAGAAATCCTTTTATAGCCGATGAAGTAAAAAGGACTTTCAGTAAAATTGAAGCCGAATACAGGCTTAAAGATAAGCTTTCTGATGAGATAATTTCCTGCCATACACATTCTTTATTTTATCTTCTTATGAGAAATGCTGATTCCTGCATTGCTCTTGATGAAGGTAACAAGCTCATTGAGCAGGCGGTATCTTTTATCAGAGAAAATTTCTCTTCGGATATAACGCTTTCAGCTCTTGCGAAAAAGTTTTCTGTAAGTCCCGAGCATTTTTCAAGAATTTTCAAAAAAGAAACAGGGCTCGGTTTTTCAAAATACCTTAATTCTTTAAGACTTCAGTATGCCGAACAGCTTCTTAAAACATCCGAAGGACAGAATATTACTCAGGTTGCCGAGAGCTGCGGATTTGAGGACAGTAATTATTTTTCAAAAAAGTTTAAAGAAGTCTATGGAATTTCACCTAAAAAGGTGCAAAAGAAAGGAAAAGGGGAGAGGCAATAAGCTTTTATCCCGTTGAATAAGAATTATAAGCCATAATAGAAGCCGCACTCCTGAAAGATTGCGGCTTTAAATATTGACTGTTAAGTTATAAGCTTTGTTGAAGATTTATTTAGTTTCATAAAAAACAAAAGGACTACTTTCTCATGTAATCTCTTTCAACTGGTCCGAGTGACAGGACTTGACTCTCGGCCTGCGAGCCTCGGTCATTCGCGGCTCTCGATGTCCACTGGACATCGATTCACTACCGCTCCTACTTCAAGTCCTGATTAGTTTCATAAAAAACAAAAGAGACTACTTTTTCAAGTAATCTCTTTTAACTGGTACGAGTATTCATAACACAAGTAGTTCTTCGGCAATACATATTCTATACTTCGTACTCTAATATATTTCCCCAGATATGGAGGAATACATAATGTCAAATATCATTGAAGATTTCTATTATGGCAATATTGAGCCACAAGAAGTCAATTCAGAATTAACACCTAAACTCAAGAAGAAATTGAGTAGCCTTGCAGAGAAAGAAGAACAGCTTACCGCAAGACTGACCGGTGAAGATAAGGAACTGTTTCAAAGCTATGTAAGTGCTTATATTGAGTTTTCTACTACAAGTAATGCCGACAGCTTTATATCAGGCTTCAGGCTCGGAGCGAAGTTTACATATGAAACTTTTATAAACGGATAAATTAACACATTCCTTGTCTAAAATCACAAGTTTTTTATTATGCACTTTTGCTTCGTGGAATAAAAGATATTTAAGTTGGTCATCAATCATATCGGGATAGATAACGCCAATAATTTCAGCTCTATTATCATTAAAGGCATCAATAACTTGTTGTATGATTTCTCTGCCAATCGGACTAAGATGCTTCCAAAATACCGTTTCTGCAAGTTCTTCTTGAGTAATTTCTTTTTGTTTTCGAAGCTGTTGTAATTTCTCATTAAATTCCATAACAAAGGTAAGAACAAAACACAGAAAATCATAATCCATTATCGCTTCATCGGGGTCATTGAAAATCCTGTTAAAGAGGAAAATATAGTCCTTGAAGCAAGACAAGGTGTAGCAGTGGAATATCTCACGGCATAACAAAAAAGAGCAGGCTCAAAACCTGCTCGATACATAACAAATATTAACTATGAGGAAATGTAAAAAAAGAAAAGTGAGTGTTCACTTGTGTTATGAACACTCACCATGATAACATTGTAATCTCTCCAAACAAAAAACTCCCCTGAAATAAAATCAGAGGAGTTCCGAAATAATCTCTATATAAATATAGCTATATTGCGGACAAAACGACATCTGATTTTATATAAGATTTTGAATAAGTAACATAATACATTGTCATTTTGTCCACCTGCCTTTCAATAATTTTTTTACATTGTAGCAATATAAGAATATTTTATCAACCGTTTTTGCCGATTGTGCAAAAGTGTCGTTTTTAAATGCAAAAGTATTTGTTGATATCTCTTTTGTGCGCTATAGACGGCCATAATTCGTTATTCGCGTTAAAGATCATGCGCTTTTACGCGTGGACGTTATAATTCATTTTTAGTAAAATATTCATGAAAGGAATTCACACAATTCCGAATAATACCGAAAGGATGATACAATGAAAAAAGAAAAGACCAAGAAGGAAATAAAGATCGAGTTGTTTGAAAAGTATCAATTGCCGCCAGAAGTGGTTGACCGCTCAGAGAAGTATCCACTTGCGTATCCGTTTGCAAAAGCTGTTTTCGAATGTACCGAACCCGGCTATATGGAAGATTTCATAGCTGAAGGTGGTCATATTTTCTACCTTTCCAACCCGTCCGAAATCAAAAAACAGTTAGGTGAAAACGAGTTCGTTGTTTGCGACAGAGCATACTCTCACATTCCTATGGGTTCAATTATTAAAATCAACCCTAATAAGCGTCCCCGCGTTGGTTTCGCTCTTATCGAATTTGCCAGTGAAGTTACCATTGCATACTTGCATCCTCGTCCGGAAAACATAGTTCGTCTTGTGTTCAGCGAAATGTATGAGGATGTGTTTCTGCCGAAAGATGCATTTAAGGTTTTGGGCAAACCGATAGGCTATCGTATGCCCGGTGAAACTGAAGTCACACCGGTTGACACTGTGCTTTAATGGTGATGCATATGCCATTCATAGAAGATTTCTATCACGGCAACATTGAACCGCAAACACGCAATATTAAGCAAAATTTGGACTTTCAAAAAGATTTCAGCAGACTTTGCGAGATAGAAACTGAACTCAGGATAAAGCTCGCAGGCGACAAGAAAAAGCTGTTTTTAGAATATGTTGACCTATGGGGAATCATCGTAGGAGACCTTGATTTCGACAGCTACAAAACAGGCTTCAGGCATGGAGCGAATTTTGCTTTGGATGCGTTTAGCACAGACAATTGAATAAATCAGCGACAGCCCGCAGGCATCAAAACCTGCGGGCTGTAATCATATCATCTTGAAATATTTGAGAGCATCAACAATTGCATCTTCTTTTTCTTTGGGGCATTTAGGAACTCTTGAATCAGGGCTTTTAGGTTTGTTATATGCCTCTCCGACTTCAATGCCAAATTTGCGTTTTATCTGCGAAATATAGAGAGTTGAAACCTTTAAGCCATACTTTTTCAGCACATATGCCTTAATCTGGTCATAGGTGGGCTTGCCGTCATTTATTGATATATCAAGCTTTGTGAGGTCAAGCTCAATGTTGATAACATCATCTGGCGGAAGTTTGACTAAAGAAACAACAGTTTCACAGTGCAGAGTGAAAGGGAACATATCAACGGGGCGCATTTTGGTAACCTCGTAGCCGTTTGAAACAAGGTAGCGCAAATCGCGCTCGAGGGTTTCGGGGTTGCAGGAGATATAGACAATTTTTTCGGGAGAAAGGGTTATAACGCTTGAAAGGAAGCGTTTATCACTGCCGGCTCTGGGAGGATCCATAAACACAACGTCTGCCCTCTCGCCTGCCGATGCCATATCACGCATAAACTCGCCTGCATCAGCACAGATAAAGCGGATATTTTCCGCATTATTGCGTGCGGCATTTGACTTTGCATCACGCACAGCAGAAGCATTGAGCTCTGCACCTATAACCTCACCTGCCTGCTTTGATGCAATGATACCTATTGTACCGGTGCCGCAGTAGGCATCGATAACCTTTTCTTTACCGGTAAGACCTGCATACTCAACTGCCAGCGAATACAGCCGCTCGGTCTGTACGGGATTGACCTGATAAAACGACTGCGGCGAGATGCGGAATGTACAGCCGCAAAGGCTGTCTTCAATATATCCGTCACCGTAAATTGTTTTATTTATATCACCGAGTACAAGGTTGGTGTGCTTTGAATTTATATTCTGCACAACGGTTGTAATTTCGGGGTGAGCCTTTAAAAGTGCGCCGACAAAATTATTTTTTGACGGAAAAACGGGGCTTGCCGTGACAAGCACAACAAGAATCTGACCGCTGTTGCAGCCCTTGCGGATAAGCACGTGTCGCAGAAATCCGACACCCGTATCCTCATTATAAGGGCGGAGCTTGAATTTGGGCAGAAGAGAGCGGATTGTGACAATTATTTCGTCCGCCTTCTGGTCTTCAATCATACAGCTGTCAACATTCACAATGCGGTGACTGCTGCTCTGATAAACGCCCGAAATAATCTTGCCGCCACGTGTGGTGCCGAAAGCCGCCTGCACCTTACAACGGTAGTGATAAGGGTTTTCCATACCTATTATTTTGCCGACTCTGCCGAATTTGCCGAGCAGCTTTTCAACCTTTGCCTGCTTGAATTTAAGCTGGCGCGGATAATCCATATTCTGAAGCTGACAGCCGCCGCACTTTTTGGCAAGGCTGCAACGCTTGGTTTCCTGCAAGGCTTTTTCCTCCAAAGAAATTATTTTATTGCTGTAATACGGAAGCCGTAGCTGTAAGTTTTGAACGGATAGAGAATGTAAGGCTTACGCAGGCAAGCGTAGCCGGGCATATCGCCGCCGACACCGCAGGAGCAACCGTCGATACCGACCGAGATATAGTCATCATTCTCAAGCTCGTAAAGATGCTTTGCTTTTTCGAGCTTTTCCTGGCTGTAATTACGCATATTGAACTCAAAGCTGCCGCCGTCGAGAGCCTCGTAGCAGAAGCCTCTGCCGTCATCATCGGTAATTTTAAGGTTGCGCACATCAACGCGTGTGCCGTTTTCCTGCGGACGCATATAGCGGTGCTCAAGACCTTCAATATCTGCCGAATGTACATCAATACGTGCGCCTGTCTTACGGTCACAATAACACTCGTGCGGACCTCTGCCGTACCACTCTGCATTGCGCATATCGTTTGAACAGCCAAAGCGTAAGCCCACCTTGAGAAGCTTGAGGAAATATCCTCTTGCGCAGTGGCGCACCTCTACATTACCTGCCGAGCTGATTGTATACTCGGTCTTTACATTACCTGCAAGCGGTGCAAACCACTTGACTGTGACAACACATTTTGATGCGCTGATGTTCTTTACTTTAACGCTTGTAACCTTGCAAAGCTTGGTTGCGTTGCGCCAGAGATACTTGGGATGTATAAACTTAATCTGCGGCACGAAGTTGAGATAAGCAGCATCGTTATCTGTCAGTGCGCGGAAGAAGTTCGGGCGCACACCGTGACCGGGTGCAAGCATCTCTTTACCGCCGATGACAAGCGAAGTAAGCTCGCCTCTTGTAAAGTCCGCATTGATAAGCGGAGATTTAACCGTAAGGCTCTTGCCGCTTCTGATTATATCAAGGGCTGTGTCGCCGTCGGGAAGCTCTGATGCAGTTGCCTCTTTAAGCACAAACTGCTCAAACGTCATTTCAAAGCCTTTATTGCCCCAGGAATATTCATCATTGAGTTTCCATGAGAAAGTGAGAATACACTCACCTACGGGCATATCGTCAAAATCATAAGGCACTGTAACCTCAAGGCTGCTCTGCGGCTCAATCTGAACCGTACCGAAAGTACCGTCGTGGAAAATCTCGCCGTTACAGGTAAGAGTCCAGTCAAGAATATAGCGGCTGTGGTTTACAAAGCAGTGCTCGTTCACAATCTCAAATCTGCCTGCTTTAATATCAACAGCTCTTGCCGTAACATCGGCATAGCACTTTTTAACCTCGTAATATGAGGGATGCGGAATTCTGTCCGCACCGATAATGCCGTTTGCACAGAAATAGTAGCTTGATGCGCCCTCTTTGAAGTCGCCACCGTAAAGCCACTTGTCAACGCCGTCCTCTTTTACGTGGATTGCCTGGTCAACATAGTCCCAGATAAAGCCGCCGCACATATGGTCGTACTTTTTGAATACGTCAATATACTCTTTGAAATTGCCGAGGCTGTTTTCCATTGCGTGTGCATACTCGCAGAAAATAACGGGTCTGTCCTCGTAGAATTTCGGGTCAATGGGCTTGCTGTCTGCGGCAAGCATATTGAGTATGTTTTCAATTACGTTAACCTTGATTTCCTGCTTGTTTGCAAGCTTTTCAACATAGCTTTCAACAGGATACATACGGCTGATAAAATCGGACTTATCGAAATTGAACTCACCCTCATAGTGAATGAGCCTTGTATCGTCCAGAGCAAGGATTGCCTTGCGCATATATGCAAAGTTTTCACCGTCGCCTGCCTCGTTACCGAGTGACCAGAAACATACACAGGCGTGGTTACGGTCACGCAGTACCATACGCTGTGCACGGTCTACACAAGCGGCAGTCCACCTCGGGTCATCACCGGGGCAATTCTTGCGGCGCACACCGTGGCTTTCAAGGTCGGTTTCATCCATAACATAGAAGCCCATTTCATCGCAAAGGTCATAGAAAAACGGGTCGTTGGGATAATGGCTGGTACGGATTGAGTTGATATTTGCCTGCTTCATAAGTGTAAGGTCGGCATAATATCTCTGGCGCGGTACTGCCCAACCGTTGTCGGGGTCATAGTCGTGGCGGTTAACGCCCTTGATAAGCACCTTTTTGCCGTTTATATAAAGTACGTTGCCCTTTTTCTCAACACGCTTGAAACCGATGCGTGAGGTCTTGACGCAAAGGATATCATCCTTTGTACGAAGAACAACGCTTACACGGTAGAGGTTAGGATCTTCTGCAGACCACTGCTTGGGTGTTTCAACAACGTGTGCAAAGTTGAAATAGCTCTCACCCGGCTGAACAATAATCTGCTCACTGCCGATAACCTGCGGATTTTCCTTATCCTCCATAAAGAGTACGTCTGCATAGACAGCAACCGTCTCATCGGAGAAGTTGCGAAGCTGAAGCTCAACATCGAGTTTACCGTCTTTATACTCTTCATCAAGCTGTGCTCTTGCATAGAAATCCCAGATGGTTGTTTTCGGCTCTGCAAAAATATAAACCTCACGGTAAATGCCGCTGAAAAACCACATATCCTGGTCTTCAAGGTATGTACCGTCGCTGTATCTGTAAACCTCGGCTGTGACAAGGTTTTCACCGGGCACAAGGTATTTTGTGATATTGAACTCGGCAGGTGTCATTGAGCCCTGTGAATAGCCGACACGCTTGCCGTTAATGTAAAGGAAGAATGCAGATTTGACCGCACCGAAGTGGATAAAAATTTCTCTGCCGTCAAAATTATCCGGCACAGTAAACTTACGGCGGTAAATACCAACCTCATTCTTTGAATGGCTGATTTTCGGAATCTGACTCTTGACAGTTGAGAGTGCACCGGGGATGAATGGGCAGAGGTAGACGTTCTTGCCGTAGCCTCTTAACTGCCATACGGAAGGCACGTCAATATCATCCCATGAGCTGTCGTCAAGCTGAGTGCTGCTGAATTCACCCGGCAGCTTATCAACGCCCTGCTGCCAGTGGAATTTCCAAGTGCCGTTGAGTGTCTTTTTATAAGGCGGCTCTTCACTGTAAACGGCAGATTTAAAATTGTTGTAAGGATATGCAAGCGTATGCGCATCCTCTTTATTCTCTTTAATAATTAACGGATTTTCCCAATAAAGCTTTTCTTTCATTAGCTTTCAACCTCCGAAGAATAGTAACGTTTAAAGGCATATTTATTTTATTATACTATAAACCAGTTTCATATTCAAGTAAAAGAAAAGCGTGACAGAGAAAAAACTCTGACACGCTTTTTAAAACTTTGTTAAATGGCTTCCTGTGAGGAAAGCTCTTCTGCAACAGATGATTCTTCTGCGACAGTTGTGCCGATAATTTCGGTGATGCTGCGGAAATAGATGCTGTTGAAGCCTGAAGCAAACTGTTCAATTGCCGAACCTGTGTCACCGTAGATGAGAAGATCGGTACAATATTTGAACGCATCGGGAGCAATCCTCTCTACGCTCGCAGGAATGTAGGCAAGCTTAAGTGCTTGACAGCCGAAGAATGCAAGCGTGCCGATTGACTTAACGCCGCCGTCGATCTGGATACGCTGGAGATTGTAACAATCCTGAAAAGCGTAATCCTCAATAACCTGACAGTTGGAGCCGATATAAATGCTGACGAGGTTCATATTACCCTTGAATGCCTTACCGAAGCTTACAACCGGTTTACCATTGATACTGTTAGGAACATAGAGGTTTGCGGTCTTGCCGGTATACTGAGTAATAATGACATGAGTAGAATATTCGTCAAACTTAAAATCGCCCTGTACACCTGAAACGGGAAGCTCTGAGGGAATTGTTGTAGGTGCGGTTGTAACCTCAGGCTCGGGAGTAGCAAGGCAAGCTGTAAAGGCAAAGAGCATTACAGTGCACAAAAGCAAAGCGAAAACTTTTTTCAATAAATTCACCCTGTTTCAATCAATTTACAAGTGGATAATAACACAAATCCGTCTGTTTTGCAAGCGGATTAAAGCTCTGCAATAACCTCAACCTCTGCAAGCACACCCTTGGGGAGATCTTTTACTGCTACACAGCTTCTTGCAGGCTTTGATGTGAAGTACTTGCCGTAAATTTCGTTGAAAGCGGCAAAATCTGCAATTTCTGCAAGGAAGCAGGTCGTTTTAACAGCGTTGTCAAATGTAGCGCCTGCGGCCTTGAGTACTTCACCGAGGTTTTTCATAATCTGCTCTGTCTGCTCTGCGATACCGCCTTCAACAACGTTGCCTGTTGCGGGGTCAATTGCAATCTGACCTGATGTGAAGAGAAGGTTGCCTGTAACAATTGCCTGTGAATAGGGACCGATAGCCGCAGGTGCGGAAGATGTAGAAATAACTTTCATTTTATTTACTCCTTTTGATTAAAGAATTTTAAAGCCGAAATCTGTAAGTGCCTTACGGATTTGCTGAATATGCTCATAATTTCTTGTTTCGAGGTTGATACGAAGGTAACAGCCGTTGACGTCAGAGCCTTCGTTTGCACGCTCGTGATGTACACTTGTTACGTTGCCGCCGAGCTCTGCAATAATGCGTGAAACGTTCATAAGCTGACCGGGCTTGTCCACAAGCTCGATAAGAAGCTGACAGCTTCTGTCAGACATAATCAAGCCGCGCTTGATAACACGTGAAAGAATTGTAACGTCGATATTACCGCCTGATACAAGGCAGGCAACCTTTTTGCCCTTTACGGGAATTTTATTGAACATTACAGCCGCAACAGCAACTGCACCTGCACCCTCTGCAATAAGCTTGTGCTGTTCGATAAGTGCAAGAATTGCTGCAGAAATCTCATCATCGCTGACGGTGACGATATTGTCAACATATCCTTTGCAAAGCTCGTATGTAAGGTCACCGGGCTCTTTTACTGCAATACCGTCTGCAATTGTGGAGACAGAATCAAGACGCTCAATAGCACCGTCTTTGACAGACTTGTACATACTGGGAGCACCTGCCGCCTGAACACCGTAAACCTTGATGTTGGGGTTGAGGTTTTTCATTGTGAATGCAACACCTGAAATAAGGCCGCCGCCACCGATGGGCACAACAACCGCATCAAGGTCGGGAATCTGATCAAAAAGCTCAAGACCGATTGTACCCTGACCTGCAATAACGCTTTCATCGTTGAACGGATGAATGAAGGTGTAACCCTTTTCATCGCGGAGAGAGAGAGCCTTTTTATAAGCATCGTCATAAACGCCCTCAACAAGGCAAACCTCTGCGCCGTAACGCTTTGTAGCCTCTACCTTTGAGATAGGTGCACCGTCGGGCAGACAGATGACAGACTTGATACCGCTCTTTGTTGCTGCAAGTGCAACACCCTGTGCGTGATTACCTGCAGAGCAAGCAACAACGCCGTGTGACTTTTCTTCTTCTGTGAGCTGTGAAATCTTGTAGTATGAGCCTCTTACCTTGAAAGAGCCTGTAATCTGCAGGTTTTCTGTTTTAAGATAAACATCCGCATCGGGATTGATGCGCTGTGATTTGATAACGTCTGTTTTACGGATTACGTTTTTGAGCACGTAACCTGCGTGGTAAACCTTATCTAACGTAAGCATAATTTAAACACCTCGATTTTATATATCAGTTGTCAGAAGACTGTCCACAAACTGACCTGCAGTTCTTGCAGATCTGCCGCCCTTATTGAGCGCAAATGCTTCTGCTTTAATATCAAGCTGAGTTCTGTCAAGCGTGATATTCTTTTCTTCTGCCAACGAATGTACGATTTTAAGATAAAGCTCTTTATTCGGCTTTGCAAAAAGAACGGTAAGACCGAAGCGTGCCGAAAGCGAGAGCATTTCCTCCATACTGTCGCGGCGGTGAATATCATCACCCTCGCGAGAGGAGAAGGTTTCTTTTACCATATGGCGGCGGTTGCTTGTTGCATAAATAACAGCGTTTGGTGTTTTTGCCGCGGCAGAGCCTTCAAGCACTGCCTTGAGTGCGGCAAAGCCGTCATCATCGGTTGAGAATGAAAGGTCATCAATAAAGAGAATGAATTTGAGCGGATTATCCGCAATTTCGCCCATAATTTCGGGCAGGAGTGAGAGCTGATCTTTACGAAGCTCAACAAGTCTTATACCCTCACTGCGAAGCTCATTTGCAACAGCCTTGACCGTTGAAGATTTGCCTGTACCTGCATCGCCGCAGAGAAGCACGTTTGCCGCAGGCTTGCCCTCGATAAGTGCGTGTGTATTGTCAAGCACCTTTTTACGCTCAATGTCATAGCCGACAAGGGAAGCGACAGTAATCGGGTCGGGCGCAAGAACGGGCACAAGCTCGCCCTTTTCGCCGACACGGAACATACCGTAGCGTGCAAAAATACCGTAACCGAGCTTTGAGGAATTTTCAAGTATTGCAGGAACAATAACCGCAAAATCTTTTGCCGTATTGTTAAACGCAGGCAAAGTCTGCTCAAGACCTGCAAACTCAAGAAGCTGTGCTGATGTAACAGTTGTAAGAGCCGAGAAAATTTCAAGTTCACGCTCAAAACACTGCTGCATTACATCGGGAATAGCTTTGCGCGAAGAGAAAAGACGGACATAAACGTTGTCGTCACATCTGAGCGCATCCTCGATATATTCGCCGAGGTCACAGCCGTTTTCATAAAGCGAAGCCACAAAGGCACAGTATTTTTCGGTTTTGAGAGTTTCATCACCGCAAGCGGCAATATGTAAAAATGCATTGAGGTTAGCCAGCACCTCGCTACCCGTAACACCTCTGAAAAGCACAACGGACGAGAGCATATTCGCCAGTGAGTCTATCATAAAAATAAGTCCTTTTAACGAGAATTCAAAACGCAGAAACACCCGACTGCCGTTTTTTCATACGGCAATCGGGTAATTTTATTAGATTCTCTTGAGAATTTCTGCTGTCATTTCCTTGCAGCCGACAGCGTTTACACCGTGTGCGATATCGGCTGTGCGTACGCCTGCCTCAAGCACATCGTCAACAGCACGCTCAATGTTGCGTGCCTCTTTCTCAAGACCGAATGCATAGCGGAGCATCATTGCGGCAGAGAGGATTGTAGCAATCGGGTTAGCCTTATCCTGACCTGCAATGTCAGGTGCTGAGCCGTGGATAGGCTCGTAAAGACCGCCCTTTGTTGCACGGAGAGATGCAGAAGGCAGCATACCGATTGAGCCTGTGATCTTTGAAGCCTCGTCTGAAAGAATGTCACCGAACATATTTGATGTTACGATAACGTCAAACTGTGAGGGATTCTTGACAAGCTGCATTGCGGCATTGTCAACAAGCATATCTGTGCAGGTAACTGTCGGATAATCTGCAGCAACCTCGTGCACAGTCTTTCTCCAGAGTCTTGAGCTTTCAAGAACGTTTGCCTTATCAATGCTGATAACGT
>JAZTZY010000024.1:0-20972 GCA_045637705.1 Acutalibacteraceae bacterium | reverse complement strand
TTTAAAATATGAACTTTTGGCACAATAATTCGTTAAAAACACCCGATATGCGTCAGCATTATCGGGTGTTTTCGCCTTTTCTTGCACTCAAAACTTTCATTTTAAAGTGCTTCGCAGTTTCGTAAGATCAGAAAATTTCTTATATTGAAGCCACAAAACGCAGCAAGGCTGTCGCCTTGCGAGGCTTTTGGCAAAAATACGGGGAATTTTCATCGAGAAACAAATACTTGCCTATGTGGCCTCGGCGTAAAGATGGAACTTTTCTTTTTATTTAAGTCCGATTACATAGAGCCAATAGCCTATAAGATTTTTGAAAAACACTCTGATTGTATCAAGCCCCTTAGGTCTGCCGTCGGTTCTGAGAGCATCGGCATTGCAGATACCCGTTGCCTTTTCACCGTCAAAGTCGCTTCTGTAAGAGGACAGCCATGATATCATACCCTCGGGATATGTAAGTTCAACTTTTTCTCCAAGTCCGTTCTGTGTTTTTAATAAGGGATACTTACCGTTCTTGGCAGAGAACATATCATTATTGACACTGAACCAGGAAAAATGTGAGCTCTGACAAGGTTTACCGTTGGGATAAAGAGTGAGCATAAGAGTAGAAAATCTGCAGTTCTCAGGCATATTGCTGAACTTGGTTATTCTCTCCCAGGTCGGCATAACATAGGTGTAGTAATTGACAAGTATATCCTTAGCTCCGCTTGTGAGCCATATGGGGGTATCGCTGAGAAATTTCACAGCTTCATCACCGGGTATCCACGCCGGGCAGATAGGAAAGATTGCCGCAAACATATCCGGGTACGCCACAGCCATTTTAAGTGTCATCTTGCCGCCCATAGAGTAACCGCCCACATATATGCGCTGAAGATCTATATTGTCTTTATGCTTTTCAATAAAGTCGTCAATAGCGGCTCTGAGGGGATAGACCAATTCATCTGTCCAATAGAGTTTCTGTTCTTCAACGGAGCGAGGTGCAAAAATAAATGCTCCCCCACTGTCTTTGAAACGGCTCTGAAAATCAGGCGTTGTCCACTTATAGATATCGCTGGTGGTAACCTGCTTGCCCTCATATTCACCGTCACCCATACCGTGAAGCCATATAACCAATGGGTACTTGGAAGTGTCGTTTGCTTTCACAGGTGAAAAATAACGGTAGTCTATGGCAAAGCCTTCAGTTTCGGGGCCTACACCCTTCTGAAATATTTCCTGAAGAGCCGCAGCATCTGCAGCACCTGCCGACAAAACTAATGATGTCAAGAGCATTAACATAACGAGAATAATTGCTGAAATTTTTCTGAAATTCATATTTATTCCTCCTTTATGCTTTGATATTATCATATAGCCAAAAATAAAACAATATGCAAAACCATTATGAATTATTAAATTAAAAGAACGCAGTATAAAACTACTGCGTTCCGTATTGTTTATGCCATATTATGCGAGAGCCTTGATAGCCTCAACCTTGTCAGTCTTTTCCCACTGAACATCAAGGTCTTCTCTGCCCACGTGGCCGTAAGCAGCGAGCTGACGGTAAATAGGAGCTCTGAGCTTAAGGGTATCAATGATAGCAGCAGGACGAAGATCAAATACTTTGTTTACGATTTCGCCGATCTTGTCGTCTGCAATTGTGCCTGTACCGAAGGTATCAACCATAACTGAAACGGGTTTAGCAACACCGATAGCATATGCGAGCTGCACTTCACACTTTGAAGCAAGACCTGCAGCAACAATGTTTTTAGCAACATATCTTGCAGCATAAGCAGCACTTCTGTCAACCTTTGTGGGGTCCTTGCCTGAGAAAGCACCGCCGCCGTGACGTGAATATCCGCCGTAGGTATCAACGATGATCTTTCTGCCTGTAAGACCGCTGTCGCCCTGAGGACCGCCTGTTACGAAACGGCCTGTGGGGTTAACAAAAATCTTAGTCTGAGCTGTCATAAATTCTTCGGGAATAACAGGTCTGATAACATATTTTTCGATATCTTCTCTGATCTGTGAAAGGGAGACATCAGCACTGTGCTGTGATGAAACAACAATTGCAGTAACGCTCTCGGGTTTGCCGTTTTCGTCATACTGCACTGTTACCTGACTTTTGCCGTCGGCTCTGAGATACGGCAGTGTACCGTTTTTGCGAACCTCTGTGAGCTTTTTTGAAAGCTTATGTGCAAGTGAAATGGGAAGAGGCATAAGCTCGGGAGTTTCGTCACAAGCGAAACCGAACATCATACCCTGGTCGCCTGCACCGTGAAGGTTGTAAGCATCATCTTCGCCGTCTTTGAGTTCAAGGGACTTATCGACACCCATAGCAATGTCAGGTGACTGCTCATCAAGGGCAACGAGCACTGCACAAGCATTGCCGTCAAAACCTTTAGCGCCGTCATCATAACCGATGTCGCAAACTACCTTTCTTGCAATTTTAGCCACGTCAGGCTTATGTGTTGAGCTGATTTCACCCATAACAAGTATCTGACCTGTAGTTACTGTTGTTTCGCAAGCAACACGAGCCTGAGGGTCGTGAGCATAAATGTCGTCGAGCACTGCATCTGAAATCTGATCGCAGATTTTATCAGGATGTCCTTCTGTTACTGATTCTGATGTGAAAAGAAATCTTGCCATTTTTGTAACTCCTTTATATTAAAATTATTTGTTTTACCTGTTTACATTCCTCATAGCAATAAAAAACTGCGGCCGCATCCGACCGCAGATATAAAGCCTTATCTTCCGGTCAAACCGCAGGATTTAGCACCTTGCATACGCAGGTTGCCGAGCTTCAACGGGCCTGTTCCCTCAGCTACTCTTAATAAGGAAGTATTCATTTTTGCGTCTGCTATTATATCAACTGCAGGAGCTCTTGTCAATAGTTTTCAGTGAAAAACATTATTTTACATCCGACAGCTGTCGGCGTACTGTATCTGCAAGAAAGGCAGCCGTTTCACTGCACAATTTTTCGTTTTCAGCCTCAACCATAACTCTTATCACAGGCTCGGTACCTGACGGACGAAGAAGGACTCTCCCATCGCCCATAAGTCTGTTTTCAGCTTCTTTAAGAGCGTTTTTCACCTCTTCAGAATTCATAACACCATCTTTATCTTTCACTTTCACATTTAAAAGCACCTGCGGATATTTTCTGAAAGGCGCTGTCAGCTCACTCAGCTTTGCTTTTTTACTGAGCATTATTTCCATAATTTTAAGACTTGTGAGTATTCCGTCTCCCGTGGCAGAGTATGAAGAAAAAATTATATGCCCCGATTGCTCACCGCCAAGCTTATATCCGCCTTTTTTAATTTGCTCATAAACGAACCTGTCACCTACATCAGTCTGAATATTACTGATACCGTTCTTTTCAAGTGCTTTTATCAGACCCATATTTGACATAACGGTACTCACTACCGTATCACCCTCAAGCAAGCCTTTTTCTTTGAGATATAAGGCGCTCATATATAATATCTTATCTCCGTCAATGAGCTTACCTTTTTCATCGACACAGATACACCTGTCAGCATCACCGTCATAAGCGAAGCCTGCATCAAGGCGTTTTTCTCTGACGAAATCCCTTATTGCCTCAGGGCAGGTTGAACCCACCATATAATTTATGTTAAGTCCGTTAGGCTCTGCACCTATCTGATAAACTGTGGCTCCCAGAGCTTCGAAAACACTTCTGGCTATATTCCAGGCGCTTCCGTTGGCGCAGTCGAGACCGATGCGAAGTCCTTTGAATGAATAGAGACCCAGGGATATGAGATAACCTATATATCGGTTTCTGCCCGAAACATAATCAACTGTTTTGCCGATTTCTTCTTTTTGGGCAAAAGGCAGAATCATATCATTGCTGTCAAGATAATCTTCAATCAGATTTGTCAGTTCTTCTCCCATTTTTTCTCCGAGACTGTTAAAGAGCTTGATACCGTTGTCATAATAAGGATTGTGACTAGCCGATATCATAATTCCGCAATCAAATTCATCTGTGCGGGTAATAAACGAAACGCAGGGAGTCGTTGTTACGTGCAGCAGATAAACATCGCACCCCGACGCTGTGAGTCCGCCCACAAGAGAATATTCAAGCATATAACCTGAGCGCCTTGTGTCCTTGCCTATGAGCACCCTTGCAGGAAAAATATCCCCCTCCTGTTCGTGTTTCTTTTTCAGATACCACCCGAGATATCTGCCGATTTTATATGCGTGGTCAGCTGTCAGTGTTACATTGCTTTCGCCTCTGAAACCGTCAGTACCGAAATATCTGCCCACAAAATCACTCCTTACTCTGTTTATTTACGCAAAGGCTCTGACTTTTTACAATACAGTCGCTGCCTTTTGTTCCTCTGAGAGACACCAAGGGATAAACCGTTGTGTTTCTGCCGATAATTGTGCCCGGGTTAAGTACACTGCCGCAGCCAATCTCCGCATAATCGCCAATAATGGCACCAAACTTTTTCATTTCTGTGTGTATTATTTCGCCGTCGATATTCAGACAGACTTCACTCTTGTCGCTTTTGACATTCGATGTCACAGCCCCTGCACCCAGGTGAGATTTATATCCGAGTATACTGTCGCCGATATAGTTATAATGCGGCACCTGAACTTTATCGAAAAGTATGGAATTTTTTATTTCAGTGGAATTGCCTACAACACAATTTTTGCCAATAAGAGCACTGCCTCTGATAAATGCACAGTGCCTTATTTCTGCTCCCTGACCGATAATGCACGGCCCGCAAATCTGTGCACTTTTCGCCACGACAGCAGTTTTGTGAATCCATATTCCTTTTGAAACGTTGTTATAGTCACGTTTATTAAGGCTCTCTCCCATAATGCATATAAACTCTTTGAGCTCCCGCAGAGATTGCCATGGGTATTTGAAAGACAGCAGATAATTTTTTGCCAGAGTGTGCTCTAAGTCACAGAAATTACAGATATCAAACATAAATTCACCTCATAAAAAAATAAGCTATATCTCACTGCAGTTGTTTTAGACATACAGTTATAAGACATAGCTTATAGTAATTTTAACTTATGGTTTTATTTTATCATTTCAGCCATAACGGGAAGTGACAGCTCTGCCACACCCTTGGGATTATACTCCATCATCATATGACCGCCCTTTTCGAAGTTATATACCAATGTGCCCTCGGGAGCAGAATCGATTATAGTCCTGAGATTTTCTGCCGATGCCACCTTGTCTTCGGTCGCTGTGAAGATAACGCAAGTAATATCAAGGCTTGCGAGCTTTTCAAAATCAGTGCCTCTTGTATGCGAGGACATAATCGCAACACCTGCACCTGTGCCGTCAACACTTATAGGCGCTGTAATTCTTTTAAGGTCATAGCTTTTTGCATACTCTTTGTCACTGAAGCTCATTTCAACGAGCATTCTCACAACAAAAGGCATACGAAGTGCAAAAGCACATACCACATTCATAACGGTCTGCATCAGCTTTGTCTTTGCCATTTTTGCTGCGAAACCTTCGGCTTTGACATTTGTCTGAGGTGCATAGAGCACAAGACCGCTGACGCTTTCACTATAATCCGTAGCGATATTTATCGCAATTCCTCCGCCCATTGAGTGACCGCCGACTATCCATTTGCCACCTAGATGACACATAAGCGCGTGAATAATCTCTTCTCTGTCAAGAAGCTCCATATCAGTTGTTTCTCTTGTCGAATAACCGAAATTAGGTGCGTCAACAGTTACCACATCGTACCCTGCCGTCATATATTCCTCTGCCACGCCTTCAAGAGAAGCCGTTGACAGACAGAAGCCGTGAACAAGCATTATCTGCTTTTTATCGGCAGGGTCCCCGTCATAGACTCTGTAGTGAAGAGTGTAGTCTTTATAAGAAAAGAAATTGCTGTTTTCATAAGGCTTTTCGGGAATTGCAGCAGCAAAGGCAGACACTGAAAAAGAGAAAAGCATTGTAAGAACAATGATTATCGATAAAAGTTTTTTCATAAAATCTTCTCCTTATATATTATTTCTGCTACTGTAAATATAATACATTATTTCTGAGATATTTTTCAAGTCTTTTTATCAGAAGGTCAGGAATATTTCTTTTATCAACAAATTGTTAATATTCTTGCATAGTTATTGCGCCACAGAAAATATGAGTTTATACTTGAATTAATAAAATTGAGAGGTGAAAATATGAATACTCAAGAAATGTTAACACACGCAAAAAATATTTTCTGTGCTCTTCTGGCTTTACTGTTGCCGTTTTTAGGCATCGGTCTGCCTGAGCTTGGCGCAAAAGGTCCCGAAGACACTGAAATTGTCAGAATTATGTCTTTCAATGTCCGTGACGGCGAATTTGACAGAGAAGAAATTGTGCCTCAGGTTGTTGCAGACTATATGCCCGACTCTGTAGGCTTTCAGGAATGTGAGGGCACATGGTATCTGACACTCAAAACCTATCTCCCCGATTATAAAATCATCGGCGTCGGCAGATGGACAGGCATTCAGCAGCTTGGCGAATCAACTGCAATAATGTATCGCAAAGACAAATATAAGCTTGTTGATTGGGGCACCTTCTGGCTTTCGGAGACACCCTATGTTCCCTCAATCGGTTGGGACGCCAAATATGCCAGAACCTGCACCTGGGCAATACTCGAAAACAAAGAAACAGGTGAACAGTACGCCCACTTCAATACCCATCTTGATAATGTCGGTTGGGAAGCGAGACTTAACGGTCTTGAGATGATTCTTTCAAAAATTGCCGAGCTTGATATGCCCGTTGTCCTTACAGGGGATTTCAATTTCACTACGGGCACTGAATCATACAGACTGCTGACATCAGCGTTAAAAGACGTTTCTGCAATTGCCGAGGTTGCTGACAGTGGCGGAACTGCTCACGGTTATGCAGGCGGTATCGGCACAGCGCCCATCGATTTCATCTGCGTCAACGATAAAATCGACACGGTAAACACATATAAGATTATCCGCGACAAATATAACGACAGATATGTTTCAGACCACTACCCCATCTATTCAGATATGGTGTTCTGAATAATACAACAAAAAACGAGGGACTACTGATTAAGTAGTCCCTTTAATATTAACCTTTTCTTCTTGAATATCCACCGTGTTTGGAATCTGTGGAACGCTTGAGGTCTGTCATCTTTTCATCGCTGACCTGCTTGAACTTTGCCATCATATCTTCAAATGACATTGCACCGTCATTCTGTTGCTTAGGCTGACCCTGCCATACATTTCCGCCGCCTCTGGGTCTGTCGTTTCTCTTTGGTCTGGGTGCGGGTTCACGGGGAGTTTCATCAGCTTTTTTGATTGAAAGACTGATTTTTCCCTCATCAGTGATGTTGACAACCTTCACCTTGACATCCTGACCCTCTTTAAGAAAATCTTTGATATCTTTGACAAAGGAATTTGACACCTCTGAAATATGTACCATACCGCTTTTTCCGTCAGGTAAGCTCACAAAAGCTCCGAATGCGGTGAGACCTGTAACTTTGCCTTCAACAATTGCTCCAACTTCAAGCATAAAAAGATGTTGTCCTCCTAAGATTTATTCACCGAAAGATGAGTTGTAATAAACTTTTTCTCCCGGCTTACAATAGCCGTATTTTTCTCTTGCGATTTTCTCGAAATATTCTTTATGGTCTTTTTCATCAAGAATTTCTTTGATTTCAGCACTCTCTTCATCGAGCTGAGAAATATTCTGCTGCATAGCTTCGATTTCTTTGTTCAACTCACCAAGCTTGATATAGTTTGATGATATTTTTCCAAACAGCACCATAAAGCCCATAACCGCAAGCACAATCCAAAGGAAGTGCACTTTGCGAAATTTTTTCTTTTTCGGTTTTGCATCACTGATATTCTTAACAGCCAAAACTAACACTCCTTTGAAAAAAGTCACATATATAGTTTAGTATACGCATTTTTTTCAATTTTTCAAGTGTATTTTAAGAATATTCATTATTTTTTCTCTCATATGGGGTTTATTTTTTTCGTACTTTGCCATATTTCTGAGTTTATCCCCTATAGGTGACACCAATTTCGCCGTAAGCCTATAAACCGAAAGAAAAGGTTTTAATAATAAGCGGAATATTTTGCAGATAAGATTTCCTGAAAAAGTTATGGGTATAGCGATATATTTGCCGAGGGTATAATGAAAAGTCACAGCACCGATAGCCTGAGCCAAAACAATATTAAGTCTCACTGTGCCGCTGTTATATATGACCATATAAAAAAATGATATCAATGTAGCAATAAGAGAAAAACTCAGGTCTGCTGCTATTGTGAGAGCTTTTTTATTGCCGAGGGCACGAAAAAAAGAAAAAATCACATCATAGATAAAGCCGATAAGTACCCCGGGACCGATGGAGCTTATAAACATCAGCACCTGATTTGACAAGGGTTCTGTATATCTCATCTGAACACCTTTGAGAAAAAGCCTGTGGCCTTCGGGCCCTGATTGACATAAACAAGTGAGTTAACGGTGCCGTCAACACTCATTTCGCCTTTATCGATATCAAGGGAGCTGATATGCAGATTATTTCCCGTAACAGTCAGCTCACCGTAATCTGTATAGGCAATAATAGTCGTCTCGTCAAAGGAATCAACATCTGTTACACCACTCAGAGTCAGCTCGGCTCTGTCTTTGAGTATCAGATTGTGGGGAAGCCTGATTTTATCTTTATTATATTCATTCATAACAACACCTCAGTTATATTTATTATAATCTAAGACCGGTTATGATTTATATAAATACAAAAAGGGAGCCTCTTTTGAGACTCCCTGATTTTTTAGTATTGCCCTCGCCGGGCAGGCATTCTTTTTCCTATCGCGGAAAAAGAATCAAAAACGCGATGTTATTATACAGACCAAACGATTTCGTCTTCGCCCTCTGCAGGAGCTGTTGTGTCAACAACTTCAACGTTGTTATAACACTTCATACCTGTACCTGAGGGAAGAAGTTTACCAATGATAACGTTTTCCTTAAGACCAAGCAGAGGATCAACCTTACCCTTGATAGCTGCATCTGTGAGAACTCTTGTTGTTTCCTGGAATGATGCTGCTGAAAGGAATGAGTCTGTTGCAAGTGAAGCCTTTGTGATACCCATAATCATCGGTGTGAAAGTAGCTTCCTGAAGCTCTTCGCCTGTTTCAGCCATTCTTTCTCTTACCTTTGCATTTGCATCACGAAGTTCTTTCTTATCAACAACACTGTTGGGAAGAAGATCTGTGTCGCCTTCTTCATCAATTTTTACCTTTCTCATCATCTGACGAGCGATAACTTCGATGTGCTTATCGTTGATATCAACACCCTGAGTACGGTATGTCTGCTGAACCTGAGAAATAAGATAGTCGTGAACAGCGCTTACGCCCATTACATTAAGAACATCCTTGGGATCGATTGAACCTTCAGTGATGGTTTCACCCTTCTTGATATGCTGGCCTTCTGATACTCTTGCTCTTGCATCGAATGTAAGGAAGTATTCTCTTCTCTCGCCGCTTTCTTCGTTTGTAACAACAATGTGAGGATTCTTCTTGATTGTTTCGAAGGATACAACACCGTCGATTTCTGAAAGGATTGCAAGAGTCTTGGGTTTACGTGCTTCAAAGAGTTCTTCGACACGGGGAAGACCCTGTGTGATGTCGGCTGCTGAAGCAACACCACCGGTGTGGAATGTTCTCATGGTAAGCTGTGTACCGGGTTCACCGATTGACTGAGCAGCAATAATACCAACTGCTTCACCAACTGTTACAGGCTGACCTGTAGCAAGGTTTGAACCGTAGCACTTGATACAAGCGCCGTGATCTGAGTTACAAGTGAGAAGTGAACGGATAGTGATGCGGCGGATCTTAGCAGCATCTTCTCTGTCCATACCTTCATCGAGAGCTTTATTCATCTTAGCTGTGAGGTAAGCGTCAACCTTATCAGCATCTGCTTCGCTCATCATATGATCGTTATCCATGATAACTTCGCCTGTTGCATCATCAACAAGAGCGTTGAGGAGATAACGGCCCTTAAGTCTTTCTGTGAGAGGCTCAAGAACACGGTTACCGTCCATGATATCATAAACTTCAAGACCTTCTGTGCATCCGCAGTCCTCTTCACGGATGATAACATCCTGTGATACGTCAACAAGACGACGTGTAAGGTAACCTGAGTCAGCGGTACGAAGAGCTGTATCGGCAAGACCTTTACGAGCACCACGTGAAGAAATGAAGTATTCCTGAACGTTAAGACCCTCTCGGTAGTTAGCACGAATGGGTACTTCGATGGTTTTACCTGCAGTGTTGGCGATAAGACCACGCATACCTGCAAGCTGACGCAGCTGGCTGTTTGAGCCTCGAGCACCTGAGTCAAGCATCATCCAGATGGGGTTTGTTGCCTCGAATGAGCCTGAAAGTGCATCAGCTACGCGGTTTGTACAAGTATCCCAAGCCTTGAGTACCTGTCTTGAACGGTCCTGATTTGAAAGAAGACCGCGGTTGTATTTTCTGTTGATTTCGTCAACGATATCTTCTGTTTCCTGAAGGATTTCTTTCTTAGCTGCAGGAATTGTAGCATCGCAAACAGCAACAGTAATACCTGATTTTGTTGAGTATTTATAACCCTGGTTCTTAACATTGTCAAGAACTTCAGCAGTCTTTGCTGTGCCGTGTACCTGGATACACTTAGCAATAACTTTACCGAGAAGTGATTTACCTGCAAGGCCTTCAACTTCAAGGCGGAATGCATTTTCGGGATCAGTTCTGTCGATAAAGCCGAGGTCCTGAGGAATGGGATCGTTGAAGATAATCTTACCGAGAGTTGTTTCGATAATCTTTGACTTCATTTCGCCGTCAATTTCCTTAGTCATACGAACCTTGATTCTTGCGTGAAGATCGATAACACCGCTGTCATAAGCAAGTCTTGCTTCGTCTACATCGCGGAATACCTTGCCCTCACCCTTACTGCCGGGAAGTTCAAGTGTAAGATAGTATGAACCGAGCACCATGTCCTGTGAAGGAACAGCAACGGGCTTTCCGTCTGAGGGTTTAAGAAGGTTGTTAGCAGCAAGCATAAGGAAACGAGCCTCTGCCTGAGCTTCTGCTGAAAGAGGTACGTGAACAGCCATCTGGTCACCGTCGAAGTCGGCGTTGAACGCAGTACAAACAAGAGGATGAAGCTTAATAGCCTTACCTTCAACAAGCACAGGTTCGAATGCCTGGATACCGAGGCGGTGAAGTGTGGGAGCACGGTTGAGCATTACGGGGTGGTCTTTGATTACAACCTCAAGAGCATCCCATACGCATTTTTCCTGACGGTCAACTGTCTTTCTTGCAGTTTTGATATGTGTAGCTTTACCTGTTTCAACAAGTCTCTTCATTACGAAGGGCTTGAAGAGTTCAAGTGCCATTTCCTTGGGAAGACCGCACTGATAAATCTTGAGTGCGGGACCAACAACGATAACTGAACGGCCTGAGTAGTCAACACGCTTACCGAGAAGGTTCTGACGGAAACGGCCCTGCTTACCTTTAAGCATTTCAGAAAGTGACTTGAGAGGTCTGTTGTTGGGACCTGTAACAGGTCTGCCTCTTCTGCCGTTGTCGATAAGAGCGTCAACAGATTCCTGAAGCATTCTCTTTTCGTTTCTGATAATGATTGAGGGAGCACCGAGTTCAAGGAGCTTCTTAAGACGGTTGTTTCTGTTGATAACACGTCTGTAAAGATCGTTAAGGTCACTTGTTGCGAAACGGCCGCCGTCAAGCTGTACCATAGGACGGATATCGGGAGGAATTACGGGGATAACATCGAGTATCATCCATTCGGGTCTGTTGCCGCTTGCCTTGAAAGCACCGACAACATCAAGTCTCTTGAGGATTCTTGCTCTCTTCTGACCGCTTGCTGTAGCGAGCTGTTCACGAAGCTCAGCATCAAGAGCATCGATATCGATTTCGCTGAGAAGCTCTTTGATAGCCTCAGCACCCATACCTACCTTGAATTCTTCGTCGTTGTAGTAGTATTCTTTAATATCGTCATACTGCTTTTCTGTGATGGCGTCACCCTTCTTAACGTTGGGTACTGAGCCGGGGTTGATAACAACATAAGCAGCAAAATAAAGGATTCTTTCAAGATCTCTGGGTGAGATGTCAAGAATGAGGCCCATTCTTGAGGGGATACCCTTGAAATACCAGATATGTGAAACGGGAGTTGCAAGTTCAATGTGACCCATACGTTCACGACGAACCTTTGCCTTTGTAATTTCAACATGGCAGCGTTCACAGATCTTTCCTTTGTGGCGGATTCTCTTATAACGTCCGCAGTGACATTCCCAGTCCTTGAGCGGTCCGAAGATCTTTTCGCAGAAAAGACCGTCGCTTTCGGGCTTGAGTGTGCGGTAGTTTATAGTTTCAGGCTTTGTTACTTCACCGTATGACCATTCTCTGATCTTTTCGGGAGAAGCCAGACCTATTTTGATTGATTCAAAGGTTATATTTTCCATATATTATTAAGTCAGCCCTTTCCTGTATTTATTAGATTTATATATCTTTACGGGGTCTGCCGGGTACCCTGCCGAAGAGGGCACCCTTAGCAGTGTTAATTACATATTGTCTTCGTCGGGAACAAAGCCGTTGCCGAAGCCTGCATCGTTAATAGTGGGATTCATTTCGTTGAAGAATGCATCATAGTCAAATGCATCTTCTTCGTCGGCTGACTCATCGAAATCCATATCAAGATCAAGATCTTCATCTTCGTCATCGCTGAGGTTGAGATCAAGATCGATTGAATCCTCATCTTCGTCATCGTGGTGTTCTTCTGCAACAGGTCTTCTGTGGATTGAAACACCTTCGTCGCCGTCAATGTTCTGCTTAAGGTCGATTTCTTCGCCTTCGCCGTCGAGTACCTTGACATCAAGACCCAAGCTCTGAAGTTCTTTGACAAGAACCTTGAATGATTCGGGTACACCTGCCTGAGGCACATTTTCGCCGTTTACGATAGCTTCATATGTCTTAACACGACCTACAACGTCGTCTGACTTAACTGTAAGAATTTCCTGAAGAGTATAAGCTGCGCCGTAAGCTTCAAGAGCCCAAACTTCCATTTCACCGAAACGCTGGCCACCGAACTGAGCTTTACCGCCGAGGGGCTGCTGAGTAACAAGTGAGTAAGGACCTGTTGAACGTGCGTGCATCTTATCGTCAACCAGATGATGGAGCTTGAGGTAATACATAACACCGACTGTTACATCGCCGTCGAAACGGTCACCTGTACGTCCGTCATAAAGAACTGACTTACCGTTTTCGCTGAGACCTGCTTCTTTGAGAGCTTCTCTGATGTCCTCTTCGTGAGCACCGTCAAATACGGGAGTCATAATCTTCCAGTCAAGTTCACGGCAAGCAAAGCCGAGATGTACTTCAAGAACCTGACCGATGTTCATACGTGAGGGAACGCCGAGGGGGTTAAGCACGATATCAAGAGGAGTACCGTCTGCAAGGAAGGGCATATCTTCCTGAGGAAGTACGCGTGAAACGACACCCTTGTTACCGTGACGACCACCCATCTTGTCGCCCACCTGAATCTTACGCTTCTGAGCGATATAGCAACGAACTACCTTATTTACACCGGGTGAAAGCTCGTCTGAGTTTTCTCTTGTGAACTCTTCAACATTTACTACGATGCCGTATTCACCGTGAGGTACACGAAGTGATGTGTCACGGACTTCTCTTGCCTTTTCACCGAAGATAGCACGAAGAAGTCTCTCTTCAGCGGTGAGCTCTGTTTCACCCTTGGGAGTAACCTTACCTACAAGGATATCGCCTGAGTGAACTTCAGCACCGACACGGATGATACCTCTTTCGTCGAGATCCTTGAGAGCGTCACCGACATTGGGAATATCGTTGGTGATTTCTTCGGGTCCGAGCTTGGTATCTCTTGCTTCGAGTTCGTATTTTTCAATGTGGATTGATGTATAAACGTCTTCACGTACGAGTCTTTCGTTAATAAGAACGGCGTCCTCGTAGTTGTAACCTTCCCAGGTCATAAAGCCGATAAGAGCATTCTTACCGAGTGAAATTTCACCGTGGTCTGTTGCAGGACCGTCAGCGATAACCTGAGCTTCTTCAACTCTTTCACCAAGTGAAACAACAGGCTTCTGGTTGATACATGTGCCCTGGTTTGAGCGCATGAACTTAATAAGGTTATATGTGTCAACTCTGCCTTCGTCAGTCATAACTTCAACTTTGTCGGCACTTACATATGTTACTGTACCTGCAGCCTTAGCAAGTACGCAAACACCTGAGTCTGTAGCTGCTTTGTATTCCATACCTGTACCGACGCGGGGTGAGTCACAGGTAAGAAGGGGTACTGCCTGACGCTGCATGTTCGCACCCATAAGAGCACGGTTAGCATCGTCGTTTTCAAGGAAGGGAATAAGTGCAGTAGCAACTGAAACAACCATCTTGGGTGATACGTCCATATAATCGGCTCTTGAGGGGTCGATTTCAAGGAACTCATCACGGTGACGGGCATTGACCTTAGTTCTGACGAAACGGCCGTTTTCATCAAGCTTTTCGTTAGCCTGAACTACTGTGAATTCGTCTTCCACGTCTGCAGTCATATATTCATAGGTATCAAGAACTACACCTGTTTCCTTGTCGATAGGACGGAAGGGAGCTTCAATGAAACCGTATTCGTTGATTCTTGCGAATGTAGCAAGATAAGAGATAAGACCGATGTTGGGACCTTCAGGAGTCTCGATGGGACACATTCTGCCGTAGTGTGAGTAGTGTACGTCTCGAACGTCGAAGCCTGCACGGTCACGTGAAAGACCGCCGGGGCCGAGGGCTGAAAGTCTTCTCTTATGTGTAAGCTCTGCAAGGGGGTTATTCTGATCCATAAACTGTGAAAGGGGTGATGAACCGAAGAACTCTCTTACAGCTGCAATAACGGGTCTTGTGTTGATAAGAGCCTGAGGAGTAACCTTTGCACTCTCCTGGGTCTGGAGGGTCATTCTTTCCTTGATAACTCTTTCCATTCTTGAGAAGCCTACGCGGAACTGATTCTGAAGAAGTTCGCCTACGCTTCTGATACGGCGGTTGCCGAGGTGGTCGATATCGTCAGCAGTACCAACACCTGAGGCAAGACAGTTGAGGTAGTTGATTGATGCGAGAATATCGTCAACTATAATTGTTTTGGGGATAAGCTCATCAGCCTTGCTTTCGATATAAGCAAGACCTTCTTCTTTGCTCATTTCAGCAACTTCTGAAAGAAGCTCTGTGAGCACAGTGTATCTTACATGCTCGTTGATGCCGATTTCGAGAAGCTCTTCCTTGGTGTAACCAAGCTCAGCAAAATAGGGAACAGAGTCAACCATATGGTTTGAGATAACCTTAACGGGTTCTTCTCTGCCTTCAACGCTGACATATGCAACCTTTGCACCTGCCTGCTCAACTTCGAGAGCTCTCTGCTTTGTCATAAGCTCGCCCTCTTCAGCGATGATTTCACCTGTGAGGTCGTTGATGATGGGTGCAGCAAGTCTGAAGCCTCTGATTCTGTCAGAAATCGCAAGCTTCTTATTATATTTATAACGTCCTACTCTTGAAAGGTCATATCTTCTCTCGTCAAAGAACATACCCTCGATGTGAGTCTGAGCACTTGAAAGTGTGGGGGGCTCACCGGGACGAAGCTTCTTGTAGATTTCGATAAGAGCTTCTTCAGCGTTCTTTGTGTTATCCTTTTCGAGAGTTGCTTCGATTCTGTCATCAGCGCCGAAGAATTCACGGATGTCTGCATTTGTTGAGCAACCGAGGATACGGATAAGAGTAGTGATGGGGATTTTTCTGTTTTTATCAATTCTTACATAGAAAAGATCGTTCTGATCTGTTTCATATTCAAGCCATGCACCGCGGCCGGGAATAATTGTAGAAGTATAAAGCTTCTTACCGGTAACATTGTGAGTCATACCGAAATATACACCGGGTGAACGAACAAGCTGTGAAACGATAGCTCTTTCAGCACCGTTGATGATGAAAGTACCGCTGTCTGTCATAAGAGGGAATTCGCCCATATAGACTTCGCTGTCTTTAACCTCGCCTGTTTCTTTATTATAAAGGCGGGCAGTCAGTCTCATGGGAGCTGCATATGTTGCATCTCTCTCTTTACATTCCTTAACGGTATACTTTGGCTTGTCATCCATACGGTAGTCAACAAAAGTGAGAACTAAGTTGCCACTGTAGTCGGTAATTTCAGCCATGTCCTTAAGTGCTTCCTTAAGACCCTTTTCCAGGAACCACTTATAAGAATCCTTTTGTACCTGAATGAGATTGGGCATCTGCATTACTTCTTGAATCTTGCCGTAGCTTTTTCTCGTCTGGGTACCAACCTTGACATCGGTCGTTTTAACCATTGGCTTATCACTCCATATCTTTTTTATTTGATAACTGCTGACACAGTTTTTTGTGAAAATGTATTGACATTTTTCCGATAAAATGATAATATGCTTTTAGTGGAAGAGATGCTCCGGGCATAATACCACATTATAGGTTCTAACAGTTTATCACAGCAACCTCAAGAAAGTCAAGGGGTTTTGTGATATTTTTTCTTTTTTAAGGCGATTTTTCTATGAAAACGCGTCATTTTCCGGTTTTGTGTCGTGTTATTTTTCACTACTCGAATAAAAATCAGCAAAGAGGCAGGTTCACACCCGCCTCTTTTAGTTTTGGTATATTATGGGATATATTGCCGGTTTTATCGAAAACGGCATATTAAACGCGAGGGCCAGTTGACAATTTGTGAATTGACAGAAAGTTTGATGTAAAGGTGGGAGGCGGCTCCGTGAAATCGCAAAATGCGATTTCCGAGGATGCCCCTGAGGGCATCCTCGCGCCGAACTGCGTTCGGCGACGGATCCACCGCACTCCCCTTCTCATCCCAACTAAAAAGGGCACCCGATCGGGTGCCCTCAGATATCAGATTATCAGATACCGTTTTCGTCGAAATCATAAACAGCCTGAAGAATAATGTTCAATACCTTATCCATAACCTCAGGTATAAGAATATCGGCTGTGTCAAGACGGGTGTGATAATATCTTGCAGGTGCGGGATCCATAGCAACAAGTGAAGCCGCCTTGATGCCTGCCTGTGAAGCTGCAGCAGCATCTGTTGAACCGAGAGGAATAGCACCGACAGGAATATCCTCACCCTGTTTGAGACCTGCATTTTTAAGAAGTGCACAAACATCTTTGTCGTTCTTCACCATACCGGTCATATCTTTTTCATAAATCATCATAAAGTCGCCGTCACGGATATTATCAAGACCGATGAAAATAGTTTCAACGCCGTCATTTTTGAGTTCGGGATGAGCCTCGAAATATGCCTTGGCACCACGAAGACCGCACTCTTCACCGCCTGTCATAATTGAAACAACCTCTGTGTTTTCAAAGCGTATATCATTATCGCTGAGATATTTCATCACAGCGGCAGAAACATAGCAGCCTGTAAGGTCATCGTTTGCACCGTCAACATAATTGTTGTGATTGACAAACTTGAAGAGACCTGCATAAGCGGGAAGAAAAGCAAGCTGACCGAGAGCCATCTTCTTTGCCTTTTTACCTGCAAGAAGTGCAGCTGTTGTTGCAGCAGTAAAGCCGAGACCTGCTACTGCATAACCTGCAACGGCAAGAACACCGTGTGAACCTAATTTGTATGTATAAGTCCATTCGGGAGCTGAGTCACTGTGACCCGAGATAATGATTCTGCGCTTTGTTTCGCCTTTAGCTTTTCTTACGGCAATAACATTACCTGATGTTTCCTCTTTAAACAGAGGATCATACATCTTCTTATAAAGGAGAAATTCGCCTACAATACCTGAGAGAGCGCCGCCCATAAGCGCAGCTGAACCGAGAGCCTTAAGCTTGCTGCCCTTACCGAAAGCTGTTGCAAGGTTAATGGCAGTAGCACCCATAAGACAAGCACCTGCGTGGGGTACAAATGACATAAAAGCCTTGGGATTAACCTTGAAGGTTTCGCGTGTTACACTGTCGCAGAAAGGCTCAACATCTTTCATCATCTGTTCCTGAGCATATTTTTCGCTGTCACTGCCGCAGGGACGGGGACCAAATGAGTTGCAGATATTGGTGATACCCTTTACGGCAAATTCGGTACATTCAGCAGTGGATTTTTTTGTTTCTGAGAAATTCATAGTCATTCTCCTTTCAGTTTATACCCTCTAATTATAACCAATAAATTACCGATAATCAAGTAGTTTCTTTATTATTTTTCCGATAAGACAACAACAGTCAGGATATAAAATCCTGACTGTCTTTGATTGATTACATCGGAACGGGAATCGCATTAACGGGTTTGTTGAAGGTTTTATCTGCAACGGTATTGCTGATTTTTTCAATATAGATAATCTCATCAGCTTTTCTCGGATGTGTTCTTTCGATTCCCACAAGTGTGTCACTGCTGTCAAAATAATATCTGACTGTAAATCCGTTTGCGGTATCAAGGAAGCTCTCGCAGATAACGTCTTTGCCGTCGAATCTTGCCTTGCTGACACTTATGAAGCCTGTCTCACCGACTCTGATTGTGTCGAGCATTTCAGTCATATCCATATCCGCCATTTCGTCTTTCGGCACTTCATAATACATCCAACCGAGAAGCAGATATGCATAGGCATACATCTTATCCGTCTTCTTCTCATAATACATTCTCATTGTCATGCCTTCGGCAGTTGTTTCCATAAACATATTGCCGTTTTTCATAGCGAACTCGATTGGTACCATTGTGCCGTCGCTGTATTCGCTTGATATCTTGAAATATACTGTCTCATTATCAAGAATTTTCTTGTATTTTGCAATTCTGTATGCAGTAAGCTCAGGCTCAGCCTGTGTCGGCGGCTCTGTAGGCTGTGTTGTGGGGTTTGTTGTAGGCTTTGTGGTAGGCTTGGTGGTGGGCTGTGTTGTCGGCTGATTAGAGTCTATCTTTTTGCCGCAATCGTCACATTTGCTGTCTTTGTTGCTGTCTTTGTGGTTTTTCATAGGCACTATAGTCTGAGGAACTGTAACAGTTCTGCACTCAATGCAATATTTGCCTTCTGTAAGTCCTGTGGTTGTACAGGTGGCGTCAACTGCATATTCAGTTACAATGCTGTGCGCGGTCTTTGCAATAGCCTCTGTATAACTGTCACCGCATGAGCACTTAAAGGTTTTCACACCTTCGGCACTGCAGGTTGCGCGTTTTGTTATAGTCGATGTATAGCTGTGTGCTTTCTTAGCTACTGTCTTCTGTGCCACTGTAACTTCACCGCAGACCGAACAATGCTTACCCTCTGTCAGACCTGTCTTTGTGCAGGTGGCTGCCACTGCAGGGTCAGTCACGATTGTGTGTGCTTTTTTAGCAACTGTCTTCTGTGCAACAATAACTTCACCGCAAGTCGAACAATGCTTGCCCTCGGTAAGACCTGTCTTTTTGCAGGTAGCTTCCACTGCCTTGTCCACAACTACCTTGTGAGTGTGTTCTGTCGGCTTGGTGGTAGTGGGTTTAGTAGTTGTCGGCTTTGTTGTGGTAGGTTTAGTAGTTGTCGGCTTAGTGGTAGTCGGCTTAGTTGTTGTTGGTTTTGTTGTAGTCGGCTTAGTGGTAGTCGGCTTTGTGGTTGTAGGTTTGGTTGTGGATTCAGTAGCAGGAGGTGTTGTCGGATCAGTTGTCTCTGTATCGGCAGAGGTACCCTTGGTTTTGATTGTCAGAGGGTCACTTAAACTGAACTGTGTAACCTTTCCGTCAACCTTTTTGTAGCCTCTGACTACAAAAGTATATTCCTCACCGCTCTTGAGTCTTTCAACCTTATAGCTTGTGGCTTTGATTGCGGTTGCAATCTTTGTATATTTACCGTCTTCGAGAGTAAAAATCATATAGTGAGTCGCATCGGGAACTGTCTCCCAATTGAGAGTCACTCCCTTGCTGCCGATAACAGGATTGGTGAACTTAGCCTTGGTCTTATCAACTGTCACAACTGTCACAGCTGAAGAAGCCTTGTTCCATACAACGCCCTTGCTTGTCTTTGCATAGGGTTTGATTTTAAATTTGTATTCGGTATTTTCTTTGAGTCCCTTAACGGTATATGTATTGACACCCTTGATCGATGCCTTGACAACATACTTATCCTTACTCGGGCTGTATTGATAAACTCTGTAACCGGTTGCACCGTCAACCTCAGACCAATTAAGTTTAACTGTATTCTGAGTTGCAGTCGCTTTCGGCGTGGGAGATTTGCCCATTTTCTTTGTTGTTGCAGTCACAGATCTGTATTTTGAGCTCCAATAGGTCTTGCCGTTATATTTACGGTATGTCTTAACAGCAAATTTATATGTTTCACTGGCTGTCAGGTCTGTAACAACATATTTATTTGTTTTAACAGTCTTGACAGCTTTGAATTTTCCGTCAACAAGCTGATAAACCTTGTATCCTGTCGCCTTACTTACTTTTCTCCATCTGAGTTCAATAGTGCTTGCAGTTTCTTTATCAGCAACGAGCTTTTCAGTTCTTGCAACACTGATTGAAGCAGCTTCAACGCCCACAATATTGGCGCTGATGAAAAGAACAAAGCAGAGAATGATACTAAGTATTTTTGTTATACTCTTCATAAATATCTCCTTTTGCAAAATAATATTTTATAATAATCAGTATACCAAAACAGCGCTCTGTTGTCAACAATAAGCCCCAAGCTTTTACCTTTAAAAAGAGGAAAAAAACGGCTCCGTTCCACACGCCGGGGTCACATAGGGAAGTATTTGTTTCTCGATGAAAATTCCCCGTATTTTTGCCAAAAGCCTCGCAAGGCGACAGCCTTGCTGCGTTTTGTGCCTTCAATACAAGAAATTTTCTGATCTTACGAAACTGCGAAGCACTTTAAAATGAAACTTTTGAGTGCAAGAAAAGGCGAAAACACCCGATAATGCTGACGCATATCGGGTGTTTTTAACGAATTATTGTGCCAAAAGTTCACATTTTAAAGAAATACTTCCTTATGTGG
>JAZTZY010000023.1:0-218134 GCA_045637705.1 Acutalibacteraceae bacterium | reverse complement strand
GAGGCGGCTCCATCAAATCGCGAAGCGATTTGGGGCGACGAAGTCGCCCACCCGAACGCAGTTCGGGTATGGAGCCGCCTCCCACCTCTGCATCCTACTAAAAAAGAAAGCGAGCAGGAATCAACCTACTCGCAAAATTTTATTGTTATTATTCGCCTAAAAGCTTTTCGCAAGCTGCAAGCTTAACACAGATGCAAAGAAGCTTTGTAGCTGTAAGAAGCTCATCAACGGGAGGATATGAGGGTGCAATTCTGATATTCTGATCTTTGGGGTCAATACCGTAAGGGAATGTAGCACCGACAGTTGTGAGAGTAACACCTGCATCTCTGCAAAGCATATAAACTCTCTTTGCGGTGCCCTCCATAACATCAAGTGAAATGAAATATCCGCCCTTGGGATTAGTCCATGTTGCTACACCGTAACCGCCGAGCTGAGTCTTGAACTCATTGATAACTGCCTTGAACTTAGGTGCAAGAATGCTTCTGTGAAGACGCATATGGTTTTTGATACCCTTTACGTCTCTGTAATATTTGACATGTCTGAACTGATTGAGCTTATCGTAACCGATGGTCTGTATGCTCATACGTCCGATAATCATATCAATGTTTTTATCTGATGCCGCAAGTACTGCAACACCTGCACCGGGGAAGCTGATCTTTGAAGTTGAAGTAAACTCAATTACCATATCCTCGTTACCATACTTCTTAAGCACATCAAAAATATTATCAAGGCTATCGCCCTCATCTGCAAGATCGTGAATAATGTAAGCATTATCCCAGATAATTCTGAAGTCAGATGCCGCAGGCTTCATAGCCGCAATTCTTTCAACAGTTTCAGGACTGTATGTTACGCCTGTGGGATTTGAGTATTTAGGCACACAGAACATACCCTTGACTTTAGGATCCTTGATAAGCTCTTCAACAGTATCCATATCAGGACCGTAATCTGTCATTTCAACAGGAATAAGCTTGATGCCGTAATACTGAGCGATGCTGAAGTGTCTGTCGTAACCGGGACAAGGACAAAGGAATTTGATTTCACCCTGATCCTTCCAAGGTTCAGCACCTGAACCGGTGAGCATACACTGTGTGATATAGTCAAACATCATATTAAGGCTTGAGTTACCGCAAACAATTACGTTCTTTGTGGGCACTTTGAGAAGCTTTGCAAAGATTTCCTTACATTCAATAATACCTGTGAGAAGACCGTAGTTTCTGTATTCGAGAGAATGATTGCTTGCATCGTCATCCCAATCTCTTGATGTAATAGCATCAAGCAAGCCGTTTGAAACAGCGAGCTGATCTGCACCGGGCTTACCTCTTGACATATCAAGTTTAAGACCCTGAGCTTTATATTCATTATACTCTTTCACAAGCTGTGATTTAAGAGCATAAAGCTTTTCTTTATCGTAATTCTTAAGTTCCATTATTAAACCGCCTTATTAAAAATCTGCTGAACCTGTTGTTCTGGGGAAGGGAAGTACGTCGCGGATATTTGAAATACCTGTAAGGTACATAACAAGTCTTTCAAAACCGAGACCGAAGCCTGCATGCTTTGTTCCGCCGTACTTACGAAGATCGAGGTACCACCAATAGTCCTCTTCTTTGAGACCGAGCTCCTTGATTCTGTCAACGAGAACATCATATCTCTCTTCTCTCTGTGAGCCGCCGACAATTTCACCGATACCCATAACGAGAAGGTCGCAAGCAGCAACTGTCTTGCCGTCGTCGTTGAGTCTCATATAGAAAGCCTTGATCTCTTTGGGATAATCTGTAACGAAAACAGGCTTTTTGAAGATTGTTTCTGTGAGATATCTTTCGTGTTCTGTCTGAAGGTCGCAACCCCAGAATACTTTGAACTCAAACTCGTCGTTGTGTTCTTCAAGCATCTTAACTGCATCTGTGTATGTAACACGTGCAAAATCTGATGAAGCAACAGCTGTGAGTCTTTCTATAAGACCCTTATCTACAAACTGATTGAGGAATTCGATATCCTGCTTGCAGTTTTCCATAACATACTTGATTACGAACTTGATCATTCTTTCAGCAAGTGCCATATCGTCCATAAGGTCTGCGAAAGCAATTTCAGGCTCAATCATCCAGAATTCAGCAGCGTGACGCTGTGTATAGCTCTTTTCAGCTCTGAATGTGGGACCGAAAGTATAAATCTTGCCGAAAGCCTGAGCCATAATTTCGCCCTGAAGCTGACCTGATACGGTAAGGAAAGCGCTCTTGCCGAAGAAATCTTCGCTGTAGTCAATGTTGCCGTCTGCATCCTTGGGAGGATTTTCCATATCAAGAGTTGTTACTCTGAACATCTCACCTGCACCCTCACAGTCACTGCAAGAGATAAGAGGTGTGTGCGCATAGATGAAGCCTTCGCTTTCAAAGAAGCGGTGAATTGCCTGAGCAGCAACCGAGCGCACTCTGAATGAAGCTGAATAGATGTTGGTACGGGGACGAAGATGTGCAATGGTTCTGAGATACTCAAGTGAATGTCTCTTCTTCTGAAGAGGATATTCGGGAGCTGATGCACCTTCAAGAGTCACCTTTCTTGCATTGATTTCGAAAGGCTGTTTTGCTTCGGGAGTGAGAATAACATCACCCTCAACAATTACTGCCGCACCTACATTATATTTTGCAACCTCAGCAAAGTTGTCAATCTTGTCTTTTTCAAAGACGACCTGAACGCCCTTAAAGCAGCTACCGTCATTGAGCTCCATAAAACCTAAAACCTTTGAGTCTCTGTTGGTACGGATCCAACCGCACACTGTTACGGGAGCACTTGTAAACTGTTCAGCGCACTCATAGAGCTTACTGATTTCTGTACGTTTCATATATATTACCTCCATATTAGAGTATTTTACACATTGATTAGATATTATATCAGTTTCCGCTTTAAAAATCAAGGATTTTATGACTTTTTAGATGTCAATTCTGTCAATAAGTCTCATAGAACCTCTCACCAGAAACTCAATATTTTCTTCATTATAGACTGTGTCTTTTTTTGTGTGAATTTTATCCATATAAAGCACACCGAATTTTTTCGACTTTTTAAGTGCCGCAACACCAACGCCCAGCGGCACATTCATCTGATCTGAGGGATAAAACACACCTTTAAAAGCTACATCCACACTGTATTTTTCATCAGAAATATATGCCTGTTCTATTTTTTCTTTGTAACCTTTAGCTTTACGGTTAAGGGCAAAAAGAATATTTTCACCGTCGGATATGCAATCGAAATTAATGAGCAGTGTATTCTTAATATTCTTTCTGTGCTTTTTAGCAAATGACGACGAACCTATAAGTCCTGCCTCTTCCAGATCAAAAAGAACAAAGGCTACATCAACGCGTTTTTCTTCAGGCAAAGCACTCAGCAGATCGAGTACCGCCGTAACACCTGAGGTATTGTCGTTGGCTGTATGCTTGTTGGCAGGGCCGAACATAAGAAGAAACAGAATAAGATATATTCCGACAATCGCTGTCAAAGGCACAAGTGCCTCATTTATAAGACCCACAAGAGCCGCCACTACCGCAGGCACTGCGATAATCACAAGAGTCAGCACAAGCTGATAAAGCAGATAACAAGTGAAACTCTTTGGGGTGATAAAGTTAGGCAACGGCATAGCCGCGCAAGTGTCATAGTGAGCGGTGAAAATCACCTTTGCAGTGTCTGGGTTGCCGATTACAATATTTCTCGACCTGAATGAACCTTTCTCGACATTGACATCATATCCTTTGGTTTTGGCATATTCCGTAACCCAATCGATAAAATAAGTTTTTTGCTGTCTCGACTTTCTTATTTCGTGATTAGCAAAGATTATCTTTGTGGAGTCTGTCATTTTATCACTTCCTGTTAAAGATTTTCCATAGTTATCTTATACGCGAGTTCTTCAAGCTGTCCGATACTTTCAAGAGTACCAACCTGCTGACGGTATTTAGCTGCACCGTGAATGCCCTTGATATACCAGGCGGCATGCTTTCTTGCTTCTTTTATGCCGACTCTTTCGCCTTTATATTCACAAATAAGCTTGATGTGACGCACCATAACTCTCATTCTTTCGCTGACGGGTGGTTCAGGCAGAATTGACTCGTGTTTGAGATAAGCATTTATCTGACTGAAAACCCAAGGTCTGCCGAGAGCTCCCCTGCCAACCATAATATAGTCGCAGTTGGTCTCTTCAATCATTTTAGCCGCTGATATGCCGTCAACTATATCGCCGTTAGCTATTACGGGTATCCCTACATTTTTCTTGACTTCAGCAATCATCTGTCTGTCAACAGGAGGTGCATACATCTGCATTCTTGTTCTGCCGTGTACCGTTATGGCATCCACACCTGCATTTTCGGCTCTTTTTGCCATATCAACACAGTTGATGTTATCACTGTCCCAACCGAGTCTGATTTTCACTGTCACGGGAATATCAACAGCCTTGCGGACACTTTTCATAATTCTTTCGGCAAGGTCAGGGTCTCTCAAAAGGGCACTTCCTCCCCCGTTACCTGCAATTTTAGGTGCAGGGCAACCCATATTGATATCAATGACATCAGGATTGAACTTGAGACACTCTATTGCACTTTCAGCCATAATATCAGGGTCAGAGCCGAAAATCTGAGCTACAGCAGGTCTCTCTTTATCACTGAGCAAAAGAAGAGATTTGCTCTTTCTGTCGCACATAGTCAGACCCTTGCTGCTGACCATTTCGCTGACAACATAACCTGCACCGTATTCGTGGCAGATTTCACGGAAAGCTCTGTCAGCAACCCCTGCCATAGGCGCAAGAGCCGCACTGCGGGAGTCTATTTCTATATTACCAATTTTCATAATAAATCCTCAAAAGAAGCGGTACAGACGTGTGTACCGCTTCTCTATTTCTTAATATTCAGCTTCGCCCTCATAAACAAGCACTGCATTACCGGTTAAGTAGATACCGTCTTCGTTATAAGTTACAGCAAGGTCGCCGCCCTTGAGTTTAACTGTGATTTCTTCACCCATCTTGCAGAAGCCGTTTCTTACAGCCGCTACAACTGCAGCACAAGCACCTGTACCGCAAGCAAATGTCTCACCGTTACCTCTTTCATAAGCTCTCATCTTGAGAGTGTGGCTGTTAACCACTCTTACGAATTCTGTGTTGACTCTTTCAGGGAAGATGTCTGCATATTCGAAGTAGGGACCGATAGCATTGAGATCAAGTGAATCGATATCTCTCTGGAATACTACACAGTGGGGGTTACCTACACCGAGGCAAGTGATGTTATAGCTGTTTGCACCGATGGTGATGGGATAATCCACAATTTCACCCTCGTCAAGAGTGCAGGGAAGCTCTTTTGCTTCAAATACGGGTTTGCCCATATAAACCTGAACAGCTGTTACTCTCTTGTTTGAAACATAAAGCTTGAGCTCTTTTATGCCTGCGCCTGTTTCAACTGTGAGTTCTTCTTTGGTTACAATGCCCTTGTCATAGAGATATTTACCTACGCAGCGAATAGCATTACCTGCCATTTTGCCTTCGGAGCCGTCTCTGTTGAAAATTCTCATTTTTGCATCTGCAACATCTGAGTTTTCAATAAGCACAATTCCGTAACCGCCGATACCGCTGTGACGGTTGCAGAAGTTGATACAGAGTGATTCGGGGCAAGTGATGCTGCCGTCTCTGTTATCGATGAAGATATAGTCGTTGCAAGTACCCTGCATCTTAGCGAATTTGAGAGTATTTCTCGTCTTGCGCATTGAGTTGATATCGATAAGCTCTGTGTTGAGCTGGCTGTAGTTACTTGCCATAATATCGAGCATAGCATTAGCTGTGTCGAGTGATGTGAAGCAAGCGATGCCAAGCTGAAGAGCCTTTCTGTGAAGAGCAATATAGTCATCCATTGTGGAATCAAAGAGTGCACCTGTGTAAACGATGAAGTTGATCTTGCCGCTTTCAAGAAGCTTGAAGCAATAATCAGACTCTCTGATACCCTTGACATAAGTCACATTGATGCCGAGGTTAACAATAGCTCTTGCTGTGTCTTTTGCAGCATAGATATTGATGCCGAGATCCTGAAGTTTCTTAGCAAGTGAAACGATTTCGTCAAGGTCGTGCTCGTCAACACTCAGAAGAACACCCATTTCTTTCTTATCGCCCTTAGCGGTAGCCTTGATGCCTGATGATGTAAGGCCCTTGAAGAGTGCTTCATTGAGAGTCTTACCAATACCGAGAACTTCACCTGTGGACTTCATTTCCGGTCCGAGGTATGAGTTTACATCGTTGAGCTTCTCAAATGAGAATACGGGAGCCTTGACTGCAAAGTAAGGAGGTGCTTCATAAAGACCTGTGCCGTAACCTAAATCTTTAAGAGGTGTGCCTACCATTACCTTTGTTGCAAGGTCAACCATAGGTACGTTTGTAACCTTGCTGATATATGGAATTGTTCTTGAAGCTCTGGGGTTAACTTCGATAACATAGAGCTGATTTTCATAAATAAGGTACTGGATATTTACAAGACCCTTTGTGCCGAGTGCAAGAGCAAGTTTCTCTGAGCAGTCAACAACAGTCTGAGTCATCTTATCTGTCAGTGAGAAAGGAGGATAAACTGCAATTGAGTCACCTGAGTGTACACCTGCACGCTCGATGTGCTGCATAATACCGGGGATAAGAACATCCTTACCGTCGGAGATTACGTCAACTTCAATTTCAGTACCGCTCATATATTTGTCAACAAGCACGGGGTTTTCAATGCCTGTTGAAAGAATCTTTCTCATATATCTTTCAACTTCAACATCGTTGTGTACGATTGTCATATTCTGACCGCCGATAACATATGAGGGACGAAGAAGCACGGGATATGTGAGTCTGTTAGCAGCTTCAAGAGCTTCTTCAAGAGTCATAACACCGCAACCCTTGGGTCTCATAAAGCCGTATTTTTCAAGAAGAGCGTCGAACTTTTCTCTGTCTTCCGCAGTGTCGATACCCTCCTGTGATGTGCCGAGAATCTTGATTCCGTTGTCATCAAGGAATTTAGTGAGCTTGATAGCTGTCTGACCGCCGAATGCAACAACGACACCGATGGGTTTTTCAACCTCGATGATGTTCATAACATCTTCTTCGCAAAGAGGCTCGAAATAGAGTCTGTCAGCTGTGTCATAGTCTGTTGAAACGGTTTCGGGGTTGTTGTTAACAATAACAACATCATAGCCGAGCTCTTTGAGAGTCCATACACAGTGTACGCTTGAGTAGTCGAATTCGATACCCTGACCGATACGGATAGGACCTGAACCGAGTACCATTACAACGTCCTTGCCTGAGCGCTTGAAACGTCTTGATTCGCAAGCCTTGTCATATGATGAATAGAAATAAGGTGTGCTTGCACTGTACTCTGCCGCACAGGTGTCAACCATCTTATAGCTTGCAGCCTTGTGGAAGCTTTCGGGGAATGAGCAGAACTTGCGCAGAGTCTTATCGTTATAGCCGAGCTTTTTAGCTCTGATATATGTCTCTTCGTCGATTTCTTTGCCCTGAATTTCATTTTCAAAATCAGCAAGATTGCGGAGCTTTTCAATAAACCACTTGTCAACTCTTGTAATTTCGTTGATTGTGTCAGTTGAGATGCCTGACTTGATAGCTTCGAAGATTGTGAAGATTCTTCTGTCATCCTGCTCTTCGAGTCTTTCGAGTATAGGCTTATCACTGATGGGAGCAGCATTGAGGCTGTCGAGTGAAATCTCAGCACCTCTTACAGCTTTCATAATAGCTTCTTCAAAGCTCTGACCGATGGACATAACCTCACCGGTAGCTTTCATCTGTGTGCCGAGCTTACGGCTTGAACCGATGAACTTGTCGAAGGGCCACTTGGGGAACTTACAAACAACATAGTCAACTGAAGGCTCAAAGCAAGCACTTGTTTCGCCTGTGATGTCGTTCTGGATTTCGTCAAGGTTATAACCGAGAGCGAGCTTTGTTGTCATCTTGGCAATGGGATAACCTGTAGCCTTTGATGCAAGAGCTGATGAACGTGAAACTCGGGGGTTAACCTCGATAACTGCATATTCAAATGAGTCGGGATTGAGAGCAAACTGACAGTTACAACCGCCCACGATTTTAAGAGCACCTACAATGTCGAGAGCTGCTTTCTTGAGCATATTGTATTCTTTTGTTGAAAGAGAAAGTGCGGGAGCCACAACGATACTGTCGCCTGTATGCACGCCAACGGGGTCAAAGTTTTCCATTGAGCAGATAGCAATAGCATTACCTGCTGAGTCGCGCATTGTTTCAAACTCGATTTCTTTCCAACCTTTGATATATTTTTCAACAAGAATCTGAGTAATAGGTGAAGCGTCAAGACCTGTTTTTGCAATAAGTCTGAGTTCTTCTTCGTTATATGCAACACCGCCACCTGCACCGCCGAGTGTGAAAGCAGGACGTACAATAACGGGATAACCTATCTGCTTGGCAATCTGAAGTGAGGTTTCGATATCATATGAAATCTCTGAGGGAATGCAGGGCTGATTGATGCTTTCCATTGTGTCGCGGAAAAGCTGTCTGTCCTCAGCCTTGTCAATAGCTTCTACATCAGTACCGATGAGCTGAACACCGTTTTCCTGAAGGAAGCCCTCTTTCCAGAGCTGCATTGAAAGAGTAAGACCAACCTGACCGCCGAGGCCTGCAAGAAGTGAGTCGGGCTTTTCAAGCTTGATGATTCTCTTGAGTGTTTCTGTGGTGAGAGGCTCGAGATAGATTTCATCTGCAAGAGCCTTATCTGTCATAATTGTTGCAGGGTTGGAGTTAACAAGCACTACATTCATACCTGCCTGCTTTAAAACGCGGCAAGCCTGAGCACCTGCATAGTCAAATTCAGCTGCCTGACCGATAACGATAGGACCTGAACCGATAACAAGAACTTTTTTGATACTCTTATTAAGTGGCATATTTTACTCCTCCAATCCTTTCAAAAATTCTGCGATGATTTCATCTGTAGGTTCAAACTGCACTGAGAAAGCCTTATCTGCTTTATAAGCGATACCCTCAACAGTACCGTCATTGACATTATAATAACTGATTTCGCCCTTTTTGATGCTGTCTTTGCAAACAACATAACCGTGATTCTGTGATACGATAACAGATCTGGGTGTACCTGCAATCTTAACAGGCTGATTTGAGCCATGATGACCGTAGGAAAGCTTGTAGGTATCAGCACCCTGTGAAAGAGCCATAAGCTGATGTCCCAGGCCCATACCGAACATGGGTACCTTGCCGAATACAGCCTTGATTTCTTCTGCAATAGCCATACAATCCTTGGGATCTCCGGGACCCTCTGTGATGATTACCGCATCAGCACCAAGAGCGAGAAGATCTTCAGCTTTGAAGTTGTAAGGCATAACTGTTACCTTATAACCCTTGTCCATAAGAGTTACCTCAAGATTTTTGCTTGAGCCGAGGTCAACAATAGCAACATGCTTTTTGATCTCTGTTTTGGGGAGATATACCGAAACTTCCTTACTGCCTGTATTTTCAACAGCATTGACAATTCTGAAGTTCTTTACTTCATCAAGGTCAGCAGGCACTTCGTCGCAGATAGTTGCATTCATACTGCCGTTTTCGCGAAGAATATATGTCAGTTCTCTTGTATCAACGCCATAGATACCGGGAACATCCTTATCCTTGAGGAATTTATCTATATCATATTCGCATCTGAAGTTTGAGGGAGCCTTACACCACTCTCTGACAACATAACCGCTGAGCTTTGTCTCACCGATAAAGTCTGATTCAATAATGCCGTAGTTGCCTATCATGGGGAATGTCTGCAAAACAATCTGACCGTAATAGGTGGGATCTGTGAGAGTTTCGATATAGCCGACAACATTTGTGTTGAAGATAAGCTCACCGATTACAGTTTTGTCAGCACCGAAAGCATAACCCTCAAATACTGTGCCGTCACTGAGTACCAAATAACGTTTTTTCATTAATTGCACCGCCTTCACCCTTGGATGAAGTTTCCTTTCATATAGTTTAAATTGTAGTTCAGTCAATCATACATTTTACTAGAACAGCTTTCTGAGCATGAAGTCTGTTTTCAGCCTCATCAAAAATCTCGTCTGCGTGTTCTTCAAAAACCTTAGCAGTGATTTCTTCTTCGCGGTGAGCAGGCAGGCAATGAAGCACCATAACACCCTCGTTTGACACTGCAACCACACTGTCGTTAATCTGATAATCCTTGAAGATTTTCTTTCTTTCTTCAGCTACGCCTACCTGACCCATTGATGCCCATACGTCAGTGTAAAGTACATCTGAGCCTTTGGCAGCTTCGAGAATATCGTCTGTGCAAAGGAAGTCGCCGTTTTCTGAAGCCCACTTCATAATTTCAGCATCAGGCTGATAATCTTTCGGGCAGGCGATTGCAACTTTCATACCGGTTTTGATACCGCCGACGATAAGGCTGTTAGCCATATTGTTACCGTCACCGATATAGCAGAGCTTCTTGCCTTCGAGTGAGCCTTTATACTCACGGATAGTCTGCAGGTCAGCAAGCACCTGACAGGGGTGGCAATAGTCTGTCAGACCGTTGACAATGGGGATTGAGCCGTATTCGGCGAGAGTTTCAACCTCTTTCTGATCGAAAGTTCTGATCATGATGCCGTCAAGGAATCTGGAGAGTACGCGTGCTGTATCTTCAACGGGTTCGCCTCTGCCGATCTGGAGTTCCTTTGATGAAAGGAAGAGAGCCTGACCGCCGAGTTCATACATACCAACCTCGAAAGAAACTCTTGTTCTTGTAGATGATTTTTCAAAAATCATACCAAGAGTTTTGCCTTCAAGAATCGGATGTCTGATACCCTTTTTCTTTTCGTCTTTGAGTCTGTCTGCCAGGTCAAGGGTACTGAGAATTTCTTCCTTTGACCAGTCCATAAGTTTGAGTAAGTGTTTCATTAGAATCTATCTCCTTTTGTGATTTCGGTTATCACAAATAAAATTACCTAATAACCTATATTTAAATAATTATACAATAAATATTCATATAAATCAACAATGTTTTGATAAAAAAATAACGAGTAACAGAAAAGTTACTCGCAAAAAGCAAAAATATTATCGCTGTCAAAAACGGAAACAATGAAATGTGCATCGATTTGAGTTTCAGTCATCGCCATTGCACACATCATAATTTACCTCCGTCGTTTTTTATCTGCGGTATTATAGCACAGCAAAAAGCAAAAATCAAGAGGTTATGAGCAAAAAAATTATCTTTTTGGTACGCGGGAAAAGCATGAAAAAGCGGCAGGTTTTATCCCGCCGCTTTTGGTTTGCATATTATTAATAGTGTTCCACGCCGCAAACGCAGATTTTGTTTATTTTGAAGATTTTTTGGAAGAAAAGCATAATCTTAAAGATAAAGTTTGATAGGCCTGACTTGTGGCAATTGCAGGAACAGTTGTCAGAGGGATTTTCAGGTTGCGGCAATTCATTAACAGCACCGCATCTGTCACATTTACTGTCAAAGTCAACATCGGTGTGGCCGAGAGCAGGGATATCCTCTGATACAGTCTGCTTACAAGCTGAGCAATAAGCTGACTGCTTGCCTTTCTCTGTACAAGTTGCTTCCTTTGTTAATATCAAATTAACCTTATGCCCTTGCGCAGGGATAACGCCTGGATCAGCGATAATCACACCGCATCTTGAACACTTTTCACCTGCAGTTTTACCTGCTTCTGTGCAAGTAGCCTTAATCATAGGAATCATTTCAGCGATATGTCCGAGTGCAGGAATATCTACTCTGTAAGAATCACCACAATTACAAACATACCACTCTTCGCCCATTTTTGTACATGTTGGGGAAACAACCTTTTCGAGATAATAATTATGTTTGTGATTGAAATGAATTGTTGCATTTAGTAAACTTGAATTATTAGATCCTATAATTATCTGATCCCATTGTTCTTCCGTTCCCATATAATAAACATTGAAAAGATTATAGCATTTTGCAAAGGCGTCTTTTTCTATGTTTGCAGCACCCTTGCCGATGATAACTGACTGAAGATTACCGCACTCTCTGAAAGCCTCTGCACCCACAGTTTCAAGGGTATCGGGTAATGTTACCGTTTCAAGAAACTCACAGTATGCAAATGCCTTTGCACCTATTCTTTTGATGTTTGTCTTGGAAAGGCTGACTTTTGCAAGATTGAAACACATATTAAAGGTTTCGTCTGCCATTTCCTCTATGCAGTCGGGAAGAATCACTTCCGAAATAGCATAGCAATGAGCAAATGCAGCTTTGCCTATTGACTTGATATTATCATCAATTGTGACCGTTGTAATACCGCTGCAATTATAAAATGCCTTTTCTCCTATTGCTGTAACACGGATACCGCCGAGTTTATCGGGAATGACGACGTTACCTTCGATGCTTCTGTCGCAACCGGTAATTGTGACTTTATTATCCGAGACTTCATATGTGTAATAGCCTTCCGTCAAAGCAGTCGCCCTGACACCAAAATCAAAAGCAGGTAGGTCGATGTCCACAAAAGAACTCAAAGAAACAGCAGTGGTTACCAATAAAATAACCATAAGCACTGATAAGATTTTTTTACTTATCCTTAACATAACATTCCCTCCAAAATACATCCTATCTCCATTTTATTGCTGTTTTTCTGTGTTGTCAAGAAGATTTTCATTAGATTCTGCATCTACTCAGGGTTCAAGTCCCTCATCTTTTTAATCAATCTTATAAAAAAACAACTCAGCAAGCTTTTGCCTGCTGAGTCTTGGTGCGAGAGACGGGACTTGAACCCGTACGAGCTGCCCCACACGCCCCTCAAACGTGCGCGTCTGCCGATTCCGCCACTCTCGCATATTCACTTCACTCTCTCGAGTGCTCGTATACTATACCACTTTCCTTTGTGCTTGTCAATAGTTTTTTGAAAAGTTTTTTTATTTTTTCTATTATGTCGGGCAAGTAAAGCTGATACTTATAAATCACTCTTGATAAGAACAACTTATTATGATAGAATAAATTCAAAAGTTTTATTGCTTATCAAGGAGAAACTTATGAAACCAAACATTATTTTCTATTTTTCTGATCAACAACGTTGGGATACTCTTAACAATGAGCTTATGCCGAATCTGTGGGAATTAGGCTCAGACGGTCTGATATTTGAAAATTCATTTACCTGCCAACCGGTTTGCGGACCTGCCAGAGCTTGCATTCAGACAGGTCAGTATGCCACTGAAAATAAGTGCTATTGGAATGGTGTCCCTCTATCTTCGTCGGTGAAAACTTTAGCCGACCACTTCAACGATAACGGTTACGATACGGCTTATATAGGCAAATGGCATCTCGCCTCAGACCGTTACCCTAAAAAAGGCGTTCACTGCGAAGATTCTGCAATTCCTTCCGACAGACAGGGAAATTATAAATATCTGCGTGCTGCAGATGTTCTGGAATTTACTTCTCACGGATATGACGGTTATGTTTTTGATGAAAACGGAAATCGAATTGACTTTAAGGGTTACAGGGCTGATTGCATAAACGATTTTGCTCTGGAATATATCAACAATCACAGCAGCGAAAAACCCTTCTTTTTATATGTATCACAGCTTGAACCTCACCATCAGAATGATACGGGACATTTTGAAGGGCCGAAAGACACCGTTCAGAATTATAAAAATTATCCTTTGCCTGATGATCTCACTTTTCTCAAAGGAAATTATAAAGAAGAATACCCCGATTATCTTGCGGCTATAAATTCAATTGATAAAAACATCGCCAAACTAATCAGTACCCTTAAAGAAAAAAACATCTATGACAATACCGTTATAGTTTACACAAGTGATCACGGTTGCCATTTCAAAACAAGAAACTCAGAATATAAGCGCAGTTGCCACGATTCTGCTATTCGTACTCCCCTTGTTTTCGGCGGAGGCGCTGTAAGCAAAAAGCCACCCTCGGAATCTTTAGCGAGTCTTATTGATATTTCGCCCACTCTTCTGCATTTAGCAGGCATCACTATACCCGATAGCTATTCAGGAAATATCCTTCCCGTTGGTACTGATAATGTTCCCGAAAGAGATTGTGTCTTTATTCAGATAAGCGAATCTCAGATAGGCAGAGCCGTGCGTACAAAAGAATGGAAATATTCAGCAAGGGCAATAGGCTCAGGAATGCTCGGACACAGTTCACGAATTTATTATGACGATTTTTTGTATGATTTGGAAAACGATCCTAATGAAAAATATAACCTTGTAAATAACAAACATTATCGCAGCACTATTATAAAAATGAGAGAACTTCTCTCAAGAGAAATGGAACAGATTGGTGAAAAGAAACCTGTATTTTTAAGACCCTTGATTAAAAAAAGCTACTGATACAACCGCATCCTTCATTTATTAAAAAGAGTAACTTACACTACAACTCAGCAGCAGAGGAGCTTCTGAGTTGTTTTTATTTTCGAATGTCAACTTTAGTCATTGTTTTATTCTGAAAACTGTGATAAAATGAAGTTATACTATAAGATTGGAGAAAACACTATGGTCGGCAATAAAATCCATGTGGCTTACGGATTCCACGTCAACTGCTATCACTCTTACAGAGGTGACACAAACGATAACCTCGGCTTCGGCTCGGATATCAGAATTATCAGAAAAATCCTCGATACACTGACAGAGTTTAACGAAAAAGGCATTCCTGTCAAGGGTACTTGGGACACAGAAAACTTCTTCTCACTGCAGAAAATTCTGCCTGAATATGCCCCTGATATCATCGAAAAGATGAAAGAGCGAGTGGAAAAATATGGCGATGAAAATATAATTATGGGTTTCAACAACGGTGCTCTTTCCGCTATGACAGAAGATGAATTCTGCGAGAGTATAAATCTCTCCGTCACCAACAAATATGGCAGCGGACTCGAAGATATATTCGGTACCTGTGAAAAAATCGTGCGCCCTCAGGAAGTTATGTTCACCCCCTCTCAGGTTTCACTTTATAACAAAGTCGGCGTCAAGGCTCTTTGCTTATACTATAGCTGTGTACCATTTGACGCTTTCAGGACTATTATCCCCCGTCTTCCCGATGAGGTTGCTTTTAATCCTGTCACTTATACTTACAAGGGTGAAAGTCTTACAGTTATCCCCACCTACAGCAACTCCGACGTCTGCGATGCAGGGTGTCTTCGCGCCTGGGTAAAAGATCTTCGTAAAAAGCAGGAAAGCGGCGAAATCAACAAAGACTTATTCCTTTTTATAAATATGGATGCCGATGCAATTTTCTGGGAAACAGTCGACCTGGGACCTTTCACGGGCAAGGTTGCAAACACTGACGGTATCCACGGTCTTGTGAAAGAAATTGCAGACCTGCCTTACATTGTCTTTGATACTCCCGGAGGATATCTCAAAAATCACAAGCCTGCAGGCGAAATCACTTTCACTCACGACACTGCCGACGGCAATTTCACCGGCTATGCTTCCTGGTCGGAGAAACCCTTTAACAGACAAATCTGGACAAGAATTGAAAGAGCAAGAGCTATGGCTAAAATCAACAGCGAAGATGATAAGCTCTCCCCCTCTTTTGACTCAAGAATTCTTCTGCTTTCCACAACTCATTTCGGCCTCGCTACTCCCGTGCTTAATATCCAGAGAGAAAAAACTGCACTCGAGCTCAGCGACGAGGTTATCCGCAGTGAAGTTTCGGCACTGCCAAAAATAGACAAAGTCACTGTTTATAATATAAGCAATTCAGCCATTCAGTGTGTTCAGATTGAAATAAAGAAAAAACTCAGGAATCTTTCCTGCCTGAGTGTAAATGCCAACGGTCTTGAGAGTTTTACTGCCGTACCCACTGCCGATGACTGCAGCTCTGCTTTTCTTATGATGAAATTCAAAGAAATAAAGCCCGAATATGAAATAGAAATCAGTTTCGATGCAGAAAAAGAAACAAGTGTATTCGGCAATCTTCTTAAAACAGACCGTCTGTCTCTTATGTTCTCACCCGAGGGTAATATAGAATTTATAAAGTGTGACGAAAGAGTTATAGGCACAAAAGATTTTCTTGAGTCTTTCATCACTTACAAAGGCAAGAAATATAATTTTGAAAACGCAAAAGCTTCTCAGCTTATTCTTGCAGGCGACGGTGAGGGCATAAGAATCAAAGGTGAGATTCATCTGCCAGGAGAAATCAGCGGCGGCAGTTTCACATATGACTTTTTCAAGACAGGATTCTCTGACGCCGTTTTTGTCAGAACCACCGTTCAGTATCCTTATACTGCTGAGACAACCTCAATTTCAACTGAAAACTCAGCCCTGGGAAGATATTGCGATATGCAGTGGACCGAAGCTGTACCTTTCCAGATCACTCCTATGCTCGACGGTGATATTTCTGTTATCAAGAGAAACTTTATGAATGATGTTTCTTCTTTCAGAACACAGTCTTTCCCCGAGTGTGACGAGAAGAACGACAGCATCGCATCATTCAACCATCAGCTCACAGGAGGATTTGTGGGCCTCTATGACGAAAAAGGCGGCATTGTTATTGCAAATGCACGTCAGGTGCTCAACTCAATGGCTCACTGTCCTATGCGCCTTGACAAAGACAAGACCGTTCATATGAATCCTTTCGGCACTTATTTCGGCAAACAGCGTCATCATTTCAGCAGAACAAAAGGCCAGATTCTCGATGTCTATACTCTCGTTGCCGCTCAGGGCAAGAGCATTGCACCCTCATATAACGGCAGCTGCGAAACTGCAGTTTTAGGCATTTATCCCCTTTCAGAAGACGGACTGAGTGAAAATGAACTCACTGACATCTGTGCATTCGCAGACGGTGCGGTTATCACTGCACCCGAAAGCAGTGAGATTGCTCCCTTCGGCAAGGATAATATCACTCTCAGAGAAATCAAGGCTGACGGTATTGATGAAAAAGATCTGAAAAATCCCGTTATGACAGGCTTTGCAGGCAATCTTAAAAATTACATAACCAAAGGCACAAAAGCTATCGGACACATAATCATCACACAGATAAAATCAAAATAAAGGTGAAATCAATGAAAGAAAACTCATTCAAACTCCCCTATTATCATATGGGCACCGAGGAAATCTCAATAAAAATAAAAAAAGGTGAAGATTTATCTCTGCCGGAAACAGTTAAAGCATTTTATAACGACGGCGGCGAAGCTCAGATAAAAGTGTGTTGGGATAAACCCGAAGCCTCATCAGATTGCGACGGCGTATATAATGTTACAGGCAGACTTTGCCCCGATGCGTACCCTGACCCTTTTATTATGGAAAGAGCCGACCCCTATGTTTTAAAGCACGACGATAAATATTATTTCACGGCATCATACCCTGCTTTTGGCAGTGTTGAAAAAGGCTATGACCGCATTATTCTGCGTGAGTCTGAAACTCTTCTCGGACTTGCTGACGCCGAAGAAAAAACTATCTGGAAAGCTCACGAAAACGGCATTATGGCTCGTCATATCTGGGCACCTGAGATTCACTTCATCGGCGGTAAGTGGTATATTTTCTTTGCTGCAGGTGAAAATCCTGAAATTTGGAATATCCGCCCCTATGTACTCGTCTGCGACGGTGACCCTATGAAAGATGAATGGACTGAGCTTGGCAAAATGCAGGCAAGTGCAGGTGATGAGGTATCTTTCAACAGCTTCTCACTTGATATGACCTACTTTGAGCACAAGGGCAAGCATTATCTTATCTGGGCAGAAAGCATCGGCGATTCTTCGCTGTTTATGGCTGAGATTAACCCCGAAGAGCCCAACAAACTTATCAGCAAGCCAATTCTCCTCACCCGACCCGAATATGATTGGGAAAAGGTTCGTTTCCGTGTCAACGAGGGCGCAAGTGTGCTCAAGCACGGCGATAAAGTTTTCGTCTTCTTCTCGGCTTCAGGCACAGGCTCGGAATATTGTATGGGCGTTATCTATGCTGACGAAAACAGCGACCTTATGGATATCGAAAGCTGGACTAAGGTAAGTTATCCCGTACTGCAGACCTCGGATTTGATTGACCAGTCGGGCCCCGGTCATAACAGCTTCACTACCGATGACAACGGCAACACTGTCATTGTTTATCACGCTCGCCCTGCATCACATCTTGAGGGCAAATGCGGCACTATCTGCGACGACTCTCTTTATGACCCCTGCAGACACGCCCGCATCAAGAGGGTGTACTTTGCCAATGACGGCACTCCCGTCATTAATCTCAAAGACTCGGATTGGGTGAAAGATGAACTGTCACAAGTTAAATGCAAAGTTATTTTTGAGGATTGATATTTTTTCGCATCTGTGTTAGAATATCTTAGGTGATAAAAATGAAACAGAAATTATTCAATACAAAGGATCAGATAAAAAGATGTGACACCTGTCTTCACGGTGAGACAGCTCAGGATAATATGAGCATTATGTGCAGCAAAAAAGGTCTCAAAGAACCTGACGATTTCTGCAGAAAATATAAATATGACCCTCTCAAGAGAGTACCTTTAAAGCAGGTTATCAACACCGACTACTCTCCCGAGGATTTTATGATTTAAACTTAAAGGTGGCGGAATTTTCTCCGTCACCGATTTTTTATGTAAGATTTTCCTTGGAAAAGGTAGTATATAGATGAGAGCAGAAAGGATGTGGTATTTTGCAGGACAGTAAAATCATTGATTTGTTCTTTGAGCGCTCAGAGCAGGCAATAACTGAGCTGTCACTGAAATATGAAAAACTTTGCAAAAAAATTTCAATGAACATACTCGGTAACGAGGAAGATTCACTTGAATGTATAAATGATTCTTATTTAGGGTTATGGAACACTATACCGCCTAATAAACCTGATAATCTGAAATATTATCTTTGCCGTATAGTCAGAAACAACGCTCTCAAAAGATTTCACAGCAACACTGCCCTTAAACGAAACAGCTTTTATGATATCGCTTTGCAGGAGCTTGAAGAATGTATCCCCGCCGAAAACAGCATAGAAAGAGAACTGACCTCGGCTGAAATAACAAGGCTTATTGACAGTTTCCTTGCGATACAAAAGAAAGAAAACCGAATCATTTTTATAAGGCGGTATTTTTTCGGTGATAATATTGCTGATATATCTACTAGAATGAGAATGAGTGAAAATAATATTTCCGTTAGGCTGAACCGAATGAGACAGGCTCTCAGGAATCATTTAGAGAAAGAAGGTGTAGAAATATGAAAAAGGAGGTTTTATCCACCGCTATGAGCGATATAGATATGAAGTTCATAGACGAAGCGGAAAACTATGATATGAGTAAAAGGAAAATAATTAAACGACCTTTAAGCCGTATAGCTGTGGCTGCAATAGTCATAGGCTGTCTTCTTTTCGGCGGTGTAGCATATGCAGGCACTACCCTGACAGATTGGAAGTCGGTTATCAGCTTTTTTGATGATAAAGGTAATGAGGTTCAGGTAACTGTAAGCGATGAAGCTTTCTTTAAAGAGCTCCCCGACGGTTTGCCCGTACCGGGTGACGGAGAACCTATGATACCTATGACAAAAAATGAAGTCGAAGAGTTATTGGGTTTTAACATTCTTGGCAGTGACCTTTCTACTGAAAGCACCGTATTTAACTATAATGCATATGCAAACAATAAAGACAATGCTGTTGCAGTAGTTGATCTTTGGGTGCCGAATTTTATAAAGGAAAGCGAAACTAAAAATATCAATATGTCCATAAGTATTCTCAGCACAAAAGCCGAAGAGGGTTATATCCTACCCTTTATTGAAGGCAAAGATGCTATGGGTGGGAAGCTTCACATTGAAACCTATAAAATAGAAGCACTTAATGCAAATGCAGTAATATATTCTGCCGGTGATGCCGAAAATATGTTGAAAGCAACAATTGTATATGACGATGTTTATTACACCATATCAGCATATGAATACACCCTTGACGAACTCAAAACCATACTAAATACACTAAAATAAATTTAAAAGACTGCTACAAAAAAGTAGCAGTCTTTTTTCATTCTTTTTTCGGGTGGCGGATAAGCAGACTCTTGAGTGCTTTGCCGTTAAAGGGTATAATCGGATAAAGATAGGTGTAGCCTCCGAGAGTCTTGGTGGTGGCAACGACTATGCAGACCAGTATCAATCCTATTATGAGTCCCCATATTTTGAATAAACCGCAAAGTATCAGTATAACGGTACGGGAGATTTTTATGGCATATCCGAGTTCAAATGACGGCTGTGTGAAATTCGAAATTGCCACAAACGCCATAAATAAAACTACCTCTGACACAAACCAACCTGAGCGCACCGCAAACTCGCCCAGTACCAAAGCACCGACCACGCTGAAAGAACTGCTCAAGGCACTCGGAGTGTTGAGTGAGGCAAGGCGCAGAGTGTCAATTACAAACTCCACTATCAGCAGCTGAACTATCAGCGGTACCGTGTATTTCTCTTCTATCATCATAAACTTGAGGGCATCCGGCAGGTTTTCTTCATACACTACAAGCAGATACCAGACGGGAATCAGAAGCATTGACAGGGTGAACACTGCCGTGCGCACAAAGCGAAGAAACGTGCCGATAACAGGCGGAAAATAGAAGTCATTGATATCCTGAATGAAGTCGAAAATACCCGTGGGAATAATCATAGCCGAGGGTGAGCCGTCGGTGAGAACTATGATGTTGCCGTCATATATGCAGGCTGCCGCCGCGTCGGGTCGCTCAGTGTAACGCACTTTCGGGAAAGGATTCCACATCTGCCCGGGCATAAGACACTCTTTGAGGCTCTCCTGACTCATAGAGAAGTGCTTGGCTTTGATGTTCTGTAGCTTTTTTGTGAGAATTTGCAACTGTTTTTTGTCCACAACATCGTCAAGATAGCAGACAATAACATCAGTTTTGGATTCTGTTCCCACCTGAAATGACTTTAAAGTCAGGTTGGGATTCCTTATTTTACGTCGGATAAGAGCTGTGTTGAAGATAACAGTTTCTACAAAGCCCTCGTGAGAGCCGCGAAGCACCTTATCGGATTCAGGCTCCTGAACATCTCTTGCAGGATAGGTTCGGCAGTCAATGATAATTGCCTTGGAAAAGCCTTCAATAATAAGTGCCACAGCACCTGAAAGAATAAATGTTATAACTTTCTCAAGGTCATATTCGGCACTGCACTCAATATAGGTTATATATGTGTCAAGAAAATCGTCGGCATCTTCTGTTTTGGCAAGGTCCTCGGCAGTGAGTTTTGACAGGTACTCCAGCTCTTTTTCAAACATCTCGTCTTTGACAAAGCCGTCAAGGCAATAAAAAGTTGCCTTTCTGCCGCCGATTTTAAGACGCTTGATAAGAATGTCAAAGCTCTCGCCTACTCTTAGCTTTTCGTTTATCATATGAAGATTACTGTTGTAATCTGATGTAAAAGTTTGCATATATATCACCGCAAATATTGTTTACGGATTGACTGAGAATATACAAAAAACGCCGTTTATTACGCCGAGGCCACATAGGAAAGTATTTGTTTCTCGCTGAAAATCCCCCGTATTTTTGCCAAAAGCCTCGCAAGGCGACAGCCTTGCTGCGTTTTGTGGCTTCAATACAAGAATTTTTCTGATCTTACGAAACTGCAAAGCACTTTAAAATGAAACTTTTGAGTGCAAGAAAAGGCGAAAACACCCGATAATGCTGACGCATATCGGGTGTTTTTAACGAATTATTGTGCCAAAAGTTCACATTTTAAAGAAATACTTCCTTATGCGGCCTCGGCGTATTCGGCGTTTAAATGTATTTTTTATATTCAATTTTTAATTTGCCTTTTTTGCTTGTGCCTTTGATTTCACTGAGTACGGTTTTACCTTTGCCACGAAGAACGATTTTGTCACCCTCTTTGAGTGTGTAATCAACTTTAAGACACTGGGAGGAATTGACATAGACAAGTCCTTTATTAACGGTTTCGGCAGCTGTGTTGCGGGACATATTGAAAAAGGCTGAAATAACACCGTCAAGGCGAAGAGATGCCACTGTGGTGAAGCATATCTCAAATTTATCCTCGGCACTGCTGAAGTAGCTAACGGGAAGAATTTCGCCTGTCACACTGCCTCTGCCTGACTTTTTCAGATTCTCACATATAAAATTTGCAGCACTTTTAAGACAGAAAACATCAGCGCCCTCATCTGTGACTTTGATGTCACCTATCATCTCTCTTTTGATTCCAAGGCCCATAATGGCTCCGAGATAGTCGCGATGGCTGAGAGTAGTAAATTTATCCTTTTTCAGCCGCACAATGCATATCGGATTGTCATCTTCGTTATCTGAGAGAAAGGCGTTTATATCGTGGGCATCATAGAATTTCGGCACATAAAGTGCAATCTGTCTCTCGCTGTCGCCATAACCGCCGTAATAAAAAGTGTCGGTATATTCGTTATACTCTCTGTCGGTGGTTTTGACTGTGCTTATCTCATCGAGTGAGAGAAAGTTGGTGTGAGTTATCATTGAGTTATCGGTACTCTGCTGTTTTTTGTCGAGAGCTTTTGAGATTAAAATTTCTTTTTCATTCATAGTTTTACCTAAAAGGTGACGGAAAATTTCCGCCACCTGTTTGTGTTTATTCGTAATTGTAAGTCTGCTGAAGCATCATATCTTTGATTTTGAGAAGTCTTGTTATATTGCTTCTTTCAGTTTCTTCAAGCTTCATTGTGATATATTTTATAGTGTCCTCATAGTCGGGAATCATAACATGCTCCAGAGCATTGACTCTGCGGCGTGTCTTTTCTATCTCAGAAGCTAAAAGCTGACAGGTCTTTTCTGTCTCTGCAAGACGAAGCATCAAAGGCATAATATCAGAGAAATCTTTGACAGCCGAATCTAAATCACCGCTTGTGAAGCCGAAGCCGTAAGAATAGATATCACCTTTGTCGGCAGTTTTGAACTTCATATCATATTGAGGCACCATAACGCTCATTATGTTTTTTTCTTTCAGTTCAAGACTCATTTTCTGACTTGGCATCATCAGTGCAATATCGAGGCTTTCGTCAGACATATCAGCGCAGGCAAGAGCCATATGAGCGTTGGCGCGTCTGATTGCATCTTCAACAGTTTTTCTGAGTTCTTTGTTTTCTCTGACAAGCTCAAGAAACTGTCTCATAAGCTCGTCACGTTTATCTTTGAGGAGTTTGTGACCGCGACGTGCGGTAACAAGCTTCTTTTTTAAATCCGTAAGCTGCATTCTTGTGGGATTTACATTCATTACCGCCACTTTCTGTCACCTACTTTTCAATATAATATTTATCTAAGAATTCGTCTGAAATTCTTCTGAGTTCACTTCTCGGCAGTATTGAGAGAAGCTTCCAACCGATATCGAGAGTTTCTTCTATGCTTCTGTCGGTTTCGGAGCCCTGAGAAACATATTGCTTTTCAAACTCATCAGCAAACTTAGCATAAAGCTTGTCTATATCTGTAAGAGCCGCTTCACCTAAGATAACCATAAGCTCTTTGCAGTCTTTGCCTCTTGCATAAGCTGAGAAAAGCTGATTCATTGTGCCTGAGTGGTCTGCTCTTGTCTTGCCTTCACCGATACCCTTATCTTTGAGTCGTGAAAGTGACGGAAGTACATCAACGGGAGGTACTATGCCTTTTCTGTGAAGCTCACGGGAAAGAATAATCTGACCCTCTGTAATATAACCCGTAAGGTCGGGAATGGGATGAGTCTTATCATCTTCCGGCATTGTGAGAATGGGAATAAGAGTGATACTGCCCTTTTTGCCCTCCTGACGACCTGCTCTTTCATAGATAGAAGCAAGGTCAGTATACATATAACCGGGATAACCTCTTCTGCCGGGCACTTCTTTTCTTGCGGCTGAAACCTCACGAAGAGCATCGGCGTAGTTGGTGATATCCGTTAAAATTACAAGCACGTGCATACCCTTGTCAAAGGCAAGGTACTCTGCCGCTGTGAGAGCCATTTTCGGTGTAGCAATTCTTTCGATTGCAGGGTCATTTGCAAGGTTTGAGAACATAACAGTTCTGTCGATTGCACCTGTCTCTCTGAAGGACTGCACAAAATAGTCTGATTCTTCAAAGGTGATGCCCATAGCAGCGAAAACAACTGCAAATTCTTCATCGGTACCGCGCACCTTTGCCTGTCTTGCAATCTGTGCCGCAAGTTCAGCGTGAGGAAGACCCGAAGCTGAGAAAATAGGAAGCTTCTGTCCTCGCACAAGAGTGTTAAGACCGTCAATAGCGCTGACGCCCGTCTGAATAAATTCCTGAGGGTATCGTCTTGCGGCAGGGTTCATGGGAACACCGCCCACATCGACTCTCTTTTCGGGAATGATAGATGGGCCGCCGTCTATAGGTCTGCCGAGGCCGTCAAAAACTCTGCCGAGCATATCCTCTGAAACTGCAAGTTCCATCTGTTTGCCTAAAAATCTTATTTTGCTTTCGGCAAGGTTGATGCCTGCACCTGACTCAAAAAGCTGAACGAGTACATTAGTGCCGTCGATTTCGAGGACTCTGCATCTTCTTCTTTCTCCGCTTTTGAGTTCGATTTCACCGAGTTCGTTATAAGCCACTCCCTCGACACCTTTGACAAGCATAAGAGGTCCTGCAACTTCGCTGATGGTTCTGTATTCTTTTGGCATCAGTTCTGACCTCCTTTTTCGCTGAGCTCTTCTTCGAGCTGAGCGAGTATCTTATTGAACTCTTCCTCAGTCTGTTCTTCGGCAGTGTACTTGAATCTGCCGATTTTTTCTCTGACGGGAAGTTTCACGATATCTTCTATATCTTTGCCTTTTTCTATTGCTTCAAGGCTCTTTTCATAAAACTCGGTGCAAAGCTTCATCATCATATATTGCTTATCTGATGAAGTGTAAGTGTCAACCTCGTGGAATGCAAGCTGATGCAGGAAGTCTTCTCTTATTGAGCGTGCAGCCTCCATTTTGAGTCTGTCGGCAGGTGAAAGTGAATCCATACCGACAAGCTTCACCATTTCTTCAAGCTGAGCTTCTTCTGAAAGAAGAGCGATAATCTTGCCGCGAAGTGTTGTCCACTCACTGTTGACATTTTCATTGAACCACTTGCCGAGACTGTTTGCATAAAGCGAATAGCTTGTAAGCCAGTTTATTGCAGGGAAATGTCTCTTGTAAGCCAGAGCTGAATCAAGACCCCAGAAAACCTTGACAATACGAAGTGTTGCCTGGCTGACAGGCTCGGATATATCACCGCCTGCAGGTGAAACTGCACCGATAACACTGAGAGTGCCTTCTCTGCCGTTTTTACCGACAGATATTACTCTGCCTGCTCTCTCATAAAACTGAGCAAGACGGCTGCCGAGATATGCGGGATAACCCTCTTCACCGGGCATTTCCTGAAGTCTGCCTGACATTTCGCGAAGAGCTTCTGCCCAACGTGAGGTTGAGTCAGCCATAAGAGCAACATTATAACCCATATCACGGAAATATTCTGCAATTGTAATACCTGTATAAATTGAAGCCTCTCTCGCAGCAACGGGCATATCGGAAGTGTTGGCAATAAGCACTGTTCTTTCCATAAGTGATTTACCTGTGTGCGGGTCGATAAGCTCGGGAAATTCGTTTAATACATCAGTCATCTCATTACCGCGCTCACCGCAGCCGATATAAACAACTATATCCGCATCTGCCCATTTTGCAAGTTGATGCTGAGTTACTGTCTTACCGCTGCCGAAAGGCCCGGGAATAGCGGCAACACCGCCTTTTGCAATGGGAAAAAGTGAGTCTACAACTCTCTGACCTGTTATAAGAGGGCTGTCAGGTGACAGCTTTTTAGCATAGGGTCTCGGCACTCGTACGGGCCACTTCTGTGTGATGCCCACACCGTGCTCTGTGCCTTTTTCGTCAAGGACTATGGCAACAACATCTTCAACTGTGCAGGTGCCGCCGGTGATTTCCTTGATGATACCGCCGAGATTCGGAGCGAGCATAATCTTATGACGAACTACATCAGTTTCCTGAACGTAGCCGATAATGTCACCGCCATAGACTCTTTCGCCCTCTTCAACGCAAGGCTCAAAAACCCACTGCTTTTCTCTGTCAAGAGCCGGCACATCAATGCCTCTTGTCAGGCTGTTTCCGACTCTTTTCATAATCTCTGTCAGAGGTCTCTGGATACCGTCGAAGATATTGCCGATAAGACCGGGGCCAAGTTCAACACTAAGCGGTGCCCCAGTAGAGACAACCTTTTCACCTGTCTTAAGGCCCGATGTTTCTTCATAAACCTGAATTGAAGCCTTATCCTCGTGCATCTCGATGATTTCACCGATAAGGTTTTCGTTGCTTACTCTGACAACATCAAACATATTTGCATTTTTCATTCCCGAGGCCACAACAAGGGGACCCGAGATTTTGGTTATAACTGCATCATTCATATAATCATATCCTTTTTAAATGCTCTGTATCAATCAAGAATCTGTGAGCCTACTGCTCTTTCAATAGATTTCATCACACTGCTCATTCCCTCGCCGGTATTACCGGAGACACCGGGAATAAGAATAATTGCAGGGGTAATCTCTCTTGAGTATTTTTCAATAATTTCCGAAGCATCTTTTGCAAGAGCTTCTGTGATGTATATAACTGCATAATTATCTTCGGCCAATTTTTTAATGAGACTTTTTGCCTCTTTAGCTGAATATGCAGGGTAAATGTCTATTCCCAAGGACGAAAAGCCGTATACGCTTTCTCTGTCGCCTATAACTGCGATTTTATACATATAAAGCTCTCACCCTCTCTTTTATGTCGCTTTTATCTGCGCCTGATTTCAGACCTGTCAGCACTATGCGCACACTCTTGATTTCACTTAGCTTTGCATAATAATAAGCACAAACCGGGTCAAATCCAAAGGCAGTGAAGACAGATTTTTTTGCCATGGCGATAACCTTATCGTCACACCATTTCTCGTACTCTGCCGCAGAACCGAGATAAATCTCAGCCGCCTGACGGCAAGGTGATTTTGCAAGATAGTCGCAAAGAGCATCTTTGCCTTTGAGTGTAGCTTCAATGAGATCTTTTCTCGAAAGAGAGCTGCACTCACCTATTGCTGTTTCGGTAAAGTCGCGTTTCTTGCCTGTTTCAGCGCATCTGAAAGCAATCTTTATATTTGCCGCATCACAGAGAAATGCACATATTTCTCCTGTAATACTGCCGTCCTTTTCCCGGGCAAAGCTTCTTATTTCGTCAATGCAGGCTCTGTCGATGATGATATCTGCATTCTGTCCGTTTTCAGTAAGAACAGCTATTTTGTAGCTTTCTTCTGCACATCTGCCTTTATTGCCGTCTATAGACGAAAACTTATGTGAAGACACCTTTTCTGTCAGTTCATCTAAATTAAGTGTGGTTGGCTCGGCGTAATATACGGCAGGGTCCTTATCGGTAAAATGACATTTGACCGCGGCCTTTATATTAAAGAAATCGTTTGTGACACAAAGAATGTCAAGGTCTTTTTTGTCGGGCACACTTTCACTGAGAAGCTCCCAGAGTTTTGCGCTCTGATATTTTACGGCTTCATTGATTTCTGTTTTATCAGGCAGCCATTTTTTGTCTTTAAGATATCTGATTGCACTGTCATAGTCATTGCAATCAATAAGCTCAGAGATATCCTTTTGTCTGAGAAGATATCTCTCATTGGCTCTTATGCGCGCCACACAGTAAGCATAATCTGTATCTCTCATTTTATGCCTCCCGATTAAAACAGCGCTGTGCTGAGCATATCTTTAAGTGAATCCATATTTTCATCAAAGACTGCCTTTAAGCTGCAGTTGATTTCGATATCGCCATAGTGAAGAACAAAGCCGTTTTCTATATCACCGGGCACATTGCTGATGTGTACAGCGCCTTTTTCGTAAATCTCACTGTTTATGCTCATCTCAAAATCATCAGGCAATCTGCCAAGATCATAACCGCTCAGGCTCATTTCACACTCGCCCTCAAGAACATTTTTTATGCAGAGCCCTCTGAGCATTGAGAAATATTCTTCGTCTGAAAACTTTTCGATTTCAAGGTACGCTGCCGAAATAATATCGTTGAGTATAGCGTTTCTGATTTCAAGATATCTGTTTCTTGTTATGGACTCTGCCGAGCTTTTGGCAACAGCTTTGATTTTTTTTGCTTCGGCATTTGCCTTGGCAATAATTTCATCACTTTGTTTATTAGCTTCGGCTCTCGCCTGAGAGATTATCTTTTTAACCTCGGCGGCGGCGTCATTTAATATAGCATTGCAGTTTTCCTGGGACTGCAAAAGTATCTTTTCAATAATTCTGTCAAGACCTGTCATGAAGCTTTCTTCACTCCCTCACTGTTAAATTTATCGCTTAATTAACTTAACCGATGTTAACGTTGTTTACAGCGAAAAATGAAACAAGAAGAGCGAGAACGGCATAGAATTCAACAACAGCTGCTATTGTCATACCCTTGACAAGCTCTGTGGGTTTCTTTGCAATAAGTGAAACACCTGATGCTGCAACTCTGCCCTGATAGATAGCCGAGAAGTAGCCGACAACTGCCATAGGCATAGCACCTGCTAAAAGTGCAAGACCCTGAGTCCATGTCATCTCAACAGGTGCACCTGAAAGAATACCTGCTTTGATGAATATAAAGATGGCAATAAGGAAGCCGTAAAGTCCCTGTGTACCGGGAAGAATTTCAAGAACAAGAATTTTGGTGAACATACTGCTGTCTTCTGAAAGGAGACCTGCACCTGCTTCACCTACAAGACCTACGCCTCTTGCTGAACCGATACCTGATAAACCTGCAGCAAGTGCTGCGCCTAAAATTGCTAAGAAAAGACCGAGATTATTCATATTTGTTTTCCTCCTTGATTGTAAAGAATTTTGAATTGATTTTAAAGGGTGTGAATGCTCTGCCTGCGCCTTCATAGAATTTTGAGAAGAACTCAACATACTGAAGTCGGCTTGTATGAACATAGGTACCCATAAGATTTATAGCTATATTCAGTGTATGACCGAGCAGGAAAATAGGAATAAATACAATGATATTTCCTGCCATAGAAGCTAAAAGATTGATAACATTGGCTATTACTCCCGTAACAAGGCTCAGAGCGAGAAGTCTCGAATAAGAAAGTATATCGCCGAGATAACCCGAAGCGGCATTATAAAGCCCGTAAAGACCTCCGCCGAGTTTGCCTAAGATATTCTTTGAACTTCTGCCTGCCGTGAGAACTATGAGCGCCGCACCTGCTATGAGAAGTTTTATGCCAACTGATTTTACATTTGCGGGTATCTCTGTAAAAAAGTCTGCACCGACTATTGCAAAGCCGATTAGAAAGACAATTACGGGTACCGTATCAAAAACTGCACCGAGATAGTTTTTATCCCGAAGAAGCATATAGCCTCTTATTAAAATGCCTGCAAGCAGATGCACAATGCCGAAAAGGAAACAGTAAAGCAAAAGCTCTATACTGTTATTCATAGGCTCCATCCACAAGGCAAGTGACGGCAGATTAGTTATTCCGAGGAATGTTTCTGAGAAAGTCGGTATAAGGTCACCGAAAAATCCGCCGAACATTGCTCCCCAGAAAATTGTTGAGATGCTGCAATATAAAATCATATCTGACATCTTTTTAAGATTGCCCGTGACTTTAAGTTTTTTCTTTGCGAAGATTGCAAATATCAGCATCAAAAGCCCATAGCCTGCATCGGAAAGCATAAGTCCGAAGAATGCATAATAGAAAAACGACATTATGGGGTTTGGATCGATATCTTTGTTAGATGGCGGTGAGTACATATCCGTAATGCTCTCAACACCTGCCGCAAAGCTCTTGTTTTCTATGAGTACGGGAACATTTTCATTTTCATAATCAGGCTCATAGATTTCCATCTGCGCACGGTAGGAACGCTCAATTTCAAACTTGATTTCATCTGCCACACGCAAAGGAACATAACCTTTGACATAAAATGCCATTTCTGTTGAGCCTGCGTTTTCAACAGCTTTGTATTTTTCAATCTGTGCAAGATAAAAGTCACTGAGAAATCTCAGCTCACTGTAACAGCTTTCATATTCCTTGATTTCGGCTGTAAGCTTGTCTATATTTTCACTTATGGATTTTATCTCGAGGGCACAGTCGTCTCTCGCCTTATCAGGGAGCTTCATTGCAACCTTGTCGGGAATCACAAATCCCATATCCCGAAGCACCGCTTCGAGTTTTTCGCTGCTTGATTCGTGACACATAAACACCGCACAGGTGAGCATCTTTTCAGATGACACAATTTCGATTTCCACATCGTCAAGGTCGCTGTCACACTTGTTTATTTCTGTGAGAATATCTTCTTTGCTGTACTGAGTTTTAAAAGTACCCACAAAAATAGAGGTGGTGACAGTTCTCTTTGATGCCATAGGAATATCGAGGCCTATCCAGGGTGTATAGTAATCGATAAGAGACTGCTGTTTTATTATCTCAGCTTTCTGAGAGTCAATCTGCTCTTTAAGACTGCAGATTTCACGGCATATACCTGTCAGCTCTTCGCTTTTATCAGAAAGCATTTTATAATCACTGTAATCTATCTGCTTGCAATCACTGAAAGATTCGATGAAACTCTTTTTCAGCTTGCAGTTTTCTTCAAGTATCTTATAAGCACTCTGAGCTAAAGCATATTTATTTTCAAGCTGAGACACAATTGCCGTTGTCTTATATTTTATAAGCTCTTCATCAGTGGCGTCTTCAAACTGAACTGCACCGGTTTTCTGAAGATAGTCAACAATCTTTTTGCTGTCACTGAGAAGAGAAATTATCTCAAATGACATAAGCTTGATTTTTGCCAAAACAGCACCTCCTTTTTATAAATTTGAGTATTAATTTCAGTTAATCAGAAGTTCCTCATAAATCATTTTAATGGCTGTCTCATATTGCTTTTCAGTGTCGGCAATAGACTTCTTTTCGCGCATTTCTGCTAATTTTTCAGCCTGCTTGACCTGACCCGAGCTCTGATAACGGGCGTCGCTGATTATGAGATTTGCCTGATTATGAGCTTGTTCAACAGATGTTTTAATGATAATATCTGCCTGAATTTTAGCATCCTCTATCATTTTTTCTGCTTTCTTTTTTGCATCAGCTTCCATACTGCGGCCCTTTGCCTCTGCCGCAAGGACTGACTTGATTAATTCAGCAGCCATTTAAAAGACCACCTCCGCTGAGGATAAAATAGTAGTTATTTATTGCACCGGCGATAGATTCAACAGTGCTGTCGTCGCCTGATGCATGAAGTATGATTGAAGTTATCATCAATATAAAAAGCAAAACAGTAATAATTAGCATTGTCAGTATTCTGCTTTCCATTTCTTTATTGCGCCTTTTCTTGCGCTTTATTTCCGGGAGCTTTTCATATCTGGCAGTTTTTTTCTTTGGTTCCGCATCCATTTTATATGTGGGAACAATCTCAGGAATCTTTATCTCTTGTTTAAGTGAAATTACCTGAATTTCCTGCTCGGGCTCTTTATGAAAATCCTCTACCTCGGGAATAAGAATATTCTCTTCGGAAATATCGGAATCTTTTGATGAAACAGAATAAACATCGTTATACTGAGCCTCTTCAAAAGGCTTATTGTTAAGAGCGCTTGTCAGGTCGCTGAGCATCTGTTCGGGAGTGAAATATCTCTCATTAGGCTTGAAGGCGCAGGCTTTAGCAATAATCTTTTTAAGCTCTTCGCTTGCAAGCATCGGCTCAGGGAAACTCTCCCCTGCTGCTCTTTTCTGCACTCCCTCGTTAAGAGAGTTGATGGTCACCTTCTCCGGATAGGGTTCCGCAAAAGGAAGTCTGCCTCTGTTTGTGAGCATATAGAGAATAAGACCCAGAGCATAGGTATCTGCTGTGTTGTTCATTCTGCCGGTTCTGATAATTTCAGGAGCCATATAATACTGAGTACGCTTATAAGCCACAGATGTCTTTGAAGGCTCGAGAAGACTGAAGGTACCGAAATCGCCAAGCTTACAAATACCATTTCTGTCAAAAAGAATATTCTCAGGTTTAAGATTAGGATAAATGTACCCGCCGAAGCCGCGGCATTTTATCAGAGATTTGCAGACGTTGATGCCGAGACGCAACACTTCCTCGTGTGTAAATGAAAATTCCTTGAGCAAATCGGCAAGAGAGCGCATTTCTTCAAGCTTGAGAAGAATAAGTCTGCCCTTTCCGTCACTTGCCTTGCGAAGCTCGAAATCTTCATAACGCACGAAGTGCTTACCATTATCGGTATCCATAATTGTGCGGATATTATCGGTTATTCCCGCAATGATGGTTGAGTAATATTCTTCTTCATTTTCGATAACAACATTTTCATTGGGATCAAAAGTTTTTATATCGCCTCTGTTTTCACCCAGACGGATAATCTTAAGCACTGATTTCTCTTTTGTACCGTCATATTTTTCTTTGTATATACTGAAAACTTTGCCGTCGGTACCCGAACCGAGCTGTCTGTCTGTATACCATTCACCAAAAACAGGATTCAATGAATTTGACATATCTATCTCTCCTTATTATTCTAAAAAAAGTTTGAAATCTATCTTCACACCAATTAATCGTTTCAATGGGCATAGTGCCACACTATAATTATTATCATTATAACACATATTACCACCAATTGCCAACAGTTTTGGAACATTTTTTATAAACTATTATCTTAATTCAGCTATTGACATTGGAAAGAATAAATATTAAAATATATATGTAATATATTTAGGAAAGGATGGCTCAAAAAAGAGCCGAAAATTAACTATGAGCGACGAATTAAATATGGATATGGACATAGTTTCAGTTGTTGACGATGACGGAAAAGAACACCTTTTCGAGGAAATCGACAGAGTAGAACTCGATGACGACAGAAGATATGTTGCATTATTACCTATCTATGAAGATGAGGCTGACCTTCTCGAAGATGACGGCGAAGTGCTTATACTTAAGGTTATCGAAGAAAAAGGTGAAACATACCTTATTCAGATTGAAGATGAAGCTGAGTTCAACGAAGTAGGCAATATCATCGAAGACAGACTTATCGAAAAATATGAGAAAGAAAACAACGAATAAGTCTTATAAAACAGTTTAATTCCTGCGATGTTCGTGTTCCCTATGATAGTTATAACCCAACACCCTATCAAAAGGAGAGACGCTTTGTCAGCGGATTGCAGACCTCCCGGTCAGGTGATTTTTATCGGCCTTATCGGACGAAGGGAGCGTGAACCTGACTCGCTATCACCATCCTGCTTAAAGCAGGTTATACACGTCATAAAACGGCAATTGCGGGGCAAAGCAGTCACTTCGGTGGCTGCTTTTTTTGTTGCAGACAAATAAAAAAAAGAAGTCCGCGAGGGACTTCTTTTTTTATTATAAGCTTAACTTATTTGATTTTTACACTCTTAACTGAGCTGAATGAACCGTATACAGATTCACCATCAACAGTTGTGAAGGCTCTGACCTTGAAGTAAATGGTCTTGCCCTTTGTGAATGACTTAGCAAATGAAATTACATTAGCCTTTGTTGCACCGGCTTTCTTATAAGTGCCTTCTTTGCTTGTTGAATAGTAAACTTCGTATCCGTTTTCACCTTCAACATTTGTCCACTTGAGATTAGCCTTGCCTGCAGCACTTGAAACTGAAAGGTCGGGCTTGCCTGCTGTGCGCTTGAATGTGTTTGCAACACCTGCAAGAGCATGGATAACTGTGCCGTCTTCAAGCTTTGTATAAGCTACGATTGCAATCTTATATTCTGAACCGATCTTGAGAGCCTTGCCTGCATAGTCCTTCTTAAGGTTATATGTTGTGCCTTCAACGCTTGCAATTCTCTTACGGGTCTTGCTGTCTGCGTTCTTGTATACATATACTCTGTAACCTGTTGCACCTTCAACTGCTGCCCATGAAAGTTTTACATAATCTTTCTTTGATGATGTAGTTGTAATCTTTGTTGTCTTGCCAGCAGCGATTGTGAATATGAGTTCCTTTTCACCGTCGTAGTTGCCGATGAACTTAACCTTGATCTTGTATTCGCCTACAGCTTTTCTGCCTGAGGGATATTCAACTTCAAAGTCAATATCTTCAACAAGTTCTTTGCCGTTAACGTCTGCAACTGAAACGCTGGGCTTTCTTGTCTTGCCGTTGTATGTGCATTTTGCTGTTGAGAGTTTGATTGTAGCTTCGTCAATCTTAGCGAATGTTTCGCCTTCAACTGCTTCGTTACAAACCTTACAGAAGAGAGCGTATGTACCGTCTCTCTCAGTTGTAGCCTTAATGAGTTCGTATTCAGCACCTTCTGTGTCGTGGCCGAGAGGAGCGATATCATCCTGAGCTTCGAAGATTGTGTTACAAACCTGGCAATATGTGCCGTTTGTCTTACCGGGTTCTGTGCAAGTTGCAGGATAGCCTGCGTTAGTTACGATTTCATGACCGCCGAGTGATTCGATAGGCTGATCTTCAACTGTCTGACAAACTGAGCAGGTTCTTCTCTTTAAGCCCTGAGCTTCGCATGAGGGAGCTGTAACATCAATCCATTCGCCCCATGTGTGGTCGAGAGGCTCTACATCAGCTGTTTCTGTGTGCTGACAACGTGTACAAGCGAGGAAATCCTTACCCTTTTCTGTGCAGGTTGCAGGAGTTGACTTAGCAGGATCAACCTTGAGGTCGTGACCGAGAGCAGGAATTTCTGTCTGAGGAACAGTAATTTCACCGCAAACTGTGCACTTCTTACCTACTGAAATACCGCTCTGAGTACAATCAGCTTCTGTGCCCTTAAGTTCTTCTTCTGTGTGACCGAGAGCCTTGAGTTCTTCGTCTTTTACGTCTTTACAACGTGAGCATGTGCCCTTGAACTTACCTGCTTCTGTGCAAGTGGGTTCCTTGCATGCAGTTTCGTCTTTTACATAGTCGTGGCCAAGAGCCTTAACTACTTCAACAGCCTTGATTGTTGCTGTACATTCTGAACATACAAGACCTGCTGTGCTACCGTCTGTTGTACAAGTAGCTTCAACTGCCTTGATTTCTTTTTCTTTATGATCGAGTCTGTCAATTGTCTTTGTGATTTCTTCTTTACAAGCCTTACATGTAGCCTTCTTTACACCTGCAGCAGCGCAAGTAGCTGTCTTGACTACTGTCCACTCGCCGAAATCGTGTTCGGTCTTGGGTACTTCTGTTGCAGCAACGATTGTCTTCTTACAAACTGAGCAATGTGTGCTTTCTGTATAACCGACATCCTTACATGTGGGAGCCTGAGCGGGCTTGTTAACTACTTCTCTGTGACCTGTAGCAGGGATAGCTTTTGTTGCAGTCTGACCGCAAGTCTTACAAGTAGCCTTCTTTGAGCCTTCCTTTTCACAGGTTGCTTCCTTGGTAACGATCCATGAAGCTTCATTTGTTACTGTGTGGCCTGTTGCGGGAATATCTTCTGTGATTGTCTTTTTACAAGCTGAGCAATAGCCTGACTGTTTGCCTGCTGTTGTGCATGTTGCAGCCTTTGTTACTGTCCAGTCAACATTATGTGTCTTGGGAATAACTTTTTCTTCTTTGAAAGTACAGCCTGTGTTCTTACATTTTGTAACCTCGAGGCCCTCTGTTGTGCAGTTAGCTTTCGTAGTTACAGTTGTCTCAAGCTGATGACCGAGAGCTTTAAGCTCAATAGGCTCTACAATAGCGTCATTACATACTGTGCAGTATGATGCATCTGTCTTACCTTTTTCTGTGCAAGTTGCGGGTGTACCCTTAACAACCTGTTCCTTATGACCTTTAGCCTTGATAACATTGCAGCCTTCGATAACGAAATCGCAAACCTTACACTTCTTACCGGCAGCATTACCGTCTTTTGTGCAGGTAGCATCTTTAACAGCTACTGAGATTTCAGTATGAGGAAGCTTGTCTGTGTCTTTGTAGTCTTTTGCACCGCACTTCTTACAGCTTCTTTCCATCTTACCTGTAGCTTCACAAGTTGCAGCCTTAACAGTTGACCAGAGGCCGTAGCTGTGTTCAGCATCGATTGTCTTTGTTTCTGTTTCACCGCAAGCTCTGCATTCATACTTTTCTTCGCCTGAAGTTGTACATGAACCTGCTTTGTATGATGTGAGCTTCCAGTCATGACCGGGAGAAACAACTACTTCGCAGCCTGAGATAGTCTTCTGGCAAACACTGCACTTCTTACCTGCTTTTGAGCCGTTTGTTGTGCATGTAGCGTCTACAGCGGGTACATCAACAGATGTGTGGCCTGTGCTTTCGATGGGCTGACAACCCACTTCAATATAATCACAAACTGAACATACTTTACCTTCTGTATAGCCGTCCACATCACAAGTAGGAGCCTTTGCAGGAATTGTTGTTATGGTATGTGTTGTAAGATTGATTGTTCTTGTGTTTCTTGTTGTGCCGCAATCTTTTCTTGTGCAGATTTCAGTTTCTGTACCTGTTGTCTTACAGGTTGCAGCTTTTGTTACCTGCCACTCGTAATCGTGACCTGTGATTTCACAGAGCCAGTTAGCGGCAAATGTTGTCATTGGTATTGATGTAACAAGCATAAGTGTCATCAAAACTAATGCCAATGCTTTTTTCATTGTTTTATTCATGATTTTTACCTCCGTCTGAATAAAATAATTATATAGACAATATATCACATTTTGCGTTTTAAAGTCAATAGTTGTCAAATAATATTTGCAATTACTACATCAACGCAAAAGAATGACCAAATTTAGTTAACTGTTTGTATTTATTTGATACTCACAGTTTTCACATTGGATGTTCCGCCGTAAATTTTGGCGTCACCAACGGTTTTATAGGCTTTGACATAGAAATAATATGTATTGCCTGATTTAAGAGAAGATTTAGTATAAGTTACTGTTTCACCCTTTGTGATTGTTTTCACTTTCTTATATTTGCCTGTCTTGCCCTGAGCCATATAAATCTCATATCCGTCGGCGGGAATAAGATTCCATTTCAGCACTGCCTTGGTCGCGTCCTTAGCTTTGACGGAAACAAGCTTGACTGTATCAGGAGTTGTGGCTGTATTTATAAGACTGTGATTGCCCCAGAGTGTTTCACCGCTGACTTTGGCATAGGCTCTCACACTGTAGGAATAATCTGTTGCGCTCTCGAGCTTATTTATTGTATAGCTTGTAGCTGAAACTGTCTTGAGTGCCTTATATTTTTTAGTTTCGGGATTGTAAGAATAAACCTTATAGCCCTTGGCACCGGTGACTTTATTCCAGGTGAGAGTTATACTGTCATTGTCTGATGAAGCTTTGATAACGGGAGTGCCGGGAATAATATTGAAATATAGCTTGGTTGAACCTGAATACTTGCTGCCGCTGAGTTTCACCGTAACAGAGTATTTGCCCATTGCTGTTCTTCCGCTTGAATATTTAAGTGTATAGGACTTGTCTTTGGTAAGAGAGGTACCTTTGGAATTCTTTACACTTACGGCAGGTGTTATCGCCTTGCCTGTATATGCGAAATCGGTGCCTGCAGAAAGTTTAGCAGTAACCTTTGGAATAACAGTTGTCTTTTTCACATGACCGCAAAGTTTACATTTGCTCTCTGTTTTGCCGTCAGCTTTGAATGTCGCCTTTGTGGTAACACTCTTATAGCTGTGAGCACCGTATTTGAATTCATTATAGCTGTCACTGCAACGGCAGGTATAAATTGATCTGCCTTTGATTACACAGTCGCCATCGCTGACAGTTGCTTTATCGTCATAAACATGGATATGTTCAAAATAAACTGCCGCAACCTTTAATCTGTCATTGCCCTCACCTATTGTAATAGCTTTATACTCCTCTTCAGTGCCCATATAATAAACATTGAAAAGATTGTAGCATTTTGCAAAGGCGTCTTTTTCTATGTTTGCGGTACCCTTGCCGATGATAACTGACTGAAGATTACCGCACTCTCTGAAAGCTTCGGCACCCACTGTTTCAAGGGTATCCGGCAATGTTACCGTTTCAAGAAACTCACAGTAAGCAAATGCTCTTGAGCCTATTCTTCTGATATTTGTCTTGGAAAGGCTGACCTTTGCAAGATTGTAACACATATCAAAGGTTTCATCTGCTATTTCCTCGATACAGTCGGGAAGAATAACCTCAGAAAGAGCATAGCAGTGAGCAAATGCTGCTTTGCCTATTGACTTGATATTATCATCAATTCTGACAGTTGTGATTTCAAAGCAGTTATAAAAGGCTTTTTCACCTATCGCTGTAACGCGGATACCGCCAAGCTTATCGGGAATGACGATATCACCCTTGATGCTTCTGTCGCAACCGGTAATTGTTGCTTCACCGTCTTTTATCTCATAAACATAATATCCGTCATTTGCCGCTGAAGCATTGAATGCACAAAGACAAACGGCAAACACAAACACTAAAAAGACAGTCAATATGATTTTTTTTGAACCTTTTACCATTAATATCTCCTTTCGTATATGGAGTCATATACTATTGGTATTATATAATCAAACCTCGTCGTAAGCAAAGGCTTTATTATAAACTGTTACCTTACCCTCATTGTAACGCTGAAGTGCACCCTCTTTGATTATGTATCTTCCGCCGTAGATTCCGCTGTCGATTACACCATCGAGATATATTTTAAGAGCGCCGTTCTTTTCTCTGACGGCCATAACCTGCACTTTATCTCTGACAGTTGAAGCTGATTTCAGCTTCACAGTGCCGACAGTGAAATAAACGTGTCCGTCATCTGCGACCAGAAGTTTAACATCGTCACCCTGACTCATAAGCACACATTCGCTTTCGTCTGTGAGAGTGGCTTTGACGGAAAATTCACCGTTACCGCTGAGACAATCTGTTACAACGAAGTCATCATACCACACAAAAGTGATATCTGTGTGAAATTTACCGCCAATTACATCCTTAATATTAGACAAAGTATAAGTGTTATTTTTGTTGAAATTGTCTATAAAGGTAATTTCAGCCGTCATATAGTCTTCAAGAAGTCTGACTTCTTTTATGCCGTTTTGCTGACATTCAAGAGATTTTATATCAATCTGCTGATTGAAAGTCACCTGCAATGTGTTACCGCTTATCGGTGTGACATATTCAGCTGTGACTTCTTTTATCTTTCTGCCGAAGTGCATAATTTTTGTTTCATATGGTGCAAGGCTGATTTTCAGCGTATCACCATAGCTGTAAACATCAATTTCTCCGTCTGTATTATAAGGAAGCAGCTGCACCATAGGAGCATAGATAAGAACTTTTGAAACGCCGATTTTTTCGTCAAGTCTTACGGTATATTCCGTAGCTTTGTCACCGGGATTTCTGAGACACAGTATGCCCTCATTTTCCGAGAATGCGCTGAAGCCGTAAACCTGAGATTTTGAGGGTCTGCCGCCGAAAATAACGGAATTGGCAAGCACATCGATGTTATCTTCAAGAAAACGAAGAACACTGTAATTGATTCGCCACTTTGCCTCATTCATCATATTGTAACTGTAATAGAGCTCCCAGAAGCAAGAGCCTCTCATAGCCATAGTGAAAAGATAAACTCTGAAATCTTCATCACTCATGCTGACCTTGGCTTCATTGCCGTATATGGGATCGTGATTGTATAAAGCACGCTGAGGGAACTGGAACTGTCTGTCGTTATAGAAATCCATATATCTCTCGTCGCGATAAGAGAGCATTCTGTCTTTGTCGCTGATCTGAGACTTTTTGCCGATGAAGCCCACATCATCACTGATCTGCATCCACAGACTGCTGACATAACGAAGGAACCAGGGACTCGGTGGTGCGTAGCAGGTGAGATTTATCCAATAATTACTGTGACCGTTGAGATAAAGCTTGTCAAAGACATCTGTCCACTTCTCCCATACATCGCAGTAGTAATACATATAGTTATCTCCACCGGTCATATGGTCGTGCTTTTTATCTTTACAGGGTCTCTGAGCAAAACCGTCAAGCTTCCAATAATTCAGATCAAAACGTTTCTGATAATCAAGAAACAACTCCGCGGTTTTGGCAATGTACTTATCACTTGCAACACAGATATCTTTGCTATTTTTATTCACATAGCCATTGCCTGCTTTTTCAATATGTCTTGCAAATTTTATTGTATCGTTGGTATATCCGCCTCGTGGACCAAGCCACAGACCGAAGTTTGAGGAAAGGGCACCTGCAAGAGACGAGAAAGGATAAAGCTCATCGGGGAATTTCTCATTGAAGCCCCAGAAACCTTTGGAGTAGTCATTCCAACCGTCATCGGCAACATAACAGTCAAGAGGCTTCTCCCCTGTCTTTGTCATGGCCTTTTCAATTTCAAGGAATGAACCGTAGACATTTTCCCTTGTGATATTGAGCATATGGTCATACCAGGAATTATACTGACGTCTTAGCTTAATAGGTTTCGAAATAGTCTTGATATATTCAAAGAAAGCTCTCTGCACCTGAGGGAATGTCTTTCCGTCAGCGGCACCTATAACGGCTTCACGGCTGATATAAAGATTGTTTGTCATTATATCTGTGAGTTTCTTTCCGCTGTAGTAACGCAGTGATGTGGTGCTGTCTTGGATTTTATTGAGAGTTGCAGGAAATTCGATGCCAAAGAACAAACTGTCTACATAAAGAGGCTGACCCATTTCAAGAGCATAGCCCGGCACATGTGAATCAGCTTGTTTTGGAATACTCCAACAGCTAAGGGTTGAATCAAATTTAACGCACTCAAAATCAATATAGTCAAGAGTGATTGCCTTGTTTCCTCTTTTGTCAAATGAAAGCTCAATGTGCTTTCTCATTATATTGCTGTCGTTTCTCAGACTGTATATGAGCTTAAGAAGCAGCTTGCTGTCAGCGACTCTGAAAGGCGCAAATATTATAGTATGTATTTCTCCGCTGTCTGTCAGCTCTTTTTTGGTTGAGGTAACCTTTAACTCCGAAGCTTTTATCACACTCTTTGAAAATAATCCCATCTTAAACTTAAGGATGAATTCTTCACTACCCTGCTGAGCAGCAAGATGTCCGGAGCTGATTTTATTGAAAAGCTCCGAAGATATAATACGGTCTTTATCAAGAATAAGAGTTTTTCTCAGACCTGTGTTTTCTATAATAATAGAGTTATTGTCCATAATATTAATTTCCTTTTAAGCTATAGCAGAATCGATAAATGCGAGCACGTCTTTGCAGACTGTGTCGAAGCAAGCGCTTTCGTTGAGAATCTCGTGTCGTGCATCGGCATAGAGAATCTTCTTTACATTTGTCTTGCCTGCAGCCTTGAGAGCATCGCAGACCTGCTCAATGCCCTTGGAATAATTACATACGGGGTCCATTGCACCTGAAATAATAAGCACGGGTAACTCTTTTGAAAGTCCTTCAAACCACTCTTTTGATGAAACATAAGCGAGAAGTGAGAAAAGATCTCTGTACCCTGCCGTTGTGAAAAGGAAACCGCAATATTCATCTGCGATATATTTATCAACCTGGAAGTTGTCTCTTGAGAGCCAGTCAAAAGCTGTTCTCTTTTCAAACTTTGAGTTATAAGCGCCGAAAGCCATCTTATCAATAAGTTTGCTCTTATAGTGGTCGCCCTTGAGCTTGATGATAAGGTTTGCAACAGCCTTACCTGCACCTGCTGCAGGGTTAGGACCCGCTGTGCCGCAATAGACAGCGCCGTCAATTTCGGCAGAGTACTTGATGCAATAAGCTCTTGCAACAAATGAACCCATTGAGTGACCGAAGAAAATATAAGGCTTGCCCGGATTTTCGCCTTTGGCAATCTTAGTCAGTTTGTGACAGTCTTCAATGAAATTCTTCCAACCGTCTTTTGCGCCGAAATAACCCAGCTCACTCTTAGCAGCAACACTGCTGCCGTGACCAAGGTGATCGTTGATGTACATTGCCACACCGTTTTTGCAGAGTTCTGCGGCAAACGCTTCATATCTTTCAAGGTGTTCAGCCATACCGTGAGCAACCTGAAGAACAGCTTTTACTTCACCGTTTTCAGGCATATAGGAAGCACAGTGAATATCTGCAAGACCTGAAACTGATTTGAAAGTGAATTCTTTTTTAATGTAAGACATATTAACTCCTCCGATTGAATATTGTTATACATAATGATTATATCATATTCTTCTGTAGTTTTCATCATTTTTCAAAAAATGACACTGTGTCAAAATAAACAAATTTACGACTTATTTTTTGCCAATAAAAAACAGTATATTTGTCGAAAGTCGAGCCAAGTCCGTTTATTTGGACAAGAAAATAAAATTAAACGAACATTTGTCTTGACAAATTATTGCAAAGGTGTATAATAGAACCATAACAGCAGAACGAATGTTCTCTCAGGAGGTAAATATTATGGTAGAACTTTTCAGCAACTTCACAAGTACACTTGTTATCGTAGGAGTTATCCTCGCACTCGGCATCGTATTTGAAAAACAGCTTATCGCTCTCGAAGATAAGTTTGATGCTTACATAGCTTCACTCAGAAAAGAGCACAAAGCTAAATCGGTACCCGTAAAGAAAACCGCAACTGTAAGAAAACAGGTTACAAAAAGAGAAAACTCAAGAGAAGGTTTCGCAGCCTGATTAAGCTTCACTTGACTTTTTAACTTAAATTAGTTAAAATTGTCTGTGAATGAAAGTTAAAATTCAGGAGGGTTTTCAATATGCTCGAAAACAAAAACTACTGTATGGGATGTATGAAAGAAATTGATCCCGATGAAACCATCTGTCCCCATTGCAGTTATAATACCCTTTCTTCACAGAAAGCGCCCTTCCTGAGTAAAGGCAACGTTATCTCAGGCAAATATCTTGTGGGTAAAGTTGAGTCTTTCTCAGTTGATTCCATAACCTATATCGGTCTCGACACCGAAACTGACACAACTGTAAGTATTATTGAATTCTATCCTGAAAAGATAGTCTCACGTACTGTTAATACAGCCGAGGTCAATATCAAAGCAGGTTTCGAGGAAATGTTCAGAGCTTCTCTTCAGAGCTTCATTGATTTATGGACAGACCTTAAAGAAACTGTTGGTTTTGCTTGTCTGCCACAAGTTACGGATATTCTGCTTTATAACTCAACTGCATATGCTGTCTGCAAATATAAAGACTGCATAACCCTCGAATCATATTTCGCCGACAAGTCGCCTCTGCCTGTCAAAAAGGCTCTCACAGCTTTTAAGGGCATCATTCTGGCTCTGAAAAAATTGCACAGCATCGGCATAGTTCACGGCTCAATATCACCCAAGAGTGTTTTTGTGGGCGCTGACGGAAGAATTCACCTTGGCAGATTCACAATCAAGCAGTGCCACAGCATCAATACAGAGCTTCGTGCAAAGCCCGTTTCGGGTTTCGCACCTCTCGAGCTTTACGGCAGCACACCTGCCGTCGGCCCCTATAGTGATATATATTCATTTGTTGCGCTTATATATTATGCTGTTACAGGTACCGTGCCCACTGACAGCACAAAAAGAGCTGTAAGAGACGATATGGTGCTCCCCGCTCAGATTGCTGAAACTCTGACCAAAACAGAAGTAACTGCAATTATCAGAGGTCTTGCTATACAGCCCGAAAACCGTATATCAGACGCAGGAGAACTGATGTCAATGCTTTATGCACAGAAGCCTGCACAGCAAAGAACACCTCATTCAGCTAAGACTGTGCCTGCAAAGCCCGCAGCTCAGAATCGCACAGTCATAAAATCGACTGAACGTAAAGTAGTTGCCAAACCTCCTAAAAAAGAAAAGACCTCCCCTGTCGTAACAGAAGAAGAGGTTGTAATCAAGGCTGAAAAGCGAGTTAAAAACAAAACTGCAAAAAACAGTAACAATATTGTACCTATAATGATCGGCACTTTTGCAGGTGTAATTGCAGTGTGTTTCATAATTTTCAGTGTACTTTATACAACTGTTCTTTATAAAAATTACAGTGTTCCTTTTATGGATAATATGTTCTCATCAATATCTTTCCTGCCTATGAATAAAGAGTCTGAGGATGTCAATAATGATATCGATGATGTTCCTTCTACACAAGGCACCACAAATAATGAGCGCTCTTATGTATCAGTCCCCGACTTCAAGGCGCACACCTATGATAGTATTCAGACCAATGAAGTTTTCAACAGAAACTTCACAATCAAATATAAATTCCAGGCAAGTAAGGATTATGAGAAAAATGCAGTAATCAGTCAGTCTCTCACAGTCGGTGAAAGTGTATTAAGCGGTTCGCAGATCACACTTGTAATCAGCGAGGGGGTTCCTCAGATTGAGCTTGTTGATGTAATAGGTATGCCTTATCAGGCAGCTAAGGAAAAACTCGAAATTGCAGGTTTCAAGGTTAAACAGGATCTTCGCAAAAACGACGGTTCGCAGCCTGAAGGTGAAGTTTTTCTTATGAGCAAGGTTGCAGGTCTCGAATTTGACGAAGGCACAGAAATTATATTAACAGTGTGGGACGAGGCTGAAACTACCACAGAAGAAACAACAGAAAAGAAAGAAACTACGACCAAGAAAAGCAGTGAAGAATAATTTCAACTTTTTTTGAAAAAAGTATTGACTTTCTCAGGTGGATAGTATATAATAACTAAGCACTTGAGAAAGTGATATATCGCGGAGTGGAGCAACCCGGTAGCTCGTCGGGCTCATAACCCGGAGGTTGCAGGTTCAAATCCTGTCTCCGCAACCAGTTAAAAGTACTCACCAAACGGTGGGTACTTGTTTTTTTATATTCCCCTGCAACCGACGGGTGTAACCCGGGGCATCGTCACCGAAGCGCCGCCTGTGGCGGATGAAGCGAGTCGAGGATGTCGCAGCGGTCAAAATTCCTCGGCGCTCCAAGCCGACAAGGAATTTTGGGCACCGCAAGAGGGCCTTTGCAGGTTCAAATCCTGTCTCCGCAACCAGTTAAAATAGGCAGTTCTTACGAACTGCCTATTCTTTTTTTTGCCAAAAATACTACACTGGCACACTACACTGAAATCGTATTTGTACTCCCCACCCTATCGGGTGTGGAGTATTTTTGTATATAAAAAGACTGCCCTGCAAAACGCAAGACAGTCCGATTGATATGTGCTTGATTATTCAGCTTCTGCGATATCTGCTTTAACTGCAAATGCCTTTTCGTCTTCCTTTGAGATGTTATAGATAAACTTCATTGAAAGGAATGCGATAAGCGAACCTGCAGCGAGTACAACGAAGTAAAGTGACTTAACCTTGTCGCCGAAATCTGCAGCCTGAACGGCGCCCTCACCCTCGATGAAACCGATAGCGATGAGACCCCATGATACTACAGCCTGACCGATACCCTGAGCCAGCTTACGGAAGAATGAGTAAAGAGCATAGAGTGAACCTTCTTCGCTCTTACCTGTCTTGCGATAGCTTACCTCGATACAGTCAGCAACAATAGCCCATACAGAAATCTGGAACACTGTGTTGCCGAGGTTGAGACCCATAAGACAAACGATATAAATAAGCATACCTGTCATGTCACCTGACATAGGAACAAAAATTGAAACAACACCTGAAACAGCACCGAGAAGCATAGCGCTTACAATAACATTCTTTTTACCGTATTTAGCTGTGAGCTTACCGATAAATGCCATGAAGATAATCATAGGAGCATATGAACCGATCATAGCCATACCAACCTTGCTGGTATCTTTGAAGAAGTACTGGAATACCATGTTGTTAAGTGACATTGTTGAGTTGAAAAGAGCAACTGAAGCCACTGTAGCAATTGTTGCACCAAGCATAGCTCTGTTTGTGAAGAATGAGCGAACAGCTGAGAAAATTGCTTTCATACCTGTTGTGTTTGCGCCTGTATCTTCGCGCTGCACTCTCTCTTTAACAAGCTTTGTTGTACCCCAAAGAGTTACAAAAGCAACAATTGACATAACAAGAGCAACAGGAAGAAGCATCTCACCCTTGAGGATTTCTTCTGTGATACCTGTTTCGGGATTTTCAACCTTATTGTAAACGATGCTGGGAAGCACGATCATAATTACAACAGCAGGAAGAGCTGCACCGATGCTACGGAATGTTGAAAGAGCTGTTCTCTCGTTGGGTTTATCAGTGATAACACTGTGAAGTGAACCGTAAGGTACGTTAACCATTGTGTATGCGATTGACCATAAGCAGTATGAAATCAGACACCAAGCATACTTGCCTGCATAGGGAAGTGATGTGATAGGTGCGAAAATCATAGCATTGAAAACGAGAAGTATAAGTCCGCCTGCGATAATCCAGGGCATATACTTACTCTTTTTGCTGAGTCTCTTTGTGTCAACAAGGTTACCGATTACAACGTCGTTAACTGCGTCGAATGCTTTTGAAATAAGAATGATAACTGCATAGTCAGCAGGATCAATTCCTATAAACTGCAGATAGAAAAGCTGCATAAATGATGATACGAGCTGGAATGAAAAACCGCAGCCCATGTCTCCCATAGCATAGCCGAGTTTATCCTGCCAGCCAAAGGGTCTGATTGTGTTAGTCTTACTCATTGGGTTTGTTCTCCTTTTTTTGTTTTCATATTTTTTATTTTGGCAGGCAAGTTTTCCGTCCTGCCTGCTTTATTCCTTTTTTGTATCCCGCTCGCTGCATCGTCTCCGAAGCGCCGCCTGTGGCGGTTTAAGCGAGGTGAGGATGGCGCAGCGGTCAAAATTCATAGGCGCTCCAAGCCGTAATGAATTTTGGGAACCGCAAGAGTAAAGGCGTTACTTTTTGCCAGCGCAAAAAAAGCAACCAAAAACGCGATGATTATCTCTGTACTCTGCCGCTTGCGTCGCCGCCTGCAAGCTTTTCAACTTCACTGACTGTTACACGATTGTAGTCGCCTTCGATTGAATGCTTGAGTGCTGAAGCAGCAACTGCAAATTCGATAGCGCTCTGTGAGTCCTTGCCGCTGAGAAGTGAGTAGATAAGTCCGCCGCCGAAGCTGTCGCCGCCGCCAACTCGGTCAACGATGTGAAGGTGATATTCTTTTGAGAAGCAGTAGTTCTCACCATCATAGAGCATACCTGCCCAATCGTTGTCATTAGCTGAGATTGATGAGCGAAGTGTAATAGCTACCTTTTCAAAACCGAAAGTGTCCATAAGCTGTTTAGCAACACTCTTATAGCCTTCCTTGTCAAGCTTACCGCCATAAATGTCTGTATTTTCAGCTTCAATGCCGAATACGTCTTTAGCATCCTCTTCGTTTGAAATGCAGACATCAACATATTCACAGAGCTTTGTCATAGCCTCGCGAGCTTCAGCTCTTGTCCAGAGCTTGCCTCTGTAGTTAAGGTCGCAGGAAATCTTCACGCCCTTAGCCTTAGCAGCCTTGCAAGCATCAATACAGATGTCTACAAGGTTTGCACCGAGAGCCGGAGTGATACCTGTGAAGTGGAACCAATCAGCACCGTCGAAGATTTTATCCCAGTCGAAATCTTCTCTCTTCGCTTCCTGAATAGCTGAGTGAGCTCTGTCATAAATGCAGACTGAACCTCTCTGTGACGCGCCCTTCTCAAGGAAGTAGATGCCGACTCTGTCGCCGCCGCGTACGATATCTTTTGTATCAACGCCGAGACCGCGAAGTGAGTTGACAGCACCCTGACCGATAGCGTGTGCAGGAAGCTTTGTTACAAATGAAGCGTCCATACCATAGTTAGCAAGTGACACTGCAACGTTAGCTTCACCGCCACCGAAAGTAGCCTGCATTGTATCGTTCTGGAAGAAACGAAGATAACCTTCGGGAGCAAGACGAAGCATAATTTCGCCGAATGTTACAATTCTTTTTGCCATAATTATATACCTCTCTATAATAATTTATTTAGTCTCTACACAGATTTCAAAGCCTGCAATTGTGTCCTTAAGACCGAAGCAGCTTACATTGCCTTTTTTGTCATACCAGATATCGGGGTCAATTTCTGCGCCCATTCTCTGAAGATAAGCCATTGCTCTGTTGCCGTTAAGAGTGTTGATAACGATGCAGCCTTTTGCGTCGCTTTCTTCTTTACCGAAGCATACACAGCCTGCCTGTACACCGCACTCTGTTTCAGTGCAGTCAAAGCCAAAGAGTGAAGCAACAAACTTTGCATTCTTTTCTGCGTTGGCACTGTCGCCGTAAATGCAGATTTTCTTAAGCTCAAAGCCGAGCATTGTTTTGATAGCATCTTTACACTTCTTTGTGATATCGTCCCACTTGCCCTCAGCGATGTCTGCGCTTGTTGCAATCCATGTGCCGCCGCAAGCTATGATGCGGTCAAATGAGAGATAGTCGTTAAGGTTCTTTGTGTTAACACCGCCTGTGGGCATCCACTTAGCAGCCTGATAAGGGCCTGCAAGAGCCTTAAGCTTAGCTACGCCGCCGTTTGCTTCGGCAGGGAAGAACTTGATGTTGGTAAGACCCATACTCATAGCCTGTTCCATTTCACCGGGTGTTGCAGCACCGGGCATCATAGGAATGCCGAGTGATTTGATGTAAGCAATCATTTCGGGGTTGAAGCCGGGAGTAACGATGAACTTTGCACCTGCTGCCACAGCTCTGTCAGCCTGCTCTTTTGTAAGAACAGTGCCTGCACCAACGAGTACATCGGGGCACTCTGCAGTAATTCTTCTGATTGATTCTTCAGCAGCAGCTGTTCTGAAAGTGATTTCAGCAGCAGGAAGACCGCCGTCACGAAGAGCCTTTGCAAGAGGCACTGCCTTATCAGCATCATCAATAGCCACAACGGGAATGATGCCTAATTCGTAAATTGTCTTGAACATATCCATTTTATTTCATCTCCTGAAAAGATTAATGTTACTTAGTACGCCCTCGCCGGGCAGGCATTCTTTTTCCTGCCGCGGAAAAGAATCAAAAACGCGTTGTTATTTTTTATACACCGCTGTATGATGAGAAGCCGCCGTCAACGGGAAGTACAACACCTGTGATGAAGCCTGCAGCAGCATTGTTGATAAGGAAAAGAAGTGCGCCGTCGAGCTCGTGTGCTTCACCGAAACGACCCATAGGAGTAGCAGCAAGAATCTTGTCTGTTCTGGGTGTGGGTGAACCGTCGGGATTCCAGAGGAGAGCTGCATTCTGCTTTGTTGAGAAGAAACCGGGAGCAATAGCATTGACTCTGATGCCCTCTTTTGAGAAGTGAACTGCAAGCCACTGAGTGAAGTTTGAAATAGCAGCCTTAGCACCTGAGTAAGCAGGAATCTTTGTAAGAGGTGTGAATGCATTCATTGATGAGATGTTAATGATGTTACAACCCTCTCTGCCGAGCATCTGCTTTGCAAACGCCTGAGTAGGAATAAGTGTACCTAAGAAGTTGAGGTTGAAAACAAATGAAACTCCGTCAGCATCAAGGTTGAAGAAGTTCTTGCAATCTTCATCGATGTCACCGCTGAAGTAGTATTCTTTATCTGTGGTAGCTCTGGGGTTGTTACCGCCTGCACCGTTGAGAAGAATATCGCAAGGACCGAGGTCAGCTAAAACAGCTTCAGCCACAGCATTACAGCTGTCTTTGTCGAGTGCGTTGCACTTATAAGCCTTAGCGACACCGCCATCTGCTACGATTTCGTCTGCGAAGCCTTTAGCTGCTTCTTCGTTGATATCAAGAAGAGCAACCTTAGCACCTGCTTTTGCAAGAGTCTTTGCAAAACTTGAACAAAGTACACCGCCTGCACCTGTTACAACTGCAACCTTACCTGTAAGGTCAGTACCGAAAACATTCTTATTCATAATATTTCCTCCTTATTTGCAAGCCTTTTCGCAAGCTTCGAAAAGACCGTTGATATATGCTGCACCGAGTGCTCTGTCATAAAGACCGTAACCGGGTCTGCCTGTTTCACCCCAGATCATTCTGCCGTGGTCGGGACGTACATAGCCGTCGAAGCCTGTTTCAACAAGAGCCTTAACAACTTCATACATATCAATGCTGCCACACTTTGAAAGGTGGCCGCTTTCTTCAAATGAGCCGTCATCCATTACGAGCACGTTACGGATGTGCATAAAAGCGATTCTGTCCATAGCGCTGTATTTTCTGACCATCTTGGGGATATCGTTGAAAGAAGCGCAACCAAGTGAGCCTGTGCAAAGGCAGAGTGAGTTAGCAGGTGAATCAACAATTTTAAGGAAACGGTCGAGGTTTTCTTCGTTTGTGATGATTCTGGGAAGACCGAAGATGGGATATGGAGGATCGTCGGGATGAATAGCCATTCTCACGCCACATTCTTCAGCAACGGGGATAATCTTCTTAAGGAAGGTTTCAAGATTTTTCCAGAGACCTTCTTCGCCTATTTCAGCATATTTCTTGAAGAGTTCCTTGATTTCGTCTTTAGTGTAGCTTGCGTCCCAACCGGGAAGGTCGATATCATCAACGAGGGGATCGAGACCCTGCATCTGTTCCCAATACATAACAAGGCTTGTTGAGCCGTCGGGAGCTTCTTTATCAAGCTGAGTTCTTGTCCAGTCGAAAACAGGCATAAAGTTATATGTTACACACTTAACGCCGTATTTTGCACAGCGACGGATGTTTTCACAATAAACTTCGATGAGTTCATCAGCATTCTCTGAGCCGAGCTTGATATCCTCGGGCACGGGAATTGACTCAACGATATCAAAGATAAGACCGTTCTTTTCGCAGTCATCTTTGACTCTCTTGATGCTTTCCTCAGGCCAAACCTGACCGGGTTTTACATCGTACACTGCCGAAACAACAGATCTCATATTAGGAATCTGGCTGATGTACTTAAGGGATACGGGGTCATCCTGACCGTACCATCTGAAAGACATTTTCATATTTTATACCTCCAAAGAGAAAAATCTTTTTGCATTGTAGAATGATATATCTTCTGTTATCTGTGAGAGAGCCTTAATATCATTGGGGTACTCTCCTGCTTCCACCCACTGACCGATTAACTGGCAGAGGATTCTGCGGAAGTATTCGTGTCTTGTGTAGCTGAGGAAGCTTCTTGAGTCTGTGAGCATACCTACGAAGTTACCTAAAAGACCGAGTGAAGCAAGACTTATCATCTGCTCACGCATACCGTTTTTGGTATCGTTGAACCACCATGCACTGCCGTGCTGAATAGTGCCGGGATAACCCTCTCTCTGGAATGCACCGAGAAGTGTATCGATAAATGAGTTGTCACCTGCATCCAGTGAATAGAGAATAATCTTGGGCATTTTGCCGCTGAGATACATCTTATCAAGAAGCTTTGCAAGAGCCACTGAGCCGTTGTGGGGTCCGATAACATCAAAACCTGTATCAGGTCCGAGTCTTTGGAACATTGCAGTATTCGGGTTTCTCATGCAGTTATAGTGAATCTGCATAGCCCAACCGAGTTCGCTGTATTTTTCAGCGCAGAAAAGAATCATTTCAGTCTGCACAGCCTCGAGCTCTTTTTCGCTGACCTTTTCGCCGTTCATTGCCTTTGTGAGAGCGGCGTTCATTTCATCCTCGCTCATTTCACAATAAACGGGATAATTGATACCGTGGTCACTTGCCTTACAGCCGAAAGCATCGAAGTGCTTCATTCTTTTATAAAGAGCCTCTTTGAGTGAAGCGATATCTTTAATTTCGACATCTGAAACCTCTGAGAGAGTCTTTATGTATGATGGAAAAATATCAGCATTAAGGTTAAAGGCTTTATCAGGTCTGAATGAGGGAGCAACAATTGTCTTAAAGCTCTTGTCTTCAGCGATTTTGCCGTGATATTCAAGTGAGTCGATTGGATCGTCAGTAGTACCGATAAATGAGACATTACTCATCTCGATAATACCGCGTACACTCATATGAGCTTCCTTGAGCTTTTCCGAGGTAACATTCCACACCTCTTCGGCGGTGTCAGCATTTAAAATGCCCTCATAACCGAAATATCTTTTAAGCTCGAAGTGACACCAATGATACATGGGGTTGCCGATAGCCTTTGGCAATGTTTCGGCAAATTTCAGGAATTTATCTTTATCACTTGTGTTCTTGCCTGTGATATACTCTTCGCTCACGCCGTTGCTTCTCATAAGACGCCATTTGTAATGGTCTCCGTAAAGCCAGAGCTGAGTGATATTTTCAAATCTTAAGTCTTCATATATCTCCTTGGGACTTACATGGCAGTGATAATCGATAATCGGCAGCTTAGCCGCATAATCGTGATAGAGCACTTTTGCCGTGTCAGTATCAAGAAGAAAATCCTTTGTCATAAACTCTGTCATTGACATAGTCCTCCTATTTTAGTATTTTAATTTTATCACAAAATTTTCACAATGAAAATTGTAAAAATTGCTTGACTGATTGTGAATATTGCTATATGATATTCAGGAGGTGATTTTATGCAGGTTTTCGACCCGAGACAGAGTATGACGAGCCCCACTTTTGAGATTTTCCATTACCGCGATGCTAAATTCGAGGGCGTTGCAGTTCATCAGCACGACTTCTATGAAGTGTATTTTTTCATAAGCGGAAATGTGGAATATAATGTTGAGGGCAAAAGCTATCTCTTAAAAAAAGGCGATATTATGCTCATAAACCCTCTCGAGCTTCATCAGCCCAGAATAGCCCCTGACCAGAACCCTTATGAAAGAATTGTCTTATGGATAAACAAGAATTATCTTTCCCGTTTGTGCACAAACAGCACAAGTCTCAGTCAGTGTTTCGACAACACAAATCCTCAGCATACAAATCTGCTCAGACTTTCAAAAGCTCAGCAGAGTTATTTTTCAACAAAACTCAGTGAGCTGATAGAAGAAAATAACAGTAAGGATTACGGCAGTGACCTTGCAGCTGAAGCAATTCTCACAAGGTTTCTGGTGGAATTAAACAGACTCACTCTCAGCATGGATAAAAAGGTAGAAACGGATAAATCCTCCTCTACTCTTATACCTGATATACTCACCTATATCAATCAGCATTACTGCGAAAAGATATCCCTTTCATCTATTGCGGATGAGTTTTTTATCAGCAAATATTATCTTTCTCACGCCTTCAACAATGCCGTCGGCACTTCCGTAAACAGATATATCACTCTCAAAAGACTTATCAATGCAAAGCAGATGCTTTCAAGCGGTATCAAACCTACCACTGCGGCTATTCATTGCGGATTCAATGATTACGCAGGCTTTTACCGTACTTTTACGGCAGAGTACGGCATAACACCCAAAGAATTCGTCACAAGAAATCAGTAAATATAAAACACAAAGGACACGTTATTTCGTGTCCTTTGATTTATCTTCATTATATAATCACACCGAGGTCTTCAACATTGCTGTAATGTATGGGTGTGATTCCTATTAACGGCAGATGTCTGAGATTTACAATATTATCGTCAACCATATAAATTCTGTCATATTTCTTATTAAAAAGTGATATGCAATGCTTATAGATTCTCTCGTCAGGCTTTGCCATTTTAACATTGCAGGATATAACCGTCTCATCAAAGAGCTCCCAAAGTGCATACCTGTCAAGCAGACCCTCAACAACGCCAAGTGGCGCATTTGACAAAAGTGCAATATCAGCCTTTTCTCTGAGCTTTCTGATAGCGGGCACTATCTCCTCTCTGAGAGAAAACATAGCATTCCACTCAAGCTCCATCTCACTTCTGCTCATGCCGAGTACCTTTGCCATATTATCGAGAAGTTCATCGTATGTGACCTCCCCCATATCAGCAGGGTTAAAGAGCTCTTCCTTGATTTTATCAGCCTTATCCTCAGGTAGATATTTTCTTATAAATACGGGAGCGACTTCATTCATTATCACTCCGAAACAGTCAAATATTACAAGTGTATCAGCCATAGTCTCTCCCTTATTTTGCAATTTTTATTGTGATATCATAACTGCTGTCACCTGTGGTATCAGCTACCCAGGTGCCCTTTGCGAAGTCTCTTGCTCTGAAAATAACCTTGGTTTTATAGACTTCCATTATGTAACCTGTGCCGGCATCGTTATAGGTGCCGTCTTTATTTTCAATGGCAAACGACGGCACATTTATGCAGTGGATACCGTCAAGATTATTATAGCTGTCAGGTCCGAAACCCGAATGAAGATGACCCGAAATCAGAAATACATTCTTGTATTTTGAAAGAATCTTTTTGATAGCAATACTCTGCTCGCCTACGTGACCGCCTGCTTTTGTTATACTGCCGAAAGCATTCTTCTCGTTGTGGGTATCTTTAAGAGGCTGATGCAGAACAACGAATGTCGGTTTGCCATTTTCTCCGGCAACTTCATCATCGAGCCATTCAAGCTGCTCGTCGCTGATATAAGCCTGCTCCATCTCAGTTCTGTCTGAGCCGAGTACTATAACCTTATAGCCCTCTATCCTCTGGGAATAGTGATAGCAATCCATATCATCATCACCGTTGAGCGCATTTGTCAGACCTGCAAAAGCCTTGAGACTGTTATTATAATTGCGCAGTCTGATATCGTGATTGCCCGATGCCATTATGTATCTTGTATCAATGCCTGCAAATCCCTCATAAACAAGCTGATACTCCATAGCGAATGCATTTTCGGTGATATCGCCTGCACCGATAAGAGCATCAATATCACACTGAGCATTGTGAAGGTCTTCACAAGCTGCGGTAAAAACGGGGTATCTCTCGAACATATAGTTGGATACCTGCGGGTCAGCCACAAGAGCCATAACTGCTCTCTCTTTGCCTTTGATGCTGACATCTATAGGCGTATCTTTTGACGGCGCGACATAGTCACCGTTAATCATAAAAAACAGCGACATACACATACCGAAAAGAGCCAGAAGAACTTTCTGAAAGGGATTATTGGCGAACATTATTACATCATCCTCTGTTAACATTTTAGAATAGTCTATCATCAGAAAAATGAAAAGTCAACTTTTAACATGTAAACTTTGAGCTTTTTTTGCGGACTTCAATGAAGTTTTGAGAAAAAAGTATTATAAGAGCGAAAAACTTTATAAAAATTTTCCGAAATACCATTGTTTTATCACTTAAAATGATATATAATATATTACGATTTTAATTCATTCTTGATTGGAGGGTCGAAAAAATGATCGACGAAACCATTAGATTCAAACTTCAAAACGGTTCACCCGAAGAAATGAAAGAAATTATGAAGCAGGTTTATTCTGCCCTCAAAGAAAAGGGTTACAACCCTATCAATCAGATTGTCGGTTATATTCTCTCAGAGGACCCGACATACATCACTACTCACAACAATGCCCGCAGTCTTATCAGAAAGGTTGACAGAGACGAACTTTTACAGCAGCTTGTTAAAGACTATCTGAAAGAAGACTGAGAAATTAAGGAGGTACAATATGGCAACAAAAAAGAAAAGTGAATTTTTAACATACAAGGATAAACCTCTTGTAAGAAAAGGCAACACCCTTTACTACGGCAACATGAGCGACAAGTTTGTTGTAATGTTCCAGATTCTTTCCACTAAGGAAGTTGACGGTTTAGAGGTTGCAGACAGAGTTGCTGTGCAGCTTATCAACACAGATCCCAATGTCCGTCCTCATGACAGAATTGCACAGAAGACAGAAAAGAAAGGTCTTTATGCAGCAATGGACATCGGCAAGATCTGGCTTGAAAGAGCACTTGCAGAATAAAAAGAGATACGGCTGTTGTCTTATGGCAGCAGCCGTTAAAAATTTAATATCCGCTCGTGGCGCAGCCGGATAACGCAGCAGATTCCGATTCTGAAGAACGGGGGTTCGAATCCCTTCGAGCGGGCCAAGAAAATAATAACGGTACCCTTGCGGTGCCGTTGTTATTTTTTAGTTTTAATCAAACAAAGGGATTCGAACAAGGAGGGAGCAAAGCGGAAGAAAACAGTCCGGTGGACTGTTTTCGCCGACGTGGTGAGGTCGCGAGCGCGTCCTGTGGACGATGAAGCGAGCGTAACAATGCGCAGCGGTCAAAGTTCATAGGCGCTACAAGCCGTTATGAACTTTGGGAACCGCAAGAGGTAGAACGAAGTGAGGCGATAGACGCGGAAGCGTCGGACAAAATCCCTTCGAGCGGGCCAGGAAGAAGCACTTCTACTGAAGTGCTTCTTCAGTTTTATTCGCCTTACGGCGAGTTATATTGCTTCGCAGTTTTATTGTGCTTCGCACAGTGTTATTCGCTTAGCGAGTTTTGTAGCGAATAAAATAGCACTGAAACCGCAGGTTTCAATAACACTATTGCTTTAGCAATAATAACACTCTGCCTAAGGCAGAATATCACTGAAAGCTTTTTCAACTTCGTTTTGATTACATATAAGACATCAGTTTAATTTTTCTGACGAAACTTGAACAGTTGTCATTTTAGAATAAATGTGTTATAATCATCTCGACAAATAAGATATGTAGGGACGATTGAGATGATTATTTTAATTGCCGGTGCATCGCATACGGGTAAAACTGCTCTTGCTCAAAAGTTGCTTGAAGAATATAAATACCCATATTTATCAATAGACCATTTAAAAATGGGTTTAATCCGCAGCGGCAACACAGAACTTACTCCTATGGACGATGCGGAATTATGCGAATATTTATGGCCTATTGTTCGGGAAATGATAAAAACTGCTATTGAAAACAAGCAGAACTTAATTGTCGAAGGTTGCTATATTCCATTCGATTGGCAGAAGGATTTTGACTGCGAATATCTTGAAAATATCAAATATTGCTGTCTTGTAATGAGTGAAGAATATATCAGAAACCACTTTTTCGACATAAAGAAATATGCAAATGTCATTGAAAATCGATTGGATGATGAATGGTGCACAATGGAAAGCGTATTGGCAGATAATGCGGAAATGTTATCCCTTGCACAAAAGCATAATGTGAACTTCATACTCATAAAAGACAAGTATGAAATCAACATTGATTTATAACGTCAGATTCCAATTTGCCGAGCGGTTGCCCAATTGAGTTATCGCATGTGCAGAATTATATTAAGGCAGGCGAATCACCTGCCTTTTTTCTTTTTCCTGCCTTATTAATAGTGAAAAAACTATTGCAATTCAACCTCACTTTTGATACAATTAACATATATTGACTTATCAGGAAGTGATAAAATGAAAGCAATTATTGGTGGCAAAATTATTCTCAAAGACAGAATCATCGAAGACTCAGCTCTGCTCTATTCTGATGTTATCGAGGGCATTGTCCCCGTCGGCAGTGTACCCCAGGAGGCTGAAATTATCGATGCAAAGGGCGGTTATGTTGCACCCGGTCTTATCGATATGCACATTCACGGTTACTTAGGCAAAGACGTATGTGACGGTGAAGAAGAAAGCATCCGCACTATTTCAAAGGGTCTTCTTGCTAACGGTGTTACGGGTTATCTGCCCACAACTATGACGGTGGATATGAAAGTTATCCGCAAGGCTCTTGAAGTGTGCCGTGACCTGAAAGAAGAAAGCAAGGACTGGGACGGCAGTGTTATCCTTGGCTGTCACGCCGAAGGACCTTTTATCTCTGAAAGCAAAAAAGGCGCTCAGGATGCTAAATACATCCTCAAGCCCGATGCGGCTTTTGTTAAGGAATATGCCGATATTATAAAGACTATCACCCTTGCTCCCGAAACTGACGAAAATGACTTCGCAGCTATCCGTGAGATAGTGAGAGATACTGATGTGGTTATCTCAATGGGTCACACCTCAGCAGATTACGAAACTGCCATGGCAAGTGTCAATGCAGGCGTTAAGCACGTCACTCACCTGTTTAATGCTATGACTCCCCTTGCACATCGTGCACCCGGCGTTGTAACAGCGGCTATGAATGCTGATATCAGCTGTGAGCTTATTGTTGATACTTTCCACGTAGATGCGAGCCTTTACAATATGCTCTATAAGCTCAAGGGCAGAAAGCTTTGCTTTATCACTGACTGTTTACCTGCAGGCGGTCTTCCTGAGGGAGAATACACTCTCGGCGGTGCTAAGATTATCTATCGCGGTATCGTTTGCAGACTTGAAGACGGCACAGTAGCCGGCAGTGTACTGCATCTCAACAAGGGTGTTTGGAACGTTTACACCAACTCAGATATTCCCCTTTATGAGTGTGTAAACTGCGCATCCCTCAACGTAGCAACTACTCTCGGTATTGATAAGACAAAAGGCTCACTTGAAATTGGCAAGGATGCCGACATTATCATCACCGACTCAGAATTCAATGTAGAAAAAACCATCATCGGAGGTAAAATTAAATATGAAGCTTAAAGTTAATGCAAAACTCGACCCTAAATTCCAGCCCCTTTCAGTTGTTATCCGTGATATGCGTCAGGCAACCAAAGAAAACGGTCAGGATATCGTAATCGCTGTTGAAAGAAACAAAGGCTACACTACTACATACAAAACCCGCATTTTTGCTGACGGCACAGGTCACGACGAAGAAAACTTCAAGTTTGTTGAGCGAATTGCAAAGTCACTGCTTTGGGTTGCAGGCGGTTATAAGGTTATCATCGCAGGCAGCGAGGTTGTCGGTGCAAAAATCAAAGAAGCCTTCACCTATGGCGGTCTTCGTGATTTCGATGTTAAGTTTATGGAAAATGTTTACGAAGAAAAATTTGTTGTTGAGGTACGCGCTTTAGAAGATGCGCCCGAAGATAAGTCATCAGCCGCCCCCATAGGCAGACATCTTGACGGTTGCCGTATCGGTTTTGATGCAGGCGGAAGCGACCGTAAGGTTAGTGCCGTTATCGACGGTGAAAGTGTATATTCAGAAGAAGTTGTATGGTTCCCGAAAATCAACTCAGACCCCGACTATCACTATCAGGGCATTCTCGACGCTATGAAAACTGCCGCATCAAAGATGCCCCGCGTTGATGCAATCGGCGTATCGTCAGCAGGCGTTTATGTTAACAACCGCATTATGGCTGCATCACTTTTCCTTAAGGTTAACGAAGAGGATTTTGACAAGAAAGTTAAGAATATGTATCTTGACGTTGCTAAGGAAATCGGCGCTGATATTCCCATCGAGGTTGCAAACGACGGTGACGTAACTGCTCTTGCAGGTGCTATGGACTTAAATGATAACAGTGTTCTCGGCATCGCTATGGGTACCAGCGAAGCAGGCGGCTATGTTGATCCCGACGGCAATATCACAGGTTGGCTCAATGAGCTTGCATTCGTACCCGTTGACTTCTCAGAAGAAGCTATGGTTGACGAGTGGTCAGGCGACTACGGCTGCGGCGTTAAATATTTCTCACAGGACGGTGTTATCAAGGTTGCTCCCTGGGCAGGCATTGAGCTTGATGAAAGCCTCTCCCCTGCTGAAAAACTTAAGGTTGTGCAGGGTCTTATGGCTGACGGCGACCAGAGAGCCGCTGACATCTACGACACCATCGGTGCATATTTTGGTTATGCAATTGCTTATTATGCTGAATTCTATGATATCAAGCACGTGCTTATTATGGGCCGTGTAACATCAGGTGAAGGCGGACAGATTCTTCTCTCCCGTGCACAAGAAGTTCTTGATGTTGAATTCCCCGAACTCGCAGAAAAAATTCAGCTTCATATTCCCGATGAAAAATCACGCCGTGTAGGTCAGTCAGTTGCAGCTGCAAGCCTGCCGAAGATTAAATAAGACAGATAAAAATTAAAGGACGGTGAAAGCCGTCCTTTAATTATATCAATTGTTTTCTAATAAAAAAATAACCCTATCTACAATCTTTTTAACCTGACCTGACATTACTCGTCTTTCAAAACTACCATTTGAAAAATAATCCTCTCTTAAAAGCATTGTAAGTAAAGCACAACAAGTTTTATAATCTGAAGTTTCAAGTCTACGCAGCTCCGCGTTGCAATCAATTGGCGCAGTTGTCATATAGTCACGATAGTTATAAATCATCATATCGCATTTTTCTAAAACACTATAGTATTTTTCTGTAATACGCTCCGTTGTCTTTTCTAAAGATTTAAGCTCTGCTATTTTTTCTGAATTATTCATTTAACTGCTCCATAAATTGTTTTTTACTATTATAGCACTTTTTATTTGCAAACACAACAATCAATAAAATTGCTTATATCTTGCTCGCCGGGCAGGCATTCTTTTTCCTATCACGGAAAAAGAATCAAAAACGCGATGATGCTCCCCCGCGTACCACAAAGAAAAAAGCCACCGCATTTCTGCAGTAGCTTTAAATGTACAATTACTGTTCGATTGCGTAAACGCTAACCTTTTTGCGATCCTTGCCCATACGCTCAAACTTAACTTTACCGTCGATGAGAGCGAAAAGTGAGTCGTCTGAACCTCTGCCAACGTTGTTACCGGGATGGATGTGAGTACCACGCTGCTTTACAAGGATGTTACCAGCGAGAACGAACTGACCGTCTGCGCGCTTAACACCAAGTCTCTTTGATTCAGAGTCACGACCGTTACGGGTTGAACCCATACCTTTTTTGTGAGCAAATAACTGGATATTTATCTTAAGCATTTGTTACACCTCCGTATTATTCTTAAACAGTTTCTGTTTTGCAGGAAATATAGTCACTATAATCCTGCGCAAGTGATTCGAGATGAAGTTTTAAACCTTTGAGATGATTTTCAGCTTCGTCAAATTTACTCGTGAGAATAAATTTGAAATACGCTTCTCTGAGATCAATCTCAGCCTTTGCACCGACAATTTCTGTCAATGTGTTAGCTGTCAGATACGCCGCCGAAGATACGCTTGCACAAACAATATCGTAACCTTCTTCGTCATATCCGCTGTGATCTTTTATAAGAAAGCCTCTGAGCTTTTCATCCTGTTTGTAAAAAACTACTTTCGTCATAACTTAAGCGTTGATAGCTGAAATTTCAACCTTAGTGTAGGGCTGTCTGTGACCCATCTTACGCTTAGCATTCTTCTTGGGTTTGTAAGTAAATACTGTGATTTTCTTACCCTTACCGTTCTTGATTGCCTTTGCTGTTACTGTAGCGCCGTCAACATAGGGAGCACCAACTTTGATGCCGTCGTCTGTTGCAACTGCGATAACCTTGTCAAAGGTAATTTCGGAGTCTGCTTCTACGTCAAGCTTTTCGATGAAGAGTGTGTCGCCTGCTTCTACCTTATACTGCTTGCCGCCTGTTTCGATAATTGCGTACATTTTTTCTTTCCTTCCTTTATTATGGACTCGCTGATCTGAGGCAGATATTACTATCTTTTTGGCATGACGAATCACGCCGCCTTTTACATGCGGTATGAATGAGTATAACACAAGAGTTTCACTTTGTCAATGAAAATATGCAAGTTTTTATGAAGATTTTTTTAACTTTATAGCTGGTAGGCGGCTCCACAAAATCGCTTTGCGATTTTTCACGCACAGCCGCAGGGCTGTCCGTGAGACGAAGCTTTTGGCTTCGTCTGTGGAGCCGCCGCACTCCCCTTTACCGCCAACTAAAAAGCCACGGATTTAACCGTGGCTAAGGTTTTAGTTTGCTTTTCTCTTTTTTATTGCATGGAAAATTGATAAAGCATCATAGGGTTCTTTATTTATAACTTGTATCATAAATACTTCTGCCTCAACTAAAGTAGCATATGCTGTTAAAATTATAAGATATGTTGTCGGCTGAATAACCTGCACTGCTAAAGGCATAAAGAACAAAGCTGCACCTAAAAACTTACTTAACCATGTGTGAGGGCTAAAGAACTTTTTAAATCTGATAAGCGGTATAAACGCACCGATAAGACAGAAAGCCATATCAATAAGCAACCACATAAAAATCCAATTAGGTATTAATTTTTGAACAAGCAAAATCTTTATCAGCGGTAAGTATGTCAAAGCATCGCCTATTGTGTCAAGTGCGGCACCTAAAACGCTTTCGCAGTGATATTTTCTTGCAATTTTGCCGTCAAAGAAGTCTGAAAACGCACACCAGATATATAAAACCAAAAACATAGGTTCATAAAAATCATTGAATGTAAATAAAAAGCTCGCGGCAATTATTCTGCTTATAGAAAGAATATTCGGAACAAACTTCATAAATTTTGTCATATTATATTTTCTCCTTTTATTTATGACAAAATTGTAATCTTTATTTGTTATAATAAATATTCATTATTGTTAATGTTTTGTAAAATTATATAAAGTAATCGCCTTTTGTATAATTTCTTTATCATATAATCATCTCAAAGCCGAGTAACACTATAAGACCCACTATGTTAGCAATAGTGAAGACACCTAAAAACTTCAACACTTTCGCCCCTTTTGTGTTCATATAGAGCTTCAGGGTTATGAGACTTGCAAGAGATGCCACAGGTGTACCGAGTCCGCCGATATTAACTCCGGCGAGAAGCTCCTGCCAGTTATCCGTAAAACCTGACAGCAACACCGCCGCAGGCACATTGCTGATAATCTGACTCGTTGCTACCGAAGTAAGCAAAGTGCTTTTATCTAAAAGCGACTGCAGAAAATCTTTCACGGCATCCACTCTGCCGAGGTTCCCCGACACAATAAAGAAGCACACAAATGTCAGAAGCAACATAAAGTCCACATCTTTAAAAACGTCAGCTTTGGTCTTTTTATCGAGAATCGCAAAACCGAGCCCTATTACCGCAAGCAATATATAATGTGACATCACCCTGAATACCGTCAGCAGACACAGCACAAACAAGACGGCAAACAAGGCTAAATATTTGCCGTTGGTGATATTTTCTTTTGTGAGTTCCCTCTTCGGCAGAGTACGCGGGAGAATCGGTATTGAAAACAAGCCTAAACCCGCCAAACTGACAAGAGTCAGAGGCAGAGTCATACGGAAGAACTCCCCTGCCCCGAGGCTGTATGCCGAATAAAGAAAGAGGTTCTGCGGATTACCTACGGGAGTTGCCATGCTGCCGAGGTTTGCCGCCACTGTCTGCAAAACTATAACGGGAACGATATTTTTATCACAGCCGAGGCCCAGAAGGAGTAGCATTGTGAAAGGTACGAACACCAACAGTGAGACGTCATTTGTAACAAGCATCGAAGCGAAAAACGGCAACAGCACCAAGGTCACACCGAGGATTCTGCCGCTGTTTGTGCGTCTGAGGAGTTGATATGTCAGCCACCTGAATGCACCGACACTTTTAAATCCTGCCACCACAGCCATAAGGCACAGCAGAAGAATCAGCACGTGAAAATCTATATAACCGATATACTCAGTGTCGGGAAAAACAATAAACATTGTGGCTATGGCGCACAGTGTCGAAATGCAGAATACAGCTTCTTTTTTTATGAATGTTTTAATTTTCATCAGCATAAAAATACCCTCAGATTTTAAATTTCTGAGGGTATTATAGCAAATACAGGAAGAAAATACTATAGGTATAAGGATATTTCTGTTTTTATCAATTCCTTTATTTTATCAATGGAATTTAAACTTTCATATTCAATTTCACAAGTGCCGCCATTTTCAGTGAAATAAGTTTCAATTTCTGTTACTACCTCATCGGGTTTTCTGTCCAAAAGTTCTCCTTTTCTCAAAATTTTATGCACCGCTTTTGGCATATTATCCGACCACTTAACAGAGTGAATTTCATCACCAAGGTTCCAGTGTCTGATTACTACATGGTATTCTTCGCTTTCCATTGAGCAGTCCATAGTGATTTCTGTTTCACCTCGGAAAATCTCTTGACCCTGACTGATAAGAACTCCACCGCAAAGATATAAAACAAAGGATATAGCTATAATTAAGATAACAGTGCAGATTCTTTTAAATATTCTTTTGGCTTTCTTTTTCTTGCGTATTTTTTCAGCAATATATTCATTTAAAATCGTCAGCTGTTTTACGAGCTCTCCCATATCTGTAGTTTCTTCTTCAGTCAGAATTTCCTTTCCTAAAAGTTCACTGACCTGCACCTCAAAGATGTCTGCCAATTCTTCCAGCATATCCGCATCCGGCACAGAATAACCTTTCTCCCATTTTGATACAGTCTGCCTGACAACATTAAGTTTGTCTGCAAGCTGTTCCTGAGAGTATCCCTTTTGTTTTCTTAATACTTTAATGTTTTCACTAAGCATGTGAATCGCCTCCTTGTTTTGGTGACTTCATTATATACCAGCCAAAGCCGTTGCACAAGCAATGCAAATTAACATTGCTCATAAACAACAAGTTTTAAGCAAACCGGCACATTCAGATCTGAATGTGCCGATTGTTATTATCTGTAACTATTATTTAAGAAATCTGTCAATATAGCCGAAAAGAAGCTCATCCGCTCTCCTCTTTGCTTCATCATCCTTGCCCAGATCGTGATCTGCACCCTCATAAACATTGAGCACATGTTCAACCCCATACTGTGTAAGAAGAGTATCAAGTGTCTGTGCATTTGAGAAAGGTACAATAGAATCGGCATTGCCGTGATTGATTACGGTGGGCACACATTCTGCACTTACATAAGCGATGGGTGAAACACTGTAAAGTGCCTGCTTTGCACTTTCTTTTGCTTCGTATGTAAAGGACTGACCGCAAGCCATTGACATAAGATTGCTGATTGCCGCTTTGTCACCCAAGGCATTATTATGATAAAAGTTATCGTCATAAAGATCAGTAGGACCTGAGTTGCTGACAACTGCAACGGGAGTAATCGGAGCCGTGTTCTTCCTCGCGTAAGAATAAAGAAGCGAAAGATGACCGCCCGCACTGTCGCCCGTGAGAAGCACACGATTGATATTTACACCTACCTCAGCACCTTTTTGCTTTATTTTATCAAGTGCCGCATTGATATCATCAAGGACATCGAGAAGGTCAATATTTTCAGAAATATATCGATAATTCAGCGATGCTGTTGCAATACCGAGTTCCGATGCACCGTAATTCATTCCTTCTTTATAGATTTCTTTGTCACCGCCTATCCAGGCTCCGCCGTGAATAAACAAAACAAGTCCCAGATCTCCCGAAGCATCATCAGGTATGCAAAGGTCGACTATCTGCCTTTCATGGGTACCGTATACCATATCGAAAAAGGTTTGACAGTCAAATTTCTGCCCTCCGATTCCACCGAGTCCGAAAATACCCAGAAAGAAATTGATTACTGCAACAAAAAATGCAATTATTTTTTCAAACATAGTTCTTCCTCCTTAATTTATGATGTTTTCTTCTTTTATCAAGTTTATATTAACACGAACAAAACAGTTTTGCAATAAAAATTCCATTCATTCGCGCTTAACATACGATTTTGCCGATTATGTACCGTTTACAAAAGCAAAGCTCTGTTATTTCTTCGCAATCACTATAGGTTGATAAAACCCTGTTTCCTTCGGAAATTTCCACCGTACCTCTTTGCATCCGCTGTTCAGCAGCAGTTTTGTTATCTCTTCTCTGCGGGTGGCTCTGTATTCACATTCAAATTTGCTCACTTGCAACGAATCCTCATCATCAATGATATACTGAATCAGTTTATAGCTATCATTATTCCATTCCCAGGTCTGAAAAGATACCCTCTGACCTTTTTGTGTCTTATGAATATACGGCGCAGAATAAGGCGGTTTGCTTTTGAGAAGCTCGTCATAGTCTCTTATACTCGCCACAAACATTCCCCCATGGGCAATTCTGTCTGAAATACTGCTGACAGCAGATTTCAAAGAAGTTTCAGACATCATATGCGGCAGAGCATTATCCATTGCAATAACAATATCAAACTTTTCATTGAATATCTCTGATAATGCACAAAAATCGGCTTTCGCAAACTTAATTTTCACATCTGCATTTTCTGCTCTTTTCTTTGCTTCGGCAAGTGCACCTTCGCTTATATCTGATGCGGTTATGTTATATCCTGTTTCTGCAAGGCCAATAGCCTGAGTTCCTATTCCGCAGGCACAGTCAAGAACCTTTGCAGATTTATCAAAACCGTTATCTGCGAAAAGCTTATCTAAAAATTCAGCCTGATCCTTTGCAGTCTCATTCCAATCAAGAAACAGCTTATCATATTGCGAAGCCAGATTATCATAAAAAGCCTGTGTTATATTCATAATACTATCTCCCCGAAAAAACATCATTTATCATTATAATTATATCACACATAAAGCCGAATAACAACCGTGCAAAATTAATGCACCTCACATATAACATCTCCCCTCACGTTGCAAACGGACAAGTTGTGCATTTTGCATTATATTATATATGCAAGTTATTCCGTTTTGCCTAATTGAAAAATGCGTAACTTTGTTTTATAATATAAATTAAGGAGGCATTGACTATGAAAAAAATTATATCACTTTTACTCAGCATTATTGTAATCACGAGTTGTTTTTCTTTATCGGTATTTGCCAAAGACGACAACACCTTAAAATTTAACAAAGACGGAAAGTTTACTGTTTTAAATATCAGTGACATTCAGGACGGGTACCCTCTGAATACCCTGACAAAAAAATATATAGAAGACACTGTTGATATGGTCAAACCCGATCTGATTGTTCTCACCGGTGATAATATTTCAGGCTATGACGTGCCTGAAAAAGAGCAAGCCGAACTCGCCATCAGAGAGTTTATGGAAATTTTTGAAAAGAGAAAGATTAAGGTCGCCGCTGTTTTCGGTAACCACGATGACGAAGAAACTGCTCTGACAAAAAAAGAACAGCTTGCAGTTTATGAAAGCTATGACTGTTTTGTGGGCAAAAAAGGCTTTTGCATAGACGACCGAGTAGGAACATATAATCTCCCCATTATGAAAAGCGACAACAGCTCTTACGGCTTCAATCTCTGGTTCACAGATTCGGGCACATATAACACTGAAAACGATTACGGCGGTTATGCGTGTGTATATAAAGAGCAGATTGATTGGTACAAGAAAACCGCTGCCAAGCTCAAGAAAGCAAACAACGGTCAGATTGTTCCCTCAATAAACTTCCAGCACATTATCGTTCCTGAAATCTACGATGCACTAAAAGAGGTTAAGCTTTTGTGGTTTGGCCGTATCATCAGAAAAAAGAATCCTCTTAATGATAAGACGAGATTTTACACTCTGCCCAAAGACGCAAAGGGTCAGCTCAGAGAATATCCCTGTCCGCCTTACTACAACAACGGACAGTATGATGCGATGCTTGAAACAGGCGACGTACTTGCTACAGTAAGCGGTCACGATCACGAAAACACCTTCGAAATCGATTACAAGGGCATCAAAATTATCAACACCCCAACTGTGGGATTTAACGCGTATAATGATATCAATATCGGCTCACGAGTTTTTATTATTGATGAAAATGAGCCTGAAAACTTTGAAACCTACTGTCTTACATATTCCGATGTGTACCCTGAAATAGATTCTCTTTTCAAGGCGCGTATTCTGTTCAGCATTGATACAGTCAATGTTTTCACAAGGTTCATCAGTCTTATTAAAATCGCAAGAGCTGATGATATGAGCTTCAAAGACTTCTTTTTCAACACTATAAAAATCATCCGCGAAATACAGATATTCTAAAGTTAAACACCGCAAGCTGAAAAGATTCGGCTTGCGGTATTGTTTTTAAGCAATAAAACGGCACCACAAGGGTACCGTTTTATTTTTTTCTGTGTTTACCGCATAAATTAGCAACACTTGATTTTTTTATTAATACATATCAGCTTCCAAACGAGATTTAATATACCCTCTACTGATTTCATTATGACTTAATTCTGATAAACTAACTGTCATAATCCCTTTTTTAAAATTTTCTATACTTTTTGTGTATAATTGACCATACACAGCCCAAATCATAAAATCAAATTCTTCCGAATGAGGCATATTTAACTCTTCCGCATTATGCCAAGCATCTGATAATTTTTTAGACCAAAAGCTTTTCTTACCTCGTAGTTCTCCGTCAGATATATCAATTTCTTGCGGATACAATTTAAAGGTTATTTCAATAAGTTTTTCCACTTCTTCATCCGGCAATTTTTTAATTTGTTCATTATACGCTTTTTTGATTTTTAACCATCGATACAACTTCATATTATCACCTATTTCATTATAAAATAACAAACCTGAAAAGTCAAATCCATTTGCCCGAAGGGATTTTGTCCCGTGCTACCACACTATCGCCTCGCTTTGCTCGTTGCCACGTCGGTGAAAACAGTCCACCGAACTGTTTTCTTCCGATCTGCTCCCTCCTTGTTCGAATCCTGCCCCATTTTCTCATAGGCTTATCGAGAAAAAATAAAACGGCACCACAAGGGTACCGTTTTATTTTTCCTGGCAGGGGTGGCAGGATTCGAACCTACGAATGCAACAGTCAAAGTGTTGTGTCTTACCGCTTGACGACACCCCTATATTTAATTTTGGATATAAAAAAATGGGGTGGATAATCGGATTCGAACCGACGACCTCCAGGGCCACAACCTGGCACTCTAACCAACTGAGCTATATCCACCACATAATGGCGCGCTTTGAGGGACTCGAACCCCCGACCTACTGCTTAGAAGGCAGTTGCTCTATCCAGCTGAGCTAAAAGCGCACATATTTAGTTAAATGCTGGAGCGGGTGATGGGAATCGAACCCACACGACCAGCTTGGAAGGCTGGGATTCTACCATTGAACTACACCCGCATCTTCACTGCAACGGTGATTATTATACACAATCACCGTCACAATGTCAAGTCTTTTTTCAATTTATTTTTTAAAATTTGCCATTAATTTTAAAGATGTGAAAAAGCAATCTTATCTTCCTTGATTTCTGCTGCAATAGCATCTACACCTGTGTCTGCATTATCAATAATGATATTTGCTATCTCGTCCTCAATCTCTTTTCTGATGAGGTTTCGCAGATCTCTTGCTCCCCTTGCACCGCCGTGGCCTTTCTTTGCAAGGTGCTCGGGTACTTCGGCATTGTACTTGAATGTGATATCTTTTTCACTGAGTGATTCCACGAGCTCGTCGAGAAGCAGAACTGAAATCTTTTCATAGTCCTCAACCGTGAGGCTGTTGAAGACTGCTATCTCGTCAACTCTGCCAAGGAACTCGGGTCTGAGGAAGTCGCTGAGAGCTTTCATAACCTTTTCGCGTGTTGCATCGCCCTGCTCCTTGCCAAATCCGAGTACGCCACCCTTGCGCTCACTACCTGCATTTGAAGTCATTACAATGACGGTGTTTTCGAAGTTGACTGTTCTGCCCTGAGCATCTGTAATTCTTCCCTCATCAAGAATCTGAAGAAGAATATTCATAACATCAGGATGAGCCTTTTCAATTTCGTCAAAGAGGATTACACTGTAAGGCTTTCTTCTGACCTTTTCTGTCAGCTGGCCTGCCTCATCATAGCCCACATATCCCGGAGGTGAACCTATGATACGTGATACGCTGTGCTTTTCCATAAACTCACTCATATCAAGTCTGATAAGAGTTTCGGGAGTAGAGAAAAGCTCAGTGGAGAGCTGTTTTACAAGCTCGGTTTTACCGACACCTGTGGGGCCCACAAAGATAAACGAAGCAGGTCTTCTTCTGGGACTTACCTGCACACGGCTGCGCTTGATAGCACCTGCAATGGCGTGAATAGCTTCGTCCTGACCGATAACCTTTTTCTTGAGTGAATCTTCCATACCTGCAAGCTTCTTAAGGTCACTTTCGATAATCTTACTTGAAGGAATACCTGTCCAGAGCTCGATAACCTTTGCGAGGTCAGCTTCTGTTACGGCATTATCCTCAGCCAGAGGTGCATAAGTTTCAATATCAGCTTCAACCTTTACGATATCGCTCTTGAGCTTTGCAATAGCTTCGTAGTCCATTTCTTCGGTGTTGTTCATAAGCTCCTCTTCATCAGCTTTAAGCTCTGTGAGCTTTTTTTCACTGATTTCGAGGTCACTGATTGCCTTATTACGAAGATTAGCATGGGTACAAGCTTCATCGAGAAGGTCGATGGCTTTGTCAGGTAAGAATCTGTCTGTGATATATCTTTCAGAAAGAACAACCGCCTTTTTAACAAGGGCGTCTGTAATTCTCACTCTGTGGAATGTCTCGTAATATCCCTTGATTCCGACGAGGATTTCTGTTGCATCTTCAATTGAGGGTTCCTCAACCTTAATGGGCTGGAAACGTCTTTCCAAAGCAGCATCCTTTTCAATATGCTTTCTGTATTCTGTGAATGTAGTTGCGCCCACAACCTGAATCTCGCCTCTTGAAAGAGCAGGCTTTAAAATGTTAGCAGCATTCATTGAGCCTTCGGCATCTCCTGTACCGACGAGATTATGGACCTCATCGATGAAAAGGATGATGTTTCCGTTTTCTTTAACCTCATCAACAAGACTCTTGATACGGGATTCAAACTGACCTCTGAACTGAGTACCGGCAACAAGAGCCGTAAGGTCGAGAAGATGAATCTCTTTGTCTGCGAGCTTTGCAGGCACTTCATTTCTGACTATCTTGAGGGCAAGACCCTCAGCAATAGCAGTCTTACCTACACCGGGCTCACCGATAAGGCAGGGATTGTTTTTTGAGCGTCTGCAGAGAATCTGAATCGTGCGTGAAAGCTCTTTATCTCTGCCGATGATGTTATCGATTTTGCCCTCGCGAGCCTTGGCTGTGAGATCTGTGCAATAAAGTGAAAGAAACTTTCTCTTTTTATCTTTTTGCTTTTTATCTTTTTTATTGGCAGAACCTGATGTGCTTTTTGAAGATGCGGACTTTACTTCATCACTGCTTTCATTTTTAACGGTCAGACTGTTTTGCAAATCACCGAAAAGGCCCTGCAAAAAAGGCATTGTAGGTGAACCGCCGCTTTCAAATGAGCCGTCTTCATCATTATCGGGGAACATCTGAGTGAACTGCTCACTGAGTGCATCAACATCTTCTTCTGTGATACCCATACTGTCCATCATCTGCTTGATAGGGCCGATGTTCATCTCCATTGCACAGTTGAGACAGAGACCTTCGGGTACCGTTTTGCCATCGATAATTTTTGAAATAAATATCACCGCAGGGCGTTTTTTACACCTGCTGCAAGTTACTTTTTTCATTGTGTACTCCTTGGGGTTAAATTCTGTATGTTAGTTTTTCTTATTGGCTTTTCTGTTGTTGAAATATTCCTTGAACTGTCTGAAAGTTTCGGGCATATAGCTGGCGAATGCGGCAATTGTCATAATAGCGCAAAGCACTACGATTATGCCTGTGATTACATTGGGAAGCTCAAATCCGATAATACCGTTAAGAGCGCCTACTTCAGGACCTACAGCGATGATAATTACCATACCTACATAGAAAACAACTGTTGCAGCCTTGCCCCAGAATTCAGCAGCACCGGGACGGATATTGAGAAGAAGCATAATAAGACCGCCGACAATCATAACGGCTTCTTTGATAAGGAAAACGAGGAATACCCAACCGAGAGCATTGATGATAGGATTCTGAGCTGATTTGAAATCAATAAGAAGCATAACTGCAATTGTAATCTGTGTCAGCTTGTCGGCAACGGGGTCAAGCACCTTGCCAAGATCACTGATCTGGTTGAATTTTCTTGCTATCTGACCGTCGAAGGTATCACTCAGACCTGAGAGAGCAAGGATAACTACTGCCCATATTTTTTCATCATTATAGAAAAGATATGCAAATACGGGGATAAGTAAAATTCTGATTACTGATAATAAGTTGGGAATTGTCCAACAGCCTTTGAATAAATCTTTCATTGTTTTTAAGTCCTTTCTTTTTATACCGTCGCACCGCTGATAACCGAAATTGCATTCTGGAAAGTATCAACGATAATTGAATTATTTACGATTTCAATGAATTCTTCGTTGCCGATAAATGATGCAACTATGCCTATAAGCATAGAGATTATGGCAACTATGATAATGCCTCTGAGCACGCCGAAAGCTGCGCCGAGAGCTGTGTTGAGTTGTTTAACCGCCGGAAGCTTTCTGATAATTCCGTCGAGAAGTCTGACAACAACCTTAAGCAAAAAGCCGACTACCACAGCGAATATGATAAAAAGAATGAACTGTAATACAGCTATGCCTACAGGCTCAACAACGTTTGTTATAAGGCTTTCGATAAGATTGCTTCCGCCGAAATCTGCGCTCTCAATTTTTTCAAGTATCACCTGCTTATCAATGCCCATAAGACTCATAATTCCGTTTAAGGCTTCGGGAATGGAATTAAGTGTTTCCTGAGCCTGAAGAGCATAGTCTTTGGTACCGACCTCGCCCAAGGCGTTGCCGAGATAAGCCTCAGCACCTTTTCTGACAAAAGCATCAAAAACCTGAGGTGCAAAGCCCTCTGACAATGCTCTCGAAATAACAAGAGAAATAAGGGTGCCTGCAAGTTCAAACAAGCTTTTAAAAAAGCCTTTTCTTATAGACGATATTACTATACCGCCAAAAATAATTATTATAATTATATCAACAATATATTCCATGAATACCTCCTGAAAAAAACGTGTCAGATATTATAACACATTATTCCAATTAATACAAGTGTTGTTTAATCCGTCGCTTTTTCGACACCCCCCAGACTGTAGCAGTATATCTGCCTTGCGGCTTTTATAACGCCTACAGCTTTATTTTCGAAGAAGAGCTTTCGGTGAATTTCACCTTTTCTCACAGACAACACACTGTCGCTGTAAAGAACAAGAGCCTCATCTTCACTTACAAAAATATCTTCAACACTGTCGTCCAGCGAAAGGCTGTATCTTTCTTCAGCTTTGCTGCTATAGACCGTAAGGGTATTTTCTGAAATGTCACCTGTGCTGTCTGTGACAACTGCAATATTACCCTTTGAATCTGAAGTCCAGTGTATAAGTTTCGAATCTGTTTCTTGGCTGTTTATCAATGCAATTTCTTCTTTTGAAGAATCAAACAAATATAATCCCTCTGTAGTGAGAACATTAAATCGATCTGATGAAACTGCGTTTATGTTTATTCCTGATGCGGAAGGCAATGTATAACTCTTTTCGTGTCCGTTTTTAACTGTAAGAGCATATACCTTTGTGTAAAGCTCTCCACCCGAAGCTCCTATGCCTGAGCAGAAAACAGTTTTTGAGTCAGGTGAAAGTGCAAGATCTGTCACATATTCCTGAGTACACGACCATATGAGCTTGTTTTCGCCTTTTTTATCCTGCAGGCACACAAGAGACGATGAATTATCGCTTTTAAGTGCAAGAAGAACCTGACCGCCATCTGTGACTCTAATATTGAAAATCCGGCCTGATATGTCTGACTTTCTGTCGGTCATTTTGCCGTTTTTGTCTATTATTGCATATTTATCGGAAAGTCTGTCAAAAACCACAGTATAGTTGTTGCTCACTGTAACGGCAGGGTCCCCGTAAGAAATCGGATTTTCCCACAGAATCTTTCCTGAGCTATTAAGAGCCGTGACAAACTTTTTCGTCAGCACGACGAGGGTTTTATCCATAACTCTGACATCTCTTATGTCGTTAGTTGAAAATGACACCGGAAATGAACCCGTCTGAGTTTTTGAAGCTTCTTCACCTGCAGCAGTCTTCTGAGCAATCTTAAGTCCTGCAAGAGCTGCTATAATTATCACTAACAAAACTAAAGTTAAACTTAAAGAACGCTTAAGATTTTTAATATTTTTTTCTTTTCTGACAGCATTTCCGACATATCTGATTTTATCTGCCATATTTTCACCTCACATCAGGTTTGTGAATATGTTTTAATAATATACTTCGCCGAGATATAATCCGTGAGCTTTTGCAGTTATGCCTGCAGAAAATCTCGACTTGCTTTCGATTATAGCAGGGATACTCCCCTTTTCAATTTTGCCCGAATTAATATCGAGCAATGTGCCCACCATTATGCGCACCATATTATAGAGGAAGCCGTCGCCTTTGACCTTGAAAATAACCAGATCTCCCTGACGCTCAACACTGCAGTCAAAAATCGTTCTGACATTGCTGACGGTGGTACCACCCGCTGCACAAAATGCAGAGAAGTCGTGAGTACCGATATAGTCTTTTGCCTGCTCATTGAGAAGCTTTTCGTCAATAGGCAACGGATAATGCAGAGCCTTGTCAATCATAAAAGGGTTACGGCGTCTGCTGTTCCAGATTTTATATATGTACTGCTTACCCTTAGCGTCGAAACGGGCATTAAAGTTTTCATCTGCCTCGTGACACTCTAAAACACATATGCTTTCGGGTAAAACAGCATTGAGTCCGTATGCGATTTTTTCGCAGTCACGTTCTTTTTCAGTTTTGAAATTACAGCAGAATCTTTCGGCGTGAACGCCCTTGTCTGTTCTGCTTGAGCCGTATATGGTACACTTTTCACCGAAAATTCTTTCAATAGCTTCACTTAGGCACTGCTGCACGGTAATTGCGTTTTCCTGCATCTGCCACCCGTGATAAGGGGTACCGTCATAGGCTAAAATGAGTTTGTAGTTATTCATATTACATTGACTCCGGCATATTTGTTGATGAGAACAACTCCCATGATACCTGCAATAAAAACTAAAATACTGACGATATCTGAGGTTTTCATTTTCATCTGCTTCATTCTTGTTCTGCCCTCACCGCCTGTATAGCAGCGGCATGTCATCGCATAAGACAGCTCATAAGCGCGTCTGAAAGCAGAAATGAAAAGAGGGATCAGAATAGGAATAAGAGCCTTTATTTTATCTAAAAACGAGCCTGACTCGAAGTCTGCTCCTCTTGCTCTCTGAGCATTGGTGATTCGCTCAACCTCTTCAATAAGAGTGGGAATAAAACGAAGTGCAAGAGTCATCATCATAGCAAGTGTATGAACAGGTATGTGAAGAATCTTCAGCGGTGAGAGAAGCCTTTCAATGGCATCTGTGAGCTGTGTTGGCACTGTGGTATAGGTCAGAAGCGACGAGCTGATAATAAGAAAGATAATTCTTATTGCCATAAATACAGCTGTGAAAAGACCTTTTTCCGTGATTTTGATAAAGCCTAATGACACAAGCTCTCTGCCACCTGTAATATAAAAAATATTGATTACGGCTGTAAATAATACTATAGGCACTATGGGTTTTAAGGACTTTGCAAACATCCTGAAAGGCACCTTTGAAACAGCCACCGAAAGAATAATTAAACCCAGTACCAGTGCGAGATTTATAAAATTTTTGCAAAGGAAAATCATAACCACAAATAAAATCGTGAGAATAATTTTCATTCTCGGGTCGAGCTTATGGACGAAAGAGTCGCCTTTATAATACTGACCGATTGTGATATCGCTTATCATTGACACTGTCTTTCGCCTCCTTTTATGAGTCTTAAAAGCTCTGCCTTGGCTTTTTCGGCAGTGTAGATATTGACATCGACATCATATCCCGCTTCTCTGAGTTTAAGGAAAAGCTGTGTGATTTCAGGGATATTAAGACCCATTTCACGAAGCTCATCTGCATTGGAGAAAACCTCGTCAACACTGTCATAATAGGCAAGTGAGCCTTTATTCATAACGAGCACCTTTGTGGCAATTTTAGAGATATCCTCCATAGAGTGTGATACCACAAGCACTGTAGAATCTGTGTTTTTCTGATATTGTCTGATAAGACCGAGAATAGTATCTCTGCCCTTGGGATCAAGACCTGCACAAGGCTCGTCAAGAATCAGAATCTCAGGCTCCATAGCCATAACACCTGCAATGGCAACTCTTCTCTTTTCACCGCCTGAAAGCTCAAAGGGAGATTTATCGAGATAGCTTTCATCAAGGCCTACAAACTCAATTGTGCTTCTGACTCTCTTGTCAATTTCTTCATCAGAGAGTTTCATATTCTTGGGGCCGTAAGCTATGTCTTTATATACAGTTTCTTCAAAAAGCTGATATTCGGGATACTGGAAACAGATGCCCACCTTGAAACGCACTTGTCTTATATTCTTTTTATCCTGCCATATATCTTTGCCCTCAAGCAAAACCACACCGCTGCTGCCCTTTAAAAGGCCGTTGAAATGCTGAATGAGGGTGCTTTTTCCCGAGCCTGTGTGACCGATAATGCCCACAAGCTCACCTTTATCTATTTTAAGGCAGATATCTCTGATTGCATCCACTCTTGAAGTGGTACCCTCAGAATAAATATGACTCAAGTTTTTAGTTTCAAGAACAACTGCGCTCATTTTGTCACACCTTTTTGATTCGGATAATTTCGTTTAAAAGCTCATCTACTGTAAGAATATCGCCTTTGATGTCTATGCCCTCATTTTTAAGTTCACGGGCAAGATAAGTTGATTCGGGCACATCAAGTCCCACTTTTTTAAGAGTATCTATATGGCTGAAAACCTCTCTCGGATTTCCGTCAAGAATAACCTCGCCTTTTTCCATAACAATAACACGGTTAGCCTTGGCAGCCTCATCCATATAGTGAGTGATGAATATAACGGTGATGCCGTATTCTTCATTGAGAAGCTTAACGGTATCCATAACTTCTTTTCTGCCTCTGGGGTCAAGCATTGAAGTGGGTTCGTCTAAGACTATGCACTGAGGCTGCATTGCGATAATGCCTGCAATTGCAACTCTCTGCTTCTGACCTCCCGAAAGCTTGTGAGGCTCGGACATGCGGTAGTCGTACATACCGACTTTCTTTAAAGCTTCATCGACCCGGCGTCTGATTTCGGCAGGGTCCACACCTAAGTTTTCGGGGCCGAAAGCCACATCGTCTTCAACTATAGTTGCAACTATCTGATTGTCGGGGTTCTGAAAAACCATTCCGACTTTCTGTCTTATATCATTGATTTTCTCTTCATCGGCTGTATCAATACCGTCGACAAAAACTTTGCCTGACTGAGGAATATTGATACCGTTGCAGAGCTTTGCTATTGTGCTTTTTCCGCAGCCGTTATGACCGAGAACAGCAACAAAGTCTCCTTTTTCAATCTGCAAAGAGAAGTTTTCAATTACGGTCTCACCGATATTGTTGTTTTCGTCTTCGTCATATGAAAAGGTAACATTTTTAAACTCGATAAAGTTATCCATAAACTTTACTCCTTTTCCCATATGGCTGAGGCGCCGCAGGGAAGAATCATACCGCTGTCTGTAACAGGCAGGCCGATTTCTGAAGAAGAAACCTTGCCGCCGAATTTTTTCTTTATGACAGCTCCTAAAATATATTCCATAACCGATGAGGAAAGTCCTGTGGTATAGGAATTAATAAGCATCATAAGTGAATCTTCATATAAAAGCTCACTGCAAAGTTCCACAAAACCGTAAACCTCATCTTCTAATTTCCAAACTTCACCGCCGGGGCCTCTGCCGTATGAGGGCGGGTCCATAATGATGATATCATATTTATTACCGCGACGGATTTCTCTCTGAACAAACTTGATACAATCGTCAACTATCCAACGTACACTGCCGTCACTGACACCTGAGGATATTGCATTTTCTTTTGCCCATGCTGTCATACCCTTTGATGCATCAACATGCACAACGTGAGCGTTTTCCATTAAGGGAGCAACTGTTGCTCCGCCTGTATAAGCAAAGAGGTTGAGCACCTTAACAGGTCTGCCTGCTTTTCTGATGACTTCTCTTGTGTAGTCCCAGTTGACAGCCTGCTCAGGGAAAAGACCTGTGTGTTTGAAACCCATTGTCTTTATGTTAAAGGTCATATCCTTATAGTTTATGCTCCAGAAGGGAGGCATCTTACTTCTGACTTCCCATTCTCCGCCACCTGACTTTGAACGGTGATAATAGGCGTCAGCCTTTCTCCAGAGGGGATTTTTCTTTGGAGTCTTCCATATAACCTGAGGGTCGGGGCGTACAAGAACGATATTGCCCCAACGTTCTAATTTTTCTCCGTCTGAGCAATCAATAAGCTCATAATCTTTCCAATCTTTTGTGTATCTCATATTTAATACCTCTTAAAACATTTGCTGTTGGCCGGGTACGGGAATACCGAGATGTTCATAAGCAGCAGGTGTTGCAACTCTGCCTCGCGGGGTTCTGCCGAGGAAACCTATCTGCATAAGATAAGGCTCATATACATCTTCAATAGTAACAGCTTCTTCGCCGATAGCGGCTGCGATTGTCTCAAGACCAACAGGGCCGCCGCCGTAGGATTTAATCATCGTTGAAAGAAGAAGTCTGTCTATTGAATCGAGACCTATATTGTCTATTTCCATTTTTTCGAGGGCGTGGTCGGCACTTTCTTCGTCGATGATGCCGTTGCCCATAACCTGAGCGAAGTCTCTTGCTCTCTTTAAAAGTCGGTTGGCAATTCGAGGTGTGCCTCTTGAACGCGAAGCAATTTCGAGAGCTCCGTATTTTTCAATATCAATGCCGAGAATTCCTGCACTTCTTGTAACAATCTGAGCAAGCTCTTCGGGAGTGTAAAGCTCAAGTCTGAGGATTACACCGAAACGGTCACGAAGAGGCGCTGAAAGCTGACCTGCTCTTGTGGTTGCACCAACAAGAGTGAACTTGGGAAGATCGAGTCTTATAGATCTTGCCGATGGACCCTTACCGATGATAATATCCAGGGCGTTATCTTCCATAGCCGGATAGAGAACTTCTTCAACGCTTCTGTTAAGACGGTGAATCTCGTCAATGAAAAGTACATCGCCTTCGTTGAGGTTGGTAAGTAAAGCCGCAAGATCGCCTTGCTTTTCGATGGCAGGGCCCGAAGTTACACGGAAGTTAACATTCATCTCGTTGGCAATGATGCCTGCAAGAGTTGTTTTACCAAGTCCCGGAGGGCCGTAAAGAAGCACGTGGTCAAGACTCTCGCCTCTTGCTTTTGCTGCTTTTATATATACCTCCAGGTTTTCCTTGGCCTTTTCCTGACCGATATAGTCAGTGAGAATTTTCGGGCGGAGTGAAACTTCTATATCTGAGTCCATACCCGTATAATCGGGTGCTACTATTCTTTCTTCAAAATCCATTTTCTTTCACCTGCAATTACATACTGCTTAAAAGTTTAAGTGCTTGTTTGATAATTGTCTGCACAGGAAGTGACGGGTCAACCTTGCTGACTGCTGTTGCAGCCTCAGACTGAGAGTACCCCAGCATTGCAAGTGCGGCAATGGCTTCGCTTGTGTTGGGCATCTCTGTGGCAGCACTGATTCTGTCTGCGCTTTCAAAAAACTCTCCGTCGGGAACTATGCTCTTCACCTTATCTTTAAGATCAAGAATTATTCTCTGTGCAATCTTAGGTCCGATACCGCTGGCACGGGTAATTGACTTTGCATCTTTAGTTGAGATAGCAAGGGCTATTTCGTCAACTGTCAGCTCTGAAAGAATTGCGAGAGCTGCCTTGGGGCCTACACCGTTGACGGTAATAAGCATCTTGAACCACTCGAGTTCATACTCTGTTGAAAAGCCGAAAAGATCGAGGGCATCCTCACGGACATTGAGATGAGTATAAAGAGTAGCCTCGGACTTGTCATCGGGTAAATCATAAAGAGTAAATCTTGATGTGTGGCACATAAAACCTACACCGCCGCAACTTATCACAGCATAACTGATACCCTTATTTATAACTTTGCCTGTAAGCGAATAAAACATAGTTAAATTCCCTTCCTTATTCGAAGATTATTTGTCATAAGTGAGCCGCTTGCGTGGGCGTGACAGATAGCCATTGCCAATGCATCGGCTGTATCGTCAGGCTTCGGCACTTTTTCAAGAGCAAGAATTCGTCTTGTCATTTCCTGCACCTGTTTCTTTTCTGCTCTGCCGTAGCCGACAACACTCTGCTTGACCTGCAAGGGTGTGTATTCATAGGCAGGTACATTATTTTTCTGAGCAGCGAGCATTATTACACCACGTGCCTGACTGACATCTATAACAGTCTTTGCATTGTTGTTGTAAAAGAGCTTTTCAATAGCCATAGCTTGGGGATGATGAAGCTCAATTATGCGGCAGAGTCCGTCATAAATTTTTTCAAGTCTTATATTAAAAGGTGTGCCCGCGTCGGTTAAAATTGCGCCGTAATCGATGACGGTAAAGTGATTGTTTTTATATTCTATCACTCCGTAACCCACTATTGCATAACCGGGGTCGATACCTAAGATAATCATGGCATACTACCTCACTATAATAATCAATATATTATAGCATAAATTAAAGATTTGAGCAATAGAAAAAAGGCAGAAAATTGCGAAATATAACCATAAAGTACGCGATAAAATTGAGGGCGGGGCTCAGGGTTGCGGCTTTGCCGCAACTGAGAGACGAAGTCTCTCAAAAATTCCGCAGGAATTTTCCTGAGCCCCCTCGCCGCCTCCAAAAAAAATTAAAAGAGGCGGGACAAAACTCCCACCTCAGAATACTATTTTTTCTTTCTGAACACCACGAACTTGGAAAAGAAATAGTTAAGCACAACTACCACAACAGCAAGAATCACCTTGGAAATCATATTTCCGCTGACAGTGAAGCCGAATACGTCTACACCGAAATCCTTCATGCCGAGAATATCTACAAGCAGGAAAAGTCCTGCTTCTTCAACGAGAAAAGAGAAAACTCTCGCCGCAAAGAATGACGGCACCTCTTTAGCAACAACCCTGACATTCCAGCTTTTGCTGTCAAAAACAAAAAGCTTGTTGGTGACATAGGCAAATACCACACTGATAAACCATGCGATAATATTTGACACAAGGTAATATTCCACACCTAAAAGCACATTGAAAAGCTTGTAGGTAAGAAAGTTCACCAAAGTTGTGCAAACACCGAAAGCACCGTAGATAATCAGCTCTTTATATTTAATTATCAGATTCTTGACCATGTTCATAAGTTAAAATCTCTTTTGCAATAAATATTGGTCTGTCTTTGACCTGTGTGTGTACCTTGCCGAGATATGCACCGTTTATACCCTGACAGATAAGCACAAGTGAACCTACAAAAAGTATAGCTGAAATAATGCCGTAATAAGGCACAATTAAACCGATTACGCCGAAAACTATCGCTATTATGAGCAATGCAAAACCGAGATACAAGGGCAGTTTAAGCGGCTTATCAGTGTAAGCCATAATACCCTCAACAGCATATGCAATGAGCTTTTTAAGATTCCACTTGGTCTCACCGTGCTCACGCTCTCTGACCTCATAGGGAATAGAAACAGTATTATATCCTACCCATGAAAATATGCCCTTGGAGAAACGGTGATATTCAGGCAGAGCTACTATTGTATCAGCAACGCACTTTCTCATTGTGCGGAAGTCACTGGCATCACTTATAAAGTCTATTCCTGTCATTTTGCTTATAGTCTTATAGAATAAGTGCTTGCCCTTTGAAAGAGCCTTGCCCTCTTTTCTTTCTGACTGATAAGCAGCAACCATATCACAATCGGGGTTACTGTCAAGTATTTCAGCCATTTCCGCAGCATATTTGGGATCCTGCTGTAAATCTGCATCAATTATAGAGATATACTCCCCTGCAGCCTGAGTAAAGCCCGCATACATAGCAGCTTCTTTGCCGAAATTGCGAGAGAAATTTATCACTTTTATATTGACATCTTTATTCTCATTGAAAATCTTTCTGAGCTTTACGGGAGTTGAGTCTTTACTGCCGTCGTTGACAAAGATAATCTCATAAGAATCCGTATAGCCTTTCATAGCTTCCCTGGTTTCTCTGAGGAAGTTTTCAACATTACCCTCTTCGTTATAGCATGGCACAATAAGGCTGAGCTTTACTGACATAGCACATCAATCCTTCAAATAATTACTTGCCGTCACGTTCTCTTATGACGAATCTTGTAGGTGTACCCTCAAGGCCGAAAATCTCTCTGATCTGATTGTCGAGATAACGCTGATAGCTGTAATGGAACAGCTCCTTATCATTGACAAAGCAGACAAACGTCGGCGGTCTTGTGGAAGCCTGAGTCATATAATAAATCTTGAGTCTCTTGCCCTTATCCGTCGGCGGCTGTACTCTTGCAGTAGCAGCAGCGAGAACATCGTTGAGTTTACCTGTAGAAATACGCATTGAGTTCTGCTCGTCAACAAACTTGATAAGTTCAAAGAGTCTGTCGAGTCTCTGTCCTGTCTTTGCGGAAATAAAGATAATGGGAGCATATGACATAAATGAGAAGTCATTCATAAGCTTCTTTCTGTAAGAATCCATAGTTTTGCCGTCTTTTTCAAGGGCATCCCATTTATTTACAGCGATAATGCAAGCCTTACCCATTTCGTGAGCAATGCCTGCCACCTTGCTGTCCTGCTCGGTGAAGCCTTCGAGAGCATCAATCATAATAACACATACGCTCGCTCTTTCAACAGCCATTTTCGCTCTGATAACACTGTATTTTTCAATCTGATCTTCAACCTTGCTCTTTCGTCTGAGACCTGCAGTGTCGATAAACATAAAGTCGCCGAATTCATTGGTGATGAAGGTATCAGTTGCATCTCTGGTGGTACCTGCAATATTGGAAACTATAGCTCTTTCCTCGCCTGAAATAGCATTGATAAGAGAAGATTTACCAACATTAGGCTTACCGATAACTGCGACCTTAATGGTACTGTCGTCAATTTCTTCTTCATCATCCTCGGGAAGATATTTCAGAACTTCATCAAGAAGGTCACCTGTACCGTGACCGTGAACAGAAGACACAGCTATAGGATCGCCGAGACCTAAATTATAAAATTCATAGAATTCAAGAGGAGCCTCACCGACTTTATCACACTTATTTACACAAAGTATGATGGGCTTATTGCTCTTTAAAAGCATTGCGGCAACATCTTCGTCAGTTGCAACAACACCTGAATGTAAATCTGTAACAAGTATGATAACATCGGCAGAGTCAATAGCAAGCTGAGCCTGACGGCGCATCTGTTTTAAAATAATATCGTCTGAATGTGGTTCGATACCGCCTGTATCTATAAGAAGAAAATGACGGTTAAGCCACTCACAATCACCGTAAATTCTGTCTCGTGTAACACCGGGAGTGTCGTCAACAATAGACAGTCGCTGACCGATAAGCTTATTAAAAAGAGTAGACTTACCAACATTAGGTCTGCCGACAATGGCAACGATAGGTCTGGCCATTTCATTCACCTTCCTTTTTTATTATTGCCCCATAAAGGAGCTGAAAAGACTGTAGCCCGTACAGTCACCGACTTTAAGAGTCACACGGAGCTCTTTTTCCACATCCTTGACACTTACGCCGTCAAGGAACAGGTCGCCCTCGCTTCTGAGCATAACACTGGGTATGGCAAGGTCTTTTGCAAGAGGTTTATCTCTAAGCTGATTAATCAGGTCATTACCTGTTATCAGTCCTGCAACGGTTATGCTGTGACCGAAAAAGTCATTTTTTATTTCATAAACATCTATTTTGCTTTTATTATACTTCTTTTGAAAAATTTCTGCAAGCTCTTTTATCAGAGGATATGCGGCAACACCCGTAGCAACACTCAGATGGGTTTCGGGGTCGCTATCCTCACAAGAATCAATTTCAAAGAGAAATTCTTCTTTCAGAGAAGTCCACATACCCACGCCGTTTTCTATCTGGCAATAGGTTTCGTAGTATTCCCCGTCAGGCAAGTCCCTTTTGGCTTTGAGATAAAATTCATCGGCAGCGTACACAAGTCTTGAGCCGTATTTTGCTTTGAATTTTTCACCGTATTCGCTGATTATATCGATAACCTCGCCTGCAGTTTCTTCACTGTATTGCGGCATATCAAACAGACCCTCACGGTGCTTTGTTACGCCAACAGGCACACAGGCAATGCTCTGAAGATTCGGACAGAGCTTTTCAAGCTCATCAAGAGAATATCTGAGCTCTTCACCGTCATTTATGCCGGGGCACAGCACAAGTTGGGTGTTTATAGCAATGCCGTTTTCCGCAAGTCTGTGGAGAATACTGAGACTTTCGCCTGCATTTTTGTTTTTCATCATATGCACACGGAGTTCTTTATTCATTGTGTGAACACTGACATTGACAGGACTTATGTGCATTTCAATTATCTTTTCAACACCGCGCTCACTGAGATTAGTCAGAGTGATATAGTTGCCGAAAAGAAAAGACAGACGGGAATCGTCATCCTTGAAATATACGGACTCTCTCATACCCTTGGGATTCTGATCAATGAAACAGAAAATGCACTTATTCTTGCACCGTCTTTCCTTATCCATAAGATAGGTTTCAAACTCAAGACCTAAGTCCTCATCTTCATCTTTTTTTATCCATACGGCTTTGGTTTTACCGTTTCTTTCGAAGACAACACTGATTTTGCTGTCTTTGGTATAAAACTGATAATCAAGAAAGTCCGTTATTTCATGGCCTGATATTTTGACAAGACTATCCCCTGTCGTTATGCCTTTTTTATAGGCAGGTGAATTTTTTATAACATTCTTAATTAAAACCGACATAAAATAACTCCTTTCTTTTTATCTGACAAGTAAAAAAGGTGAAGAAAGCCATAGCTTCTCCACCTCTCAAAGTTCCAAAGGCTTAGTCTTCGTCCTTAACAACAACCTGCTTACCTTTGTAATAGCCGCATTCACCGCAAACCTTGTGGGGTACAGTGTATGCACCACACTGCTTGCATCTTACAAGTGTGGGAGCGTCAAGCTTCCATACATTTGAACGTCTCTTATCTCTTCTTGCCTTTGATACTCTTCTCTTTGGTACTGCCATCTTTCAGCACCTCCTTTTATAATATTCATCTTAAACTATTTTATTCGTCCAAAAGACTAAGGAGCGCCTCGAAACGAGGGTCAATGTCTTTTTTGCATTCGCACGGACCTTCATTTAAGTTTGCGCCGCACTTTGAGCAAAGACCTTTGCAATCATCATCACAAAGAACTTTACTTGGCAGAGCAAAGTAAATGTCTTCTAAAGTGAGCCTCTCGATATCAAGCTTCATATCTTCGACTATGATATATTCATCAGTCTCTTCATTCTGAAGCTCTGTAACAAGAATATGGTCTATGGGAACTTCCATATCAAGCTCAAGCTCTTCAGCACATCTGCAGCAATCTACATCCATACTGAAAGTGGCTGTGGCCTTAACCGAAACTATCTCGGCAACATTTTCGATTTTTCCCTGAAGTCTGACAGGTGTCGTGAATGGAAACACACCGTCGATTTCTTCTTTTGAAAAGTCAAATTCAAAGTCGAGTGGTATCTCGGTTATACCGCCATTAAACAGGTTTTCAAGTTCGATAAACATAACTCACCTCATATTAACGAATAACATTATATATATCTATCTTCGATTTGTCAATAAAAAACTGCAAAATTAGTTTAAAATTTTTAAAATACTTCATATTTATCTTTTGATATATCGGCAAATCACTTTTATTTGGTTTTGACCGAAAGCACAGATGAATAACTTCCGTAATATTCATCCTCGCCCACTATTCTGACAGATCTGACTTTGACCTTATAAGTGGTACCCGCTTTGCGGTTTTCGAAAACTACCGACGCAGCATCAACAGTATCGTAAGTCACATATTTTTTCTTGGATGAGCTGTATATTGCAACCTGATAATATGTTGTACCGCTGACCTTGCTCCAGGAAAGTTTAAATGTTGACGAGGTAACCGATGAAGCTTTAAGGTTCATTACCTTTTCGGGGTTGGTTGCAAATTTGAATGCCGACGAAGCTGCACCGACTGCAATTTCTTTGCCGTTTTTCATCAGTACGCCCTTAACCTTATAGCCATAAGTTTTGCCGGGATTGAGGCCCGTTGACACAAAGCTTGTCTCAGCGGTTTTGCCTATAAGCACATATGACTTGGTGGCAGAGGTGTATTTATAAACATAATAATAATTCGCACCGGGAGTCTCATTCCAGGAGATTCTGTGAGATTTTGTGGTAACCTCACTTATACTCAGCGTTTCGGTCTTAGCAGGTTTCGTCACAGCTGAAACAGAAGTCATAGAACCTTTTATAGTGGAGTCCGTCAGCTTGATATATGCTCTGATATGGAATTCGTGCTCCGTACCCTCTGAAAGACCTGCAACCTTGTGAGAGGTACCTGAAGTCGAACCCACAAGCACATATTGTCCGTTTTCATAGAGATAGATGTTATAGCTGTCGGCATTTTCAACAGCAGTCCAGGTGAATTTCACTGTCTGCGTATAGGCGGTAGCCTTGAAATCCTTGACCTTTGCAGGCGTGGTAGCAGCCATAATTTCATCTGAATATGCACTTTCATATTTCTTTGAGCCTGATTTGTACACTGCCGTAATCTTATAGGAATCAATCTGACCGTAAGAAAGATTGCCTACAGTATAGCTGTTGCTTGATACCGTAGCCAGCACCTCATAGGTATCTCCGTTAAGCCTGTAAATCTTATATGTGTCAGCATCGGGAATCTTATCCCATAAAAGCTTATATGAAGCTGAGCGCACATCGCTGACTCTTATATTCTCAGGCACGGGATAATCTGTCATTGCTCCTGCAGTTTCACTGAAATCCGAATAGTACATCTTTGAGTTTCTTTCAGCAATAGCCTTAACAGTAAAGGTATATTGCTTATTGTAATGCTGAACTGTAACCGTTGCGTGAGGCTTGGTTGTAACAGCTTTTTCAACATAGGCTTTTTTGCTTTCGGAATAAACATAGACCGCATATTTGTCAGCCTTGAGATTTTCCTGCCAGGAAAGTGTGACGTTATTACCTTTGACATTGTCTACTGTTACATCGGTAACGGTTGCAAGTAAGGTTGATATTTTTAGGCTGTCACTTTGCTGACCATTCTGAGTCAGACGCTCTCCCTTTGCCACAGCAGTAACTCTGATGTCATATTCTGTGAAATCTTCAAGATCTCTGAGAGTATAAATCACATCTTCCGTCTCTTCAATCACAACATATCCGCCGTCTGTAAGCATAGCAACTTCATAATAGTCAGCACCTTCAGCATCACTCCAGCTGATTTTCAGCTCATTGGTACCGATTTCATCACATTTAAGTCCCGTAACTTTTTCAGGCAATGTCATAATGCAAACACTTTGCGATGTTTCTGAGATGCTTCCTCCCTTGGCTGATGCAACAGCATAAAAAGTTTCTTCACCTGCATCCAGATCAGTAACAGTAAAGCTGTTATCGGCAGAAGTTGCAAAGAAAGTAGCTTTGCTGCCCGCCATAGTATAAATTTCATATGAGTCTGCGCCGGGCACAGCTTCCCATACCAATGTGTAAGAATCGGATGTGACATCAACTGCACCGAGTCCCTGAGGAATCGCAGGTGCTTCGAGAAGAGTAACAGCATCGGAATATTCGCCGTAAATCATCTTGCCGTTTTCGTTGCTGTATGCTCTTATATAGTATTTGTCAAAATCAAGCGAGTATTTATCTATAAGCAAGCTGTTACAGCCTGCAACCGCATCGGAAATTTCAACATATCCGCCCTGAGAAGCATCATAGCCGTAAATTTTATAGCCTGTGCAATAGCTTACCTCTTTCCAGGAGAATCTGACATCACTGCCCACTGCCTCAGCTTTAAACTCTGTTATCTTATCGGGTGCCGACGATACGCCGTCAGTTGCAGTGTCAACAGCAGCACTTGCACTGTAAACACTGACAGTGGTTTTATCGAGCAACGCTCTTGCACTGACGATATATCTCGAACCTTTTCTGAGATTAGTGAAGGTTGCCGTAGGTGTTGTTGACGAAGTATTGGAAATGATATTGCCGTCTTCATCACATATACCGAAGGCATATTTCTGCGCATCTTCTATTTCATCGCAAATTACCCTGACATCGGTTTCACCCTGATAAACCTGCAGATTTTCAGGCTTTGGCACCTCTTCCTCAGATACCACATATTTGACGATATCATATCTTCCCACAGAGTCAAAGGATGTGAGATAAACTGTTCCTGCTTTAAGGAATTCAACTGTGTTTTTCGAAGTGACCTTAGCAATTGAGCTATTGGACGATATGAGTCCAAGCTCGGTTTTATTTCCGCTGAAATAACTGATTGTGTGTTCACCCACACCAACAGATGTATAAGATGTATAGGAGACGAAATCCTCAGGCACATAGCCTGTATAAGACTTTGAATTATAAGTGAATTTAATCTCAACCCAATGGGGATATTTCAGCTGATTGATATAATATTTTGAATCGGTGAAGCTCTTGGAGAGAATTCTCACTTCGTGACCCGATGTAAGACGAATAACATTGCCGTTTTTATCGCTGAGCTGTGCGTTGTTGGTAGAAGGGCCCGTACGCACATAACAGCTGCTCTGCTGAATTACAGCATTCTGCACAAGGCTGTCAGTATTTGATGCCTTCTGAATTTTCATATCCTCTGAGGGCATATTATCATAAACAGGAATCGAGAAAACATAAGTTCCGTAAAGGTTGCCTGTTTTTGCATATGCTGTATAGCTTGTATAACCCTGTGAGCAGGCACCTGTCAGGTTAGTCATATACTGATGAGAATAAAGCGAGCCCGATGCCTTATTGACATTGAACTTCTGAAGATAACCCGTAAACTGGCCTCTTGCGATATACTTTTCAACAATATAAGCAGCGCCGCCTTTGATTGACTTGGCAGGAGTTGTCCAGGGCCTTTTATATGTTGTGCCGCTTGAAGCCCACTCGAGACCTCGTGTTATGGCACCGGTACCGTCAGTGGCACCTATGTTATAGAAATTATATATACCGGGATAGGTTGAATGAGTACCCGAAACACTTGCACTGCCGTCAGCACCCACTTCATTTCTGATTTTTGAAGCAAGATAGCAGGGATTGACATTGTATTCCTGACCTGCCTCATAAATGACCTGAGCATAGGTCTTGCTGCTTGTCTTTTTCTTGCCCTCAGCTGTGTAGTAGGTTATTTTACCCTCAGCCATAAAAGTGCCCTTGAGTACATTTTCAACATCTTCCATAGTTACAGCATCTGTAAATGTGAGCTTTTCAAACTGAAAAATTCCCTCTTCATTGAGAAAGTTTCTCGGATCCATATAATATTCAACAGCCAGACGGTTTCCAACCACAAAACCGCCGTCTTTCTGAATATATTTGCCTGTTTCAGAATTATAGTGTCCCGGCTCTTTGCTCTTGAGATTTTCACTTGAGGCGCTGTCACTGACAAGATTTTTAACGCCGTATTCGTTATCTATTACAGTATCCCAATCAAGGCCGGTATCAAACGCCTCGAAAATCCAATTAGGATATTTCATATGAAGCTCGCGAAGATACGGCTTATAGCTTTCGGGAAAACCGGCGATACTCTTTTCAAAATCACTGTCTGCCGCCACCGAAACAAAGCAGGGAGTTACGGCAAGTAAAAAAGCTGCAACAAGGGTAATTATATGTATTATCATTTTGCTTTTAGTCTTAAACATAAATTTCAAATCCTTTGCTCGGAAAAATCCATTATAATTTTATCAAAAAAACAGTCATTTTGCAACTATATTGAAAAAATTAATAAATGTGTGTATAATTGTGGCGAAGAGAGGTGATTTTGTGCAGATACCTTATAAAGCAGAAATAATATTTCAGCTTCTTGAAAGAAACGGTTATGAAGGTTATCTTGTGGGCGGTTGTGTCAGAGATATGCTTATGGGCAAAGTCCCACACGATATTGATATCACCACAAACGCCACACCCGAAGAGATCAAAGAGGTGTTCTGTGACTATCACACTCTGGATATAGGTGCGAAGCACGGTACCGTAACAGTTATGCTCGAGGGCGAGCCCATTGAAATCACCACCTACAGAAAAGAGAGCACCTACACCGACGGCAGACACCCCGACAGTGTGACTTTCACCCGTAACATCACCGATGACCTGTCAAGACGTGATTTCACCGTCAATTCCATTGCATATAATTCCAAAAGCGGACTCGTCGATCCCTTTGGTGGCAAAGACGATATTGAGAAGAAAGTTCTCCGCTGTGTCGGCAGCCCTACCGAGAGATTCAGAGAAGATTCCCTTCGTATTCTGCGCGGCTTGAGGTTTGCCTCAGTTCTCGGTTTTACTATCGCAAAAGACACGGCACAAGCTATGTATGACTGCCGTGAGCTTATAAACATCGTCTCACCCGAGAGAATTTTCACAGAGCTTTCAAAGCTTCTCTGCGGCAAAAATGCAGGAGATATCATCGAGAATTACTCCGATATTTTGGCTGTAGCTCTGCCTGAAATCAAAGATATGAAAGGCTTTGAGCAACACAATTTTCACCATATATACGATGTGCTCAGACACACAGTCAAAGTTGTTGACTCTGTGTACCCTGCCGTGGATTTAAGGCTCGCTGCCCTCTTTCACGACTGCGGTAAGCCCGACTGTTTCAGCCTTGATGAAAACGGTGTAGGACATTTCTACTCCCACGCGTCAATATCTGCATACAAGGCAAAAGAAGCCTTGACAAGACTTCGCTGTGACAACGCCACCAAAGACAAAGTGGTGAAGCTTGTAAAAATCCACAACTCACCCATTGAGCCTGACATCAAGACCGTCAAGAAAAAGCTTCAGAAGTACGGTGAGGAGATATTCTTTGACCTGATAAAGCTTCAGCGAGCTGACAATATGGGACTTGCCCCTGAGTTTCTTTATCGGCAGAAAACCTATGACCAACTTGAAAAAATTGCAAAGCATGTCATAGAGGAAAACCAATGTTTTTCACTTAAAGATTTAGCCGTAAAGGGAAATGATTTGCTGAGTCTCGGACTGGGTGGAAAAGATATCGGACTCACTCTCGATGAGCTTTTAAAGGCTGTTATCGAAGAGAAATGCCAGAATGACAGAGAGTCGCTGTTGTCATATTATCACAGTAATGTGAAATCTGTATAAAAAGATTAAGAGCAATATAAAAACACAGAGGATTAAGTTTCCTCTGTGTTTATGCTTTTTCGATGTCAGTAACGATTTTAGAATATTTATAATATGTCACATTATAACTGTGTTTCATTGTTTTCCCTTTAAGGTTGTTCTCATCTTGAAAAATGATAAATCTGTATTTTTTATCAGAATCGTCTTTGGCTTTCCAATAAAAATAACTATTATTTTTTATTTCCGTTCCAGGTACATATGTACCAAATAATTGCAACTCGGGCTTTCCGCAACCTTTTACAGTAACGGTCGTCTGCTTTCTTATTTTTATATCAAGTAAAATACAAATATATTCTTTAATGAGAAAACACCAAGGCAACGAACCCGGCACACCCAATAAAACAATTAACAAATCGTTTAATAAGTTCCTGTCAGCCGGATAAGTATTATAGAATACCAACTTATATATTGAGGAAAAACATATGGGATATATGTATATAATAGCAAGTATTACGAAACAAGACAACACAAACATCCCCGTTTTTTTCTTTCGACATACCACTAATTTTTCCATTTCTCAACCTCATTAACAACATTTCTAACAATATACTACCATGCAACTGAATTGTTGTCAATGGCGTAGCGTCGCCCTTTGGGCGACTTAGTGGTATACTATGCAGGCGATGCGTCTGCGCAACAACACCTCCTCGGCGGATGCGGCGGCTCCATACCCGAACTTCGTTCGGGTCGGCTACTGCCGTAGCCGTAAATCGCGAAGCGATTTAATGGAGCCGCCTCCCACCTCTTGCAGCGATTTCCCCGCGTACCAACAAAAAGACAGCCTGATTATCAGACTGTCTTAATTTTTTATTGTTGCCCTCGCCGGGCAGGCATTCTTTTTCCTGTCGCGGAAAAAGAATCAAAAACGCGATGATTTGTTTTACTTTACAATATACACCTTTACACCGTGAGCTTCGGGAGCCGAACTAATCATAGTTGTGCCCTCACTGTATCTGTTATCCCACACATCGTGAACACTGTAACCCTCTTTCTTGGACAGACTCACATAGCCGAGATTTGCAATGTCCTTAAGCTTGATTTCCGTGCCGTTTTGCTTGTTTGTCTTATTAAATACACAAATAGCCACGGCGCTGTCTTTAAGAGGCTTGACCAACACATCAACAAGACCCGTCTTGATTCTTCTGCACTGAATACCAAGAGGATCCTGATTGATTGCAATCATTTCTTTGTTGGTGAGAATCTTATAAACTGCATTTTCTTTATCAATACTGCCGTCGGGAAGAATAAACTTTCTGATATCGTTGCCGAGAATCAGAGGCGCATTCATCATACACCACAGTGAGAAGTGAGCCTTGTTTTCTTCCTGAGTGAGATTTCCGTTACCCACCTCAAGCATATCAGGGTCATTCCATGCACCGGGTACCGAGTATTTATAGAGGTTGACGGTGAACTCATAAATAGCGAGAATTGACGCCCATTTAGCCTGAATATCACCTGTAGTTCTCCAGAGGTTACCTGCTTCAGCACCCCACTTCCAAGGCTGATTAAAGCCCCATTCACAGATTGAGTATATAATAGGCTTTTCATCTACTCCGTTTTTCTCAGCATAGAGCTTGGTTGCGCGCTTGAGCTCTCTGCCCATAAGCTTATATTGGATAGCGGCAGAGTCCATACGTGATTTTATGGGGTTTTCAAGCACAACTGTATTTGCACCTTTTTCGAGATATACGCTTGTCTGAAGCTTGCCTTCAGGAGTCCAGTTTTTACGGCTGACACAATAGATGTGATATTCTTCTTTTCCGTTTATCACAGCACGGATGAATTTCTCTTTGCGCTCGTCTTTTCTTATATCAAGATGAAGTATGTACTCCCCTGCTTCTTCGGCATTAACCTCAAGAGAAATGCTGCCGAGTCCTGCGTCGATACCTGCAATATAGTTGCCTGTGTCAACTTTTTCGTCAGCTACGATATAAGCATCGCCGTTAAGCTTCACATCTTTTGAGGTATAGTAAGCAAAAGTCTCACCTGCACCCTCTTTTGCAAAACCGACACCGATAATCCAGGGTGCAATCTGAGGAATAGCTACATTGTGACAAAAGTCATATTTGAAATATTCGATACCCCACTCTGCAAAGGTTTCGGCATCGATTCTCTCGTTACGGAGTGATGCAGGGTAATCTTCGCAGGTATGGGTACCGTTTGAAGAATAGATACCGAGCTTGATTCCGCGGTTGTTTACATATTCAGTCAGAGCCTTGATACCGCTCGGAAAATTGACCTTATCGCACTGCAGTCTGCCGTTTATATCTCTTTCGCTTGCCTGCCAGCAGTCGTCGATATTTACATATTTATAACCTGCATCTGCAAGACCGCTGTCTGCCATAGCATCTGCAATTTCTTTGATAAGGGTTTCACTGATTTTGTGTCTGAAAAGATTCCAGCTTGACCAACCCATGGGGGGTGTCATTGCCACGCCGTTATTGTATGCACCTCGGCTCACCTGAGACACCTGAGTTTTTCCGATGATTTTTTTAGCAATACAGATAGGGCAAAACTTTTTGTTCTTCATAATATATCTCCTTTTCATAATGTTATATTAAAGCCACGCTTTTCATAAGAAAAACCGTAATAAATATACTGAATACCGATAAAAGGCTTGTCCAGACAACCAGCTGACCTGCAAGCTGTTCATCGCCGCCGATTTCGCCCACCATAACAGCGCTTGAAACTGCAACAGGAGTGCCGAACAATGATATGAGTGCAGGATATTCCGTAGCTGTAAATGACATAATTCCGCCTTTGGCAAGAAGTATTGCTGTGCCTACACCCACTGCAGGCGCCACGACAAGTCTGAGTACAACTGCCGCACTGATGGGCTTGATAAGTGCTTTAACAGCCGAGAAATCAAATCTCGCGCCTAAAACCACAAGAGCAAGAGGCGATGCAGCTCTCGCGAGATTGGACACTGCCGAATAAATAAACGGCAGATCATTTTTAACAGAAAATACAAGCTCTCCCGTCTCATTGACAGGAATAAACTGCCTTACAGCAAGTACGATTATGCCAAATGCAACGCCCCTTATAAGAGGATTTTTGGCGGCACTTTTAAGGGTATCTTTAATTGAATTCTCACTGTCTTTATGTGAGTAGTGAGAAAGAATTATAACCGCAAGAACATTGAAAACAGGAATCGAAACAGCCGACAGAACGCCTGCAAAAGCAACAGCCTGAGCCGAGCCCAAGGACTCAGCAAGAGGGATGCCGATAATTGCATAGTTCGACCTGAAAGCACACTGATTTATTACGCCTCTCTGCTCTCTTTTATCAGCAAAAACTCTCGCAGAAAGATTGCCGATAAGGCAGAGAATAAAAATTACAATCACACAATAACCGAGAGCTGAAAAGTTTATCTCACCTATAGAATTTATATCATAAACATTTTTAAAAAGCAATATGGGCAGAAACACCTTAAAAACAAGAGTGTTGCACTTTTTGAAAAATCCGTCATCAAAAAGACCGCTGAGCTTTATAATATAGCCTGCAACTGCAAGAAGCAGAATAGGAGCTACAGCATTAAAAGAAAAAGAAAAAACTTCAAACATATAACTTTACCTCAGTTTAAAATGCAACACTGACATCTCTCAGCTCTCTGATTTTTGCAGTGAGCTCATTTGCTGCATACAGGTTTGACATATAACCTGGATGTCCGTTTATAACTATGTCGTTTTCACCCATTTTATATTCTATAGTCGTGGCTGACACTCTGTAATCGGAAGTCGCAGCCGTATAATTACAGACAGCTTGCTCTATGCAGGAATAAAGGGAATTATTCATATCTCCGAGAATACACAGAATATAGGCATCAGGATTACAGAGGCGCACCTGCCTTATAAAATCCTCATATCTGCGGGTGAATTCCTGTCTGCCGCTGACACTTTTAGCACAGTAGGAAGCATCGTTGGTGCCAAGATTTATAACAACTATATCATTGTCAGACTCTCTGAAATCCCAAATAATTTCTCTGCCGCCATAGAGATAGCAAGCTTTGTCATAATGTAAAGGAAGAACATCTGAGGAATTTATTATCCCCCCTGTAGTATAACCCGAATATACGCCGTAACCCGAAAAACATATAGCACTATAGTCAGCAGAGAGATTTTCAGCCGTAAGGTACGCATAGGTTTTGGTGAAATTTTCTGTAGCTGTGGTAAAATATCCGTTATCGTTTATCTCATCAACTCCGTATCCGCAAGTAATTGAATCACCGATAAACTCTATTTTCAGGTCTTTTTCCCTTGTGGGCTCAATGCGTTTTTTGCCGTAAACGCAGATTTCGCCTATACCCATAGCCGAATACTGAGCCTCGGAAAGCTTCAGGATTTTTATAACCGATTCGCTGCCATAACCGTCGAGAGTCAATGTGACGATTCTCTCACTTTCTGTCAGTGTATCATCCGCCACAATAACACCGTTTTTATATATGGCGTAACGCGCCTTGTGATTTGATAGATATCTGCCCTGAGAATCATCGATAAGCTTTATTGTCAAATACTCACCCCTGCAGGCAAATTCCACACCACTGCCCGAATATGAAAGATATCTGACTCCGCCTTCATAAAAGCTTCTGCCTATAGGTCTGACAGTATATTTATCCGGATAACAGCTATGAAGCTTCGACGGAATAACAGATGAAATCTGATTCTGAGGACCGTCGTAATTAATATAAAGCAAAAGAGACACAGACAAAACAACAAGCAAGATGCTGAGAAAAGCTATTCTTATTCTGCGTAAAATCTTTTTCAAGCTCTTCGCCTCTTTCCTTATAGTCATAACAGGTTAATTATATATAATTGTTGCACCTATGTCAAATGAAAGTTTTGAGAAGGCTAAACAGAAAAATTGCAGAGGTCGGATGTACCTTCCTCTGCAACTGTTTTAATTATTATCTTTCAAATACAACGGTGGTTATACTCTTTTCACTGATTGTGATTTTTTTGTGACCCTTTGTCTCATTTGTAAGTTCAAGGTCACTATCAGCATCTGTGGTATATACTTTCATATCCCAACCGAGCATATTGAAAGAAACTTCCTTATCTTCTCCCTCGTTGACTATTACGGCAACATATTTTTTATCGGGAGTCTTATAAGCTGAAACTGTAAGATAATTTTCAATCTTATAGTTCTGATAAGGTTTATCATTTACCCAGAAGGGCCAATCGTTAAATTCTGATGCAGTCATATCTCCGACACTGACGTCTGTATCAATTGCATAACTGCCGACAGGCACAAACTTGGTATAATGACCCATAGCATAATATCTTTTTGAGATATCGTAGTCTTCATAGCTATCATAAACCGCAATCATTGAGTCGGCTCTTCTGCCGCCCTCATTGACAGCAACCCAGGTTGACCATGAATTTACACCTGTATGAGCTATATCTTCACCTATGGTACGCGCCATGATGAGACCTGCTTCGATATCATCGATATCATGTTCGCAGGGCAACTCACACCACTCGCTCATTTCGAGTTCAACACAAGGGAACATTGTATTGATATAAGTACCGAAAGCATCTTTGAGAATAAAGTCTCTGTCTGTCCAATAGCTGTGATAAGCATAGGTACCGAGCACATCTCTGATGTCTTTATCAGCATAGAGCTTCTGAAGACACTCGATGGCGTGATCGCCCACCTGACCGCTTTCAAGAGCAGAAATCTTTACATCCATATTTCTCTCTTTAATTTCAAGAGCGAAAAGGCGGATAACTTCAACGGCTTCATCGATTTCGTAGTGGCAGCCTTCCTGTCCTACCCAACCGCCGCCCCAGTCCCACTGAGGCTCATTGATAGGACTGATATACTTTACGGGCACACCCTTATCAATGAAATACTGTGTAATATCAAGGAAATAGTCTACGAAATCCTGATAGCATTCTTTCTTAAGGTTTGACTGTGCGGGTTCAAGACCGCCTGAAGCATTACCTGATACACACATTGAATAGTGAGGTGAGTTAGCGAACATCACAACTGTGTCAACACAGCCGTAGCTGAGTGCCATATCCAGAATCTTCTGAGCTGCAGCATCCTTGCTCCAGTCATAAACCCATTCGCCGGTTTCTTCGTCGAGTACGAGAAAACTCTCTGTGGCTCTTGATGATTCTTTCCAAAGACGGCCTGTCGGGTCATCTTTTGATCCGCCACCGATATTATAACGGTAAATGTTAAGGCCGAGGCCTTCTTTGCTGAAAAGAAGCTTTGTTACTTCTTCAGCACTTTCGCATTCACCTAATTTCTGAGCCCACCAACAGCCGGAGGTACCCCAACCGGTGATTTCCTGTTCAAGACCAACTTTATCGAGTTCGATTCTGGTTGTGTCAGCGCTTATGCCGAAGAAACCTGCAATGTTTACCATAACATAAATAATTACAAGAAAAGAGTAAACATATTTTTCACGGAATCTGATCCAAAATTTTAACATAGTTTTACCCCTTATTTAAGGCTTTCTCTCTGTGCTGAATAGATAACATCTACAGACTTTTTGAAGAGCATATAGTCATACTGAGGTCTCCATGCATCACCGCACTTGACATCAGAGAAAGCTGCTTCATCTGCAGCAACATTAATCTGAGTTACACCTTTGAGCTCGCCGCCCTCTTCATAAAGAGTGTCCCAGAATGCGTGGTGACCGATGTATGTAACACTTGCAGGAATGTATACATAAGGTAATTCCTGATTATAACTGAGAGCATCTGAGCCGATGTATTCGAGACCTTCGGGAAGTGAAAGGTAAGTTTCAAACAACTCCACATTTTCAACATACTGTGAAGAAAGTATATCTTCATTCACCTTATATGAATAGATGTTATCAAGTGAAGGTGTATTACTCCACTGATCCTTGGGCTCGTGAAGTTTGAAGAGTGCAAGAGTTTCAATTCTCTTGAGGCCCTCGGGAAGATAGATTTTTCTGAGGTTTGTGTAGTTCATTGAGAGCTCACCGAGAGTTTCAACAGTTGCGGGTACAACATAAGTCTGAATATCTCTGATGTATTCTTCTGTGGCATCTGCTCTGTAAGGCTCTGTTTCATAACCGAACTTTGTTCTTAAGTATTGGTCATGGTTGGGAGGATAGCAGATAAGAGTCTTCATATCCTTTGAGTAAAGTACACCGTCTAAGTCGCAATAGTTGGGATTGTTTTCATCTACTTCGATTCTCTGAAGTGCCCAACATGAATAGAATGACTTGCCGTCAATTTCGAGCACCTCGGGACCGATGTTGATAACTTCAACAACACCGTCACAGTTGAATGCATATTCGCGGACTGATGTAATCTTCTTTGCTTCATCTTTAATGAATGAGAAGTTTGTGTTAGGGTCGGGGTTTTCAGTATCATACTCAATATCTGTCACACAATCGATTGTGACTTCTTTGATAAAGCCTGTATTACTGAACTTTGAGAATTCAACGCCCTGACTGTTTTCTTTATACTCGAAAGTATCGCTCTGTACTGTTCTTACACTGAAATAGCATGAAAGTGAAACAGCGATAAGAATTACAATTGCGAGCAAAGCCTTCTTTGCACCTGCGTTTTTATAAGGTTTGCCGATATGGGGAGCTGCAAGACCTTCTACCTGATAAGTCCAGATCTCGTCGTCGGGAATATTGATAACCTGATCGAGTTCTTCTGTATTGTCAATCTTTTTCTTACTCATATTCTCGCCTCCTTAACCTGTATATACGCCATCGGTTGAAATGCCCTCTTCCTGAGCCTTTCTTTCAGTAACTTCTGCACGGCGTTTGAGAACTTCCATAACCATATTCTGCTTCTTGCTGTCATAATCCCAGAAGAGATAGGGAATAGTCATAAGAGCAAAACCGATTACGTCAACGATGATGGGAATAGCAATAATAGATCTTCTTGAAGCGTCAACAAACAGAACTTCCCAGTTACTGTTGAAGCCGAACTTAAGAAGGAATATAGGAATGATAAGACCGACGAATGAGGTAATGGGGCCTGTGAACCAGCCGAAGATACCTGCAAAACTTTCGAGTCTTTCACCTGAAAGATACATCTGATAGTCGCCGATACGAACGTTCATATCGTGACCTGCAGTTGTGGGAACTGTCTTGGTCATTTCCATAAGGAAGAGAACTACAACACAGATAGTACCGCAAAGGTTAAGGTTGTCACCGCAGAACCAGATAGCAGCAGCGATGGCAGCGTTACCGAGAGCACGTGAAAGCTGATAGAAAATCATAATCTGCTTATATGAGAATCTCTTGAGGAAGTAGGGTGAAAGGAAATCAGGAGGTGTGCCTGCAAATGAAACAAGCGCAACAATAAGGCTGTAAGGCAGACCTGAAAGTCTGAATGTATAGAGATACAGAATTGTTACGAAGGGAAGCATACCGTTACCGAGTGAGTCGATAAGACCTACTACGGTGTTGATAAGCAGGTATTTGTTTCTCAGTACACCGAAAAGACCGTCCCAGAATTTAATCTGAACTTTCTTTTCAATGGGAGGCTGAGGAATTCTTTCCTTGATTCTGCCTGCAAAGAGCATTGTGAATACTGCAAAGGCGATAAATGTGATGGGGATAATATATCTGTAAAGGTTGATGTCAGCCCATTCATATCTGAGCATACCTACAAATACAGGCAGGATAATAGCAATAATTGAATGTGCGAAATGTGACATCTTAATAGGATAGCTTCTTACGAAAATTCTTTCCTGAAGGTTGGGGCTGATACTCTTTGTGCAGGTTTCAAGCACATTGCCGAAGCCGAATACGTTATATGTAGCAAAGAGAAGGTTTGCAACCCATACTCGTGTTGCAACATCGGGAATGTTGTAAACGGGAAGCCAACCGATAAGAACCACCATTATACACTTGGGAATAACATCACTGTAAAGTGAATACTTATAACGGCCGAATTTCGGAATGAGCTTTTTACGCCAGAAAATGTTACGTGCGCCTACCCAACCTGAGTAAAGGAAGTGGGTACCGAAAGTCTTGAAACAAGCCGTAGCATTCATACCTTCAAGTCCGTTGAGATATGTAATGAAAGGACTTGTGGGATTGAAAAGTGAAGCATAATCGAAAACTATTGTCGATATGCCAAAGAGCACCATGGCTATATAGACAGCGTATATTTTCCGCTCAGTTTTCTTCGGCAGGAAGCCAAGGTTGTCGCAAACAAACCACCAGATAAGAGCTGTAATATAGCCGAGAGGCATATTGATGATACCGATTACCGAGAAGGTAAGGTATGGCAGCTTATAGTGGTGCATAATAAGATAACAAGCTGACCAGAAACCGATGTATTCGAGAATCTTTGAGCCTGCATAGTTACTGCCGACAGCAATGAATATATCCTTATATTCTTTATAAGGAACATATTTGCCCTCAGCAGGGGTGTGCCAATGGGTCTTTATCTCAGTGGCAAGGTCTTTAACCTTACCCATAAGTGACCCACCTGAAGTGTTACTCATTGGGATATTTCCTCCTTTAAATATATTCGTTAATAATTATAACAGATTCAACATCAAAGGTCAACAAATTACAACTATTTATTCACAATTAATTTATTCAAAATGTAAAAAAGCAGAGGTTTTTACGCCTCTGCCTCTAAGTTGTTTATTCAAGGATATTATCCATATTGTAGAAACCATTTTCCTGCTGTATGAGGAATTCTGCTGCCGATACTGCGCCGTCAGCGAAAAGGCTTCTGTTTTCTGCTTCGTGCTTTAAGGTGATAACCTGTGATCCCATAGCAAATATGATTTCATGAGTACCTACCTCACTGCCCATACGAAGAGAGTGGATGCCGATTTCTTTTTTATCTCTCTTGCCGTAATCGCTTCTGCCTACCACATATTCAGCATCTGTCTTTACGGTTCTGATAGCATCTGCAAGCAGGATTGCAGTACCGCTTGGAACATCGAGTTTCTGGTTGTGATGTTTTTCGAGGATTTCTATATCTGCATCAGGGAATGCCTTAGCCGCAATTTTTGCAAGACAAGAAAGAAGAGCAACACCAAGCGACATATTCTGCGAATAGAAGACAGGGATGCTGTCTGCTGCACCCTTGATTATAGCGAGTTCTTCTTCGCTCTGACCTGTTGTAGCCACAACGACAGGAAGATTCCTCTTAACTGCATAGCCGATGACATCGGCTGTTGCAAGGTGATTTGAGAAGTCGATGATGCAATCAGCTTCGCCATCAAATTCATTGATATTATTATAGATATTCTGTGCCGCATCGGTGGCAAACTCCATACTGCAGTAAGCTGCAACTATATGCTTTTCGCTGTTTTCGATGATAGCAGAGAGAGCCTTACCCATTCTGCCGCCGGCACCGTTGATTATGATTTTCATATCTTTACCTCGTGCCGAAGATTAAACATCGAGACCTGCTTCACGCATTCTGTCAAGAAGCACAGCCTTTGTAGCATCTTCCATTGAAGTCAGAGGAAGTCTTACATAGTCCTCGCAGAAGCCCATAGCTGCCATAGCTGCCTTTGCAGGAATGGGGTTAACTTCGCTGAAGAGAGTTTTAACGAGAGGGAAGTATTTGAACTGCATCTGAGCTGCACCCTGAACATCACCTGCAAGGAACTTGTGTACCATTTCTGATGTTTCCTTGGGAAGTACATTTGAAAGAACTGAGATTACACCCTTACCGCCAACTGAAAGAAGAGGTACAATCTGATCATCGTTACCTGAATAAAGATCGAGTTTGTCACCGCAAAGAGCCATAGTCTCTGTGATTTTATCAATCTGGCCGTTAGCTTCCTTGATACCCTGAATCATAGGATGATCAGCAAGTGCTGCATATGTAGCGGGCTCGATATTTACGCCTGTTCTTGAGGGTACGTTGTAAAGAATAACGGGCTTTGTTGATGCGTCTGCAATAGCAGTGAACATCTTGATAAGACCCTTCTGTGTAGCTTTGTTGTAGTAAGGTGTAACAACAAGCATAGCATCGCAACCGATTTCACAAGCATATTTTGTAAGGTTGATAGCATAATCGGTATCGTTTGAACCTGTGCCTGCAATAACGGGTACTCTGCCGTCTACAACCTCAACAGCAAATTTCAGAACCTCTCTGTGCTCTTCGTCTGTAAGAGTTGAAGCTTCACCTGAAGTGCCTGCGATAACAAGAGCATCAATGCCCTCTTCAATCTGCCAGTTGATGAGCTTTTTAAAATTAGCATAGTCTACTCCGCTTGCAGTCATGGGAGTAATAAGTGCTGATGCAGCACCGGTAAAAATAGGCTTTCTTTCCATAGTCGTTGACTCCTTATAATAAAAGATTTGTTTCCGAAACATCAAATAAATAAAGGCCATAATAAAACACCCGATTTTGCATCGAGTGTAATACAGCTCAGAAAACAATAGTTTCCGACGATAAGAGATGAAATATAAACTTCACAACCTATCTGAATTATAATAGCACTCCGCAAATGCGACAGTCGGACAAATCTTATTTTGTCCGCCCAGGATATCTTTCGCCTGATACCTTCGGCAGTAACCCCTTTCGCTTCATCAGGTTTTGCGAAAACCCCTTTGAGTGTGAAGCTACTGATGATTGACCGCGCCTCTATCTTTAATTGAACTATTCGGTTTATTGAAGTTTATCACCATTTTTTGAATATGTCAATAGGAAACAAGCAAATTTTATCCCTTAAAAGTGTTAAAAATGGTTAAAATGTTTTCAACGAAGAACACCGCACAGGAAAACGGTGTGAAATAGAGATATCTGCGATAAGCTGACAGCTTTTTTATAGGCTCAAAATTCAGACTGTAATCCTTGTCATCAACAGTGACAGTTATCTTTTCACTGCCGCTTTTTAGGCTCATAACTGCATAAGGGATAAAATATGAGTTGTATTCACTTCTCTGCTTTGCCGTTATTATGCCTGCACAAAAACACATCAGACAAGTCAGCACCACACAGCCGAAAATATAGCGGGACAATATCTTTTTCATTTCTTTATTCATACTTTCTCCTCATATTCTTTCATAATTTCGCCCAAGGCCGCTCCGAGACATTTCCCTGTATAAACGGCTTCTTCGAGGGTATTGGAATCTGAACCGACTTCTATCAGAAGTGAACAGTGGCTGACATTCATATTATATTTTCTCGGACAAAAATAAAGAGGTCTCGTTATGCCTTTGAACATAGTTTCAAGCTGATTTTGCAGATGCACGGCAAAAGTGAGATTATATCGCCAATCAGGGAAATTTTCAATAGGATTACCTTTTTCCTGGCAACCGCTTATTATCATAATCTGCGCTGCCTTTTTGCCTTTTATCACAGCAGTAGGCTTGATTTTTGTGCCGTCGCTTTGCTGAATTGCGTCACGGTGAATATCCAGAACTATCTGTATAGACGGATACTTTTTAAGATATTCCTCAACCTTTTTTCTGGAGTGTCCGTAGGCTTCGTTATATGACAAATCGTGAATCTCCGTATCGTGTATTACATTGTATCCGAGTTTTTCAATTTCTTCACATATAGACCTGCCGACTCTGACCATATTCAGTGCAGAATCCTTAGTTCTTGTCTTAAAGTCTGTTTCATAAAAGCCACGCTCAAGAATCTGAAAAGTCTCTGTGGTATGAGTGTGGAATATAAGCACAGAAGGTTTGTCCTTACTGACGGATAAATCTATTTTTTCAGCTAAAATTTCCTCTATATCAATGCCAGTTTTATTCACATTTTTCACCTTGACCAATCCGAAACTGTCAGTCACTCCCTCGCTCTTATACTGCCGTTCGTAAATTCCTCCGTCTTTCTTGTCTTTTGAAGCTGTCTTTTTTCTTTCTTCCATAGCTTTTCTGATATCTTCGGGAGTATCCGTAAACTTTTCTTCCGAAGTTACTGCCACAGAAACTTTCTTTTCCGATGTTGTTTCTTTTGTTATCTCAGTTGTCGTATTTTCGGCAGTTGTACTTGTAAAATCAGGCAAGGTAACGCCCTCAAAAGGCATATAGCTTTTTGCACTCATTACAGCAATTACAGATAACCCCTTTATAAAATAATCACTGAAAATCACACTGAAAGCTATCAGGGCAATCACACTGAGAGTTATAACAAGATTTTTTACTGCTTTGTTATTCATCGTTGTTTCCTCCGGATTTATACTATAACATATAAATATTCGCCGAAAGTGAATAACATTCTCTTTTTATTCAATAAAAACGTCTCTGTCAGCCGATAATTTCCGCTATGTCCTGTGATGTGAGATTTGTCTGCAATGCGGTATTTATCCCCATAGCTATCAGGCGAGCCGCATTATCAACCAGGCTATCTATTTCTTTTGGCGTAACAACCATATTTCTGTGAAGGGACAGACATTCCTCAGGCAAATCCGCACCTGCTTTGCCGATAACATCCATAGCCATTGTCGCAGCATCCACCACCGTCGGCACACCGATTGCTATCACAGGCACTCCGAGGGTTTCACGGCTGATGCTTTTTCGTCTGTTACCCACACCCGAGCCCGGCTCCACACCGGCAGAGCTTATCTGCACAGTTGTCCCGAGTCTTTCTGTTTTTCTGGCCGCCAGTGCATCAATAACTATCACACATTCCGGCGAAATCTTTTTCACAACACCGCTTATAATTTCCACAGTTTCAATTCCCGTTTTGCCAAGAACACCCGGAACAACTCCTGCCACACTGCGCAGATTTCCAAGTCCTATGCTATAAGCAAGCTCACTGTCTATATGCCTCGTTGCAAGAATCAGTTCAAGGCTTTTCGGTCCGAGGGCATCGGGTGTAATACTGTCATTTCCGAGACCCGCCACAAGTACCGTGCCCTGCCCGGGAAGCAGTTTTCTGAGTTCATCACACAGCACCTTACAAGCGGAAGAAAAAAAGTGGCTGTTTTTGCTCAGCTTTTCAGTTTCAAGGGTAATATATTTACCTTTTGGTTTGCCCAAAAGCTTTTCACCTTGAGCGTTGATTATTTCTATGGTCGTAACTTTTATCCCTTTGACTGTTTTACATTCCGATAAAACTCCGTCAAGTTTCTCTTTTTCTCTGTATTCTTGCCTTTCCACAGCAAGATCTGTGCGAAAATTCAAAATTTTTCACCTCAAACTATTGCATTATTTAAATTTTTATAGTATTATTATCGGCGTATGAAAAAAAGTCTATCCAAAATTGCAAAAATATCTTGCAATTTTTCAAAAAAAGTGATATGATGTCTTTTGCATGACGCTATTAAGAGGAGGTGTAAATTATGCCAAACATTAAATCAGCAAAGAAACGTGTTCTTGTAAGCGCAACAAAGCAGGCTCGCAACAAGTCAGCAAACTCAGCTCTTAAGACAGCTCTTAAGAAGGCTAACACTGCTATCGAAACAAACGCTGAAGATAAGGAAGCAGCTGTAAAGCTCGCAGTTAAGAAGATTGACCAGGCAGTAGCTAAGGGTCTTCTTCACAAAAACAATGCTGCAAGAAAGAAGTCAGCTATCATCACAAAGCTCAACGCTTCAAAATAATCAGCAAAGTTAATAAGATTTCGAGACGGATTATCCGTCTCTTTTTCTTTTTTCCAAACGTTTATATTCATTACATATTTTCAACACAATAACCTGAGATAATATACTGCGGTAGATATTATCTTATATTGTTATATAAAAACTTATATATTAATAAAAAAACAATTGAAATTTATTCGGTTTCGTGATAATATTTACTCAGTATCGTTTTGGAGGACTCTTTATTATGAAAAAACAGTTTATGAGATTACTCGGTTTATTTTCTGTTATAATTGCAGTGATGGTGATTTTCTCATTATCTGCAAGTGCAAAAACCGTAACTTCAGGTGATTTTGTTTTTGAAACAAAATCTTCCGAAGCAATTCTCAAGGAGTATAAAGGAAATTCAGCCACTGTTGAAATACCCTCAAAGGCAGATTCCCTTAAAGTCACGGAAATCACTGCTGAAGCTTTCGGACAGAATAAAACAGTTAAAGTTATTGTAATACCCGAATCTGTGTCAAAAATAGAAAAAGATGCTTTTGCAGGCTGTGAAAATCTCACCGCTTATGTCACAGAAGGCTCCTATGCCGAAGAGTACATAAAAGGTCTGACAAATGTCAAGCTCGGTTACAGATATATAAAAGAGATGAAACTCAACTATACTTCATTAAAGGTCGGTCTCACAGCCGAAAGACAAATCACTGCCACTTTCTCACCTTCAGAGGTTTATTCAGATAAGCTGACATATAAAACATCCGACAAAAATATTGTCACCGTTTCATCTAAAGGCAAGATAAAGGCTGTCTGTATCGGTAAAGCTGTTATCACCGTCACAACAACAGACGGAAGTAACATCAGTCAGAAAATAAATGTTACGGTTAATCCTCAGAAGGTCAAAACCTTAAAGAAGACCTCCGAAAATCCAGACAGCGTGTCTCTCACCTGGAGCAAAATTACTAAGGCGACAGGATATAAGCTCTATAAATACAATGATGCAAAGAAAACCTGGGACTGCATCACCACAACAACAAAAACAACTTTCACCGACAAAAACGTGAAAATCGGTGACACTGCAAAATATAAGGTTCGGGCATATACAAAACTCAGCTCAACTTACTACGGCGAATATTCATCAGTTCTTACGGTTGTTATGCCGAAACCCGGCACAGTTACAGCTCTTGAAGCTGCATCGGCCGAAAATTACACAAAGCTCACATGGAAAAAAGCCGATACTGCCAACGGCTACAGAGTTTATCTTTTTGACAGCAAAACAAACAAGTTCGTCAAGAAAACTTCAACCACATCACTCAATGCTAAAATCACAGGTCTTAGCCCCAACACAGAATATAAATTCGCTGTGCAGGCTTATTACAAACCGACATCCGGCGACGTAGCTTTCAGTGACAAGCAGGTTGAAATCACTACTGCAACAAGACCCGTCAGCGTCAGTGCTCTGACCTACGACAAAAACGCCGTGTACTTTGACAAGGTCACTCTCACCTGGAAAGCCATCGCAGATATAACAGGTTATGAGATTAACATTCTCAACAATGCAACAAAAGAAACCAAGTCAAAAAAGATTGGTGCAAATGAAACAACAACAGTTCTTTCAGGTCTTAGCAGCAGCACTGAATACACATTCAAAATCAGAGCTTACACACAAAGAGAGTCAGGCACTGTCTACAGCTACTATTCATCAGCTGTCAATGTAAAAACTCACTCTCTGCCTTCAACAAACGAAGCTGCTTTCAATTCCTTCATTGAAGCTCTCGGCAACACCAAAGGATATGAAAACAACGCCATTCTTTATAAGGATGTTCTTCTTAAAGATTTCAGCGGTGATAAAAACGATACTGTATTAAGCAACATTGCCACAGTAGGCACAAATATCCACAGATTCCAAGAAGGCAAAACCGCTGACGGCAAGGATATTTCAGCTTATATCGGCACGAGTGGCAAAGATGCCGTAATCAAATTTGCTGATATCAATGCGCAATCGGTGAAATTCAAAGCTAACGGCTCGGGCTATGACATCACCTTCACTCTTTATCCCGAAGGCCCCTCAGCAGAAAAAACATCACTTTTCACCTCACCCGTTGACTGGAATAAAGTCAAGGAAACCGCCAACGGATTTTCACTTATCTCCTGCAGATATACAGGCACAACTGTTACCGCAAAGGTGCAGGACGGACTTGTAAGCTATATGGAAGTTTCAATGCCTGTTGAAGTTTCCTTCAAAACAGGGCTTACAACCACTTACTCATTCACTCAGACTATTGTTACAACCACCGCTTTTGTTACGGTATAATAACAAGGAGGATACAATATGAAAAAACTCAATAAAATACTCACTGCAATAATTATCTGCCTTGTATTCACACTCTCCCTTTCACTTTCTGCTTCTGCAGCCAAAGTCGGCAGAGTTACAGGTGTCAAGGTTACATCAATTAAAGACAATACAGCCACTGTGTCGTGGAATTCCATCGCTGAAGCTGACGGCTACAGAATCCAGTACCGTCAGGGTAGCGGTGAATGGATAACTCTGACAGACACTCTCCAGGCTACATCATACACAGTAAAAAACCTCAAAGTCGGTTACACATACTCATTCAGAGTCTGTGCTTATGACGAAGTCAACTATATCATCAGCACAAGCAAACAATATGATTCTTACAGTACTGTTGTCAGTGTCAGCAACACTCTGAGCAAGGTAACAGGACTTAAGGTTGTCACCACCACACCCACGAAGGTCAAGCTTTCATGGAACAAGGTTGAAGGCGCAACAGGTTATCTCGTGCAGAAAAATGACGGCAGCGGTTGGAAAAGCGTAAAATCAACATCCGCATTAACTTATACTGTTACAGGCCTCAAGACAGAAAAGACCATATCATTCAGAGTCAGGGCTTATGTCACTCAAAGCGGCAAAAAGACATACGGTTCTGTTTCATCAACTGTCAAAGGTACAACTGCCGTGCCTGAAATCAGCGGTTTTAAATCAACTCCCGTAAACACAACCTCAATCAAGCTTTCATGGGACAGTGCAAGTGTAACCGGCTATCAGATTTTCAAGAAAACAGGCTCAGGTCAGTGGAAGAAATATCAGACCATCTATTCAAAGACAACGCTTTCATTCACAGAAAAAAATCTCAAGCTCGGCACAACCTACTACTATAAAATCAGAGGCTTCTATAAAACAGATTCCAAAACCTACTATGGCTCATACTCATCAAACTTAAAGGTTACTTCCTCACTTGAAGCAGTAATCGGTATGCAGGTTTCATCAATCAGCAAAACCAAGGCTGTCATCACCTGGGATAAGGTTCCCGGTGCCCAGGGTTATCAGGTTTATGACTACTCCTCAGGCTCAGCTGTCAAGCTTCCCACAGTTTCAACCAACAGAGCCGCTATTGATATTCAGGACGGTCAGGTTTACACAATCAAAGTCAGAGCATATACAAAAGCAACTTCAACCGGCAAGACAGCAAAAGGTGTCTTCTCTGAGCCCTTTGAAATCTATTCAACACCCGGTCAGGTAAAAAATCTTCAGGGTGAAGTCTTAGAAGACGGTTCACTTAAATTCACCTGGAGCAAGGTTCCCAATGCTCAAGGCTATACACTCTATGTTCTTAACAACAACACAAAGCAGTTTGAAAGAGTTACTCATTCAGACACTAACAGTGTTGTAGTCAGCAATGATGAGACATTACCCGGCCTTAACTTCAGAGTTGCAGCTTATGTTAAAAATAACGGAGTGTTCCTTTACGGCACAGTTTCAGACTCCACACCTCCTATGAAGGTTATTCCCAAGCCCGTGCTTACCGTAGGAAGATGTACTGAATCTGACATCACTATCACTTGGACAGACATTTCCGAAGCGAACAGATACATCCTCGAGAAATACGATTTTGACAAAAACGCATGGACAGAGGTTATCCCCGGCGGCACAACTTCAGACAGATATACAGAAAGCTTTACCACACCTGCAGGTTATCTTTACCGTGTTTATGCCACAAATAACAACGGTGTCAGAAGTGCTGTTTCCAACGAAGTTTTCGCTTCAACAACAGGCATAACCGTAACTCAGGACGGTGCTGCACAGACTATCACATGGCCCGCTCTTGACGGTGCATCAAAATACAGAGTCTTCTCTAAATATACAGACAGCGACAGAGGTCTCAACCGTTTCCTTTCTAATGTAACAAGACCCTCAGCTACTGTTTCTCTTACTCCCGGCTCTGTTCAGTCAATATCCGTTTTTGCTTATGACGAAAACGGCGACCTTATCACCGAACCCGTTGTAGAAGAAATTGTTTTCAGAGTTGATAACTTCAGAATTCTCCCCTCTACTGATCCTCATTATGATCACAGTGTGAATTCACAGCTTCTCTATCTTGTTGAATCAATCAATAAGACCAAGCACGAAACAGGCACAGTTACCGTTAGCTCTGCATCAGTTGTTAACTATAACACTGATAAGTTCTATGTCAATAATTCATCCTTCAACGGCAAGGATGTAGGCATTCTTATAAACTTCATCAACAGTCTCACAAATACAGATAAGAGTGAAGATGAGCTCAAGGATATCACTCTTTCAGGTAAAGAAACATCAAGTGAAAAGCTCCTTTTCACAGATTCAATCGCTAAAAATGACGAAGGCAAATATGTGAGTCTTGCAAGATATATCGATCCCTCAGATGAGGAATATGCTTATCTTTATGCAAGTGAAAACCCCTCAGCATGGAAAGATGGCGTTAAATCTGTATCCGTTACTCCCCTTTCAGCAGGCGGATATAAATACACAGTTGTGCTTTATGAAGAGACCTTCGGCATCGAGACCAATGTTGCTGATGCTTTCTATCATCCCGGTTTTGTAACAAGCATCGCTTCTCTTGGTTATTTCTCTAAGGACGGTCTTGAAAATCAGCTCACAACTGTCGGTGATACAACAATCACAGCAGTAATCAATGCTGACGGCACTCTCGATTCATATCAGGTTGCATCTCCCTATTCAATGAAAATGAAAGCACCCGTCGAGGGCGTTATGGGTATAACGAGCTTCGGTATGAAAATCAGCGGCACCGTTTCCTCAGCTTATACATTCGAAAGATAAAACGGACTTTTTTCAAGGGATACTTCCTGTATCCCTTGAAGTATTCGAAAAAGAGGTATGTATGGAATTTAAAAAACTCGTAAGAATACTATCGGTAGTGGCAGTAAGTATCTGGCTTTTCTGTCTGTCATTCCTGGTTGCATATCAGGTTACGGAAAAGCAAGCTCAGAAATACACCACGGAAACACCGCCTATTGTTACCAATACTCCGATAAATAACGGTTCGGTAACAGACCCCACATTACCCACACTCCCAAATGTAAATAATGATATCAGTGTGCCCACACCTGATCTTACACAGCCGACTCAGCAAGGTCAGCAGCCTACAGATGCTCCCCCTCAGCAACAGTCTCCCTCAGGTGTAAAAATACCCGCATCGAAATCTGAAGCTATTGCAGCTTATGTAAACGGCATAAACACTCTCAAACAAACCCCGAATTTCACTTGTCTGAGAGTCAGCAAGCTCAATGTTACCATTGACAAAATCACCGGCGGCAGCATTGTTGAAGGTGTTGCTAACAAGGTTATTGCCGACAATCAGATTCCCCCCACAACCTACACATTCGTCAATGGTGTGGACGCGGCTACAGGTGTTACACCTATGGCAATTCTCCCCCCACCCAATAAGCCGTGCATAATCAACGAAGATTATGTCACCAGCGCAACCTGCACCCCCACGGCAGACGGCGGATACACAATGACTCTTCTCCTTAAGGATGAGGCTCACATTCATCCCAACGAAGCTGCTAACCTTGCCAACATCGTTGAGGTTGTTGATACATCGTCACTTATTCCCGCTCAGGCAACTATCAACTATATTGAGATTTATTATTCAGGCGTTTATGTCACAGCTAACTTCGACTCCCAAGGCAGACTCACATATGCCAAAAACTATATGGAAGTTAAGCAAATGAGAGGCTCGGGCTCAATGATAGGTTTCACAATGACAGTTGAGGGTCAGGGTGACTTTTACGGTGAATATTCAATTACATATTGATAAATTCAATAAAATGCTCTCTAAAACATTGACAATGCCTCTTTTAAATGTTATAATTAACCATACTTAAATAACGGAGGAAAGTTAAGATGGAAACCTTTAAGAAGATTGCTAAAATTGTAGCTATTATCCTTGCAGTTGTTGCAGCTATCGCAGCTGTTTACTATGCAGTTACAAAGATTATCGAAAAGAAAAAGATGAAGAACGCAGACGAAAGAGAAAACTTCGTTTCATGCGCAAGCTTTGATGCAGACTTCATTTCAGAAACAGTTGCATAATCAAAACCCATAAAAAGCAAGAAGCTATGGTCAAAACCGTAGCTTCTTTTTTTGCACCCTGCTACACACTGAGTTAAATCTTCACTTATCTTTTGGCTTAGCAAACAGACTCACTATAAGTCCGCTGAGCACTGCAGCCATAATGCCCACACTCGCCGACGTAAACGGTCCGCTTATAGCACCCAAAAGTCCTTTTTCAGTCACAGCCTGCCTTGTACCCTTATAAAGAGCATAGCCGAAACCTGTCAGCGGTGTCGTTGCGCCTGCGCCTGCAAAGTCAACCAACGGCTCATAAACCCCTATTGCACCCAGAACTACACCCAATACCACAAAAAGCACTAAAACCTTGCCCGGAGTCATTTTTGTAAAATCAATAAGAAGCTGCCCTATAATACATATTCCTCCGCCCACCGCGAATGCTTTGAGCAAATCCATAGCTATATCCATATCACATCACCCTGAGCTTTTCGAGCATTGCTTTGCACTTGCCGCAGTTACCTAATACTGCTAAAACTGCAATCATTATAGTCGCCACACACAATGCCTTTTTGATATAATAGATATATTTTGAGCACTTAATAAGACAGCAAAGACACTTCACCGTTTTAATGAGATTCATAAGTTATCCCTCCCTTTTGAAATTTATAAGATGTGCAATCCCGGGAATACTCTGACCCTGAAGAGACGAGACAGTTGACATAAGAGCACCCGTTGCCACAAAGAGAATATTCTTATATTTGCCCTTATGCATTCCCGACAAAATATGCGAACACAAAACACTGCCGCTGCAACCGCAACCTGATCCTCCCGAGTGAACATCCTGAGTTTCACGGTCATATATCATAAGTCCGCAATCCTTGTGTACACTGCCGAGATCTACGCCCTCTTCTTTGAGCATAAGTTCATATAAAAGATCAGACCCCACAGCACCAAGGTCACCTGTAAAGACAGCATCGTAATCCTTAGGCTTTGTTCCCGTATCACCAAAAAAGTCGGCTATGGTCTTTTTAGCGGCAGGGGTAAATGTCAAGAGAAAACCATAAAATTTTTCAAAATCTCAAAAGTGCCTATTTTACTGGGTTTTCGGGGCTTCAATTATGGGTGCGGCTATGGGGTGGTTGCAATGAAAGGAAGACTATAACGGGTGGTTTGTAGACATTTTTAGTGAATTCGTTGCAAAACAAAAAAGAGAGGCTACCATAAAGTAGCCTCAAATTCGATAAATATTTATTCAATTGTAAAACCAAACATTTCTTTGAAGTCGTTAAAGCATTCTTCGCATATCCAATACTTTTGGTCAGCAGTGCAATAACCTTGTGTTAAATCCTCTTTGTTTTCACTGAATTTATCCCAACAAAAAGCACAATGGTCGTGATCCCATTTTTCTGAGGGCTTTATATATTCTGCTTTTTTAAGTTTAGCTTTCATTAAATACTCTTGCTGATTCAAGAGTCTCCAATCATTTTTCTCAAGCATATAACATTCCTCCTACAAACATTTTTGGTGTCATTGAACCATCAGGATAAATTCTGAAACCATTTCCGCCACTCGGATAATTATAATCCCAATGAGGACCATATATTTTACTCCGCACGCTGTTCTTTATTGAAACTTCTTTATTCTCCTATAAAATGTTGATACGCTGATATTCAGCAGGCTTGTTGCTTCTTTAAGTGAAATCTTCTTACTTTCATACTTGCGCCATACTTCGTAAAGCTTTGTGTCATCAACACTGATTGACTTTCTGCCTTGATACTTGCCCTCTTTCTTTGCCTTGCTTATTCCGTCGCTCTGAAGCTTTCTTAAGCGCTCGGATTCTCGTCTGAATAAGCGGTAAAGCAAATCATAGCAAGTCTTACGGTTGCTGTCATTAATTATAAAACTGTCATATTCAATATTGAATCCTGCACAGATTCCGTCAAGCAGCTTCTTCTGAATATCATAAGACCTTTTTAACTTTGATATTTCATTGTCAAGATTAACTGTATCAGAAAAGCTTTGTGCATAAGGCTTTCTTACATATAATCGGTCACCGATATACTTTGTATCCGTTCTGATTAACCATTCAAGCTGATTAAGGTATTGCATATCGCAATCTTCAAGCAGCTTCCAGAGCTCCTGTCTGTTAGAAGCCGGTGCTCTCTCTGAAATGAAAGTAGGAACAGTATTCTTTCGTATGTATTCCTCTTTTCTCAAATCTAAATCAATGCCGGGAATGCCCTGAAACAGAGAAGTATCTAAAAGGCCAATAACAGAATAATTCGGTCTGAATCTGTATTCAAATTCTTCGTTCTTCCATATCTTATATTCAATTTTCGACACTACATACTCTATACCCAGGTCATCCTTAAGGCATATAAGAGCATCAACCTCGTAACAGTTCATTTTTTCACCTCTTAATCAGATTTTCAAAAGATGATTCGATAATTTTCTCAAATCTGTTTTTTATCATATGCTTATAAAATTCTTTTTGTAAGTCAGTAATAAACATAACATCATTATCGATAAATTCGTTTATTTTTTCGATGGAAATACGCTTATATACATTTACCAATGCTTTGTTACACTCTTCAAATTCGAGGCTGTGAATAACATCATAATATGAGCTTTTCTTACCTTGGAGCTTGATTTGAGACGTAGGAAATGTAAATATTCGTTTGTCGGTTTCTTCCTGTGAACCCATAATCTCTTTCATTTCATCTTCATCGGTCATTGCAGGAAATAATGATGAGCCATTATCAAAAATAGGAGCAAGGGTGTATTTGTTGTCTTTTTTCAAAAATCCCCAGTTGGCACCGTGACGGTCAAAGTTACCGAGAAGAGCATCTACAATAAACAATTGCCAGAAAGCCTCAATGGTTTCATCAACATTTGTAAGCTTTGAATTATCACGGAGCATTTTCATAATATCCGTATAAGAATACTGATATCTTTCCTTGTCCTGGTCTAAAGTGCTCTCACCTACATCATTGAAAGGTACGAACTGATAACCGTCTTCTATAAAGTTTTTACAGGCAACAACCTGTTCACCCTTATATGTGCCAAGATAGGTTTCCTGCACCTTAAAACCTAAAAGCTCAAAAATATGAGAACCGATATACTCTGATATATGATTATTCCTCTTGCCGAACTCAGTTTGCTTCTGAAATTTAATCATATATTCACTTCCGCTGATAATCAGACCTATTTTCTTTTCGCTTCCGCCAAAATATGTATTACTCACTTCGTAGTTTGAAAAATCCATTATAACAACTCCTTGTTTTATAGTATAAATTATAAACATTGTTTTGTCAATAGGGTATATTGTCGTAATTTGACAAATATTATTATCACAAACATTAAATATACCCTATTGATAATCTTACGCAGACTTTTTATCCGCTTCTTCAACGATTTCCTTATTCATTTCAATATAGTTAACCACATTTTCATAAGCGTCGTTGAACTTGAATTTAATGGTGATGTTTCCGCCCTCGTGAACAAGAATTTCATCAATCAACTCAACCACCATAGGCCTGTTAAGTGCTTCAATATTTCCGTACTGTTTGAAATGTGAGATAAACTCATTTTCACTATTCAAACCTTGAGCATACTCTTCTGCCGTCTTTGTCAGACTTTTGATTGTGCTGTCAATCGCCTCAATTTTTTCTGTGAGATTGGCTTTTAACTGCATATATTCCTCCCTTGTGATAACTCCCTGCTTCCAGTCAGGATACAAATCAAGAGACATTTTTATACACTTCTCACGCTCGGCAGATTGAGTCTTAATCATCTTCTGCAGATGAGTTGACTCCTTTTTCCGCTTACTGCTCTGATTGATTATTTCAAGAATTTCATCAAACTCAATGGCAGTATCAATCATTTTCTGCAAAGTCACAAGCACCGCAGTTTCAAGCTTATCAATACGGATTGTGTGATTGGTACAGGCATCCTTGCTCATTTTCCTTGATGTCATACATCTGTAATAACGGTAAGTGCCGTATGAATGATTGTTGGTTTTCTTATTCATAATACGGTGGCAATCAACACAGCGGACAAGCCCCGAAAACAAATCAACCTCTTTTTTGACGGGCGAAGAACGGATATTCTTTCTGAAAAGTGACTGAGCCTTATTGAAGGTATCCTTGTCAATAATTGCTTCATGGGTGTTTTCAACAATAATCCACTCGTCTTTAGGTATGGCTCTGCATTGTTTTATTTTATAGCTGATTGTCGTGTTCTTGCCCTGCACCATATTACCGATATACATTTCATTCTGCAGTATTCTTCGCACAGAGCTGTCGTGCCACAAGCCGTCATTACTCTTGCCCATAGGGTGACGGTAATTAAGACCTTTCAGCTTTTTGTGCATTGACGGGTTGGGTATGCCCTCATCATTCAAGGCTTTTGCAATACCGATGATACTTTGTCCTGCTATAAATCTTTCAAAAATCATTCGTATAACAGGTGCAGTTTCTTCATCGATAATAAGCTGATGATGATCATTCGGATCTTTTAAATATCCGTAGGTCGGAAAAGAGCCGATAAACTTACCCTGTGCTCTGTTTACATTGAGAGTACCACGTACGTTCACAGAAGTAGTTGCAGCAAGGCTTTCATTTATAACATTGGTAACACCTACGGAAATACACTGTGTTGCTGCGTTCATACTGTTTGAAGCGGTGTCAATTCCGTTGTTCAGGGCAATAAAACGCACCTTTAAGCGTACGAAAACATTATCAAGATAATTACCTGCATCGGTGTAATTTCGCCCAAAACGGGACAAATCCTTTACTACAACACAGTTGACCGTACCCGCATAAATATCCTCCATCATACGAACAAATCCAGGACGGTCAAAGTTGGTACCGCTCCAACCGTCATCAACATAGAAATCGTAAGCCTCGATATCGGGATGAAGCTTAAGGTATTCCTTTAAAATTTCACGCTGTGATGTGATGGAATAGCTTTCTGATTTATCGCCGTCCTCACGGGACAGACGAATATAAAGAGCAGCCTTCCAGGTTTTAAGTTCCCTATGAGGCTGCTCTAAGTAATCCTTATATTTTGAATACATTAGTATAACCTCCGTTTGTTTATCTATATAAACAAAGCGGAAGCACCACAAATCTTACAAATGAATTGTAGCATACTTCCGCTTATATTTCAATAATTTTATAAAATTAGCTTGTGGTAATTTTTTCAGCAGGAACAAAGAGCGCTGCTCAATGCACCTGAAAAATCTTTACCGCCGCTATATGCTACTTTTACGATTACATCTCCGACTTTAAAGAGATAGGGGTTCTTTACCTGTTGTGTAAAGCTTTCTATTTTCTCCATAACGCTTTTGCTTTTATCTACTGTAATATCTCTTAAGTCCGTGAGCGTGTTCTTATCGCAAAGAGCTATCTCCGCATCCTTGCAGAGGGCAAGCTGGGATTTTGTGAGCATTAAGTTATCACTTCCTATCGTTAATAATTATTGTCATATTTGTTGAATTTAAACCAAGATTTTCCTTGGAGTTGTTTTTGCTTTTTGAAATCAATAGTATTAATACATCTGCAACGTCATTTGATAATTTGACTTCGTACCAATCAGTACTAAGTTAATTAGTATATTTATCGGCTCCTTTCATTTTTATTTTTAATATTTTTGTTGTTACGGTCCTTACGCCGTTCTTCGATTTGCCGCTGTCTTTCTTCCTGCTTCTTAACATAGCGGGCATATTCTTCCTGCCTTGCTATTTCAGCCTTGGTAAGATAATTAGGTGGCGGCTCACCTATGAGCTTTGAAACAGTATCAACGCTTCGATTGAAATCGTATTCGCTGATGTTGTAATCTACTTCAGCTTTTTGCCTTGCCTCTTTCTCTTTTTCGGGACGTATTTTCATCCTCTCGGCTTTCAGTTCTTCTGCATCTGCTTCATCAGCCTGCTTTTCGGTTTCTTGGTACTGAGTAAGTGTCTTTTGGATTTCTGCTTCCATTCTCTTTTCCTCGACTTCAAGCTTCGGAATTTCAAACTGTCGCATTTTCTCAAAGTAAGGTTTTGCATTAACAATATCCTGTTCGGTTTCGCACTCGTTTTGTGAGAGAATGTTCTGCATTTTGAATTTCAACTCTTTAAGCTCAAATTCATAGTGACCAACCTCACATCTTGCCGCATTGTACTTCTGCTTCATAACCTTGGGTGTAAGCTTTAGCTTCTTCTTTGCTTCTTTGAGTTTTTCTTCGGTGGTTTTAATATCTTCCTGTAGCTTATGGAAGTACACATAAAACTCATCAGCATCACGGACTTCATTCATAGCCTGATGCTTCATATTGTTAATGCTCTTTCTTTCACATTCAAGGATTATCATACTGACACGGATACCTTCAAGAGCATCTGCGAGTGCGGGTATGAGCAGCTTTGCCGCAGTGATAACAAGTTCTGTAAGTGCCTGAACAGTTTTGCGAAGGCTGATAATCAGGCTGTTATCCTTACGGATAAGAATGTTGATTCTCATTCTCTCTGTGGTTTTGCCTTTCTTCTTCATTTTCTTGCTTGAAACACCCTCGTGAATAGTCGGTTGCAAAAGTATTCCTCTTGCTACAAAGCTTCGATGGTCAATAGGCTCAATGTTCTTTTCTTCTAAATCTTTATTTACGATATCTGCCCACAGTTTTCTCCATTCGAATAGTTGTTCATCACTGTTCCAACGCTCGCTTATGGGATTCTGTCTACCATACTTTGTACTCTTCGGGTATTTGTTTACTCTCTCATATCCGTCAGCCTGAGAAGGTGGCAGATATACTTTCTTGCCGTCAACATAATATTGGTATTGTTTTTCCCAACCCTCATTTTTGGCAGATAAAAATTCAGAGACGGTAAAGCCTTGCTCCTTACCGTCTCTGATACATAGATATTCTTTTTCAGTTTTTCTTTGCCAAGTACCGTCAGGGTTTAACGGTCTGACAGTTGCCATAATATGAGCGTGAGGATTGCCTTCGCCTGTATCGTGAATACAGACATCAACACACATACCGTCATCCACAAGAGCCTTTGCAAATTCTTCTGCCTCTGCAATCTGCCTTTCACGGTTGACTTCAACTGGCAGAGCAACAATGAACTCTCTTGCTAAACGGCTGTCCCTTGTTTTCTCTGCTTCTTCAACTGCGTTCCATAGCTTACTTCTGTTGTACCATTCAGGCGGAGCGTGTGACGGGAGAAAGATTTTCTCATAGACAAGACCGCCTTTCCTGGTGTAATCGTGTTTTACGCCGTCATACTCGTTAATGATTTCACTGCAGCTCATATATGCACTTGCAGCTACGGCTGAGCGACCAACACCACGGGTTATGACTTTGGCTTCAAGGTGATAAATTGCGAGTATCACCGTCCTTTCTTTAGTTGATTTTTACTTTTTTGAGTTATATAATGCCGATTCTATGATTCGTAGGGTGCAAAATTGTAATAAACACTGTATAATTAGAGTCACAGGAGGCGATTTCAATGAATGAAAATAAGACAGGCGCATTTATTTCTACTCTAAGAAAAGAAAAGGAGTTGACTCAAGCTCAACTTGCTGAAAAACTTAATGTTACAGATAAAGCTATTTCTCGTTGGGAAACAGGTAAGGGAATGCCTGATTCATCTCTTTTAGTTCCGCTTGCCAATATACTAGGTATAACGGTAAATGAATTGCTAACTGGAGAAAAAATACCGGAAGAAACTTTCGCTCAAAAGTCAGAAGATAATTTGATAGCCTCCGTACAAGAAACTGAAAAAGCAATTTCTCAAAAAAAATTTATTAAAAGGTTATTGGTGTTTACTGCTATTGTTTTTACTTTATCTGTATCATTTATGACTACAGCTATATATTTAATGAGTACATCCATATATGAAGCAACTTATTCATACGATGATGACGGATTTTATAGCGGAGTATTATATGGCAATGACTCATATGTTTATTGGCATGACATAGAAGATGCTTATTTGGAAGCAGGAGTTATTGGAAATTCAATGTCAGAAATGTATCCTTATTATCTCGTAAAAGGAGTATTACGAGAAAAGATATATATATCGGATAATTCAATACATGATTTTTTTCCGCCCTATTCCTATTTTTCATTTTGTGGAGAAAGTGATGATTTTATATTTGAACAGCCTGATGATTCTTCATTAAACTTGTTACTTGTAAAAAAAGATTTCCAATTCCCCAATATTTATAACAATGAAATTGAAGAAGTTTGGATGTCTTTAGGTCCCTACGATAGTGATAATATTACGGACAAAACAAAAGTAAATAAAATTGTAAATTGTGTAAAAAATGCTCCTAATCAAGAATTAAATAAGGAAATATATGATTATATTTCGGAAAAATCGTGGGATAATTGCCATTTTTATTTAAAATATAAAGGTTATCCGTTAGTGGAAGAATTCTGTGTTTCAACAACTGAAGATGGGCGATATATTACAGTACAACAATAAAAATATTGTTTAACCTAAAGGTAGTCTTTGTAAAATTTAAAAAATTTTTAATGCACCCCTCGGAGAGCGCACTGCACCGCCTTTACGGTGGTGAGTAAGTGCGCCCTTAAGGGACATATATCAGCCTTTAATTCAGGTTTTTCCGTAAATACCCCTCAATATCAGTAAAATCCATTGTCTTGATTTCAGGTAAAAGCTTCTCCAAAATTGCACCTTCAACAATAAGTCTATGGTTTCGCTCTGTGCGTTCCTTTTTGCGGTTGCGGTTTTCAGCCTGCTCAAGTCTGTGCTTGGCTTGTAAGAGCTTTTTCTCGTCATCGGTCATAAATATCCCCTCCAATCTGTCGGCACCGTAAGCGGTGCCGTTTTTTATTGTGTTTTCCTCTGTGGCTCCGAAATCAGAATGTTTTGGCACCGTTAAAACATATCAAGAAATGCCAATGCCTCTGCATCGTTTTTCAGCCTCTGCTCCTCTGTAAGCTCCATATCAATATCAGCCGAAGAAGGAGCAGTTACGGCTACTGAAATACCGCACAGCTCCTCTTTCAGAATCTCTCTGAACTTTTCAAGCAGTTCATCGTCTATTGTCTGCTTCTCCGCATAAGCAATGGCTGATTTTATTGCATCAATGATAAACTGATTTCTTGACTTGTATTTTTCTTTATCAAGGCTGTTCAGATAATCAATGATTGCCGTGTGTTCTGTGTCGCTTAAATTAAAGCGGACATTTATGCGGTACTCACTCATATCCTGCCACTTTTCATCATAGTTTCGGCAAGGTACTCATAACCCTTTGCCGCAGCACAGATGTCGTCAACGAACTGAATTCGGTCTGCATTGAACTTGTAGAAATTCTTTACAAGGCAACCGCCACCGCCGGTGATATACAGCATCATTGTGTTTTCATCGTACCCGTGGTCACGGAGCCTGTGAAAGATTTCGCCTACATACTTCTGCACCTCTGCCTTGATAATCTTCATATCCGACTGAACAATATTTGCTGTACCCTTGCAGAGCACCTCATCAATAATATGCTCATTGATTTCTCTCTGCGTTTTTCTGAGGAATGCTTCACGTATATCAACAGTACAGAAGTGAGTACCAAACTTTTCAGTGTACATTCTTTCTGACTGCGGTCTGCCGTTGATGACATAGAGAACATTCATAGTACCGTTGCCGATGTCAGCGACAAGGTTTACTCCGTCCATTTTGGTTGCAAACTGCGAAACTGCCGCATATCCCTGCGGATAGATACTTGCACCTGCTATTCTGATTTTGTACTCGGTATGCTGCCAAGTGAAGATTACTTCCTCGTTCTTTGTAAGATATGCTTTGAAGCTCTCTTTCTGACCTGCTGTCCAAGTGAGAGGCAGACCTGCCGCAATGTGAACTGTGGCTTCCGTTAAGTTTTCAGCACTTAACTCCTTTGCAATAGCCACAAGAGTGAGGGCATAATAGTCCTCGTCTTTGATTTTGTCGGGAAGAAACTCCTTGTGTCCTTCACCGATAAGATAATACTTTCCACCGTAAACAAGCATGTCCTTTGTGAAAAGCGGCTCTGAATCGTAAGCTGTAATGCCTGTTCTGAAACAGTGGTTAGCAGTTTTGATGTTGCCATAGCCATGGTCAACACCGATGATGATTACATCATTAAATTTTTTCATTTTGATTTCTCCTTTAGATTAAAATTTTGTTTGATAATGAATTTGGGCATAAAAAAAGCACCCTCTACGGGTGCGGTGGAAAATGGATCTGTTGCGAATGTTGAAAATAAACACTTCCTTTCATAAAATTATTTTTATATAAAGTTAGTAGTGGGTTAAAATCGCCCGCTACTAGAATTACCCTATGTAGAATTTCCAGTGGGCCAAAATGACCCACTGGAAAATTATAAGTTAGTGAAGGGCAAAAATAGCCCTTTACTAAAAAATCTAACGCAGTATTCATATACCGGAATTTACAATGTTTCTATAAAATTAAACTTTTGTTTTATGCAATGAAATATTATATGTTAAACTAAAATTATAATTTTTTTGTTAGTGTAATATTTTGTCTTAATATTCGTGTAAATAGTGAAGACATTAAAATTGTCTTCGGAAAGGAGGAAACTATGGATAATGGTGCAAGTAGCTACCACCGTTTTCTTAAAGGGGATGAAAGTGCTCTTGAAGAGATAGTTTCTCAATTTAGACCAGGTTTACAGAATTACATCAATTCCATTGTGAACAATTTTTCTGTTGCAGAAGATCTTACGGAAGAAACATTTGTCAAACTTTTACTCAAAAAACCAAAGAACAAAGGAACAGCCTCTTTTAAAACTTGGCTTTATACAATTGGAAGAAACACTGCTATTGATTGGGTTCGAAAAAATCCTCAAGGCAGAGAGGTTCCTATAGATGAAATATTTAATATTGAAATTGAGGAAGAGCAGTTTTTACAATTATATATAAAAGACGAAGAGAAAAGAGCTGTGCACGAGGCTTTAGAGAGCATTAATCCTGATTATAAAACCGTGTTAACACTATTCTATTTTGAAGATTTCTCAATTGAAGAAATTTCTAAAATATTGAAAAAATCAAAAAAGAGTACATCTGTACTTTTACACAGGGCTAAAAAGTCATTAAAAGCCAAACTCGAGAAGGAGGATTTCATATATGAAAACCGATAAAGAGATGACACAAGATATTTTAAATCATGTAAAAAATATTAAGAAAGAGAGAACTATTATGAAAAAAAGAATTTGTAAATTAACAGCAATTTCTTGCGCATTTGCTATGATTTTTATAGCTGCATTAGCCTTTTTTAATACTGGCGTTAACACATTACCAGACAATTCTGACAATGTAGATGTACATGACGATGCTATGCAGTTAAACAGAAATTTCTTTGTTATGGTTGCAAATGCCGCAGATCATACGGAAAAACTCTTAAATAAAGAAGCGAATGCAAAAATACCTTTAGGCGGTATTCTTATGGTAGAGGATACTACAGATATGTCCAATTCAGAAAAAGATGCTGTAATGCTTAACCTCAAGAGTAGACTTTCAGAACTTTATGGATTGGATAAGGGCTGGCATTTGGTTGGTTCACAGGAAGAACCCACCATATATTTTGGTACTGCTGATTACCTTAAAATTAAGGTTGAAGATGCTAACAGTGTTGAAAATGTTATTATATCCTGCACCGAAAAAGGTAAAATTACTATTTCTGACAAAAGTCTGCTCGGCAGTGCTCTTCCGTCAGAGTATATAGCAACTGTAAAACAGGGTACATCAATTACACTTACAGGAAAGGAGTATAAAGAAATCTACGGTAAAGATGATGGGATGACTATTGATTGGTTCTTATCCGAAAGCATGAAAGATACATTCAAGTCTGCTCCTGAAACACCTTTATCTTCAGTAAATGATATAATAACTGTTACAATAAACTTCGTTGACGGTACAAACGAAACATTTGCTGTTGAACTTAATTTTGATGATGAAGGAATACTCTCTTCAACATACAAAGGATAAATAAAGAATATATTTGTTACTGCTCTCCACGTGAGGGCAGTTTTTCTTTGCTTTGAGTTAAAGTCCGTTTTATGGGACTCTGCAATTTGTATAATACAATCAGGTATGATACAATTATTTTGACCTCGGGTGAGGCTGATTTTTACCTCTCTCTATATAATTAATAGGGAACTTTTGCAAAAACGCCCATTATAGAGTAACAAGTAAAAATCAAAATCCGTAACAAGTAAACAACAAAATAGTAAAAATACAGTTTTTGACATTTTTCACCCTAAAAAGATAGTAAAATAACCTCAAAAATTCAAAAAAGGAGATGAAAAAGCACTATGGGAGCCTTTTCTGTGACTGTCGCATACCGTGACGGAAGAGCATATTGGAACAAAAAGAACTATCCTGCCGGTATATTCGCAACAAATTTTTTGAATGTTTTTTATAAAAATGATACCGCCGCAAGAATTTCCGTCTTTTCTGACGAAATTAACTACAATATCCTCAAACAGTTAAGGTGCGGCTATCTCAATATCCGTAATTTTACCGATACAGGCAGAATGATTCTTGAAGAGTTGAAGGCTCTTCCCAACATTCCTGTTTACAGTACCCTTGACTTTGATACTATCCGAGAAAGAGTTGTATATCTCTTCAGTGAAGAAACGGGACAGCGTATCTGCGAATACTTTGTACGAAGAGCCGAAATAGGTTTAATACCTCAAGATGAGGTTATAGTTGATACTGCTTACCGCCGTTGTGATTTTGAATATATAAACGAGTGTGAAGGTGTTATTAATGAGTTAACCGGAATTATTACATTCTTCAATAACATCAGCGATGATATGTACTATGCTCATAAAAATCTTGTTACTTTTGTTAATTCTCTGCCTAACATTGAAAAGCACGATGAGGGGTATCTCTTGCCCGTAGCAAAGCAGATATTCGGTGATAAGACATTCTCTGTAAATGAAGAGTTTGTTGAGGTCAGAAAAAACACAAAGAGCCAGTACACAACAGTCGCAAGAAAGCTATATTTTGACAGCTTTTACAGCTTCATTGTTACGGATTTCTTTGAGGGCTTGCACTACGGTCATTACCCTAAAAGATGTGAGGTCTGCGGCAAGTATTTTCTTATGCAGAGTGCAAGAAAGCAAAGATACTGTACTAACGGTATTGCACCTGAAAAGATAAACGGACAGAAGCTAACCTGCAGACAGTACGCTGCCGCTATCCGTAAAAAGGAGCTGTCCGAAAACAATCCCATTATGGATATTTACAATAAGCGTTGCAGTTGTATCCGTACCGAAGCTTTACGAGGTACAATTACACCTGCATTCGCAGAAAAGGCAAAGGTAATAGCAAAGAATAGAATGCTTTTGGCAAAGCGTGACCCTGAATATTTTAAAACACAGTATAAAAATGATTTAAGCCGTAAAAAGCTTTATGCGGATACGGAGAAAAACTAAAGGAAAGGATGTGGCATAATGAAAAAATGGGAAGAAGATTTATATATGTTTCACTGTGCCACGGCACCGAAGGAAAAGAAATCCTTGCAGGAATATATTGAGCTTTATCTTACCGAGAAAGACGAAAGATATTTCAATTACTTCTTGCATTTTTACGAGCCGAGGCTCAACGATAAGATTTACGGTATAGTACACAACTATGCTATGCAGGGGCATTTTGCAGACTTGAAAATGATCTTTGTTCACGGACTTTACAAAGCTCTTGAAAAGTATGATTTATCTCAAAATGTACCGTTCCTGTATTTTGCAAAGTATCATTATGAGTATGAGATTCACGAATATATCCGTTCAATGAGGCACGGTCTTACCATACCAAATGCTGATGAGGACAAAATGCTTCGCAAGGCTATGGCTCTTTACAGAGAGTACGGAGAAGCAGCTACACAAGAGAACATTGAGAAGATAGCCGAACAGATTGATCGTTCACCTAAATTCACCTGTGAACTTATCACCGCAGGACTTCGTAACACCTTATTTATACCGTTTTACAAGGAATACTGTGATGAAGATTCGGAAGAAACGGCAGAGGATGTTACAAGTGATAACACATTTAACCCGGAGCTTGAGCTTGTCCGAAAAGAGCAATCTGAGGCAATATGGAGAGCATATAACGAACTCGATATTGGTACACAGATGATGATAGCTGATAATCTTGCTTTCTGCTCTGAATGTCACGGCATATTTGAGATGCAAAAAGACAAAAACGGCGAACCTGTTAAGGTCCGCCGAAAGAAGAAAACGTATAAAGAAATTGCAATGCTTAATGAAATGTCAGAAGAGGAAAGTGTAAGGGTTGCCTTGCAGAAGGGGTATAAGGAGATGAGGGGAAAGTTGATATAAATAGAAAAATCCCCGTTGAAGCAGGGTTCTGCGACAACGGGGATTACTATCATTTATAATTTAAACAAGTACGAATTTGTGAGTATTTTTAGCGTCTTGTTTTTATTCTGCAACTCATTGTGTAAATACTGCACCATCTTTAAGGGTTTCAACGCCGTTATAGTGCGGTACAGGTGAGGATTTTTCTGCATCGAAGATGAGCTTACCCTCTGACTTTTTGAAAATGAAAACATTTTCGGTTTCATCATCTCTTATTACGATACTGTTCTCTGTTTCTTCGTAGTCACCATAGTATATCCTTGATGAAAGAGGATGGTCTGTAAACTCAAAGAACTTTGATGAAAGGTTAAGAATAAGCTTTGAGTAAAGGCCACCCAAGTCACTCTTATACTCACGTCTGCCCTGTAGACTCATTATGAAATCCATATCTTCGCTTTCAATTTCGGCATAGTATGGAGCAGCATAAAGCACATTCATTTCGTCACTGAAAAATACTACTTTGTCCTCGAGAGTGAACTTTCCGTCAAGGCTGAGCTGACTTCTGCTTGCATAGTCGGCATTTATCCAATCTGCAGTGCCCATAATTTCATTAAGCTTTTCAATCTCCGAGGGGAGAAGATAGTGAACCGAGAGCACCACACGGTCGCTTTCCATTTCAAGCACACGCTCTTTATAAAATTTGATTTCATTTGACCTTATACCGATTCTCACTGTAGGACCCTCTACAATAATCAGCTCGCGATTATTGCTCATTTCAAGAACATACATAGTACCGAGAGTGGTTGTGAAATTCTTCTGATCAGTTATATTAATTGTACCCTTGTAAACCTTTTTGCCGTTTTTATAGAGAGTGAAAGAGATTTTGGCACTGTCGGCAGCTTTACTGCTTCCATCATCAGATGCAACCGGACACCAGATCGGAGTATCTGCTCTGTCATAGGTAATCTCACTGCTTTCCTCGTTCTTTTCACCAAGGTTTTCTTTAACCATTGTACCGTCACTGCAGGAAATGACTGCCTTGTCATAATCAACGCTGAAAGTTAAGGGACATGCATAGTACCATGAAGCACTTAGCATAGGTGCATAAGTCCAATAAGCTATATGGTAGTAGTTCATCGCCTTGACACGGCACTCGTAAGTGAGAGTATCAGAAAGCTGCTGAGTGTCGTATTCTGCTTCAGAAGACAGCATATTAAACTCTTTTTCAAAGTCGACTTTAGTTCCATCACGGATGAATTCTTTGCAATCTGTAAGAACATAAGTGCCGTCAGACTCTGTTCTAAATTCAAGGATAGCCTTATTGGCTTCACCGCTTTCAAAAAGCTGACCTTCTTCGTAGGTATATCTGTAACGTGCAAAGGCAACTGCATATTTTTCAACTGTACCGTTTTCTGTTCTTAAGCACTGTTCACCGAGAACGTGAAAGCTCACTGCAGTATAGGGCATACCGTCAGTTAAACTACCCTCCGGCGGATCGAGCTGATTCATAAGGGACACTTCAATCTGAAAATCACGCTCTGAGGTTTCGGATGAGTATTCTCTTACAACTGTATTTTCATTATAGGTTTCACCGAGATACTGTAATTTTCTTATGCTGTTTATAGTTATCTGACCAACTTCGCCTATTTCAGTTTCGTCGTCTTCGTTCATAACTGCATCAAGCCACAGAGAGGGTGCATAAGCAACAACCATAAACACTTCGTTATTCTCAGTTTTGAAAATATAATGAAGAGTACAGTCGGAAATCTGATCTTCGCTGTTCCAATCTCTTGCAACTAACGCTGTGGTAATTTTATCGAAATCAGGAACTTCACTGAGGCAACTAAAGTTTTCCAGTCTCTCATTATCAAGATCGCTTTTCTGAAGAACGCCAATATCAGCAGTTATGCCGTTACCATCTATTATATAAAGCTGATTTTCTACTGTTATTCCGTAGACGTTTTCAGAAACATAATCCGTTACCCTTTGACTGTAGACAAGCTCAGTTTCACGATAATAACCGGGAGCAATTTCATCTTCACTTACGGGATTAGTAAGAAAACAAACCGCCGCTACGATACTCGCAATAATTGCAACCATAATAACCCAGAAAGCAGGCTTTTTATAGTTGAGCACAGATTTCACTCTATCCTTTACACCTACTTCACCAAAAGCAAGAGGACAAGCTGCAACCATACGGCGATTAACGCTGCAAGTCAGCAGAGCCTGAGAATAGTCTGCTTTTTGCACATAATCAAGCTCTTTAACGACTTTCTCGTCGCAAGCAAGCTCGATATCTCTGCAAAGCAGAATATATGCAAGCCACATAACAGGGTTAAACCAATGGAGTGTAAGAATCAGAAAACCAAGAGGCTTCCATAAGTGATCTTTTCTACGAAGGTGTGCTTGTTCGTGAGCAATAACGTGCTCCATCTCTTGTTCAGACATATTGAAAGGCAGATAAATTTTAGGTCTGATGATACCCAAAACAAATGGAGATATAACAGCTTCACTCTGATAGATATTGTCACGCAGTCTTACAGCCGTACTGACTTTGTTTTTCAGTCGCAGATAACTTATCAAAGTATAAACTAAAAGTGACGCTATACCAATAAGCCAAACAACAGAGATAATCGGAATCAAAATCTGCAACGGATTTGCACTCGCACCGATTTCAGGTGCGAAAGTATCGCTGATTATAGGATTTATGGTACTGTTTAAAATCGGGATACCGGTATTTATCTCAGGAGTTACATTTGTCATAATTTCAGGGCTGATGGTTTGGGAACTTGGTATCAGGCTGAAAACACTCTCTAACGATAACGGCATAACAAGACGAAGCCCTACGATACCCCAAAGGATGCAGTTTATCCACTTAGGTGATTTTTTCAGAACTATTCTAAACAGCAGTATAGCAAGTACAATCCAGGAAGCAGAAATGCTCATATTAACTATTTTTAAGAATAAATCAGCCATTATGATTCTCCTTTCCTGTATCGGTCAATCATTTGTTGAACCGCATCTATTTCCTCCTTGGAAATCTTCTGATGTTTTGTGAAAGCAGCTACAAATGCAGGCAAAGAGCCTTCAAATGTTTTCTCTACCATTTCATTGATTTCAGCCGCCTGCACTTCATCTTTGCTTACAAGAGATGTGACAACTGTTTTTTCGTTCTTCAGAACTCCTCGTTCAGACAGGCGCTTGATAACCGTATAGGTTGTAGTAGGCTTCCAGCCTAACTGCTCTTTACAAAGAGTAACAAGTTCACTGCTTTTTACGGGTTCATGCTCCCATAAAATCAAGCAAAAGCGGTACTCGCTTTCAAATACTTTTGGTGTATCCATGTTAATTTCTCCTTCCTCTAATCTATTAGAGTTCATCTATACTCTAACATATTAGAGTTGATTTGTCAATAGGGTTTAATATAAAAATAGCGATGAGAAATCATATCCTCATCGCTAAAACTTATGTGTATATTAGTTCATTACAAACTATCTCTCTTACTCGTGCCTGAATATTACCCATTCTCTGCACCCATTCCCATTGATTTTGTTCTTTTAATTCTTCGGTAATACCTTCAGTTTCTTTCGTTTGCTCAATTAAAGTATCAAACATATCCCTTGCCTGATTTTCAATCTCTGCACAAAGCTGATAGAGTTTACCTTGACTAAGCAGTAAACTAAAAAACACCTTTTTATTTTTTTCAAGATAAGTTTTGTGCATCATTCCCCATTTGCCGAGGGTGATATTAGCCTCTTCGGGCGGTAATCTGAGGTTAGGGATGAGATAGTCGCCAACACAGCGATAACTGATAGTGTTTTTGTTTGACATAATGATAGCCTCCTTTAATTTTGTAGCTTAATTGTACATATTAAAGGAGGCTTTGTCGAATGTGTGGAATAAAAAACGACATAAACAGGTCGAAAAACATGCATTTTTGTCGAAATTTAAAGCGTTTTTGTTGAAAGTATTGTTAGTGAAACAATGAAAATAATATAGTATTTAGTAGTACATGTGTACTACTTATTGTGATTTTTTTGATTGCATGAGTTTATTTTATTAAGATTGCAACTGCTCAATTCACTATCAAAAAACATACATTTTTCTTCAAGGCAAGGTTTAAAAGAAACATCGGAAACATCATAATTTATTAGTTTGTTAAAACCATAGCTAGGTACCATATAGTTTTTTCTATCGTTATGATAAACAATGGTTTCCGTTCTATATGGGCAAAGCTTTATCGCATGCATAATATATACCGTCCGTTCATTAGATTTTTTATAATAATATTACAATGTTATTGAAAAAAATGTCAGAAAAACAAAAGTTAAATAGGAGGATTTAAAAATGAAAAAAATAACAGTAAATGAAAACGAGGAATTTCGAGTAAAAGTTATTAAAAGTTTTAATGATAATGAATTTTTTTATGATTCTTTTTTGAAAGCTAAAGATGAAATAGAATCTATCGTAAAAGACACGATAAATTATTATAGCACCCAAAATGATACTATGCTAGATTTCAGTAATAACATTATTGCTTTTAGTGGAGATAGAGGGCAGGGTAAGAGTAGTGCTATGCTGAGTTTTTCAAATCTTCTTAATAATTGTAGAATAAGCCCTTATAAAGAGTTTTTAGGAAATTTTCTCAGCGAAAAAAATTATGTAGTTCTTGATAGAATCGATCCAACCAAATTGGAAGACAAAGACAATATTCTATTTATAATTATAGGTAAACTATTTAATAAATTTTGTAATTTATGGAACGAATCTGACAAGAAAAATATTATGCAATATAGTAATTTGCTTGAACATTTCCAATTATGCTATGATGAAATTATGACAATAAAAGAAATTAATCAATCAGAGCATATGTCAGTAAACGCATTAGATATTTTAGGTAGAATAGGCGATAGCGGCAATTTAAAAAAAGATTTGTGGAAACTTCTTGAAATGTTTTTTGATTTTGAGAATATATGTACAAATAGATCCTATGGAAAAAGTGGAAACTATTTAGTCATTCAATTGGACGACACAGACCTAAATACCCAAAATGCATATAAAATAGTTGAAGATATACGAAAATATTTTATGATTCCAAATGTAATAATTCTTATGGCAATTGATATAAGTCAGTTGACTAAAGCTATAGAACAATATTTTATTAACAGATATCGAGTATATAATGAGTATTATGATAATCGACATTTGATTGAACACAGAAAAGTTGCAGTAAAATATATCGATAAATTAATACCTGGAAACAGAAAAATTTACCTACCAAAATTAACTTTGATTACAGATGAAAATGCAGAGAAAGTTAAACTAGAATATTTAGATAGCAATCAAAACAATATTTTATATTTTAAAGATAGGAAAGGTCAAGAAATTAATGATGTTCAAGAATTGATTATTAGACTGATATATCAAAAAACAGGAATTATTTTCGTTAAACCTAAAACATATATTCATAATATAATACCTCGAACTATGAGAGAATTGGTTAACTTTCTCTCCATACTTAATAAGATGCCCAATATAAAAAACAACTATACAGATTTAGATGACTTGAATCTAAGAATAGACAATCTTAAAAAATTTGAAACTTATTTTGTCGAGGTATGGATAACAAATAATGTTCATATCAAATATCAAGAAAATGTTACAAATTTTATCGTTGCATCAATGGTAACGAAAAATAAACAACTAATTAAAGATATAAAAGCAAAAATTCAACCTGTTTTTATGGGCGAATATAACAGAGCAAATGGGACTTTAAATTCAAATATTTTACTTATAAGATTAATAAAAAATATTGAAACTACTGGCGTGTATTCTATAGATGCTATAAGAACAGTTTTGAATGCTTTTGAAGATGAGTTTCCTCAAGAAGACACTTATAAATTCATTTTCGCTATAGAAACATTATATTCAATTTATATAAGTAAAACATTATGCAGTAAACTTATAAGTGAAAAAACCAACGAGCCTTTTGAAATTGATCTGATGGATCTTATAGGAGGTAGAATATTTGGTGATGATGAAATCAACAATTTCATAAGAAAAGAAAAAGGGGCAATCAATAGAGGCGCATTTGTTGTAGAAACGTCATATAATCCCGAAGCTCAAAAAGCTATAGAAAAGTTAATCTACGAAGAATCTTTTTTATTATCTTTCTTTTTAGATTTTGATTTTCGATTTTATCAAGGAAAACTTCAAAATTATAAAAGACCATATAAATCTGCTAATGGAGCTAAAAGTACAAAGATTAAATTCGAGGCTTTGGCGCCAATTCTAAAATGTCTTTCGCCAGAAATCATTTTAGATAGATTGGACTTAGATATCAACTCTTGTGATATAGACAAATCATTTTTTGATAAGGTACGCTATCAATGTATAAAGATCATTTCAAATATTGATTTGATTAATTATGTGAGTAAAAAATTGCAGGACTATTCTTCAATGAGAAGTGATAAATGGGAGTATTATCATCACTTGAACAATTTATATGAAAGATTAGAATCTTGTATAAACAGTTTATACTATTACGATATTACTATTGATCTAGTTGATTTAAAAGATGAGATCAAAAAAAATAGTGTTAGTATTAATAAACTGTTTGATATCTATAAAGAAATCGACAATGATTTGGACGAAACAACAATCGATACTCTTGATAAGTTAACGGTATATGTTACAAAACTTGGGTATTTAAGAGGAACGGAAACGTTAGCTCAAATTAGAAAAAAGATGTCAAGTTTATCAAGAAGGTTGTCGTCCTATAATAAAGTACTAAAAGACGAAGAGTTGGACTATTATATTCATGTTTTAAACTCTTTTGATGAAAAAATCATTTCGTCTGAAGGCTTTTGGGATGATGATTATCAAAACAAATATAACGAAATGGTAAAACAATTGAAATATAGATTTGAAGACAATCAGGATGATTGAATATGAGAGTACAGCGTGAAAATTTGAATATTATTTTTGGAAAAGTACCACCGGAGATCCTTGCTGAAAGCATAACACATTTTAATCAACTCTTGGAAGTGTCACATAGATTTATCCCACAAGATATGTTTATAAATCTATCTTCATCATTGATAAGCAACTATTCGAAGGACGAGAGAAGAGAGCAGTATAAGATTTTATTAAAGGATATTCAATGTGACAAGAAGTCGTATGCTAATCAAGATTCAATTTTCAATGTCGTTTATGCTTTTGCGGATTCAGTTTTAACAACAAACCGTTATGTGCCCATTTGTAAATATGATTGTTTGCTTAAATGGAATGATGTATCTCATGATTTAGGACAGGATTTATTTACGACAGCTTATCTAGCGTTTAAAGATGTTATTAATTCCTCGGAAACAAACTTCTTTGGATGGAATCCAATTATTGATACAACGAATGTACGTTTATATAAAATGTTAGATAAGGGTTTGGCAGAAAATCATTATCATTTGTACGGTTCAACCCAATGTTTTCCAATCAATTGGGTTGCGATTATGAATGATCCTTTGCAAAGTTTGGATAATCTAGATAAGCTAAAAACAAATCTTACTCCTAGAGTTTCCTATTCACAAGATTACAATCTAACATCTTGGAAATGCAAACTTGTTTGGGCAGCTTATATAAGATGCTATTTGTTTGAGAAAATAAACATGTCAAAAAATAGTTTTATATATGAAGACAATGAAAACAAATTAAAATCTGACAAAAAAACATCAGCATCAAAAATAACAAGAAATTTTTTGACTGAAGAGTATGTCTCAAATATTTTAAAAGAGAAAACTTCAGCAGGGATACAATGTCATTTCGCAAAATTAAATAACAAAATCAACTCTTTGAAACATATATATGGAATGAAAATCAAAGAAAATAATTTTTGTTTAGATTACGCACTTCTTAATACATTACCAAAAGATAATTTTAATTACAATCGAATTTTAGCTGGTGAAAGAAAATTTTTATATGATTGCTTTTGCAAATATGCAAAAGGCGATTTATCGGATTTTGATTGTAATGTTTTATATTTGTATCTTCTTATAAAAACAGAATTTAGACATGAGCTTATTCAATCAAATAAAGAATACGGGTTTAAAAATTTTTCTGATTTTCAAAGTCGAAAATTGCTTTTTGTAAAAAACGATGAATACTTCAATGAATCAATAAGACTTGCATTAAATATGCCTTTAGAAACACAAAAACTTGTAAGTTTCGAGGTTCGAATTACACCTGAAATAAAGGAAATTGCTTTAAAAAATAGAATATTTTCAATAGATAAAATATTCTTATCTTCAAAAGAAGATTCTAGCACAGAAAATACACCTAAAAAAACTTTTGAAGTTGAAAAAAGGAAGTATCATTATGTCATTCATTTTCCTAAAACAAACAATGAATTTCCCAAAAACAAAAAAAGGTTTGATATAAAGTGTAGGAATAGTGATTGTAGAGAAAGAAATAGGACATATACAGAGGTTTTGGTCAATGAACTTAAAGCTGAGCCATATCTTAGAGAAGCTATTCGAGGAATAGATGCTTGTTCAAACGAAATAGGTTGCCGCCCCGAGACTTTTGCAACAGATTTCAGATATTTAAGGCAAGTAATACCTAATAACAGAAGAAGTCTGTTTAGAAAAAACGAAAAACCTGTTCAGCTCAAACTCACTTATCATGTGGGAGAAGATTTTCTTAATCTCACCGACGGATTGAGAGCAATTGATGAAGCAATACTATTCTTAAATATGAAACGGTGTGACAGATTAGGACATGCTCTTGCATTGGGAATTGATGCCGATAAGTATTACGAATTAAAAGGCAATCGAATAATTATGCCTAAGCAGGATGCATTGGATGATGATGTCTGGCTGCTTTATAAGGCTAACGAATTTAACATACAGATTGATAAATCATTGGAACAGAAAATGATTTACAGGATACAAGATCGAATTCGCTATATATATGGTGATGGTTTAAGAAGAAACAATATTTCAGCTGATACCTTTATTTACTATAACAGTTGGATGCTGAGAGGAGATAATCCGGGGCTTTATACCGGATACAGATATGATGATTCTAAACTTAAAACTTTTGGATATGAAAGCTTTTGGATAAATATGGAGATACCGTCACAAACCATCAGAGAGGACACAGATGTTGTGAAACTTTACAGCATGTATCACTACGACGAGGATGTGAAAACTAAAGGTCAGGAAACAGAAATTTTGAAAATTACTCCCGATTATATAAGACTTGTTAAACAAATTCAGAAGAAAATGCAGTTTTTAATTGCTGAAAAAGGAATAGCCATTGAGTGTAATCCTTCATCAAACTATCTTATTGGAACCTTCCGCAGATACGATGCACATCCGATAACGATTTTTAACAATACATTTTTGGAACACAGGCAGGATAAACTTTTGGATTGTGCACAACTTTCAGTGTCAATCAATACAGATGACCAAGGTGTGTTTGATACATCGCTTACAAATGAATATGCGCTTTTGGCGTTGGCATTAGAAAAAAAGCACGACTCAAACGGCAAACGCCTTTATTCGGCAAGTAGCATTTATCAGTATCTTGATTTAGTAAGAAAAATGGGCATTGAACAAACCTTTGGATATTAAAAAAGAAAGGATGATGTGCTTATGACAAAACCCAGAGTTTTTATCGGTTCTTCTAAAGAAAGCAAAAAAATAGCACAAACCGTAAAAGAACAGCTAGAGTTTGCTTGTGATTGCGTTGTTTGGACAGACGAAAACTTTTTCAAAGCAAATAAAAGCACTTACGAGAATCTCATAAAAAAAGCATATACTTTTGATTTCGCAGTATTTATTGGTGGTAAGGATGACTTTGTTATTCGATCTGATAATCTTGCAACAAAAACTGCCCCTAGAGACAATGTATATATCGAATTCGGTCTTTATGCGGGTATTTTATCAACTGACAGAACATATTTTTTGGTTGATAGAGAATGCAAGGTTGCAAGTGATTTGTTTGGCATAACACTTTATATGTATGATAATACGAGGGAAGTCAAGAAAAACTGTGAAAACATAATTGAGTCGATAAATCAGGAAATCATGATTAACAGAATTCAGTTGTTGCCATCTACAAGTTTAGCAATTGGCTATTATGAAAATTTTCTTGAGCCTTTGACAAGCGTTTTATTTTCTGTAGATAAAATATCGGTTGGCAAGAAAGAATATAATATAAAAGGCTATCCTAGAGAACTTAAGATTTGTGTGCCAACCAACTTAGAGTCGGATCTTAAAACTCAAGCCGAAGTATTTTTCGAGGAAAACAAGTATCAAAAAACAGAGTTAAATACAAGGTTAAGAAAAATAGGTGTGGTAATTGATATTGACACTTTAAAAAAGGAACACAAAGTTGTTTTGTTCGATTGCCCCCAAACTTTGAGAGCTGCTTTTAAGGCGGTTGAATTAGCATTCGCCAAGGACAGTATAGGTTTTGACAAAAGCATTCAACTGACAAAAGAAAAGGAAGTTAGAAATTTTACATATACAATCCAGAATCTTATTAAAACAAACGAATATGTAAGAAGGTTGGTTGAAATAGAGCATTTTTGATAAATATAAAAATAAAAATTGCATTAAATAGAAAAAGAAGCACCGCTTAAAAAGATAAAAGCCGTGCTCCTTTTTTGTGCCGAATATATGTGAACTCAGGTGATTTGCTTACGTCTTATATTTCTTTGGCATATGTATAAACCTCTGCATATTATTATACATTATGATTGTATTACACCTAATTTGCAATCATCAGAGTAAATAAAGCTAATTTCTATTCTTTAAAATCTAGAAATGCTTTTTTAAATGTGCCTATTTTTCTTAATGATGTGTAAACAGGATACTCTTTATTTCTATATTTAATATTTACAAAATCCCTAGTTACCTCGTCTACATAATTCAGGTTAACTATGTAGCTGTAATGTGGCTGAGCGAAACACTTTTGGTTGAGTGTGCTTTTCCAATGGTCAATATGGTAGTTAGTTTCAATTTTTCTGTCAGTCATGTATAATACAGATTTCCTGTTTTCGATTGCAATGTACAAAATTTCACTAGGATACACTCTGCAAACTATATCTTTATTACTAGTTTGTACGGTTATTGCTGAATTGCAACCACAGTTTGGCTCATCACTTAAAGAAATGCAAATTTTCTCACAACCATTGCACTTGGTCATACTGTAAGCTATGTTGTTTGTATCTAATATTTCAATGATCTCCTCTTTTGTTTTTGTCTGTCCGGTTTCTTTTATTTCCATAATTACTTTTCCTTTGTTAAATAAAATTTGTCTTATATTTATAAAGTGTCATTAATCAAGAAAAGTAACAATAATTTCGTATAATTCATAGAAGTTTGTAGATGTGCATAATTGTATGATGTAAAATTTGTGAAAAAATTCTAGCAACTAAATACCATGCCTTGCCTGAAAGTTACAGGTTTGATGGGGTGGTATTGCTTTTGTTCTGTCAAAGTTTAGCAAAAACAAAGCGTTTTTGTCGTAAATCGACGCATTTTTGTAATATATATAGTCTAGAAACTTCTATATAAGATATTATATCACTAATTATATACAAAATTAATATTGAAACCAACATACAAATTGATTTCTTAATTAACTGTATAACTTAAAAACGAAGTAGTATAAAATTTCAGTCTATACGTGTGTTAGGATTTGCTGGAGGAAAATATGCATAAAATCAATGTTTATAACGAACAGAACAAAACTATTATTAAGACATCTTATGGATTACTTACAATAGATAACATTGATATTGCCCCCGAGAAATTAGAAGAGTACTGTTCTGAAATTCTTTTACAAAAAGATAATTTGCGGTTTATTTTTGACAAAGACATTAATTGTGATGAAGATTTTATTGCAATGTTAGAGTTATTCTTACCGGTTGATGTTGCTGAAGATATAAAAGTGTACATAGAAGATGCAATCAATAAAAATGTGAATTTTTACAGTTTTTTTGCAGAAGCATTATTAGCTGTTGCTTTGAAAGATATATATAATTACAAGCTTGTTTCTGCAGCGGTAGACATAAATGATACACTTGTTGACAGTCATACTGGTGCAGATGCCTGTTTATATGACGATGAGAACAATATTTTGATTTTAGGGGAAGCTAAATTTTACAAAAATTTTTCTGAAGGCTTAAATAAGATAATCGAAGATCTCACTTCAAAAAAAGGTTTCTTAAATAAAATTTCAAGTTTTTATAAGCATTGCAAACACAATCCTCAAAGCAAATCAATTATTATAAAACAGCTTGGGAAAACAAATCTGATGATCATACCTCTTGATGAGTTTTTATCAACAGATATTATATATGCGGGATTTGCACTTCACGAACATACTGGTAAAGTGGACAAATATTTGAATGAAAAATTTTATGATAATTTTGATGTTTCAGCAGAAAAAGTTTCAAAAAATATAACTGATACATTTGGAAAAGAAATAGAAACAAAGCATAGAATTGTGTTGTTTCATTTGCCGATTAATAGTAAGAAAGATTTGATTGACAAAGTAATAGAAAACGCTGAAAAAATAAGGATGGACACACTAAATGAAGACAATCAGTGAATCAAGTGAAGTTCTAAACTCTAAAAGAAAAGAGCTGCTTATATCATTAGATGATGGTAATGAAGTACCCACTATAGATTTAGCGACTTATGGTTTGACTTCTTATTACAACCAAACACAAATGCGTGATTTATCAAGTTCGCTTCATGAAAAAGTTTTATTTTTAAATAATCAAGAAAGACAAATCAAACATATTCAAAATAAAAACTTGTTTTTTATGTCTAAACAAATAGAAGCATTAGAGTTTATACGAAATAATAAAAAAATCATACTTTCTGCACCAACATCTTTTGGAAAAACCTTGATTTTAAAAGAATACATATATTTATATCAACCGGATGTTGTTGTTTTTATAGTGCCAACCAATGCATTAGCATATGAGTTAGAGTCAAGTTTTAAGAATAATGCTTCTTTCAACGAATATGAAATTTTCGATAAAAACAAAACAATCGACAGAAAAGAAATTGATAATAAATCTAATAAAAAGCTTTTTATTGGCACTCAAGAAAAGTTTTTGGAAATCAGACATACGCTCAATGAAATAGACTTATTTATAATTGATGAAGCCTATAAGTTGGAGGATAATGTCTATGAACAACGAGCTTATAAACTTTCAAAAACATTTTTAGATTCACAAATTTCTTCTTGTAAAAAAATTTGTCTGTTGTCTCCTAATGCAGATTTTGTAGGATTTGAAGACTATAACTTTCAAACATTTGAAACTACTTTTAATGCAGTAGATAGAAGCATACACATTATAGATAAGGAAGCTTTTTTCGATATATTGGCGAGAAATTCCGAAAAGAACAAAACGATTCTTTATTGTAGAAAACCTGCGGATATTTCCGATGTGGAACCTAACATTGACTGTTTATCAGCAACACCAACTGATTTTGTTACATCTGCAGAAAAAGAATTTCATCCGGAATGGACTGTTGTAAAACTGTTAAAAAAAGGCGTTTTGTCTCACCATGGATTAATGCCAAAATACATACAAAATAAGATGATTAATATTTTCAACAACAACGAAAATTTTAATCTGCTGATTGGAACAAATTCCATTTCAGAAGGGATAAATACACCCACTAAAAATCTTTTTCTTCATGAAAGTTGCGATATGACCAGCAAAAAACTTTTGGTGAAAAACACCATCGGCAGAGCAGGCAGACTTGGTAAATATCCTATTGGTCATATTTATTCTGTTGATCAAGAACTTTACAATATTGAAAAAGAAAGAATAATTGTAAAATTAGCATTAAGCGATGAAGACAATCTCAAAGAAATAGAAGATTCAGAAAACGAAGAAAAAATTAAAGCGTTTTGTGAAGCAAACAACATAGACGAAGAATTGTATCATCAGTTAATTGACACTTACAAAATATCAATTTATCGTTTGCAGTTAATACTCAATTGTCTTAAAGAAAAAAATAAATATGCAAATATTACAAATTTGGTGTTTATGGCACAAAAAGCATTTCCAGATACCTATTTTTATTTTTCTGAAGATAAATACTATATCTGTGGAACATTAAATGATTTTTATAAAGGAGATAATAACGAAAACAAATCATTAAAAACCTACAACGATAAAATAGAATACATTCAAAGTAAAATGAAAAATAAAACCAAATCTCAAGCTATGGACGGATATATGAGATTCATTTATTCCACGTTAGATTATACTATTTGTCCTATTGTAAACATAGCAAAAGATATAGAGGATAAATATCCTAATTGGCAATTCGGGGAAAATGTAAAAGAAACTGTTAGTGTTTTTCGAAAAAAGTATTTTAACAAATTCTTTGGTATGTCTAATTTCGATGACTTATCTGAGAACGAAAAGAATATATTAATTACTTTAAGAGAATATGGAATAAATATTATTGACATGAAAATTAATAAAGAAATACTCTCTGAAATAGCCGAACATCTAAATATTCGTTACTCAACATATGATATAATGCACGCCATTCTTAAGTTAGCAAATTCTGATAGTGCAAATAAAAACACATATAAGCGAATCGCTGATAAATATATTAGTTTTTAATGTTTAAAAATTGAGACATTGAGAATATAAATTAAACTCACTACATTTATGACATAAAATCCGAGGTATTAAAAACCTCGGATTTTGCTTATGCTAATTATATATTACTTCTTCACAAACCATCTCCCTTGCCCTTGCTTCAATATTTTCCATTCTCTGCACCCACTCCATCTGGTCTTGCTCTTTCAAATCCTCTGTCACACCCTCCGCCACTTTCATCTGCTCAATCAAAAGCTCAAACATTTCATTTGCCTGCTTTTCCACCTCTGCACAGTGCTGATAAAGCTTACCTTGTATAAGCAGTGTGTTAAATTGTACACTCTTATTCTTTTGAAGATGAGATTTATACATCATTCCCCATTTCCCAAGTCTAACACATGCCTCCTCAGGCGGCAGAATAAGATTCGGGATAAGGTAACCATTTACTTCACGGTATGTAATTTTCATTTGATTCATCCTTTCATTTTTCTTATTTGTTATAATGACGATGATTTTTGGTTCAAAAACTAATTGTAAACAAATTGTAAACAAGCATTTTAAAACAGTTTTACCATCACTAAAATTAAAAGTCTCAAAACACCCGTAACCCCAGTAAAATAGGGGCTTTTCACCACCTTTCGTGTCGAAATTTGTGTAAGATTTTGCGGCGACAACCACTTAATTTATGGTTCTATTTTAACATCTACAGGTGCCATTGCCGCACCCATATTATTGCTGTCTAATATACCTAAATCCTGAACGGTGCCAATATGAATCTTATCTATATAAACGCCCTTACCGCCGTCTTTTCCGAGAAGAACTGCACCGGAGCCTGTAACTGTCCATTGAGCTGTAGGCGGTCTCTGACCTCCGTATTCCAGAGGCTTACGGAATTGTTTTTCTGCTGAGCAGAAGTGTGAGCTTGTTGCAGCTATGCAGTGGTGGAAAGCTCCTGACTCTATCATAATTGTTGTCATACATAAACTGAGAGCCATAGTCGAGCAAGCACCGTATACTCCGCAAAAGGGCAACCCGAAATCTCTGATTCCAAAACTCGATCCGATGCACTGATTAAGCAAGTCTCCCGAACAAATAATATCAATATCACTCTTTTTAAGACCTGACTTGGAAATTGCCTTATTGATGGCAGATTTCAGATAGAGACTCTCTGCTTTTTCCCATGAATCTTCGCCCATTGTTGTGTCTTCATAAATCTCGTCAAACTCTTCTCCCAAAGGTCCCTCACCCTCTTTTTTGCCGACTGCAGAGGCATAGGAAATAACCTTTGGTTTATATTCGGTAATGAGAGTTTTTCCCCGTCTTGTTGCCATAGCTTTCCCTCCTTAATACAAACCGAAAAAATATATAATCAGACCGTACACTGCCGCAGAGGAACAACCGAAAACTATAACAGGTCCCGCAATTGTGAACATCTGAGCTGCAGTACCCAGGATTCTGCCTTCCGTCTGAAATTCAAGAGCAGATGATACTATCGAATTTGCAAAACCCGTTATGGGCACCATAGTACCTGCCCCGGCGTATTTGGCAATGTTGTCAAAGACTCCCAAAGCCGTCAGTATGGCTGTGATGGCTATGAGTATTATCATTGTCAGTGCCTTTGACTCTTCCTGAGTCATATCGGTATAAGAAAAAATGATATTCAATCCTTCGGCAAAAGTGCATATGGCTCCCCCAAAAAGAAAAGCTCTTATGCAGTCAGATAACACAGGTGAGCCCGGCGACAGCCTTTTAGTCATTTTTCCGTATTCTTCATTTGATATGGACATAATGTTTCCCTCGTTAAATTCAATCTTGTTTTTATCTTTTGAAGACTCAGCGAAAATATACATAGTTGTTGACAAAGAAAAACAAAACAGATAAAATATAGTAGTATAAAATTAAAGGAGAAATATTATGGCTATTTTTAAATCTTTTATGGCTGTGCGCCCCACAAATAATAATGCTCATAAGGTTGCTGCCCTGCCCTATGATGTTATGAATTCTCAGGAAGCAAGAGAAATGGTCAAGGATAAGCCCTATTCATTTTTACACGTTGACAAAGCTGAGGTTGATCTTGACGAAAACATTGACATATATGATGAAAAGGTTTATCTCAAAGCAAGAGAAAATCTTCAGAAACTTGAAATCGACGGCATCTGCAAGCAGGACGAAAAACCTTGCTTTTATATTTACCGTCAGATAATGAACGGCAGAAGTCAGACAGGTCTTGTAGGCTGTGCCTCAATAGATGACTATATGAATAACATAATCAAGAAACATGAATTCACAAGAGCCGATAAAGAGGCTGACAGAATCCGTCACGTTGACTATTGCGACGCCAACACAGGCCCTATTTTCCTGACCTATCGCAAAAATGAAGCTATCAGTGAAATTATAAACGAGTGGAAAGAAAGCCACACACCCTGCTATGATTTTGTAACCGATGACGGTATTGCAAACACAGTCTGGGTAGTAGACTGTGACGAAGTAAATGCAAAGCTTCAGAGTGCTTTTGAAAATATCGACTATCTCTATATTGCAGACGGACACCATAGATGCGCAAGTGCGGTGAAAGTCGGTCAGATGAGACGCGAGGCTAATCCTGACTACAACGGCACAGAAGAATTCAACTTTTTCCTTGCAGTAGCTTTTCCCGAAGATGAGCTCGAAATTATGGACTATAACAGAGTTATGAAAGACATCGCAGGTAACACCACAGAGGAATTCATAACTAAGCTCGGCGGAAAATTCACTGTCGAAAGCTATGAGGGTAACGGTGCCTACAAGCCTGAAGCTAAACACACATTTGGTATGTATCTTGACGGCAAGTGGTATAATCTCACAGCCAAAGACGGAACTTTTGATGAAAACGATCCTGTGGGCAGACTTGATGTTTCAATTCTGCAAAACAACTGCATCACTCCGATTTTCGGCATAGACGATCCGAGAACAGATAAGCGCATCGATTTCGTGGGAGGTATCAGAGGTCTCGGCGAACTTGAAAGAAGATGCGAAAATGATATGGTTGTTGCTTTTTCAATGTACCCCACATCACTTGAAGATCTTATGGCTATCGCTGATGCAGGCGAAGTTATGCCACCCAAATCAACCTGGTTTGAGCCTAAGCTTTTAAGCGGTCTTTTCATCCACAAGCTCAGCTGATTTTAAGGAGCACAACATAATGACAGAAAAGTTATACGACACCGACAGTTACCTTTCAGATTTTTCTTGTAAAGTTATATGCCTTTACAGCGATGACGACTATATCTACATCGAAACTAACCGCACGGCCTTCTTTCCCGAGGGTGGCGGACAGACTTGTGACAAGGGTACACTTGACGGTGTGAATGTTGAAAACGTACAAATTGTTGACAACAGAATATGGCATTTTGTTAAAAACTCTGATGAAAATGCTGAAAAATTTCAAATTGGTGCATCAATTGAAGGAAAAATCGATGTAAATAAGCGTTTTTCTGATATGCAACAGCACTCAGGTGAGCACATTTTCTCAGGAATTGTCAATTCGCTTTACGGCTATAACAATGTTGGTTTTCATCTCGGAAGTGAAGTTGTTACTCTGGATTTCGACGGTGAGCTGAACGAAGACAACATCTGTAAAGTAGAAAACCTTGTCAACAAAGCTATATGGAACAACCTTGAAATTAAAGTTACCTTTCCCTCAAAAGAGGAGCTTGAAAAGATTAAATATCGCAGTAAAATCGAAATTGAGGGTCAGGTCAGACTTGTCGAAATTCCTGGCATAGATATCTGTGCCTGCTGTGCACCCCATGTTAAAAGAACAGGCGAAATCGGCATCGTAAGAGTGGTGAATTTTGAAAGATACAAAGGCGGCACAAGAGTCAGCATACTCTGCGGTGAAAGAGCGCTTCTTGACCTGAGACATAAGTTAAAACAAAACCGCCTTGTTTCAAATCTCACCTCTTCAAAGCAAGACGAAACAGCGGCGGCAGTTGAAAGGCTCAAAGCGGAAAATGAAAAGCTCAAATATGATATAACAGGACTTACCAGAGAGCTTCTCACTCTCAAAAGTCATAACATTGCCCCTCAGGATAGAATCATAATTTTTGACGATAAGCTCCAAGGCCGGCTTCTGCAGGATTTCGCCATATCCCTTATGGATAAAGGAAATGAATTCGTTGCTTGTTTCTGTGGCGAAAACGGCTCATATCGCTATTGTATTACGAGTAAGCAAGTTAATCTGCAACCCCTTTGCAAAGCCTTGAACAGCCAATTTTCAGGCAGAGGCGGTGGCAAACCTGAGATAGTTCAAGGAAGCGTTGCATCAGGTTCAAAAGATGACTTAACTGAGTTCCTGAATAATTTTAAAATATAAAAAAGTAAGACTGTGACTAAAAATTTTAGTCGCAGTCTTTTTATAGTCAGTCGAAGTATTTTACTATATATTCTTCTAAGCAAAAATTTTCATTATACATAATTTCAGCTGCTTCTTTACCCACATATCTATAGTGCCAAGGTTCATTTGATATTCCTGTGATATCGGTTTTATCGTCGGGATATCTTTTTATAAATCCGTATTTGTGAGCATTATCTTTTAACCAATTATAAAATCCCCAACCTTTTGAAACACTGTAATCAGGATTTATGTCAACTGCAATTCCAAGCTGATGTTCGCTTGTGCCAGGCTTTGCCACCCACTGAAGTGCCAGTTTTTCTGCCATCGCTTTCGTATAGCCATCACCTGTATATTCTTTTATTTTATCTTTCAGAATTGCTTTTTGCTCACTATTACTTCTATAGCCTGACACAACAACAGGACTGTGACCGTCTCGTCTCATATCATCAAACATTTCCTGCAAATCGGGATAAATTCTCTCGTCAACCTGCTGTCCGTTTGAAAGAGTCAGCAGATTCACTTCGTAGTCCTCAGGTATAATATTATCGCTATTGACTAATATAAGCTCCCACCCGTAATCAGTTGTAGCCTCACGGGAGCGGTCTGTTACTTCCCCGGCGACAAAGCAGACAGCAATTATAATCAGCAACGCTATCATCAATTTTTTTGTTTTCATAAAGACACTTCTTTCCTTCGTTTTTTTCATAATAAACAAAGGAAAAATCAATTGCAATAACCTTAATCACTTTGTAAGTTTTTCGTAAGAAAATCGTAAGAAAATCACTACCTGTCGGTGAGGGGCGGCTCCGCGAAATCGTGAAACGATTTCCGCGAACACCCGCAGGGCGTTCGCGAGCCGAACTTCGTTCGGCTGCGGAGCCGCAGCCCACCTCTTGCACAAGCTTTAAGCCAGCGCAACATCGAGACTCATCATTATTACAAAACCTATTGTGAAAGCAATTCCTCTCAATGGCACCTTGCCGTTATATTTAATTTGAGGCAGCATTTCCTGAGTGACAACATAGATCATAGCCCCTGCAGCAAAAGAAAGAAAATACGGCAATAAGACGCCTATCATTTCAGCCATAGCCAGAGCCACTAAAGCACCTAAAGGCTCCACGATGCCCGATAAAGCACCTGAAATAAAAGCTTTTCCTTTTTCCTTGCCTTCAGCATATAACGGCAGAGATATTATAGCTCCTTCCGGAATATTTTGAACAGCAATTCCCACTGCGAGAACAAGAGCTGCAGAAAACAGACTCTCATTACCGCTTTTTAAGGCTGAAGCATAAACACATCCTACCGCCATACCCTCGGGAATATTATGAATTGTAACTGCTAAAAACGAAGCACTTCTATATTCGGATAAAATTTTATCAGCAAAACGACCGAGATAAATCATAAACAGTACCCCTGCCGTTATTCCTGCAAGAGCAGGTAAAAATGCAAATCTGCCTAAATGGGTACTATCCTCAATTGCAGGAATTATCAGACTCCAGACCGATGCAGCAATCATAATTCCCCCTGCAATAGCTGTAAAAAAATCCTCGAGCCAAAAAATTAATCCCCTTTTAACCAACAGCACAAGACCTGAGCCAAGCACTGTACCGAAAAAGGGAATAAACACACCTGCAAGTATATCGATATTCAATTGTATCACCTCAATATGTTTCCCCTATAATCATTATAGCGAAACGGGTGAAATTTGACACTTAACGGTCAGATTATCTTATACATAAGACCTGCATCGTTTTTAGTTGCGTGTTCTGTTACAACAAGAACTTCTGCTTTAAGGAGATTTTCACCCATCTGAATTTCGATGATATCCCCTACCTTAACATCATATGAAGCTCTTGCAATTTTGCCATTAACGGTTACATGCTTTGCATCGCAGACCTCATTGGCAATAGTGCGCCTTTTGATAAGACGCGAAACCTTCAGGTATTTGTCTAATCTCATAATTTATCTCCTTGATGAAGAATTATCGCCTCAAAGGGCATCATCACTTTAAATTTAAAAGAGTCGCCCAAAGACGACTCTTTCTATCAGCATTAATTATTTAATAGCTGTTTTGAGTGCAGCGCCTGCCTTGAATGAGGGAACCTTAGCTGCAGCGATTTCGATAGCTTCGCCTGTCTTGGGGTTGTGACCTGTTCTTGCTGCTCTTTCTTTAACTTCGAATGTACCGAAGCCGATAAGCTGAACTTTGTCACCAGCCTTGAGAGCGTCTTCGATTGAACCGAGAACTGCTGCAAGAGCCTTTTCTGCGTCTTTCTTTGAGATTTCAGCCTTAGCTGCAACTGCATTGATTAATTCAGTTTTATTCATTTGTTTTTTCCTCCAAATAAATTTATTTTATATTTTCCACGAGATTACTCCCGATTGGATACTAAAATTTTCTTCGCCTCATCCCAAAGCTTATCCAGCTCATCAATGGGCGTATTTTTCATATCAATGTCTCTTTCGGCGGCAAGTTTTTCAACCACAAGAAAACGAGACATAAATTTATCATTGGCACGGCTTAAGGATTGCTCCGAATCAACACCGATAAATCTTGCAATATTAACACATGAAAACAGCACATCACCGAATTCATCTTCTATTGCGTCACTGTCGTGAGTATCAACGGCATTCTTCAGCTCTTTGATTTCACTTTCAAGAGCCTCAAAAGCACCTGACATATCATCCCAATCAAATCCGGCTTTTTTTGCCTTCGACTGAATTTTCTGAGCTCTCATAAGAGCAGGAAGCTCTTTAGGTACTTTGAGCATTGAGGAGCCCTGAGTCTTCTGACCTTTGGACTTGCGCTTGATATCGTCCCAATTGCTTAAAACCTCTTCGGTACCGCTGACCTTGACCTCACCAAAAACATGAGGATGTCTTTCGATAAGCTTTTTGCAGACTCCGTCGGTTACATCACTGAAATCAAAGCTTTCTGCTTCCTTTTCCATCTGAGCATGAAAGACAACCTGCAAAAGCACATCGCCGAGCTCTTCCTGCAAAAGGTCTTTATCTTTTTTATTGATAGCTTCAATAACCTCATAGGTTTCTTCGATAAAGCTTGTTTTAATACTCTCGTGAGTCTGCTCAGCATCCCACGGACAACCGCCGGGAGAACGGAGAATTTCCATTATCCTCAACAGATCGTCAATCGAGTATTTATCCTTGAATTCAAAATTTTCCATATCAATACCTCAATGGATATATTTTACCCTAAGAATCCAAATTTTGCAAGGACTTTTGCAATTTTTTCTCCTTTTGGAAGCATTAAAACATCATCTTTTACAATTCCTTTAAATATAAGCATAGAAATTGCATAGGTAATACCGCCTAAACCTACTGAAACTATGCAGACGAGACGGCTTTCAATGCCCAATTTTTCAACTATAAGCCAGTTTGAAGCAAATGCTACAGCACCGCAAAGCAGACCGCTTATAAAAGGTTTAAGATAAACTGATACAAAATCGATCCTGACTTTAGTCACTCTGAGAAGAGAAGTAAGGTTAATAGCAAAAATTATAATATAACAAACCGTTGTGCTGATGGGGGCGCCTTTGATATTGATTGCAGGATTACCTATAAGAATAAAGTTAAGCAGAATCTTTGCACACGAACCTATTGCAATAGATTTGATAGGAATATCCATTCTGCCGACAGCCTGAAGCATATTTGTCATAGGTGATGTTGCCGCAAAGAGGAAAAGTCCGAGGCCGTAAATCACAAGCAAAGGCTCAGCTATTGAGAACATAGCCGACTCAGAATGATAAAGCAGGTTGAGAATAGGTCTTGCCAGAGCTGCTATGCCGAAGCCTGCGGGCATTGCAATCATCATAGTTACTCTGAGAGTGGACTCAACCGTAACCTTGATATCCTTTTTATTTTTATTTGCCCAGGCGGCAGTCAGAGCTGGAATTGCACTGATACCGAGTGTAAGTGTGATAGTGGGGATGAGATTCTTGATATTGAGCACAGAGCCGTGAGTGCCGTAAAGGTAGTTCGAAATACCCTCGTCAAGAGTACCTGAGAGAGTGAGAGCCTCACTATACATCTCTTTTATCACATCATAGCCTGTTTCGAGAGCAAATTTAAGTCTTGTTCTGATGGTTGTGTCGTCAATAAGGTTTGAGAGATTGAGCACCACCGATGAAAAAGCAATAGGTGCAGCAGTGCGGATAATCTGCTTCATAATTGACTTGTCGCTTTCAGCTGCAGGAGAATTTACAAGCTCTTCCCTTGTAAAGCCGAAGCCTTTGATTTTATACATAATGAAAAGATAAACAAGACCGAGTACTGAGCCGAAAGTAACGCCTGAAATAGCAACAGCCGCAGCATAAGGATACATAGCAGCAAGCGCCTCAGCCTCACTTGTAACCTCAATACCAAAGACAGTAGCAATACCGTCATCAAGAATATCGGCATTATAGCTCTTAAGCCAGCCTTTCATAGCGACATATGTTGCCGCAAGACCGAAGCCGAGCTTTACGGCGGCCTCAATAACCTGTGAGACACCTGTCGGAGTCATATTCTTAAGGCCCTCATAATAACCTCGGAACGAGGACATCATGCAGCAGAAAAGTATGCAGGGAGCAACAACAAGAATGCTTATGTAGTTTCTCGGTTCACCAACCCATTTTGAATAAGGCGCAGCAAGAGCCATAAGAAGAATTGTTCCCACGGCACCCACAAAAAAGAACACCTTTTGCGAAACATGGAAAATGCGCTGAGCATCCTTGATTCTGCCAAGCTCCATATTCTGAGAAACAAGCTTTGAAACTGCAATAGGCAGACCGGCCATTGAAATGGCATAGAGAGGGTTATAGATAGCATAAGCGCCGGTGAAATAACCGTAACCCTCAGGACTGAGCAGATTCATAAGCGGAATTTTGTAAACTGCACCGATGAGCTTGACTATAACTGTTGCAATAGCAAGCACACCTGCACCGGTAAGCAGAGTTTGTTTTTTTCTTTCAGCCATATTATTTTCTCCTTATCCTATAAATTCTTTAAGCAGCGATGTTTCGGGTGCATCGCTTTCTGACAGCGATACAAATTCCGAAAGCTTATCTTTAAGCTCCGAAGCCGAATGATAGTATATACTATCACTGCCTATATGGTCAAGTAGTTTTATTGCAATATCTTTAAAAATGCAGACTTCATAGGGATGAATTGAGTCAATTCTGATATCAGCTCTGTCGCTGAAAGGGAAAAGATATCTGTCCTCGCCCATTCTGACACCTTTCCAGAGATAATAGGTGTATTCTACACTGCTGTTTCTGAAATGATAGTCTCTTATGAGACGTCTTATAAATCGCATATCTCTTTTACTGAGCAGTACCCTGCCGTCTTTGTAAATTCTTGAAGAGACACTGACATAGAGTTTTTTGATATTTTCATTTTCGAGACAATCGGTTATAGCAGGGTTTAGCGCATGAAGACCCTCAACTATGATAATTTCATCATCGTGCACACAGACCTCGCTGTAGCCCTCACGGCTTTTGGTCTGAAACGAGAAGTGCGGCATCATAGCCTTTCCTTTATGAAGCAGGTTTTCCATACACTCAACAATATAATCTGTGTCGAGAGCTTTCACCGTTTCATAATCAACAGTGCCGTCTTCAAAATAAAAGCTTTCATCCTGGTCGCGGTAAAAATCATCAAGTGACACCACTATGGAATGTCTGCCTCTTTTTTCAAGGTCTTGCTTTAATAAATTGGCAGTTGTTGTTTTGCCCGACGAACTGGGTCCGGCAAGCATAACAAGCACCCTGCCGCAGCTATGACATATCTCACTGCTTATTTTATCAAGCTGTTTACGATAGGCTTCTTCGCAACTGATAATGAATTTTTCTTTATTGTCTGTAATCTGACTGTTGATTGAGCTGACGCTTATATCAGGCATAAAATCATCCTAACTATATACTGAATTTTGAGTAAAACTCGTGGATATACTGTTTCCGATTTAATATTTCCTGAAAATTGCCTATATATTCATAAGGATATTTATAGTTATAAATTCTTTCTATTTCGTTTCCGTGAGGAGCCTTTAGCTTGATAACGGCACCTGCACCCACAGATAAAATTGTATGACACTCTTCCATCATATAAATGTTATAGAGTCCCTCATAGCCTTTTTTTGCCCAACCTACATTTTCAAGATTGCCGAGGCTCTTGCTCTGACGGTACATATAATAAGGCTCATAGCCTGCTTTTGTCAGCTTTTGTTGCACAAGACGGAGCATATCGCTTGTCAAAGTTGGCGAATTTGTTTTTTTGCCCTCGGTGACAATAGTACTCGAGCGCTTGAGTGCAAGAGTATGCACAGTGATATTTTCAGGCTCAAGTGCAACAGCCTTGTCAAGAGTCTTTTCAAAGCTCTCAAGAGTATCAGTTGGAAGTCCTGCAATCAGGTCCATATTTATATTACCGAAGCCTTTTTCTCTTGCGCTTGTGAATGCTTCCACAGTCTCAGCACTTGTGTGATTTCTGCCTATTTCTTTAAGCACACTGTCTGAAAAAGTCTGAGGATTTATGCTGATTCTTGTGCAGCCGCAATTTTTTATTACATCAAGCTTATCACTGTCAATGCTGTCAGGTCTGCCTGCTTCAATGGTATATTCTGATATACACGATAAGTCAAAGTTTTCACTGAGAGTATCGGTTACCCTTTTAAGCTGAGACGCCGTCAGCACCGTAGGAGTACCGCCGCCTATATAGACGCTCTCAAGTCTGAGATTTAAGTCTTTTGCTATCTTTGCTGTCTCGGCAATTTCATCGCAGAGCTTTTCAACATATTCGGGAATAAGCTTTTTTGCACTCTCGTTTGAATGAGAAATAAACGAACAATATGAGCATCTTGTAGGACAGAAAGGCACTGACAGATATAGTGAATATGAGTCAGCCTTTGAGCCTTCGATTATCGGAGTCTCATTTTTTGACACCATCAGCGCAAGATTTGTTTTATCCTGACTCACTTTAAGCTCATTAATAAAATAGTCCACTGCATTTTCCTGACCCTGAGAAGCTATGAGCTTTGTCATAAGTTTGGCCGGACGCACACCTGTAAGAATTCCCCAAGGCGGAGTATAGCCTGTAATTTCACGAAGCATATCATAGAGCATAACTGCCATTTTTCTCTCAAAATAGCTGTCTTCGCTTTCAGAGAAAGCTCTGCAGTCGAGGCAGAATACGCCCTGGCTGTCATAGTTTTTGCCTTCAAGAGAAAGTCTGATGCTGATTTTGTTGCCTTCCAAAGTCAGAAGACAATAGTCTTCGTCCTCGGCAGTGTCCTCAGCTCTGACAATTTTAACATCAGGCAAAAAGACTCTTATAAGATTTTCCATCTCATAATGATATGAGTTATTTTTATTTATAAGATACATATTGTATTTATATTCCTCTCCTGTGAGCAAGTTTCATATATTGGTTAGCTTTCTTTTCAAATTCAAGGGTAGTAACACCCTCATGGCCGGGATAAATCTTATAATCCATATCCAGCTTGTCAAGTTTGATAAGAGAACTGAGCATCTCATCTTCATCGCTGTCAGGGAAGTCTACTCTGCCGATAGTACCCTTGAAAAGAGTATCACCGGTGAAAAGCAAGTCGCGGATTTTATAGCACACTCCCCCTTTGGTGTGACCGGGAGTATGTATAACCTCAATAGTCTCGTTTCCGAAAGGCAGATTATCACCGTCTTTTACTGTAATATCAGCAGTGGCGGGAGCAAAGGGATTTTCTCTGTCAAAGTGACTGTAGAGACTGCCTGCAGCACTTGAGAGCTTGTCTTCATCGTCGGTGTGAATAACGACCTTACCGCCCAATTCCTGACGGAATCTTTCAACGCCGAGCATATGGTCAAAATGGCCGTGAGTGAGCAAAATATATTTAAGGTTGTCTACACCCTGAGATTTTATATATTCCTTTTGTCTTTCTCCGTAAGCGCCCGGGTCAACGAGCAAGCTTTCATTCGTTGCCATATCAGTCACAAGATAACAGTTGGCACAAAATCCGGGAAAGGATATATTAGTGACTTTCACAGCCATAACATCACTTCTTCCAATCGTTCGTATCCATAATTATTGTAACGGGGCCGTCGTTTAAAAGCTCAACTTTCATGTCGGCTCCGAATTCACCTGTAGCAACCTTTTTAACACCGAGATTACGAAGCTCCTGACAGTATTTCAGGTATAAATCCTCGGCAACATCAGGTTTGGCAGATGAAATAAAGCTCGGTCTTCTGCCGTGAGAAGTATCTGCGCAAAGGGTGAACTGAGACACCACAAGCACCTCGCCATCCACCTGATCGAGAGAAAGATTCATTTTATCGTTTTCGTCGGTGAAGATTCTGATACCTGCCGTCTTTTTGGCAAGGAGCTTCATTTCTTCTTCTGTGTCACCGTCAACGACTCCTAAAAGCACAAGGAAGCCTTGGCCGATTTCTCCGATTATTTTATTATCTACGGTTACACTCGCTCTTGTAACACGTTGTATAACTGCTTTCATAGATTAAATTCCTTATCTTAGGTATTGTCCTCGCCGGACAGGCATTACTTTTTCCTGACGCGGAAAAGTAATCAAAAACACGGAGTTATTATAAGCCTGAACGCTCTGTTGATAATACACCTTTGACTTTCTTGAGCTTTTCGCAGACGCTCTTAAGATGCTCGGCACCGTTGACCGTAATAGTCAGATAGACAGTGCATCTACCGTCGGAACCGTCTTTAGTGAAAATTGAATGTATCATAACGTGCATATTTGCAATAACCGCTGATATATCAGCCAGCATACCTACTCTATTCATACAGGTGACAGCCAGAGTTACACGATAGCTGTTCTGCACCTTGGTGTCCCAATAAGCATTGATCCATCTTTCAGGCTCTGCTGCTTTTGTCACATCTCTCGGTACATTTGAGCACTTTCTTGTATGGATAGATACACCGTGGCCTCTTGTTATAAAGCCGATAATCTCATCACCGGGCAACGGGTCGCAACAACGCGAAAACTTGATAAGGCAGTTGTCGATACCCTCAACGATAATGCCCTCGGCGCTCTTGACTCGCTTGACAGGAGGTTTATTGGGTTCAACCTCCACAATTTCAGGCTGAGTCTCTTTTACCAGCTTGGTATATTCGTCTTTGATACGAGGCATAATCTTCATAAGACTTATACCGCCGTAACCTATAGCTGCAAAAAACTCATCAACACCGTTGCAGTGCTGTCTCTCAGCTATTTTGCTGAGGAATTCCATCATCTGCTTTTCAGGCAAACTGATACGGTTGCGGCTGAACTCTCTTTCGATTTCAGCCTTACCCTCAGCGATGTTTTCTTCGCGTTTTTCTTTTTTGAACCAGCTCTTTATCTTTGTTCTGGCCTGAGTTGTATTTGCAATTTTTATCCAGTCACGGCTGGGTCCCTTGCCGTTTTTAGTGAGAATTTCAATAATTTCGCCGTTGTTTATCTTATGGTCAAGGGTAGTGATTCTGCCGTCAACCTTGGCACCTATCATCTTGTTTCCTACAGCCGAGTGAATGGCATAGGCGAAGTCTATAATGCAAGAGCCCATAGGCAGTGAAATAACATCACCCTTGGGTGTGAATGCAAAAACTTCTTCGGGGACAAAGTCAGTCTTGATGGTCTTGACAATATCCTCAACATCGTCGCTGTCCTGCTGAGTTTCAAGAAGCTGTCTTATCCATGAAAGTCTCTCTTCAAACTTGACCTTACCGCTGACACCTAATTTATACTTCCAGTGAGCTGCAATACCGTACTCTGCCGTATGATGCATTTCCCATGTTCTTATCTGAACTTCAAAGGGAATGCCCGCCTTGCCTATAACAGTGGTATGAAGCGACTGATACATATTTGGTTTAGGAGTGGAGATATAGTCTTTGAATCTGCCGGGAATGGGATTGAACATATCGTGAATGATACCGAGACAGCAGTAACACTCATAGACAGAATCGACTATAAGTCTTACGGCATAGATATCATAGATCTCATCGATAGTTCTGTTTTGCATATATGTCTTACGGTAAATTCCGTGTACGCTCTTGATTCTGCCTGCAATGTGGACATTGGGCACTTCCTGCTTTACTCTGTCTGATATCTCATCTTTGATATTATCAAGGAAAGACTGTCTTGATTCCACCTGCTCTGAAAGAGTTTTGCCGATTTCTTCATAGGCAACAGGGTCGAGGAAGCTGATAGCTAAATCCTCAAGTTCCTCTTTAAATGCTCTGATACCGAGACGGTGAGCCAAGGGCGCATAGATTTCGAGAGTCTCTCTTGCCTTATATCTGCGTTTTTCCTCAGGCATAAACCTGAGAGTACGCATATTATGGACTCTGTCGGCAAGTTTTATGATGATAACTCTGATATCCCTCGACATTGCAAGGAACATTTTTCTGATGTTTTCACTCTGTTCTTCTTCCTTGCTGGCAGCGAAAGGAATCTGACCGAGCTTTGTTACACCCTCAACGAGAAGCTCAACATCTTCACCGAAGATATCTCTTATCTCTTTTGCTGTTGTGGGAGTATCCTCAACGACATCGTGAAGAAGAGCTGCGCATATTGAGTCAGTATCCATACCCATATCCGAAAGGATTGTGGCAACGGCAAGAGGATGGATAATATAAGGCTCTCCGCTGCGGCGTCTCTGCTCTTTGTGGGCTTCGTCGGCAATTGAAAAAGCTTTCTCAATTTTTTGAATATCTTCTTTACTGAGGCTTTCGCTGAGCTTTTCTTTCAGTTTTATAAACTGCTGCTGGTATTCCTGCATTTATCTCTCCCCTTTCTTACTGCATACTGTTGATATATCTTAATAATTCTGAATTTTCAAGGTCGACCTTGCGTTCTGTATCTGCAATGGAAACTCCGTCATTTTCTTTTCTGAAAATTCCGAGTTCACAGAGAATATCTATAGCCGTCAGAATTTTGCAGGCTCCTGCACCGTCGTCACCGAGACGGTAGCATAAAAGGTCAGTATCAGCATACCAACCGCCGCATTTTTTGATATAGCGGTAAACCTCGGCTATCTGCTGTCTTTCTATTTTAAGAAATTCCCACTGCTTTTTGGTGAGTATCTCTTTTCGTCTGAGCTTCTCATAAAGTCTGACACTCTTTAAATATCTCAGGTCATCAGTGCCTGACATTCTTATATCTTTGACATATACGCCTACCTTTATCTGAGACATATATTCGTTTTTTTCCAGTCTTACGGCAAGATCTATAACATCTCCCGGCTTATAAAGAAACTTGTCGGGAGCCATACCGAAATAAACTGCCGTTATGGTGCTTGCGTCTTTTTTCACCGTGAGTCTTAAATGCTTACCGCCGCCTATAGGCTGAACATCTGACAGAGTCACCCCGTAAAGGCCGAAAATCGGCTGTGGGTTGCCCGCGCCGAAAGGCTCAAGCGACTCAATCAGAGGCAATATATCAGCCTCAACGGCTGCAGGTCTGAGTTTGCAATCTATTATATTTTTAGCGAAAGGCATATCGACACTCTTGGCATATGCATAAATAGCTTCTCTGAATTTTTCAATATTTTCGCTTTTCATTCCGAAGCCTGCCGCCAACACGTGACCGCCGTAATGTATCAATAAGTCCGAAGCCGAAGATACGGCATCATAAAGAGAGAATCCCTCTATACTTCTTGCTGAGCCCTTTGCAAATTCACCGTCATCGGTTATGACGAAGCAGGGCTTGCCGTATTTTCCGACGAGTCTTGCAGCAACAATGCCTATAACACCGCCGTGCCAGTTTTTGCCTGAGAATATAAGCACTCTCTCATTGAGAAGCTCGGGATTGCTGTCTATCTGATTCTGAACCTCAGCTAAGATTTCGCGTTCTTTCTCTTGTCTTTCAGCGTTGGAAGAGTCGATTTCGACAGCTCTCTGTTTTGCCTCTTCTCTGCTTTCACCTATAAGTACATCAAGAGCCTTGCTTGCGTGAGACATTCTGCCTATGGCATTTATTCTGGGTACAACGGAAAAAGCAACCGAAGTGCTGCTGAGATGTTTATCTTTCATGCCGCTTGCTTCTTTCAGAGCAGCGATACCCTTATTGCCGCCATTGTTGATAAGCTCGAGACCCGCTTTGACTATTTTGCGGTTTTCACCTATAAGAGGCATTACATCGCCGATGGTACCAACGGTAATGATATCTGCGTATTCCCTGAGAATCTCATTTGAGTCTTTATCGCTCAGAGCGCATATCAGCTTGAAAGCTACACCTACTCCGCAGTAATCTTTATATGTGCTCGGGCAGTCGAGTCTGTGAGGGTTGACAATGGCAACTGCCTCGGGTAAATTTTCTGTGGCTTTATGGTGGTCGGTAATTACAAGATCCATACCGAGTTCTTTAATATATTCGGCTTCACCGTGAGCTGAAATTCCGTTATCAACGGTGATTATAAGCTGAATCCCCTCTTCGCAGAGACTTCTTATGGCGTTGATATTAAGACCGTAACCCTCTGAGTTTCTGTCGGGGATATATGTTCTGACACTGACGCCTATTGATTTGAAATAGAGATACAACAGTGCTGTTGCAGTTACACCGTCGGCATCATAGTCACCGTAAACGGCAATTTTTTCTCCGTCTGCAATTGCCTGCTTTATTCTTTCAACAGCTTTGTCCATATCTTTAAGTTCATACGGGTCAATAAGCTCTGCAGAATCAAAGCAGAAATCCTCAAGTTCAAGGTCGTCGGTAATACCTCTTGACACAAGAAGATGAGCAAGGAAAGGCTCTATATCATATTGCGCTGTGATATCCTCAGCCAATTCTCTGTCTGAGGGTAATACATACCATTGTTTTCGGCTCATATTTTCAAATCCTTTCCTGAGTTTTTAATAGCAATTTATTTTCTGTTGATATGTTGAAGGAATATTTTTCCGTATTTTTCGGCTTTTTTCTGACCGACGCCCGGAATAAGCAACAGCTCTTTTTCATCCTTAGGCTTGTACCTTGCCATAGACTCGAGAGTTTTATCTGTAAAGATAACAAATGCCGGCATACCGCTTTTGTTTGCAATATCTTTTCTGATGATTTTGAGTTCTGTGAGCAATCTTAAATCAAGCGACGAAGGCTGGTCGTCTTTATTTTTTCTGCCGGGAATAAGCTTTCTGATTTTTCTGCCTTTGAAAAGCACCTCTTTACCGCTGTTTTCCAGACTGAGAATACCGTTGCCGTCTCTTGAAATAAGCTGTCTCTTTATGAAATATTCTATATAAAGCTCAATCTGTGATTCGGCACTGTCATTCATAATACCAAAAACAGAAAGCTCGTCATATTTATTTTCAGTTATTTTCTCACTGCTGTTACCTTTGAGTATATCAATAACAACTCCCGCAGTTTCTTTTTCTTTGATGCGTCTTATAGCCGAGAAAATTTTCTGAGCCTGAAGAGTTACGTCAACACTCGATGTGTTTCCTGTGCAGAATGAGCAGTTGCCGCATCTCTGAGTAGGATTTTCACCGAAATATCGAAGAATGTGGTTGCGAAGACATATCTCGTCTTTGCAGTAGCTCACCATCTGCTGAAGCTTTTCGAGGCGCAGCTTTTTCAATTCTTTCTGCTGATTTTCGCTGAGATGCTCATTATCTTCAGCATTATTGATAAACCACTTCTGAAGTATAATATCTGACGGTGAAAACAAAAGAACACAGTTTGCGTCACTTCCGTCTCTGCCTGCTCTGCCGGCTTCCTGATAATAGCTCTCTATATCTCCCGGCATATTGTAGTGAATAACAAAAGATACATTTGATTTATCTATACCCATACCGAAAGCATTTGTTGCCACTATAACAGGCGTTTCATCATTGATGAAGCTGTCCTGATTGAGCTTTCTTTCATTTTTAGACAGACCTGCATGGTACCTTGTAACGGCTATATTGTCATTTTTGAGTTCATAGAAAAGCTCGTCAACATTTTTTCTTGTGCTGCAGTATATTATTCCGCTGCCGCCTGAATAAAGGTCGAGATATCTTTTAAGAGCCGTCAGTTTATCTCTGGTTTTAACAACCTCAAAATAGAGATTCTCTCTGTCAAATCCCGTTGCAATTTCCTTGGGATTTCTGAGTCCCAACAAACGGCAGATATCTTCTTTTACAATTTCTGTTGCCGTTGCAGTAAAGGCGGCAACCGTGGGGCGTACGGTGAAAGAGTCTATAAACTCTTTTATATCGAGATATCCCGGTCTGAAATCCTGTCCCCACTGTGAGACACAATGAGCCTCGTCTATAGCTATAAAAGAAACCTCAATATTATTGCAAAGATTTCTGAAACTATGAGTAAGCAATCTTTCGGGAGCAACATATATAATTTTATACTGACCTGTCGCAGCCTCGGAAAGCACCTTGGCTACAGCCTTTTCATCAAGAGAGGTGTTAAGATAAGCAGCAGGGATTCCGCACTGACTCAGGGCTCTGACCTGATCATTCATCAGTGATATAAGAGGTGAAATTACAATAGTAATTCCCCTCATCATCATTGCAGGCACCTGAAAGCATATGCTTTTTCCGCCGCCCGTAGGCATTATGGCAACAGTGTCTTCGCCTGAAAGAATTGAATCTATAGCGGTCAGCTGTCCCTGACGGAAATCATCATAGCCGAAATATTGTTTGAGTATCTGATATTTATCCAAAATTTAACCTCATGCAAAAAGTTTCTTTGACAGCCATTTTCTCATGTTTTCGCTCTTGTAACAGTAAGCGAGAAAACCTACAACTGCCACTATGCAGGCGAAAACTATAACGCCGATTTCAAGGGTATATTTAACTCCTGCAAAAGATAAGAGTAATCCTCCGAAAAGGAATGCAAGAGCTATCTCAGCGCATATTGCAAGAGCTTTGAGTATACCTGAGCGTTTCTTTCTGCGTACCCATATGATGTAAAAAAGCACCATTGCCGAAAGAAGCACTATAATAGGCAGAGCGCATGTGGGGTACCATTGAAGTGCATTCAATGCATTCATCAGCAGAAATGTATAGGCGCCCACCGCTACAGTATCAAAAGCCCACATAAAATATGTCTTGTGGTTTTTCATAAAGAGAGGTAAAACGAAAATTACCCATATAAGAAAGCTTGTGGAAATAATATGAGCTGACCAGAAATTCCCCGGTAAAATCAGCATATTCACAAGGAAACAAGCCATATTAGGAACAAGCATTATAATAGATACAAGAGCAGCTAAAAACCTTACTTTTACGGTTTTTGGCATATGTACCTCACCTGAAAAAGGGGAAACTGTTTTTTCTGAAATATTTTCAGGCTTTGCGGGATTTATAACCGGTGTGTCGCAAAGAGCGCATTTTTTTGCACTGTCGTCAAGTTCAACACCGCAATTAACACAATATGACATAAGATTCTCCTTTAGTCTCTGTTACTTTCAATTTTAACGTGAACACCCATTTTAACAAGACGGGTGAAAAATTCTCTTTCTATATCGCTTTCTTTGTAGCAGTTTGAAAAGCTGAATGCAAACCTATCACCGATGCTCATAACTCCGCATCTTGCACCGTTGACCTTACCCGGGCCGGTGAAAAGAACAGCTTTTTCAATATGCTTCTCTACACTCTCAGGCAATCTGACAGCACCGAGATTAGAAATCAAAGTCGACGTTGTCTGCTCAGCCGTAATAAGAAAGCCTATAGCTACGCCTAAATCCTTAACCACTAATGGCAGATGCTTTGTAACGGGATTACGCTCAAGCTTCATATTCTGAGTCATCAGTGAGTTAATGAGCTTCGGGTCATTGGCAAGCTTTAACTGCAATGAAACACTTCTGACAATTTCATCAAAGGTGTATTCACCAAGATTGGGATTGAGCTTGACTCTCAGACACAGCACAAAATTTCTGAGTGTTTCGCTCGGGAAAGCTTTTCTAAGGTTAACGGGTATCTGGACACAGATTTCCCTCTGATTTTTATTTTCACTCAACTGCTTTCTGTAATGAATGTCCAGAAGAATTGCCGCAAGAAACTCCGTAACTGTAACACCGTAACTTTTAGCAACGGCGTAAAGCTCTTTGAATGACATATATCCGACAGTGAAGTTGGTCATATGCATAGGCATCCTGGTACCCTTGGCATGATAAACCCATTTGTCTTTTCTGTCATAGGGTACCTTTGAATCTGCATAACGGCTGTAGGAATCCTCAACCTCGCTGTCTCTGGGACTGTCACTGACATCAAGAACAAACTGATTATAAGTTACATCCTCACCTTTAAGTCTGAGATATTCACCTACGAGAGTGAAAATAAACACCGAGGCTCCGTAACCGTCACACAAGGCGTGATAAACATCAATACTTATTCTGTCATCTCTGTAGAAAACACGGAAAAGAAATCCGTTATTTTCTTTAAACTTAATACGGTAGCAGGGATTCTTTATATCGGGTAAAACCGCAGGCACATTGGGATTTTTTTCAAAATAGTACCAGAATAATCCGCGTCTGATTCTGACATCAAAGCTCGGGATTCTTTTCAGTGTGGCTTTCAGTGCCTCAGAAAGCACTTCGGGATCAATTTTCTGCTTAAGCTGAACACTCAAACGAAAGACATTTGACCAGGTTCTCGAGTTCTGACCCGGAAAAATCTTGGCTGCATTATCAAGCTTGAACCAATCGAAAGAATTATTTTTCATACCTGCTCCTTTCAGCGAGAATAAATAATCTTTATTATACTATATATTTGCTTTTCTTGCAATGGATTTGGCAAAAAAACACCTCTGTCAGATATAAAAAATAAGACTGCTCAGTCGCTGAACAGTCTTTAATCTCAATAATTATTCAATTTATCAATCAGGCTCAGAATTTAACTCTGACAGCCTTTGGTGCACTCGGAATGCTCTCAAAAATTTCACCTTCAACAGCTTTAAAAGCCTTGCAGCGGTAATAATAGGTTTTCATAGCCTTTGGTGCCTTATCACTGAAACGCAAAGTAAGTCCCGAATCAAGTTTGCCAACCTGAATAAACTCACCGTCTTTTGATTCGCTTCTTTCGATGATATATCCGTCGGCACCTGCAACAAGTCTGAGAGAAAGATTCACTCTTTTGCCTAAAGATGCCTTTGCCTCCATAATTCTGCCACAGTCCAGATGTATGCAATGATACTCCTGACTGAAATTGCCGTAAAGCTCTTTTTCATCTGTCTTGCTGAAACACTGCAGACTGTAATGATATGGCTGACCGCTGACAACGCCCTCATCGGTGAAGCTTTCGCCATTGACTTTGCCTATGGGAATAATCTGTGAAAAGAAGTCATTTCTTCTGCCGATAATACATCCGTCTGTACCCTCGGGATTTTTCCACTTGAGTTCAATTGCAACCTTTTTGCCCTTGGACTTGACAGAGATTTTTCTCGGAGCCGCAATATCTGAAATAACAGCTGCTTTGACACCGCTTGTTTTGGTTGAGGTTTTCTTGCCCTCAAGCTTTTTCCAGGCAGTAATCTTATACCAATAAGTTACATTTTCCTCAGCTGTTTCATCGGTGAATTCGCACTTTTTGACCCATATGAGATGTTCGAATTCGCCGTCAGCTTCGGTTGCCCTTTTAACCGCATATTTTTCGGCAAGAGGCACCTTTGACCACTTAAGAGTGATATTTCTGTCTTCAGTGACGGTTATGCTTTTAATTTTCGGACTGACTTTAAGCTTTTCAGCTACGCCTAAACTCATTTTTTCTCTCCTAAAAGTGATGCAGCAGCTTTATCAAGGAAGATCGTTACATCAGCGTGCATCTGAAGTATTGTTGCGGGACAAGCAGGTGAAACCTCACCTTCAACAAGCTCTTTGACAGCCTTAGCCTTGCTCTCGCCTGTTGCAATAAGAATAATCTTTCTGCTGCGCATAATGTCGCCAATACCCATGGTAAGAGCATATTCAGGCATTGTGTCGCCGACAGCTTCAAAGTATTTCTTGTTTGAGTCGATGGTGCTCTGTGTGAGCTTTACAGGGAACGGGATATCTGCAAACTTATCACCGGGCTCATTGAAGCCGATATGGCCGTTGGTACCGATGCCGAGGAGCTGAATATCAATGCCGCCGCATTCACGGATTCGGTTGTAATATCTCTGACATTCTTCTTCAAGGTTTTCAGCCTCGCCTGAAAGGAAGTTGATTCTGTTTGCATCAACATCAGTCTTGCCGAAAAGGTTATCCTGCATAAAATAGTAATAGCTGTTTACGTTATCCTGAGACAGACCTACATATTCGTCAAGGTTGAATGTTGTGATGTATTTAAGGCTAACCTCGCCTGCTTCATATTTTTCGATAATTCTCTTATATGTTTCAACGGGTGATGCACCTGTTGCAAAGCCGAGTACACTGCCGTGATTATTATTGATCTGCTTTACAATAAGCTCGGCGGCTTCATATGAAATATCAATAGGATTGTCTTTTATAATAACTCTCATTTTTTATTTCTCCTTGTCTTTATGAGTTTCGTTTTCACATATTTTGTTTATAATAACACATTCCGCTTTATTTTTCAATAACTTTCCTGCATATAAAATTGAGACTTTTTCATTTTAAGGCTACACAATCGGGCATATATGTGATAAAATGTATCTAGTGTTTTATCTCAAAGGAGTTAAATTATGTTAAACGTCAATGAAGTAACTAAAAAATACGGCAAGGTACTCGCCAATGACAATATAAGCTTTAATATCGCTCCCGGTGAAATAGCTGTGCTCATCGGTCCCAACGGCGCAGGTAAAAGCACTATCATAAAGTGCATCACGGGACTTCTTCGTTTCGACGGCGAAATCACAATCGACGGCATAAACAACAAATCAAAAGAGGCCAAGGCTATGCTGGGATATATACCCGAAATGCCGGCTGTTTATGATATGCTGACTGTAGGAGAACACCTTCAGTTTATGCTCAGAGCCTATAATATGCCCCTTGACGACACCTACGGCGATGAACTTCTCAAACGCTTTGAGCTTTATGATAAAAAAGACAAGCTCGGCAAGGAACTCTCAAAAGGTATGCAGCAGAAGCTTTCCATATGCTGTGCCCTTGTGCACAAGCCCAAGGTTGTTATTTTCGACGAGCCTATGATGGGTCTTGATCCTCACGCCATAAAGCAGCTCAAGGAATTATTCACTGAGCTCAGAGATCAGGGTTCAAGTGTTCTTATCAGCACCCACATGCTCGACAGCGTAGAAACTTTCTGGGATACTGCCTATATTATGGTAGGCGGAAAACTCAAAGCTCAGAAGAGCATCAACGACTCATCCGAAAGCCTTGAAGAGCTGTTTTTCAGCATAACAGAAAGCGGTGATAACAATTGAAGGCACTGATTTATCTGACAGCTAAAAAGCTGAAAAACGGCATACTTGAATATATAAGGACTCCGTCGAAGCTTATACCTGCTCTTATTATGATAGCTATTATGGTCGGCTCGGTATTCACATCTGCAGGTTATACTGATATTCACTATGCCCGCGATATAAATGAGCTCTATGCCATAATTTTTGCTCTTTACACTCTGATTTTTGTCCTCATCAGCAAAAACGGTTTTTATAACGGAGCTTCAATGTTTTCAATGCAGGATGTCAATCTCATATTCACCTCGCCCCTTAAACAGAATACTGTTTTATCTTTCGGGCTTGTGCAACAGCTTGGCCGCTCACTGATGCTCGGTTTTTTTATTCTCTTCCAGTCAGGCACAATCTGCGCTACATACGCAGTCGGCTTTGAGGTGCTCGTTTATATTCTCATAGGCTACGGCATTACGGTATTTCTGTCGCAGATGACAGCTATGGTGCTATATTCCCTGACATCATCTGACGATAAAAAACGAAAGACCGTCAAAGGCATCTATACTGCCCTCATAGCTGCTTTCGGAGTGTATGCCCTTTATCTCGCCTATATAAACGGCGGCATAAATATCCCAAATCTCATTGAGGTTACCCAAACACCCCTCGCAAGACTTTTCCCCGTCAGCGGTATGATTGCTCTTGCGATTTCAGGATGCATTTCAGGCAATATCACGGATATACTCTTCGGCGTGGGTTACTGCGTGCTTTTCTGGGTACTTTACAGAGTTGCCATAAGATTTATAAACAGCGATTATTATGAAGATGTGCTTCAGAGCACCGAAAACTCTTTCTCTGCCATATCAGCAAGAAAAGAGGGCAAGGCCTCAGAAAATGCTCCGCGTAATGTCAAAACAGGCAAAATCGGCATAACCAAAGGTTTCGGTGCAGCTGTGATTGCTGAAAAGCATAAAATTGAAAACAGACGAAGCAAAAAATTTCTTCTCTCAACATTGTCTCTGGTGATGGTTGCTTTCACTGCTGTGTCGGCTATGCTTTTCAGAGATGAACCCATTGCAGTTTTTGCACTGAGTATATATATGATGACTATGAGCATAGTTTCAGGAAGATGGGCAAAAGAGCTGAGTTATCCTTACATTTATCTTATTCCCGAGTCATCATATAAAAAGCTTCTCTATATGATAAAAAGCGAAATCCCCTCAACCGTGACAGAAAGCCTGCTCTGCTGTCTGCCGATTTATTTCATCTGCGGCATCGCAATAACAGATGCAATTGCAATGGTGATTGCGAGAATCAGCTTTGCATTTCTGATTATAAGTGTCAATCTGCTTCTTAAAAAGATTTTCGGCGAATCCGACAAGAAAAAATTCATCATTCTGTTTTATTTTCTGTTGGTAATGATTTTCTCTTTACCCGGCATCTTCACAGCCGTTGCTGTTTTTATGACAATGCCATTTTATTATAATATTCCCCTGCTGGCTATGAGCGTAGTCAACACACTCACGGCACTTGTCGTTGCTTTCGGCTGCAGAAAAATTTTAGAATATGCATAAACAAACGCAGAGATTCGTTTCACCGTAATCTCTGCGTATCTTTTTAGTTGTTGACTTTATTTTCCTGCTGCATTTCCTTTAGTACCCCTGAGAGTTTTATGACTCTTCCGAGACCGTGTGTCATAAGATTGTGAAGCATTCTTGCAACATCTCCTGCAGGGCGTCTGTTTTCTTTGTTGAGCCACGACCAGATGGTACTTGTAAGACCGGCCGCAATAAATTCCATTACATATGTAACAAGCTCACTTGTATTGTTGTGATCAATGAATCTGCCGGTAAAAATAACAAAGGCTTCACCGAGACTGACCTTGCCGTTATCACTGAGAATAACAAGGAAAGTGTCTCTCTTACTCTCAATATATTCAAGCACCTTTGTAAGAAACAGAACAGTAGTAAAATCATCTTTATATATGCCGCCGATTTCTGTTGCGATATCGTCTATAATCTCATCATAAAGATCATACTGTGTGTTATAGTGTCTGTAAAATGTGCTTCTGTTGACATCTGCAACCTCACAGATTTCTTTGATGCTTATCAGATGAATGGATTTATCTTTCATTATTTCAATGAGTGCATTTTTAAGCAACATTTTAGTCATTCTGACTCTTCTGCCATCGGGTTTATTTTCCATATGAATTCTCCTTTATTATGAAGATATGATTTATTATACAACATTCTGCAATTAAATGCAACACTATGTGGAGAAAAAGTCACAAAGGTTTATATTAATCATAAAGCGTTATATATAACTCTATTGTTTAAACTAAAACTTTCATAATTAAATCTAAGATTTCTGCATTTTTTATCGTAAATTGTTTGCGTTATCGACAAGATTGTGTTATCATTAATTATATTTTTCACGGAGGTGGATTGCATGGATAAAAAACGTGATTCATTCGCCAGCCGTTGGGGATTTATTATGGCATGTATCGGCTCAGCTGTAGGTATGGGCAATATATGGCTTTTCCCCACCAGAGTTTCTCTTTTCGGCGGCGGTGCTTTTCTTATTCCCTATTTTATTTTCGTTATACTCATCGGTTCAACAGGTGTTGTCGGTGAAATGAGCTTCGGCAGAGCAACACGCTCAGGTCCCATAGATGCTTTCGGATATGCTATGGAAACAAAAAACAAAAAAAGACTCGGTCAGGCTGTAGGCGTTATACCTGCTCTCGGCTCACTCGCTCTCGCAATCGGTTATACAGTTGTTATGGGATGGATTCTCAAATATATGCTCGGCACTTTTACAGGTGCAACTCTCACCCACGAAAACATAGGCGGATTTGAGAGTGCTTTTGTCGGTATGGCATCATCATTCGGCAATAACTTATGGCAGATTGCCGCCCTTGTAATCGCTATTGCGATTCTCATTTTCGGTGTCGGATCAGGTATTGAAAAAGCCAACAAGATTATGATGCCTCTGTTTTTCTTCCTTTTCCTCGGTCTCGGCATATACATTGCATTCCAGCCCGGCGCAAAAGACGGATATAAATATATCTTTAACGTTGATATGTCAGCTCTTCTCAACATAAAAACCTGGATATATGCTCTCGGACAGGCTTTCTTCTCTCTTTCGGTTGCAGGCAACGGCACACTGATTTACGGCTCATATCTTTCAGATAAAGAAGATATCCCCCGTTCAGCAAGAAATGTCGCTTTCTTTGATACCATGGCTGCAATGCTTGCAGGTCTTGTTATTATTCCCGCTATGGCGACAACAGGAGCTCAGCTTGATCAGGGTGGTCCGGGACTGATGTTCATTTTCCTGCCAAATCTTTTCAAGGCTATGCCCGGCGGAAATATTATTGCCATCATCTTTTTCGTGGCTGTATTCTTTGCAGGTCTTACATCTCTTATTAACCTTTATGAAACACCTGTTGCCACATTGCAGGAACGCCTTAACCTCGGCAGAGTACCCGCGTGTATCATTATCGGCGTCATAGGTCTCGGGGTTTCACTGCTTATTCAGGGCATTGTTTCTGACTGGATGGACATTGTTTCAATCTATATCTGTCCTCTCGGCGCAGGTCTTGCCGGTATTATGTTCTTCTGGGTACTCGGTAAGAAATTCGTTGAAAAGGAAGTCAACAAATCAAGAGCCAAGCCTCTGGGCAATTGGTTCTATCCTCTTTGTAAATACATTTTCTGCGGACTCTGCATTCTTGTTCTTATTGCAGGCGCAGTGATGGGTGGTATCGGCTGATGAAATATAATTATCATACACATACAAGCAGATGTTTTCACGCAACAGGTCGCGACGAGGAATATGTGCTCGCCGCTATTGAAGCAGGTTTTGACGAAATCGGCTTCGCTGACCATTCACCGTGGAAATTTGACTCAGCTTTCGTATCAAATATGAGAATGCACGAAAGCGAACTTAAAGGTTACTGTGACAGCATAAAGTCTCTTCGTGAAAAATACAAAGACAAAATCAGCATTAAACTCGGTCTTGAATGCGAGTATTTCAAAAAATATCTCCCTTGGCTTAAAGAGATAATTGACGAGCAGGAAATCGATTATATTATACTCGGTCACCATTATTGCGACGATGAAAAATTCGGAATTTACAACGGCTTTCTCAATGATCCTGACAGCATTTTCCGTTACCGTGATGACCTTATTGAAGCTATGGAAACAGGCCTTTTCAGCTATATCGCGCACCCCGATTTGTTTATGCGCGGATATGACAGATTTGATGCACACTGCAAAAAAGTTTCTGAAGACATCATAGCTGCAGCTATAAGAACCGGCACTCCCCTTGAGTATAATCTTCTCGGCATCAAGCACGGCAGAAACGAAGGCAAGGTCGGTTATCCTCATCCTGAATTTTGGAAAATTTTATCGGAGTATAAACCTAAAACTCTGGTCGGTATCGATGCTCACGCCCCCTCTGATTATCTCGAAGAGGATCATATTGCTCTTGGCTATAACGCCCTCAAAAGTCTCGGACTCACTCCTGTTGACGGCATAAAGTTTTTGAGATAAAGATTAAGACAGCACCTCGTGCTGTCTTTTTTCTGTATTTAAACAAATTTATAAAAATTTATCAATATCTGCAAAATCGTTGATTTTTGTTTGTGCAAGTGATATAATAATTAAGTTCAAGAATCCCTATACGAGGTGAATTATAAAATGGCTGAAACAAAAATTATTTGTCACAGAGGCGCCAATAAATATGCTCCGCAGAACACAATGCCTGCATTCAGAAAGGCTACAGATCTTGGCTCCGACGGTTTTGAAACAGACGTGCACATCACTAAAGACGGCACTATCGTACTCTGCCATAATTACACAATAGACGAGACTTCAAGCGGCAAAGGCAACATTTCAGATATGGTGCTCTCACAGCTTAAAAGCTATGATTTCGGCTCATATTTCAGCCGTAAGTTTCAGGGTACGGAAATACCAACTATCGACGAATTCCTCGACTATGTAGCTAAGACTGACATCGAGGTTCTCAATATCGAAATCAAGTCACCCAAAGGCAAGCAGACAGCTATTGTAAGAAAGACTATCAGAGCTGTCAAAGAGCACGACCTTATGGACAGACTTCTCATTTCATCTTTCGACCCCAAGCTCCTTGTTGAAGCTAAGCAGATAGATAAAAACTGCAAGACCGGTTTCCTCTATGCACCCAACAGATTTATCACTGCCACTATGGCGTGGAGACCTGTCGAGTTCGCACTCAGCATCGGTTGTGATGCACTTCATCCTCAGTTCCTTTTTGTTAATGAAAACTATATCAAAAAGGCTCACGCAGCAGGCATTATGGTTAACCCCTGGACTGTTGACAGCCCCATCATCATCGACAATCTTCTTCGTTGGGGTGCCGACGGCATCATCACCAACCTCCCCGATGTTGTAAACGGTATGAGAAAGAGATATGAGGACTAAAGGTTAATACAAAAGGTTAAGGGAACGGTTTTGAGCCGTTCCCTTTTGTGCTATATTATTTCGATGTCTTAAGACTGAATGACGGATTATTGCCGTCTCTGTAAAAGAGATACATTCCGTCTTTTATTTTATACACTTCATAAACATCAGGTGTAGCATCTACATAATCGGAAATTTTAATCATATTTCCTAAGATTTCCCATAAACCACCTGTTTTATAATTATTATCTATCGTGCCGTCTGCTCTAAATTCAACAGTTCTGCCTGTTATATTGGAATGATTCCATTCTCCTATAATAAAATCTTTAATATCTTCACCGGATAAAAGTTCATATGATTCTTTATTTGTGTTGAAATATTCAGGTGCTGAACCAAAATATGGTGCTTCAATATAATACGATATAGCTGCTTCGTCAAATTTATTTTTAGCATCAGAAAAATCACCTGCATTTTCAAACATTCTGATTGCAGATTTATAAGCTTCTTCATTCATAAAATCAATGCCCTTGTTATAGAAAATTTCTTTTTGTTTTTCGTCAATTGGTCTTATATTATACACATAGGTTTCTTCATCAACTGTTATTTCTAATTTTAATGGTGAGTCGGCATTTTCTTTGACCTCAGCAGGAACTTCAATGCAGGTCTGACAAGGCTTAGCTTGACTCAGCGGAGCCAATTCATTATCATTGACAACAAAAGAATTAGTATCAAATGAATAATAATATGTGTCGAAAGCATCTTCATAGAATTCATAGTCGTTGTTATAAACTAATTTAAGCATTTTGTAGGGTGCATAAACTTTGGATGTTCCGACATTTTTAACTGTATAATGCACTACAAAATGAACATTACCCTCACTACAGAATTCTTTACTATCTCCGTTTGGATTCCAGTTATCGACAAATTCAGTATCGGTAATAGTAATTTCATAATCACCTATTGTTATAGTTTCATCTAAATAAACAACATTATCGGAAGTGTTTCCACCACAAGCAACAAGTAAAAAACATAAAACAACAGCTAATATTAAAGCTAATAATTTTTTCATTTTAAAAATCCTTTCATTTATATCTTTTGTGGTTTGTTTTCTTCTTTTTTCTCCTCCCTCAATGCTACACCGTTTTACCCACAAAATAAAAAAGTGCGCCAACCGAAGCTGACACACATAAAACGCAAACTCCGATTGTCGCCAAACAAACCAAACAGAATGGGGATATAACAATCCAAGCCATAATGAATTAATGGAATCTGCATTTTTAACAAAGTCCTAATTCATTATGACGAAATAAAGATATAATTATCCCGTAAAAAGATAAAATATCCCCGTCAATTCTGTTATTCAGTTTGTTTGGCAAAATCATTTTAGCATTTATATGCAGAAAAATCAACATTTATTAAATTAAAAATAAAAAACATACTTATACTTTCTTTTTCTTCTTGACAAAATCTCTCTGCTATGATATGATACATAGGCACTTGAGGGTGTAGCTCAGTTGGTCAGAGTACTTGCTTGACATGCAAGGGGTCGGTGGTTCGAGCCCACTCATCCTCACCAAAAATCCCGTTCTCGTAAGAGGGCGGGATTTTTTACTTATTACCTCTTCACTCTTCACTTTTCACTCTTGCTTACATTTGTCGGGATTTTTTGCTTGTATTTACTCGGCGGGTGAGGCGGCTCCACAGCCGAACGCAGTTCGGCTTGTGAGCGCTTCGCAGAAGCGCTCACGTAAATCGCCAAAGGCGATTTAGTGGAGCCGCAGCCCACCTCTTCCGCAAACTAAATCGCGTACAAAAAAAGACGACAGATAATCTGCCGTCTGATTTTTATTTATGCCTTTGCTTCACAATACATACATCTGTAAACTCTGTTTTCTCTGTCTGTAAGAGTGAAAATCTGCTCGAGCTCCTGCTCGCAGGATGTGATGCATCTGGGGTTTTTGCACTTAAGCACACCGTGGAGCTTTTCGGGAAGGTCAACTCTTCTTTTCTCCACAAGCTTGCCGTCACGGATAACATCAATTGTTACATCCGGGTCGATATATCCGAGAGCTTCGAGATTGAGAGGAATATCGCTGTCAACCTTTATGATATCCTTTTTACCCATTTTTTTGCTGCTGACATTTTTGATAATAGCAACACTGCACTCAAGCTTATCAAAGCCTAAAAGTTTATAAATTCTCATAGCATTGCCTGCTGTGATATGGTCAATAACAATACCGTCTTTAATTGAATCTATATGCATTTTACTTCCTCCCCCTTATTCAGCCTTGAGGCCCAGAAGCTCCATAATAAGAGCCATTCTTATGTACTTGCCGTTGAGAGCCTGCTCAAAATAACAAGCTCTGGGATCATCGTCAACGTCAACGGAAATTTCGTTAACTCTTGGCAGAGGATGAAGAATGATAAGATCATCTTTAGCAGCCTTGAGCTTTTCAGCTGTGAGAATATAGCTGTCGCGAAGTCTGATATACTCTTCTTCGCTGAGGAAACGCTCTTTCTGCACTCGTGTCATATAGAGCACATCAAGCTCGGGAAGTACTTCTTCAAGATTATCAGTCTGTACATATTCAATGCCCTGCTTAAGAAGTACGTCTTTTTTGACATATGATGGAAGCTTGAGCTCATCGGGTGAGACAAGCACAATCTTGATTCCTGTGTAACGTGCAAGAGCAGTTATGAGTGAATGTACTGTTCTGCCGAACTTGAGGTCACCACAGAAACCGATAGTGAAATCCTTGAGTCTGTTCTTTTTTCGGCTGATAGTAAGAAGGTCGGTAAGTGTCTGTGTGGGGTGGTTGTGACCGCCGTCTCCTGCATTGATAACAGGAATTTTTGAATTCATTGATGCAACAAGAGGCGCGCCCTCTTTAGGATGGCGCATTGCAATGATATCTGCATAACAGTTAACCATTTTTGTGGTATCAGCTACGCTCTCGCCTTTTGTTGCCGATGATGAGCCTGCATCGGAGAAACCTAAAACATGACCGCCAAGCTCATACATAGCAGCCTCAAAGCTAAGTCTTGTTCTTGTTGAGGGCTCAAAGAAAAGAGTTGCAAGCTTCTTGCCGTGACAAACTTCGCTGTACTTTTTGGGATTAGCAATAATATCATTAGCAGTAGCTATAAGAGCATCAATCTCTTCTACAGATAAATCGAGGATATTAATAAGACTTCTCATTATGCATTACCACCTATCCAGCTTTCATCAGAGGGGTTATCTCTGAACTTGAGAAGACGAGCGATATCTTCTTTTTCGATATAACCTTCTTCAGCAGCAACCTCTGCAACTGCATCGAGATTTGAAAGTGAATAGTTGATTACATTTGCTGCTGCCATTCTGTCAATGCCTTTCTTCATACCGTAGGTGAAGATTGATGCAACACCGAGAACTTCTGCGCCTGCTTCGCGAAGAACTTCAACAACTTCGAGAACACTGCCGCCTGTTGAGATAAGATCTTCAACAACTACAACCTTCTGGCCTTTTTCGAGCTTACCCTCGATCTGATTGCCACGGCCGTGGTCTTTATGACCGCTTCTTACATAACCCATAGGGAGACCAAGGATGTGTCCTACGATAGCTGCGTGAGCGATACCGGCTGTTGAGGTACCCATAATAACTTCGCAGTCAGGATAGTACTTGAGGATAGTTTTTGCAAGACCTGTTTCTACATCTGTGCGCACTGCAGGAGATGTGAGAGTGAGTCTGTTGTCACAGTAGATGGGGCTCTTGATTCCGCTTGCCCAGGTAAAAGGCTGCTGGGGACGAAGGAATACAGCTCCGATTGAAAGTAAGTCTTTTGCGATGAGTTTTTCCATTTTTATATCAATCCTTTCGGTTTTAGTTACATATTTTTAACGAAGCGAAGCTTCAATTTATGCCATCGGGCAATTCATTGTTTTTTTAGTTTCTGCAAGAGGTTGGCAGGCGGCTCCGCAGCCGAATTTCATTCGGCTCGAGGACGCCCGTCGGGCGTCCTCCCAAATCGCTTTGCGATTTGGCGGAGCCGCCGAACTGCAAGTCTGCCACTAATTTCTTTTTTGTCGTTTTACAGTGATTTTTTAATAGTTGCAAACCAGCCCTCTACAAGCATACCAAGACCAAGAGCTGAGAAAACTCCAAGATTCATAATAATTTCAAGTACCTTATAAATGAACTCAAACATAATTTATCACCTTCCTATTATTTATCACCGATTTTTTCTTCTGTGGGACTCTGTCCCACACCCTGCAAACTTTTGTAAAAGTTTGACAAAACTTTAGTTATTTATCAGTCTACAAACTCAGCTACGCATCTTTCATATGCTGCAACGGGGTCTGCTGCTGCAGTGATGGGTCTGCCGACTACGATATAGTCTGAGCCGATTTTCTTAGCTTCAGCAGGAGTCATAACTCTCTTCTGGTCGCCGATGTCACCGTCTGCAAAACGTACACCGGGAGTAATTGTAAGGAAGTCCTTACCGCAGGTGTCGTGAACCTTGCCTGCTTCAAGAGGTGAGCAAACAACACCGTCAAGACCTGCATCAGCAGCATTCTTAGCATAGTGCATAACAACCTTATCGATGGGCTCTTTGATAAGAAGATCGTTTTCCATGCTTTCCTGATCAGTTGAAGTGAGCTGAGTTACAGCAATAAGCAGAGGTCTTGTGCCGTCTTCTCTTGTAAGACCCTCAAGTGCTGCTTCCATCATACGCTTTGTGCCGCCTGCATGAAGGTTTGTAATATCAACATCAAGATTTGAAAGCACATTCATTGACTTTTTAACTGTGTTGGGGATATCGTGAAGCTTAAGGTCAAGGAAAATCTTGTGACCTCTCGCCTTGATTTCTTTTACTATTTCGGGACCTTCTGCATAGAAGAGTTCCATACCGATTTTAACGAAAGGCTTTCTGCCCTGGAACTTGTCAAGGAATGAAAGCACTTCTTCTTTGCTGCTGAAATCGCAAGCAACAATTACATCTCTACCCATTAGTGAGCACCTCCGATAATTTCACTTAAATCTTTGATATTATATTTTTCCATTGCTGCCGGCAGATCATTTATTATATCGCGGCAAGCAAAGGGATTTACTAAGTTAGCGGCACCGACCTGAACAGCTGTAGCACCTGCAAGCATCATTTCAATGACATCTTTAGCCGATGAGATACCGCCCATGCCTACAATAGGGATATTCACCTTTTCATATACCTGATAAACAGCTCTCAGAGCAACCGGGAGAATTGCAGGACCTGAGAAACCTCCCATCTTATTTGCGATAACGGGTTTCTTGGTCTTAAGGTCAATTCTCATACCGAGAAGAGTGTTAATCATACTGATACCGTCTGCGCCTGCTTCTTCACAAGCCATAGCAATTTCAGTTATATCTGTAACATTGGGTGTCAGCTTTGCCAGTACAGGTTTGGTTACCACCTGCTTTACAGCTCTGATAACCTCTGCGGCACCCTCTGCCGATACACCGAAGTTTTTGCCACCTGCGTGAAGATTAGGGCAGCTGATATTGATTTCGAGTATACCCACCTGGTCTTCTTTATCAAGAAGTGAAGCACATTTCTGATATTCTTCTATTGAGAAACCGCCTACATTAGCAATTACTTTTTTGTTATAAACAGCCTTAAGCTTAGGCAGCTCTTCGCTGATAACCTTTTCTACACCGGGGTTCTGCAGACCAACTGAGTTAATCATACCCATTGTGCATTCTGCGATTCTGGGTGTGGGGTTACCGAAACGGCTTTCTAAGGTTGTGCCTTTGAATGAGATTGAACCGAGACAGTTGATATCATAAAGCTCTGCATATTCATAACCGAAGCCGAATGTACCTGAAGCGGGAATAACAGGATTATCAAGCTCTAAACCTAAAAGATTAACCTTTGTGTTTACCATATTATCTCCTCCCTTTCAAGCACCGGGCCGTCTTTGCAGATTCTCTTATTGCCGTATTTTGTCTTGCAGCTGCAACCCATACACGCACCAAATCCGCAGCCCATTCTTTCTTCAAAACTGTACTGACCGCTTGTTACGGCAGTGTTCTCAATGGCCTTGAACATAGGCATCGGGCCGCAGGTATAGAAGTATGTATAAGTCATATCTTTGAGTGCATCTGTAACGAAGCCCTTGATGCCGACTGAGCCGTCAACTGTCGTCACATAGGTTTCAGCACCGATTGCTTCAAAATCTTCTTTGCAGAAAATCTCGCTCTCTTTGTTGAAGCCAAGGATAACCTTTACCTTCTTACCGTCGGCAATAAGTCTCTTTGCAAGACCGTACATGGGAGGAATACCAACACCTCCGCCGATGAGCACAGGCTCATCACCGCTCTTTGACATATCAAAGCCGTTGCCGAGGCCTGTGAGTACATCGCACTTACAACCTTCAGACCACTGAGCCATTTTTTCGGTACCCTCACCTACTACTTTATAGATGATTGTAATTGTTGTTTCGTCCCAGTCAAAAACTGAAATGGGTCGTCTGAGATAAAGACCCTCAACTGTCAGATTGACAAACTGACCGGGTGCTGTGAGAGCTGATGTATCGCCCTCAAGAACCATTTTATAAACACTGTCTGTCAGAGCAACATTGCTCAAAACAGTATAAATTCCCTGTTTCATTTTAACTCTCCTTAAAATATTTCCTTACCGCCGATATAGGTATGCATAATTTTGCCTTTGACCGTATAACCCTCAAAAGGAGTTGCTTTGCCCATTGAATAGAACTCATCAGGGTTGATTTCATATTCTTTGTCAAGGTCAATAACAGTGAAATCTGCACTCTGACCCTCGTCGGTACCGCCGCCGATACCGAAACGTTTTCTCGGGTTTATGCTCATAAGCTCAATGAGCTTTTCGAGGGTGATTACACCTGTTTCAACAAAGTAAGTATACATAAGCGGGAAAGCTGTCTCGATACCCACAACACCCATCATGCTCTTTTCAAGGCCTCTGCCCTTTTCTTCAGCTGAGTGAGGTGCATGGTCTGTTGCAATCATATCGATTGTGCCGTCTTTGATTCCCTCGATAAGTGCGAGTCTGTCTTCCTTGTCTCTGAGAGGAGGATTCATCTTGAATCTGCCGTGCTCCTGCAAATTGCTGTCGTCAAGTATCAGATAGTGAGGACCTGTTTCGCAGGTGACATCAAGACCTTTTGCCTTCGCCTGACGGATAAGCTCAACACTTTCTTTGGTTGAGATGTGGCAAACGTGATAGCTGCAACCTGTCTTTTCAACAAGCTTCAGATCTCTTTCAATCTGCTTCCATTCACTCTCACTGCAGATACCTCTATGACCGTGCTCTTTAGCATATTCGCCGTCGTGGATATAACCGCCCTTGAGCAGATCATTGACCTCACAGTGAGCAACTATCATCTTGCCCAGAGCCTTTGCCTTGAGCATAGCCTTTTCCATAAGCTCGTCACTCTGCACACCTCTGCCGTCATCTGAGAAAGCTATGATATTTTCAGCCATACCCTCCATATCTGAGAGTTCTTCGCCCATCTGACCCACGGTTATTGCACCGTAAGGATAAACATTGATGCAGGCATCATTTTCGATTATATCAAGCTGTTTTTTAAGATTCTCTTTGCTGTCAGGCACAGGATTCAGATTGGGCATTGAGCAAACAGCAGTGTATCCGCCGTGAGCTGATGCAAGTGTACCCGATTTTATGGTTTCTTTATAAGAAAAACCCGGCTCACGCAAATGAACATGCACATCTGCGAAACCGGGAAAAATATACATACCGTCAAAGGAAATAATATCCCCTTGAACATCATTTCGGGAAACAACAACTGAATCTTCAGTTACCAACGGAAGAGAAGTTAAACAGCCATTTTTGTAAATTGCTTTCGCTTTGAATGTTGTCATAACCTACCTCCTGAATTTATAAAAAAATAACCCTAATGCAAGGAAGCTGAACACTCCGTACACCGAGGTTAAATGCAAGTTCCCTTGCCGTTTTCTTATTTCGTGTTATTGTAACACAGAAATGAAAAAATGTCAATGTAAAAACAACATATTAATGAATTAATTTTTAGTTCAGGACTAAAAAGGAGGAGATAATCTCCTCCCTCAGATTCATATTTCTGCATTGGCAACTTCGACTATAAGCTCTCCGTCAAGACTGCCTTTGACTATGCCGGTAACAAACTGTCCCGGAAGAAGCTCTTCCTCGCAGGAAATTATAACCACAGTGTCAATTTCGGGAGCATCCATATAGCTTCTGCCGAAATAGAGCATTTCGTTTTCATCAAATCCGTCAACTATCACTGTCATTTCTTTTCCTGTCAGAACTTCCAGTTTATCTTCAAAAATACGTTGCTGCTGAGAATTCATTACGCTTGCTCTTTCGGCCTTGATTTCTTCGTCAATCTGATTTTCCATAACTGCCGCCGGTGTGTCCTCTTCGGCAGAATAAGCAAAACAGCCGTATCTGTCAAACTTCATTTCATCGGCAAACTCACAAAGACTCTCGAAGTTTTCTTCAGTTTCACCGGGGAATCCCACAATAAATGTAGTTCTGATTACGATATCAGGCATTCTGTCTCTGAGCTTATTTATCAGTGCTGTCAGACTCTCTCTATCACCACGGCGATTCATTCTTTTAAGCACATCACCGTCACAGTGCTGAAGAGGAATATCGATATATTTGCAGATTTTCTTTTCAGATGCCATTGTCTCAATAAGCTCATCGGTAATTGATTCCGGATAGCAATAAAGAGTACGAATCCACTCTATGCCGTCAATTTTGCAAAGCTCTCTGAGAAGCTCACTGAGTTTGAGCTCACCGTATAAATCAATGCCGTATTTAGTGGTGTCCTGAGCCACAACAATAAGCTCTTTTACGCCGTTTTCAGCAAGACTCTTAGCCTCGGCAATAATATTTTCCATTTCACGGCTGCGGAATTTGCCTCTGATTTTAGGAATAGCACAATAAGTGCAGCAGTTACTACAGCCCTCTGCAATTTTGAGATATGCATAATGAGAGGGTGTTGTCAGTACCCTGCCGCCCTCTAAGGGCAGAGATAATTTCGGCGGGAAAAGATTAACCTTTTTATTCTTCAGCACTTCACGGCAGACCTTGGCAATGTCCCCGTTGGCACCGATGCCTACAACGGCATCAACCTCGGGAATCTCATTCATTATTTCTTCTTTATATCTCTGGGCAAGACAACCTGTAACAACCACAGCACCTACACTGCCCTCTTCTTTGAGCTGACAGACCTCTAAAATTGTGTCGATTGCTTCTTTTTTTGCATCACCAATAAAACCGCAGGTGTTTATAATAACTATATCAGCGCCCTCAACCTCACCGACAATTTCAAAACCGTCGTCGCAAAGATTCGAGAGCATCATTTCTGCATCCACCTGATTTTTAGGGCACCCAAGGGATATCATACCAATCTTATTCATAAATAACCTCGTCGTTAAATTCTGCTTTTTCGTTTATAATTTTAAGGGCATCACGGATTTCGCCATAGCTGTAACCCATTCTGAGAAGTCCGTTTACAGCCTTTTGCACACCCTTTTCATCACTGAGATATCTGCCGTATTTTCTTTCAATGAGCTCCACTAACTCTGACTCACTGAAATCTGTTTCATCAAGCACTTCTCTTATTATATCTCTTTCGATACCTTTACGATAGAGTTCCTGCTCAATACGTTTTTTTCCGTACTTTTTAAGTGTCTGTAATTCTCTTGTATATAGCCTTGCAAAACGTTCATCACTGACATAGCCGCCGTTTCTGAGCTTTTCAAGCGCAGCTTCAGCTCCCTCATCATAGCCTTTCTGATGAAGTTTATTTATCAGCTCTTTTTCACTGTGATCGCGTCTTGCAAGCAGACTGACAGCATAGTTATATGCACGGCGTATATTAACGATTTCTTTAATTTCTTCCAGTTCATCACAGCTGACTTCTTTTCCGTTATATATACCCATAGACAGAAAATAAGCTTCGTCGACGGTAAAGCTATACTCACCGTCGACTGAAATGTGAATTTTATCCTGTTTTCCTTTTTTATATGTCAGTTTCATTATTCGTCATCATCGTCAACAAGAATGTCTATCTTGGCTCTTACCGAACCTGCTCTTCTTGCAGGAGCTGCGGCAGCCTCTTTAGCTTCTGCTGCAGGCTTATCGTCATCTTTTGATTTGCCCTGATCGCGCTTGCTTTCCTGCATAAATCTTTCTCTTACCTTCTTATCAATTTCTTCAGCAAGATTCTTTTCTTTAGCAAGAAGAAGCTTCACATTATCTCTGCCCTGACCGAGTCTTGTTTCACCGTATGAGAACCATGCACCGCTCTTGTTTATGATATTGAACTTAACAGCAAGGTCAACTATCTCACCTTCACGTGAAATACCTGTACCGTACATAATATCAAACTCACCCTCTTTAAAAGGAGGTGCAACCTTATTTTTAACAATCTTTGCTCTTGTTCTTGCACCGATAAATTCGTTGCCGGGAGCCTTGAGCTGTTCTGTCTTTCTGACATCAATTCTCATTGAAGAGTAGAATTTCAGAGCGCGACCGCCTGTTGTTACCTCGGGGTTGCCATAGATAACACCGACTTTTTCACGAAGCTGATTGATAAAAATAACAAGAGTATTTGACTTTGCAATAACAGCTGTGAGTTTACGCAGTGCCTGAGACATAAGTCTTGCATGAAGACCCACATGGCTGTCACCCATTTCACCTTCAATTTCAGCTCTGGGTACAAGTGCCGCAACAGAGTCAACGACAATAATATCAAGTGCACCCGAACGTGCAAGAGCCTCTGTGATTGAAAGTGCATCTTCACCGTTGTCAGGCTGTGAAACAAGAAGTGATTCAACATCCACACCGATACCTCTTGCATATGCAGGGTCGAGAGCATGTTCAGCATCTATAAAAGCTGCTTCGCCGCCTGCTTTCTGAGCTTCGGCAATGCAGTGAAGAGCAAGAGTTGTTTTACCTGACGATTCGGGGCCGTAGATTTCTACGATTCTTCCCTTAGGCAGACCGCCGATACCCGTGGCAAGGTCCACAGAAAGCGAGCCTGTTGAAATAGCTTCAACATTCATTTCAGTATTCTGACCAAGACGCATTACCGCACCTTTACCGTATTGTTTTTCTATCTGAGCCAAAGCCGCATTAAGAGCACTGTTTTTGTCTGCCATAAGATTTCCTCCGCGTCGTACAAATGTTCGTTTGGCTTATTATACTACATTAAAACGCAAAAATCAACAGTTTTTTGAAATATCTGAATTTTTTTAGTACGAATAAAAGGACTTTGCCACAGATATGACCTTGTATCAACTAAAAAAACGCCCATCATGAGTCTTATAAACAAATACACGCCAAATAAATTCAAATTATCTGATTTTTTTCAAAAAAACTATTGCTTTTTATTTTGTTTTCTGCTATTATATTTCCTGCTTATGTAGTTTAATATTTTTAAGGAGGTGCGACACATGGCAAAATGTGATTTCTGCGGCAAGGATGTATCCTTCGGCATCAAAGTATCCCACTCACACAGACGTTGAAACAGAACATGGAAACCCAACGTAAAACGCGTTAAGGCTATTGTAAATGGCTCACCCAAGAGAGTACACGCTTGCACTCGTTGCTTACGTTCAGGTAAGGTTACTCGCGCTATCTGATTTTAGATATGACGGCAAGGCTCCCGATTCGGGAGTCTCTTTTCTTTTTTGCGATATTTTATTTCTTCACCAAAACTTACAAAAAGCTTAAACTTTCTCATCCGCTATTGAAATTATCATTATTTTGTTATACTATATTTATTGTCGAAAGTGAGTGATGAATAATGAAAAATTATAAATTAGCTGCCGTCATTATATCTGCGATAATAATTGCTTTTGTATTTAACGGTTGCAGCATTACAGATAAATTTTTCCAAAAGGAAACCACAACTCAAACTATCACAACCACAACACCAAGCGATACCACTGCAATTTCTACTACTCAACCTGCTACTGTCCCCACCTCAGAAAGCACTACCACGCCCCCAACCTCGACAGAATACCCCGAGGAAATGACAAAGGTCTGGGCAAAACAAGATGTCAACATCAGAGAAAAACCTACAACCGACAGCAAAAAAGTCGGCATCTTGCATGAGGGCAACGGAATTATCCGCATTGCGAAAACCTCAAACGGTTGGAGTAAAGTTATTTACGACGGCGCTGAAGCTTATATCAGCACATCTTATCTGACAGATAAAGAGCCTGCCAAAACTGTTTCAACCGGCAGAGTCACTGTCAATCCTTATTCAGATTTATGGTATTTTGTCATAGTCAACACCGAAAAAGAAATACCTGCTGACTATGTTCCGAAACTCGCAGAAGTGGCAAATTCAGGAATTTACCTGGACTTCAGAGTTGCTCCTCACTATAATGAAATGTATGCTGCAGCAAAAAAAGACGGCATAATCCTCACCCCATATTCTGGCTATCGTTCATACGCGAGACAGCAACGCAACTATAACAATCTGACAAACACCTATATGTCACAGTATAATCTTTCAAGGGAAGAAGCTGCAAAAAAAGCTGCAACAGTTATTCTTCCTCCGGGCACAAGCGAACACCACTTAGGTCTTGCAATGGATATATGTAACACCAACTCCTCTTTCAGCTCGCAGAAAGAATATAAGTGGCTTACGGAACACGCCCACGAATACGGTTTTATCCTCAGATACACTGCCGAAAAGCAATCAATCACAGGTATTATCCCCGAGCCGTGGCATTGGAGGTATGTGGGTGTTGAACACGCAAAAGCAATCAGAGACAGCGGTTTATGTTTAGAAGAATATTTAGAACTTAACGGAATTTCGGCATAAAATATAATCAGCATCCACATCGGATGCTGATTTTTACTTTTATCAGGGAAGCAGTCCGGCGGCTCCGCCACCGAACGAAGTTCGGTGCAAAGAACGCCAAGGGCGTTCTTTGCAAATCACCTACGGTGATTTGCGGAGCCGCCTCTCACAGCTTCATCAGATTTTATTTTAACTTATTCAGACTCAAATCTTTATGAAGAATGTATTCTTTCCGTCACCGACTGTCAGACCAACTTCACCGCCGTGAAGATCTGCAATTCTCTTTACAATTGCAAGACCGATACCATGGCCGCTGTCTCCCCTGTTACGTGATTTATCTCGTTTATAAAACACATCCCAGATAAGTTCCTGATCCTGAGTCGGAATCTCATCGCCAAAGTTCGTTACTGCAAACACATATCTGTCACCGTCTTGGTAACCTCTCACTTCTACAGCCGTATTCTCCACTCTATGCTTAATTGCATTGGTAATGAAATTATAAACAGCTCTTTCAATAAGATTTATATCGGCAAATATATCGATATTTTCCAGTTCCCATATAATACTCTCGGCAGAAAATTCATTTTCAATTCTGTTAAGAATCTTACCTTTAAGCTCATCCGCCACAAAGTTTTCTTTCTTACATCCGAAAGTATCATCCTCGAGCTTTGACATATAAAGCATTTCCTGTACAAGATTGTTTATGACATCACACTCTTCAAGCATTATATCGCAATATCTCTGAACTCTTGGGTTGTCAGGTACCAACAGCTGAATATTTTCAGTATATCCGCTGACGGTGGTAACAGGTGTTTTAAGCTCATGTGACATATCCCTTATAAGACGTTTGCGTCTTTCAACATCCTTTTTCAGCTTTTCGATACTGACTTTAAGTTCATCGGACATTTCATCGATACTCTCAGCCAGCACGCCAACCTCATCTTCACTATGATAATCAATTTTTTCATCGAAGTTAAGCTGAGCCATCTTTTGTGTGACAATGCTCATTTTCTTAAGCTGACTTGTAAAAGACCTCGTGAGTACACTCCAGATAGCTGTACCGATAATAATAAGGAAAATCGCACCGACCGTTACACCGATAGTAGCAATATAAACGATCTGATCGACACCTCTGACAACCTTGCTCATACATAAATATGTACCGTCACTTAACTCTTTGATATAGACAGCCCTGGAAAGATTATCTGAATTTTTTTCGATTTCCTTGAAAAACGTTCCATCGGATTTCTTATGCTCTTCATATTCCGACATCCACTCTTTTATCATGGCTATACGGCTGGATGACGGATACATCTGTTCATAAGAGGCAATAACGCTGATATCATCACGATATATAACTGTTTCATAATCGTGAGAAGAATCAAGCATAGCAATCAATTTATTTATTGTCGCTGAACCTTTATCATAGTTTTCTGAAATAAGAGTCGCATAGCTCATCATACTGTCACGGGTATCATGTATAAGAATAGGTCTGAAAATAAAGTTTGTTGCCGCAATAAGAGTCAGCATAACTAAAACAACACTCAGAACAAAATTCAATATAAGTTTTGAGCGAAGACTTTTTTTCATCATTTTTCTTTTACCTCACCGTCGAAGCTATATCCCATACCTCTGATAGTTCTGATTCTGTCACCGTATTCGCCTAAGCTGTGGCGCAGCATTTTTATGTGTGTGTCAATTGTTCTGTCGTTACCGTCATACTCAAAGCCCCATATTTTATTGAGAATAGCTTCTCTGGTCAGGGCAAGTCTCGCATTTTTCATAAGCAGAAGCAGAAGCTGATATTCCTTGGTAGTCATTCTTATGGGTTCGCCTTTGATGTAGGCTCTGCATTCATTCTGACTGAGTGTCAGGTCTTCGCAGACATATGTTATGCTGCTGCGGTCTTTTGATCCGCTGACAAGGCGTTTCACCCTCTCAAGAAGAATAGCTCGTTTGAAAGGTTTGACAATAAAATCATCTGCACCGCTTCTGATACCTCTGACTTCGTCATCTTCCTCACTTAAAGCCGTCAGCATTAGCACTTTGACATCATAGTGCATTCTTATGTATGCCAACATCTCCCAACCGTCAATTTTAGGCATCATTACGTCAAGAATAACCACCTCGATACCGTCAATATTATCAAGAATTTCAATAGCTTCTTCACCGTCAAAAGCGCGGTAAACCTCGAAGCCTTCCATTGTAAATATATCGTCCAGAAGTTCGTTTATTCTTCTGTCATCATCAACAACCAATATCTTATGCATATTTTAACCTCCTTAAATCTTTGACTTCTAAAACCATCATATTATGTCTGTATAGATATCATATTATAGAATTGTGAAATTTAGGTGAAAAATCAGCTGTCTGAGAGTAGTTTTTAAAAAAATTTTTCTGCAAGCAGGCAGTGCGGCGGCTCCGTAAAAACGCCCGGGGCGTTTTTCGAGGCACCCCTATCGGGGTGCCGCGGGCTGAACGAAGTTCAGCCGCGCAGCCACCTCCCACCTCTTTATCAAACCGGATAAAAATCACATCCGCATGAAAATTCAGGCGGATGCATTTAAGTTCATTTTTATTCTGCAGCTGCAGCTTCTCTCTTGGCTCTGTTTTCAGTAACAATCTTTGTTACATTATCCATGAACTCGCCGTGAAGCTTGAACTTCTTGGTGAAGATAATAAGTGAAACAAAGAAGAGCACAGGAGGAATAACTGTAAGCATAATTGTAATAGCAAGTTTCGCACTTTCAGGGTTAGCATTATGAAGTGAGCCGTCATATTTTGACACACCGAGACTTGTAAAGAGAATAATAGTCTGAAGTGTATATGCCATCTTCTGAAGGAAGCCTTTCATTGAGAAAGTGATACTTTCTGCTCTGAAGCCCATTTTAACTTCGCCGTAGTCAACAACGTCAGCCAGGAAGATGGTCTGAGCAATAAACATTGACGACATACCGATAGCACCGATGCAATAGCAGATATTCATTAATATAGATATCTCAGCGAAAGCACCTATTGCCATACCCGTATAACCTAAAGCGCAGAGTATAAGCGATGTCTGATAAGCCTTGCGCTTTGACATAATCTTTGTAAGGAAAGGAAGAAGAAGCATACCTGCAACTGAACCTACAGCCTGGCTTGTTGAGAACATTGACTGCTTATTGGGGTCACCCACAACAACGTCGAAGTAATATGTTGCAACACCTGATGTAAGGTACCAGCCTGCATTTGAAATCATAGCGAAAAGCATAAACACAAGAAGCTGATCGTTTGACTTGATAATCTCAAAGGTACGTTTGAATGAGAACTTTTCGGCAGTCTGAGTCTGCTGAGTCTCTTTAGTTGTTGCAACACTGACACTTGAGAAGAAGATAAGAGCGCAAGCACAAACAATTGCGCATATGAAGTAACTTCTTGAGTCGTGAACCTTTGTCATTGTGCCGTCTTCACCCATAGCAGTGGTAACACTCACAGCTGTCATAACAATGGGAGCAATGATTGAAACGATACCCTGACCGAGACCTGAGAATGTTCTTGCAAGAGTTGAAACAAGATTTCTTTCCTGGGGGTCACTTGTAAATGAGGGAACCATTGACCAATAGGGAATATCAGCTAAAGTGTTTGTCATACCCCAACCGATATACATCACAGCTACATATGCCATAAGTGCGGCACCGCTGAGCTTAAAGGGGTTGGAGAACAAGAAAACAAGTACGATAGCATTAAGGATTGAACCTCTGAGAATCCAGGGGCGATACTTACCCATTTTAGTATGAGTATTGTCAACAATAGTACCCATCATAGGGTCGTTAATACCGTCCCAAAGACGTGCAATGGGTGTGAGAATAAGCAGGAATGAGGCACTAAGACCCAATACGTCTGTCAGATATTTAGCAAGGAATGAGTAAAACATACCGTAGCTCAGGTCAAGACCGATAGCACCGATACCGTAACCGAGCTTACTTTTGAGATATTTGATAGTTTGCATAGTGTTCTCCTTTCGGTTTTTACAAATCCGTTTTTATAATTTTAAACTCCGCATTTTTATGACACAGAGCAAAATATGTGTTATCAATTTCTGTCACATAAAAGTTACAGCCGAAAGCTTCGAAGCTTTCATCACCGATATAAGGTGAAAAATCATAGGTGGAAAGTCCGCCTGATATCCCCTTACCGGTGAATTTCAGTATACTTTCTTTCAGTGCCCAAAGGCGTATAAAAACACTGTCTTTGCTGTCACTTTCTTCTATAAGACATTTTTCATTTTCGCAGTAATGTCTCACAGCCACCTTGGGATTATAAGGCCTTATTTCCTGAATATCGCAACCTACCTCTTTATCAGAGAGAGCCACCACCACATAGTCGCCGCTATGACTGATATTGAAATATAAATCCTTATTGCATATAAGAGAAGGCTTTTCTTCATCGTTATATCTTACGGTGTACTCTCCCGCCTCAAACTCGCTGAGCGCCTTGTGAAGCATTATTCTGCCTATAAGGCTCTCTTTTCTTTGAGAGATTCTTCCGTCAGCCGTAAAATGCTCTTTTATGTTTTCATATAGTGAGTTTACCTTTTCGGCAGAGTACAAAGAAAGTGAAGCAATATAGACCTTAGTTGTCATATTTCTGAGTGATAATCTGCTCAGGCTCTGAAGGCATAAGGGCAAGGCAGACGATATATATTGTCAGACCGAAACCGATAAAGAGCATACACAGAGCGAAGATGAGTCTTACGATAGTGGCATCAATGCCGAAATATTTTGCAAGCCCTGCACATACGCCTGAAACCTTTTTATTACTCTGACTTTTCATCAGCTTTTTGTCAACTACAGGTGCTTTATAATCCTCAGGAGCCTGAGGGAAAACAAAGGACATAACCACATAGATAATAAGCGCAGGAATAATTGCAGTATAAATTGCAAGGCAGGCAACCGCAATTCTTATGAGAGTGGGGTCAACACCCAGATAGTTTGCAAGACCTCCGCAAACGCCCAAAAATTTCTTATCTGAACTGATATACAACTGTTTCATTTTGTCTTTCTCCTTTATTTTATAATTAAGCTTCGCTTCTTTTCGTGGCGAAACCATTTGATGAATTTATTCATTTCATGCCGTCAGGCATTTCAAAATTATATTTGCCCTCGTCGGGCAGGCGTTCTTTTTCCCATCGTGGAAAAACAAAAACGCGATGTTACTTATTCTGATGTTTGTATGCTACCAATGTGTTTTTCATCAGCACTGCAATAGTCATAGGTCCGCAGCCGCCGGGAACAGGTGTGATAAAGCTTGCCTTTTCCTTAACAGCTTCGAAGTCCACGTCGCCGCAAAGTTTGCCGTTATCAAGTCGGTTGATACCGACGTCAACTACCACTGCACCCTCTTTTACCATATCTGCCGTAATAAAATTCGCTCTGCCTACTGCAGCCACGATAACATCGGCATTTTTGGTGAATGATGCTAAATCCTTGGTTCTGCTGTGACAAACGGTGACTGTCGCATTTCTTTCAAGCAGAAGTGCCGCCATAGGCTTGCCGACGATATTGCTTCTGCCGACAATAACGCAGTTCTTGCCCTCAAGAGGGATATCATAATAATCGAGAAGCTCAATAACTCCCATAGGAGTGCAGGGTGAAATCTCATATTTGCCCAGCCATATTTTGCCGACATTGACAGCGCTGAATCCGTCTACATCCTTTTCGGGAGCTATAGCATCAATTATTTTGTCTTCGTCAATATGTTTCGGCAAAGGAAGCTGACAGAGAATGCCGTTAACTTCCTTATCATTATTAAGCTTATCAATAAGCTCTAAAAGCTCACATTCGCTTGTGTTTTCGTCAAGTGCATATTCAATTGACTTCATACCTGTCATTTCACAGGCTTTTTTCTTGTTGCCCACATAAACCTTTGAAGCAGGGTCATTGCCGACAATAATTACAGCAAGCGCAGGTACACTGCCGCTTTCTGAGAGCTTTGCAACTTCTTCTTTAACCTGCTGTTTGACATAAGCAGAAACTGCTTTGCCGTCAATAAGCTTATACATCTGCACTCACCTTACCTATCTTAAGTTTAGTTTTTATTTTGTTTTTAATAGCAGCTCTCTTGTCTTTTGCTCTTTTTCTTCTTGCAACTTTTCTCTCGTGAGCCGCCCACTCTTTTTCGCTCATAGGCGGATAAAAATCCACACCCTCTATAGGCTGAGGATTCTTTGTATATTTAATAAGCTTTATAACAAGAAGACTGCCGCATACCAATACGATACCGAAAGACAAAGCCTGGGATACTCTGATACCTGTATTTCCGATGAAAAGGCTGTCTGTTCTCATACCCTCAACTATCATTCTCTCAAGACCGTACCATAAGCCGTAGGAAAGGAAAATCTGACCGCTGAACTTGCGGAACTTTTTGAGTATGATATAAAGCACAAAGAAGCCTAAGATGCACCATACACTCTCATAAAAGAAAGTGGGATGCACATATAAGTCGTTTTCAGCTATATATGAGGGAATATCACTGACACCCTCAAGACCGAATGACTCAGGGTGGCGCTGAATATAATCAACCACCTTGTCGCTCATCATACCGAAATTGCTGTATGTGAAACCACCGAAAGCTTCCTGATTGGCATAGTTGCCCCAACGGCCTATGCCCTGACCTATAAGCAAGCTGATTCCTGCCATATCAAGAAGATTATAGAAGTTGACTTTTTCCACCTTGCAGACTATAAAGGCAGCTATAAGACCGCCGATTATACCGCCGTAAATAGCAAGTCCGCCCTCCCATATCTTCGGGATTTCGCTCAGGTGGGCACTGTAATAATCCCACTTAAAAGCCACATAATATCCTCTGGCACCGATGATTGCACCGACAGTGCCGAAAAGAAGAACGTCTATCATTTTATCAAGGTTTATTTCCCAGACATATGCTGTTCTGCCGCCGAAAAGCACTGCCAATAAAAAGCCGAAAGCTATTATGGCGCCGTACCAGCGAACCTGAGTAAAGCCTAAGTCAAGAATTGAGGATACTTCAAATTCCTGAGCTATGCCCGCAAATTTAACTAATACTGTATCCATTGAAGTTCACCTCCGAATAATGAAGCGTCAGCTTCTTTTCATGGCAAAGCCATTTCACAAATTTATTCATTTTATGCCGTCGGGCATTTCATTGATATTTACATTACCTTTGCCCGGTAAGAATTACTTTTTTTACCACGTCAGCTGTGTAATAGCTATTATAACAGGCATTGTCAGTATTGACAGAAAGCTGACAAGCGCTACAGTTTTAGATGCCGTAGCAGTATCTCTTCCATAAACGGAAGCGAACATAAAAGTGTTGTTTGCCGAGGGTACGCTCGCCGTGATAATAACCGCTGTCAGAAGTGTTCCCGTTATACCAAAAGCGTAATAGATGCCCATACATATAAGGGGCAAAACTATAAGCTTCATAAGTGCCACGGCGTATATTTTTTTATCCGTCAGCATTGTTTTAAGGTCAGTTCTTGAAAGATAAGTACCGAAAACCAACATCGCTACGGGAGTGTTGAGGTCGGCCAGCATCTCAATGGGTCTGCTGATTATATACGGTACCCCGACACCGCTTAAGAATATAGGAAGGCCTATAACCGTTGCAATAACACCGGGATTGATAATCAGCTTCTTTAAACTGAGCTTTGTGCCCTCTTTACCCATAAGCTTGACACCGTGAGTAAAGGTGAAAAGGTTAAAGACCACTGCCCCGCCGGCGCAATATAAAACGCCCTCATCGCCTAAAACAGCCTGAGCCAGTGGCAGAGCCATAAAAGCGACATTGCCGTAAATTGAAGCAAATTTATATACGGCGTTTCTCTCATCAGCTTTATTTCTGAATGTGAGCATATTAATAAGAATAGCTATGGTGTGAGTCAGAGCCGAAACTCCGAAAGCCGTGAAAAACTTCAGCACCGTATCAGGGGTTGCCTCAATTTTGATAAAAGAGTTTATAAGGGTGCAGGAGGCTACGAAATAAAGCAGAAAGTTGACGGTTTTTCTCGCTGTCTCTTCGGTATAAACTCCTGCCTTGTCGCAGATATAACCCACTGCAACTATTATATACAGCACCCCGACATTGGTGGCCGCTGTAATGAGATTGTCTAAAAACATCAATAAAACTCCGATATAATATTCTTACTCAGATTCAGTGTACTCTGCCGAAACTGCGGCAGTTTTTTCTGCATCTTCTTTTATTTTGACCAACAATGTAAGAATAAATATAACAAAAAGAAAATCATTTAATGAGAAAGGATGACTGCTGTTGACAAATTCTCTTGCTGTGAGTGCAACTATCATTCTCGGCACGCTTGTAACAGCAGCTATAAGTGCCGCTGACAGACCGAAAGCAGGTATTCTCCACCTGAAAGTATCACAGTAAACGCCTGAAGCCGTCTGGGCAATAGCCATAAAGAATAAAACCATAAATGCAATCATAATAAGTTCAAGCAACAAATCTGAAACCTGAACAAAACTGATTTGTCTGAGGAATCTGAAAATAAGTCTTGCGCCTGCCCATATCACAGGAGCTGTTGCAAGAAACTTTCTCTTATAAGCCTTGGCTGTACCTTTTGAGAAGTCAGAAGCTAAAATAAAGAAATATACAGCTGAAAAGAGAGCCGATATACTCTGAATCAAGAGAGGCAAAACTCCGCTTTTCATCATATCAGTATAAACTGAACCGATAACACCTGATTTAGTGGCACCAAGGGATATGCAGTAATATGCATCGCCTAAAAGAGACAGAGCAAATAAAGCTGTTCCTATGGCTGCCCATTTGTTACGGCTTTCGCCTACAGATATCTTTTTGCTGTCTGCACTTAAAAAGCAGACAACGCAGAAAAACAAAATTGCAATTGCGAGAACAGCATACAGAATTATCTTTGCAGCTTCACCGCCCATATAAAAACCGGTTTTGCTGTCAATAAACTTAACCATCTGCAGATATCTTACAATAATTCCGACAACTGCAGAGACAGCAAAGCCAATAAAACAAGTCGATATTTTTATATTCTCTTTTGAGCCTTTGATAGAAAGGGCTTTGTTTTCACCGCTCATTAGTATTCCTCCTTATTATAAACTCTCTGATCGGAGGGAATATATTCGTTGATTGTCTTGAAATTTTCGATTCTCTCGTCGATAGGAACATATTTTTTAGGAAGTGCGATATTCTTATAAGCGGGTCTGATAATTCTGCCGCCTGAGATAAGCTCTTCAAGTCTGTGAGCTGACCAACCGACAATTCTTGCTGTTGCAAAAATAGGTGTATATAAATCCTCAGGGATTTTCAGCATCCTGTAGATAAGGCCTGAATAAAGGTCAACATTGGCGCACATTATCTTGGTCTTGCCTTTAACCTTTCTGAACACTTCGGGAGAAAGCTTTTCAACATTGTTGATAAGCTCGAAGTCTTTTTCATAACCGTATTTATATGCGAATTCCTTAGCTTTTCTCTTTAAGATAACAGCTCTGGGGTCTGAGAGAGTATATACGGCGTGACCCATACCGTAAATAAGACCGCTGCCGTCGCCTGCCTGCTTTCTGATAATCTTTTCAAGATAAGCTGCAATTTCTTCTTCGTTGGTGGGATCAGCTACATTTTCTCTGATTTCATCAAGCATATGGCTGACCTTTATGTTGGCACCGCCGTGGCGTGAACCCTTAAGGGAGCCGATAGCTCCTGCAAAAGCTGAATATGTATCAGTACCGCTTGAAGTGAGCACTCTGTCTGTGAAGGTGGAGTTGTTACCGCCGCCGTGCTCTGCATGAAGCATAAGACAAATATCAAGAAGTTTTGCCTCTTCATCGGTATATTTTCTGTCAGCTCTGAGTGAACGAAGAATAGTTTCAGCAGTTGAAAGCTCTTTCTTTTCAGGGTGGAAATACATACTCTTATTATAGAACTTCTTACGTTTTACCTGATATGAATAGCACATCATAACAGGCAGCTGAGCCATAATCTGCACTGACTGACGAAGTACATTTTCAATTGAAAGGTCATCAGGATTTTCATCGAAAGAATATGATGTGAGAATGCATCTTGCAAGCTTATTCATAACGTCGATTGATGCGTTTTTCATAAGCACATCTTCAATGAATGTTTCAGGAAGAAAACGGCAGGTACCGATGGTATCCTTGAAAAGTTCAACCTGATCTCTTGTAGGAAGTGAACCGAAAAGCAGAAGATATGCAACTTCTTCAAAACCGAAACGGTTTTCTTTTTCGCAGGCTTCGATGATATCGTTGATGTTGAGACCTCTGTATTTGAGCACACCGTGTTTAGGCACTCTTTCACCGTCTTCCATATAGTAACCCTCAACACTGCAGATGTTGGTAAGACCTGCCATTACACCTGTGCCGTCAGGATTTCTCAGACCTCTTTTTACGCCGTATTTCCAGAAATCCTCGTGATTTATATAGCTTTTCTTCTCGATCTTATCGCTCATTTTTTCGAGCAATTCAGGAGAAATCGGATTAATCTTATCGTACATTGTTTTTACCTCCCGTAAAAATGGATATAGTTACACATTATAATAATCATTAAACTATATTTTATAACATAGTAATAATAAAGTCAATAATTTAAACGAAATTAAAAGATATCCCGGCGGTGTAAATATGAAGCTTTATCTTATACTCACAGCAATAATTTCTCTGACCCTGGCTCTTCTGCCTCTGGCTTTTATAAATAACGGTTTTAATCGGCAGAGTACCCACATAACATCTGACTTAACCGAAAGCACTTCCGACAGTACCGTTTCGGTTTTTCTCGTCTCAGAAAACAAAACAACCGATATTGAAGCTATTGACTATCTCGTCGGTGCCGTTGCAGCAGAAATGCCTGCCTCTTATCACATCGAAGCTCTCAAAGCTCAGGCCGTTGCATCTTACAGTTATCTGATGTGGGTAAAAGAAAATGCCGATAACCCCGGCTATGATATCACCTCTGACCCGTCGACACATCAGGGCTATCTCACCGACGACGAAATGAAAGAAAAATGGGGTGACAAATATGACACCTGCAAAAATAAGATACACGAAGCTGTTTCGGCAGTGAGTGGAGAATATCTCATTTATAAAAATGAACCTGTTCTCGCTCTCTTTCACGCCATTTCACCGGGTATGACTCAGGACAGCAAAGATGTCTGGCAAAGCGAGCTTCCATACATAAAGCCTGAATCCGCTCCCGGAGACACACTCTCCCCTGACTTTGACAGCGAGGTTTCTGTACCTTGCCAAAAAATAAGAGAGCTTTTCTCTCTCAAAAGTGATGTAAAAGATAGCGAGCTTATAAACATTTCAGATCTTTCCGACACTTCTTTTGTCAAAGAAATTCCATTGGGAGAAAAGACGGTTTCAGCAGGAGATTTGGCTTCAAAGTTAGGGCTGCGAAGTCCCTATTTCACGGCAGAGTACAATCAGGGAAATTATATTTTCAAGGTCAGAGGTTACGGTCACGGGCTCGGAATGAGCCAATACAGCGCCGACTATATGGCTCGGCAGGGAAGCGACTACAGGGAAATTCTCACTCATTTTTATGAGGGGACTAAAATAGAAAAAACGCAGTAGACATCTACTGCGTTAATCTTTTATATAGTTTTATTCTTCCTTTTTCTTCTCTTCAATAGTGTTTTCCTGACCTTTATAAACCACAAACTTACAGAAAAGGTATTCGAGAATCATATTTGAAAGCATAGTCACGGCAAGCACAATATATTCGTTGATTCCCTTGCCTGTTGCCATATTGCCGAGCCAGGTTGAAACCGGTGTGAAAACAAGATAGAAGCCAAAAACCTTAGCCATTGCAACAGGAATGTTGGCAGCTGACTTAAAGGTAAAACGACGGTTGAATGTGAAGTTCCATAAAACAGAAAGAACAAGTGCGATAAGATAACACACACCGTATTCGGAGCTGAGCAGAGCCATAATCTTTTCGTTTTCGATATTGATGTTAGGCAACACAAGCTCATTGAGCAATGTAAAAGAGCCTACCTGAATGATACCTGCCGAAGCTGAGAACAGAGCAAACTTCACGGCCTGCAAAGCATTATTATTTTTCATATTTTCTTCCTCCTTATGCCATTTGGCTTATGAAGCTATTATACTCTCATTTTTACAAAAAAGCAAGTGCAGAAGTGTTTAAACCTCTGCACTGTTTTTGTTATTTTTTAAGGCTGATGCCCTTAGATTCAAGATCAGCAATAATGCTGTTTACAACATCCATAACCTCTTCTTTTGTGAGAGTCTTTTCAGGATGTGCAAATGTAATTCTTGAAGTGATTGACTTGCCGTTTTCATCTTCATAAGTGTCAACAACCTCTGTCTTCTTAACAAGAGGACAGTTTGCAGCTTCAATAGCCTTGCCGATGGGAGCAAACTTATCGCTGATAAATGAAAGGTCGATTTCAATGCCGGGGAACTTTGAGGGTTCTTCGTACTTGATAGCCTGAGCCGCAGCTTCTGAGAAATCTGTAACATCGATTTCAGCATAAACAATATTAGCCTTCTTGTCAACCTTCTTTGATACGGTAGGATGAACGATGCCGATTTCACCGATAGCCTTGCCGTCGAGAATAACAGCATTGAGGTTTTTCGGATGCTGATAGCCATGAGTTGCTTCAATAGCTTCATATGAAAGAGCAAGATGCTTAAGGTCAAGAGCAAGAGTTGCAAGAATATCACGAAGCTCGAAATAGATTTCCTGCATTGACTTTGTCTTTGAGAAAAGAGTAATTGCAAGCTTCTTTCTCTCGTTGCAAAGGCCGTCTTCTCTGTAACCTTCAACTACTCTGCCCACTTCAAAAATACCGAATGAAGGAGCATAGGTGTTATTTATCTTAGCCTGACAAAGCTGAGTGGGAACAATTGACTTTCTGATAACCTCAATATTGGGGTTAGTAGCATTGACAAGTTTTACATTATCTTCAATCTCAATGCCGAGATCTTTGCACTCATCATAATACATCCAGACATAAGAATGCATTTCGTGAAGCGAGAAACGCTTTACAAGGATATCCTTGATTTTCTCTTCCATAGTTTTTTCTACAGCGGGGCGTACAGGGTACACAGGAGTAGCTGTAGTATGGATATCGAAGTTGTCGTAGCCGTAAATTCTTGTGATTTCTTCGATGATATCAGCCTTGATAGTTACGTCCTTGGTTGCTCTCCACGAGGGTACCATAACAGTGAAGTTGTCATTTTCAAGTTCCACACCGAAGCCGAGGCTTTCGAGAGTCTTAACGATAGTCTCATTGCTGATTTCGATGCCTGTATAGCGGTCAACGAAGTTCTTATCAAAGCTGAGGCTTACCTTGTCATATTCAAAAGCTCTTTCGTCTGTGAGTGATGAAACCACATTGACACCACCGTCGATATCCTGAAGAAGCTTGACAAAACGGGCAATTGCGGGAACTGTCATTTCAGGGTCAAGGCACTTCTCATATCTCATTGATGCATCTGTTCTGTGGGCAAGTCTTACAGTTGACTTACGGATTGAAACAGCATTGAATGTAGCACTTTCGAGAGTAAGAGTTGTGGTGTCGTCAACGATTTCGCTGTCAAGACCGCCCATAATACCTGCAATAGCAACGGGAGTGTCACCGTTACAGATCATAAGTGTATTTTCATCGATATTTCTCTCGATACCGTCAAGAGTTGTGAAGCTGAAACTTTCATCAAAGCGCTTGATACGGAGCTTTTCAACTTTTCTTGAGTCGAACGCGTGCATAGGCTGACCCATCTCAAGCATAAGGTAGTTTGTAAGGTCAGCGAGAAGATTGATGCTTCTCATACCGCAATAATAAAGTCTGATCTGCATATTTACGGGACTGACATTTTTAGTGATGTTTTCAACCTGAAGACATGAATATCTCTGACAAAGGTCGTCTTCAATTTTCATATCAATTTTTGGTAAACTGTCGTATTTTGAAAGATCAACACTGTCAAGGGGCTTAAGAGGTCTGCCTGCAAGTGCAGCAAACTCTCTTGCAATACCATAGTGACCCCAGAGGTCAGGACGGTTAGTAAGTGACTTATTGTCAACCTCGAAGATGATATCGTCAACTTCATATGCATCTTTGATAAGAGTACCGTTGGGGATATCGTCAGTGATATCCATGATACCGCTGTTGTCATCGCTGATACCGATTTCCTTACCGCTGCAGCACATACCGTATGAAGTATAGCCTGCGAGAGCACGGGGAGTAATTTCGATTTCACCGATTTTTGCACCAACCTTTGCAAAAGCAGTTTTCATACCCACTCTTACATTGGGAGCACCGCAAACAACATCGGTGAGTTTGCCGTCACCTGCATCAACCTTTAAAAGATGAAGCTTCTTTGATTCGGGGTGATCAGCTATTTCTTTAATCTCAGCTACAACGATACCGTCGATATCGCTTCCCTTGAAGAAAATTTCATTTTCAACTTCAGCAGTTGACAGTGAGAAACGATGGATAAGGTCGAGCTTATCGAGACCCTCAAGGTCAACAAAATCTGAAATCCAATTCATTGATAAAAACATAGTTTACTCTCCTTTCTCTCTTATTGATCGTCGGTGAACTGAGTCAGGGTCTTGAGTGAACCACCGTTCAGGTCACGGATATCTTTAATGCCGTATTTCATCATAACAAGTCTTGTAAGACCAAGACCGAAAGCAAAGCCGGTGTATTCGTCGGGATCAATGCCGCCTGCCTTAAGCACTTCGGGGTGAATCATACCACAGGGGCAAAGCTCAAGCCAACCGCTGTGCTTGCAAGAGGGACAACCCTCACCGCCGCAGATAAGACAGCTGATATCAAGCTCAAAACCGGGTTCAACGAAGGGGAAAAAACCGGGACGAAGTCTTACCTTAAGGTCTTTCTGGAATACTTCTGAAAGCATAGTTTTCATAAAGTAAATAAGGTTTGAAATTGAGATATCCTTGTCAACCATTACACCTTCCATCTGGAAGAAAGTATTTTCGTGACAAGCATCTGTTGCCTCATTTCTGAAGCAACGACCCGGGAAAATAGCCTTAATGGGCACGCCGTCATTGATAAGTGCATCCTTATACTTTTTATAGATAGCATTCTGAGCAGCTGAAGTATGGCTCTTGAGAAGCTGACCGTTATCGAGATAGTAGGTATCCTGCATATCTCTTGCAGGGTGATGCTTAGGAATATTAAGAGCCTCGAAGCATTCGTAGTCAGACACGATTTCAGCATAATCTTCAACAGCAAAGCCCATTGATTTGAAGATGTTTTCACACTGGCGCTGAACAAGTGTTACGGGATGATATGAACCCTCACCAAGTGTAGGGGGCATCGAGATATCGAATTCAGGCATTGATTCGATTTCTTTGAGAAGCTCTTTTTCTTTGAGCTCCTGATTTTTTTCAGCGAGTTTATCTGTTACTTCGCCTTTGATTACATTGACTTTCTGACCGAAAGTTTTCTTTTCTTCAACTGAAAGATCTTTCATTTCTTTCATAAGCTCTGTTACAAAGCCTTTTTTGCCCAGATAAGCAACTCTCATTGCTTCAAGGTCAGCTGAGTTTTCAGCTTTAGCAAGTTCACTGAGGAACTGCTCTTTGATTGCAGCAATCTTGTTATCCATAATAAACCTCCATATAAAATAAAAATCGCCTCAAAAAATTGAGACGAAAAATTTCCGTGGTACCACTCAAATTGCAAGGAACTTTCATTACCCTGCCGCTTTAGTTTGCTTTAATGCAGCAATTACATCCTGCTTTTCACAGGCGGCTCGTGAGGCGAAATTCATCTTCGGGGACAATAGGATTATTTCAGCAACCTAATCCCTCTCTGGAAAGTCTTGTCCGTCGACTACTGTTTCTCAGTCATAGCTTTTAAACGATATTGCATAGATTATACTCCACATTGAAAAGCTTGTCAAGAGGAAAAATAAAATTGAGTTTCTGCAAGAGGTGGGAGGCGGCTCCGCGAAAATCGCAAAGCGATTTTCCGCGTGCACCCTGCAGGGTGCACGCAGCCCAACTTCGTTGGGCTGCGGAGCCGCCGCACTCCCCTTCACATCAAACTAAAAAAAGAGGACAACCGAAGCTGCCCTCTTATGTAATTCACTTTTATTATACAGTGCCGATTACATCCAGATTACCCAGAGTAATAAGTAACCTGTAGTTACAGCTGCAAGTGTGAACGGTACGCCGTATTTCATAAAGGTTGTAGCCTTAACCTCGTGACCTTCTTTTCTGAGGATACCGATACCTGCAATATTTGCGCTTGCACCGATAGGTGTAAGGTTACCACCGAGAGTAGCACCGCAAAGAAGACCATAGTAGAGGATTGTAGGTTCAATACCAAGCTCTCCTGCAATAACAGGTACGATGCTGAGCATAGTTGCAGTGTAAGGAATATTGTCGATAAACGCTGAAAGGATAACGCTCATCCATACAATGATGGTATAGACAACAAATACCGAGCCTGAACCGAGAGAAGCAATAGCATCACCGATAACATCAATAACTCCTGCGCTCTTAACACCGCCGATTACAACGAAAAGTCCGGTGAGAAGCACGATGGTATAGTAGTCGATTTCTTTGAAGGCATTCTTGACGATTTCCTTGTTTTTCTTGATTAAAAGTTCACGAACAATACCTACAATAAAGAAAGCGATACAGATAATACCGTTTGTGATATCAGGCTTATAGAACTGACCTTCAGCTGCGCCGTCTTTATAAGGAATAAATGAAACTGCAATAAGTGAGAGAACTGTGCCCACGAGAAGGAATGTAGGGAATTTGTCTTCAACTTTTGTTCTTCCGCTGAACTCAATTTTACCGTTTTCCTTACGGAACATAAATATAATGATGAGTGCACTTACTATTGCACCTGCCTGAACAACCCAGAACATACCGACGTGACCGTCGTGTACAAAGAAGTCTGAGAAGTCAAGACCTGCTGCCTTGGCAAGAAGAATTGATGTTGTGTCACCTACCAGTGTTGCTGCACCCTGAAGGTTTGATGAAACTGCGATGCAGATAATTGCAGGCACAGGTGAAACATTGACTTTTTTACAGAATGCAAGTGCAACAGGAGCTATCATAAGAACTGTAGCTACATTGTCAACAAAAGCTGAAACGATGCCTGCGAAAAGAGACAGCGCAACAACGACCCATTTCATATTGGGCATTCTTGAAATAAGAATATCCGACATAAGCTGCGGCATCTTTGACTCAATAAAGAGATATACAGTACCCATGGTACCTGCTATCATCATAATAACATTCCAGTCGATTTCCGACAAGGCATCGCTAAAACCGTAACTGAAAGCACCTGATGAAAGATTGAAGAAGCCATCCCCGAAAAGTGCAGGGCTGAATGTGGCAACAGCACCTAATGCAACAAAGATAAGAGCTGAAGCAACTGTGATGTAGGGTCTGATTTTCTGAAATGCCATCATCATTATGTAAGTGACAGCAAAGATAATCAGCGCAGTGATTGTGATTGGACTCATTCTGAGCAACCTCCTGAATAAAAATATTTCGGGCGGTTCTGTGCAAAAAAATAAGAACCCGCATAAACGGATTCTGTCAAAATTCAGTATAACCCCCGAAAAAAATCCGAGAGACAGCTAAATTTACAACCCACAACAAATAGAACAAATTTTGCTCTATGACAGACTCCACCACTTATTTTGGATTGCCCGATTATTATATCTCACCAATTGACAAATGTCAACATAAACTCATAAAAACATTGATTTTATTTTAATTGTGTGATAAGTTATTTCTATAAGAAAAAGGAGCAAAATATGAACACATTCCAAAAAATATACGAACAAGTAAAAAAAATACCACCCGGCAAAGTTGCAACCTATGGACAAATCGCACTTATGGCAGGCAATCCCCATTGGTCACGGGTCGTCGGGTACGCACTGCACTCTAATCCGGAACCCGGCATTATCCCCTGCCACAGAGTTGTAAACAAAGATGGTAAACTTGCAAAATCATTCGCTTTCGGCGGTGAAAATGTGCAAAGAGATATGCTGATTTCAGAGGGCGTAATTTTCATTAATGAAAATACTGTCGATCTGAAGAATTGCCGTTATACACCCTGAACCCTCTCTCTTGTCTTATTGCACAAAACCTTGTCGTTACATTTGTTAACTTTGTATATGTTACTAATTGAGTTTTTTATAAACTAATGATAAAATATCAAAGGTTTGTCGAAGTATAGACAAATATATTAAATATAAATTTTCAGGAGGTTATTATCATGAGTTTACTCGGCGGATTCATCTCAATCAGCAACACATCAACACTGCTCTTCGTTGTCTTTGCAGTTCTTGCTCTCGGCTATGCACTTGGCAGAATTACAATCAAAGGCATTTCACTCGGTGATGCAGGTGTATTCATCATTGCACTTTTAGCAGGTGCTCTCGTTTTCCACGTTAATGAAGAAGGTGCTCTTCTCTTCAGCGGTTCGTCTACACCATTTGACTTCTCAAGCGGTCTTACACTTATCGAAAGCTTAGGACTTGTTCTTTTCGTAACCTCAGTTGGTTTCATCGCAGGCCCTAAATTTTTCGGCAACTTCAAGAGAAACTTCAAGTCATATGTTTTACTCGGTCTTATCATCATTCTTGCAGGCGGTCTCAGCGCTGCAGGCTGCATCGGTCTCGGTGAAGTTATCGGTTACGGTGGCAGCATCACAGATCAGGACGGCTTCGTTGCTATGATTGTAGGTCTTCTCTCAGGTTCACTTACATCAACTCCTGCTTTCTCAGCAGCTAAGGCAACTGTTGCAGCTGAATATCAGGCTCTCGTATCAGTCGGTCACGGTATCGCTTACATCTTCGGTGTTATCGGCGTTGTACTTTTTGTACAGCTTATTCCCAAACTCACAAAGGCTAACATGGATGAAGAACGTGCTAAGCTTGTTATCAAAGAAGAAGGCACTAAGAAATCCTTCGCAGGCAAGCTCTTTGAAATCGACCATATGGGTATCGCTGCTTTCTCACTTGCTGCTATCATCGGTACTGTTATCGGCCAGGTTAAGATTCCTCTTTCAGGCGACGGCCTCAGCGGCACTTGCTTCTCACTCACAACTACAGGCGGCTGTCTTCTTACAAGCCTTGTGCTCGGCCACTTCTCACGTATCGGCAAAGTAAACATTATGCCTGCTCAGAGTACTCTCAAGCTTTTCCGTGAACTCGGTCTTGTACTCTTCCTTGTTGGTGCAGGTATCCCCGGTGGTGCAGAGTTCGTTGAAAACTTCGATATTATGTATTTCGTATACGGTATCATTATGACAATCGTTCCCCTTATCATCGGTTTCCTCTTTGCTAAGTATGTTCTCAAACTCAGCCTTCTCAACAACCTTGGTTCAATCACAGGCGGTATGACTTCAACTCCTGCTCTCGGTACTCTTATCGGTACAGCAGGCACAGAAGATGTTGCTGCTGCTTACGCTGCAACTTATCCTATTGCTCTTATCGCTGTTGTTCTTGTATCACAGTTCCTCATTATCCTCTTCTAAGATAACCTCATAAATAATAAATTCAGCCACTCCTGAAAAGGAGTGGCTGTTCTTATATAAACTTTTTTTATCAGTGACATCCGTGTTCGCCGCAAGTATGCCCCTCGCCGTGTTCGTGGTCGTGGTGGTCACATTTTGCATCGGGATTATAATTGAGCTTTCCACAGACATAGGCAACCACTGCCTGGTCAGCACTGCCCTGTACCCCACCGAAAAATTTAATTCCTGCCTGAGTCAGAGCATTCTGAGCTCCTCCGCCGATACCGCCGCAGATAAGCACCTCAACGCCAAGCTCTTTGAGAAATTCTGCGAGAGCACCATGGCCGCTTCCGTTGGTATCAACTATTTTGAAAGATACCACTCTGCCGTCCTGAATGTCATAAATCTTGAATTTTTCTGTATGGTCGAAATGTTGGAACACCATACCGTTTTCATATGTTACTGCAATTATCATAATATCATCTCCTTGATTAAATTATAACCCGATAAATTTCAATGTCAATTACCGAATGGAATTATAAGATATTTTTTCTGAGTATTAATAACTGAATCAGGGCACCTTACGGTGCCCTGATTCAGTTAGCTTTTACATTGCAATCAGTCAAATATCCACATTTTTACCACTGCCAACATTTCTCTCATATAATTCATCGGCACAGTATACCAAATTATATCCGTACCGAGATGAGATATCTCAATGAAGCCTTCGTCCTTTGCGTAAGAACTTGCGCGGTATACGTGATAACCGTTAGTCACAAAGACAACTGACGAAAGTGAAAGTCCTTTTTCTTCCATAATTTCACGGGAATAACGGAAATTTGTTATAGTGGAAGTAGACTTGTCTTCCATAATGATTTTATCTTCAGATATGCCTTTTTCCACAAGATATCGCTTCATAGCAAGAGCTTCGGGGATATCTTCCTGAGGCCCTTGACCGCCTGAAACAATGATCATAGCATCAGGGTTCTTTTCGTGGTACTCTGCCGCTTTATTGAGCCTTTTAGCAAGACCGACACTTACTCTTTCACCTCTTATGCCGCATCCTAAAACTATAACTGTTTCTTCAGTGTAATCGGCAGTGTCCTGCCCACCATAAATAGCAAGAAACGAGCCGAATAACAGGATAACAACGAGACCAAAAGCCAACACAGCACTGATTATTTTTTTGCAAGGAAGTTTATCAAATAAGATACCGTAAGCAAGAAGCACCGCTCCGAGACCTGCAACAGGCACTAGTCCGATATTGAAATTAGCAATAACTGACATAAGCAGAGTGTTGCCTATAAGTAAAGCTCCTGCAATTATGCTTAGCATTTTAACTGTCTTTTTCATTTCATTACCTCCTGATTTTCTGCTTTAAGTTTAACAGCACTTGCATTTAAAATCAAGAGTATGAGCCAACACTTAAGAAAAACGTAAGAATTTATTAGGGAAGCCTGTAGCCTGCCTCACGGTAGATTCTGTACCAATCTTCTCTCGATAAGGTTATATCCGCAGCTTTAGCAACTGCTTCAATTCTGTCCGGATTAGTACTTCCGACTATAGGCTGCATCTTTTCAGGCAATCTGAGAATCCAGGCAATTGCCATACCTGTAGGTGTTGTACCATATTTTTCAGCAAGCTCTTCTATAACTTTATTGAGATTTTTATACTTTCTGTTATCAACAAAACTGCCCTCTATAAATCCGTATTGAAGCGGAGACCAAGGCTGAATTGTTATACCCTTGAGTCTGCAATAGTCGCGAAGATAGCCGTCATAATTCACACCGTCGTCGCAGGGCAGATTGACATTTGCACCGCTTGCTATCATATTAGCATTGGTGATGCTCAGCTGCATCTGATTGATTGAAAGTCTCTGCTTCATTTCTCTTTGCAAAAGTTCAATCTGCAACGGGCTATGATTTGACACACCGAAAGCGCCTACTTTACCCTGAGCTTCAAGTTCATCAAAAGCCTCTGCAACCTCGGCAGGGTCCATAAGCAAATCAGGTCTGTGCAAAAGCAGAACATCAATATGGTCTACGCCTAATCTCTTAAGCGAGCCGTCAACAGACTTTATAATATGCTCTTTTGAAAAATCATACATACTGCCAGGCACAATTGAGCACTTAGTCTGGATATAGATTTTATCTCTGAGTGTGGGGTTTCTTTTAAGTGCAGCACCGAAAACCTCTTCGCACTTGCCTCTGCCGTATATATCAGCATGGTCGAAGTAGTTGATACCGAGGTCAACTGCATTATTAAGATAAAAATCCATTTCTTTATCAGTTTTGTCACTGATTCTCATACAACCGAGAGCCACCTGAGAAACTTCCTTATTGTCTGAAAATGTCTTGATGTATTTCATATTGTATCTCCTTTTCTTTGTGTTTATTTGATTATAGCATTATATTTTTCCGATTTCAATTATATTTTCAGGAATATTGAATTTTTCAATGACCATGTATATAATTAAATTATAATTTTTTTCGCAAAACTTGTAACAAAACATCGCTTTTGAGCATTAATATACAGAACGAAGGGAAAGGAGATGAGAAAATGCAGTCCATGGATGACATATATCAAAGCTATGCCCTTACGGTCTATAAATATCTTCTTAGCCTTTGCAGAAACGACGACATTGCCGAAGAGCTGACTCAGGAGACGTTCTATCAGGCAATTAAAAGCATAAACAGGTTCGACGGCAGTTGCCATATATCCACCTGGCTATGTGCAATAGCTAAAAATCAGTTTTTGGCGTACCAACGAAAACACCCGAAAACCGCCGACCTTGAAACATACGATGCAGTATCACCGTCGGCAGAAGATGATGCAGTAGCTTATGAAAACCGAGTCGAGCTATTGAGACAGCTGCATTTATGCCCTGAGCCTTACCGAGAGATTCTGTATCTGAGGATTTTCGGCAACCTGTCTTTCAAAGAGATAGGTGACATCTTAGGCAAGACGGAAAACTGGGCAAGAGTTACATTTTACAGAGGCAAAGAAAAGCTGAGAAAGGAGCTTGAAGAGATATGAAAAACAATCTTACTTGCGAAATAGTTGAAGATTTAATGCCATCATACATAGACTCACTTACAAGTGAAGTGACCAACAAAGCTGTGAGAGAGCATCTGTCACAGTGTGACAAATGCAAAGCTAAACTCGACAATATGAAAGAGCCTTGCAGTGAGGACAAAATTGAGAGGGAAAAGAAAGAGATTGACTTTCTGAAAAAGAACAGAAGAAAGAACATCAGGACAAAGCTGATAAGTCTGCTTGCAGTTGTGCTTGTGGTGGCGGTTGCTGTTTGCACCCTGCCGTATGGAGAAAAGAGAACCTTTGCTACTGATGAACTACTCTACAATTTAGAGGTTAAGGATAATACATTCAGACTTACAGTGATACCTAAAGACAAAGATATGATAATTACCGATATCAACAAGACAGTTGAGGGTATTGGTAGTAACCAATCTGAATTTGTAGGTGTTACAACACCGGGTGATCAGGATGTAACGGCAGTAAACATCGAAGGGGAAAAACACGATTTATTGGAAAAAGGTGTAGAGGTTATAGGCAGAAAAAGAACACCATTTGAAAACCCGACAAAGATAACCTGGGAATACAAATATGAAGATATCAAAACCTTTAAACTGTTGGATACAGTATTATGGGAAGATGGTGAATATATCTCTGATATAACAGCGAGACTTTTCTGGTTTAAGCCCTATCAGGCGAAAAATAATATTTTAGCTGATTACGCAGATGTAATGGGACTTAAGAATTATATCGGTGCTTTTGAGTTTATAGAGAAGACAAAAGAAGATGAATGTCAGATTTATATTATAAATGAGCTTTTACCACAGCAGGCAAAAGAAAAAGAAGCTCTTATGAGAAACTATTCTTATGTATTCCTTGGTATGAAGCCTAATATAAATAGTGTTACTTTTGAATATGAAATTTTCAACTCTGATGGCGACGATAAAAAGTGTCAGCTTACAACTACAAGAGAAGAAGCTGATGGATACTTCGGTGATGAAATCAAGAAGTGCTTCGACGACATAAATAAATTGCAAAAGCTTATAGAAATGACAGGTTTTGTCGATTTACCCTATGATCAGCCAGATATGTACGCACAAAATGCAGATATTTGGGAAATGGTATATTTCAGAATTCTCAACAACAGCGACGCTGATATTAAATCAATCAATATAAAATGGCTAGATAGTAGTTATGCGGAAATAGGCTACGGTATAGAGAGAGATAACAACTTTATCAGCTTCGGCCATAGTCAGGTTAATCCTCGTTTATGTGATTTCAGTCTTGAGGAGCTTGGCGAAAACCTCTACGATGAAAAGCGACTCGGCACTACTGAATTCCAGATTTCAGTTTATGATTTTGACGGTAATGAATATATTCTTGATGAGACTGTCAAAGTCAGTGCACAGTTCGGTGCTGTTTACTATCTCGTTTTAGATGGCACATTTGAAGACGGCTTTACAATTAAAATCAAATAACAAAAAGGGCGTCTACTCGGACGTCCCTTGATTTTTTATATATACCCTCGCCGGGCAGGCGTTCTTTTTCCTATCGCGGAAAAAGAATCAAAAACGCGATGATTTTTTCTCTCACTTCCTTGGCGGCTCCATAAAAAAAGAGACGCGAAACTAATCGCGTCCCATAAAATTATTTTTATTTCTTGCTTGCAAGATATTCTTCTCTGCCAAGCTCGTAAAGGTTGTTACCTTCTGAGTCGATGATAACCATAAGAGGCATATCTTCAACATAGAGCTCTCTGAGAGCCTCTGCACCTAAATCTTCATAAGCGATAAGCTTTGCTGACTTGATACACTTAGCCAGAAGTGCGCCTGCGCCACCGATAGCACCGAAGTATACACCGCTGTATTTCTTCATAGCATCAACAACTTCGGGAAGTCTTGCGCCTTTACCGATCATACCTCTTGCACCAACTGACATCATTGTGGGTGCATAAGCGTCCATTCTACCGCTTGTTGTGGGGCCTGCTGAACCGATAACTGTACCGGGCTTAGCAGGTGTAGGACCAACATAGTAGATTGTAGCATTCATAGGATCGATGGGAAGCTCTTCACCCTTAGCAAGTGATTCGCACATTCTCTTGTGACCTGCGTCTCTTGAGGTATAGATGATACCTGTAAGAAGAACTCTGTCGCCTGCCTTAAGGCTCTTTGCAAGTTCTTCGGTAAGGGGTAATGTAATCTTTCTTTCCATTTTATATTACCTCCGATTTGTGACGTGTTACATGGCAGTTGATGTTGATTGCACAAGGCATACCTGCGATGTGTGTCGGGAGAGTTTCGATGTTAAGACCGATAGCTGTTGTCATACCGCCGAAGCCCTGAGGACCGATACCGAGCTGATTGATCTTTTCGAGCATTTCTTTTTCAAGGTCAGCATAGAAAGGATCGGGGTTCTCTGAGTCGATTGATCTCATAAGAGCTTTCTTAGCAAGAAGAGCAGCCTTATCAAATGTACCACCGATACCAACGCCTACTACCATAGGAGGACAGGGGTTGGGACCTGCTGTTTCAACAGTTTCGATGATGAAATCTTTGATACCCTGAAGGCCTGCTGAAGGCTTGAACATACGGATAGCACTCATATTTTCGCTACCGAAGCCTTTGGGGCCAACAGTGATCTTAAGCTGATCGCCGGGTACGATTTCAGTGTAAAGCATAGCGGGAGTATTGTCGCCTGTGTTACCTCTTCTTACGGGGTCTTTAACAACACTCTTTCTGAGATAACCCTTATCATAACCGCGACGAACACCTTCGTTTACAGCTTCTGTAAGGTCACCGCCTACGATGTGTACATCCTGACCGATCTCAAGGAATACACAAGCCATACCTGTATCCTGACATACGGGTACGTTTTCTTCATCAGCGATTTCATAGTTTTTGATGATATCGTCAAGGATACCCTGAGCGATTACACCGTCTTCGCAAGCTCTGCAGTTTTTGATTGCGCACTTAACGTCTGAGGGTAAGTGGCAGTTAGCATCAATACAGAGTTTTTCGATGGTGTCGATAATTACATCAACATTAATCTCTCTCATTATTTGTTTTCCTCTCTTTCGTGTCTTGCGTACTTGGGAAGAAGTAAGGGTGATACCATGCCTGTTTCAAGGCCTGCAGCCTTGAGTTCTTCAGCATAAGCATCGATGTGGTCGAGGTTCATTGCGCCAAGTTCAATTTCCTTAGCTTTCTTAGCAGCAGCCTTACCTGCGTTTCTGCCGAATACGATAATATCAAGAAGTGAGTTACCCATAAGACGGTTTCTGCCGTGGATACCGCCAACTGCTTCACCTGCAACGAGGAGGTTGGGAATAGCCTTTGTATAGCCTTCGCCACCGATTTCAAGACCGCCGTTCTGATAGTGAAGTGTGGGATAAACAAGGATGGGCTGCTTTCTCATATCAATGCCGTAGTTGAGATACATACGGAACATTGCGGGAATTCTCTTTTCGATTGTTCCTTCACCGCCGAGAATTTCAATCATCGGAGTGTCAAGCCATACACCGCTACCGAGAGGAGTATCAACACCTCTGCCCTCAGCACATTCGCGGATAATTGCAGATGCGGAAACGTCTCTTGTTTCAAGAGGATGAGCATAAGCTTCACCGTCTGCGTTTACAAGCATTGCGCCGAGTGAACGAACTTTTTCAGTTACGAGAGCACCGAAAATCTGTGAGGGGTAAGCAACACCTGTGGGATGGTACTGGATAGTATCCTGATAAAGAAGAGGTGCACCTGCTCTGTAGCCGAGTACAAGACCGTCAGCTGTAGCGCCGTAGTGGTTTGATGTGGGGAAATCCTGGTAGTGAAGTCTGCCTGCACCACCTGTAGCGATAACTACTGTCTTTGCCTTAGCAACGAGGTAGTCACCTGTTTCCATATTAAGAAGAACTGCACCTGCTACCTGACCCTTATCGTCTTTGATAAGTTCAACAGCACTTGTGAATTCGATTACGGGAATCTTTCTGTTGAGAACTTCGTCACGAAGGTTTCTCATAATTTCAGCACCTGAGTAGTCTTTACAAGCGTGCATTCTTTTTCTTGAAGTACCGCCACCGTGGGTTGTAACCATTGTGCCGTCTTCCTGCTTGTCGAACATTACGCCCAGGTCGTTGAGCCATTTGATAGCATCGGGAGCTTCCATAACAAGTCTTCTGAGAAGCTCAGGTCTTGCTGCGAAGTGGCCGCCGCCGAAAGCGTCAAGATAGTGCTGTACGGGTGAATCGTTGGGCTTATCAGCTGCCTGGATACCACCTTCAGCCATCATTGTGTTAGCGTCACCGATACGAAGCTTTGTAACGATCATTACGTCAGCGCCTGCTTCGTTAGCTTCGATTGCAGCACTTGAGCCTGCACCGCCGCCACCGATAACGAGTACGTCTGTTTCATAGTCAACCTTTGAAAGGTCAACCTTATCACAAAGAAGTCTTGAATTTGAGTGAAGAAGGTCTGCAAGTTCCTTGGGAGCCTTCTGACCCTTGTTAGGGCCAACCTTGATCTCATCAAAGCCGTCTTCTCTGTAGTCGGGGTGGAAATTTTTAAGAAGATTTTCCTTTTCCTCAGCTGTCATACGTCTGGGTTCGGTCTTCATTCTTTCCTCACGGGTAGCTTCTACCTTTTTTATTGATTCAAGCATATTTTCAGTAAACATTGCGGCACCTCCTTATTTCTCAATTTCTCTTGTGTTGTAAAGCTCTTTCATTTCAGTGATGGGCTTAGCCATAACCTGTTCGATGAGCTCGTCATATGCACCCTTGTTGATTTCTTCAACTCTTGCACCGAGGTGTTCTGTTTCGGGAGCGATGTATTTACCTACGAGACGTCTTGCAAGAAGACCAACCATAGGATGTGAAATTTCAGCAGGACATCTTACGCTGCAGCAGCCACAAGCTACGCAGTCGAATGATTCCTCCGCGCACTTCTCATACTCGCCTCTCTGAGCGTAAGCGATATACTGCATTACGTTGAGGTCCTGAGTACAAGCCTTTGTGCAGGCGTTACAACCGATACAGCTGTAGATTTCGGGATAGAGCTCCATCATAATCTGCTGTGTGGGTTTGATTTCGCCGATGTCGTAAGTTCTCTTATCTGTGGGGAAGAAGGGAATTGAAGCAACATACATACCGTCTTCTACCTGCTTCTGACAAGCAAGACAGGTCTTGAGTGTGTTGTCTCCTTTGATTCTGTAAATTGTGGCACAAGCACCGCAGAAACCGTGACGGCAACCGCAACCTCTTGAAAGAGTGTAACCTGCGTATTCCATAGCTGTCATAACGGTAAGGCTGCCGGGTACTTCATATTTCTTGCCGAAAAAATATACGTTAACCATGTTACTCATGTTATTATTCGTCCTTTCTTAATACTCGTCGGGAAGTTCATCTACTTCGTCGCAGCGGAAAACGGGGCCGTCTTTACATACATACTTTGAACCGATGTTGCAACGACCGCACTTACCTACACCGCATTTCATACGAAGCTCAAGAGTTGTGTAAGCCTGAGTCTTTGAGTAGCCCATTTCTGTCAGAGCTGCGAGAACAAACTTAATCATAATCGGAGGACCGCATACGAGAACAGTTTTGTCAGCTGACAGTTCGAGCTCTTTCAGGTATGCAGGTACGAAACCAACATGACCGTCCCAGCCTTCCTGAGGTCTGTCAATGGTGAGATATACGTTTACGTCCTTAGCCTTCATCCATACTTCCTGGATTTCCTTGAGCTGAACAAGGTCGTCAGCTGAACGTGAACCGTAAAGAATATCTACCTTGCCGTAGTCATCACGGTTATCAAGCACATAGTTGATAACACTGCGAAGAGGAGCAAGACCGATACCACCGGCAACAAAGAGAAGGTCTTTGCCTTTAAGCTCAGTATCTACGGGGAAATTGTTACCGTAGGGGCCTCTTACAGTGATTTCATCGCCAACCTGTAATTCGTGGAGATAGTCTGTAAGCACACCGCACTTTTTGATGCTGAATTCCTGATATTCCTTATTTGTGGGTGAAGATGTAATTGAGAACATAGCCTCACCAACACCGGGAACAGAAACCATAGCGCACTGACCGGGCTTATGCTCGAAGAGTTTGCCACCTTCGGGAGCATTAACTCTGAAAGTCTTAACGTCGGGAGTTTCCTGACGAATATCAGTAACTACACCAATCATAGGCACGAGAGTGTCTAAGGTGTAGTCCTTATGACAATTACAATCGCACATTATTTTCCTGCCTCCTCATTCATAAAAGCTTTGATAACCTTTACAATATTTGTTGATGCAGGGCACTTGTCAACACATCTGCCACAGCCTACGCAGGAATACATTCCGTCATTGTTTTTGGGGAAGTAAACCAGCTTGTGCATAAATCTCTGACGGTAACGCTGAAGCTGAGTTGTTCTGTTGTTACCGTGAGCCATCATTGTAAAGTCTGAATACATACAGGAGTCCCAACAACGGTACTTCTGAATGCCGTTACTTGTCTTGTAATCCTTGATGTCATAGCACTGACATGTGGGACATACGAAGGTACATGTACCGCAAGCAAGACAAGGCTTGTAAAGTGTATCCCAGATTTCGGAATTGAACTTTTCGTCGGTAGCTTCGCCGTGCCAGCCTTCAAGTGAAAGGTTCATATAGGGAAGCTTTTCTACGATATTTCTGATATCGCTCTTAAGGGTATCAACTGCAGTTTCATCAGCGTCAGCGAGTACTGAAGCACACTTTTCAGTGAGAGCTTCACCCTTAGCTGTGAGAGCCTTCCAGAAGATTTCGCCGTCTTTTACCCAACAAGCAACGTCTGCATCAGGCTCAGCACAGTCAATGCCGAACACCTTACAGAAGCAGCTTTCTTCAGGTTCGCTGCAAGCGAAAGATACGATAACACCGTGTTCTCTTCTTGCTTTGTAGAATGAGTCAACGGGATCTGAAAGGAATACTTTATCAAGAACTTCAATGCCCTGAACGTCGCAGGGTCTTACACCGAAGAGAACGAATTCTTCCTTCTGAAGTTCCTGCTGAGTAATCTTATACTTTTTATTCTCTGTTACAACAGTGTAGAGTGTTTCGCTCTGAGGGAAGAAAACTTCCTTAGCGCTCTTAACTGTTTTGAGAGTATCAATATCAACCTCTGCGCCTTCTGTGTATCTGGCGTAGTTTGTTTCGCCATTAGCCTTAACAGGAAGATAAACCTGCTGATTTTCAGCCATAAGAGCTACAAGGTCAATAAGGTTGCCTTTGCTTATCTTTTTCATTGCTTATCTCCTTTCGCCGGGCTCAAGGTCGCCGAATGTGAAATCAGTAAGAGGTGAAACTGCGTCAGCATCTGCACCTGCCTGATATTCACCGTAAAATTCGTTGATATCCTTGATGAATTTTCTGTTGAAGAGGTGAAGAGGAATGCCCTGAGGACATACTCTGCTGCATTCACCGCAGTCAGTACATCTGCCTGCTACATGGAATGCACGGATGATGTGGAACATGCTCTCTTCGAAGGGGTCAACGTTTGCCTTGCGGTCAGCATCAAACTTTGTGCTGTCGAATACGCACTTGCGGCATGAGCAAGCAGGACATACGTTTCTGCAAGCGTTACATCTGATACACTTGCTGAGCTCTTTCTTGAAGAATTCGAACTTCTCTTCGGGAGTGAGACTTTCAATGTAGTCAACACCTGCAAATCTGTCGCCGTCATCTGTATCTGCGCTTTCAAAGAAGATTTCGTCTGAAACCTTGTGCTCTTTGCCCTTGCAGACATGACATCTTTCAAGCATTGCATCTTTATAAGCTACAGTTTTATTGCCGTAAACGGTTTCTATATTAATAGTATCACATTCATCTGTGATTTCCACGCCTGAGATAGCAGTGATACCCTTGATGCCCATAGCCTTGATCTTTTCGATATCAAGCTTACCCTTACAGCCAACGCCGATAACATAAATCTTATCCTTTGAGATTCTGTGCTCTTTGATAAGCTGATTGAAGCTGTAGGTATCGCAGGGCTTGAGAAGTACAAGAGTCTTGCCTTCAAGCTCGCAAGCCTTAATCATATATTTTGAAAGGTTTGCACCGCAGAAACCGTCATATGTGAAATCTTTGAGTGCTTCTGCTGACTCAAAGTAAGCGGGTTCGGGATTATAGGCAAGGTCGCCTTTCTTCCAACCAACAACGCGCTGTACTTCGCCGCTTTCCAGAAGCTCAGTCATACGTTTAATCAGTTCTTGCATCTTAAATCCCCCAATCTCACGTTAGGACCCATCTTGCGGATGGTGTCAACGAAGTCATTCATTGTTGTGGAGAACTTAACGCCCTCAGCCGCACTTACCCACTCAACACGGGTTCTGCCTCTTTCGATGCCCATATAGTCGAGCATTGAGAAGAGAAGAGTCATACGGCGTCTTGCATAATAGTTACCTGTGCTGTAGTGACAGTCACCGGGGTGACAGCCACAGATGATAACACCGTCTGCACCTCTTTCAAAAGCTCTGAGAATAAACATGGGATTTACTCGGCATGAGCAGGGTACACGGATAATTTTTACATCAGCGGGATATGCGAGACGGCTGCTGCCTGCAAGGTCAGCACCTGCATATGAGCACCAGTTGCAGCAGAATGCTACTATCTTGGGTTTGAATTCTGTGTTTATCGACATATAGCATCCACCTCCGCAATAATCTGTCTGTTTGAGAAGCCCTGAAGGTCCATAGCACCTGAAGGACAGGTTACTGTACAAGCACCGCAACCCTGGCAAAGAGCGTTGTTAACCTGAGCAACACGACGTGTCTCTCTTACACCGTGGTCGTTGATGAGCTTTTCTTCATATGAAATAGCACCGTAGGGACATACATTAGCACAAGCGCTGCAGCCGTTACAGAGAAGTTCGTCGGGCTTAGCTGTGCAGGGGTTAGTAAGAAGCTTATCTTTAGCGAGAAGACCTACAACCTTAATAGCAGCGGCACCTGCCTGAGATACTGTTTCGGGAATATCCTTGGGACCCTGACATACGCCTGAAAGGAATACACCTGCTGTGGGTGATTCAACGGGACGAAGTTTGGGATGTGCTTCTGTGAGGAAGTTGTTGGTATCGATACTAGCTGTGAGCATTGTAGCGATCTGTCTTACTGAGGGGTTGGGCTCGATAGCTGCAGCAAGTACAACCATATCAGCCTTAACCTTGAGCTGTTTGTTATCAAGAAGGTCAACACCGTGAACTGTGAGTGAGCCGTCGGGTTCGGGAGTAACCTTACCAACCTGACCCTTGACATAGTTTACGCCGTATTCTTCAACAGCTCTTCTGTAGAACTCGTCGAAGTTCTTACCGGGTGTACGAACGTCAATGTAGAAAACAGTAACGTTTACATCGGGATATTTGTCACGGATAAGCATTGCGTGCTTAGCTGTGTACATACAGCAAATCTTTGAGCAGTAGCTCTTGCCCTTATTGTCAGCACAACGTGAACCTACACACTGTACGAAAACAATATTCTTGGGATGTTTGCCGTCGCTGAGTCTTTCGAGGTGACCCTTTGTAGGACCTGCAGCGTTCATAATTCTTTCGAGCTCGAGTGATGTGATAACATCCTTGCTCTGTGAATAAGCATATTCATCGTAGTTGTCAAGCTTGATGATGTCAAAACCTGTGGCAACAACGATTGCGCCGTATTTCTGTGTTACGATCTCGTCTTCCTGCTTATAATCGATAGCACCTGCCTGGCAGAACTTTTCACAGATACCGCACTTGCCTGTCTTGAGCTTAATACACTGAGTGGGGTCAATTACGGGTACGTTGGGAATAGCCTGAGCAAAAGGTGTATAGATAGCAGGTCTGTTGTTAAGACCGCTGTTGAATTCGCTGAGTGCCTTCTTGCTGGGGCATTTTTCCATACAAACACCGCAGCCTGTGCACTTATCCATATTGACAAAACGTGCTTTCTTTCTGATGTCAACTGTAAAGTCGCCAACGAAGCCTGCAACCTTTTCTACTTCACTGTATGAGTAGATTGTAATTTTCTCGTGAGCAGCTGCATCAACCATTTTAGGTGTAAGGATACAAGCTGAGCAGTCGAGTGTGGGGAATGTCTTATCAAGCTGAGCCATCTTACCGCCGATTGAAGGTGTCTTTTCAACGATATCAACCTCATAGCCTGCGTCTGCGATATCAAGTGCAGTCTGAATACCTGCAATACCGCCGCCGATAACAAGAGCTCTCTTTGTTACACGGCTCTCACCGGGCATAAGTGATGTGTTGAGGTTAACCTTAGCAATAGCTGCTCTTGTGAGGATAACAGCTTTTTCTGTACCCTCAACTATATCCTTGTGAATCCATGAGCACTGTTCACGAAGGTTTGCGATTTCAACCATATAAGGGTTGAGACCTGCTTTTTCTGCACACTTTCTGAAAGTTGCCTCGTGCATACGGGGTGAGCATGAGCAAACTACGATGCCCTTGAGGTTCTTTTCTTTGATGGCATTTGCAATTCTTTCCTGGCCTGCTTCTGAGCACATATACTGATAATCTTCAGCGTGTACGACGCCGGGCTCAAGTTTAGCCATTTCTACTACTTTTTTAACGTCTACTGTTGCAGCAATGTTACTACCGCAATGGCAGACAAATACTCCTATACCGTGCATCGTATCACCTCCTGAACTTTCTGAATGCGCTTACGAGAAGCTGCTGGGGTAAATCTTCGTCGATAAGCTCGGGGATTTCGTCGGGCACAAGATATGCGCCGCCCTTTTGTCTTACGGCGATCTGTCTTGCAGCATCAACTAATTTACCGGGCTTGACATCTCTGGGACAACGCTCAACACAAGCGAAGCATGAAAGACAGTACCAGAGAGATTCGCACTTAGCAAGCTCTTCTACATTTTCGTTAATTACATAAGAGACAAACTGGTGGGGCTTAATGTCCATTTTTTCAAAGGCAGGACAGGAAGCTGAGCACTTACCGCACTTCATACACTTGAGAGGGTTGCTGCCGCTGATTTCCTTAACCTTTTCTACCTGATTCTTCTTTGAATGTTCCATGATTAAGCATCCACCTCCTCTTTCACTCCGAGAGCTTCAGCTAAAAGCTCAGTGAAATAGTAAACGGGAATTGTTGCCTTGGAATTGTTTGCAAGATTATACTGGCAAAGAGGACAAGCTGTGATAAGCATTTCTGCACCGAAACCTGATGCACTGTCCATAATATTGTCGCACATATTCTTGGCAAGATCCTTAGCCTTAAGGGAGATATATCCGCCGCAGCATTCGTTGCGATAGGGATATACTACAGGTTCAGCACCGATAGCGCGGATGAAATCCTCGATGATTGAGGGATTTTCCGGATTATCGAAGCCGAGTATCTCACCGGGACGAAGAAGAAGACAACCGTAATAAGCGCCTATCTTTCTGCCTGTGAGAGGATTGGTAACTTTCTTTTTCAGCTCATCGAAACCTACACGGTCACGAAGAACTTCAAGGAAATGAAGAACATTGGTTTCACCGAGATAAGGCTCGTCAAGCTTCATATAGTTGTTTGCTCTTGTTCTGATATCCTCAACATTTCTCATGTCGTCGTTAACTCTCTTAACAACATGGTAGCAGGCAGAGCAAAGAGTAACAAGCTCCTGATTTTTTTCTTTTGCGGCATTGAGTGCACGAACAGAAGAAAGCTTGGAACCGATTTCATCACTGCTTAAGGGATAAACACCGCCGCAGCACTGCCAGTCTTCGATTTCTTCAAGCTCAAAGCCCAAAGCCTTTGCAGAAGCTCTTGCATAATCATCCAGCTTTTTCGCCTTTGTTCTCAAAGTGCAACCGGGATAATAACTGTACTTCATACATCTGAATCCTTTCCGTTTAATTTTGTTTCCCGTATGTTTTTTCGTCAATGAATCTCCAGAATTCTCTTACATTACTTATCATTTTAAGTCCGAAATTTTCCGGGCATAAAATGCCAACATACATTCCTATAAATAATAGCATTTTCCGTCGAAAAATTCAACAGTTATCGCATCAAAAAATATAATTTTTTTCAAAAAAATATTCCAAAAACCATCAAAGACAAAACTTAAGGGGAAGTATATCTATACTCCCCCTTTGAATTTATTTTATTTTTGCACTTTTAACTGAAGAAAAGCTGCCGAAAACAGTACCGGAATCCAACTTCTTATAAGCTCTGACTTTGAAATAATATGTCTTTCCTGATTTAAGACCCATCTTTTTATAACTGAGCTTCGGAGTGCTTTTGAGCTTTTGATATTTGCCGTCTTTTGAAGTGCTGTAATATATCTGATATCCGTCGGCACCCTTGACTTCACTCCATTTAAGGGTCACGGCAGCGGTACCGGCAGTGGCAGTGAGTTTATCAACCTTCGAAACCTTTATTTCAAAATAAAGAGTCTTTTTGCCACTGTAATTGCCTGTAAATTTCACCGTAACAGAATACTTACCGGGATTTTTTCTGCCCTTCTGATATGTGACTGTGTAATCCTTGTCTTTGACAAGCTGATCTTTATTATAATCCGTAACCGTTACTTTCGGTGTTTTGGTCTTGCCGTCATAGGCATATTTAACGCTTGAAAGAGTCACACTCTTAATTCTGTAAACTCTTGTTTCGCCGTAATCTTTACCGCATATTTCACATACGGTAGAAATTTTCCCGTTAGCTTTCTCGGTTGCCTTGGAAACAACCTTTGTCTTTTTGCTGTGACCGAGAGCATCTGTGCTTTTCTGAGCTACGGTTACCTTGCCGCAAAGCGAGCATTTCTTTCCTTTGGTCTTGCCTGATTTAGTACAAGTTGCTTTTACGGCTTTCAGGGTCACTTCTTTGTGTTCAAGCATCGGAATAGCGGCAGTTTTGCTGTATGAGCAACGGGTACATTCGGCAGTTTTCACACCCTTAGCAGAACAGGTCGCTCCCTTTGTGATTTCGTATTCTCCCAATTCGTGGCCGAGCGCTGAAACACTATCAGGTTCAACTGTAATTTTATCACAGACTGAGCATTTCTTACCTGCTGTTTTGCCTGTCTTTGTGCAGGTAGGAGCAACGGCTTTTATCGTCACTTCTTTGTGTGGCGCTCGCTCTACATCTCTTGTTTTGGTGTAGGTGCATCTTGTGCACTGAGCTGTCTCCTCACCCATTGCTTTGCAGGTGGGTTTCTTGGTGATTTTATACTCGCCAAGTTCATGCCCGAGCGCTGAAACACTATCAGGTTCAACTGTGACTTTGTCACAAACCGAGCACTTCTTGCCTGCCGTTTTACCTGTCTTTGTGCAGGTGGGAGCAACGGCTTTCACTGTCACCTCTGTGTGTGGTGCTCGTTCTACATCTCGAGTTTTTGTATAGGTGCATCTTGTGCACTGAGCTGTCTCCTCACCCATTGCTTTACAGGTGGGTTTCTTGGTGATTTTATACTCGCCAAGTTCATGCCCGAGTGCCGTAACACTCTCAGGCTCAACTGTAATTTTATCACAAACGGAGCATTTCTTGCCTGCAGTTTTACCTGTCTTTGTGCAGGTAGGAGCAACTGCTTTGACTGTCACCTCTGTGTGAGGCACTCGTTCTACATCT
>JAZTZY010000022.1:0-14658 GCA_045637705.1 Acutalibacteraceae bacterium | reverse complement strand
TGCGTCGCCGAACGCAGTTCGGCGCGTGGGCGTGCCCACGGAAATCGCTTCGCGATTTCACGCAGCCGCCTCCACCCTCTTGCAGTGACTTGAAATTCCGTCAGCAAAAAAGAGCACTTTGCGCTTTGCCTTCCCTTTCAGAAAAAGCTTACTGTTTCGTCAGCAACTCCTGACTTCTCACTCCTAATTCCTAATAAAAAAGGACGCCCGGCGGGCGTCCCTGCTTATAATTTTGTGTTGCGTTAGTCAGGCAGGAGTTATTTTTTTAAAGCTCTGACATAGTCCTTAAACATATCACCGCGCTGCTGGTAATGCTTGAACATACCCCATGAAGCGCAGGCAGGGGAGAGAAGACAACAATCTCCGTCCTCGGCACTCTCATAGCAGATGTCAACGGCTTCTTTCAAATCCTCGGCAAAACAGTAATCCTTGAAGCCGATAGCATCGCAGGCACTTGCAATTTTCTCCTTGGTCTGACCGATAAGCACAAGTCTTCTTACCTTGCCGGGGAAGTGGCTGACCCATTCTGAGAAGTCCGCATCTTTGTCATAACCGCCGCCGATAAGCACAGTTGTGGAGGGCATAGCATCAATTGCCTTGATTGCCGCATCTGTGTTGGTACCCTTGGAGTCATTGTAATATTTAACACCGTCGATTTCGGTGACATATTCGATTCTGTGTTCAACGGCTGTGAATCGTCTCAGAGCTGCTTTTATTGTCTCTTCGCTGACACCGAAGCTCTTTGTCATAGCCACGGCAGCCATAATGTTTTCATAGTTGTGAAGACCCACAAGGTTAGTTTCATCAACGTTGATATATGGTGTTGCAGTGCCGTTTTCGGCGAAATAAATAGTGCCGTCTTTATAGAAATATCCGTCGCTGAGCTCTCTGAGAGAGCTGAAGAAAATCACGTTGCAGTTAAGTTCCTTGCCGAATTCTCTGAGGACATCGTCTTCGTAGTTGAGGACACAGAAATCATCCTTGGTCTGATTTTTTGCTATGCTCTTTTTGATGTCAGCATAGTTTTCCATAGTCTTGTGACGGTCAAGATGGTCGGGGGTGATGTTCAGAATTGCACTGACCTTCGGTCTGAAAGTTATCATAGTTTCAAGCTGGAATGAGCTGATTTCAGCAACGGTAGCACCGCCCTGCTTTGAAGTCAGAGCAAGACCTGTGTAGGGAATTTCTATATTGCCCACCAGGAGAGTATCACTGTCGTGAGAACGCATTATTTCGTATACGAGAGAGGTTGTGGTGGTTTTGCCGTTGGTACCCGTAATGGCGATGATATCACCCTTGTCATAGAGATAAGCAAGCTCGATTTCACTGTAAACGGGAATAGCTGCTTCTTTGACCGAGAGCATAACGGGAGTGTCAAGAGGTACACCGGGAGACACAACACAGATATCAAATTCCTCGAGGTCTTTGGCTGTTACGTCGCCGAGGAGATAAGGGATATCAGTCTTGCCGATCTGCTCTGAAACGGCAGCAGTATTGAGATTTTTGTTGCCGTCATATATTGTGAAATTTTCGTTTAACTGCATAAGCATCTGTGCAGCAGCGATGCCGCTTCTGCCTGCACCGACAATGAGATAATTTTTAGTTTTCATTAATAATAAACCTCCGACTTTGAAGTTTCGATATATTATATCACCTAGTAAAATCTAAATCAAGAGAAAAAATAAGTAACCACCGATAAAACTTATCAAATGGTTACTCAGTCCTTTATTTTAGCAGTGCAGGGATAGAAATTGCCGTCGAAAATCCATCTGCCGTCTTTTCTTATAATGGTGAAAGTGTAGCTTTCGGGAGCGTACTTATCTTCGAAAGAAGCATAGTAGGTGGGGTAGAGAGTGTATTTATATTTTTTATATGTGATTTTTTTGATGTTATCAGTGTAAAATTTTGTCTCTTTATCAGGTGTATCTGAAGCTCCCTCGGCATAATAGTAAAGCTTTCCGCCGACTTCGATATAGAGATAAAGCTCATTGATATAAATATCCTCTGAAAAATATTTTCCAAGCATATTTTCAAGGTCTTTTTTTGTCTTTATATCAGGGTGATTGACAGGTGCAAACTTGCACATTACACCGTAAAAATCTCTGTTGATATATCCGCTTGAAGCCATATATGAACAGGAGTAAATCCAATTCATATAAACATCAACGGCATTTTTATAAATCTTGCGTGCATCTTCCAGCTCAAGAGGCATAGGATTGGTAGTGACCTTGAGCTTAGCCGAATAGTCACCGTAGTAGGTTTTGCCACCAACCTTTTTATAGGCTCTCACGGCAAAGGTATAAGTCTTTTCAGGGTCGAGATCTTTGACAGTCAGGCTGTTTGAAGCAACATTGTCAATGTGGGAGTATTTCTTGGTGTCGGCATTGTAAAAATAAACCGCATATTTCATACCCGAGAGCTTATTCCATGTGAGCTTTGTCTTTGTGGAATAAACAGCATCTGCCTCGAGACCTTTGACTTTGCCGGGCTCTTCGACCTTAGTTGTGACTTTCACATAATCTGAGATATCACCGTAAAGCTTCTGGTCGCCGTCGTTGTTATAACCCTGCACGGCGTAATAGTAAGTTTCGCCCTCGTCGAGGTTTGTGACTTTATATTCGTTGTCTTTGACATTTTTAATGAAAGTGTATTTTTCTTTTGAGGGGGAGTATGAGAAAACTGCATAGGCGTCGCAGTTTTTTAGCTTGCTCCATGTGAGAGTGACGGAGCTTACGCCTGCCTTGGCTTTGAGAGATTCAACCTGTGCGGGTGTGGAAACAGCAAAGCAGACACAGCAAAGCAGACACAGCAGTGAAACTGTGGTAACCATAAACAAGCCGAGTTTTTTTAATAAAACTGCTTTCACCGTGACACCTCCCATTTCTGTCAATAAACAAATTATACTATAATATCCACTATTTTACATCTGTTCTGTGGGTAGTATATCACCCTTATGTAAAATCTATGTGAAATTTTCGGCCTTAAATTAAAAAAATCTGAAAATTTTTTCGAAATATTGTCAAATTTAAAGAAAAATGATATAATGTGTGCAAGATTTTAAAAACGGTGATAAAGGCGGTGAAAAAATGATCTCTGTGGTAATGGCTGTGCATAAAGGCGATAAAAATATCAGACAGCAGTTGCGCTCGGTACTCAGTCAGCTGAGCTTCGGCGATGAGGTCATTGTCTCCGATGACAGACCCGGAGAAATCACTGAAAGAATAGTTAAACAGATAGCCGCTTCAGACAGCAGAGTTATATGGGTCGAGGGCAAAAACAAGGGAGCCACTGCCAATCTTGTCAATGCGGTAAGACACTGCAAGGGTGATAAAATTTTCTTTTGCGACTGCAAGGATGTATGGCTGCCCGATAAGGTCAAAAGGGTTATGGAGGCTTTTTCTCAGGGCGCGGACTTAGTGGTACACAACGCGTATATCACAGACGAAAACCTCGATATCACCGACTATTCATTTTTTGAGAAATACGGCGTGAGAAAAAATGCCACGGTTAATGTTTTCAGGAATTCTTTTATGCTCAGCTGTATGGCTGTTGACAGAAAGATTCTCAAAAAAGTTATGCCTATTCCGAGAAGTATTCCCTCACTGTCTCAGTGGATAGGCGTTATTGCAGGAATTTACGGCAAGGTCAGACTCGTGGATATTCCTCTGATGTATTGCCGCGTCAATAAAAAGAACAAGGCTACTTTTGAAGATTCATTCAGAGTAGGAGTTAATGCATCTTTTATTTCAAAGCTTTATAAGAGAGTGTTTTTCGGCAATTAAAAAGGCTACGGCTTATTGAGTTAAGCCATAGCCTTTATTTTTTTATTCCATTGTTGCAAGGACTTCGTCAACAATTTCTTTCCAGGAGTCGAGGCTTCTGGAGCCGATGACACTCTGTCCTATAACCTGTCCGTTTTCGTCGACAAATATTGTTTCGGGCACTGAGTAAATCTCACCGAGCTTGATGATATCAAGTGAACCGCTGGGCAGAAGGTTTGTGTAGGTAACACCTGTCATTTCCACTATATTCAAAGCACTTTCATAAAGGTCTTTATTATAGCTGTCACCCGAATAGCTGACATCGCAGACTATGCCGACAATCTGAAAGTCTTTGTCGGCGTATTCCTTGCTGAGGGTTTCAAGGTCGGGCATTTCGTTTATGCAGGGTCTGCAGAAGGTTGCCCAGATATTGACCATAGTCAGTTTTTTGCCTTTAAAAATCTTGTCTGTGACTGTTTTACCCGCAAGATCAACAGCCTTGAAGTTTTTAAAATTGCCGTAGCTGATATTATCGAGCTTTTCTTTGGGTACTCTGATATTCTCAATGCCGGGGGAGGTGGTTGAAGCTTCGCCGCCGTTTTCACCGGTACCGCCGCAGGCAGTAAAGAGAGCAGTGATCATAATAATAGCCAGAAGAACCGATAAGGCTTTTTTCATAGATTATTCTCCTTTTAAAATCGGGGACTGTTTTTAGCAGTCCCCGTAAAATTTTTAGTCTTTCTTAAAGCCGTTTATGAGCTTTTTGAAGCCGCCTTTTTCACCGTTACACATATCAAGAAGACCGTCAACACTCTTTTGTGAGATAAGTCCGCCTGTCCAACCGCTGAATGAGCGAAGGGGAAGGTCGTTAACGGAGTTTGTAATCATTTCGGGGTTTTCAGCGCCGAGGGCAACTATCTTAGCACCTACATTAAGTATACCGTAAAGAGCCTTGCCGGCAGGACTTACAGCAACCTGCTTAACTGAGTTGTTAATGGTCAGGTCGCCCTTCTTGAAATTGCTGTTATCGGGAAGCTCTCTGCCGAGAACTGCCTCAAACTGCTTTTCGGGGATAGTGGCCATTGAATCAACTGTATAATAGATAGGAGCTGTTTTTGAATAGTCAGGCACTTCTGCGTCGGGCTTACCTGTGATAACCTCAACACTGTCATAGAGACGGCTGTCTCTTGATGATGCGGCAACAATGATTTTGTATTCGCCGCTTTCTGCATGCCAGTCGTTGATGTTTACATTATAATAGCTGAATGCTCTCTCGTCGAGCTCGATTGAAACCTTTTTCTTTTCGCCGGGTTCGAGATAAACCTTCTTGAAGCCCTTGAGCTCTCTGTCAGCTTTATAGATTTTGCTTTCAGGGGGACATACATAAACCTGAGCAACCTCCGCACCTGCAACATCACCGATGTTTTTAAGTGTGAATGTAACAGTGAGCTTTTCGCCCTCGTTTACTTTCTTGCTGCTGAGCTTGATGTTTTTATATTCAAACTTGGTGTATGAAAGACCGTGGCCGAAGGGGTACTGAACAGCTTTTTTAGCTTTATCGAAGAATCTGTAGCCTACGAAAATGCTTTCGCGGTATTCGACGGTTCTGGGACCCATGGGGAAATATTTTGCCACAACATTGTCTTCGTTGTTGAAGGGGAATGTTTCAGCGAGCTTACCGCTGGGGTTAACCTTGCCGTAGATAATGTCATATGCTGCTTCGCCGCCTGCCTGACCGCCGAGATACATATTGAGAATAGCTTTTACCTTGTATTCCCAGAGATCCATCTTGATGGGTGAACCGCAGGAGAGAACAACGATAACATTTTCATTGACCTTTGTGATTTCATCAACAAGTATAGTATGGCTCTTGGGGATGTTCATATGCTTACGGTCGAAGCCTTCGCTTTCATAAGCATCTGTAAGGCCGATGAAGAGAAGAACTGCGTCCTTGCCCTTGGCAACCTTAACAGCTTCGTCAATGAGCTTTTTGTTATATCCGTCACCCTTGAGTGTGTAACCGGGAGCATAAGCAAAGGACTGACCCTCGTTTCTCATAGCTTCGGTGAATGACACTGTTTTGGGAGGATTGATATGGCTTGAGCCTGCGCCCTGATATCTGAGCTGTTTTGCAAGAGTACCGATAACGGCAACTCTCTGTTTGCTGTTAAGAGGCAGAGCATTGTCGTTGTTTTTAAGAAGCACTGCAGACTGAGCGGCAGCCTTTCTTGCAAGCTGATGATGAGCATTGAAATCGGGCTTATAGCCTTTGCCTTCCTGCTCTTTGCAGTCAAATGCAAACTTAATCATACGAAGAACAACCTTATCAAGGTCAGCTTCGTCGAGACTTCCGTCTTTCACAGCCTCAACAATGTGCTTGTCGTTCATACCGCCGTTGCCGGGCATTTCAAGGTCGAGACCTGCTCTGATACCCTCAACTCTGTCATTGACAGCGCCCCAGTCAGAAACAACAATGCCTTTATATCCCCACTCGCCGCGAAGAATATCTGTAAGCATACGCTTGTTATCTGAAAGATAAGTGCCGTCGATTCTGTTATATGAGCACATAACAGTTGTGGGCTGTTCGTTTTTAACTATGTATTCGAAAGGAGTGAGATAGATTTCTCTGAGAGCTCTTTCGTCAACAACACTGTCAATGCACATTCTGATGTGTTCCTGATTGTTGGCACAGAAGTGCTTGAGGCTGACACCTACTCCGCCTTTCTGCACACCGTGAACAAAGGCAGCACCCATACGTGCAGCATGGTGGGGGTCTTCTGAGATATATTCAAAGTTTCTGCCGCAAAGGGGGCTTCTCTTGATGTTGACACCGGGGCCGAGAAGAGTTGTTACTTTATAAGCCTTTGCTTCGTCAGCAAGAGCAGCGCCGATTTCTTCAATGAGTTCGGGGTCCCAGCTGCTGGCAGTTGTAACGGCTGTGGGGAAGCAGGTAGCTGTTTCAGCTTTCTGCATAATGTTGGTACCGCCGGTCTGCATCTCTTTTCTCAGACCGTGAGGGCCGTCACTCATCCAGACGGAGGGGATGCCCAGACGTGTGATAGGCTTTGTGAGCCAGTTTGTGAGACCTGAGCAAAGTGAAGCTTTTTCTTCAAGAGTCATTTGCTCAAGTATTGTCTGATATTTTTTTTCGCTCATGATGTTTTCTCCTTTTCATATAAAATGTCATTATAATATTATAGCATAAAAATAAAAAATTATATCAAATTACAGTTGTTTATATCAAAAAATAGTGATATAATAAAAAAGAGGTGAATTTTATGACGGAAATTTACGACAAGACTATAAAAATTCTGACAAAGGACCCTGCCGAACCTTATTACGAATATGCTGAAGCAGACAAAAAGCGCACCGCTTATGAGACGGAGGAAATGTTTTTCGGCTGTATTGAAAGAGGAGATGTTGAGGGCGTGAAAAAAATGCTCTCGTCTTTCTGGCAACAAAATGTGGTTGTTGGCAGAATGAGTAACAACGACCTGAAACAGATGCAGTATTTCGCGGTCTGCTGTGCAACTCTTGCAACGAGGGCGGCAATCAGAGGCGGAGTCAGTGAAACGGCAGCATACAATATTTCAGATCAATGCATACAAAAAATCGACAGTATGAAAACGGTTGAAGAAGTGCCGGTATTTCTTGCAAAAAAGGCTGTTGAACTTGCAGCAATGGTTGAGAAAACCGCCCATAAAAAGATAGCTCACCCCGTTGTCAAAAAAGCGTCGCACTATATAGAAAATAATCTTCATCAGAAAATCACACCCTTACAGGTGGCTCAGTATTGCGCAGTGTCAAAAGACCACCTGAGTCTGCTTTTCAAAGAAAACACAGGTCTTACAACGGCAAAATATATTCTCAGTGAAAAGCTCAGAGAAAGCAGACGCCTTATAAACAGAGGACTTTCAAATTCACAGATAGCCTATCAGCTTGGTTTTTGTTCAGAGAGTCACTTTATCGCAAAATATAAAGAGCATTACGGTGTAACTCCGGGAAAAGAAAGAAAAATAACAGACTGAGATGCAAATCTTAAGATAATCTTAAGTTTCTGTCATATACTTCATTAAATTATGGCGTTTTATTGACAAAAACTGACAACAGTAATATGATTTACTTGTAAGGCAACGTCAACCGGACAAAACAAGATTCAGCACGGTATATTTCCGCCGTCTCCGCGTTAAAAGCCTTGCCAATACGGCAAGTATTGTCGGCGGCTTTCGCCTTGAGGCCGACAAAAATCTCCTCGTGCTGAACCCGAAGATCTTAAATGCCCGAGTTTTGGTGCATTTGGGATTTTTACGACGAAGCTATACTCGCGTATTGCGAGGAGAAAAATTTCAAAGATGACGGGAATCGGACATTCAAGATTTGTTCTGCACACTCGCCGTTACCTTTGAAAATATAAAAACTTTAAAAAAATGTATGAGAGGTTAATATGCAGCTTATTACAGATATTTCGAGAATAGTGTTGCCGCTTATTACGGTGATACTTCTGGTGAAATGTATTCTTGCTTTGTGGCTGGGCCACCCCAAAGAAAAGATTTACGGATATATTTCAGATATGCATTCGGGTGAAAGACACCCCCTTAATATGTGGGAAACCTCAATCGGCAGAGGAAACTCCTGCGACATAGTTCTCAGCTATGACTCTATTCCCAGAGTGCAGGCGGTTATATCAAGACGCATTGACGGTTGGTATATCTTCGAGACTCTCTCGAAAGCACCTATTAAAGTCAACGGTACTGCCGTAAGTAAAAAGCAGACTATTGAAAACGGCGATATTATCACTATGGGCAAGGTGCGTTTTCGTTTTGAGGTTGCCGATGACCCTGTGCAGAGAGTAGGTAAACAGAAAAAACAGCAGAAGAAAGCTTCTGCGAAAACTCAGAGTGTGCAGACCCGTCAGACTGCTGCACAGCCCACAAAACCTCAGCAGACAACTTCCGCAACACGGCAGAGTGCAACTCAGAGCGCTCAGACACCGAGAAGAAGCAATGCATCTTCCTACACCGTTGAAACACCGAGGGTGCAGAAAAATGTCAGACGCGTGACACAGCACTGCATTGTCAATAAAGACACAGGCGAGATATTCATTCTCTGCGGCAACGAAGTCAGAATCGGCACTGCAAGACGAAGCGATATCAAGCTCACTTCAAAAACTGCAGGCAAAACTCAGGCTCTTATAGTCCTTTATGAAGACGGCTGGGCAGTTGAAGATGCCGGGTCGGGCAGACCCACACTCTTAAACGGCAAAAAGGTCACGGCTCCTCAGCTGCTTTTTGACGGTGATATCATAGCTGTGGGTGACGAGAGACTTTATTACAAGGTGAAAACCAAAACCGTATCATAAGAAAGGAGAATGACTATGCAACAGCAAAACCCCCGCAAAAACATAAGCCGCGGCGACAAAGTCAGACGAAAATATAAATATGTTGACAGAAGCTTCATTCTCTTTTTGCTGACATCCTTTCAGGTTATATCTTTCACTCCCGTTATATTCGGCGGTGAGACTGTAAATTACACCGTTGCAGGCTTTCTGTTATTATATATTCTTTTTGAATGGTTATATGTGGGCTTTATGAGGGTGGTACCCAAAAAAGTCAACTTCGAGCTTGAGTTTATAGCTTTCTTTTTAAGCGGTATCGGACTTTGTCTTCAGGCAAGTGTTGCTCCCTCGGGCCTGCTCAAACAGCTCATAACCGTTATAGCAGGTGTAATCGTTTACGATGTGCTTTTGTGGTTTATTATGGATGTAAAAAGAGTTATGTTTGTGAGAATACCTCTTGCGATTTTTGCACTCTTATTTCTTGCAGGCTCATTTGTCTATATAAAATATGCCGTGGGTGCCATCAACGGCGCATATAACTGGCTTGCATTCAAAGGCTTTTCGATTCAGCCCTCGGAGTTTGTGAAGATAGCTTTTATCTTTGTTGGTGCCGCAAGTCTTGACAAGCTTCTCACGGCAAAGAATATCTATATGTACATAATTTTCGCTATGGGTTGCATCGGAGTACTTTTCCTTATGAAAGACTTCGGTACGGCACTGATATTCTTCTTCACATTTATAGTTATATCCTTTATGCGCTCAGGCGATATGCGCACTATTATATTTATCTGTGCAGCCGCATTGATAGGCGCAGTGCTTATAATCTATTTCAGACCTCACGTTGCGGCGCGTTTTGCAGCTTACCGTCACGTCTGGGAAGATATTTACGGCAAGGGATATCAGCAGACACGAGTGCTGATATATTCCGTCTCAGGCGGACTTTTCGGTCTTGGTGTGGGCAACGGCGCACTGCGTAATGTTTACGCTTCCACCACTGACCTTATTTTCGGTCTCATCTGTGAAGAAATGGGCATAATCATCGCTTTTGCAGTTGTGCTTGCCTTTGCATTTATTGCAATCTATGCCGTTATCAGCTCAAGAAGTGCACCTTCAACCTTTTATTCCATAGCCGCCTGCTCGGCTTCGGCAATGCTTTTATTCCAGATATGTCTTAATATTTTCGGCATCACAGATTTGCTGCCCCTGACAGGTGTAACACTTCCCTTTATAAGTCAGGGCGGTTCAAGTATGATATGCTCATGGGCGCTCTTTGCCTTTATCAAGTCAGCCGATGTCAGAGCATATCCGAGATTATATAAAACCTAAGGAGGCGATAGAATGAGAAACACCACAAGAAGAACATATATCATAATTTTCCTTATTATCGCTTTCTTTATAGGTCTTGGCATAATGCTGTGGAGCTTCATTTCCGACGGTGACACCTGGGTTGCCAACAGAGCCAATGCTCTGATTTATAAGGGCGGCGAGCTGACAGTTGCAGGCACAATATATGACAGCGACGGCGAAGTGCTTGTCTCAACCGAAAACGGCAAACGCAAATATAATCCCAACTATAACAAGCGACTTTCCACCTTGCACGTGGTGGGTGACTCGGCAGGGTACATTGCCACAGGTGTGCAGAATCTCTATCGTTCAAACCTCATCGGCTATAATTTCGTCGACGGTATTTACGGAACTCTTTCAAGTGATGAGGGCGTGGATATCAGAACCACTATCGACGCCGATGTCTGCGCCGAAGCTTATTCGGCAATGAACGGCAACAAGGGTACCGTTATAGTTTATAACTATGAGACGGGTGAGGTAGTGTGTATGGTTTCTGCGCCGACATATGACCCTCAGAACAAACCGAAAGATATCGACACCAACACATCTGGCAAGTATAACGGCATATATATGAACAGAGCAATCTCAGGCGTATTCACTCCGGGCTCGACCTTCAAGGTTGTGACGGCTATCTGCGCTATTGAGAATATCCCTGACCTTTATACGAGAAAATTCAAGTGCAGCGGCAAGAAAACCTTCGGCAAGGGTGATGTTATCTGCAACGGCGTTCACGGCAGTCTTAACTTTGAGAGAGCACTCAATGTTTCCTGCAACAGTGTCTTTTCAGAGCTTGCAAACGAAGTGGGCAAAGATAAGCTGACAGAAACTGTGCGAGCTTTAGGCTTCGGAAAGAATGTCACCATCAGCAAGGCAAAAACCGTCAGAAGTACTTTTGATGTCAGTGACAGCACAAAGCTTGACCTTGGCTGGGCAGGTATCGGACAGTACACAACACTTGTGAACCCAAGTCAGATGCTTATGTTTATGGGTGCCGTTGCCAACGGCGGAAAGGCTATGACTCCATATATAGTTGAGGAATCATCTGAGATAGTTGATGTTAAAAGCAAAGTCAACACCAATATAAAGCTCAGCGAAGAGACAGCAAAGAAAACAAAGAAGCTTCTTCGCTCAAATGTAAAGAATTATTACAGCGACAATAAATTCCCGGGTCTTGAGATGTGCGGAAAGACAGGCTCGGCAGAGGTTTCAAACGGCAGAAGCCACGCCTGGTTTGTGGGCTTCAGCAATAAAAAAGGTTTCCCCTATGCAATTGTTGTCTGCCTTGAAAACGGCGGTCTGGGATACACTCACGCCATACCTGTTGCCAACAGGGTTATGCAAAAAGTTTTAAAAGAAGTTGGCTGATTATAATTGACAAAGACAGTCAATAATGATAAAGTAAAAACAGTCAGCGATAGCTGAACTGAAGAAAAATATTCAGATTACGGAGGAAATTATAATGGAACTCAAAGGTACAAAAACCGAAAAAAATCTCCTTGAAGCATTTGCAGGGGAGAGTATGGCAAGAAACAAATACACATATTTTGCATCAAAGGCTAAGAAAGAGGGCTATCAGCAGATTGCCGCTATTTTTGAGCAGACAGCAAACAACGAAAAAGAGCACGCTAAGATGTGGTTCAAGCTTTTAGGCGAGCTTGGCGACACAGCTGAAAACCTTGCAGCTGCAGCAGCAGGCGAAAACTATGAGTGGACAGATATGTATGACCGCATGGCTCAGGAAGCTGAAGAAGAGGGCTTCGCAGAAATCGCTGCAAAGTTCAGAATGGTTGCCGCTATTGAAAAGAGTCACGAAGAGAGATATCGCGCGCTTCTTAACAATGTTGAGATGCAGGCTGTATTTGAAAAGAGCGAAGAAACAATGTGGGAATGCCGTAACTGCGGTCACCTTGTAATGGGCAAGAAAGCTCCCGAAATCTGCCCCGTTTGCGCACATCCTCAGAGCTATTTCGAAGTGAGAAAAGAGAACTATTGATTCAGTTATTATGGGACGCGACTAAGCCTCGCGTCTCTTTTATTTTATCCCGCCGAGGGAGTTCTCGTCAGAATGTACAAAAACACACCTGTGAATTTATACGGTGAATTAATTGGAAATAATTGACACCGATAACTTTTGTATGATAAAATTAAATGAGACTAACGGAAAGGTTGACTGTTTATATGAAGTTTGCGACAATCTATCAGACAGACAGGCCGACAGAGACAACTCTGTTTATTTCCGTGCGTTTAATATTTGGTAACTGACCGCTAAGGTGTGCCTTTGTGCGCTCGAGCGGTTTTTGTATTTAAAATTTTATCCCCGAAAGGAGAAAAAACAATGAAAAAATTATTAGCAATTTTAGTTGCAATCTTAATGATTGTAACAACTGTTCCTTTTGCCTTTGCGGCTGATGTAGTTGAAAGCGGTAATTGCGGCGCTAACGGTGACAACCTCACCTGGTCACTTGACTCTGATGGTGTCCTCACCATCAGCGGTGAAGGTGAAATGCAGGAAATATTTATCTATGCATACCAGCCTTGGGAAGATTATGATTATGACATCAAAGAGGTTGTTATTGAAGAAGGCGTAACAAAAATTGCAAGAGCGGCCTTTTTTGCATTAATAAACCTCGAAAAGGTTACAATTTCCTCGACGGCTGAGTTTGAAGATTTCGATTTTTGCTTTACAGGCTGCACTAGCTTAAAAGAATTTATTGTGTCACCTGCTAATCCATATTATTGCACTGATGAATACGGAGTGGTTTTTTCAAAGGACAAAAAAACACTCCTCAAAGCCTTTGACCTTAGTGATGTGGATTATGTAATTCCAGATACAGTAACATCTGTGGCTGAGGAAGCTTTTAGACAGATAAAAATCAAAAGTCTTATTGTCAATTATACTTCTATGAATATGGCTGCTGGTGCTGAAGTAGGTAAGTTAATCGTAGATTGCGATTGGGTAGATATAGCTGCTTTTGAATCAGCAACCATTGGAGAACTTGTTTTGACCAACAAAGTGAGGTATATAGAAAACCTTGCTTTCCTCGGTGCAGCAATAACTTCTGCTCATTATTTAGGTGATCCTGCAAAATTAAATATCGGCGAAGATAATGATGGCCTTACTGATGTTCTTCATTATTGTGAACATAAAGAAGCTCTCGCACCCACTTGCACAGAAGCAGGCTGGGAAGCATATGAATATTGCACAGCTTGTGATTTTACAACTAAGGTTGAAATTCCCGTTGACCCCGATGCTCATGATATAGTTATCGATAAAGCAGTGGCACCCGATTGTTATAATTCAGGTCTTGCAGTAGGTCAGCATTGTTCAAGATGTGAAAATGCAACAATAGCTCAAGATGTTATTCCTGTGGTTGACCATGCAGATGCAGACGGTGACTATAAGTGTGACTTCGGTTGTGGACACGAATTTGAAAAGCCTGCTCCCGAAGAACCCACACCCGATACACCTGATGCCCCCACAGATGACAGTGAAGCTTGTCCCGACTGTGGCAGACCCGTACACGACGACACATTAGTTCAGAACTTTGTTTGCTTGATTATTATGCTTGTTAACCTTATCAAGTCAATGTTCTGATAATTAAATGAACCTGAACTCCGAGGCCATAAAAAGCCTCGGAGTTCAAAAGCGAAATAATCTTCAAAGGAGAAAAACAAAATGAAAAAAACTTTAGCAATTATCCTTGCAATCTTAATGATTGCAACAACAATTCCCTTTGCCTTTGCGGCAGATGATTATGCTGTGGTTGACACCGAAGCAGGCACAGTAACCATTGACGGCACCTTGGGCGGCAAAACAACTGCAACCGAAGATGATATAAATGCCTTGGTTGAAAAACTCAAAGGTTATGTGGATAGCGGAATTACCACGATTATCGTAACAGGTAGTGAGCCTGCTCTCATTTATATTGATTACATAGACTCATATATGCCTGCTGTGTCCGAAGCGCTTTATCGCTTGACAGATGGACTTTATGGAGATAGCCCATATTGTGGCACAATTGATTTGATACTTCCTGATGTTACTGAAATAGTAGATGACGAGTTCAATAATACATATGCTCTCAACAGTATCACTCTTCCAAAAGTTACATCTGTTGGGGATGGTGCTTTTTATGCTACCTTATATTTGCAAAAGCTTACTTTTGGCTCAGTAATTACATTTGTTAAAGAAGAGAGTTCAGGTCCATTTCATATGGA
>JAZTZY010000021.1:0-56950 GCA_045637705.1 Acutalibacteraceae bacterium | reverse complement strand
TTACGAAACTGCGAAGCACTTTAAAATGAAAGTTTTGAGTGCAAGAAAAGGCGAAAACACCCGATAATGCTGACGCATATCGGGTGTTTTTAACGAATTATTGTGCCAAAAGTTCATATTTTAAAGAAATACTTCCTTATGTGGTCTCGGCGTGGCACCGCTTAAATTTTATTCTTTTACGGGAGCCACTCTGGGTTTATCAACCTTGGGACTGATTTCGCCTGCTTTCATAAGTGACATCTTTGTCATCATAGGTCCGAAGAGCTCATAGATAAGCACACCGAAGAGAACGATATTTCTGATGATTATACCCTCGTCACCAAGCTCTGCCATTGCTGTGATAGACATACCGAGAGCAACACCTGCCTGAGGCAGAAGTGTTATGCCGAGATACTTTTTAATCTGAGGCTCGCATTTTACAAAGCCGGCGCTGACTCTTGCACCGAAGTATTTGCCGATTGAACGTGAGATAATGTAAACAACACCGATTCCCACAATTGCAAGGTCGCCGAATACCGAGAATTCAAGCTCTGCACCGCTGAGCACAAAGAAGAGAATGAATATGGGCGCTGTCCACTTGTCGGTCTTTTCCATCATGTCTTCTGAGAAATCACAGACATTACAGAAGATTGTACCGAGCATCATACAAACGAGCAGGGGTGAGAAACCAACATGTACGCCGCCGATGTTGTATTTGAGCTTTGAGAGAGCAACGGCAAGGAAAATTGCTGTTACAACAAGAGCCTGACGCTTTGTGTTTGAACGGAAGAATTTCTCGCAGATTGAAAGCACATAACCGATGATAGCGCCGACGATAAGTGAAATGAAAATCTCAACTAACGGGTCAACTATAACTGAAACAAGACTCAGTTCACCGTTGTGAAGTGTTTTTGCAAAACCGAGTGAAACGGCAAAGATTATAAGGCCTACTGCATCGTCAAGAGCTACTATGGGAAGAAGCAGAGAGGTGAGCTTACCTTTTGCTTTATACTGTCTGACAACCATAAGAGTTGCGGCAGGGGCAGTAGCTGATGCGATTGCACCTAAAACTATAGCTGTTGAAAGAGGAAGCTTTTCAGGTCCGAGCACAAAGTGAAGACCGATAAGCACAGCATCAACAAGTGCTGTTGTGAGCACAGCCTGGAATATACCAATAACAGTTGCCGGTTTACCTGTTTTCTTAAGCTGTGAGAGACGGAATTCATCGCCGATTGCAAAAGCAATAAAGCCGAGAGCAACGTCGTTGATAATGCTCATAGCGGCAACATCTTCAGTGGTAGTAAAACCGAGACCCTTGATACCTGAAAGACCTAAGCAATAAGGTCCGATGAGTATGCCGGCAACGAGATAACCCGTAACGGCAGGGAGCTTCAAAGGTTTAACAACACGGGACATAAAAAGTCCTGCGCTTAATGCGACTGAAATGGCTAAAAGAGTTTCCATGGGTAATACCTTCTTTATTAAATTAATGCGTCACAATTATAGGCTTGTAAATAGCAAATGTCAATTATAACTTTCACCAATTAAAGAACATTTTTTTTGCGTATTTTTTTAAATTTTACACAATTCACAGTAGTGAAAATGCAAATTAATAAGCAAAATGCAGAAAGATAAAAAACTTGCCGAAAACTGTAGACAAAAGTCAAATGAGGACTATAATATATAAAGTCAAAATAAAGTTTGAAAGAAAGTGGAATTATGGAAAAAATCAAGCCTATGCTCTTTACTTCACTTAAAGGGTATAATAAATCTCAGTTTGTCAAAGACCTGATTTCAGGTGTTATTGTGGCAATTATTGCCCTGCCTTTGTCTATTGCACTTGCTCTTGCTTCAGGTGTCGGCCCTGAGCAGGGTATTTATACTGCAATAGTTGCAGGTTTTGTTATTTCATTTTTAGGCGGTTCAACGGTTCAGATAGCAGGTCCCACAGCTGCCTTTGCCACAATTGTTGCGGGCATCGTAGCTTCCGAGGGTATGTCAGGACTTGCAACCGCTACTATTCTTGCAGGTGTTATCCTTGTTCTTATGGGCATCTTCAAACTCGGCTCACTCATTAAGTTCATACCTTTCACCATCACCACAGGATTTACTTCAGGCATTGCTCTGACTATAGTTTTAGGTCAGCTTAAAGATTTTATCGGTTCTTCGTACCCTGCCGGTATGGAAACTATAGAGACTTTAGATAAAGTCAAAGCTCTCATTGCAGGCATTGATACTTTTAATATGCATGCTTTTATAGTTGGTCTTGTTTCTCTTGCGGTACTTATAATTATGCCTAAAATCAGCGAAAAAATCCCCGGTTCACTTGTGGCTGTAATTGTAGGCATTGTTATGGTTAAATTCCTGCCTCTTAATGTTAATACAATAGGCGACCTTTACACCATCAGCAGTTCACTTCCGAAGCTTGTTCTTCCCGATTTCAGCCTGGGTGCTATCAAAACCGCGCTTCCAAATGCCTTTACAATTGCAATACTCGCTGCTATTGAGTCGCTTTTATCATGTGTTGTTGCTGACGGAATGACAGGTACCAAACACCGTTCCAACACAGAGCTTGTGGCTCAGGGCGCAGGTAACGTTGCATCAGCTCTTTTTGGCGGTATCCCCGCTACAGGTGCAATCGCAAGAACAGCCGCAAACATCAAAAACGGCGGCAAAACTCCCGTTGCAGGTATGATTCACGCAGTTGTGCTTCTTCTTGTGCTTCTTGTACTTATGCCTTATGCAGGTCTTATTCCCATGCCCACAATTGCAGCGATTCTTCTTATGGTTGCTTACAATATGAGCCATTGGAGAACTTTTGTAAATGTTATAAAGACAGCTCCCAAAAACGATATCATTGTGCTTCTTGTTACTTTCGTCCTGACTGTTGTCTTTGATCTTGTTATCGCAATCGAAGTGGGTATGCTTCTTGCTTGTGTGCTTTTCATAAAGAGAATGAGCGAAGAAACAAGTGTCGTTCCCTGGAAATATAAAGAGCAGATTGTCGATGACGACAACGACAGTGTAAAGCAGAAGCTTATTGATGTGCCAAAAAATATCAGAGTATACGAAATCAGCGGTCCTCTTTTCTTCGGTGCTGCAGATCAGATAGAAAGAATTGAGCTTAAGACTTACACAGAATATCTCATTGTCAGAATGAGAAGTGTTCCTGCAATGGACAGCACAGCAATGAATTCTATGACAAGTCTCAAACAGAGATGCGATAAAAAGGGCATTACTCTTATTCTCTCACATGTAAACGAACAGCCTCTGAAAGCAATGAAAAAGTCAGGACTTTATAAAAATATCGGTGCTGAGAATTTCAAATCGGATATTTCATCGGCGATCAGCCATGCAGAAGAACTCTCATCAGCCAGAGTTTCTGATTAAGGTCAATATATGCAAAAACGGTGCAAACATTTACAGGTTGCACCGTGATTTTTTTCGGCAGGGTACCCGAATCGAAACTATGAGAATATAGCTTGCGATAAGTTTAAATCTCTCTTTCACACAAAATTTGGAACTGCATAAGATGTTATCAGGCGTATCAATGCGTCAAAATTATAAAGGAGAGATTTGCGGTGAATGACACAAGAAACCGATACTCACAGTATGATTATGCTGTCGGTGCATCGGAGACAGAATGTTGCTGTAGCCTGAAGACGTTTCCCAGGGAAATCTCAGTAGCTATGGCATATGTGCCTTTTCAGCAGTGGTGTGATGTTTATCAATGTGATAAAGCACTTTGTCAGGGCACAATTTTCCCGACACTCGATCTGCCCTTTATGGGAGTGAGACAAAGATGATAAACACAAAAAGCAACCTTAAGCACAGACTTATGGCAGTGCGCTTTGCAATATGGGATCTTCATCTTTATCTTGATACCCATATGGGAGATTGTGCGGCTATGGAGCTTATAGAGAGCTATAAGAAAAAATATCTTGAGCTTCTGCAGGAATATATCTGCCAATACGGCCCTTTGACTGCCGGTGGGGAAAAGAGCGAGAAATGGCTTTGCACACCCTTCCCTTGGGTGAATACGGGGAGTGATTGCTGATGTTTCAATATGAAAAAATATTGCAGTATCCGATAAATATTAAAAATCCGAATCCCGTGTACGCGAAAATTATCATGACACAATATGGCGGCCCCGACGGCGAACTCGGTGCATCTCTTAGATATCTCAGCCAGAGATTTGCTATGCCATGGTGCGAACTTCAGGGCCTTTTAACTGACATAGGCACAGAAGAGCTCGGTCACCTCGAAATGATAGGCACTCTTGTCTATCAGCTGACACGAAACCTTTCAATCGAAGATATCAAACGTGGCGGCTTCGATGCTTACTTCGTTGACCACACAACAGGCGTTTATCCTGCAAGTGCCGCAGGCGTACCTTTCACGGCAGCATATCTGCAGTCAAAGGGGGATATTATCACAGACCTGCATGAAAATATGGCAGCAGAGCAGAAAGCAAGAACAACCTACGATAACATTCTCCGTCTTGTTGATGACCCCGATGTCAGAGATGTTATCAAGTTTCTTCGTGCAAGAGAGGTTGTGCACTATCAGCGATTCGGTGAGGGACTTCGCATCGCAACAGACAAAATGGACAGCAAGAACTTCTATGCATTTAACCCTGCATTTGATAAAAATTGCAGATAAAATAATTTCAGCCGGAAGAATATATCTTCCGGCTGTGATGTTTTTTGTCAGATTATTTTGTGTGGAAAATTGAGGGAACAAAGGGCTTGAGTTCCTTGAGTTTGATTACAATGATGAGAGTTTCAACACCTGCGATGAAGAATACGCCGCCAACGATGATGAAGAGAACATTGAGAGGTACAATGCGGAAAAGGAAGGGTGAAGAAGCAACGCAAACACCGTTTAACTTACCGAAATAAGTATGGGGGAATGAGAACTTCTTAAACTTAACAAAGCAAACGGCTGCTGCTGCAACAAAAACTGCAACGGTTACACCAAGGAAGATGAGGAACCAGCCGGGGATAAGCTTCTGCATAACGAGAACCTTAACAGGAGTGAAGCCGATAAGACCGTCGCCGATGGTGTCGAGTGTAACGCCGAGCACACTTGAAGTCTTAAGTCTGCGTGCAAGGAAACCGTCGATTGCATCTGTTGAACAGAATATTGCGTAGAGAATAAGGAATTTGTTTGAAAATTCGTTACCTACATCTGTGAGAAGCAGATATAATGCACCGACAATTCTGATGATTGAGAAAAAGTTAGCTATGTTTTTTCTGATAAATTCTTTCATATGGGTTCGTCCTTTACTTTTATAGTGCAACAATTATATAATACTTTATTGCAAAATAATAGGCATTTTTACTGTTGTTTACAATTTGTTATTAAAATTACAATGCATTTTCTGGTGATGGGAAACAGTTATATACACCTGTTGCTGAAAACTTCTGCAGTGCATAAAATGAAACCTGCATAGATATATTCCTGTTGACTACAGCCCGGCAAAATGGTATAATTTAGCTATTGTTGAATAATATTTTAATTAAACGGTTAAAGGTGGTATCGGTTATGAGACTGCTCAATTCAGACGAAATGAAACAGGTAGAACAGTACACATCAAAATACGGACTTTCTTATCAGCGAATGATGGAAAATGCAGGTGCAGCCTGCGCAAGAAACATCAGAAACGAAACTGAAAAAGAAAATATCCTTAAAAGAAATGTTGCTGTAGTCTGCGGCAAGGGCAATAACGGTGGCGACGGTTTCGTTGTTGCGAGAAAGCTCAGTGAAAACGGCTATAATGTCTGTGTTATTATGGCGTCGGGTTATCCCTCAAGCCAGGAAGCTACATATATGTATAAGCTGATAATTGATATGGCGATACCGACTATATGGTATGATGCAGATAAGGCTAAGACAGTTCAGACTATAAGAAATGCAGATATTATTGTTGATGCTGTCTTCGGTTTCAGTTTCTACGGAAATATCAGCGCTGAACTTCGCTATCTCTTTGAAGAAATGTCTAACGCCAAAGGTGTCAAGTTTGCTATTGATGTACCCAGTGGTGTTTATTGCGACAGCGGTTATAATGACCCCGGTTGCTTCAAAGCGGATTATACCATTGCTATTTCAGCTCTCAAGCCTGCTCATATTATGCATCCTGCTTCAGAATGCTGCGGTGACATAATCATTGCCAATATCGGCATTCCCGAAGAAAGCTATAAACTTGTTTCAGATTCGCTTTATACCCACAACAGAGTGGAAGTCAGCAACCTTTTCAAAGAGCGCTCAAGTGTGTCTCATAAGGGTACTTTCGGCCATCTGCTTTGCATATGCGGCTCAAAGAATATGGTCGGTGCTCCCGTGCTTTGCGGCGGAGCAGCACTTAGAAGCGGTGTGGGACTTGTAACTATGGCTTTCCCTGAAAGCGCATATCTGCCCATTGCTACTAAATTAACGGAAGCTCTTATGATGCCTTTGCCTGAAACTGATGAGGGTACTCTTTCAGCCTCAGCTGCAGATAAGATTGTTGCAAATCTTGATAAATACAGTGCAATTGTTATCGGTTGCGGTTTAGGTGTCAATGAAGACACCAAGGCTGTGCTGAAAGCTGTGATTGAAAATGCGAAAGTTCCTGTTTTGGTTGATGCCGATGGCATAAACATAATAGCTGATGACATAAGTATATTACAAAGTGCTTCATGTGATATCGTTCTTACACCGCACCCCGGTGAGATGTCACGCCTTTGCGGAACAAGAACTGAGCTGATTGAAACCAACCGTGTCGGTACAGCCAGAGATTTTGCGTCAAGCTACAGAGTTTATCTTGCTCTCAAAGGTGCTAATACTATCGTTGCTCAGCCGGGTACTAAGAAAGCCTATGTCAATTCATCAGGCAACTCAGGTCTTGCAAAGGGCGGCAGCGGTGATGTGCTCGCAGGTCTGATGGGCGGATTCCTTGCTCAGGGCCTCGGTACGGTCAATTCAATGACAGCTGCTGTCTACATTCACGGATATACTGCTGACGGTGTTGCCGAAAAAATGTCTAAGTCAGGTATGCTGCCAAGTGATGTGGTTTCAGAACTTGCATATTCCATGAGAGCTTTTGAAAAATAAGAGCCGGAGTGATAGATATTCGCCGTGTATTATTGATTGCAGTTTGTTTGTTTTTGCTGATGTCTCTCTGCGCCTGCAGTGCCGGTCAGACGTTTTCGCCTGAAGAAATTCATAAAGATGTCTCTTTTGTCTCAGGAGGAATAACAGTAAAAGGTGCCTTAAATTACGTTAAGGATAAAGAGATGACTTTTACTGTCAAAGAACCCGAAATTATATCCGGAACCGTATTTGCAGATGATAAAATATCTTTTGATGAAGTGAAAATAAATTACGGCAAAACTAAGGATAACAGTCCTGTGAATATCCTTTTAATGATAGTTTCGGATATATCTGAAACGGGGATTGAAATTCCCTTTAAAGGTGAATATTCTTATGAGAGTGCTATTTTGTCGGCAGAGTACAAAATAAATTTTGACTGCGAAAACAGCGAAATCAAGTCTATTGAAACGGATAAATACACATATACTTTCGAATGATTAAAACGCACATTGAAATTAAAATCAATGTGCGTTAACTTTTTGAAATTAATTACATAAAATATTTTACAGCTCCACTTGTTTAAAAGCCTTGAGTTGAGGATAGACTATTTTTGTAAAGAAAAATTCACAGTGGAGGAAATAATTATGTCAGTTAAACGAGGCGAAATATATTATGCTGACCTGAGTCCCGTAATAGGCTCTGAGCAAGGCGGCGTCAGACCTGTTCTGATAGTGCAGAATGACATAGGAAACAAATTCAGTCCGACAGTTATTGCTGCAGCCATAACAAGTCAGAGATTCAAAACTAATCTGCCTACCCACATTCAGGTTAATGCTCACGATTGCGGACTTGCTAAAGATTCAATTGTGCTTCTCGAACAGGTCAGGACTCTCGATAAAAAAAGACTTCGCGAAAAGATGGGTATACTTAATAAAAATGAGATGTATAAGGTAGATAAGGCATTATCGGTCAGTTTCGGACTGTCGCCTGACGGCGGTGCTACATAACACCGCAAGTCCCTGCCGGAGAGAGCGGCTCCGCGAAATCGCTTTGCGATTTCCGAGGGCACGCCCTCGCGCCGGACTTTGTCCGGCGGCGGAGCCGCCCCTCAGCTGAAAACAAATCAGGTCACTCCCAAACGGAAGTGACCTGTAAATATTTTTGTTATAATTATTTGCTCTTCTTTTTCTTCATAAAGAATGCGCCGATTACCATAATCACGATATAAGTGATGAGGTAGAAGAGCACGGGAAGTGAGAATGTGCCGTTTGCCTGAGCAGCCTGATAGGGATATACGCCGTGAGCAAAGATAGCGGCAATAACCATAAAGATTGAACCGATAATAGCAAGAACGGGAGCAATCTTACCCTTAACAACGCCGAGACCCTTTTCTTTAAAGATCATACTGATAAAGATGGGGATATACATAGCATATGTTGTGATGATGGGCAGCTCTGATGAGTCAAATGAGAAGGGACCGAACCAAGGCTCGCCAAGCTGTGAACCGTAGAAGAAGAGAAGCCATGCACCGCTGACGAAAAGACCTGCCATTGATGAGTTAGAGGGCATGCTTGTTGCGGGGTCAACCTGCTTGAGAATCTCAGGCTTGGGACCTACATTACGTGTAGCAACAGCATAGAAAGCTCTTGAACAGCCGAGGGTCAGACCGTTGAGAGTACCGAGGCAGGAAATAACAACGAACACAAAGAGAAGTGTGCCTGCAAAATTAGAGAACACAGCTGAGAAAGCAATCTTAGCGCCTGCTTCACCGCCCTGCATGATAACAGCATTTTCAATACCGCCTGCAAGACCGATATAATATGTGATATAAACTGCAACGATAATAAGAGTACCCATAACGAGTGCCTTAGGAAGATTTTTCTTTGCGTCTTTAAGCTCTGCGTTGATTGATGTTGCGCAGATCCAGCCTTCATATGCGAATGCTGTAGCAACAACTGCCTTGAAAAGACCGCTTGCTGTTGAAATATCTTCGTTAACAACTGTTGTGAAGTTTTCAATAAGAAGACCGTTTGAGAGACCCTTTACTGTGCCGACAATAGCCATAAGGAAAAGAGGAATAAGCTTGATGAATGTTGCTGAAACCTGGAATTTACCTGCAAGTTTCGGTGCAAGGGTGTTGAGTGCAAAAATTGTGATAAGCAGGAAACCAGAAATGGTCATACACTGAGGACCTGTAATATCCCAGCCGATAAGTACACAGAGATATCTTGCACTTACCCATGCAAGAACTGATGTGAGAGTGGGGTAGTAGAGAAGAGCCAGGAACCATCCCATAAAATAAGCATACTTCTCACCGAGAAGAGCTTCTGCAAAGTCAACAACGCCGCTGACCTTTTCGTGTCTTGTAGCGAGAATTGAAAATGCATATGCACAAGAAACCATAATAAGACCGCCGATTATCCAGGCAAGGATACCAACAGGAAGATTACCGCCGGTTTCTGTAAGGATTTTTTCTGCTTTGAAGAATACGCCTGAGCCGATTACAGTACCAACAACGGTGCAGATAGCCGTCAGAAGTCCGTATTTTTTGTTAAGTTGAGTAGACATAAATATCCTCCCATATTTTTAAGATAGCAATATTCTATCATATACAGTCGCTTTAGTCAAACTAAAAATATAAAAAGGCAGAAAATTAGTTGTTTTAACCTATTACAGAGAGTAAAATATGTGAAAACTAATGAAAAAAATTGTTAACGGATAAAACAATATATTGACTTAATTGCAATTTGGTGATACACTATATTGGTGAAATAATGGTGTTTTATACCAATAAAAGCAAAGGAGACATCAAAATGAAAAAATTATTATGTCTTATTCTCACTCTTGCTGTGGTAATTACAAGCTTCGGCTTCTGTCTGACAGCCTTCGCTGCAGAAAACGGCAGCCGTTCCGTAAACTCCATAGCTGCCGTAGAAAAGGTTATGAATCCGATTCTTGCATCTAACAGAGAGAAAGAAAATCCGACTTATTACAGTGAAGGCACACTCTTCTCAGATTCAATTGAAGAGATAGGCTATGACAGCATTGATAATCTTCAGGGTTATATTTCAAAAGAAAACTTCGACAGCTTTATCTCATCAAACGGCGATGATACAATGCTTGGCGTTGACTATGACTTCCTTTACAACAAAGACAAGGGACCCTTCTTCTGGTCATTCTTATACAGAGACCTTGAGGTTGATCTGACTTCAACCGATAAAAACTCAGCTCAGTATAAAAAAGCCGACAATCTCATTAACTCAATTATCGCTAACGCAGGCGCTTCAGTTACTGCTGACGATTTCCGTAATACCTGGAGCTTAAAGCACAACGGTGAGCAGTTCACAGTTCACGATATTGAAATTTATGCTGCAAACAAAGCCGGCAAAAGAACAACCTGCTGCAAGAAAGGTGACTATGACGCTTGCGCAGAAGTGCTTAACGGTTTTGAATATACATATGCTCAGAAGACAACTGATATCAAATATTTCAAAAACATAAAAGAAACCAAGATCAGTGTCTATAACGAATACACCGGCAAGAACGAAGTTCACTATAATTACAGCTATGACCTTACAAAGGGTAGTCTCTCACTTTTAAGAGCAAACGGTGAAACACAGATAATCAATACAATCTGTCAGACCTGGAACACTTCAAAGCTTTATGAGACAACTGCACTTGCTAACGAAAATGCAGTTATTATTGCAAACTTCATCCGTGAGCTTCTCAATCCCAACCTTCCCGTAATCAAAGAGGGCAAGGTGTTCACTGACAACAAAATCACTGCTCAGAAGTTCTTCAAGAAAGTAACAGAGCTTTCAGGTCTTGAAGAAATTCTTCAGGAATATTGGTGTGATTCAAAGGAATTTGATGTTAAAACCGTAATGTCAACACTTGGTGTTAATGTTAACGATAATGCTATTCTTGATATTGAGTTTGAAAAAGGCGCGAGCATGGGCGCAAGAATCCTTACAGATATGTTTGACAAGTTCTTCCAGAATCCTGTCAACTATGTTGAAAACCTTATTCTGATGCTTTGCAAGGGATACAGCTATTCATATTCAAAGGCTATCAAGTCACTCTTTATCTACAGATTCCCCATGATTATGTCAAAGTCAAGAACAGGTGCTTATCCCGAGCTTGACTACTATACCGGTCAGGAGCTTGACAATGTTGACGGCTTTATCAATTTCATCATTGACTGTCTCTATGTCACTAAGGTCGACAAGGCAAGAGCCGAGGGCAAATCAGAAGCTTATATCAGAGAAATCGAAAAGTTCAATTTCGCACCCCTGCCAATAAACAGACTTGTTAACGCAGGCGATGTTGAAGAGCGTCACCTTTACTATCTTTGCTATCTTGACATCAACCGCAAGTTTGAAAGCAACGAAGAAATCATCGAGGACTTCGTTAAAGAAATTATGGCAGGCCTCGAGAAAAAATATGAAGGCAAAGCAAAAATCAGCGAAACCGAAAAGGTTCTCAGAGCAATGTTTACAGGTGAGCTGACACTTGTTGACATCATTGCCTTCCACACATCAAAGCTCACACAGAATGCAATTGATAATTTCGATTTTATGAGCAATATCAAAAATGCAATTGCTGCACTTTTCCAGAAATTTATTGAAGCTATGGACAGCCTTATGAACGTTCTCTTCGGTTGGACCGACGGTCTTTTCAAATAAGTTTCATTTAATCCCCGATTAATTTCGGGGATTTTTTTATTATATAACTTGAGATATTGATGCAGTTATGATAAAATAAACTGTAATACACATTTCATAAGGAGGCGCAAAATGAAGATTGCAATTATCGGCGGCGGTGCATCAGGACTTTGCTGTGCAATATCGGCGGCTAAAAAGTCAGGTTTGGGCAAGGCTGACATCGTTATATATGAGTCCAAAGACAGAGTCGGCAAAAAAATTCTTGCCACGGGCAACGGCAGATGCAATATGCTGAATATAAATGCAACAGCCGACGATTATTCTTCACCTTCTTTTGTACGCGATATACTCGCTTCTTACGGTGCAGAGTCAACCCGCCGTTTTTTCGAAGAGTTGGGGCTTTATACCCGTTGTGACGAAGAGGGCAGGGCTTATCCTCTTAGCAATCAGGCAACGAGTGTTCTTGATGTGCTTCGTTTTGAGTGTGAACATCTTGGTGTCAGAACTCTTTGTGAAAATGAGATAACCGCCATAAAAAAGCAAGGCAAGGGCTTTGTTTTAAGTGACGGCAAATATTATGATAAGGTTGTTTTGGCCTGCGGAGGCAAGGCAACTGCCAAAAACTTCGGTGGATATGAGCTTCTTAAAAGCCTCGGACACACAGTGACTAAGCTTATGCCTGCGCTGACAAAACTGACAGTAAAAGACAACAGCTTCACAAAATCCCTTAAGGGAATAAGACATAAAGCGAAGCTGACTCTTTATATTGATAATCAGAAGATAACACAAGAAGACGGTGAGCTTCTTTTTGCCGATTATGGCTTGTCGGGTATTGCAATTATGCAGCTATCATCATATGTTGCAATACACTTCAGAAACAGCAAGTCGCTTCCGACGGTTGAGTGTGATTTTGTTGCAGAAATCTGCTTTGAAGAGCTTGCTGATTGCATTGAAAAAATCTGCCGATACAACAAAAGCTTAACAGCTGACAATCTTCTTACGGGCTTTATGCCAAAGAAGTTAGGTGAAAATATAGTCAAAAGTGTGGGAGTACCCCTCAGTAAAACTGTCGGCGAGCTGAGTAGCAAAGAAATCAGAAATATAGCAAAAGCTTGCAAGAGCTTCAGCTTTGAAATATCAGCTCTGAGACCCTTTGACGATGCTCAAGTCACAAGCGGCGGAGCAGATATAAGGGAATTTGACAGTAAAACCCTCGAATCAAAAAAAGTGAACAATCTTTATTGCTGCGGTGAGCTTCTTGATGTTGACGGCCCCTGCGGCGGATATAATCTGCTCTGGGCTTTTGCAAGCGGCAGAGCAGTTGGCGAAAACCTTATTAACTGATAAACGGAGAGATGGATAATGATAAGAATAAACGAAGTCAAACAAGGTCTTGATGCTTCAAAAGAAGATCTGTTCAGGGCCTGCAAAAAAATACTCAGAATAGATGACGAGCAGATAAAGTCCATAACAATTGCCCGTCAGAGTGTTGATAGCCGAAAAAAAGATGATATCTTCTTTGTTTACAGTGTTGATGTTGAGGTTTTCGGTGATGAAGACAAAATAATTAAGCGCTGCAACTCAAATAAGGTTATATATGTCAAGCCTTTTCAATATGAGATGCCCGAAAATAAACGCACTTCAAAATATACTCCCGTAGTTGTGGGTCTTGGCCCTGCAGGTCTCTTTGCAGCACTGACGCTTGCAAGAGCAGGTCTCAAGCCTCTTGTGCTCGAAAGAGGCAGAGATGTTGATGCAAGAACAAAAGATGTCAACAACTTCTTCACTAACAAGATTCTCGATGAAATTTCAAATGTGCAGTTCGGTGAGGGCGGTGCAGGCACATTTTCAGACGGCAAGCTGACAACAGGCATCAAGAGTCCGCTTTGCCGTAAGGTTTTTCTTGAATTTGCAAATCACGGTGCACCCGAAGAAATTCTTTATTCAGGCAAGCCTCATATCGGTACTGATAAGCTTGCAGATGTAGTTAAAAGCATGCGTGAAGAGATTATCTTCCTTGGCGGTACCGTGAAATTTGAAGCAAAGCTTACAGATCTTATTGTTTATAACGGCTTTATTCAGGGTATATCCTATGAAGAAAAAGGCAAACACTATGATATGGAAACGGATACTGTTATTCTTGCAATAGGACACTCCGCAAGAGATACAGTCAGAATGGTCTATACAAAAGGTGTTAAAATGATACAGAAGCCTTTCTCGGTCGGTGCGAGAATTGAGCACCCGAGAGAGATGATTGATAAGGCTCAGTACGGTGCTTTTGCAGGTCACAGAGCTCTCGGTGCGGCAGACTATAAGCTCGCTTGTCACGGTGAGCACGAAAGAGGAGCATATACATTCTGTATGTGTCCCGGCGGCACAGTAGTTGCGGCAACAAGTGAAAAGGGCGGAGTTGTTGTAAACGGTATGAGCGAGTGGGCAAGAAACGGTGAAAACTCAAACTCAGCTCTGCTTGTCAATGTTTATCCCGAGGACTTCCCCACAGAACATGTGCTTTCAGGATTTGACCTTCAGAGAGAAATGGAGCAGAAAGCATTCATTCTCGGCGGCGGTGACTATGCGGCTCCATGTCAGTTAGTTGGTGATTTCCTCAAAGGTGAAAAATCAACTAAGCTTTCATTTGTAAAGCCTAGCTGTCCTACAGGCGTTACTCCCGGTGACATCAGACAGGTGCTGCCTAAAAAGGTTACAGACACAATGGCTGATGCAATAGTGCAGATGGACAAAAAACTCAAAGGCTTTGCACTTGCCGATGCAGTTTTAACTGCTCCTGAAACAAGAAGCTCATCACCTGTCAGAATTCTTCGTGACGAGGTTTATCAGACAAATGTCAGAGGTCTTTATCCCTGCGGTGAGGGTGCAGGTTATGCAGGCGGCATTGTTTCGGCAGGCGTTGACGGCATCAAATGTGCTCACGCTGTGCTTGAAGACGAAAGATATTAATATAATAATTGCATTTTGAATTTTCAATACAAATTGAGAAATATAAACAAGGAGAGATAATATGAAAATCACACTTAAGGCTTATGCGAAAATCAATCTTATGCTTGATATACTTTCGCGTTTGGAAAACGGATATCACGACCTTTATATGATAATGCAGTCAGTGTCTCTCCATGATGTTGTGACTGTGGAAAAAACAGATAGCAAAGACATAAAAATCACCTGCGATGTACCGTCTATTCCCACAGATGAAAAGAATATCGCATTTAAGGCGGCCAAAGCTTTCTTTGATTACACAAAAATCGAAAACACAGGTGTAACTATTGATATTAAGAAAAATATTCCTCACGCTGCAGGTCTTGCAGGGGGAAGCACAGACGGTGCGGCGGTTATAGTTGCACTCGGCAAGATTTTTTCTTTGAATCTCAGAGAAAAAGACATTATTGCAATCGGCTCAAAGGTGGGCGCAGATGTGCCTTTCTGTGCTCTGGGCGGCACTATGCTCGCGCAATATACTGGTACCGTGCTGTCGCACCTGCCCGATTTAGACTTGCCTTATATCATTATCGTCAAGCCCTCTCAGGATGTTTCAACTGCTGAGGCTTATGGGGCATTTGATTCAGCTGAAAGAGTCCGTCACCTTGATAAAAACGGAATGCTTCAGGCAGTTTTAAAGGGCGAAAAAGATAAAGTCTATGAAAAAGTCGGCAATGTTTTTGAGCAGTTTATAGATGTTACCGAAAGAGTGCTCATAAAAGATATTATGAGAAAACACGGAGCAAAATCTGCTTGTATGAGCGGAAGCGGCCCCAGTGTATTCGGCATATTTGAAGATAAAGATAAGGCTGAAGCTTGTCTTAGCGAGCTTAAAAAGAGCTATCCTCAGAGTTATCTCTGTTCGTCAACAGATTGCGGCTGTGAGGAAAAGTAATATGGCAACGATACTTGCAGTTGTAATTTTTGTTTCATATATCGGTTTGGGAATACCCGACTCGCTTTTCGGCGCTGCCTGGCCTGCTATTTACGGTGAGATGAGTCTCCCCGTGTCATATGCTAATTTTATTACAGTGATACACGCTTCAGGTACCATTGTATCGAGTCTTATGAGCGCAACTTTAATAAAAAAGCTCGGAACCTCAAAGGTAACTTTCATCAGTACTCTTCTCACAGCCGTGGCTCTTTTGGGCTTTTCGCTTTCGGATAATATTGTCTGGCTGTGTCTTAGCGCTATACCTCTCGGCTTGGGCGCAGGCTCAATCGATACTGCGCTCAACAACTATGTTGCTGTCAATTACAGTGCAGGTCAGATGAGCTTTCTTCACACATCTTACGGTGTCGGTGTAACGGTGAGCCCATATCTTATGTCTCTTGCAATCGGTGACGGAAACTGGAGAAACGGTTACAGAACAATGTTTTTCTTTCAGCTGTCAATCGCACTGCTTGTGCTTGTGACTCTGCCTGTGTGGAAAAAAGTCAAAGAACAGAAAGCAGAGCCTGAAGTCAGTCAGAAAACTATCAGCATACCCACAGCGCTGAGAATGAAAAAGGTTAAACCGACTCTCACAATGTTTATGACTTCCTGCGCTATTGAGGCAATTTGTCTTGTCTGGGGCTCTACATATCTCGTTGAAGCAAGGGGAGTAACAGAAGAACAAGGCGCCGAGTGCATAACTTTTTATTTTCTCGGAATGACTGCAGGCAGATTTTTAAGCGGTGTAATTTCGGGTAAGCTTTCACCTAAGCAGATTATAGCTTTTGGTGAGGTTGTGACTTTTATCGCACTTGTGCTGATAATTTCGCCGCTTAATCTCGGCTTTGCAACTCTGGGACTTTTTATGATAGGTCTTGGTAACGGTCCTCTTTTCCCGAATCTGACACATCTCGCTCCTGTTCATTTCGGAATGGAGTTGTCACAGTCGCTTATAGGTTTGCAGATGGCGGCTTCGAGTGTGTCCGTGTTATTGTCACCTATAATTTTTGGTCAGATAGCTCAGCATATAGGCTCGCATTTATTCCCGCATGTTTTGATGATACTTCTTATTCTCACGGCGGTGGCTACATTCTGTCTGATGAAAAAGTCTTCGCAGAAAATGGTAGAAAATTCAATCTGATGTAACTTGGGGCGGCTCCATAGCCGAAGCCGTCGGCTTCGGCTTACGGCAGACCCACAGGTCTGCCGTATAAATCGCAAAGCGATTTAATGGAGCCGCCTCCTGCCTTTTGCAGTGGCTGAATTAGACAGCAAAAAAGAAGCCGAAAAGTGTTGACAATCTCCCTGCAGTTGTATATAATATATTATAATATTGAAATGCGATAAAAGGGAGAAGTAATCACATTCTCTTCTTCTCAGAGAGAGGCAGTCAGGTGAAAGTGCCTTGTTGAAGACGTGATGAAATGCACCCGTCAGCACCCGTGGGGAAAGTCAGTATCTTCGGGCGTAAACCGGCGTTAACGGTAAGGCAATATTAGTTGCCCGTAAGTTATAAATCAGAGTGGAACCGCGTATTAACGCCTCTGGTGCTTTAGCACCGGGGGCGATTTTTAATTATGAATCGCGGGGAACACCCATCGATAAGGTAAGATTTTTCCCGCCGAGAGGGTTTTGAGATAAGTCGGAATTTGCAGGAGAGCTATTGAAGTGATTGTATATCATGTAGTGACGGACAGACCGATGTATGTCGGACAGCAGATTATATTTGATAACGAGCATCATAGCGGAGTATATCAAAGAGTATATGAAAAAACAGACATTGTCGATGATATCTATACTAATCCCGATAAATATGATGCAGAAACCTTAGAACACCACACATCGGTTGCATTAAGAGAATTAGCCTTGGAAGAAATCAGACAGAAAAAATACCCTCAATATCCTTCAAGACTAGGATGTTTATATGTGTCTGAAACCTTTGAAGAAGCCGAAAGCTGGGGGAAATTCTTTGCTGAAATCGGCAGACCGACATATAATATTGTAAAATTAGATGTCAAGGGCAATAGCTTTACAGGTGATGCCAATAAATGCTTTAAAGGGCAGTTAAGCAAAGAAGAAAATCTCAGACTTGCTGAAGTTTATTGGGAAAACAATGCTGACGAAAATAACTCTCAACAAATCCGTGAAATGCTTGTTGACGGTGAAATTACAGTTCTTGAGATAGTTAAAGAAATAAATGCTAATATAGAAAGTATTTGACAACTTTCCGTTTATTTAATTAAAGATAAATTTTATTTGCGGGTGAATACTACCCGTCAATAGGAAGTCGGACGCAATTCCGAATTCATAATTCATAATTCCTAATTGGCTTAAAGGTGATTTTATGTTTGAAAGATTAAAAGAAGATTTACAATGCGTAAAAGATCGTGACCCTGCAGCGAGAAGCAATATCGAAATTATGCTCTTGTATCCGGGTTATAAGGCTGTCAGAGCCTACAGACGTGCTCATTGGTGCTATAAACACAAGATGTATTTTCTCGCTCGTGCCATTTCACAGCACTGTGTGAAGCAGACAAATATCGAGATTCACCCCGGTGCTCAGATAGGCAGACGCTTTTTCATCGACCACGGCACAGGCGTAGTTATCGGCGAGACAGCCATCATCGGTGACGACTGCACTATCTATCAGGGCGTAACCCTTGGCGGTACCGGTAAAGATCACGGAAAAAGACACCCGACACTTGGCAATAATGTTCTTGTGGGTGCCGGTGCGAAGGTCCTCGGGCCCTTTAAAATAGGTGACAACTCAAATGTTGCAGCAGGCTCTGTGGTACTCAATGAGATTCCCGAAAACTCCACAGCTGTAGGTTCACCTGCAAGAGTTGTCAGACAAAACGGTAAAAAAGTCGATAAGCTTGACCATGTGCATACCCCCGACCCGGTATCGCAGGAGCTTTGCAGACTCAAATATCAGATAGAAACATTAGAAAAGAAAATAAAAGAATTGGAGGAAAATTCATGAAAATTTTCAACACACTCTCAAGAAACAAAGAAGAACTTATCCCCTTAACCCCCGGTGAGTTTAAAATCTACGCCTGCGGTCCCACAGTTTACAACTTTATCCATATCGGTAATGCAAGACCTCTCTGCGTATTTGATGTAATGCGCCGTTACCTTGAGTACAGAGGTAATAAGGTTAATTTCGTTCAGAACTTCACAGATATCGACGATAAAATTATCCGCCGTGCAAATGAAGAGGGCGTGACTTTCAAAGATATCAGCGAGAAGTATATTGAAGAATTCTGGGTAGATGCTAAAGGTATGAACATCCGTGAAGCAACAGTACACCCCAAAGCAACTGAAAACATCGATGAAATCATCGACATCGTTTCAACTCTTATCGAAAAGGGTTTTGCTTACGAAGCAAACGGCGACGTATATTTCAGCACAAAGAAGTTCAATGAATACGGCAAACTTTCACATCAGCCTCTTGAAGACCTTGAAGCAGGCGCAAGAATCAACGTTGGTGAAGTTAAGAGAGAACCTATGGACTTTGCTCTCTGGAAGAGTGCAAAACCCGGCGAGCCCTATTGGGAATCACCCTGGGGTCACGGCAGACCCGGTTGGCATATTGAATGCTCAGCTATGGTAAGAAATTATCTCGGCGAAACTATCGACATTCACTGCGGCGGTCAGGACCTTATCTTCCCTCACCACGAAAACGAAATCGCACAGAGCGAATGCTGCAACGGTGCTCCCTTTGCTAAATATTGGATGCACAACGGCTTTATCACAGTTGACAAGGTTAAGATGTCAAAGTCACTGGGCAACTTCTTCACAGTCCGTGACGTCGCAAATCAGTACGGCTATGAGCCTATCCGTTACCTTATGATTTCATGTCAGTACAGAAGCCCAATCAACTACAGCTTTGATGCAATCGAGCAGTGCAAGGCTTCACTTGAAAGACTTTACACCTGCCGTAACAATATGGACTTCGCTCTTAAGAACGCAACCGAAGCAGCAGGCGAAAAAGATGCAGAAATCATTGCTGCAATTGACTCAAAGAAAGCTAAGTTCATCGAAGCTATGGAAGATGACCTCAACACAGGTGAGGCTCTCGGTGCTATCTTCGAGCTTGTAAAAGAAATCAACTTAAATGTAAACGACGGCGTTCAGTCAAAGGCTCTTGTTGAATATGCTATCAAGGTGTTCGATGAGCTTATGAATGTTCTCGGTCTTCTCTATAACAGAAATGCTGAAAAGAGCCTTGACGATGAAATCGAAGCTCTTATCCAGGCTCGTAACGACGCAAGAAAGGCAAAGAACTGGGCAGAAGCTGACCGTATCCGTGACGAACTCAAGGCTCAGGGTATTGTGCTTGAAGACACACCTCAGGGCGTTAAGTGGCACAGAGCGTAACTCAGTTAGGAGTTAGAAGTTGACTAATGAATAACTCCGCATTTTTTGTTACTTTTTGTGCGGTAGCAAAAAGTAGCACCTGTCCGACGAGGACATAATAAAGATAAATTATCACAGGGACACGGTGCGCCGTGTCCTTTGGAGTAATGAATTGACCTGCGGTCAAGATGCACCTGATGGTGCAAGAATCAAGGTGAAAAATATGATAACAAAAAACAGTCCTATTGCCGTTGTTGACTCGGGAATGGGTGGCATTACGGTGCTGAAAAAGCTTCACCGTATTATGCCCAATGAAAACTATATATATTTCGGAGATTCAGCCAACTCACCGTACGGCACCAAGACAAAAGACGAGATTCGTGATATCACCGTCAGTCTTGTAGAAAAAATGATGGAACGCGGTGCAAAGAGTGTTGTCATTGCCTGCAATACGGCTACAAGTGCCGCTGCGGAAACAATCAGAGCGAAGTATCCCGATTATCCCTTAGTGGGTATCGAGCCTGCTTTGAAGCCTGCTGCCCTTTCTTCGAAGTGGCCCCGTGTGCTTGTGCTTGCAACAAATCTCACTTTAAGAGAAGAAAAATTCAATAAGCTTATGGCTCGTTTTCAGGACGAAGCAGAGTTTATAAAGCTTCCTGCACCTGAACTTGTTGGTTTTGTTGAAAGAGGTTTGGCGGACAGTAAAGAGTGCCGCGAATATCTTGAGGTACTTCTTGAACCCTATGCTGACCACAAGGTTGATGCCGTTGTTTTAGGCTGTACTCATTTTCCTTTTGCAAGAAAACCTATTCAGGAAATTTTAGGTGAAGAAGTACTTGTTTTCGAGGGCTCAATGGGTGCCGCTAAACAGTGTCAGAGACTTCTCGAAGAAAGAGATTTGCTAAATGACAGCGAAGAAGAGGGAATAATTTCCTTTGAAAACAGCGATGAAAGCAAAATCGAACGCAGCATCGAGATGTTCGGAGTTGAGGTAGCAGAATGAAAATTCAGGACAGATTAAAAGAGTACCTCATATCTCAGGGTGCAAGCGATGTTGGTTTCTGCAAGATAGACGACGGTGACTTCGGTGAGTGCAGATACGGTATCAGCATAGTTGTTCGACTGTCTGAAAATATCGTCGACGAAATAGGCGCAGAGCCGACTCATACCTATTTCAATCATTACAGAAGTGTCAATGCTTTTATTGATTCGCTTCTTCTCAAGGCAGGACTTTTTCTGCAGAAAGAGGGCTATAAATATATCACGGTTGCGGCGTCTCAGAGCATCAACAAAGACGGTTGGAACTATAAAGGCAGATATTCCCATAAAAAGGTTGCGACTCTTTCAGGACTTGGTACCATCGGCAAAAGCTCAATGTTTTTGCATAAGGACTATGGTGCAAAGGTGAGACTTGGCAGTGTTTTCACAGACTGTGAGTTCGATGTTTCTGATGCCAAACCCTTAGACCTTTGCAATGGCTGTGATAAGTGCGTAAAGGCCTGTCCGAGCGGAGCTATATCAGGCAATATGTGGCAGGTCGGCTGTGACAGGGAGTATATGTTTGACCCTGAGAAGTGCAGTAACTATATGAAGAATCACTTCAAGCACATCGGCAGGGGAGCAGTTTGTGGGATTTGTATGAAAGTATGTCCCTACGGTAAATAATGCAGAATTCAGAATGCAGAATGCAGAATAACATCGCGTTTTTGATTCTTTTTCCGCGATAGGAAAAAGAATGCCCCGCGGCGAGCGAAGATGAACAGAATAAAAAAAGAAGTACTATATAGAAATAGTACTTCTTTTTTTGGTGCCGGTGGCGGGGGTCGACTCTCGCGTTGCGGCGCTCGGTCATTCGCGGCTCTGAAGCCTAACAGGCACCGTCCCCCTTTGTCTGCTTTGCAGACATTTCCCCCACACTGTGGGGGAATCTTCCACCGGAGCTTCAGAGCCACCGCTCCTACTTCGCCCCACCAATAAAGTTCTATATATAAAACAAAAAGTACTACCATTAAGATAGTACTTTTTTTCTGGTGCCGGTGGCGGGGGTCGAACCCGCACGGTATCGCTACCAACGGATTTTGAGTCCGCCTCGTCTGCCAATTCCAACACACCGGCGATTTGACTTGTCAATTATATATCAAAGACTTATATATGTCAAGTGAAAAGAAGAAAGACTCTCAAACTTTCTTACAAATTGCTTAATTTTTACAAAAAATGGATTTTTAAGGTTGATTTAGTGAAAGATATTTATTATAATAAAAGATAATGGGTCAGTATATGACTTTCTTTAAATAATGCTTACGGAGGACGGCTCTTTATGGCAAAAAATTCAAAGGAAAATGCACCTGAGGTTAACAGAATTCCTAAGGGTAATAAAAAGAAAAACAAGAAGAAAAAGAAGCATCCGGTTCTCTTCACATTCTTTCTGATATTCTTCTGCATATTCGTTGCAGGTATGCTCACTGCTATTTCAGTCGGTGGGTCTGTGCTGTCATATGTTGATAATTTTGTCAACGGCAGTATTGCTATTGACCTTGATAACTATAAGAATTCACAGAATCAGACTTCTATTATGTACGGTTACGACAGTGAAAAAAATGTAGTTGAGCTTGCACGACTTCACGGCGAAGAAAACCGTATCTGGGTTGACTATGATGAAATGCCTCAGAATCTTCTCAATGCTTTTGTATGCCTTGAAGATAAGCGTTTCTATGAGCACAGCGGTGTTGACTTCATCCGTACCATCGGTGTAATTGTAATTCCTGACCGTTGGGGTCAGGGCGGTTCAACTATCACTCAGCAGCTCATCAAAAACCTTACCAACGACAATGAGGCTACTTTCAACAGAAAGTTCAATGAAATTATCCGAGCCCTCAATCTTGAAAAGCACTACTCAAAGAAAGAAATTCTTGAAGCTTACCTTAATACAGTATCATTGGGTGCAGGCTGTTACGGTGTTAAAACTGCTGCAGAAACCTACTTCGGCAAGGATGTAAAAGATCTGACATTGCTTGAATGCGCAACTCTTGCAGGTATCACTCAGTCTCCCTACAGTAAAAACCCATATGCCGACTTTGAAAAGTGTATGGAGAGAAAGAACGACTGTCTCTACTATATGCATAGAGAAGGTAAGATTACCGATAAACAGTATAATAAATATATAGAGATTGATACCAAGGTTAAACCTAAGGGCAGTGTGACAACTGAGCTTAACGACTCAGAAGAAAACAGTGAAATTCTTTCATGGTACGAAGAGTATGTAATCACTCAGGTTATTGCTGACCTGCAGAAAGAATATAACTATGACTATCAGGAAGCTCAGAGAAAGGTTTACTACGGCGGTCTTAAGATTTATGCTGCCGTTGACCTTGATGTTCAGAAAACACTTGAAGCTGCCTACAGAAACAGAACAGGCTTCCCTTATGCCAACAAAGATGAATACGGCCAGCTCCCCGACTCATCAATGACGGTTATGGACTATCAGGGCAGAATAGTTGCACTTGTGGGCGGTACAGGCAAAAAGACAGCCAACAGAGCCTATAACAGAGCCACAGACCCAAGAGCTAAGAGACAGCCTGGTTCATCAATCAAGCCTCTTGCTGTTTATGCTCCTGCAGTTGATCAGGGCCTTGTAACTCCCTCATCACTGATTCTCGATAAGGCTCTCGAAAAATACAACAACGGCAAAGATTGGCCTCAGAACTTTAACGGTGACCACGGTTCAGAAGAATATCTGACTGTTGAAGAGGCACTTGTCCGTTCACTTAACACAATTCCTGTCAGAATTCTTAAAGAATCTCTCGGTACCGGTCCGAGTATGAAGTACTGTAATGAGAGATTTCATCTCAATCTCGGTGAGAAAGATAAAGACCTCAGCCCCCTTGCTGTCGGCGGTACAAACACAGGTGTTACCACTCTTGAAATGGCGGCAGCTTTTGCGACCTTCGGCAACGGTGGCAGATATTTCGAGCCTTACAGCTATTATCAGGTAACTGACAGAAACGGCAATGTACTTTTAGACAGAACAAAGGAGCAGCCCGAGCAGGCAATCAAAGATTCAACTGCTCAGAGTATGCTTGGTATGCTTACCAAGGCTGTCACTCAGTCAAACGGTACAGGTTACGGCTCAAAAATCAGCAGATTCCAGACTTTTGCAAAAACAGGTACAACATCTGAAAACTGCGATAAGTGGTATTGCGGAGGTACACCTCACTATGTAACTGCTGTCTGGTACGGCTATAATAATCCCTCAAACCTTCGCACAGGTTCATCTAATCCTGCAAAAACTATTTTCCATAGTGTTATGTCAAAGGTTCATCAGAATATGCCTGTGAAGACCTTTGATCAGACTGAAACTGCAGTTGATAATTTCGTTGCTATGAATCAGGAGGGATGATATGATTATCCTTGGTGTTGATTACGGTGATATGCGCACGGGTGTATCAGTTTGCGATAAGATGGAAATTTTAGCTTCGCCTGTCGGTGTTGTCAAGGGTGACTATGCACCTAAGGTTGCTGAGGAAATAAGAAAGATTGCAGTTGACAAAAAGGCTGAGCTCATTGTTGTGGGTCTTCCGAAAAATATGGACGGCAGTGAGGGCGACAGAGCTGAAAAGTGCCGCAGTTTCGCAGAACTTCTTGAAAATGTAACCGGCATTAAAACTGTTATGTGTGACGAAAGACTGACAACTGTTTCGGCTCACAGAGCACTTAGCACTGTTGATGTCAGAGGGCAGAAACGCAAAGATGTTGTTGATGCTGTTTCGGCTGTGATGATTCTTGAAGATTATCTCAGAAAAAAGTGATATGTAAAGAGAGGCGACTTTGTCGCCTCTTTATGTTTTAGTTTCAGCCGGAGGTTGGCTGCGGGGCTCAGGCCCGAAGCGTAGCTTCGGGGGCGTGGACGCTGCGCGTCCACGCAAATCACCTGCGGTGATTTCCTGAGCCCCGGCTTCCCTTTACGCGAGACTTCCTGAAAAGCTCCGTGAGACCGAAAATCAGCAGTCCGCCACCGAAAAAACTCGAGAGCAGATGTGTCGGAATATAGCTTAGAGCGATAAATCCAAAAACTGCACCTATAACAGCAAAAGCAGTTACAGGCAAAGTCCTGCGAAAATCTAACATTTTTTGTTTTTTATATGAGATTACACTGATGATTGCGCAGGGAATAAAGAAAAGAAGATTGATGCCCTGGGTCTGCTTTTGCGGAAGATCAAGAAAATTTACAAGATAAATTATCAGCACAGAGCCTCCGCCGAAGCCCATTGAACTCAAAAGACCTGCTATGAAAGATGAAATTATCACATATAAATCCATAGTGTTACCTCATAATCATGTTAATTCCCGAATATATCATAAACAGCGCAAAAATCTTTCTTAAAATTTTATCGGGAATTCTCTTTATTAGTAACGGGCCTACAAGTGACCCAACAATACCGAAGGGTATATATCCGAGTGCATCTGTTATGTTGAAATAACCTCTGTAAAGATATATCGCAGTAGTGATTATTGTCAGGGGGAGAATAACACTTATCGCCGAGGCCTGAGCTTCTTTCTGAGTCAGTCCCTCAGATTTAAATATAGGCACCGCAATAAGACCGCCGCCCGCACCGAAAAGTGCATTTGTAAAACCTATAAAAGTCGATAAGATTATTTTGATGACTTTATTCATTTTTTTCACCCTTAGTGTGTTAATTTGCCGAAAAACTCAATAAAACATAGAATAATCTGTGAAATTCTTTGTTTTCCCTATTGCAAGAGGTAAAAAATAGTGTTATAATTTACCCATAATAAAAAGGAGGAATATTATTATGGTATGTAAGTTTTGCGGAAATACAATTGAGGATAACTCAGAATTCTGCTTTATTTGCGGTAACAAGGCAGTAAAGGATGAGCTTCCTGCAGAGGAGGTTTTTGCTCAGCCTAAACCCGCAGAGGTTCCTGTTGTAACAGCAGATGCTCCTGCAGCTGACCCTCAGACTGTTTACACTCAGCAGGCTCCCATTTACACTCAGCAGACACCTATCTATGCTCAGCAGGTATACGTTCAGACAGTTGAGCCCAAGAAGGCTAAGAAAGCTTGTAAGAGCTCATTGTCAAAGGCTGCTAAGTTCTTCGCAGTTCTCTTTGCTGCTACATTTGTTCTTCAGTTCATTCCATGGATCTGGTACAAGAACGCAAAGAAAGCAGGTTATGAAGAAAAAGCTACTGCAGTTATCAATGCAACAATGACAGGTCTTTGCATTTTCATGGCTATCATCTGCGCTGTGCTTATCAAGACAACTATGTTATAAGTTTTATGTTTGTTTGACCCTTCACTTTTGTGAAGGGTTTTTCTTTTATATCTTTTCTCGTTTTTCATAGAATATTAATTATCATTAAGGCATAAATATTAATCAGATTACTTTGAGAAAAGAGGACGAAAATATGACAAGCGAGAATATCTATAATTCCATTGCCACAAGGACAGGCGGAGATATCTACATAGGAATCGTTGGACCTGTAAGAACAGGCAAATCGACATTCATCAAGAGATTTATGGATGTTTTGGTACTGCCGAATATTTCAGATGAAAATAAAAGAGCGCGTGCGAAAGATGAATTACCGCAATCGTCAGGCGGCCGTACAATAATGACAACTGAACCCAAATTTATTCCTGAGTCTGCCGCTGAGGTATCAGCTGATGATTCTATGAGATTCCGTGTCAGACTCATAGACTGTGTCGGTTATATTGTGCCGGGAAGTCTCGGATATATTGAAAATGACAAACCTCGAATGGTGAAAACTCCATGGTTTGACAAAGAGGTACCCTTTAATATGGCGGCGGAAATCGGCACGAAAAAAGTTATAGATGAACACTCGACTATAGGTCTTGTCATTACCACAGATGGCACTATAGGTGATATTCCGAGAAGTGATTATCAGGCAGCGGAAGAAAGAGTTATCAACGAACTCAAAGCAATCAGAAAGCCTTTTGTTGTGTTGCTTAACAGCAAAAATCCCGGTAGTGAAGACTGTATGAAACTTGTCAGTGAGCTATCGGAAAAATATCAGGTTAGTGTAATTGCCGTTGACTGTATGAATCTCAGAGAAAAAGAAATCAAGAATATACTTGCCAATTTGTTATATGAATTCCCGATAAAAGAAATGAAGCTGAATTTCCCGAAGTGGATTTGCGATCTTGAAAAAGAACATCCTATAAGAGAAAGTATATTCGGCAAAATTATTTCATCAGCAGGGGATCTTAAAAAAGTTAAAGATGCAAAAGCTTTTGCAGAATACTTGTCATCGGGTGAAAATATATGCGACTGCCGCATTGCAGATGCTGATTTATCCTGCGGCAGTGTAAAGGTTAATATTGATATTGAACCCTCACTGTTTTATAAAGTTCTGAGTGAAAAAACGGGTCTTGATATAAAAGATGAGCAACAGCTGATGACTCAGCTTATAACTTTAGCTGATTCTGAAAAAGATTTCCGTCGTTTCAAAGCAGCTCTTGAAGAGGTTGAGGCGACAGGATACGGAATAGTTATGCCGACCATGGAAGAATTGTCCCTTGACGAACCTGAAATTATGAAGCAGGGCGGAAAATACGGTGTGAGACTCAAGGCTTCGGCTCCGTCTATTCATATGCTCAAGGCTGATATCACAACGGAAGTTGCACCTATTGTGGGCACGGAAAGTCAATCCGAAGAGCTGATTATGTATCTGCTCAAAGAATTTGAAGAGGATCCGTCAAAAATATGGCAATCCAACATTTTCGGCAAGACACTTGACAGTCTTGTCAATGAGGGACTTCACAATAAGCTTTATAAAATGCCTGTTGATGCCAGAGTCAAACTTCAGGAGACCCTTGAAAGAGTCATAAATGAGGGTTGCAGCGGACTTATCTGCATTATATTATAATTGTTTTGGCGGTGCAGCTGTCTGCACCGCTGAAGTTTTTGTTTTGTGCTGAATTCGGGCAGGGGCTCCACAGCCGAAGTTCCTTCGGCTCAGCGACTTCGTCGCTGCACCCGTGCCCTCGGGCACGGGTGGTGGAGCCCCCTTGCAGTTTATTTCAAATTACTGCCGTATATTGAAAAAACTTGAATTAATTAAACAGATGTTGTATAATTGTTTCAGTATAAAAAGGAGTGATGGATATGTCGAAAAAAATTATTATTGCCGGCGGTGGACACGGCGGTATAACCTGCGGTGCAATCCTCGCTAAAAACGGATATGACGTAACTGTTTATGAAAGAAATGACGCAGATAAAATGGGTCACGACTGGACAGATATCTTTGACCCGAAAGCGTTTAAAGCTGTGGGTATGGATATGCCCGAGAGAGAAATGTATGAATTTAAAAATAATATGACATTTTTCAGCCCTGATATGAAAACAACTATGACTCAGAATGTACCCGAGGACGAGCTTGAAATTCAGATGGAAAGACACGATATATACAAGTGCCTCATCGATTATGCCGTCAGTTGCGGTGTGAAATTCCAATACGGAGTAACCGTTGAGGGCCCGATTATGTGCGGCAACAGAGTTGTCGGCATCAGAACTGACAAAGGTGAAGAATATGCAGAGCTTGTTATCGATGCCTGCGGTATCAATTCTCCAGTTAGAATGAATCTGCCCTCATATCTCGGTATTCAGAAAGAAGCTCAGCAGTTTGAAAGGTTCTATGTTTACAGAGCATTCTATGAAAAAGACCATAGCATTGAAGTGAAGAATAAATACAGAGTTCTTATGTTCTATAAGGGCAAGCTGGGGATTTCATGGGTTGCAGATGACGGTGAATACACCGATGTACTTATCGGCAGATTCAGTGAGTTTGATATGCAGGAGGTCGAAGAAACTCTCGTGAGTCTCAGAGCAGAATTCCCCGACCTGTTAGAAACTAAGCTTCGTGGCGGTCAGTTTGTGCAGATTCCCGTCAGACAGCCCCTCGGCGTGCTCGTTGCAGACGGCTATGCTGCTATAGGCGACAGCGCTTTTATGACAGTACCCATTATTGGCTCGGGTATAGCTAACAGTATGAAAGCTTCGGCTATACTTGCAGAAACGATTATGTCCGACAAAGAAGAGACCTACAGTGCTGAGAAGCTCTGGAAATATCAGAGAGAGTTTTATTCAAAAATGGGCAACGGACTCGCACCTCTTGCCTCAATCAAGCTTCTTCTGACAAAGCTTGAACCTCACGAGCTTGACTATGTATTTTCAACAGGTATTCTCAACGCCGATGATATGACTATCACAGCCGATTCAACAAGCCTTTTTGCAATGGTTAAGGGTATGATTAAACCCAAGCCTCTCAAAGAAAAGCTCATTGGACTTTCCGGCAATATGACTGTAACTAAAAAAGTCCTTTCAATGGTTAAAGATATCGCCGCAGTTACAGCCATAACATATACAATGCCTATAAAATATGATGTCAAAGCCGTAAACAAATGGGTCAAGGCTTATAATGCTTGCTTCAAAGCATAAAAAATTCTCCCGACAATCAGTCGGGAGAATTTTTTTTATTTAATGAGTTTCTTTATTATTTTTGCACCGATTATAACGGTACCGACAGCACCTGCAACACGGCTGATGTCTGTTATTGCCTGGTCGGGACTGACGGGTGCATTTCTGAATACGAATTCAAGGAAAGGCTTTGCAGGTTTATAGGTGCAGAGTTCACCGATGGTAACATAATATGTGTTGTAGTCTCTGACGTTGTTTTCATCAAAGGTGAAAATTCTCACACCTCTTTTATCACCGGGTCCGTAGGTGCTGAAGCCTGCGCCCTGACAGTAACCGAGGTCTATGCCCTGATAGTTTGTATAGAAGCTGTTATTGTGGTCGTGGCCGACAAACATCGCGAAAATATCGCCTTTTTCTTTGAATGCCTCAAACTGACCTGAGTTTTCTTCGGGAGTAGCAGGAGCTTCATACATAAAACCGCCATTTTTGAGAGCATCTTCTTTAAGTCTGTAAAATGTGTTGCGGCGGCTCTTATAAGCTTCAACTCTGCCTTTAGTAAAGAAATTAACCTTTTCAATGGCATCAAAATATTCGGGCACGGGAATATGCTGAAAAACAAATCCGGGAAGATATTCACCGAGGGACTCTTTAAAAGAGTCTCTTTTATTTTTGTACCACTCAATCTGTTCTTTTTTTACAGGCGGGAAAGAAGCACCGTTCATCACAGCCTTGCCTGAGTCGAAAAGGTAAATTGCAAGAGCATCTTTATCATCTGAATCTTTTACTGTCAGAGCAAATGTGCCGGGGTCCTCTTCGCTTCTGGGCTCGGAATAAACACAGTTATCATATGATAAGTAGTGCTGCATCTGAATCTGTTTGCTGCATTTGCAGTCATCGTCATGGTTGCCGAAAGTAACGGCAAAAGGAATATTTCTCTCTTTAATAGGTGCGAGAAATTGGTCAATAACATGCTTAACCTTTCTTTCTGCATCTTTGAGATAACAACCGCTGTACCCCTGAATCTGATCGCCTGTCAGCACAACAAGGTCAGGTTTTTCTTTATCGAGAGCCAGAGTAATGAGCTTTATTGTGTCGGGATTGAGTTGATAGTTTTCCTGAATATCGGCAATCTGCATAATTTTGAATTTGCCGTTTTTAAATTTAAGCTGATTCATTGATTTTCTCCTGAAATTTTATAATAAAATTATATACATAATCTGTCTCGAGGTCAAGTGATAAATTTCAATCGTAATATTTGTTTAAGAATTAGCACTAAAATACGACATAAAACAGAGAGTATGTAGCTTATAATGTTATAGGTGATGAAAAAATGACAGGGGTAATTTATGCTGATGTGCTGTTTGTTATTAACGTTTATATAACTTATGCATTGCTGATGCTGACGTCTCTTTTTCTTGGAATCACACCTGCGAGAATGAGAATTCTTCTTGCATCTATTATTGGCGGACTCAGCAGTTTTATAATACTTGTTCCTGATATTTCAGAGATATTTTCAGGTTTTATCCGTCTGGTACTTTGCCAATGTTTTTGCATTGTTGCTTTTTCATTTAAGGGTATCAGACAGTTAGTCAGGCAATGCGCAGTATTTTTAGGTGTTAACTTTTTATTTGCAGGGCTTATGTTTGCCATTTGGTATTTTGTCAGTCCCACGGCAGTGTACTATAACACGGGTGTGGTGTATTTTGATATTGACACTTTCAGTCTTATTGCCATAACAGCTGTTTGTTATTTTGTAATTAAAATTTTCGGGATTTTTTTTAGGATGAGGACACCGAAAAACATCATTTATGATGTTACTCTTAATATTGCAGAGGACAGACTTCAACTGAGAGGTTTTCTTGATACGGGTAATAATCTTAAAGATCCTTTTACAGCTTCAGATGTTATAGTTGTTTCAAGAGATGCGATTGAGAAGTATTTTCCTTTGGATAAAAGCATAAGTGAAATAATAGAGGAGTCACCTCTCAGAATCAGATATCTGCCCTGCAATACAGTTTCGGGGAGCAGGCTTCTGCCTATTTTTAAAGCAGATAAAGTCAGAATCAAAGGTATTTCAGCTGACTTTACAGTCAAAGGGGTGATGATTGCTGTCAGTGATGAAAAAATAAAAAACGGTGAATTTCAGGCTCTGTTGCCTGAAGGTATATTTCAGAATAATTATAGTGATAAGGGAGAAGATTATGAAGAAAATGAAAGATTTTATGCTGAATTTAATATTTAAAATAGTCAGTCGACTATACAGCGGCGATGTTCATTATGTCGGTGGAGCACAGAATCTGCCGCCGCCTCTGAGCAAACATCAGGAGGAAGAAATACTAAGCGAAATCGAAGAGGAAAACTTTGAACGACGTGAATTGCTGGTGGTACATAATCTGAGACTTGTTGTCTATATTGCAAGAAAATTTGAAAATACCGGTGTCGGAATAGAGGATCTTATTTCAATCGGTACAATCGGACTGATTAAAGCGGTCAACACCTTTCGACCCTCTAAGAAAATCAAACTTGCAACCTATGCTTCAAGGTGTATTGAAAATGAGATTCTTATGTATCTTAGAAAGACAGCCTCAAGAAAAAATGAGATGTCAATTGATGAGCCGCTAAATGTTGACTGGGACGGAAATGAATTGCTTTTAGGTGATGTTCTCGGCAGTGACAGTGACAGTGTCAACCGTAATATCGAATATCAGGACGAAAAGAGAAGAATTCTGAGTCTTGTCAAGCAACTTTCTGACAGAGAAAGACAGATAATGACTATGCGCTTCGGACTTTTTGGTTCAAAGGAGTATACACAAAAGCAGGTGGCAGATATGATGGGCATATCGCAAAGCTATATATCACGCCTTGAAAAGAGGATAGTGCAGAAGCTTAAAAGGGAGATTGAGAAGTCATAAATATTGCTCTGGGACACGCAATGCGTGTCCTTTGGTTTTAGTTTGTGCAGGAGGTTGGCTGCGGTGGCTCAGGCAAGCCCGAAGGGCTTGTGGGCGGCGTAGCCGCCCCGACCGAAGCCGCAGGCTTCGGTCCCTGAGCCACCGCTTTCACCGCAGACTAAAAATATCCTGAAATAACTTGTTAATTTGATATTGATGTGTTATAATGTAGTGTAAAATTAAATTTAAGGGGGGGAGAGAGTATGAACCTCACAGCTGAGCAACTTCAAAGTCTTAAGAAATGCGAAAGAGAAATGCTCAAAGAGTTTGTGGATATCTGCAACAGACACGGCATAAAATATTTTGTGCAAGGAGGTACTCTTTTAGGCACCGTCAGACACAGCGGTTTCATTCCTTGGGATGATGATGTTGATGTGAGTCTGCCGCGAGATGAATATGAAAAATTCCTCGCTGTTGCCCCAAAAGAACTCCCTGAATATTACTTCCTGCAGACTAAAGATACTGACCCCGAATATCCGAATAACTTTGCAAAAATCCGTGACAGCAGAACAACTTTCCTTGAAACAAGCGCCAGAAATCTCCATATCAATCACGGAGCTTATATTGATATTTTCCCTCTTGATAATTATCCTGACGGCTTCAAAGCCAAGATATTCGAAATTAAAAAGAAGCTCCTGACCTGGAGAATAAATAAGGCTTTTTATATGCCTCATATGAGCCTTAAATCTAAAATAGTAACTCTCATTACTATGATTCTTTTTCCCTCGCTCAAAGGCGCAGTAGAAAAAAGAGAGAAGCTCTATAAATCTGTAGCGCCCTCAGACAGAGTTGTTAATAACTCGGGTGCATGGCTCAGCAAAGAGATTATCCCGAAAAATTGGGTGCAGAATTCTACCGAAATGGAATTTGAGGGAATAAAGGTTAATGTTTCCGATAAATATGATGAGTGGCTGACATATGTTTACGGTGACTATATGTCACTGCCTCCCGAAAATGAGAGGGTGGGCCACCACTATGTTGATATTTTTGATATGGATAAACCCTACACTGAATATATAAATTGAGGTGACTTCAATGAACACTTTTAAAGATAAAACATTACTTATCACCGGCGGCACCGGCTCATTCGGTAATGCTGTGCTCAAAAGATTTCTCACAACTGATATCGGTGAAATCCGTATCTTTTCACGCGATGAAAAGAAGCAGGACGATATGCGCCATGAGTATCAGGCAGCTTACCCCGAATATGCAAATAAGCTTAAATTTTATATCGGTGATGTCAGAGATATAGCTTCGGTTCGCAATGCAATGCACGGTGTTGATTACATTTTCCATGCAGCAGCACTCAAGCAGGTGCCCTCATGTGAATTCTTTCCTATGGAAGCAGTCCGTACTAATGTAATCGGTACTGACAATGTGCTCACTGCCGCTATCGAAGCAGGTGTAAAGGTAATTATCGGCCTTTCAACCGATAAGGCGGCATATCCTGTCAATGCTATGGGTACCTCAAAGGCTATGATGGAAAAGGTTATAGTTGCAAAGTCACGCACCGTATCACCCGATAAGACTAAAATCTGCTGCACAAGATATGGCAATGTTATGTGCTCAAGAGGCTCAGTTATCCCTCTCTGGATTGAGCAGATTAAAAATGGTAAGCCTATTACTGTCACAGAGCCTAAGATGACCCGTTTCATTATGGCTCTTGAAGAAGCTGTTGATCTTGTGCTTTTCGCATTTGAGCACGGCGTATCAGGTGATATCCTCGTTCAGAAAGCGCCTGCCTGCACTATCGAAACTCTTGCTCAGGCTGTGAAAGAGCTCTTTGGCAGCAAGGAGGAAATCAAGGTTATAGGCATCCGACACGGCGAAAAAATGTATGAGACACTTCTTACCAATGAGGAATGTGCCAAGGCTGACGATATGGGCAATTTCTACCGTGTGCCCTCAGATAAGCGCGACCTCAACTATGATAAATATTTCTCTGACGGCGACACTGAGAGAAATGTTCTTACTGAATTCAATTCAAACAATACAGAAATTCTCGATGTTGAGCAGGTGAAAGAAAAGCTTCTTTCCCTCGAATATATCCGTCAGGAACTTGAAAATTGGGAGAATAAATAAATGAAAATTCTTGTTCTGGGTGCAAAGGGCTTCGTTGGCAAAAACTTAGTCTGTGCCCTTGAAAACATAAAAAACGGCAAAGACCGCCGTTTCTCTGACCTTGTTATAGACGAGGTTATGGCATATGATATCGACTCTCCTGAGGGTACCCTGCCGGAATATCTGAGTGAAGCTGATTTTATTTTCAACTTTGCAGGTGTCAACAGACCCAAGGATAACAGTGAATTTATGGCAGGTAACTGCGACTTTTTAAGCGAAGTTCTTGACATTTTAAAAGATAAAGGCAACACTTGCCCTGTTGTCCTTTCAAGCTCAATTCAGGCGTCACTTGAAGGCAGATTCGCAGACAGTCCCTATGGTCTTAGCAAAAAAGCAGGTGAGGATGAGCTGATAAAATACAGCGAAGATACCTCAGCTGAGGTTATGATTTACCGCTTTCCGAATATCTTCGGCAAATGGGCAAGACCGAACTACAACAGTGCTGTTGCGACTTTTTGCCACAATATTGCAAACGGCCTGCCTATAACCGTCAACGATGAAAGCACGGTTCTTGAGCTGTTATATATTGATGACCTTGTGGAAGAAATGATTCTTTGTCTTAAAGGTCAGCAGCACAGAACAACTAAGTTTTCAAGATTCTGTGCAGTGCCGGTGACTCACAAGGTGACTTTGGGAGAAATTGTAAGTCTTCTTGAGTCTTTCAAAACTTTCCCCGAAACACTTATGATGCCTTCTATCGAGCAAGGCTCATTTGCATATAAACTTTATTCAACCTACCTTTCATATCTGCCTGCGGATAAAGCAGTTCACGGCTACGATAGCAAAAGCGATTCACGTGGCTCATTCACAGAGATAATGAAAAGCATAGATAAGGGTCAGTTCAGTGTCAATGTGTCATTGCCCGGCGAAACCAAAGGCAATCACTGGCACCACAGCAAGTGGGAAATCTTCCTTGTGGTTTCAGGCAAGGCACTGATTAAAATGAGAAAAATCGGCTCAGATAATACGGCAGAGTACCTTGTCAGCGGTGATGAGCTCAAAGCCGTCTATATGCTTCCGGGTTACACCCACAGCATAACTAATCTTTCTGATACTGAAAATCTTATTACCCTTATGTGGGCTAACGAAACCTTTGACCCGGATAAACCCGATACATATTTTGAAGAAGTATAAAAGGTGATTTTATGGAAATCAAACTCGATTATTCCGATATTAAATTTAAAGATAACGGCAAGTTAAAGCTTCTTATTATCGTGGGTACACGCCCCGAAATTATCAGACTTTCAGCTGTAATCAAAAAGTGCCGCAAATATTTTGACTGCATTCTTGCTCACACAGGTCAGAATTACGACTATAACCTCAACGGCATTTTCTTCCGTGATCTGAGTCTCGATGAGCCTGAGGTTTATATGAACGCTGTCGGCGATGACCTCGGTGCAACTGTGGGTAATATTATCAACTGCTCATATAAGCTTATGAGTGAGATAAAACCCGATGCACTTCTTATCTTAGGCGATACAAACTCGTGTCTTAGTGCAATTGCTGCAAAGCGACTCCATATCCCCATTTTTCATATGGAAGCAGGCAATCGCTGCAAAGACGAATGTCTGCCCGAAGAGACCAACCGCAGAATTGTTGACATTATCTCCGACGTCAATATGGCATATTCCGAGCACGCAAGACGCTATCTTCACGAGTGCGGACTGCCTAAAGAGAGAACCTATGTCACAGGCTCGCCTATGGCTGAAGTTCTCAGAGCAAATTTAGACAGCATCGAAAAGTCTGATATCCATCAAAGACTCGGACTCGAAAAGCGCCGTTACATTCTTTTGTCAGCTCACAGAGAAGAAAACATTGACAACGATAAAAACTTCTTCTCCCTTTTCACCGCTATCAACAAAATGGCTGAAAAGTATGATATGCCTATACTTTATTCCTGCCACCCCAGAAGCAAAAAGCGCCTTCTTGACAGCGGTTTTCAGCTCGACAGCAGAGTGATTCAGCACGAGCCTCTCGGTTTCCACGACTATAACTGTCTGCAGATGAATGCCTACTGTGTTGTTTCCGACAGCGGTACTCTGCCGGAAGAATCAAGCTTCTTCACATCAATCGGCAAGAGCTTTCCTGCAGTGTGCATCAGAACATCAACTGAGCGCCCCGAAGCCCTCGACAAGGCTTGCTTCATTCTTGCGGGCATAGATGAAAAAAATCTTCTTCGCTCTGTGGACACTGCCGTAACTATGAATGACAGCGGTGATATCGGCATCCCCGTTGAAAATTACACCGACGAAAATGTTTCAACTAAGGTTGTTAAAATCATCGAAAGCTATACGGGCATCATAGACAAATTTGTCTGGAGAAAAGGCTGATATTATGATTTCTCAAAGAAAAAATCTTGACTCGGCAGATGTGCTGAAATTTGTTTTATCAATATTGATTGTGGCTACCCACACATCGTTTTTTGAGGGTTATCTGACTCCCTTGGTGCGACTTGCGGTACCTGCATTCTTTATGATTTCAGGCTATTTCTTTTTCAGCAGAACAAATAGCTGTGACACTGAAGAAAAGAAAAAAGCATATCTTAAAAAGAGCGTCACGCACAATCTGAAGCTTTATCTTTTCTGGTTTATCCTGCTTTTGCCGCTGACTCTTTATATAAGAAAATATCACACAATGGGAATCTTTAGCGGCCTTTTACATCTTATCCGCGACTTCTTGTTCGGCTCAACATTTCAGAGCTCGTGGTACATAGTGGCGTTGATTACAGGCTTTGCCATTGTGCTGTTTCTGTCAGATAAAATCTCACAGTCAGCTCTGATAATAATCGGTGTCATATTTTACATACCGTCGTTGCTGTCGTCAAACTATGAGTTTCTCCTTGAGTCCTCTGATTTATTGAAATCGGTAGGGGAGAGTCTCTCGAAGGTTTTTCTGCTTCCCTGCCGAAACTTCTCCGTCAGCATACTCTATATAGCAATCGGCAAATATCTTGCCGAGAAAAACTATGAAGGCAAAACAAAGAAATATACTATCACATTTCTTTTAGCATTTGCAGCTCTTATTGCAGAGTATCTGGCACTGCGCTTCAGCGGTGTCAGGATAGAAGATACAGACTGCTACATTGCATTGCCTTTTGCAGCTTATTATCTTTGCAAGGTTTTCCTGACACTTGATATTACTTGCAAACATTCTATGGTACTCAGAAAAATCAGCACCGTTTCCTACTGTGCCCATATGGCTGTATTTATGGTAGTCGGTAAAATTTTTAAGATTTTCGAATTGCCCGATTGGCAGAATATTCTGCGTTTCGCAGCCACTCTTTTGCTCACACACATTTTATCCCTCGTGCTTATTAAATTAACAGATTATAAGTTCTTCAGAATTCTGAAGTACTCACATTAAAGAGGTTGCTTATGAAAAAGATTGTTAAAAAGATTATAGTTGTTATTCTTATTATTTCACTTGTCGGTTTAGGTGTTCTGACAAAACAGGTTTATGACAGAATTTTCAGCACCATCGGCAGAATCGATCACGAAGGCATTGTTACCATTGACCCTGAAAACGAGGACTTTGAAACTTCTCCCTCAGGAGCGACAAGCGAGCAGGAGCTTGCCGAAAAAATTGAAAACTATCTTTTTCCTACAGTTGAGCCTATTGATCACAGCCCTCTCATGAATATTCTCATTGTGGGTCAGGATCAGAAGCCTGAGGATAATACAAGACAAAGAAGCGATGTAATGATGCTCTGCTCATATAACACTCAGACTAATGAAGTGCATATTACTTCTTTCCTTCGAGACCTTTATGTCAAGCTCCCCGGTGGTTACTCACACAACAAGCTCAATGCAGCTTATCATTTCGGCGGCTTCAAGCTTTTATATCAGACTATGCTTGATAATTTCGGTGTTAAGATTGATGGCGGTATTGAGGTTGACTTCAACGGCTTCGTGGATATAGTTGACCTGCTTGGCGGTGTGGATATGTATCTCACAGCTGAAGAAGCACCCTATGTCAGCACAAACTCGGTGGAGGGTATCAACCACCTTAACGGCAGAAAGGCACTCAACTACGCGCGTACAAGAAAAACTGATGACGACTTCGGCAGAACTGAGAGACAGAGAAAAATGTTGATAGCACTCTTTGAGAAAGTCAGACACGCTGATCTTGACACTATCAACGAGCTTCTTGATAAGGCACTTTCAATGGTCAAGACTGATATGACAGATGAGACTATCACATCGCTTATAACTGCACTTCTGCCTAAAATCAGCTCTCTCGAAATCACAACTCACTGCGTGCCGTCTAAGGGCAATTTTATGTATGGCTTTGCGAGAGGTATGCAGGTACTTATTCCTGATAATCAGAAAATAAGAGATACTATTGAAGCGGAGTATTTGCCATTTTCAGACAGATAAATAAACAAAGTTCTTTTGATTACTTTTCTTTCAAGAAAAGTAATGCCTGTCCGGCGAGGACAAGATAATGCAAATAAATATTTCATCTATAACAAAAAGACGACTTTCACAAGCCGTCTTTTCTTTATTATCTTTTTATTTGCCCTCGCCGGGCGGGCGTTGCTTTTGCTAGCGCCCAAAAGCAACACAAAACGCGCTGATTTTCTTTTCTTAAAACTCAGCTAAATTATCCGATGTCATTTCTCTCTTGCCTTGTTCAATCTCGTGAATCATCTCAACAAGCTTTGTGTTAACAGGTGTCGCCACACCGTACTTCAAACCGTTCTCTACAAAATAGCCGTTGAGAATGTCAATCTCTGTCAGTTCGCCCTTTTCAAGTGACTGAAGAGTTGAGGGCTTAACATCAGCATAGAGCTTACCTACCATACGTACTACTAACTTACAGCAAGCATTGTAATATTTGTTGTTACCAAGAGCGAGCATTTTATATTCAAGCATAACACCGTATTTCGGCACGTTGATGCCCATAGCCTTTGCAACAGCCATACCTTCTCTGGCAATATTCAGGAAAAGGTCTCTCGCTCTTGCATCCTGCAAGATTTCACCGAGGACTTTGCCTGTGATGCCCGCAACAGCGTTGATGCAGGAGTTAATAATGAGCTTGGAGTACTGCTGACGATGGATTTCCGGTGAAATTTTAGTGGGGAGCACAGTTCTGAGCATTTCAGCAAAAACCTCGAGATTCCTGGGCTTTCTGCCGTCGAGCATACCGACATAAAACTCGCCCTTGCTGGTCATAGTCACATTGTTGGCCTTGTTTCTTGTGGCACCGAAGCCGATCATACAGCCAACAACCTTGTCTCTGCCCACGATTTCGCCGAGTTCTTCGGTGAGAATACCGTTCTGCATACCGACAACAAGACCGTTGTCAGCCACAAAGGGGAGCATAGTCTTGGCACATTCAGCCATATGGGCATATTTTGTGGCAATGATAACGATATCAAACTTCTTGCCTGAAAGCTCTTCGGGGGAGCAGTAGCAGTCAAAATGAGTATAATAATCACCCTTTGCGCCCGTAAGATAAAAGCCTTCTTTTTCTATGATTTCCTTGGACGCGCTCGAGTGACACATAATACTCACATCAAAGCCCGCCTCTTTCAGAAGTACTGCAACTGTACCACCGATGGCACCTGCACCTGCAATAATAATTTTCATTTTATATTCCTCACTTGATTAATATTTCATTCTGACTTTTTCAGCAAAGCACATCACATCTTTAAGCTCGAGAACCTTACCGTCATCGAGAACAGCTTTGCCTGACATCTTGCCGAATACCTGATGCTGATCTGTTTCGATGAGCTTGAGACTGATTTTAGCGGCTCTGTCAATAACGGGCACGAAGTCCATTTCAAATCTGCCGTCGCTTGAAGTAAATGTCCACGGGTCAGTATATGAGCCGTTTTCAGGGAGATTGAAGGTTACATCGTCGAGCTTGTGAGCCTTGCCGTCATAGAAGAGTATGTTTTCACTTGCAGCTGTCGTGTCACCGAAGCCGTAGCCGATATTGAAGCCGAAGGGTTTTCCGTCTATTACAGCGTTACCGCTGCCCCAATACCATGTGTTGTCATATGTCCACACACCGCGACCCCAGTCAAGAGTACCGAAGTCAGTTTCGGGGTTGAATTCATATCTTACACCGTCGAATTCAGCATAACCCGAAGCTCTCATACAGTTGATTTTCTGATTGTAATAGAAAGCTTTTTTATTTTCTTTCCACGGAGTCGCAATTACCATTGTGTCCATAGGAGGCTGTTCGAGAGTTATGTCAACCTTGAGAGTCTTGCCGTCTTTGAAATCGCGGTATTCGCCGAAAATATGTCTTGTATTTTTGCCTTTGATAAAATCAAGGTCAAGCTTTTTGTCGTGATATCTGATATCACCCTCGTCAGATGTGGGAGGAAGCTTATATTTGCCCATAGGGAAGAAGTTTAGGATTGAGCTTGTCTGCTCCCAGGGATTCTTTTCATCAAAAACAAGCAATGATGCTGACTGCATACCGATATATCCGTCATCTGAAAGAGTGAAAGCAACGGCGTGCTTATCAGCTAAAACAAGATAATAGTCCCATTCCTTGATTCTCCATTTGGGTGCTTTGATTGAGTTTCTGTTATATTTCTGAATAAGGCTCTTTGACCAACCGGGCTCAGCGAGAGTGCCGTCGGCATTGAGAAGGTCGTGAGCAGTTGTAACTTCGTGGTTTCTTGCCATGTGAATTCTCCTTTATATAATTTTACAGTTTAATTATATATTAAGTCTCTCTATAAATAAAGTGCTTTTTAATGTTTTTTATGTTATGGACAAAAACAGTGTATCTGATTTGTGCAAAAGGCTCATAATTTTTTTATAATACTATTGACAAAGGCTAAAATATCTCATAGAATTAAATTGTAGTGATGAACTGCAACGCAAAAAAGGAAAAACTGTTGTTAGGAATATGAAGTGCTTTCACATTTTGTGACGGCACTTTAATCTTTTTATAGGAGTTGAACAAATGATAGAAATAACATTCGGCAACAGTATTGATGAGGTTTCAGCTTTTGGTCTGACTCAGTGGGATAAGGGGCAGAAGCTCAAAATCAACTGGCAGGAAATGCCTGAAACCTTTCAGGTGCATTTTGCCTCAAGAGACAGCGCTCAGGCTGTCATTGTCACAGCAAAAGCAGGCTACGGCATTGCTATTGTGGATATCCCCGACGAGCTTCTTAAATACAGCGCTGATATCAATGTGTGGCTTTATCTGACCGACGGAGACGATGTGGGTGAGAGCGTAAAGAGGGCAGTGCTTTATGTCAGACCCCGCGCAAAGCCGCAAAGTCACATTGAAGAGCTTGAAAGATCTCAGCAGGATATTCTCGAAAATATACTCGGTGATATCAAAGGAAGCATAACTCAGCTTAAAGAGAAGGGGACTGATTCTGAGTATATACCCGAATATTTATCTGCTCAGGCAGAAAAGATGATGCTTAAAGTTTCGGAATATCAGAAAGAGAATTCCTTTATATTTTTAGCTGTCAGTGATGCACACCTTAAAAACGGCGACAGCAACAGTGAAACAGGTCTCAAGCATATGAGTCAGGCAGTGAAGCTCATTGCAGAAAGCTATCCTCTTGATTTTATTGCTTATCTCGGAGATATGACCTCAGGTGGCAGTGAAAAGGATATCGCGGCCGGCAAAAGTGAGATTATGAAGGTAAACTCAGCTCTTGCTCAGGCTTTACACGGCAGAGAGTCTTTTATATGTCACGGCAGTGAAGACTATTTGCTTAAATCATATTATTACAACAACGGATATATTAATCAGACGGATATACGCAACCTTATAACAGCAAACAATAAAAATATTACTGATATGTCAGGCAATGCTGAAAGAGGATATTTCTTCAGAGATATCACAGACAGAAAAGTGCGTGTCATATGTCTTAACACATCTGATATATATGCGAGTGTACTTTCAGCGTCATCAGAAACAGCAGCTATGAGTGCGCAGCAGCTTCAGTGGCTTTGCGAAAGCCTCGATTTGTCGGATAAAACCGACAGTGAAAACTGGGGGATTGTTCTTCTCGGGCATCATCCTCTTGATATGCTTTCGAAATTTCCTATTGCAGTGAGGATAGTTGAAGCGTATAAAAACGGTACATCAATTAATGTTATGACTCAGGACGGTGATAACATTTCTTATGACTTTGCAGGTAAAAACAAGGCTGAAATTCTTGGTCAGTTCCACGGTCATCTTCACAATTACAGAGTCAGCTTTTTAAGTGACACAGGCATACCGCTTGTCTGCATACCCAATGCGTCGTTTTATAACAATAACTATTATTCCTCAGATTCTTTTACACAACAGGAGAATACCGCATACAGCGAAGCTTCTACATACAATAAGAGGGTCAATTCTGCTCTGGACACAGCTTTTTGTGTTATTGTTATTGATAAAGATACGGGAAAAATCAATGCTGTTCACTATGGTGCAGGTGTTGACAGAACTATTGAAGACGGTATTGTGACTGAAGATTCGAACTCAAATTATCCCGATTCAGGTGACGGAGAAAATCCCGACGGCGGTGAAATTGAAGATCCCGAGGATTACACAGGCACATACACCAACCTTGTACCGACGGCAACTACAGCTTCAGGTGCAATTCAGGGCGGCAGGGGATACACAGATAACTATAAGCTTAATGTTAACGGTCAGATAATTTCTCACAAGGGTTACGCCTATACGGGCTTTATCAAAACTTCAGTCAACGATGTTATGAGATTTTACGGCGGTACCTCATATGACGGTTCATTGGGCAACTGTATTATGGCATTTGATTCAAATCATAAGACTATGTGGCTCGTCAGCCTGACAGGTAACTCCGATGCTGCATCGGGTATATTCTATTATAAGTCCGGAATAATTGAGTTTCATCCGTCACTTGTTAAGACAGGTAATCTTGACGATATTGCTTATATCAGAATTTCAACAATAGGTAAGGGTGCAAATTTCATTGTCACCCGAAATGAGAGAATCACAAGCATAGCACCGGGCGGCCCGTCAGATCCCGTGGTTAATTACGTCAACATTCTTCAGTATGCAACCGATAAAGACGGAAATCCTTACGGTACCGACGGCTCTGCTCAGGGCGTGAAGATTGACTATTACGGCAATGAAAAAAATGATAACGAATATACATCATCGGGTTATCTTGTTATTGATAAAGATGCTGTCATTCGCACAAAGGGTCTGATTTATAACGGCTACGAGGGAAGCTGTATTTGTCTTTATGACAGTAATTATAATCTTATAAAATTCATAAGTCTTAACACAATGTCAGACGGCGAAAACGGGATTGCTTTTGACAATAACATTATCACTTTCATTCCTGCAGATGTCATTGACGACATAAGTAATATGGCATATTTCAGAATATCGGGTATTAAAACAGACGATAAGTTTGTTATAACCTATTGCGAAGAAATTGCATAAACTAAAAAAGAAATCCGCAGCTTTGGTTGCGGATTTCTTTAAGATAAATGGCATAGAGAAGTTGTTGAAACAGTAATAAAAATTACGGAAATATATTTATAGTTTTTTCAAAAAAACTCTTGACAAACTAAGCCGCTTTTGATATACTTCTAAAAGTCAACTGCAGATGGGCCATTAGCTCAGTTGGTTAGAGCAACCGGCTCATAACCGGTTGGTCCGGGGTTCGAGTCCCTGATGGCCCACCAAATTTAATATAGGGGTATAGCTCAGTTGGTAGAGCAGCGGTCTCCAAAACCGCGTGCCGAGGGTTCGAGCCCTTCTGCCCCTGCCATAAAAAGAGACAGCACTTTAAGGTGCTGTTTTCTTTATTATTTATAAATTTTATATGGGCTCGAAGTAGGAGCGGTAGTGAATGAAGCTCCGGTGGAGCTTCAGAGCTGCGAATGACCGAGCACCGCAGTGCAAGAGTCGAGCCCTTCTGCCCCTGCCAAAATGACATCGCAAAAGCGGTGTCTTTCTTTTTTTCTAAAAAACAGCACTAACAAGAATCTGAGGCACGCGGAGCGTGTCGTGGGGTGCGGGTCTCCTGTGGAGACCTCTGCGAAGCAGAAGCACCGACCGAGCCGGTAGGCGAGAGTCGAGCCCTTCTGCCCCTGCCAAAGAAAGAGACAGCACTTTAAGGTGCTGTTTTCTTTATTGTTTATGAATCTTTGTATGGGCTCGAAGTAGGAGCGGTAGTGAATGAAGCTCCGGTGGAGCTTCAGAGCTGCGAATGACCGAGCACCGCAGTGCGAGAGTCGAGCCCTTCTGCCCCTGCTAAAAGGACATCGCAAAAGCGGTGTCTTTTCTTTATGTAAAAAAAGGGATAAGGTGTTAGCCTTATCCCTTTAATTTAATCAAGCTCAAACTTTATATCTGCATTATCATCGTCAATACCGCTGTTATAAAGCAACGGTTCGATAAATTCAGTGAGTGTATATCCTCCAAGGAGCTTTCTTATATCGACAGGCAGATGTGAAATCAGCTTTGTGATTTTATTGACAGTGCCCATGATGATTTTATATTCAACAGTGTCAGGTGAATAGGAAGCATTGCCTCTGTAAAGATTTGCAACGATATCCAATAAAAGTGTGACGAACTTTTTATCCTTGACATCGGCGTAATCTTTTTCACTCATTCCGTGATATTTTTTAGAAAACTTTGCCACTTTTTCATAGGTAAGTCCGTTGAGCTTTCTGCCTAAAAACATAACTGCTTTCGGATGCTTGAGAATCAGATCTTTCGGCATATTTATACCGCCCTCAGTGTTGGCGAATGCTTCGACATCGTGCTCCATGTTATAAGGAATATCCTCAATTATACCGAGGAATCCTCTTCTTGCATAATCTGTGAAAGACATTCCGAGATTAAGCTCGGGCATATCCATATCGATTGTTCTGATGTTGACCTCGCCTTTATCGGTATCAATGGTGATTTTTCTCATTTTCGGCGGGAAACCGGAGAGTGCCGAGGTCTGTACACTATATATTTTGTTGCCTTTGTCGCTGATGATTTCTTTCATACACTGTATATGTGTGTGGCCGCTGAAAAAGAGTCTGATACCCATATCAGCCAACTCTTTGATTCTTTTTTCTCCATATACAAATGTGTTGCCCTTACCCATTACTTCGTATGCGGGTGAGGGTGTGACAACAGGACGGTGAGTGCCGCAGATAACAGTTGCACCCTTTTCTTTTGCTTTGTCTGTGTGACCTTTGACCCAGGTCATAAGTCCGTCTGAAAAATCGGGACCGTGGCTGTTTTCTGTTTTTATCTGGTCGTACCCCATAGCGATGTAGTAAAGGCCGGGGAGGATTTCAGCTATGTAAGTTGTGTCATCACCATCATAAACATCAAACGCTTTATCTCTGCCGAAGGGGTAATACATATTCACAACTTCATCTCTCGGCAGATGTACCGTCGGAACTTTTTCTCCGTTTTCGTCTATGCTGTAAATGAAAAAATCAGGATAGTCGTGGCTGTCAGATACTACATAAGGGTTTCCTCCCTTTGCAGTGAAATCGGCAAGCAGATCGCGGACTTCGTCATGGCTGAATCTTTCGCCGTGGTTTGTCAGGTCACCTGTGATGATAACAGTGTCGGTATCAGGGTCATTTTTTATGATTTCAAGAGCCTTTTTAAAGGCTTCTTCGCTGACCATGATGCATATCTGAGTGCTCGGCTGCGGCAGAGTACGGTAATCGCAGGCGAAGTTTTTCTTGCTGTAATAATGCACATCAGTCACGTGATAAAAATTATAAATCATATTTTTCTCCTTTCATCTGTCGATGAGTCTTATAGACTTACTATATCATAAAACTTCAAGAACTGCAATCGAATTTTTATATGTTCGCAGATAATAACAATATTGACAGTACTTGTTCGGCTTGATATAATGATATTGCAACATTTTGTCTTAAAAATTTCACTATTTAAACAAATTCAAACAAAAATTTCATTGTAAAATCAAACTGTAATATTTATTCATCTTTAAAAGGGGTGCAGATATGGAAAGAATTATTGTTGCTGATGACGAGCAGAAAATAAGAAAGCTTGTCGGTGATTTTCTTAAAAAGTCAGGTTATGATGTTATTGAAGCAGAAGACGGTGACGAAGCCTATAATCTTTTTTGCGAAAATAAAAACAATGTCAATCTTCTTATACTTGATATAATGATGCCCGGTCTCAACGGCTGGGAGGTTTGCAGAAAAATCCGTGAAATATCAGATGTGCCTATTATAATGCTCACAGCAAGAAGTGAAGAGTTTGATATTCTGACCGGTTATGAAAACGGTGCAGATGACTATGTAACAAAGCCCTTCAGTCCCGGCGTTCTTGTTAAAAGAGTTGAAGCCTTGTTGAGACGTGCCAATGGTGCCTCTGTACCTCAGAACGAAAAAGAAATCAGTCAGCTTGTGTTTAACGATGAGGCTCACGAAGTCCGTCTCGAAGGCAAAGAGATTGATCTGACACTTAAAGAATATAAAATACTCAAGAAATTCCTCGAGTCTCCGGGCAGAGTTTTCAGCCGTGAACAGCTTCTTGACAGTATCTGGGGCTTTGATTTTTCAGGAGATATCAGAACTGTTGACTCACACGTTGCAAGACTCAGAACAAAGCTCGGTGAATGGGGCGACAAGCATCTTAAGACCGTTTACGGCATAGGATATAAAATAGAGGAAAACTGATGAAAAAGAAAAGAAGAGATTTTTCTCAGCTGAGCAAAAAATATCTGCTGATTTCAGTGAGTGCAGTTTTGTTTTGTCTTGTGACTTTTGCAGTGGTGCAGCATATACTGATGGACGATATATTTCTTTTCGCCGTCAAACAGGATATGATTGGCTCGTCTGTAAAAATATCTGAGATTGATTTTAAAAAAGACGATTATAAAAAAATACTGGCCGATATAGAACTCGACGATAACCTTTATATTGAAATCTACCGTCCGAGAGATACTCTGTTTTATACCACAAAAAGCAACGAGCCTGTTTACGGTGAGAATGAAAGCAATGAAACAGAGCTCAAGCCCAGAATTATGAAAATTCTTCAGCGTACAGAAAACGAAGACGGCAGTTATTTTGAATTTCGTAAGGAATATTTTTCTTCGGCTCAATACATAGTTTACGGCTGTGTCTTTGAAGATATGGATATGGCATTGGAAATGTACTATTCCTTTGACCTTATCACTGAAAATGCCGAAATTGCAAGCACTGTCACATTCTTGTTGTGCATTCTTGTAATGCTTCTTCTTATCTACACTTCAATCCGTGTTGGTTTTATGGTGTTTATGCCGCTGAAAAATATGATTGCCAACACAAAGAGAATGGCTAATCTTGATTTCAGTGCCAAATGTCCGCCGTACCAAATCAAAGACCTTAACGAGTTGAGCATGAGTATAAACACCTTGTCTAATTCCCTGAGCGTTGCCCTGGAAAAGCTTAAGGATGAAAACAGAAAGCTTGAGACAGATATTCTTTATGAAAGACGCCTTGATAAATCAAGACGAAGCTTTATTTCAAATGTATCCCACGAGTTGAAAACTCCCATTGCTATTATCAAGGGTTATGCCGAGGGAATGAAAATGGGCATCGGCTGTGACAGTACAGAGGAGTTCTGCGATATAATCATAGATGAATCTGACAAGATGAATAATCTTATCATCAGACTTATGGAGTATATGAAGCTCAATACAGGTGCATATAAGCTTTACAGCACCGAGTTTAATCTTGTTGAAACTCTCGGTGTCTGTGCCGAATCTCTTCAGTCGAGAATGGATGAAAAAGAGATTACTCTTGATTTCAGTGTCAATCCGTCATTTGTTGCAGAGAGTGATGCCGTAATGGTGCAGAACATTTTCACAAATTATCTTTCTAATGCTATAAGTCATGCTGATTTTGATAAGATAATCAGTGTCACTGCAGAAGATGTTGGAAAAAGCTACCGCATCAGAGTCTTCAATACCGGTAAACAGATTCCGGGTACTGACATTGAGAATATATGGCAGAGCTTTTACAGAGCCGATAAATCTCACTCACGAGAAGAGGGCAGATTCGGCCTCGGTCTTTCCTTTGTTGCCACTATTCAGCAGATGACCGGCGAAAAATACGGCGTTGAAAATAAAGTCGATGGCGTTGAGTTCTGGTTTGATGTGAGAAAGAAGATATAAATTAAAAGCGACAGATTACTGATTTTGTAACCTGTCGCCTTTTTTAATTGTGAAGCTTTCCCTGAGTTTCTTCTATGTATTTTTTGAGCTCGTGAGCATTGAGCATAAGCTCGTTTTTTTCGTCATAAAGTATGCGCAGATGCCGTGAGATTTCTGCCGCAAGGATATTTTTATGTGCCTTTCTCGCTCTGTCGAGATCCCGTCTGCAAGAAGCGATAATCTGTGTTTGCAGATCAATGCTTTTTTCATACTGATCATAAAGTTCATTTATTGATAAATCCATTGGCAGCACCTCCTTAATTCTTACCGAAAACAATATAATCTGCCGTTGTTCTGAAGGCGGTTGCAATGCGCCTTATATCATTGACAGAGATTTTTTCTCTTTCTTTTTCAATAGCTTCAATTCTTTTTGCACCAAGCCCTGTCATTGCGCCGGCATCGTCAAGGGTGAAGCCTTGGCGTTTTCTCAGATTCATAATTCTTGCGGCAGGGGAGTCCTCATTTTCGTTTATCAGAAACAGTGCATCTTTATTTTTGATGATAACTCTGAGTGAAGAAGAATAATCCTTTCCGTAACGGTATTCGACGGCATATTTCATTTTGTCATAAATTATGTCGTTGATTTTGTCAAGTCGCCTGCTGACTGTACTGCGGTCGACATTTAAAATTTCAGCGGTTTTAGTTGCTGTGTTGCCCTCAAACCAATGTAGTTTAACAATCTGACGGTCTGTGTCAACGAGTTCATTTTCAATGATTTTATTCAGCAGACAGCTCAGTTCAATTTTTCTTTTTCTCAAAAGATATTCATCTATTGTCTCGCTTTTGGTACCTTGCCATTTATTGAAAGCAGCAGCTGCATCGTCAATATCAGGTCTCAGAAAGCTGTTTGAAATCTTTTCTCTCATTTTTAATACCTCCCGATAGATTTTTTGTTAATCAGACAGAACAAATGTTCGTTATAATTTCATTCTATTTGCGATTTTCATACTTGTCAAGGCAATCGACAAAAAAATATTTATAAAAATTTTCAGTTTTTGCCAACTCCAAATATTTGGAGTGTATGTAAATATTTTAAAATTTTTTATGTTAATTTTAGGTCTAAGTGAGATATATATTGTAATTAAAAAATTATACTTGCTTTTTTTGTCTTGATAGTATAAAATAGTGTGTATAAAATTTTTACTCAGAAAAGGATGAAACTCATGGCAAAACAGGAAAAGACAGCTGCTGAGCTTTACCGCGAAGAAAGAAAAGCGCGTATCGCCAAGGCTGCAAAAAAGAATGCAAAAAAACAGAATAAGGTTATTCTGAGCAAGGGAATGAAGAAAGCAATCGCTGCAGTGATCGTTATTGCTATTGTTGCAGGTATCGGCGCATTTTCAATCAGCAACTCAGGTATGCTCGAAAGAGGCAAGGTTGCTCTTAATATCGGTGATGTTGAAGTAACAGCACCTGAATACGGCTTCTATTATGCATCAGCTTTCAATAACTATTTCCAGTATTCATATCAGTATGATACCTACTACGGTGCAGGTATGGGTAAGATGTATACAGGTTATGATTATTCAATTTCACCCGATCAGCAGAAATATGAAGGCGGAGATATCGAGGGCGTAGAGAACCCCATGTTCACTGATTTCTTTGCAGATCAGGCTATCCAGAGCCTTCAGTATGTAAAAGCTTCAGTTAAATATGCTCAGGAAAACGGCATTGAGCTGACTGAAGAAGATATGAAAGATGTTGAAGCTTCATTTGCTCAGTTTGAAGAAACAGCTGATTCAATGAACTATTCACTTGCTGCTTATCTGCGCAGATTCTTCCACAAGGGTCTCACACCTGCTCTCTTAGAAAAAATCTGTGAGGAGCAGACTCTCACAACTAAGGTTTCAACTGTTAAGACAGAAGAATTCGCTGCTGCATATGCAGATGCAAAAATCGACGAAACATACTTCAAGTCACTCAAAACATACGGCGCAGTTTCACTTCGCTTCTTTGATATCGCAGCTGAAAAAGAAACTGTAAAGGCTGAAAAAGAGGGCGAAAGCGATACACAGAAAGTAACAGATAAGACAATGGCTGCTGCTAAGCTTAAGGCAGATGCATTTGTTGCTGCTCTTGCTACAGGTGATTTCAAAGATGTTGCTACTAAATTCGCAGAAGAAGCAGGCGACGAGAAATATAAGGACTATAAGACTGACGATAACAAGACTCTTATGGAAGATGCATCTTATGATACAATTTCATACGAATCATCAGATAAGGATTTCCTTGAGTGGGTTATCGACACAGATACAAAAGCAGGCGAAACATACATCGTTAAGAATGACGGCACAGGCTACAGTGTATATATGATGGTTGAACCCGTACACAAGGCTCCCGACAGCTTTACTTATGATGTAAGACACATTCTTGTTAAGTTCCCCGAAGACGACTCAGCAGAAGATACAAAAGAAACTGAAGAAGTTAAGGTTGAAGAACTCGATACAAGCAAATATGATGTAACTGTTGACAACAATGTTAAGACAGAAAAATACACAAATGCTGAACTCTACAACAAGGCTCAGACTATCCTTAAGGAATACCTCGACGGCGACAAGACAGAAGAGAAGTTCGGTGAACTTGCTGCCAAATATTCAGAAGACGGCAATGCTGCTGAAGGCGGTATCTATGAAGATGTAACCGAAGGCTATATGGTTGCTGAATTTGAAAACTGGGCTCTTAAAGAGGGCAGAAAAGCAGGCGATGTAGGTATTGTTGAAACTGATTACGGTTATCACATTATGTACTTCATCGATAGCGAAAAGACTACATGGTCAGATATTATCAGAAACGACCTTGCTGCTGAAGAGTACAACAAGCTTTCAGATGAGCTTGTAAAGGGTGACAATGTTAAGGTTAGCGGCAAAGTTGAAGAGTCACTTCTCGGCGTAGAAGAATTCATCGTTTCACTTGCAAAAGAGCAGATCAGAAACATCAATGCTAATGCAGGTCACTCAGCTGACGACGGTCACAATCACTAATCAAAAAACTTTTAAAGTCCACTCTCAACTGAGTGGACTTTTTGCTTTACATTTATTTCTGTTTGTGTTATCATTATAATAGTATTTTTATGGGCAGGTGACGGGTTTGAATTTACTCGAAGATGAAAGAATAGAGCCGCTTGGCAATAATATGAGCATTGTTGTGTCTGACAGTCATACTTTTGGTACCGATGCAGTGCTGCTTGCAAATTTTGCTTCAATAAAAAGAAAAGATGTAGCCTGCGATATGGGCACAGGTTGCGGTATTATTCCGCTTATATGGTGCAAGGGCATAACAAAAGAAGTTTTTGCCCTTGATATTCAGGAAAAAGCTATCTCACAGGTGAAAAAATCTCTCGAGGTCAACGATATTGTCGGCAGAATCACACCCATTAACTGTGATATCCGCAATCTTAAAGGTGTTGTGGAATACGGCAGATTCGACCTTGTAACTATGAATCCACCATATAAACCTGTCGGTACGGGAATAGAGAGTATCGGCGAAGCCCACCGAATTGCAAGACACGAGGTCTGCTGCAATATTGATGATGCCGTGCAGGCAGCATCAAAGCTTCTTAAATTCGGCGGAAGATTCTGTATGTGCCACAGACCCGAAAGACTCTGCGATATTATAGTGTCAATGCGACAGGGCGGCATCGAAGTTAAAAGAGTACGCTTCGTAGTTGAGAAAAAAGGAAAACAGCCATGGCTTGTGCTTGTTGAGGGCAAACGCGGAAGCAAAAGCGGAGTTACAATTGAGGGCGAGCTTGTGATGAAAAACGACGACGGCAGTAACACCGATGAATTCAGAGCTATGTTCGGTGATTATATGGACGGCCACCAATAATAAATGCAGGATGCAGAATTCAAAATGCAGAATTGCGGGTAAGTTTGGTCTAAGTATTAAGTTGCAGTCCGCCTAATAAATCGCGTTTTGGTTATTTTTCCGCGACAGGAAAAGTAACGCCCGCACGGCGAGTGCATATAAAATTAAGGAAGTATAAAAATGAAGAAATTTCTGAAAGTTTTAATATCGCTTATAATAATTTTAGCAATCTTTATTCTGTGCTTCGGTGAAGTTCTTCTCTTCCCGAAATATGAAATGACGGATTCAATTGAGTTTGCTCAATCAATGGGCAGAGGCTGGAATCTTGCCAACACATTCGATGCCTGCGAAAAATATTCGGATAAAAAAGCAGGACTTGAAACTGAGACAATGTGGGGCAATCCGAAAACCACCTTTGAGCTTTTAGCTTTAGTCAAAGAGAGCGGATTTGACACTGTTCGCATACCTGTTACCTGGGCGCAACATCTCAGAAAAGGCAGCAAATATGTCATAGACAAGAAGTGGCTTGACAGAGTCAATGATGTTGTTGATATGGCTCTGAAGCTTAATCTGAAGGTTATAATCAATACTCATCACGAAGATGCCTTCTGGCTTATAACCGACGAAGAGCATAAGGCTCAGGCTGAGAAGATACTCTGCAAAATATGGTCGCAGCTTTGTGAGAGATTCGCAAAGTACGATGAAAATCTCATTTTTGAGACAATGAATGAGCCGAGAGTGACAGGACCCGACGATGAGTGGCAGGGTAATTCCGAGTCAAGAGAGGTTGTCAACTATCTTAATTTTGCTGCTCTTGAAACTATCAGAAGCAGTGGCGGCAAAAATGCCGAGCGCTATGTGCTTATTCCCACATATGCCGCAAGCGGACTCGACGAAAATATCGATGCACTGAAGCTTCCGGAAGATGATAAAGTTATAGTTTCAGTTCATTATTATTTCGGCACTGCTCATCAGTCCGAGTTTAAAGATGCAGAAAACAAGTGGAATATCCTCGAGAAAATCTCACTGTACAAGACTTTCAGACGAATCTTTGACACATATGTAGCTAAGGGTTACGGTGTCTGCAAGAGTGAGTTTGGCTGGACAGACAGAGATAATCTTGACAATCTTGCATCTAACACAGAGTTTTATCTGGGCCTTGCTGACAGATTCGGCTTCTCAGCTGTAGTCTGGGATAACGGCATCACAGACGGCGAAGAAATTCACTCTTTCGGCATAATTGACCGCAAGGAGCTGAAAGTTGTTTATCCCGAATATCTTGAGGCAATTGTGTGATTAATTCTGAATTCAACAAATGGAGGTTTATATGTCAGGTATTTTATATATAGTCGGCACTCCCATCGGCAATCTCGGTGATATGTCACCAAGAGCCGTGGAGACCCTTTCACAGGTGGATTTCATTGCCGCTGAGGATACAAGAGTTACTCTCAAGCTCCTCAACCACTTTGATATCAAAAAGCCAATGATCAGCTATTTTGAACACAACAGACGTGAAAAAGGCGAGGTTATTGTCGGCAGAATATTGGCAGGGGAGACTTGCGCTCTTGTCACAGATGCCGGTATGCCGGCAGTGTCCGACCCCGGCGAAGACCTGGTGCGCCTTTGTCACGAAAGCGGTATTCAGGTGCAGAGTGTACCGGGTCCCACAGCCTTTGCAACGGCAGTTGCTCTGTCGGGTATGAGTGTCGGCAGATTCACTTTTGAAGGCTTTCTTAGTATGAATAAGGTCTCACGCCGCGAGCATCTTGAGTCAATCAAAGACGAAAAACGCACTATGGTCTTTTATGAGGCTCCCCACAAACTCAGTGCCACACTGAAAGATTTACATGAGACACTCGGCAACCGCGAGCTTGCAATAGTGCGCGAAATAACCAAGATCCACGAAGAGGTTATCCGTACCGATCTTGAGAGTGCTGCAGAAAAATATGCCGAAGATAAACTCAAAGGCGAAATTGTATTGATAATTTCAGGCAAACCCGAAACTGAGGAAGATGAAGTCACTCTCGAAGATGCAATTTCACTTGCTAAGGTCTTCATGGGCGAGGGAATGGGCATAAGTATGGCGGCGAAAACTGCCGCAAAACAGACAGGTCTCAAAAAAGGCGATATCTATAAAGCTTTGCAGGAGGAAGAAGAATGAGTCAGTGGTTTTCAGAACACGGATATTTAATCGGTGTGTTTGCTTTAGTCGTTATTGTTTTTATCGTTGTCCTCAACTTTGCCGCTAAGGCTTACAGCAAGCACTATAATACCCTCAACGAGCAGAAAAGGTTGCTCGAGCATATGACTGCTCTAAAAAATAAATATAAAAACATCACCGCAGAAGAACTTGCTTCATGCAGTGAAGATGAGATACTTGAGGGCTTTGCGTTGGTTTATCAGGCAGAAATTCAGAAGTGTGATGATATGGAGGCTTATTTCAGTACTCTGCCGAAAGAAAAACAGTATGTCTATGTTCTTGATGTTTTTGTCGGCGATGCAGGCGCAGAAGTGTTTTATTCTCAGAACGGTGAGATACTAACAGACATTGTTATCGATGCACTTAACGCAATCGGTATGAATGATTTCGCTGATAAGCTCTCAGAAATTCAGAAAATGTATGACAAAGATGATGAGAGCACTTCTTTTGACCGAGAGAAAGTAGAGAATTTTGACAAATCTCTTAACGAAAGTGATGTTTTAACTCAGATTAAGGTCAATTCTGCAAAATATATAAAAGAAAATTTGAATCTTCTGTAAATTAATATTTCTACATTTGACTTGCTGATAATTTTGTAGTATAATACCATAGATTAATAATGGGAGGCGATTTTGTTGCGTAAAATAGTTGCAGTGTTTTTAGCGCTTGCTACGGTTGTGATGTTGTTTACTGCTTGTGACGGTAATGAAGAACCGACTACTAACCCCACAATATCAACAGGCAATGTGTCAACAACCGAACCATCAACTGAAAAACCGAAGTCATATATTCTTACCACAGCTGTCAACAAAACAGTACCCTGGCAGGAAACAACAAGATTTGAGACAACAACTGCTGACTATAACACTATTATAACAATGCCGACAGATCCTATTGATATACCTCCCGTAAATATGATTACAACGGGTTCTTCCTTGCCGATTATCGATCCGGGCACAACATCTCCCTCAATTTCAGACGGTACTACGGCGTCGACAACAAAACCTACTACAACTAAGAAAACTACCACTACAACCACTCAGCCTGAGAGATATCCCACAGCTGTTATCATTGATTCGGAGGGTTATAACTCAACGTCAGGCAAGCTTTATCTCGGAATCAGTCCCAGTAGCTGGAGCTCAGAAATCAAAGCAAATTCAACAAGCATCAGCGTCAAAATTGATGGTGTTACATCAACAAGCAAGGTTACCTGCAGTGTAACGGCTGCTAAAAACAGCGACGGTATGCAGGAAATTGTAATTGACCTTTCTTCACAGAGTGTGACTTCAGGCAGCACGGTTTCCTATACAATACCTGAGGGATTCCTTGTTTCAAAAACAGGCACACAGTATAACACTTCATATTCAAGCAGTGCAACAATATAAAATTCATCAGCAAGTCAGACGGCTTGCTGATTTTTTTTGTATATTTTTCCTTTAAAAGATAAAACTTTTAAGGGTGATTATATGGTTTATAAAATAAGATTAAAAGCCAGAGAAAAGCAGGCGGAGTGCAGCGCAATACTGTTTCTGAGCTTTTTGGTTTTGGTCCTGACAGTTTTCAGTTCAAATCTTCTGCCTGCCGTTTATTCATCGCTGAAAGCGTTTTTCAGCCCGGATAGCATAACCGATCTGATTGCATCGGGTTTGATTTATATTTTTTCTTTGTTTGTTTACTATGCTTTTTCAATGGGTATAGACAGATTTATGCTTAAGCGCGCAGAAAACATATCTTCAGGTGCGGGCGATATTTTTTATTATTTTGCCCCTCGAAAGTTCATTTCAATGTGTGCTTTTAATATGTCTTTTTCTGCAAGAAAGCTGTTCATTTTAATTTTCCTCAGTCTGCCGACGGCAATATGCTTATCGTTTTTTTATATATTAACTGACAAAGGATTCTCTGCCGCAGTTTGCGGAGTATTTGCTGCTTTTACGCTTCTGTTTCTTCTTTATGAAATCCTGACATACCGCAGGATAGCTGACACATTTTTCACTGCAAGATATCTATTTATAAAAGGCGAATATCTCAATATAAAGCAGCTTATTGCAGTGTCTCAGAAGGATATGGCATCTGAAATAAAACGACTAAGGTGCCTGAGGCTCAGCTTTGCGGGTTGGTTTATTTTGTGTCTTACAGTTTTTCCTTTGCCTTACGTCTGGGCATATTACCGTCAGAGTAAGGCTTGTTTTGCTGCTGAGATAATAAATTATTCGCAAAAATGAAGACGGCGGACAAGAAGTCGGATCGTAGCCATGTCGTT
>JAZTZY010000020.1:0-16763 GCA_045637705.1 Acutalibacteraceae bacterium | reverse complement strand
ATATTAATCGACATTATATTGTCTTTATATTGTGCTATATTCAGTGAAAACAACTAGGAGAGTATAAGCATGATAAAAGATAACACATATAATGTCGTTAAATATCTAAAAATGATAAAGGAGATAAAAACAATGAATTTTGAAAGTATTTTTTCTAATTATCAAAAATGTAATGAGTATAAAATCAAGTCATCCGTTAATGAGTATCTAAATTATATTACTAAGGAGCCATTCTATGTAAGTCCTTCCTTTTGTGATATAAAGACAGATGAAAGAATTTCAACGTTGAATTCAAAATTTGTTTTATTTTCTGCACCGGGGGCCGCAGGCAAAAGTACTTTGGCTAAATATATTTCCCATAGCTTTGGAGCTTTGTATTGGGATTTATCAAAAATGAAAATTGGTGAGAATAGTTTTTCTGGTTCAATATTAAACGCTGTAGGGGCAGATAAGTATTCAGATTTTATTAAAGATTTAAACTCAGGAAGAGCAATGTTAGTCATAGATGCTTTCGATGAGGCGGAAATAATATCTGGACGAAAAATGATAAGTGGTTTTATTTCTGATATTAATAATATTGTTGAAAATCATAGTACTCCGCAGATTATACTTTTGGCAAGAACGGAAACAGCTCAATATATTGCCTCGTTTTGCCTGGAAAACGGTATATCCCTTAGACATTATGAAATTGGTTTCTTTACTGAAGGAAAGGCAAAAGAGTTTATAACCCAAAAAATTGCAGCGAAAAAAACAATTACTCCAGCAATTGAAGATTGCATTAATTCATATTATAATTTGATTAAGAAAAACATATCTGAGGAAGAAGCAAATTCTTTTTTGGGATATGCACCGGTGTTGGAGGCGATTTCTACTCATATTACTAGTTCTTCAAATGCAGGGCAGTTGCTTCAAAGTATAGAAAATCAAACAGATTGTGCGTCTATTATTATTAAAATTATGGATGAGCTACTGATCAGAGAACAAGGAAAAGTTGTTGCAGCTTTTACAGAAAAATGTATAGATGAACATCCGGAATTTACAGAATGGGGCATCGTTTATTCTAGAGAAGAACAGCTGATAAGAATTATTAATTATATACTTTTTAAGGATGAAAAGTATAGCAATTATATTATTCCGGATTTGCCACCGCAATTAGTTGATGACTATCAAAGTATATTACAGTCTTTTTTATCGCAACACCCATTTATTCAGAATAGTGCTCAAAACACTTTAGGGTTCAATTTTACTGGCCCGGCTTTTAGGGATTTTGCACTTTCTACACTTATACTTGATGAACTTGGTGAACCTTGTGTTCAGTTGTTTTTGGATGAAGGATCTGAAGAGGTTTATTTTCCATCACAAATCTTTTTTGATTGTTATACGCAATTGAATGATGGTATTATTCGTTCAAACCATATTTCTTATGTTTATGAATCGTTTAGAGCTAAAGCAAAGGCTACTCAAAGAGCTTATTTGCATATGTCTGAAAGTGAAAACGATAAAGGTATAGCAGTGTTTGGTATGCAAGATGTAAAACGTGCCTCAAGTGAAGAAAAAGAAACCGTATTAGGAGTATTATTTGATGAAAATGATATAACGTTTGAGCAGTTTTTTAACACTTCTTTAGATGTTGCAAACAGAAACGTTATTGTTGGGAATTCTAAAAACGAATGCAGTATACGTAATTCTTCTATTATAAGTAAGCAAATTAAATGGGGTGCAGATAAAGTCGTCTTAGAATCTTTTGAGCCCGAAGGAATAATTTTATTTAGTGAAGAAAAAACGACTGGAACAACACCTAAATTTGAAGTGAACCATAAATACAACTTAAGAGTATCAATACCTAATATTTATGATTATTTCAGACTTATTCCTTTCAAATATGAAATGGGGAGTATGGCAGATATCGATATAACTAAATTTACATATGCGTTAAGAAGTATATTAATTGAATTCAGAACTCACAAAAAGGATACTTTGGCAAAAGCAATCGATAGAATTGATATGGCGGTTGTCGGTAAAAATGTATTTAAGCAAAGTGTTTTGGATTTCTTAAAGCAGAAAAAAGTTATATACGAAGCAGAACATTTATATAAGATTGATACCGCTCAAATGCAGTGTCTGGGTATAAACTTTATGGCTTTATGCAGGATGGATATCAGTCAGATGAATTTGGTCTTTGATGAATATAGAAAGTTTTCTAATACGTAAAATTGAAGGTTTGTATAGTTTAAAACGAATATTTATTAAGATGAGGTTGCAATGATGTTATGTTGAGTTGTTATTGATTAACAAACTATGGTTCAGATTTGGGTAGTAAGGCCAAAAAGAAAAGCACTTCATTTGAAGTGCTTTTTCTTTTTGGAATGATGTTTGCCTTTGCGGGCAAGTGATGCCACTTCGTTAGTGATGTTCACTTAGTGAATGATGACGCTTCGCTAATGTTTTGGGGCAAACATCGCATCATTGCGACCAAAGGGAGCAACATCATTATGCGAAGCATAACATCATGCGAGCGAAGCGAGTGCATCATTTAATCAGGCTCCGCCTTGATTGTTTCCCTTCGGACAAATGGATTGACTTTTTTGAGTTTTGTGGTAAACTCTCTATATAGTGAGATTGATACACGTCTTGGGCGTACACCTTGGGGGCTTTTTATGTCATCAAGAAATTCAATCTCACTCTGTTTTTTTGTTGAAAATACATTCGGTTTGAAAATGCGACGTACCTCCAAAAAAACGACAAGTTTCGACAGAAACTTGTCGTTTTATCCATTGCGAAAGCAATGGTATATCATCACCGAAGGTGCATAAGCTTTCGCAATGATGATATACAAAACTGTGTTTTGATGATATGCAATTCCTACGGAATTGATGATATACAATGCTTCGCATTGATTTTTTTGACACCCGCACCTGTTGTAATTATTGTTTTGGTGTGTTATAGTTATTATACAACAAAAATATTAAGGAGTTGAAACAATATGAAAAAACTGATATTTTTAATAATGTTGGTTTTGTTGATTCTCAGCTTATGTGCTTGTAGTGGTGGTAAAACCGATGGTGTAACGGTACCTTTTGTTGAGTCGAAAATATATTCACAGGAAGATATTTTTTTGGCGATTAGCAGAATTACAAAGGAATTTAAAGCAGGGTGGAGTGGTTGTACTCTTACTGAAATATATTATGCCGGTGATGATGTGTCCGCGGAATATCAGGATTGGGCGGAGCGGTATAATGCTGACGAAGTAATTGTGCTGTTGTCGTCGTTTGATACAGATTCTCCCTCAGGAAACAGCGGTCTTAATTCTGATTTTACTTACAAAAACTGGAATTGGATATTGGTGAGAACTTCAGGTGGCGATTGGAAGCATGTTGACCACGGATATTGATATGAAATTAATATCAATGGTACTAAAATGAGACGTATTCCCAAAAATCGACGAATTTCGACAAGAAGTTCGTCGATTTTACTTTTACCTCTTCACTTTTCACTTCTGCCTGACTTTGGTCGGTATTTTTGGAAGGTAATAAGTAAGAGGAAATAGTGAATAAGTGTGGGCGGAAAACCCGCACCCGATTGTAATTTCAGATTATGTGTGATATAATCAGTTCGACAAATTCTTATTTGTCGAACTGATAGAAACAGCCATGCTATATTAAAATAAGAGGCGGTGATTTGATTGGATAACGAACTCAATTTACATATTAAGAAGCTTCAGAACCGAGCGGCTCTTTCTTTAATCGCAATCCTATTAGCTTTTATTTCTATCTGTTTTGCTGTTTTATCTTTGTTTGTCCCTTCGTTTTTCGCTATCATCTTTTTTGTTATTGCTATTATTAGTATTGCGTATTTACTATATAGCAGTCATATTGCAAAGAAAGAACTGAAAGAAACGAAGTATGAGCCTGTTGTTTTTAAGGCAGGCGGCAACTTTTCTTTTAAAGAAATAGTTACTATCTTTGAGAAATTAACTGATGAAGAAAGCAAACTTTCCATATCGGAAGATGTGTTGTTCTTTCGGTTGAATAGAATATTTAAGTTAAGAACAGTATTGTATAGAACTGCAGATTTTGTCAAAAAAGACTTTAACAATGCAAAAGACCGCATCAACAAAAAAGCGAACAAAGAATTAAACATATCCCCTTGGGTTAACCGATTCGAAGCAAGAAAAATGATGCGTTTTAACATCATATATACAGATATATTAAATGCCGAATTGTATCAATTCATTTCTCAAAATGCTAATCATAATTTGACCAGAGTAGAGGGCATCATAAATATCGCAATTATTGGCAATCAAATTATTATACCTCCTATTTACGGCGATTGTGATTTGGCTGAAATCAGCAGATATAAGGATACAATTAAATTCATAAACCGAATTTTATTAAACAAGTGACAAATTAGAGATTACATTTGGAGTAACGCAACCAATTCCAATTTGTCGAGTTGCGGTTCGAAAATGAGACATAACTTCAAAAAACAAAGGACTTCATAAGAAGTCCTTTGTTTTTTTGTGCTTGTGTCCGCAATGACGTAACTTTAGTTACAAACTTCATTTGACTGTCAGGTCAACTTCATTCCGATTGCTATTCTACATCCCTATACTTCTTCGGGCTCATGCCGAACTGTCTTGCGAATATCCTGTGGAAATAGCTTTTGTTTTCATAGCCCACAGCCTTTGAAATTTCGTCAACTCCTATTTTTGTGTTTTTTAGCAGATATGCTGCCTGAGACAGTCTCTTGTCCTGCAAAAGCTCGGTGTATGTCTTACCCGTCTGATTCTTTATTTCGTGGCTGAGCCAATAAAAATCATAATGCAGCAGCTTTGCCGCCTCGGTAAGGCTGCTGTTTTTGTAGTTTTCTTCTATGTATTTGAAAATCTGAAGTATAGCCGCCTCTTCTTTTGACTGATATGCCAGCTTGTCCGTATGATTGAGCAGCTGCATAAAAAGAAGTCCCATTGTCGTCTGGTTGATATTTCTTTTGTTAGATGCATTGCTTGTAAGTGTCCACAAAAGATTTTCAATAAGATTCTGAACGGGGAGAACATCGGAAACCTTAAAGTGCAGATAACCCGGGTTTTCTTCTTTGAAAAGCGACTCAATAAGGAACTTTTTTAAAGGCGTCTCTTCGGCACCTAACATTTCAAGTGTTTTGTCGAAAAACTGAGGAAGAATGATAAAATTTACGGCTATATCATTGCCTGAAGCGGGGAGAATTTCCTGTTTTGCATTCTGACCGAGGAAAAGAAGCTCTCCTTCTGAAAGGTCAATAGTTTTACCGTTTATGATATGAGTAGTCTTGCCCGTACACATATAAACCACCTCAACAAAATCGTGGGTGTGTTCGGGAAAGTGAATGAATCTTGTGTGTGTTCTGATTGTAATGAGCTTTCCGTCTTTTAGAAGCTTTCTCGAAGAAATAATATTATCGTCATTTTCTGTATAAATGCTGCTGTCTACTGTACTTCTGCCGTCGAGTATTGCCTGTTCCTCATCAGTTATGGGAATAAGCTCTTTCAGAATTTCTCGGTTTATCATATAATCACCTCTGTGAGATTATACATTTTTACGGTGTGAAAATCAATACAAATAAGGACACTTTTTTAAGCAAATAAGGACCTTTAAAATTCAAACGTTCAGTGGTATTATTATAATGAATTATTGTCAGGAGTATTTCAGTATCAAGATTAAGGGGAACAGACGGATGAACACATATTATTTAGCTATAGACATCGGAGCGTCCTCGGGCAGACATATTCTCGGATATGTTGAAAAGGGAAAACTGAGTCTCGAAGAAATATATCGGTTTGACAACAACATAAAAAATGAAAACGGTACTCTCATCTGGGATATAGATAGCCTTTTTGCCCAGGTGAAAGCAGGTATCAAAAGGTGCAGGGAAATCGAAAAAATCCCGAAAACAATCGCCATTGATACATGGGGCGTTGACTATGTGCTTCTTGACGAAAACAAAAAGGAAATTCTCCCCGCTGTGTCCTACCGTGACGGCAGAACAACCGAAGCGGTAAAAGAGGCAAATAACATAATCTCTCAGGCTGAGCTTTATTCACGAACGGGCATACAGAAGCAAAGCTTCAACACAATCTATCAGCTTTATTGCGACAATAAAAGCGGAAAGCTGAGTAATGCAAAGCACTTTCTGATGATGCCTGAATATCTTTCTTTCAAGCTTACGGGTGAAATTCGAAACGAATACACAAATGCAACCACTACTAACCTCGTTAATGCCGAAAATAAGCAGTGGGATAAAGAAATACTCGATACCCTCGGCATACCGTATGAAATTTTTTGCTCTCTCTCACTTCCGGGTACAGTTGTGGGCAGTTTCAGCGATGAGGTTAAAAATGAAGTCGGATTTGACAGTACGGTCATTCTCTGTCCTTCTCACGATACGGCTTCTGCCGTTGCGGCTTGTCCCACCGACACAGAAAGCGTATATATTTCATCGGGCACATGGAGCCTCATCGGTACGGAAAACACGAAGCCCGTTCTGACTGAAAAGGCACTAACTGCCAATTTTACCAATGAGGGCGGAGTGGAATACCGTTTCCGCTTTCTTAAAAATATTATGGGTATGTGGCTGTTTCAGAATATCCGCAAAAATATAAACAAAGAGCTTACCTACGATGAAATGATGAGCCTTGCAAAGACAAGCACCTTCACCGAAAAGATTGATCCCAACGACAATGCATTTCTTGCTCCCGAAAACATGATTGAGGCGGTAAGAAATTATCTCGGCAAACCCGATTTGCCCCTTGCTGATGTGCTTTCAAGCGTTTACCATTCCCTTGCCGAGTCTTACAAAAAAGCAACCGAAGAAATTGAAGACATCAGCGGTAAGGAAATCAAGGCAATACATATTGTCGGTGGCGGCAGTAAGGATAAATATCTGGGTAAGCTTACTGCAGAATATACGGGTAAAAAGGTTTATACGGGTCTTATGGAGGCAACGGCAACAGGCAACATTCTTTCACAGATTATGAGTGACAAAAAAATAAATCTTACCGAAGCGAGAAAAATAGTAAAATCAACCTTTGATGTTAAGGAGGTAAACTGATGAGCAGATACAGTGAAGCAAAGGAAATATATGCACGATATGGTATAGATACGGAAAAAGCACTTGAAGCACTCAAAAATGTGTGTGTTTCAGTTCATTGCTGGCAGGGTGACGATGTAATAGGATTTGACAGCAAGGAGGCTCTTTCCGGCGGTATTCAGACTACGGGCAACTACCCCGGCAAGGCGCGTACACCCGAGGAGCTTATGGCAGACTATGACAAGGCATTTTCACTTATGCCCGGCAAAAAGAAGCTGAATCTTCACGCTTCTTATGCAATTTTTGAAGAGGGTGAAGCAGTCGGCAGAGATAAACTCCTGTCCGAGCATTTCAAAAAATGGGTGGACTTTGCCAAAGAAAAAAATATGGGTATCGATTTTAATCCTACCTTCTTTTCACACCCTATGGTCAAGGATAATCTCACTCTTTCTTCACCCGATGAAGAAGTGCGTACATATTGGGTGAATCACGGAAAAGCCTGTCTTAAAATTGCAGAGTACTTTGCTGAGGAAACAGGTACTCCCTGCGTTATGAATATATGGATTCCCGACGGCTATAAGGATATTCCTGCCGACAGACTTTCGCCGAGACTCAGATTCAAAAAGAGCCTTGATGAAATTCTCGACACACCGTACAATAAAGAAATGGTATATGTAACTTTGGAATCAAAGGTATTCGGTATCGGTCTTGAAAGCTATACCGTAGGTTCTGCTGAATTTTGTCTTTCTTATTCCGATTACAAGGGTATCACACCTCTTATGGATAACGGTCATTATCATCCCACGGAAACGGTAAGCGACAAGATTTCCTCACTGCTTCTCTTTAACGAAAAGATAGCCCTTCACATTACAAGAGCAGTCCGTTGGGACAGTGACCATGTGGTTATTTTTGATGATGAAACAAAGGAGATTGCAAAGGAAATCGTAAGAAACAATGCCCTCGACAGAGTGTTTATTGCAACGGACTATTTCGATGCATCAATCAACCGTATTTCCGCTTGGGTAACGGGTGTCAGAAGCGTGCAGAAGGCTCTTCTGTTTGCACTTTTACAGCCTGATGAAGCGATGAAAAAGCTGCAGAATGAAAGCAATTTCACAGAGATAATGTATCTTCAGGAGGAAATGAAAACTGCCCCCTTCGGTGATGTGTGGAATGAATATCTCGAAAGAGAAAATGTGACGAAAAATTATCTTGAAGAAGTCAAAAAATACGAAGAGAAAGTACTGGTGAAAAGAAAATGAAGGATATACTGACTGCTCCCTTTGTGGAGGAAATGAAAAAGACCACCGCCAATATGTACCGTCTCGGCTGGGACGAAAGAAACGGCGGTAATATAAGCTATATGCTCGAGGAAAACGAGGTAGGGGAGTATCTTGACCTTAATAATGTAATCCGTACAATTCCTACGGGCTTTGATGCAACTGATCTCATCGGCAAGATTTTCATTGTTACGGGTACGGGTAAGTACTTCAAAAATGTTGAGGATGACCCCGAAACAAACCTTGGCATTATACGCATCTCTGAGGACGGCACAACAGCAGAGCTTCTCTGGGGCTACAAGGACGGCGGCAGATTTACAAGTGAACTGCCCGCACATCTTATGAGCCATATGGCAAGGCTTAAGGTTGACCCCGAAAACAGAGTCGTAATGCACTCACATCCGACACATACCCTCGCTATGAACTATGTTCACGAGCTCGACGAAAAGAAATTCACTCATACCCTCTGGGAAATGTGTACCGAATGTATTGTTGTTTTCCCTGACGGTGTAGGTGTACTTCCCTGGATGCTTTGCGGTACAAATGAAATCGGTGAAGCTACTGCAAAGAAAATGGAAGAGTTCCGTCTTGTTGTATGGGGAATGCACGGCATTTACGGCGCAGGTAAAACAATGGACGAAACCTTCGGACTCATTGAAACCGTTGAAAAGGCTGCTCAGATTTATATGCTCACAGCACATCTGCCGAGAGTCAACACCATCAAAGATGAAGAAATGGTGGAGCTTGCGGAGTTTTTCGGTGTCAATTACAGAAAGGATTTTCTGAATATATAAGCAACCCGACAAATAATTGTTTGCGGAGGATGAATTTATGAATGTAAAGGAATATATCGAGACTAATTGGGATAATACAACCCGTTTCTTTACAGAGGATGATGATACATTAATAGGCTTGCCGCATCCGTATACTGTGCCTTGTATAGAAGGGCATTTTCAGGAAATGTATTATTGGGATGTTTATTTTACAAATGTAGGTCTGATAAAATCGGGACGCTTGTCACAGGCAAAAAATAATGTGGATAATATGTGTTATCTGATAAATAAATTCGGATTTATGCCTAACGGAAACCGAACCTATTATCTTTCCCGTTCACAGCCGCCCTTTCTCTCTCAGATGGTCCGCTGTATTTACGAAAAAACGGGAGACACTCAATGGCTGAGTGAATGCTTTAAGGCTCTGGAAAAGGAGTATGAATTCTGGGAAGACGAAAGACAGACGCCCTGCGGACTTAACCGATATTACGGAAGCTTTACCCGTGATGAGCTGATGGACTTCAGCGGACTTTTATGTAAACGCTTGGGTATTGAAAAACCTGCTGATGAAGGCACTGCAGAGAGTTACGGTAAGGCTATGTATTCCTTTGCAGAAAGCGGTTGGGATTGCAACAGCCGTATGGGGCTTGACTGTTATAATTATGCCTGGGTGGATTTAAATGCTTTGCTTTTCGGTATGGAAAGGGATATGGCGTTTTTTTCTGCTGAGCTTAAAAACGGATGCGAGGCAATATGGAATGAAAAAGCAGAGAGCAGACGAGAACTTATGACAAGGCTTTTATGGAATTATGACTCAGGAGCTTTCACGGATTATAATTTTGAAACGGGAAAGCAGTCCGGTGTAATATCGGCCGCACAGTTTTATCCGTTATTTTCAGGTGTATGCACTAAAGAGCAGGCTGAACGCACGGTAGAATTATTATCTGAAATCGAAGCAGAGTTCGGTGTTGCCTGCTGTGAAAAGAGAGAGGATTTATACGGTTTGCAGTGGGACTACCCGAACGGATGGGCTTGTCTGCAATATATTGTTGTGCATGGGCTTTTGCGTTACGGCTACCGCCAGGAAGCACTTCGCATCGCTGAAAAATATAAGCGTTTAGTGGAAAAAGTCTTTGAAGAAACCGGAAAATTATGGGAAAAATATGATGTTACAACGGGTGGCGTTTCACATAATAAGGAATATGAAACTCCTGCTATGATGGGGTGGACAGCCGGTGTTTATATTGATTTCTGTTCCTTGACGGAATAAGAATTGATCTGAGAAGTATGCTTCTTGATACTATCGGAAACAATAAAGCCTTTTCGGATAACAATGCCGAATTTACACTTAAATAAAAAGGAGGATACTGATGCTTTATAAGAAAAATATAGAGAAACAATTGGACAACGCACTTTTCAGAAATCCTACAAGTGAATACAGGGGCACACCCTTCTGGGCACTTAATTCATACCTTACAAAAGAAGAATTGTGCCGTCAGATTGATGTGTTCAAGGAAATGGGTCTCGGAGGCTTTCATCTTCACGTGAGAACAGGTCTTGAAAACGAGTATCTTGGTGAAGAATATATGGAACTTATCAAGGATACTGTTGACAAGGCAAAGAAAGAAGAAATGCTTGCCTGGCTTTATGACGAGGACCGTTGGCCCTCGGGAGCTGCAGGCGGACTTGTAACAAAGGACGAAAAATACAGAGGCAGATGCCTTCTTTTCACTCCCTACAGAGAAGGCGAAATTTATTCCGTAAACACCTCAAGTTCTGAGGGTGGGAGAAGCGGAAAAGGAAAGCTTATTGCCTGTTATGATGTCGTTCTTGATAATGAAGGCTTTCTTTCTTCATATAAAAAAATCAGTGAAGACGATGAAGCTGAAGGCACAAAGTGGTACGCCCTTCTTGAAATACACACGCCCTCGAGCTGGTATAACAATCAGACATATATTGACACTTTGAACTGCGAAGCTATTAAAAAGTTTATTGAGGTCACCCACGAAAAATATAAAGCCAAAGTGGGCGATGAATTTGATAAAACCATTCCCGCTATTTTTACCGACGAGCCGCAGTTTACAAGAAAAAGAGTTCTTAACAATTCATTTGATAAAATGGATATCACAATGCCGTGGACTGATAAGGTTCCTGAGCTTTACAAAGAAATGTACGGCGAGGATATTCTTGACACTCTTCCTGAAATTTTCTGGGATAAGCCTGATTCTTCACCGTCCGTTCATCGCTACAGATACCACGATTTTATTGCTGAATTGTTTGCAGCATCCTTTGCCGATACCGTCGGTGAATGGTGTAATGAAAACGGTATTGCCCTTACGGGACATATGATGGAAGAGCCTACACTTAATTCACAGACCGCAGCACTCGGTGAGGCAATGCGTTCATACAGAAGCTTCCGACTTCCGGGTATTGATATGCTTTGTAACCGTCACGAATACACAACCGCAAAGCAGGTGCAGTCTGCAGTTCATCAATACGGCTATGAGGGTATGCTTTCCGAGCTTTACGGCGTAACAGGCTGGGACTGCGATTTCAGAACATATAAGCATCAGGGCGACTGGCAGGCGTGTATGGGTGTTACCATACGTGTGCCTCATCTTTCCTGGTACGCAATGAAGGGAGAAGCTAAGCGCGATTACCCGGCTTCGATACATTATCAGTCTCCCTGGTACAAAAAATACAATCTTATTGAGGATCATTTTGCAAGAGTCAATACAGCTCTGACAAGAGGCAAGCCTGTTGTTAAGGTCGGTGTTATTCATCCCGTTGAAAGCTTCTGGCTGCATTGGGGTCCCAATGATAAAAGTGCAGTTTTCAGAGAAAGTCTTGATGAGAGATTTTTCAATGTTATCAGATGGCTTCTTGAAGGCAGTGTTGATTTTGATTATATTTCGGAATCACTGCTTCCGTCTCTTTGCAGCGAAGGCTCTGCCCCACTTAAGGTCGGTGAAATGGAGTATGATGCTATTGTTGTACCCGGCTGCGAAACCTTAAGAAAAACAACCCTTGAAAGACTTGAGCAGTTCCGTGAGAATGGCGGTAAACTCATTTTTATGGGTGCTGCACCGTCACTTGTTGATGCAGTTGCTTGCGACGATGCAAAAGTACTCTTTGATAAGAGTGAAAGAATTGACTTTTCCCGTGCTTCTCTTCTTTCATCCCTTGAAGATGTAAGAACTCTGACAATAAGATATGCCGACGGCAGACTCACAGACAATTATATTTATCAGCTTCGTGAGGACAACGACTGCAAATGGCTATTTATCTGCTGTGCAAAAGAGCCTGACAACAAACACGTTGACTACGGCAAGGATATTCAGATTATTCTCAACGGCACATTTTCACCTGAAATATATGACACTGCAAAGGGTGAAATATATCCTTTCAAGGCAGAATACGTCGGAGGTAAGACTATCATCCGTTACCGTATTTTCGGTTATGATTCAATTCTTCTCAAACTCAGCGACGGTACAACCGAGTGTAGTGCAACGCAGCAAATTCCCCAACCGGCCGGTGAAGTCCTCGGTGGAAAGTACGACTATGAGCTTTCTGAGAAAAATATACTTCTTCTTGATATGGCTGAGTGGAAGATTGATGATGACGAGACTTATTCACCTAAAGAAGAGGTGCTTAGACTTGATAATCTTATAAGAGAGCGTCTTGGAATTACAAAAAGAGGCGGACGCGTTGTTCAGCCGTGGGCACTCGGCAATAAGCCTAAAGATCATAAGGCTACTCTTAAATTCACCTTCAGCAGTGAAATAGATTATGAGGGAGCCGTTCTCGCTTTAGAGGATGCGGATATTGCAGAGGTTACCTTCAACGGCAAGAAAATCACCGAAAGAGAAGAAGGCTACTATGTAGATATTTCTATAGGTAAAATGAAGCTCAGCAATATTATAAAGGGTGAAAACATCCTTGAAATCACTCTTCCATTTGGTGAAACCGCAAATCTTGAAAATGTTTTCGTTCTTGGTGATTTCGGTGTAAGAGTAGCGGGCTGTGTTGCAGTTGTTACTGAGCTTCCCGAAAAAATAGCATTTGGCTCTCTTTTAGATCAGGGATTTCCGTTTTTCTCAGGTGCAATTACATATAAGCTTAAGGCTATAAGTGAAAACGGCAGCCTCACGGTAACATCAAGCAACTATCTTGGTGCACTTATTGAGGTCAGCGTAGACGGTGAAGTCAAAGGTGATATTATCTATCCTCCCTACACCCTTGAAATCAAGAATGTTCCCGACGGAGAGCACGAGGTTGGCCTGAAGCTCTATACTCACCGATATAATTCCTTCGGACCGATTCACCTTGTAAATATCAACCACAGATGGCACGGCCCTGCCGCCTGGAGAACAGAAGGTATAAACTGGAGTTATGAATATGTTCTTCGTACAACAGGTATTCTCAGAGCCCCCGGTATAACATCCTATACTGATAAAATAAATTAAGAAAGGGAAATTTGAAATGACAAAGAAAATTATATTAATTGTTTTATTGATCCTTGTAATTCAGTTTGTAGCGGGAATAATCTTTTTTGAACTCGATCCCGAAAACACAAATGTTGATTTCAGTCCTGCAAATGCTCAGAATGAAACCGATAAAACAATAAGATTCGATGAAAACGGCAAGCTTAAAATATTGCATATTGCCGATACCCATCTTAATTATGACAAGCATTTTGATGCATCGGTATGGGTAATTGCAGAAGCCTGTGATGTGGAAAAGCCTGACCTTGTCGTACTTACAGGTGATAATACACATCCTGACGAGGATCCTGAAAAGACCAAAAATCTCATCAATGCTCTTATGAATATCTTTGAATCAAGAAAGATTCCCGTTGCCGTAACCTTCGGTAATCACGATGCAGAGAAAGGTCCGATGACAAGAAAAGATATTATGGAATATTACAATACCTTTTCTTGTGTTATATCCACTGATGGCAGTACGGATTTCAAAAACTGTGCTACGTTCAATATTCCTGTGCTGGCGTCTGACAGTGACGAAACTAAGTTCAATCTTTGGGTATTTGACTCGGGTGATTATGATGAAGACGAGCCGAGACATTATGACCGAGTACGTACCGAGCAGATAGAGTGGTACAAGGAAACATCAGCAAAGCTCAAGAAAGAAAACGGCGGTGAAACCGTAAACTCCGTTGTTTTCCAGCATATAATTGTTCCTGAAATTTATGATGTTCTTAAAAAGATGGATTCAAAAAAGCCTTATGCACTTCCGCGTATTTACAACGAGGATGAATATTACATGTTTGACCCCGAACAGGTCAATTACGGCAAGCTCAACGAAAAGCCCTGTCCCGGTTATTACAATGACGGTCAGTTCGATGCGTTGGTTGAAAACGGCGATGTACTCGCAATGTTTACGGGTCACGACCACACAAATGCCTTCGGCGTAAGGAATCAGGGAATTGATATCTTTACTTCTCCCATGACCCGTTACAAAGGTCTGGCTTATACAACTCAGTACGGCTACCGTGTAGTTGAAATTGATGAAAGTGATACTTCAAAATACGAAACAAGAGTGGAGCGCCTTTACGATGTTTTTGACTTCGGTTACATAAAAACGGCAAAGGATAACGGTGACAAGTATTCATCGAGAATTGCTTTCGAGCTTGCAGTCAAGGGTACGGCTCAGGAAATCGCTATGAAGCTCTGGCATTCAGTGATAGAATTATTTACAGGCAGAACAGTTGTATATCCTGATTGATAAAATCCGGAAGCATCAGCGGTTGGTCTTAATATAGAGCAACAGAGTGTAATTGATTGCGGTTCACTTTTGGGGTGGTACTGCCAAGATAAAAAGTCCTGAAACCTTGATTTTAAAAGGGTTTCGGGACTTTTCTTTTTTGCTTATAAATTAGTCAAAAAAGCACCATTAACTATGGAAATATTCTAGTCTATATGATATAATTATTCCGATAAGTAAGATTTTCAGAATAACCTAAACTGATTTCGGAGGTAATTTTTATGAAATATCGTGAGGATAAATACGGCAATAAACTGTCTGTTTTAGGTTTCGGATGTATGCGCTTTAAAAAGAAAATGGGCAGAATTAATATGGAAGATGCAGAGCGTCAGATAATGACTGCTTTTAATAAAGGCGTGAATTATTTTGATACTGCTTTCATATATCCGGGAAGCGAAGCGGCAATAGGCGAGGTTTTCCAGAAGCATAATATTCGCGATCAGGTGTATATAGCAACAAAGCTTCCGCCACAGCTGATGCGCAGTATAGATATCCTTGATAAGCTTTTCAATGAGCAGTTAAAAAGACTCCGTACAGACCATATTGATTTTTACCTCATGCATATGATGAGCGATATCAAGGTTTGGGAACGACTGAAGGGCATTGGCATCGAAAAGTGGATAGAAGAGAAAAAAGCAAGCGGTGCAATCCGCCAGATCGGCTTTTCGTATCATGGCAATTCAGATATGTTTTGTAAAATTGTTGACGCTTACGACTGGGATATGTGCCTTATACAGTATAACTATATGGATGAGCATACTCAGGCAGGTCGCAAAGGACTCAATCACGCCAATGAAAAAGGTATTCCTGTTATGATTATGGAGCCTCTTCGCGGTGGCAGACTTGTAAACAATCTCCCTGCGGAAGCAAAAACTATTTTCAGTGAGCATCCTGTCAAGCATACCCCTGCACAGTGGGCCTTCCGTTGGTTGTGGAATCAGCCTGAAGTTACTGTTGTGCTTTCGGGTATGAATTCCGATGAAATGGTAGATGACAACATTAAAACTGCTACGGAAACTGAAATCGGTGAACTGACAACCAATGATGAAGAAATGCTGAAAAGAGTTGTTAAGGCTATTAACTCAAAAATGAAGGTTGGTTGTACCGGCTGCGGTTACTGTATGCCTTGTCCTCAGAATATTAATATCAGCGGAACTTTTTCTGCTTATAACAGATGTTTTGCCAACGGTAACTTTGCAGGATTCAGAGAATATGTGAAAAATACTGCTCAATATGCACCTGCTTCAAAATGTATAGGATGTGGCAAATGCGAACAACATTGTCCGCAGAGTATTGAGATAAGAAAACAGTTGAAGGAAGCTGAAAAAGAGCTTGAAACCCCTATGTATAAAGCAGTCAGTAATGTTATGTCAGCTTTCAGAAAGAAAAAATAATATTTTGATAAAATTCGATTTATCAAGCTGTTGTTAACTTGAAAATAAATATAAGTGCGGTTCGAAAATGAGTCGTACTTCCAAAACAAAGAAAGTCCTGAAAACCTGGTATTTACAAAGGTTTCGGGACTTTTTCTTTTATGTTTTCAGTTTTTACAGTTGCATAGAACAACATAAAAAACAAATATATGGGTGGCGGTTTGAGGGTAAAATAAATATCCACCCGTTATGCGAGTGGATGTTTATATTTATTTTTTTGTGCTTAGTACACAGCTCTTTATTTTAGATTTGTCGTCTTATGTTATCAGTCAAGCTCAAACACATAATTATCATAGCCTTCAAGCCATTCGCCGGTCAGATAATTACGGAAACGCAGAACAACACTGTCTTCATAAACTTCCATCTGCATACCGATGCCGTCTTTTCCGCAATCTTCATTGGCAGGGTAGTAGTTGCCGGGATTTCCGGTG
>JAZTZY010000019.1:0-14537 GCA_045637705.1 Acutalibacteraceae bacterium | reverse complement strand
CTTGCCTGCAGTTTTACCTGTCTTTGTGCAGGTAGGAGCAACTGCTTTGACTGTCACCTCTGTGTGAGGCACTCGTTCTACATCTCGAGTTTTTGTATAGGTGCATCTTGTACACTCGGCTGTTTCCTCACCCATTGCTTTACAGGTGGGTTTCTTGGTTGTTTTGTATTTACCTAAATCATGGCCAAGAGCATCTACCGTCTGTTGTGCCACAACTATACTGCCGCAAAGAGAACATTTTCTGCCTTCGGTTTTGCCTGATTTTGTGCAAGTAGGAGCAATAGCTTCAACAGAGACTTTCTTGTCGTGATCTTTCTTTGCAATTGCAGTTGTCTCATAATATCCGCAGACAGAGCACGTTGATTTCTTTTTGCCCTCAGACTTGCAGGTCGCCTCTGTCACCGTCTTGAATTCACTCATTTTGTGGCCCTGAGCTTTGATTATCTGCACATCACTTTCAGCGCATACACTGCAGCTTTTAACGGTTTTGCCGTCTTTATCACAGGCAGCCTCAGTCTTTTCCTTCACCTGCCAATTGTGCGCGACCTTAAAGGTATAAACCCTTTTTATCTCACTGTTATATTTTGATCTGACAGTTATTTTTGCCGTACCCTCTTTAATGGCTTTAACGGCAAATCCGTCATATTCCTCAACGATTTCAGCTACAGTTTCCTTATCCGAAATCACCTCATAGTCATTAAGGTCAGCAGAAGGATATCTGACCATAAGACCCACCTTTGCCCCCGGGTGATATGAACTCTCGGCAACGGAATTATAATATGTCATTCCCGAAGACGAAAAAGATAAATCCTCCCACCAGAGTTCAAAGGCAGACGGAATATTTCCCGTTGTAGTACGGGAGCATTTTGAACATTTCAGTGTCACTGATGTACCGTTTACCGATGACGGAAAATAATCGTGTCCCGACACAGAACTGTATTTCTGTGTTTTTGAAATATCAGAAAGATTTATTGTATAAAATATGGTCTCGCTGTTATTAAAGCAATACCAGACGAGCTCATCACCGTCAACAACAGGCTGACAGTCAGAGAGATTTGCCTCAAAGCTCATAATATCACTCGTTATGTTTCCCTTTTTATCAGTTTCACAGTAGTTTACTTTGCCGTCATAATACCACAAAACAATAAATCTGTTTTCGTTTATTCTCACAAGATGAGGTGTCGAAACCCCTGAAGATGCATAATATGTAATCTGCTTGAGCTGAGCCGATGAAGAATCCTTATCACAATAAGCCAGATATATATTTCTCACAGATGAACCACCTGACTGAGAGGTACTGTTCAAAGCTGCAAGATAACCCGATGATGTAATTTCAAAGCCGCCTACACTGCAATCAGTACGGTTATCGCCTGTTGCACCCGATATTTTCATAAGCTCCACAGTAGTACACGGCTGATAATAAGCCGGTGTAAATTTACCGGAAGATACCGATGTCTTATATTTGGTAAGAACTATACTTCTGGGATAGGCATCACCGTGATCCACAGCCACAATTTTATCTGAATCTATCTTTATAAACTGATTGAACGAGTGACTGACATAACCGTAATTATTGTTCAGAACATCTGTAAAAGAGTCGGTAATTTTCATAGTACTCATATCAAGCTGAATAGTCACATTAGCCTGATGGTTATATCCGTCATCTGCTCTGTACATCTCGTGACAAGTTCTTATAAGCAGATAGTTACCACTATGCGTAAATCTCGCACTTCCTGCATCGAAAGGCACTGTAGTGTTGCAATCTTTCAGCTCTGCCGAAGCAATTCTGTTCCAATTTTTATCATATTTTGTTATGGCGAAACAAGTCACGTTTGATGACTCCGAGGGATTGTTCTGACCTGTAAGGAGAAAATATGTGTCACCTACGGCATAAAATCCTCCATAGACGGAATAATCCAAAGATATAAGTTTCTGAGATTGCAGGACAAAATTACTGTCATAATACTCAATAAGAACCTTATTTTCATTTGCGAGATACTGCACCTTCATAGGTCTGCCGTCACTGCAAAAATGAAGATGAGACTTAACGGTTGCCGCCCAGACACTGTAATTCTGAGAGTTGATATTGTTGCCGCTGTAGGTTTCACAGCTGCCCGCAAAAGCATAAAAGGCAAAACTGAACAGCAAAACAAATCCAAGGAAAATGCCACATATTTTCTTCATATCCGTCACCCTTTCCACAGTCTTATAAGATTATATTATAACAGCCTGAAAATTGTCAAGTTTTGTCGATATAAATTGTGCCTGTTTATGCCGTACGCGTAACAGTCTGCAATCAGAATCAAGAAAAAACCCGCCCTCAAAAAATAAACTAAAAAAAATATCGAAAAAACACTTGACAACCGAAAAAGAAAGTGGTATAGTATACGAGCACTCGAGAGAGTGAAGTGAATATGCGAGAGTGGCGGAATCGGCAGACGCGCACGTTTGAGGGGCGTGTGGGGCAGCTCGTACGGGTTCAAGTCCCGTCTCTCGCACCATGATGCGTGTTCATAAGGGATTTGAACACGCATCCTTTTTTGTTTAAAAACAGATTGATATATTTTTCGTTTGTCGCAGTTTATCTGCGACTTTTTCTTTTATGCCGTTTCAGGTAAAGCACCTGAGATGTAATTCACTGCTACTCCCTGCCTTATATCGTTTACGATTGGGATTTTATCAGGTAATTCAATGTATCCTACAAAGCGATAGTAAATCACTATCCTTTGTGTTTTGTTCTTGCCTTTACCCTCCGCCTCATAAACGTCAATGTGGTCAATAAGCTCCTTTGCAAGAGGTGCGGTAAGTGTTTCCATTTCCATAAAGCACCTTACCGCATTAAGAAAGATTTCTTTCCCATTGGTTGTCTCTTGTGCGCTTGAAAGCTTCTTTCTGAGCTCAGAAACCTTTCCTTTAAGTTCTGTTCGCTCCACCTCGTATTTATGTGACATGTGAGTAAACCATTCATCCGTTACCTTGCCCTCGGCATTGTCTTCATATAGCTTTTCATAAAGATTTGCCACCTTCTGCTGTCTTGTAAGAGCTTTTTGTAATTCACCTTCAAGATATCTTGTCTCTTCATATAAATCCTTGTTTGACTTCCTTTCAAGGATTTCTGCAAGCCTTTCTTCATCATATCTCAAAAAGTCTGCAAGGTGTCTGAGTTCAAGCAAAACTATCTGTTCAAGAGCATCTGAACGAATGTAGTGCCTTGTAGGACAGTCACCACGAGTATCTTTGATATAGTTACCGCAACTGAAATAGTGTATTTCCTTGTTAGTGGTATTGGTGTGATACCTCATATTGCTTCCGCAGTCACCGCAACGGATAAGCCCGCTGAAGATGTGCTTCCTTGCGTTTTCAGGTTTAGGAGCTCGGCGTTTTATCTTTATAAGATTTTCCTGTACAAGCTCAAACACTTCTCTTTCAATGATAGGCTCGTGAACATCCTTGAAGATTTTCCAATTTTCTTCAGAGTTCATCAGCCTCTTTTTGTTTTTGAAGTTCTTTGAGTAAGTTTTGAAATTGATTACATCACCGCAGTACTCTTGCTGAGTTAAGATTTTCCGAACCGTTGTCTTGCTCCATCTGTAAGGGTCAGCAGGCATTTGCTTGCCTCCTCGATTTAATCCCTTACTGTGCCAATATGCCATAGGGATATATACTTTATTGACTTGCAGAACATGAGCAATGGCTTCGTTACCTTTACCTTCAATACACATTCTGAAAATACTTTTCACTACCTGTGAAGCATCAGGGTCGACTATCCATTTCTTTTTGTTCTCGGGACTTTTCATATATCCGTAAGGTGGCTGAGCAAGAGGCTCACCAAGGTTACCTCTGATTCTGTTTGAGCTTCTGATTTTTCTTGAAATATCTCTTGCATACATTTCATTCATTATATTCTTGAAGGGTGCGATTTCATTCTCACCCTCATCACTGTCAACCATATCATTAACAGCGATGAATCTTATGTTATGTTCAGGAAAATAGTTATCGGTATAGTAGCCTACCGAAACATAGTCACGACCTAATCTTGATAAGTCTTTGACTATGACTGCTGTAACGTATCCCATTTCAATATCATCAAGAAGCTCCTGAAATCCCGGACGGTTAAAGTTCGTACCCGTGTAACCGTCATCAACATAAAACTTTACATTTGTGAATCCAAGCTCTTTAGCTTTCTGTGATAACAATCTTTTCTGATTTGCTATTGAATTGCTTTCGCTGTCTGTACCGTCATCTCTTGAGAGACGGGTGTAAAGACCTGCGATACCAATATAATCTGTTAACTGCATTTTACCTCCTTCCCGGCAGTCAGACACATATATTCGTTGTTTATTCTATCATTGTTTGTTGCAGGTGACAAATGTGTGAAGTCACTGCCAATATATTTTTCAATTTTATTTTCAAAAGTATCACTCTTCTTATCAGTTAAATAACGGGATGAAACAAAATATTTTATACCGTTGATGATATATTCTTTTTCATCTTCACTAAGCATAAATAATTGAGCTCGGGTGCTTATGAGAATGAAACGCAGAATTAATTTTAATCTTTCAAGCATTAACATCACCTCGCATCTCTCTGCCGCATCAGATACCGATGATAATGTTCAACAGCTTTTATCACAAACTCTTGCTTTTGTTTTTCGGTGAACCTTGATTTAAAATATCTCTCTATACTTTCCGTCGGTATCTTAAGATAATCTTTCTGATTAGCTTTTGCTTCGGACATAATTTCAAAAAGTTTTTCATCGGTGAGCCTGAACTCTTGAGAAAGTTTTTTCAATCGTACTGATTGAGAATATGACGGAGTGACTTCTTCGTTTTCATAGAAGCAGTAAACCTGTTCTTGTTCATAACCGTCAAGGTAAGACAATTCAACTGCAGGTGTCAAAGATATTCTTCCTTCATCAACGAGCTTTAAGATTTCAGGAATAAGATAAGTCAACCGAATATATCGCCTGACAGTTTCACGGCTCTCGTTGTTTTCTTTTCCTATCATTTCATCTGTGCGGAACTTCGTCACAGGCTGTGTCGAAGTTAAATCCGTCCTTGCTCCTTGATTTTTAAGTGCATCCATTTTCATTTTGTATGCGTGGGCTTTCTCGCTTGGTAACACTTCATCTCTTTGTAAATTCAAGTCAACAAGGATAACCGTTGCTTCATCCCTTGTAATCTCTTTAACGATGCAAGGTATTGTTTCAATGCCAAGCCTTTTGCAGGCTTCAACTCTTCTGTGACCGCTGATGATTTCATAGTTGTCTTCGTCAAGACTGCGGACAATGATTGGTGTAAGTACTCCTAAATTTGAAATGCTGTCAATGAGCATATCAAAGGCAGTGTCCTCTCTGAAGATGAAAGGATTATTTTCAAATGCTTTTAAATTTTCAATTTTCATTTCTGATAATGTTGTCATAATAGACCTCCTAAATTTTAAAATAGATTTTGATTTTTATTTTCAAGGAAGGATGTATGAATTCAAAAAGACTTGCAAAAGTTTTTTTAATTCAATTCCTTGAAAATTTTTCTGACGAATTTTTTACCGTGAGCTCGTCTGCTTCTCACAAAATTTTTCTCGGGGTTTTAGGGGTAGCTCCCTAACAAGCGAAATTTGGATATTCAAATCCATTGCTTGTTAAGACACGTGCCATAGCAAAGTGGTCGCAACAAGTAAATGTGACCGTGCAAATTCAGTGCTTGTTGATACTGACGCTACCTAAAACCGCATTCTTTGTATTCTGATAATTGTAATTAAGTTTCATTTGTTGTTCTGAACTTTTTCTGACTCCTTTCCAAATGATTTGAGCTTTTTGTTTTGGCATGAAAACAATTCCTCACCTATTAGGACTAGGAGAGGCCGAATGGACACCCATAATCAAAATTGTTTTCAATTTGTTTACAGACTAACCGTCAAAACAACTCTCACCTATATGCACTGGGAGAGGCAGAGTGGAAACCCGAAAGATGAAACATTTTCAAAATATTTACAACCCGCCGCAAAAAATGCAAAACAAAAAAGCCGCTACATACTTCGGGCAACAGAAACAAGCGTGGAAGAAAAATTCTTTCCGCGCCGGTATTCTGTTTTTAAACCCAAAATATGTAACGGCTTTGAATTAAATCAAAGCAAAAGAAAAAGAAAATAGGGTTACACCTGTCTCCACATCTCGCTGAAAGGGACAGCTACCTTTTATCACAGCGAGCCTAACTTTTAATGTCTGTGTTGACGGGGCTATTGTACAGCAACAGGAAAAATTTGTCAATGCGGATTTTGTCGAAGGGTTTTAAAAATTTTCCACGGTCAATAATATCTGGTTTGAGCCTTTGAAAAAAATACTTTTCTCTCCATATATATAACGACATCAGAACGCAAAAATGTTCCTGAGTTTTGAAAAAAGTTAAAAAATTTTTTTGCTTCGCACACCTACCGCCAAGAAGAAAAAGTTTTTTCTTATGAGTGTTATTGAATTATTACATTCTTCCTCGAAATTTTTTTGATAACCTTAACGGTTATATGATGAGGGTATCACCCTCGTAATTCCCACAGAGCACAGAATGTTTTTGTTGTCAAGAGAAGAAGTGTAACGACTCTTGATAATGAAAACAGACTGTGCTACTAAAAAGTTTTGTTCAACGAATATTTATAAAGCTGCTAAAGATTTTTTTGATTATAAACCGCCGAGAATTTCTCCCCGGCGGTATAATCACATATTATCCAAGACTGATTTCACCCTTGAAAAGCTTAGCAATCAGATTGAAAATTGATTTAAGCCATCTGAACAGTGACATAAGCCTTGACTGAACTGTAGTCTCTTCAACATAAGTGTCAAGCCATTCAAAGGATGATGAATTTTCCTCGGTCATATTCACCGTGTAGCCCCTATCAGCAGCTGTTCTGTCCTGAACAAGAAAGCGTGAAATGTTTCTGCTGTTATAAGTAGCGGTTACATTACTATAGCTCAAATAATATTCAGCGAGGTAGTTGAAAAGCTCCTCACGGTCATGATGTGAGTTTTTGATAACCCATGTAGTTTCAGGGAAAGCACAGGTTGATGTGTCTACCATTTTATCAGGTGAAATATATTTTGCATTTTCAGCGTTTTCAGCAATACGACTTGCGATATACGCATTAGAAAGAGTCTCTGTCGGAGCAGAGCAGGTTGCACCGAATGAAGAGTCCTGAAGCCCTACAAGTCCGTCATTCAGTTCATCGTAATGCTCTACAATAGGCATATTGAGATAACCGTATCTTGCCATTACACCTACTTCAATTCCGTATTCTTCTGATATCTTTTTATAGAAGCCCGGAAGGTCAGCTGAAACACGTTCTCTGTAATACTGTATTTTCTCAATAAGACCCGCATACTTGACTCTTGTTTCGCTTCCTTCTTTACCGAATATCAGATTAAGAGCCGTATCCATATCCTCTTCATAAACACTCACCCAATAATTTGGCATTGTACCCATACCCGTTGCCATTACAAGTGCAGGTACAAGAGCCTTATAAAGTCTGTTGTAAAGATTATCAACGGAGCCAAAAAGTTTCTCAACAATATCGGTCTGTGTAAAAAGATCCACTGTTCTGTTTACAATTTCAAAAGCAAGCTGCGAAAGAACAAGACCGGTGCCTTCACCTGTTTCACCGCAATGCTCAAGCTGCTTTATATAAAGCTGAGTATATTTGTCGTTAAAGGCAAACTTACCGCTGAAGCAATCGCTGATTAGTGAGTGTCCGTTTGAAAGAACATCACTGTAAAATACTTTTTTTACATGACCGAGATGACCGTAGCGTTCAAGATAAGCATTAAGAAGACTTCCACCCATACATCTCGCAGAAAGACAAACCTCGTCATAACCGGTTGTTTTCATTACTGTGAGAATATACTCATGTAATCTGTCAACATGGTCATAAGGTGAAAGACGGTAGTCATAGCAGAACTTATAGTCCTGTGTTCTGTAAGGATTTCCGTTTGCACCGTAATCTATCCCGATACGGTAATAGGAATCCCACATAGCCTCGGGTGACACAACCGTACCGAAACGGGCATTACCGTTTTCGTCAAGGGTCATTTCCTCAAACAAGGGTGAAAATTCTTCATAAATAGCCTTTGCATAATTATCCCATTTGTCCATAAGCATTCCTTCTGCAAGGAAAGGCAAAAGAATATTTGCAACCGCTTCAACCAGCTTCTCCTTTGATACCGAACCCTCACCGTTACTGCCGCTTCCGAATATAGCATCCAGACCGGAGGGAAGAGCTCTTCCGTCAGCAGTATAAATAGGGTCGCCGCTGCCACGGATGTAAATTAGAGGTCGTTTTTCATAAACCTCCTCGTTTGCAGCATTTGCCGCAGGACTGAATAAACTGAAAGTTAAAAGAATAACAAGCAACAGGGAAATTGTTTTTTTCATAATAGTTACCTCCATAGTATTAACAATCAATAAAGCGACCTTACACAAGCGTCGCTATATGCTTTGCCATTTCTCCGACAGTTTTGTGCTTTATAAAATCTGCGGCAGTAAGCTTTACCCCCATTGCGGATTCGATTTCTGCCACCATACACATTGTGTCAAAGGAGCTCATGCCGAGATCAAATTTAAAACTGTCTTCACTCTTGATTTCGTCAGCTTCCACGTAATTTTCAATGATTTCAATAAGTCTTTCGATGATTCGCATACCGGTTTACCTGTCCTTTCTTCCTGTGTTACTGCTATTTTATTTAATATTTCTCCGACTGTAATATCGGAATTTTCTGCACCCAGAGAGAGAGCCTTTTCAATTTTGCTGTAAAGAACAGCAAGGTCATATTCAGCATCCTGTTCGCGGCGGTATTCAAAAATAAAGTCAAAGCCGCCGTCAACTGCTCTATGGCATACAGTTACATATAAAGGAATCATAGTTGCTCCGTTGTTGTACCAGATGCTCTTTGTGGTCTTGGCCATTTCTTCATTTATGGCAACCATTTTCATCATAGGCTGATAGGATAGTCCGAAGCTGTCATAGGTTGAATCGAATTTAGCGTCCTTTGACATTGACTTATGCCTTTCCTTAAGCATTTCAAGGAATGAAAGACTTGAGTGAAGATACATTTCATTCTGCACCTGAGAAATGATATTCACGCTCTCAGTGAAAGTCATTTCAGGCTTAATGATGCTTCTCATAGGAAGGAAATTGATACGAAGTCCGCCTGACTTCTTTTCTGCTATAGTGCCTCGACGATTGATAATCATCTTAAAGGATACATCCTCCTGATTATCGTTAAAGCAGGAAAGTGCCGTACGAACACCCATTGAAACAAGAGAGAAAACTGAAATTCCTCTTTCTTCACAAAGCTTCATTAGCTTTTCGCTGCTTTCCGTACTCATACTGAATCTTATTGTATCAGCATCGGGAAGTCCCGAATGAATATCAGCAAAGCGTTGATCAGGCTTTTTCAGCTGCTGAGCCTTTAGTCTGCTTTCAAGCATAAAGTCAGTAAATATAGGTTCTGTTGCTTTTGCAAGGGAGTCAAACCAGTACTGCTTATCTGCTTCCTTCTGCTCTGAGTCTTCATATGCGAGCTCTTTTTCGAGCACGGGAACATATTCTCTCATTGGCTTGGGATAAGCCGTACCCTGAGTTCTATGCTTATAAATTTCGATTATGTCATTTATAAACATCTTAAGAGAATAAGCATCCATAGCAAGATGGTGTATTCTCATAAATATACCATGGTAGCCGTCCTTGAATTTAATGAGGATTATTTTATGTATCTCGCAATTAAACATAGGAATATTGCTTCTTGAATAAGCCGTAAGCTTGTCCTGAGCCTCTTCGACAGTCATATCACTGTAATCCCACTCATCGATTAAAAGCTCACTTTTCTCGGTAACATACTGATGAAGCTTAAGCTTTTTACCCATTACAAAGCGAAGACGCATTGTGTCACAGCGTCTGATTGCCTCATAAATTGAAGCCTTCATTTCGCCTTTGTCATAGTCACCCTTCCAATAATAACCGCAGCCGATATTGTTTACAGGATAGCCTGAACCGTACTTAAGGGACATAAGATACATCATATTCTGTGAGCCTGTAAGCGGATACGCCTTGACTGTTTCACCGCTTTTAAGCTTTATCTCTGTCATATGCTTCACCATCCTCAATAATAAAATTCCGTTCTTTTGATTTTGCCCGTTGATGTTCTTTCAAAGGGCTTTTCTCTTATCCTGAAATCGTAAATTGTTCTGTCTGAATTAAGCTCCATATTAACCCTATCTACAATTTCAGCAAGAATATTTCTTATCTCATCGGCATCTTTCTGAGCAAGGAATGTATCATCATGGTAAATCTCGGCTATTAATTTATCGTTTTCACCATAAACAATAACCTCTTTTACCTCTGTGAAATCTGCAAATTTATTCTCTATCTCTTCAGGAGAAATATTTTCGCCGTTTGAAAGAATAATCAGGTTTTTTCTTCTGCCAACGAGATAAATATGATTATCTTTAATGTAGCCAAGGTCACCTGTATGTAAAAATCCGTCAGAGGTAAAAGCATTCGCTGTTTCCACAGGCATTTTGTAGTAACCCTTCATTACACTGGGGCCTTTAACCTGAATTTCACCGTCAACGCATCTTACCTCGTCAACACCAATGATTCTGCCGTTTGAATATTTGTTGTTTTCGGAAAAGTCAGATGTTGTGATACGTGGACTGCACTCACTCATACCGTAGCCTTGTCTTGCTGTTATGCCGTAAAGGGCAAGCTCATCAATAACCGCCTGACTAAGAAAAGCACTTCCTGCAATCATTCTTCTGAAATTTCTGCCGACAATTTTTTCTGCAGCTTCACGCTTTGAAAGGTTCGGATTTCGTCTTTCGATAATCTTGATTTTTGTAAGTATAGACTTACACATAGCAGGTACGATACGCATAATGGTAGGTTCAAAAATGAGTATGTTTTTGTAGAGCTCACTTAAATTTCCGTTGAGACAAAGGCAACCGCCGTCGTAAAGAGTTTTCAGCACATCGCAGGCATAGCAGAAAACGTGATGCATAGGAAGCACAGAAAAACTCACATCATTGTCGTCCATACTGTAAGCATCATAGCTTGAATTAGCCGCAAGGTTGCGGTTAGTGAGCATAACTCCCTTTCTTTTTCCTGTTGTACCTGAGGTGTAGATTATAAGTGAACATCTGTCAGCTTCTTCCTCAACATCGGAAAGTGATGCATATTCAGAGGATGAATTATAGGTGCAGAATATATTTTCAAACCACATTCTGTCGCCTAATGAAATAACCGCTTTAAGTCCGCTGTAATTTTCTTTGATTTTTTCAGCCTTTTCAAGAAACTCTTCTTCACAGAAAAGTATATCTATATCAGCATTATCAAAAAGAACATAAGCTTCTTCAACAGTAATATCAGGCGAAAAGGGTACGACTGTATTACCGCTGAAAATCATACCTGTAAGGCAGGCGATGTATTCATAGTTGGTCTTTCCGATAAAACCGATATGTATATGTTTTGAGTTTATAGAGCGTATATATCTGCAGACAGCAAGACACTCCTCATAAAACTCTTTATATTTTTTCACTTTAATTTCACCGTCAATAATATAACGGCAAAAATCCTTTTCAGCATAATTGCTTACTGCATATTCAGCAAGCTGTCTGACTGTTGAAAGATTATTATTCAAAAGAATTTCACTCCTATTTTTCACTATACGTTTATATTAAACATATAATAATTGTCAAGTATAACAACAAGTCGAATCATAATTTTGCAATGTTATTTTTGCTAAGCTTCTTTTTATAAATGTTAAGCAGAACAGTACATCCGAGATTGAGAATAACAGAACCTAAGAAAAGTGATAACATATGACTCGGAAGCTTTGAAATAACTTCATCCGTCTTTACAAAAGAAACAATAAAGTAAATGAAACCTACGTTATTGAACACCATAGGCAGGTAGGGGTTAGCGAGAATAAGAACGGCTACACAAACAAGCAGCGACATCGTCACCGCTACTGTATGGTCAAGTCCGAAGCCTGTCAGAGCCTTACTGCTGACGACTACACCGGCAGCAAGCAGTAACCCTACATTACCGCCTACGAGGGTATACCAGAACCGCTCCTTGTATATAAGCTCTTCCTGCATAAAAAACAATGTTACCGACGCAAAAAACGCCCAGTTGACAATCTGTATATCCCAATCGTGCCATATTCCGTGCAGAAGCTGATAAGCTATATTCCATATAGCTATCCATATAAACACAATAAGAAGACCGCCCATTTTACCTTTTTTAGGGCGATGTATAAGTTGCATTTTTTCTTTTGATTTTTTCATTTTTACGATCCTTAATTTTTTTTAATTTCATCAACATTATCTATTATATTTTTAAGATTGTTAACACAATGTCCACTATATGAATAAATTGTAAATTCGCAACACGGTGTTGCAACATTATCTCAATGACTGATTTTTAATCAACACTATTGCTTGAAGCGTATTAAACTGCAACATTTTTACTTGTGTGCTTTTTTATCCATAGTGATAAAAATAGTAAATTATATCATTGATTTCAACAGATATAAAAAATGCAGAAAACACATTGAGCGTATTTTGTCACAACTTGAGGTTGTTGAATATAACGTTGAAATTGTAAAAAAACTACAAGAAGCAATCAATCATCGTAGACAACTTAATGCTGTTCCGTTTTCTTTTATTTATTATGGTTATTTAAATTTAAAAGAAAAGATATCCTCATAAATGAATTAATACTACAAAAAACAAGTAACGCCTTAAATAACTAAAGTGTAGTATCGTTATTACACTCGTTTTAAATGAGTTAAACCCTCTCACTATATAAAAAGCTCCTCTAATAAGCATAATTTTTCATACCATATAAACCAAAACCAATGCTATCAACCACAATATATTGTATGATTTTTTTGAATTTTGCTCTGTATTCGATAGAAATTTTCAGAACGACCAAATGTATTATCCAAGAAAATTAACGAATAAAAGACATTTTTAATACTAAAAGCTAAGCACGACCTACATTACCATAAGTCGTGCTTTTGCATATCAAATTCAATTTAACTGTATATCAGCTCATTGCACACAATCTCTCTTGCCCGTTGCTGAATATTGCCCATTCTCTGTACCCATTCAAGCTGGTCTTGCTCCTTAAGTTCTTCTGTAACACCTTCTGCCTCTTTCATCTGCTCAATCAGAAGGTCATACATTTCATTTGCCTGACGGTCAATATCTGCAAGATAAGGCCATAGTGTGCATTTAGTTACCATTAGTATAAACAGACCTCGTTTGTTGCGCTCGAGATAATCTTTATGCATCATACCCCATTTACCAATAGTAATATTTGCTTGTTCAGGCGGCAGGATAATGTTAGGAATTTTATAGTCGCCAACCTGTCGATAAGTTATCTTTGTTTTGTTAGCCATAGTTCTCTCCTCCTTATTTTTCATACGCATCAATGAGTTTTAAAAGCAGTTCGTCAACATCCTCGGTGGATAAATCCTCCGTCAAGAGCATATTACGAAACTCGTTCATACCGTTGATAAGTAAGTTTAACTCAAAGCTGTCGAGTTTTATTTTGATTTTTTTGCTGAACATAAAATTTTACCTCCTTGTACTTTTTAATTACATTGTACAAGGAGGCTCGACTTTTGTCGAATGTGTGAGATTATTATTTTACAAAAGTATCATATGCGAATCTCGCACCGAACCTGAATCCGGAAACAAAACCGTCAGAAATGCTGATACTTGAAAACTCATTATATGCACTCACATAATTCAAGAACAGTGCTTTCTCTTCTTCAGAAAGCTTTGAAGTCAATTCTTCCTCTTTCTTTACAAGCTCACTTAATTTCTTTTTTAGCCTTGGTGTGAGCTCTGTAGTAAGTTCCTGCGGCTCAAGGTTTCCATAGAATAATTCTTCTATTATATTTGCCATTATGTATTCCTCCGTGGGAATCCGTCTTTAGCTTTGTGCAGTTTACTGAATATATAATGTCTGTGTCGGTTTTAATTAGTTTTGAGTAAATCCCTTATGAGCATCCGCACCAGACCAGATCGAAAGATCTGGTTTTTTTATTCCCCTCAAACCTGCGCGTCTCGCGTTGCGACTTGCGGTTCCCAAAGCTCATTACGGCTTGGAGCGCCTATTCGCTTTGACCGCTACGCCTTTTTGCCCTCCCTTCACCACCCACCGGGTGCGGTCGGGCTCAAAGCATTTGAGGGGCGTGTGGGGCAGCTCGTACGGGTTCAAGTCCCGTCTCTCGCACCAAGACTCAGTAACCAAAAGGTTGCTGAGTTGTTTTTTATCTGTACTTAATTGATAGATGAGGGACTTGAACCCTAAGAGGGTGAGAAGCGTTAAGAAAACAGTTCGGTGAACTGTTTTTAGCTTCGAAGTCCGAAGTCGGGTGCCGAATGCGTAGCATTGGGTCGACTAGTATGTAGGGTTTGCGAAGCAAAACCGTGTCCCGTCTCTCGCACCAAGAAAAAGACGATTCAGAAGAATCGTCTTTT